>NZ_CAKUOF010000011.1 GCF_934668725.1 uncultured Dysgonomonas sp.
GGTAAAGATATCATACAAGGTTCACTTGCCGAAGAGGAGTATATAGAGGTGCTCAATAAATCATATAACTTCTGGAAACAAAACGGTGTATCGAAAGGTGGAGGTGGTGACAGGCACAAAGGACGAGCTTGCTCTCCTGATGGGACGTGCAGTATTTAATCTGATACCATCTGTATAAGTATGAAGTTAGTCGTTTATATTATAACATTCCTTGCCTCGTTCTCTTTGTTTTTTGCATGCAGTAACGATGATAATTTTTCGAATAGCAGCAGCCTTCGGTTATCTTTTTCGACGGATACCTTGCGCTTTGATACTGTCTTTACGACAATTGGTACAGCTACCAAGCGTTTGAAAATTTATAACAGGAATAACGATGCCCTGAAAATAAATTCCATTGAACTGATGAATGCGGCAAATACCGGATTCAGAATGAATGTAGACGGTATAAGTGGAAATAAGATAAGCAATGTTGATATCTTAGCGAAAGATAGTATATATATATTTGTTGAGGTAACGGTTGACCCACTCAATAAAAATACCCCTATACTTGTTGATGATTCTATCCGTTTTCAATTCAATGGTGTAACTCAGTATGTGAGGCTCGAAGCTATAGGGCAAGATGCTATTATCTGGAGAGGGAAAACGATAAAATCGGATACGATTATTACTTCCGAAAAGCCATTCCTTATATTTGATGGCTTGACTATATCCGAAGGGGCTACTTTGAACATTCAGAAAAATGTGCAAATGTTTTTTCATAGTGGGGCAAAGGTGTTAATTAACGGTCGTATAAATGCCGTTGGTACCATTGCCGAACCTGTTGTGTTTAGAGGTGACCGGATGGATAATTTATATCAGTCGGGCAATGTGCCATTCGATAGAGTTCCCGGCCAATGGGGGGGGATTGAGGTTGCATCTGCTAGTTATGGCAATAATTTTGAAAATGTAAGAATACGTAACGGTATTTATGGTATACTTTTTCATGACTCTGACCCCACGAAGCAGAAGGCTACATTTATGAATACAATTATTCAAAATTCGAGTAAAGAAGTCTTTTGGGCGGTGAATTGTAGAATAACAGCAAAAAATACTTTGTTAGCTAATTCAGGAGGATATACACTCAGGCTGTTAGGAGGTAGCTACGATTTTTTACAGTGTACCATTGCTAATTATATGGATGCTAATTGGGGATTTTTGCCTCGTAGAAATGCTATGCTGTTAGCTAATAAAGGTTCTGATATCACAGGGAAATCTGTAAGCTATCCGTTGTTGAATACTTCTTTTACGAATACAATAATTGCAGGAAGGGGAAGTGGTGAGTTGGAACTGGATAAAAATGATGCCGTAAGCTTTGAATATTCTTTTTTGAACTGTTTAATAAAAAATAGAGGTACGGATGATGCTTTCTTTCTAAATACAGTATGGAATGTGGATCCGGCTTTTAAATATATTTACTCATTTGAATCGGCTGCCGGGAATCCAAGTCTGTACTATTTCTATGATTTCAGATTATCAGAGAATTCACCGGCCATACATAAAGGATCGCGTCAGGCGGCAGTATCTCTTCCTTTTGATTTACTAGGGGTCTCGCGCCGTAGTGACGAAGGACCGGATATAGGTTGCTTTGAATGGAAGAAATAACTTAAATAAAGATATCAGGTTTTAATAATTTAGGGACATATATAATACGTCCCTTTTTTACAAACAAAAAGTATAAATAATAAATAAGTTTGTAACTTTAATATATTTCTTCTTTAACTAACTCTACAAATAGAGCAGCCAATTTATCGGTTACAGCTTCTGCATATTTTTTTCCTTTTTCGGCACTTGACTTATGAGGATTACCAATGCCTGTATCTTGTGAAACTTTAGACCAGTTGCGCGGAGTCCATGCAATACCTTCACGAAGAGTTTTTGTTTTAAAGGGTGTGTAAACTCCATTGCCTGCCACAGTTAAATTAACCAGATCAGGTCGATAATGCATTAATACCGAAGTTTCGAGTTCATCTGCGTGATCTCCCGGTTCATCGAAATAATCTTTAGTTGGAATAACTTTGAACCAGTCTGACGCAACAATCAAGAAGTCCGGGTAATCTACAGCTAGATCACGAATCATGTTTTTGAAGTTATTACCTCCATGTCCGTTTATGATAATCAACGTATCTATTTTTTGCCTGTGAAGTGACGCAACGATATCTGATAATATTGCTTTCTGAGTTTCATAACGTGCATGTAAGCAGAAAGGAAGGTTTAATTGTCCGGGGTTTTGCGAACCAAAAGGTATAGGGGGTAATATCATCCCTATAATGTCTGCCTGTTTGTATGCTTTCTTAACCGCCTCAAAAGCTGTATCATGAGCCAGATAACAATCCGTCAAATAAGGTAGATGGTAGTTGTGAGGCTCTGTAGCTCCCCAAGGTAAAACAGCATAATCGTACTTTATATCTTTGGTGTCATTATAAGATGCAGATAATATGTCTAATTTATTCATATAGAAAAAGGTATTTAGTAGATGATAATAAATGTGATATCAGACAATGAATTTACGTTTTTTTTAGATGAATCAAATTCTGGAAATCTATTTTTTTTGTCTGACAGGGGTTTGTTAGGTGTATATTTTCATTTAATAAAAGATAATTTTATTGTCCTCATATATATTTTCTTTAAAATTTAAAAGAATCTACTGATATTTATAGATAACTTGTTGACTTTCGCTATTAGAATAAACTTTAAATGTGTATTTTTGTAAAATTCGAAAATCTTTATATTTTTAGATAAAAAGGCATGGATACTGACAAACAGCATTTATTAGATAATCGTTATTTGCGTATGGCGATGATTTGGGCCGAAAACTCCTATTGTAAAAGACGTAAAGTCGGAGCTCTTATTGTAAAGGATAAAATGATAATTTCCGATGGGTACAATGGAACGCCTGCCGGATTCGAAAATGTTTGTGAGGACGAGAATTATTTGACAAAGCCTTATGTCTTGCATGCCGAAGCTAACGCTATCACTAAAGTTGCCCGTTCACATAACAGTAGCATGGGGGCAACAATGTATGTAACCACATCGCCTTGCATGGAATGTTCGAAGCTTATCATACAGTCGGGGATAAAAAGAGTCGTATATAGTGATAAATATCACAATATGGATGGTTGTGAACTTCTCGAAAGAGCTGGTATCGAAACCGTTTTTATAGATTTGACAGAATTAAACCAAAATAAACTATAAGTACTTGATATAATATTACTAAGACAGAAATGGTAGTTGTACTTGTACTTTCAAACTAATAAAAAGGCATCAGGCCTTAAATATCAACATATATAATTTTTGATTTCAATGAGATCAACATCTAGTAGTAAAAGATACTTTGTTTGGTTACCCTTGTGGATTGCTTTTGGTATCGTAATTGGTATTATTATTGGCAATGGTTTTTCGATCTTCACATCACAGAAAACCATTTTTAGTGGAGGTAATAAATTTGATGCAGTGCTTCAATATATCAATGAAGCATATGTAGACACAGTGAATACTCAGGAATTGGTGGAAAAAGCTATTCCCGGACTTATATCTGAACTTGATCCGCATTCTGCATATTTTACGGCAAAAGATATGGAACTGATGGGCGATGATCTCGAAGGTCATTTTAGTGGTATCGGTGTTCAGTTTGTTTTACGTAACGATACCATTATGGTGGTAAGTGTAATTACAGGAGGACCTTCTCAAGCAGCGGGTATTCGTCCCGGAGATCGTATCGTATATGTTAACGACAACTTGTATGCCGGTAAAGATATCACCAATGAAAAAGTAATGAGAAGCTTAAGGGGAGCAGAAGGTACGGATGTTAAGCTGGGTATCATACGATTAGGTAATACAAAGCCTATAGATATCACTGTCAGACGTGGCGATATACCTGTTAATACAGTGGATATATCTTATCAACCTGCAGAAAAAATAGGATATATAAAAATCAGCAAATTCGGTGGAACTACTACTCAGGAGTTTATCTCGGCTATATCAAAGTTGAAAAAACAAGGCAGTGAATCATTTATTATAGACCTGCGTCAAAATACAGGAGGTTACCTCAATGCTGCCATAGATATGGTAAATGAATATCTGGATAAAGGAGAACTAATCGTTTATACTCAAGGTAGAGCCTTTAAACGTGAAGATGCTTTTGCCAATGGTTCGGGTACATCTAAAAAAGATCAGTTGATTGTTTTGATGGATGAAGGCAGTGCTTCGGCAAGTGAAGTATTTGCAGGAGCTATTCAGGATAATGACAGAGGGTTAATCGTTGGTCGCCGTTCTTTTGGCAAAGGCTTGGTTCAGCAACAACAAAAATTTGCAGACGGATCGGCTTTAAGGTTGACTATTGCCAGATATTATACACCTGCGGGGCGTTCGATTCAAAAACCTTATGAACTGGGAAAATCGAAAGATTATAATGAGGACTTAATGAATCGCTACCTTAGAGGTGAATTCGATTCACAAGATAGTATCAAACAAGAAAACGAACCTGTATTCCACACCTTAGGAGGGCGTTTAGTACATGGAAACGGAGGTATAATGCCCGATGTATTTATTCCTAGAGATACTGTAGGTGTTAATTCTTATTATATTTCGGTAATGAATAACGGTTTAGTATATGAGTATGCATTTATGTATACTGATAAAAACCGTCAGCGCCTAGAGAAGTTTACTAACTGGAAAGATATGGATGCATATTTGTCGTATCAACCTTTGCTTACCAACCTTATTAGTTTAGCAGAAGCAAAAGGCATCAGATACAGACCTTATTTGGTGAATGAATGCCGTAATTTATTAACTCTGCAATTGAAAGCTAATATCATTCGTAACTTTTTTGGGGACGAAGGCTATTATTCTATGATTCTTCAGGATGATGTTGTTTTGAAAAAAGCTATAGAACTTATACAGGAAAAGAAAGCATATCCGGCTGCGATAAAAGCACAGTCATATAAATAAAAAACAGGAAAAACGGGTATACAAATAGATAACGTTTATATACTCGTTTACCTATAAACTTGTTAACTCAAAATTAAATATATTGAAATCAGGAATAGATTCTGCCAAAGATAAATTAAGAAAAGAAATTGCTGCCGAAAAGAGACAATATACATCGGAGCAGTTGCTTCAGATGTCGGATGAGGTATTTTCGGTACTCGAAATAACCGGAACTTTCAGAGATGCATCTATCATACTTATATATAACTCGATGGCAGATGAGGTATCTACGAAAGCTTTTATTGAGAAATGGAAGTCTGAGAAGCAGTTTTATTTGCCTGTAGTAAAAGATGACCATTTAGTGTTTCGAAAGCTGGAAAATAATACTTCTTTTGAAAAATCGAAAATAGGAGTCGATGAACCTGTTGGTGATGATTTTACTAATTTTTCAAAAATAGATTTAGTAGTTGTTCCCGGAGTGGCTTTTGATCGAAAATGTAATCGGTTGGGACGAGGAAAAGGGTATTATGATCGTTTTCTGACAAATATAAAAGCTCCTAAAGTGGGTGTTTGTTTCGATTTTCAGTTGAAAGATCAAATACCAGCCGATGAAAAAGATATACAAATGGATATGATTGTGGGGGAAAACGAATTGATTTGGTAAGCCATTGTGATTTGACTTCTTATATGCATCTATCTTACTTCTCGTAGTAATTCTAACCTTAAATACGATATAAATACATTCTGTTACTTAAATAAAAAATCTGATAAAATGAAACGTATAAAAACTTATCAGGCAGGTTTACTTTCTTTAAGTCTGCTGTTGACCGGGGTGTTTTCATCCTGCACCAATGACGATCCACCCAAGCCTTACGGAGTTTTGCCATCTGCAGATCAGCTCGAATGGCAAAAAATGGAGTATTATATGTTTGTTCATTTCGGCCCCAATACATTTACGGATGTCGAGTGGGGAAACGGCAAAGAAGATCCCAAAGTATTTAATCCTACGGATGTTGACTGTCGTCAATGGGCAGCAACGGCAAAAGCTGCGGGTATGAAAGGTATAATTCTTACGGCTAAACATCATGATGGCTTCTGTTTGTGGCCTAGCGAATATAGTACACATACAGTACGTGAAAGTTTGTGGAAAGATGGTAAAGGAGACTTGTTGAAAGAGTTGTCGGAAGCATGTAAAGAATATGGGCTTAAATTCGGGGTATATCTTTCTCCTTGGGATCAAAATCATCCTGCATACGGAACACCCGAATATAATCAGGTGTTTGCAAATACTTTAACCGAAGTTTTAACGAACTATGGTCCTATATTCGAGCAATGGTTTGATGGAGCTAACGGTGAACACGAAGGAGGGAAGAAACAGGTTTATGATTGGAAAATGTTTCACGATGTAGTATATAAAAATCAACCCCATGCTATAATCTTTAGTGATGTTGGCCCGGGTTGCCGTTGGATGGGTAATGAGCGTGGTGTTGCAGGTGAAACTAATTGGTCTCGTCTGAATATCGAAGGGTTTGCTCCCGGTAAGGCTTCTCCTCCTACTGATACACTTAATATCGGGAATATATATGGGACTGCATGGGTGCCTGCCGAAACGGATGTATCAATACGTCCAGGGTGGTTTTTTAGTCCATCTACAAATGATAAAGTTAAAAGTCTTGACCAGTTGATGGATATATATTATACTTCTGTAGGTCGAAATTCTAATTTGTTACTGAATGTTCCGCCTGATAGAAGAGGGCGTATACATGCCAATGATTCTATTCGCTTGATGGAGTTTCATCACGAAATAGAATCGATTTTCAGTAAAGATCTATCGAAAGGTGCAACAGTAAAGGCTTCTAAAACCAGAGCTAATTCACCTAAATATGCTGCTTCGAACTTATTGGACGACAACTATGATAGTTATTGGACTACAGATGATGATGTTCTTACAGCTTCATTAGAGATAGATTTGGGGCAAGCAAAATCGTTTAACAGATTAATGCTTCAGGAGTATATACCTCTGGGACAGCGTGTAGCTAAATTTAATGTTGAATATCTGAATGGAGATAGGTGGGAAGAAATTGCTCAAGCTACTACCATAGGATATAAGCGTATATTGAGATTTCCGACAATTAATACTCAAAAGTTGAGAATTAATATTCAAAGTTCGTTGGCGTGTCCTATATTAAATAAAGTAGGATTATTTGCTGCTCCTGAAAAATTGTCATCACCTCTTATTTCTAGGAGTAAAGAAGGAATTGTTTCTATATTGTGTGCTACTCCGGAGCCTGTAATTTATTACACAACAGATGGTAGCGAACCTACAACAGCATCAAAAGTATTTAAAGGAGAATTTAGCTTAGTCGAAGGTGGTACTGTAAAGGCTCTTGCAACTATAGATGAGGGAAAAGACAGGAGTGAAATTGTATCTGTTGTATATGATGTTGCACCATCTCAGTGGTCGGTTGTTTCTCCTGTAGCAGATAATATATCGGTTATTGTAGATGGTAACCCCAATTCTTATGTGGTAGTTAAAGATAATATACCTGTTGTAATTGATTTTGGTCGAAAATTAAATCTTAAAGGTTTTACTTATGATCCATTGAAGAGTGAAACAGCCAACAATATTTATAGGTATAATCTATACACTAGTGTGGATGGTAAGAACTGGACTAAGGTGCAAAACAATGTTGCTTTTAATAATATTAAAAATAATCCTATAAAACAAAGTATATTATTCGATAAAGGGATAGAAGCAAAGTTTATGAAAATAGAGCCTTTGCAAACAACAACTTCATCGAGAGATTATATTGTTGCCGAATTGGGAGTTATAACCAAATAAGATTATAAGTAATTTCAATAAAAAGGAGGCAGGTCTTCTAACCTGCCTCCTTTTTATTGGTAAATAATTAGAACTTCAAAATTCTATTTTGCCTTTTCAAAATCTTCCTGAAGGCGTTTTATGTCATCGGGATTTGTTGCTTCCATTTTAATCGCTTTAGCATCTTTTGCCGTTATTACAAGCGATTTGTACTTAGGGTGTTTGAACACAAGCTCCTGATCGCCTCTTGCCTGAATGATATACTCTCCCTCTGCATTTGAAAGAGATTGAGGATTAGTACCTTGTATTGCAATTGCAACATCTTTTACAGGTTGTCCATTCTCGGCATTTACAATTTTACCACTGATTAGTGTTACTTTTTCTTGTTGCTTGGTTTTCTTTATGTCCTTTGAATCATAAATGTAAAATGATACAACACATAATAGCACTAATATTATACCTAATTTGGCTTTCATGATTATGTTTTATTTGTTATTTAACTTTTAAAGTATTATTCTTGAAATTATATCTATCGAAGATACGGTATTTTTTTTATTCCTTAAAACCGATAGTATCCTTATTACATTTCGTTCTTTTTTTAATTGCTTGGTAGTGTATTTTAATCAAAACAGTTTTATTAGATTTTTAGTTTTATGAGAATTTAGATCGGACTACTTCTTGGATAATGTTATGTTTTATTTCTGAACTTAAAAAAGAGAAGATTAGTTACTGTTTTTAGGTTTAACATTTTTTACTCATTTTATTTTGATATTTCACTTTTTTTCTATCAATCCCTTTGAATCCCTGTGTAAGAAAGGATTTTAAACGAATGTGTTTTTGTGACTCTTTTGGTGATTCTTACATCATATTCTTTGATTTATAGAGAAAGTGTCAACGAAAATTCCATAAAAAGAACATTTTTTTTTTATACCGTTGCACACTTTTATAAAATCATGTAGCTTTGCCCGCTATATAAAACAGCGAAAATTGAGATTTTTCAAACAAAATAGAGACAAATCTGTAGATTATACAGATGAAGAACTGTTAGAGCAATACCGAGAGACCGGTGATTCCGAGTATTTTGGTCAGCTTTATAACAGGTATATTCCGTTGATATATGGTCTCTGTTTGAAATATTTGCAAAATGAAGATCAATCTCAAGATGCAGTTATGGAGATATTCGAAAACTTACTTCCCCGGGTAAGCACATACGAAATTAAAGTTTTTAAGACATGGCTGTACAGCGTAGTCCGAAACCACTGTTTTCACCTGTTAAAAGAAAATAAAAAAGAAATAATTGTAGATTTTGATTCCACTGTTATGGAATCTGACACAATTTTAACTCTATTAAGTGAAGACGTGGAAAAGGAGCATGAGGATGCATTGAATTACTGCATGGCTAAACTCTCCGAGCCACAACGAATATCGATCAATAAGTTCTTTTATGAAGAGATGTCTTATGCCGATATTGTTGCACTAACTGGATATGATCTGAAAAGCGTAAAAAGCTACATTCAAAATGGTAAACGTAATTTGAAATTGTGTATAGAAAGCAGGCTGAATAATGAAATTTCTTGATTACATACAAGGAGTCCGTAGAGGGAAAGGCGCTCATCGTATAGAACACGAGGCGATGAATGATCCTTTTTTGTCTGCTGCTATCGAAGGATATGATTCTGTAGAAGGAAATCATGTCGATCGAATAGCACGCATGCAGGCATCTGTACTTGCCCGTACGACTTTGCGTGAATCCAGATCAGGAGCATGGAAAATTGCTGTTGCAGCTGTTGCAGTTATTGCTTTACTTAGTGGATATTTTGCCCTTATGAATCATGAGTCATCAATGGCACTTGCTCATGAGACCGAAAATTCATACATAAATCTATACGCTCCCGAAGTTTATATAGAACAAAAAAGACTAGAACTTACAGCCATGATGGAGAATGATCCGTCACAAGATGCATCTGTAGAATCGGTTGTTCCTATTTCTAATTTGGATGATGTGATAAAGCCAGTAGAAGTGCTTCCTCTATATCTGCCCGGTACTTATGTTGAGTTAAAGAAAGAAGAATCAGCAGAAATGCCTGCTTCTACAGAAGATAATAAGAAGATATTTATAGCCGATGCTTCATCTTCAATTTTGGCAGAAGCAAAAGTTCCTGTAACCCAGTCAGGAAACACCAAAGTACAGCAAATGCCTGAGAAATTGAAGGATGCTTGGACTACCAAAGAAGTGACAGAGATAACCCGAAGCCGAATTGTAGAGGTAAATAAAAGTACTGCAAAAGGTAAAAATAGCAGAGTAATGGAAATGGCTGTTGCTGAAGAACCAACAAGGTCTACAGTAAAAGAAACCGAAGCTACATCATTACCTAAAGTAGATAGTCACGAAGCTCGTTTATTAGCTGAACAAGCCGGATTTGATAAAATTGAAGTGGTTGGAGCCGATGAATTAAATGGAAATGCACTTGAGCTAAACGAGGTGGAAAGTACTACCCGTAAAGTATCACGTGAATCTTTTTACAGGCCTAAAGCAAGATCAAATTCATTTGCATCGGAATCATCAAAAAGAATAGAGCCTGAACCGTTAATGGGTAAAAAAGAATATAAGAAATATCTTAAAGATAATATGATTCGCCCACAGGATGGTGATTGTAAAGATGTAAAAGGTAAAGTCGTTTTACAACTCTCTGTTGATAAAGATGGCAATCCTACAAATATTATTGTAACAAAAGGTCTATGTAAATCATTGGATCGAGAAGCTGTTCGCCTTGTGAAAAGCGGTCCCAAGTGGAAATATGGAACTTTGCGCGCAAATGTTGAAGTGCAATTTTAGATAAATACTTATCTTTGCTATCTAAACATTCTTCCTTTAGATAAATGGCAAAAAAAAACTTCTATGTAGTATGGAATGGTGTTGTCCCCGGGGTATATAACTCTTGGGATGAATGCAAAGCGCAAGTTTCGGGCTACGATGGAGCCATATATAAATCATTTCCTTCATTAGAACAAGCAAAGAAGGCTTTCGATGAAAGTCCTTGGTTGTATGTTGGTAAACAAGCAAAAAAAGAATCACCAAAGAAATTACTTTCTAATCCTGCTATAATAAAAGATAGCTTAGCTGTAGATGCTGCTTGCAGTGGAAATCCCGGTTTAATGGAATATCGGGGTGTCTATGTATTGACCGGTGAGCAAATTTTTCATCAGGGACCTTATGAGCAGGGAACGAATAATATTGGAGAATTTTTAGCTTTAGTACATGGATTGGCTTTGTTGAAACAAAAAAAGCTGACAATGCCTTTATACTCAGATAGTGCAAATGCTATCAAATGGGTAAAAGACAAGAAGTGCAAAACAAAGCTGGAGAAAACCCCCGAGAATCTATCCTTGTTTTATATGATAGACCGTGCCGAAAAATGGTTGAAAGAAAATACCTATACCACAAAAATTATAAAATGGGAAACCTCGGAATGGGGCGAAATCCCAGCCGACTTTGGCAGAAAATAAATATAGCAATAGACAAATTATGGCTTTTAACGGATTTACACCTGCAACGATACAATTTTTCAAAGATCTACAAGATAATAACTATAAAGAGTGGTTCGAAGAACATCGTTCTGTTTATGATAATGAACTTGTAAAGCCATTTAAGGAGCTTATTTCAACGCTCACTCCTACGATGTACAATATTGACTCGCAATTCGAATTACGTCCTCACAGGGTACTGTCCCGCATCTATCGAGACGTGCGTTTCTCTAAGAATAAAGACCCTTACAAAACTTGTTTATGGATGAGTTTTCAAGTTCCGACACCGGATTGGGTGAATATACCCGGTTTTTTTATGGAACTTAATGCTGAAACCTATTTTTATGGAATGGGTTTATTCGCTCCAAAGAAAAAAACAATGGATGCTTTACGAGATAGTATAGCATATGATGCTAAGGAGTTTCAGGCTCAAACACAGAAGATACTTGATCGGGGTTTTGTGATATATGGTGATGAATATAAACGTCCTATTCCAAATGAATTATCGGAGTATTTTCAGCCATGGGTACAACGTAAGAATTTGTATGTTGGCAAAAATATACCTATAAATGAGGATGTTTTCTCCCCTAAATTTGCAGAAATTATTCGAGAGGATTACGAATCATTAGTTTGGTTATACGACTTTCTCAAAGATGAGTAATCTAATTTATATTTAAAAGTGTTTGTTCTTGAGCAGCATAAAAAAAGCTCTAATCCGATGATTAGAGCTTTTTTATACTTTGGCTATTTATTACTTTTGCTGTTGTTTTATTATATCGGCAATATCAGATTCGTCCATCCTGCCATTCATTCTTATAATTACAATTTCGTTATCCTCGCTATCTATTGCGAAAACATATATCTGAGGGATTATTGCCCCTTCTCTTTTGGCAATAATACGTACTTTGTCACTGTCATCAATTACATTTATTAGAGTTTCATACCCTTTCTCGTCTTGTATATTGTCAAGATCTTTTAAGAAGAGGTCTTTTACTTCAGTAGAACAAGAGCTTAAATTGATAATATCTATAGATTCAAGCTTTTCCATAAAGGGAGGGGTTGGAGAGGACATTATCCCTGTAGAGTCTGCCGCTTTAGCTGCCGCTAATGAGGCTTCCAACATTGAGCGGTCGACCAGTTGATATTCCGCATTTTCGATCATAGATAACCCCGATACCCAGTTACTTAAATCTTGAGCCGAAGCAATTGGGCTTATTGTAAAAATTAATAATATACAGGAAATGAATTTTTTCATAAATTATTTTATCATTGATAAATATGGCAAACGTTTCTGTTTTAAAGTCTGTGCGAGAACATGAAAAATTAATCGGGAATAAACAAGTCGGTTATTCTTTCACCACCAGTTAAATGATAAGCTTGTAATCCAAAATTTCGAGCTTCTGTTATATTAAGTTCATTATCATCAATAAATAAAGTGTTTTTAGGATTGAGGCGTATATCATCCATTACCTGTCTGTATATTTCATGATCGGGTTTTCTAAGTTGCATTTCGTCCGAATAGAAACATTTGATAAATAAGTCATCAAAATTTTCGCCGAATTGCTCTCTAAACATCGCTTTAAATTTAACTCTGTGAGGAAAATTAGTATTGCTGAGCAAGTAAGTTCTGTAATTCTTTTTTATGTTTTCCAGTAAAGCTATGCGTTCTGGTAAGTAAGGCTGTAATAAGGCATTCCATGCGTCCCATATTTGTTTTTCGGATACGTTTTTGGCTGCCGGATAGTCTGTATGAATTGCATCTATAAATTGCGAAGGAGTAATAAGACCTAATTCAAGATCGAGTAAGAACTTTTTGTGAGCAGATATAATATCATCAGATTCTAAACCTTCGATGCGCAGATTACTAAAAGCTGCTATAGTTCGTCCGATGTTAATGTCCATAATGACTCCTCCAAAATCGAATATAATATTTTCGATTTCGGATACAGGAAAATTCGGTATATTTAATTTCATTTCAACGGTTTTTATAAACTACGAATATAAGTAAATTTTCTTTATGGAAACTCCTGTAAGCAAAGGAAAAACGAGAAATATAAAGTTACAGATCATTTGATAGGTTTGGTAAATATAAGGACAATAGGTAATTGTTACGATGAAACTTATCAATAGCTATTTTGGATTATTTATTTCATTATTTTTCTATACTTTTGTAAGCTGTTTGATAATACAACGGCTAGATTTCCTGACAAAATATTATTTATAAAAATAACAATTATATGAGTAAAATAAAAGCGGCAATTGTCGGATATGGTAATATCGGAAAATATGTTCTGGATGCAATCTTAAGTTCTCCTGATTTTGAAGTTGCAGGTATTGTACGTCGTAACCCAAATGATATTCCTGTAGAGCTTAATAATTATAAAGTTGTAGCCAGTGTTAAAGAATTGGGCAAAGTCGATGTTGCAATTCTGGCAACCCCAACGAGAAGTGTAGAGAGTTATGCTAAGGAATGCCTGGCTTTAGGTATCAATACGGTTGATAGTTATGATATACATGGTGGCATTGTAGATCTTCGTCGTAGTTTAGATGCTACAGCAAAAGAGTACAAAGCAGTATCTGTAATTTCGGCAGGATGGGATCCTGGTACAGACTCGATGATTCGGTCTATGTTCGAATTTATGGCTCCTAAAGGAGTTACATATACAAATTTTGGTCCGGGTATGAGTATGGGGCATACAGTAGCAGTAAAGGCTATCAAGGGTGTGAAAGCAGCTTTGTCTATGACTATTCCTCTGGGAACGAGTATTCATCGCCGTATGGTATATATTGAAGTAGAAGAAGGTCATAAATTTGAAGATGTAGCAGCAGCAATTAAAGCAGATGATTATTTTGCACATGACGAAACACATGTAACTCAGGTTGATTGTGTAGACGACCTAAAAGATATGGGACATGGTGTAAATATGGTTCGCAAAGGAGTTTCGGGAAATACACAAAATCAATTGCTCGATTTTAATATGAAAATTAACAATCCGGCTTTAACTGCTCAAGTGTTGGTTGCTTCGGCACGTGCATCGTTAAAACAAGCTCCGGGTGCATATACAATGATAGAAATCCCGATTATTGATTATATTTATGGGGAGAGAGAATCTCTAATTAAGAAATTGGTATAAAATTTACTTGAAAAACTATGATTTGTTTTCCAAATGCAAAGATTAATTTGGGTTTGAATATTGTCTCGAAAAGAGACGATGGATATCACAATCTGGAGACAGTCTTTTATCCGATAATGATAAAAGATGCTTTGGAGATAATTATATCTGAGCAACAAGTGCAGGATTCTTTTATCGAGTCGGGACTTAAAACGGGTGCTTCTCCGGAAAATAATTTGGTAATGAAAGCATTAAAGTTAATGCGGGCACATTACAAAATTCCTTTTTTGGATGTTCATTTATTAAAGAAGATTCCTTTTGGTGCAGGAATTGGAGGTGGATCGGCTGATGCCGCCTTTATGCTGAAACTATTGAGAAATAAATTTTCGTTAGATGCAACAGATGAACAACTATCTGCATTAGCAGCTCAGTTGGGAGCCGATTGCCCGTTTTTTATTTACAACCGTCCATGTTTTGCAAGTGGAATAGGGGAGGTGCTCGAAAATGTAGATTTATCATTAGAAGGCTATTATTTGATGCTTATAAAGCCCGATATTAATGTTGCCACAAAAGATGCCTTTGCATTGATAAACCCGACGTATCCAGAGGTTTCTTTAAAAGAGATAATAAAGAAACCGGTTTCGGAATGGAAAGATTTGATGGTAAACGATTTCGAAAAAAGTATTTTCGCAAAACACCCTGCTATAGAACAAATTAAGTTGAAATTATATGCTTTAGGAGCGGTATATGCTTCGATGTCGGGATCGGGATCGTCTGTATATGCTATCTTTAATAAGAAAACCGACTTAAAACATCATTTTGCAGACTGTTATGTCTGGGAACAAGAATAGTGTTTTGGCTTAAATAAATAAAAGTAAGGAAGGCTATTCTGAATAGCCTTCCTTACTTTTATTTATTTGTTAAATTAGTATGTTTGGAAGTAGTTATAGCTATAAGTATCTTAATTTATTATCATAATAATCTAATACTTCATAATAGGTATTTTTATTTCCTTAGTTTAGACCTTTTTTGTCCTATCTTTGATTTTACGATTGTACATGAGAATGTACTTTAGGCAATGTCTTATATATTTAGATATATCGAAATGTTAAACAACGCTGACTTAAACAGAGGTAAATTAAGATTGAAACCAACTGTTAGTATTATCTTATCAATTATATTGATAATGAGTACGTCTTGTAATAAAAACGATGAAGATGATATTCAAAAACTGGAAGCTTTGAAACAAGCTTATTTATGGAACTTATCTACAGAAAAAGGTCTTGAATATATTTATAAACTTAAACATGAAGCTTCGAAGTTGAAGAATGATCGTTACATTGGTACCGCATATTATTTTTTAGCCAGATCTTATTTAACAGATTCATCAAAAAGAGATAGTGTACTTTTTGCATTGGAAGAGGCTAAGATACATTATCGAAGAGCCGGCTATAAAAGAGGTGAAATTATTACAGAATCGTACCTTGCCAATTATTTGATAGCAGAGGGAAGTTACGAGTTAGCATTGAGAAATATTTATTCTTTGCTGGCGGAGATGCCAGAGACGGACGATTATTATCAGCACGCTACGGCATATTCAACACTTGCTAAAATCTACCTGTATTTAAATAAACCTAATGAGGCTCTTGATACTTCAAAGAAGGTATCTGAAATCTATCAAAAGATGGATGATTCATCAGATATATTGAATGAATATAATTATAATTTCTTTATGTTGGCTACTGCTGCTACCCATGCGAAGAAATATGATTTGGCATTATCATATGTGGATTCATTAAAAAATGGATTGAGTAGTCTAAAGGTATCAGATTTTTTTAAAAAACAACAGCTTTATCATGCAGATATAGTGGCTATCGAATGTCTTTTGGAGATGAATCGAATAAAAGAAGCTGAAGTCTTACTTGACAGTGTGTTTGCTTATATTAATGAATTTGGAAATATTAATGAGCAAGAAGCTAGTGTCTCGAATATGATGTTGTCTAGCTATTACTTAAAAAAACATGACTATGAAAAAGCGTTAGAATATAATAATTCTGTTACTTTCAGTAAAAACTCTGAATTTTTAAATTATATGCTTGCTCAGGAATTAAGAGCTGATATATTATTTGCCAAAGGTAATTATGCTGATGCTTTCAGGGTGAAGGATGAAATTTTTCAATTTTCTGATTCTGTTAAGTCAAGTAATATATCCAGACAAATCAATACTTTTGAGATTGGCTTGCAAAAGGAGATGTTAGAAAAAGAAAATGAATTGAAAGATAAATATACATATACAGTTGTTATATCTTTATCAATAGTCTGTATTTTACTGCTAAGCTTACTTTGGATAACTTTAAGAAATGCAAAAAAACTTAAGAAAAAGAACGAGTTGATATTCTCTCAATTCAGGGATTTGGATAAATATACAGATAAAATAAAAGAAGGCAATAATCTTTCTCAGGAGGTTAAGCCTAACCTAGTTTTATTCGAAAAAATAAAATCGTACTTATGTACTACTGAGTCTTTTCGTAATACTGATATTTCAAGAGAATCTTTAGCTATGGAGTTTGGAACAAACCGTCAATACTTAACAGAGGCAATACTGGAAAACACTGGTATGACTTTCATGGAATACATCACAGAAATGAGACTCGGATATGCCCGTCGCCTTTTATGTTATAATATAGATTTACCTATTGATGAGGTTTATATGACCTCTGGGTTTAACAGCAAGAGTACGTTTTATCGTCTTTTTAAGCAAAAATACGATTTAACACCAAAGGAAATGAGAGAAATTGCGACTCAGAATAAGCAGGGTTCATCAGATAATGTTTGATGTATTTTTGGATATTAGGAAAGTATAAAATATAAGTATAGTATTACTTGATCTTTTGATCATTTATAAAAAGGGATAGGCTCTGAATTTATTATTCAAAGCCTACCCCTTTTTTATTCTTGAGTGTTTTGTTTTCAATCTTTTCTTTATTAAGGTGTTGCGTATTTGGGAATGTATTTTTGCTATATTGATAATTTGTTTTGCATTTTTGATACCTACACTTTTGTAGCTTATAATACTTTTGTCTCAACAACAAAAAGGATTTGCATACTAATTCCACTAACTCTAATCAAACGGCATTGTGTAAACATCTATAGTGTTTTTATAATGAATGTTATGCCCTATTATATAATAGATGATAATGAGAATTTATATCATTAAAATTAAAGTTCTTTTATATTCTTCATTATCGAAGAATATAACTTCGATTTATTTAAAAGTTTCTTCTAAAATAAAATCTCAGCTAACATATATTTACCCCAATAAATCTATTCATGGTTATTTGAGTAAAGCATTTTGTATAGAATATCAGTTTTTTTTGTTGTCGTTAATAATCTATACAAATAAGACTTTGCCTATGTCAACTATGTCTTGCAGTGGTCTGTAGTGATTACATGCCACTGCTTTTTATTTTAATCTACTAACTAATTAATAATAAGTAACTAATGAAAATAAAGCGAAACCTATTAACTATACTATCCTTCTTTTGTGTCGGATGGCTTTCTGCTCAGATCGGAATTAATACCGAAAATCCGAATATCAGCAGTATTATACATATTGATGGAGCCGGAAATAATAGTACAAATATTTCAACAAAGTTTATTGATGATGTAACCTTTACTAAAGATGGAAATCTTGGATTAGGAACTTTAAATCCACAAGCTAAAGTAGATGTCGATGGAACTTTTAGATATGTTGATGGGAATCAAAAAGAAGGGAGAATACTGAGAAGTGATGCACTGGGTAATGCCCGATGGCAAGACTTCACAGTTATAAATATTGCTATATGGAATATGCAGAATGCCAGTTTCCAAATTTCCAGTTATAATGAAATAAGGCTTTCGGGTACGTCGTCTATAAGTAACGATACAGGTATTGGTATTGAAAGTTCTATAGCAACCTCTTCGGTAAAAGTTCCATCGGGAAGATATATAATATTTGTATCGTCTAATTTTACTGATGTTCAGGAAAATGGCTGGCTAAAATTATATATTGAAGGCAATCCTGCAGCAATATTTTCAACCTATTATAGCATGCAATTATCGGGTGTTGCAGCCTATTTGGAAACTAGTTCTACAGTTACGCTTTATCCTACTTTTCAGGCAGTAAATGATGGCGTTCCATATTTCAGACAACCGTCGTTTACATCCAGGTTAGATATGACTCTAACATTTATGAAGATATAATTAATGAAAAAAGAGTAATTTATAATATGAAAAAATATATAATTATATTAATTGCTATTGCCGCAACATTGGTCGCTGAAGCCCAAGTAGTGGGAGTTAATACCAATTTTCCCTTACATCGTTTGCATATTGACTCTAAAGGAGATAATACACAGTTTACAACAATTACCAGTCCCGAAACAGCAGATGACATTGTAGTAGACACATACGGTAATATGGGTATTGGGACTGCCAGCCCTACAGCCAAACTGGATATACGAAAAACTATGCAAATTGCAGATGGTACGCAAGCCAATTACAAGCTATTCTCATCAACAAATAGTGAGGGTTTGGGAAAATGGGTTGATCCTAACAGCCTATTTAATCCTACTGCAACTTGGAAAATATCTACTGGCAATATTACAATAAACGGACTTACTTTCTTTAGAAATGCTACATATACTGCTACAATTCAGGATAATGGAGTTGGTATTTCAAAGAATGCAGATTGTGTTGTAGTTCCCCCCGGTACCTATATTGTCATATTTAGTGGAGAGATCGTGAATGTTAGTGAGAATTTAGCAATGAGAATACTTGATGCAACTACAGTTGCATTAACAGATGCCGCAGCTCCACAAGTTTGGGGTGCAGATTATTATGAAAAGTTGGCAGGTTCTTCTTTTATGCTTAATGTAACTATGCCTATGACGCTGGGAATAAGAATGCATGGCTCAGCAGGCTCTAGTATGCCAACCGCATATCCATTCTTTAAGTTTGCTCCTTTTTATAATGTTTCGGTTTGGTTTCAAATGATGTTTATAAAGGTATCCTAAAATAATAATAGATTATGAAATATTTATATATAACTGTTGTATTGATTTGTTGTTTTTCTTATAATATTAATTCCCAGGTGGCTATTAATACTACTTCTCCTCAAGGTGTGTTTCATATTGATGCTAAAGGAAATAATACTTCTGCACTATCCTTGACTGAACTCAATGATGACTTTATTGTTTCTGCTGGTGGAAATGTGGGTATTGGAGCTATGCCTTCAGCCACTAGTAATGTATTTATAAATGGGAATTTAAGAATAAATGATGGTACAGCAGCTGAGGATTATGTCTTACAATCTGATGCTAATGGTAATGCATCATGGACAAAGCTTGTGATGGGAGACAAGTCGATGGTCTGGTTTATTAATAACAGCGGGTTCATTTTTACAGGAGCAGAACAGGATCTTATTGCATCTAATGCGACGACAGACTTTGCTTTAGAGGTTAATCAGATCGGTGCGATATTGGGAAATGATAAAATGACCGTTACCATTCCTAAAGGGCAGTATTTAATGACTTTTAATGGTGATGTCAATGGATATGAATGGGGTACAGTACGAATAAGGAATGCAACGAATAATGTTCTAGTGAAGGAATATGCTTATAGAAACTGGCTAACAGGTATTGGTGAGTATTTGGCTTTCGAGGAGGATACAAAGATCAAACTAACATTTACCATGGTTACATATACTGCAGGTCAGATTCCCTCATTTTACTTAAATGCAGCAGATAGACCGAATAAATCAATCTATTACAGATTATCATTGTTTAAGCTTAATATATAGATAGGTAATGAAATAAAAAAGCCACTGGTTCGAAAACGAACAGTGGCTTTTTTATTGAAAAGCTACAATCAATCAAACATACGTCTGAAATGACTGAATATTTTGTCTTTAATAGATTTATTCGGCTGGAAATTGGGAGAGTTCTCAAGCCCTGAAAGAATATTCTTTTCGGCATCATCTAATTTTTCAGGTATGTAAACACTGATATTTATCAACAAATCACCTGTTCCATATCGATGAACGCTTGGTAATCCTTTGTTTTTTAAACGAAGTACTTTTCCTGGTTGAGTTCCGGCATCAATTTTAACTTTTACTTTTCCGTCTATGGTTGGTATCTCGATGCTGCCGCCCAAAGCTGCTGTTGAAACACTTAGCAATAGATTGTAAACGACATCGTTTTCATCTCGAAGTAATTCGGGATGTGGTTCTTCTTCAACGACAATCAAAAGATCACCGTTGACTCCTCCATGACGTGCTGCATTACCTTTTCCGCTCATGGATAGCTGCATACCTTCGGCAACTCCTGCAGGAATATTGATTGTAATTACTTCTTCTTCGCGGATAATACCTTCGCCTGAGCAGTGAGGACATTTTTTTGTGATGTTTTTGCCTTCTCCATTACAAGCCGAGCAAGTGGTTTGAGTTTGCATTTGCCCCAACATAGTATTTACGATACGGGTTTGTGTTCCCGATCCGTTACAAGTCGAACAAGTTGTGTATGCAGTTCCGTTTTCGGCTCCGTTTCCTTTGCAGTGTTGACAGGCTACGTATTTTTTTACTTTTATTTTTTTCTCAACACCTGTAGCTATTTCTTTAAGTGTAAGTTTTACTTTCACACGTAGGTCAGAACCTCTGTTGGTACGTCTGCCGCCACCCCCGCCGAATCCTCCAAAGCCGCCACCGAAATGACCGCCAAAGATGTCTCCGAATTGAGAGAAAATATCGTCCATCGAGAATCCTCCGCCCGAATGTCCTCCAAAACCTCCGGGAGCTTCGTGACCATATCTGTCGTATTTAGCACGTTTTTGTTCGTCACTCAGTATTTCATAAGCTTCTGCTGCCTCTTTAAATTTTTCTTCTGCAGCAGCATCACCCGGATTTTTATCCGGGTGATATTGAATTGCTTTCTTTTTATATGCCTTTTTTATTTCCGTTATTGTCGCAGTTCGGGAAACTTCTAGTACTTCGTAATAATCTCTTTTCTTAGCCATCTTTTTAGTTTTCTAAGGTGTACAACCTTATTTTGCAACAATTACTTTAGGGAAACGAATTACTTTGTCGTTTAGTGTATACCCTTTCTGTATGCAGTCTATAATTTTATCTTTTTGATCTTCGCTTTGAGCGGGTACAGTAGTAATTGCTTCATGCTTTTCTGTATCAAATGTTTCGCCTAAAGCTTCTATTTCTTTTACTCCGTTTTGAGCTAAAAAGTTTAAGAACTTATTGTAGATTAATTCTACACCTTCTCTTGCATCATCAGGTATATTAGGAAGTGCCCTTTCAAAATCATCAACAATTGTAAGAACTCCTAAAATAGCTTTTTCATTGCCGGTCTTCAACAGGTCGGCCTTTTCTTTCATCGTTCGTCTGCGATAATTGTCAAATTCGGCATGCAAACGTAAATACGAATCATTTAAATCTTCAAATTTTTTTTCTAAATTTTCCGCCAGATTGGCACTTTCTTTCTCTTGATCGATGTCATCAATCTGTTCATTTGTCACATCCTCAATGTTTAAATCATTTTCTAGTGACTCTAGCTCTTCGTTTTTGTTAGTATCCTTCATATCTTAATTGCTTTCTTTTTGCTGTTATATAAATAATTAAGACATATATCTGTTTTAGACAGATCATGTCTTTTATGCCATTCACTATATACTCTTACAAAATCTTTGCCAAAGATAGGAAATTTAGAGAATTTTAAAGATAACAGGGTTTCGAGGACAGATACAAAGTTATTATCTTTGTGTACTTCTCGATTTATAAAGAGTGGTTTATTAATATTGATGTTAGAGACTTCTTTGTCTTGATCAACAATTTTAATTACGTTCTGTTATTATTAAAATAATGTAATCTTATTTACGAG
The DNA here is from genome assembly GCF_934668725.1 of uncultured Dysgonomonas sp. Lineage (GTDB taxonomy): Bacteria > Bacteroidota > Bacteroidia > Bacteroidales > Dysgonomonadaceae > Dysgonomonas_A. Next base: position 22,347 of record NZ_CAKUOF010000011.1, read on the forward strand.
ATATAAATATATAATAGTTGATATGGGATTGAATGAGATTTTTACACCGATGAATATTACATTGATAATATTATTTGTTTCATCGGCATTCTTTATGAGTGGTAAAGTAAGATCAGATTTGGTTGCGATGTGTGCGCTTCTTGCATTGGTCATTACGAATATTATAACACCGACAGAAGCATTGTCGGGCTTTTCAAGTTCTATTGTATTGATGATGGTAGGACTGTTTATTGTCGGGGGAGGTATCTTTCGTACAGGGCTTGCAAAACTGATAAGTTCCAAGATACTTCGTTTGGCAGGAGATAGCGAAACCAAGCTATTTTTATTAGTTATGTTGGTGACTGCTTCGATAGGTGCTTTTGTTAGTAATACGGGTACTGTAGCGGTGATGATGCCTATTGTTGTGAGTATTGCTGTGAGTGCCAATATTAGCCCCAGACGATTTTTGATGCCTTTGGCTTTTGCTAGTAGTATGGGGATATTAACCTTAATTGCGACTCCTCCCAACTTAATTATCAGTGAAGAATTACAAAAGAATGGGTTCGAGGCTTTGAGTTTTTTTTCGTTTACCCCTGTAGGTCTAATTTGTTTAGGAATAGGGATTGTTGTTCTATATTTTTTAAGCAAAATATTCTTGTCGAAAGATGACAAAGTAAATGATGATAAAAGAAAAGGAAAGACTTTGGATGATTTAGCAGATGAATACCAATTACATAAGCTAACTCATTTGAGTATTCCCGATCACTCGGATATGATTGGTAAAACATTGCGGGAACTAACTATACCCGGTCTTTATAATATAAGTGTGGTAACTGTCGAAAAGATTGTAAACACCTCTCGGTTCAATAAGAGTGTGAATGAGGTTGTCGCAGGACCTAATACAGTAATCGAAAAGGGTGATATACTTGTTTGTTACGGTAAAAAAAGCAACCTGACTCGTTTTATCGAAGAGAAAGAATTGTCATTGGTTGAGAAAGAGGGGGCTGGCAAAGATATTTTCGATTTTAAAGATATAGGTATTGCAGAAGTATTTATCATGCCTAACTCAAAACTTGTAAACCGTACTATTATAGATGCCCATTTCAGAGATGAGTTTAATGTAAATATACTCGGTATTCAGCGGAATAATGAGTATAAAATGAGCGATTTACAGAAAGAGAAGCTTCATTCGGGCGATGCTCTTCTTATACAAGGTACATGGGGCGATATTGCAAGTCTCGGAAATCGTCAGGAAGATCTGGTACTGGTAGGTCAGCCTTTGGAAGAAGCCGCAAAAGTTACGTTGGATCATAAAGCACCCGTGGCAGCTATTATAATGATACTTATGGTGATTGCTATGGTGAGTAATATTGTAGCTCCCGTAATTGCTGTATTGACGGCTGCCGTGATGATGGTTATAACAGGTTGCCTTCGCAATATGGAAGAAGCATATAAAAATATAAACTGGGAGAGTGTTGTTCTTATTGCCGGTATGATGCCTATGGCAGTTGCTTTTGAGCAGACAGGTGCTGCAGGTATTATATCGGGTACACTTGTTGACGGGTTGGGACCCTATGGGCCTTATGCTTTATTAGCCGGAATTTACTTCGGAACTTCTACTTTAACTATGTTTATAAGTAATACGGCAACCGCTTTGCTTTTTGCCCCTATCGGTATGCAGGCGGCTGTAAATATGGGGGTAAGCCCTTATCCGTTTATGTTTGCGGTAGCAGTAGCTGCCAGTATGTGTTTTGCTTCGCCATTCTCCACAGCCCCTAATGCTTTGGTGATGTCGGCAGGTAAATATAAGTTTATGGATTATATTAAAGTCGGATTGCCTTTACAAATTATAATGGGAATAGTAATGATTCTGGCATTGCCATTGTTATTTCCATTTTAAAATAAAAACAAAAAGGCTATACGAAAATAGCCTTTTTGTTTTATACATTATTTCTTTAGAAGTATTTCATCTATTATCTGTTGCATCCTAATATTTCCTGGATAACCTGTGGTTTGATTTTTCAAAATACCGTCTGCATTATAAAGTTGATAAGTCGGTATTCCACTAAAATCGAAACTATCCAGCAAATAATCCCATTGTTCACCTGATAGATAGTATTGCTCTCCCCCGATGCCTTTTATTTTTTCTTTCCAAAGTTTTAGAGGCGATGAAGTATTGGTTATATATACAAATACGATGTCTTTATTTTTATAATTTCTTTTTACTTCTCTGAATTCTTTCATTGCCGATAAGCAAGGTCCGCACCATGTAGCCCAGAAATCAACAAAAACAGCTTTTCCTTTATATTGCGAGATAATAGCATTCATCAGTTCTTTATTTTCGACGCTAGGTGTATTCCTTATGATAGGGCTTGTTGTTTGCTCTGCTAAGCTTATAATCTCTTCATTTCTTTTTAATAGAATCTTTGAGATGTCTTTGTTCTTGAAATAGTTCTTAATATTTGCTATTTGTTTTTCGGATAAAGGCATTAACTCATTTTCGAACTGGGAGGTATAGGCATTAATAGCTAGCATATCATAAAATAAGCCGTTGTCAGAACCTATTAGTGTAGCTATTGTAGTTTTTACTTCTTTAAGCCATTCGTCTATCGGGGTATCTTCGATTTTGGGTATATTTAAAGTATTGTCAAAAAGTATTTTTTGAAATACTTCGGAATAGGTTGTATTATATATGTACTGTGGGTTATTCAGGTCAAAATACTGAAGAAAGTTGTAATATGATATATCAGGCTTTTGCGGAGTGAAATTATCCGGTTCTTCTTTTGTTCTGAAGTTCTGATAATTTAATTCTATATAGCCTGCATAATCAAGGAGACATCCGGATAGGTAAAATAATTTAAACTCATTCTTAACGAAATTTTTTGTGCTTAGGGATAAGGTTGTATCATTGGCTGCTATATTTAAAATTTTCTCCATATTTTTAATAGCAATAGCAGCAAAATCTTTTGGAGCCATTTTATAGTAAGTAGAGTCGGCTGAAGGTGTAGTGTACATTTGAGTCAAAACTTCTCCCAGATTTAATATATCTTCTGTAGTTAATCCTATTGGATTAGAAAGGCTAATATTAATATTACCATTTTTATTATCGACTATTGTAAGCTTTGTTTCTTTGGCTGTGCCTAATCCGATGATTAAATTTTTATTAAGTGCTTCTATATTGATAATGCCAATCATATAATCCGCTTCCAGCGGAACATCGAATTCGAAACTGCCATCTTTGTTTAAAGATGTTTCCAGTCTAGAAGGGACACCACTAACAGGATTGGGAATAAAAAGTTTGATTGTGGGCTGGTCTTCTCCTTCGTTAAGCTCAAAATTCTCGATTTTACCAATAACCTTAGCTATAGCCGATTCTATTCTGGGTTCGGGAAATTGATTTTTGTTAGAAGATGTACAAGCAAGGAAGAGACAATTTATGAATAGTATAAATATTACTTTGTAGTAAATTAGTTTGTTTTTCATAAGTTATCTAATTTGAAATTGGTGTCAATTCATTAAAAATAGAGAAAAATACTGTGATTTAATTCTTTTTATGAAGAAAAATGACGATTTGACCTTTAACGGTACTTACAGTGTATAGTAGAAAATTTATTTTAGTTATCTTTAGCAAATTTTTTTAATAAACTATGTCTGCAATCACCGAAGAAGGGTTAGATGAAACGATTCTACCTATCCAGAAAACTGATCTGATTTATCAGATCGAAGACCGCCCGCCTTTTAAAGAAGCTCTTTTTATAGCTTTCCAACATCTACTTGCTATTTTTGTCGCTATTGTGACTCCTCCGTTGATAATTGCAGCTAGTTTGGGGTTAGATAAGGAAACGACTAGTTTTCTGGTGTCGATGGCTCTTTTAGCATCGGGTATATCTACATTTATTCAGTGTAGACGCGTAGGACCTCTGGGGTGTGGCTTGCTCTGTGTACAAGGGACAAGCTTTTCTTTTATTGGAGCTTTAACTGCCAGCTTTCATGGTATGGGTATAGCTGCATTGCCTGTTATATTTGGTGTATGTATTGCCGGGGCTCCTGTAGAAATGATTGTCAGCAGAATTTTAAAGTATACACAAAAAATTATTACTCCGCTGGTTTCGGGGATCGTTGTAACAATGATCGGACTGAGCCTTATCAAAGTGGGCATTACTGCTTGTGGAGGTGGGTTCGGAGCTATTCAGGACGGAACGTTCGGCAGTTATCAGAATTTAGGACTGGCCGGTATGGTCTTGATTTCTATTTTGATTTTCAATAGCTTTAAAAATAAATATATACGCATGTGCTCCATTGTACTGGGGCTTTTGATAGGATATGTTGTTTCGTATTTTATGGGATTGATTGATTTTTCTCAGCTAGGAACTCTTGGAATGGTTAATATACCTAAGCCGTTTAAATACGGACTGGGTTTTGACCTTTCGGCGTTCATTGCCGTAGCACTCATTTACTTTATAACTTCTATCGAGGCAATGGGTGACATTACGGCTAATTCTATGATCGGTGGAGAACCTATAAAAGGAGAGAAATTTGTAAAACGTGTTCAAGGTGGAGTTATGGCCGATGGATTCAACTCTATGCTGGCAGGAGTTTTCAACTCGTTTCCTAATTCTATATTTGCTCAGAATAACGGATTGATTCAATTAACAGGAGTGGCCAGCCGTTATGTTGGTTATTATATTGCGGGTTTTCTTATTTTGTTGAGTGCTTTTCCTTTTATTGGTGGCATTTTTTCATTAATGCCCGAACCTGTGTTAGGGGGTGCCACACTTTTAATGTTTGGTACTGTTGCTGCATCAGGAGTACGTATTATTGCATCGCAGAATATAGATCGAAAAGCTATTTTGGTATTGGCTGTAAGCTTTGCTTGTGGTTTGGGGGTAGAATTAGCTCCGGATATTTTAATTCAAATGCCAGATTGGGTGAAAGGCATATTTTCATCGGGAATTACTACAGGCGGTCTTGTAGCTATTATCGCAAATATTGTTATCAGAATAAAAGAATAATAAGATACCATATCTATTTATAAAATTAAATATAGAGGACATACCATGAAATTATTAAAGGACAGAATACTCAAAGATGGAAAAAGTTTTGAGGGAGGGATATTAAAAGTTGATAGCTTTATAAACCATCAGATGGATCCTATATTAATGAAATCAATAGGTGTGGAATTTGTCCGTCGTTTTGGAAATCTTCCGATAAATAAGGTTATCACTATTGAAGCCAGTGGAATTGCTCCGGCTATAATGCTTGGCTATTTGCTTGAATTACCTGTTGTTTTTGTAAAGAAAGCAAAACCTAAAACTATGGAAAAGATGATTACTTCACAGGTGTATTCTTTTACGAAAGATATAACTTATGACGTTTGTGTAAGTAGCGATTTCTTAGCTCCTGATGATACTGTTGTTTTTATAGATGATTTTTTGGCAAACGGTCATGCTGCTATTGGAGTAAAAGATTTGGTTGAGAAGTCGGGTGCTAAATTAGCCGGTATGGGCTTTATTATCGAAAAAAGCTTTCAGGACGGAGGAAAACGTCTTCGGGAACAAAATATTCACGTAGAATCATTAGTAAGAATCAGAAGTTTAGGTGATAATAAAATAGAATTTGAATAGCAAACTAGTCTTGAATAGATTAAAAGCACAATGATAATGTGAGATAGGATATCGGATCTTTTATGAAAGAACTAATCATTACACTCTCAGTATTAAATATATTATTCATCTTGTTACATGAGTTCGATGCTTTTTATCGTAAAGAGTGGCATATGTTTAGATTCTTACGTTCACTCAAAGTGGAAACTGCATATTTGGTATTTTTCTATGCGCACATTCCGTTCACTCTAATTGCTATCTATTATTTGTACTCAGTCTTTACTTTTAGTAATAAGGGCTTGTGGCTTATATGGAACATTACCATGGTTTTGCATTTAATTATACATCTTATTGCCCGAAAATGGCACTCTAATGTATTTCATTCTATACACTCGTTTGTTCCTATCTTTGGAGCCGGATTTACAGGGGCAATAAGTTTGTTACTAATGGAATCTTATTGAGAGCTTAAAGAAATCAAAGAAATAGCTTTCATTAATAAGTTTTTTAGATATTAATGCATATCGCAAAAGCTACTGATAGAAGAAAAGCAGATAGAGAGGTAAATTTCAGGTAAGGGTCTAATAATCGGTTATCTTCCGTTTTGTATATGTTACGAAGTATAATCAGGAAAGGAATAAAAAAGACCATGTATAAATAGTTATACCATTCGTGGCTATATATAACGCTATAGACTATGAAACATACTATTCCTCCAAGAGAAAGAAATGAATGGTATAATTTAGCCTTTGACAACCCTAAATGAATAACTAGTGTCATTTTGCCGGAGTTTCGGTCGTTATCCATATCCCGCATATTATTTATATTGAGTACTGCTGCTGTAAATAAACCGAGTCCGATTGCAGGAAGCCATGGTTGAAAAGTCATTTTGTGTAAGTGAAGAAAGTAAGTCCCTACCACAGCAACAGGACCAAAGAAAATAAAAGAAAAAATATCTCCATATCCTTTGTATCCATAAGGATTTTTTCCTGCCGTATATTTAATAGCTGCCCAAATAGCTGCTGCTCCCAAAAATAAGAATAGTAACATATAGCCAATATTCATAAATTGTGAGGCTTCATAAATCAGAGCAGCTCCTATGAACATTGAGCAAAAAACAGCAATAGAGATGGCAATCTTCATTTGATGAGGTGTAATCGCACCACTTTGTACTGTACGGGTAGGGCCTACACGATGCCCTGTAATATCAGTACCATGTTGGTAATCACCCAGGTCGTTTGCCATATTTGATAGTAACTGCAATATTGTTGCAGTTAGCATTGTCAGGATACATATACTCACACTAAATCGTCCGGTACTGTATGCCATACCATTTGCACAAATAGTAGAGGCTACTGCTAAAAATAAAGTGCGCGGACGTAATGCGGATATCCAGTGTTTTAAAGAAGCCATATTTTAATATTTTTGCAAAGATAAAAATTTATAACCGAACAAGTCTGATTAATGAAGAATTGCTTTCAGATTGAAAGATATACGTAACCCAAAAGCATCAAATTTATCTTTGCGAAAAGAGCTGAATGCTCCAACATTGAGCAGATCAATCAAATCAACAGAATATCCCAGTTCCGTATATAGATTGAAATCGGGTGTATACAGACTCTTAAAATGGAGATTTTCGGTCATGGGCAATGCTTGCATAAAAGACAATCGTTTCAATAGCAGGTATTGGCTTCGGTAATTGATTCGAGTATTTATCCAATATCTGTCGGTTGATGCCTCGTAGTTTCCTAAAAGAGTATATGTGTCGAAAGGAAAGTCTGTAAGAGAATACTGACGGGAAGTATTGAACTGGTGATAATCGGCAAAATGGGTTCTGCGCGTGCTACCCAAAAAGCTTCCTCCTTCTACTTTATAATCTATATTGTTGAAATAGCTTAGTCTGATCTTTTGAGATATACTACCCTGTAGCTTTCTGTATCTGGAATTATTGGTAAGCCATGAAGAAAAACCTTCATTGTATGCTAATGTAAATGTAGGAGAGGTGATTTTTCGATATATTTTTTTTCCGTTTTCTATAGAATAGTATGCGTATGGAGAATAAGATAATTTGACAGAGTAGGAGACTGCATCAAACCGATCGTTAGCATATAAGTTCGGTTTAATTTTATCAGGATTTCCCCAGATTCCCCATTCACTATGGTTCTGTAGCCCTTGCCGTTTTGCAATTTCAATACCGGTTGTAAGTTGTAAACCGTTTGCCAAATCAATACTGTTTTGTACCGAAATGAAATCTTTTTGATAAAGAGCATTATCGCTTTTTCTGAAGAAAACAGAACTGAATGTATTATCAAGTCGAGAGATCCCGTTAGGGTTAAAATCTTCGGATACCGAGGCTGCCGAAAGGTTTAACTTTCCAAGTTTCATCGGAGCATAAGCGTATTCAAAATCACTGCCATAAAGCATTTTTCGTCTACCTGTCGTATAGTAAGCATAGGGAGATATGGTTAGTTTTTTTTTCTTGTTGAAGCGAATATTCATTTGAACCTTTTGCCCTAGCCAAGCACCATCGACAAAATTGTATTCACGAAAGACGCGCACCAAGCCTCCGTATTTCATGTCGAACTTCGCTGTATCACTGCCCAAACGTCCTCCCATTATAATATCCATGGGTTTAAACTTAGGAGAATGAAATTCTTTTTTGACAGAGTCTACATATTGTTGTATCGAGTCGCGCCTTTCGTAACTTCTTATTTCCATGCTGTCTAAACCAATGGTTCTGATTCTGTTCCAATATGATTCATCTCTTTTGGTTGCCAAACTATCGGTTACTTTAGTATATAGCGTATCAGTCATTATTTCGAAGCTTCGTTTAACTGCTTTCTTTTTAGTCAATTGTTTTATGATTTCTTTATTGATCTCAATGTCAGTATATTTTAATGATGAAAAATAATTCATAGCACCGCTTGTCCCTAAAATATTGAATTTTCCAGTCAAGGAATAGGACATAGGCAAGTATACTTTGGGCGAAACCTCTTCGTATGAAATGACAAAATTTTGCTTGACTCCAAAGATGTCTTTTGATAGTTCTGCATATTGAACATGCCATGTTTCGTCGGCTATATAAAGATACCCGTCAATAAGCTGAGGATTTTTGTATTTGGCCTCGAATTTTATTTTATTGATTATTATTCCATTTTCTTCATTAAAGCCTTCATATTTATATTTATAATATTTAAAAGCGTCCTTATTTAGAGGTGATATATTATCATTTATCTGAGGAGCGTACACCGAAGCATTCATAATACTGAAAGATTCTTTTGGATCAAAATTATCAGGGATAGTGCTCGAAAAAGCTTTTACGGTTTGCGTATATTTATCGGGAGCGGTAAATTCGAGTTGATTAAATGATTCTTGCAGGAAGATATTATTTTTGAAATCTGAGATCTTCAGACCTTCTTCCGATGATATCTTATCTACAAGTTTCGATACTGTAAATAATTCCATATTAGCTTTAATATAGACATCTGCACTGTATTTTTTTGTAGCATTCAGGTAATTGGGGGCTTCAGCTATTGCTTTACGGATGATTGCATATGCAGGGTCTTCGGCTTTGATAATGGTGACTTCCTTTAATTCATATGCTTCTTCTACCATTGTAACGTCTATATTTATTTGGTTATTTTTAATTTCAATTGTACGTGAAACCGGTTTAAAACCTAAACAGCGAAATAAGATAGAATATTTACCATTACTTAGTGTTGTTTGAAATTCTCCTTTATCATCACAGATAAGCCCTTGATTTATTTCTTTAATATAGACATTGCTCCCATATAAAGGTTGTTGTTGGGTATCTGTAATTTTTCCTCTGAAATTTTGAGACAAGCAATAGATAGGGAGAATTAAGAGTAAGAAAGTAATGACAGTTAGTTTTTGCATATGAGTTGTAAATTAAGGTAGCTTAGATGTATATATCAATAGTCTGGGATCTTTTTCTATTATATAAGATAAGTTTACAGTCTGATAATAGTTGTTAATTAACGAAATCTCTCACGCGTGAGTTCATGCAAATATAGAATGATTTTTAGTTATCATTACTTGTTTGTTTTCGAAAAGTGCAAATTAATTGACAGATAGTATTACAACTGGTTATTTATTACTATTTTTGTGTCAGAAAGATGAAGATCTTGAATCTTTTTAATGCTATAGCAGGCAAAAAGAATAGATAGTTTGCTGGGCATATATCGCCAAATATACTTGCTGAAATGACGAGATAGTTTTGTGAATTATTTGTTTTAGAGTTATTGAAATTTATTACTCTTTAATATTTAATACAAGGTGATATATTGAATAATTGTTTAGAATGCTTAAAAAATAAAATAGACCTAAAATAAAAATGCTCACTGTCGAAAAAATTGGAGGCACTTCAATGTCTCAGTTTCAGGATGTTTTGGCTAATATCATAAAAGGAGATCGTACTCCTGATGATTATTACAATCGTATATTTGTAGTTTCAGCTTATAATAATGTAACTAACTGGTTGCTGGAACATAAGAAAACCGGAGATCCCGGAGTATATGTTCAATTTCTTAGAAATGAAGATTATAGTATTGGTCTGGACAGCCTTTGCCAACGATTAGTACATATTAATAAAAGTTTTGCGGAGATTGGACTGAATCAGGCAGAAGCAAAAGAATTTATAGAATATCGTGTCAAACAGGCAAAAGTGATGCTTTACAGTCTTAGTAAGGTTTTGGCTTCAGGATATGTAAATACCGAAGATATTTGTCTGGCAGCTCGCGAAATTTTGGCATCTATAGGTGAGGCACATTCTGCATGGAATTCGGTAAATATACTGAATAACAACGGTATTACAGCTCGTTTTGTAGACCTTTGTGGTTTTAACGATTCTCTTCCCTTGACTATTGATGAGCGTATAGCTAAAGCATTTGACGGAATAGAATTTGATAAAGTACTATGTGTAGCTACCGGATATACCAAAGGAACAGAGGGTATTATGAGAGCATTTGATCGCGGTTATACCGAAGTTACTTTTAGTAAAATAGCAGTTCAGGTTAAAGCTGATGAAGCTATCATACACAAAGAATATCATTTGTCAAGTGCCGACCCGGGTATTGTGGGCGTAGACAAGGCTGTTCCTGTGGGGCATACCAATTATGTTATCGCCGATCAGCTGGCTGATATAGGTATGGAAGCTATTCATCCCAAAGCAGCTAAACCCCTTGAATTGGCAGGTATAAATATTCGTATTAAAAATACATTTGAGCCTAACCATCCGGGAACCCTGATTACTCGGGAATATATATCTCCCGATGCTAAAGTGGAAATTGTTTCGGGAACAACCAAAGTGATTGCAGTAGAGATACATGACCCGATGATGGTAGGAGAAGTCGGTTTTGACTTGCGTATTATGACTCATTTTGCTAAATATGGAGTGAGTTATATCTTAAAGTCAACTAATGCCAACTCAATAACAATGATTGTCTGGGAAAATGCAAAATCTAAAGAATTAATTCTAGACTTAAAACAAAATTTTTATCAGGTTAGGACCGAAGCGGTTGCAATTATTTGTGTTATGGGAACGAATATTGCAATGCCCGGCTTTTTATACAGGGCTTCTAAAGCCTTATATGAGCAGAATATTAATATCGAAAGTTTTGGACAGTCGCTACGCCAGGTAAACATGCAGTTCGTTATTCGTCGCGAGCGATATAATGACGCAGTTATTGCTCTTAATGAAGCGTTATGCTTTCATAAATAATGAAAACATGTTATAAAGCATGCTTTTTGATTAAGATTAAATTAAGATAGAATTAAGTTTAGTTAATTTTAGAAAGAAATTATTGAGCTTTCTTGTATAAAAGAATATAACTGTTACTTTTGCAAAAGTATAATTGAGTCGTAGAAAATAAGAATTTGATACCAAAGAGAGCCTTGATGTATAAACTGACAATTGTGTTGGGTCCGGAATGCCATTTTAATTATAACACTTCTCTTAATAAGCTAATAAAGCATAGTTTGAGTTTACTATTGTTGACCAAAAAGAGTATTGGTTAGAATTGTTGTGTATTAGAGAAAAATGGCGGCTATACAGCGTTTTTTTATGTAAATGATTGCTATCAATGAATCAATTTATATATTTGTAGTTAGATATGGTCATAATGAATGTCTTGTCTGAGTACTAAAATATCGAAGGATTTTTATATTACAAAAATTAAATATTTGAATATTACTAATTAATTTAAACAATTTATTTATTACTATTATGGAAACTAAACCACAAAAAACAAAATCTAGATCTAAAGGAGTATCGGCAGGATTGGTGATCTTGGGTTGTGCTATTGTTGCTTTCTGCTTTTTCTTTTTTGTCTGCGGAAATCCATCTGGATTTGATGAAAAAGGACATCCACACCCAGGTAACGTATTTGCAACTCTATACCAAGGAGGTTATGTAATTCCTATCGTTATCACTCTTCTTTTAACAGCACTAAGCTTATCTGTTGAAAGATTCTTTGCATTAAACAGAGCTAGCGGTAAAGGTAGTGTGCCTAAATTCGTAGCAGAAGCTAAAGCTAAATTAGAAGCTGGTGATATTGCTGGTGCTGAAAAATTGTGTGATGCACAAAAAGGTTCGGTAGCTAATATCCTTAAAGCTGGTTTAGTTAGATACAGAGATGTAGAAACTTATACAGACATGAATAATGACGAAAAAGCTGAAATTATTCAAAAAGAAATCGAAGATGCTACAACATTGGAACTTCCATACTTGGAGCAAAATCTATCAGTAATCGCTACTATCTCAACTCTAGGTACATTATTCGGACTGTTAGGTACAGTACTTGGTATGATCAAATCGTTCTCGGCAATGGGTAACGAGGGTGCTCCTGACTCTACAGCTCTTGCAGTGGGTATTTCTGAGGCACTTATGAATACAGCTATGGGTATTGGTACTGGTGCTGTTGCTATTATTTTCTATAACTATTTCCAAGGAAAAGTTAAAGATGTAACAGATGCAGTAAATGAAGTAGGTTTTGCAATTGGTCAAACTTATACTTCTAAGCACGGAAAATAATTATCATTTTTTATGATGAATGGTTGTGGAATAAAATAAAACTTCCACTCTAATAAGTAAGAAAAACAAGAAGAAATGAGTAAAGTAAAAGTAAAAAAACAGGATACATTCATCGATATGACTGCGATGAGTGATGTGACTGTTCTCTTGTTAACATTCTTCATGCTTACTGCTAACTTCATACCTAAAGAGCCTATTCAGGTGCTGACGCCTGCTTCGGTTTCGGAGGTGAAAATTCCTGAATATGATGTCATGACAATTTTGATTGATCCTCAAGGACAGGTTTTTATGAATTTAGACAGACCCGATGATAAAAGGAAAGTGCTAGAAAGTATTGGACAGCAATATAATATCACATTTACTCCAAAGCAAATTAATTCTTTTGTAAACCAAACTCACATAGGTGTTCCTATCAGTCGTTTGCAATCGTTTCTTGATCTTCCTATGGATGAACAAGATGAAGTAATGAAAAAATTTGGTATACCAACTGATACAATTATCAGTCCTAACAACCAGTTAGCTGTATGGGTTACCACTGCTACAGAAGTAAATGAAAACTTAACTATTGCTATAAAAGCTGATCAAGGTACTCCTTATTCTTTGGTGAAGAATGTAATGTCTACGTTGCAAGACTTAAAAAAGAACAGATATAGTTTGATAACAACCCTAAAGGCAATGCCTGCAGGAGTTTAATCGTAGAACTTTAATATTAAAAAACAGTAAGATTATGGCAAGTGTTGATACCGGCGGCGGCGAACATAAAAAAGGTCAGCCCCAGAAAATCAATCTACGTGTAGACTTTACACCAATGGTTGATATGAACATGCTTTTGATTACTTTCTTTATGTTCTGTACAACTTTGAGTAAGCCTCAGACGATGGACATTGTTATGCCAACAAAAGATAAAGATCTTACAGAGGAAGACAAAAATCAGGTGAAAGCTTCTAAAGCAATCACTGTGATACTTGGCGAGAATGATAAAATTTATTATTATGAAGGAGAACCCGATTATAGTGATTTTAACTCTCTAAAACTAACAAGTTATTCTCCCGAAGGTTTGAGAGCACTTTTGTTGCAACGCAACGCAGATGCTGTGGCTAAAATAAGAGAACTAAGAATTGATAAAGCAAAGAAGAAAATTACAGAAGATGAATTTAAAGAGCAAACTAGCGAAATAAAAAATGCGAAAGACGGTCAGGTAGTTGTGATAAAACCAACCAATGGTGCTTCGTATAAAAATTTAGTAGATGTTCTTGATGAAATGCAAATCTGTAGTATTGGTAAATATGCTATTGTAGAAATGGCTGATGGAGATAATTTCCTTGTACAGAATTATGAATCCAAAGGTGCATTGTCAGCTCAGACAGGAGGAAAATAAATCACATATTTAATAACATAAAAATGGGAAAAGATATTAATTTGAACTCCTCTGAATGGCGTGATATAGTATTCGAAGGCAAAAATAAAAGTTATGGAGCATACGAGCTACGTAGGTCCTCTTCTAAAAGACACGTTGTTGCATTTATTGTAGTATTAGTGTTCGTTGGATTTGTGGCCGCTCTACCAGCGTTTCTTGATGCAGTAAAAGCAGGACAGAAACAAGCAGGTATAGAGGAAGCTTTCGAATTGTCGAATATTGCCAATGTAGAGGAACAGGTTCCGGAAGAAAATATTATACGTCAGGAAACTGCACCACCTCCCCCTCCTTTGAAGGCGACTATTCAGTTTACTCCTCCTGTAATTACAGAAGACAGTAAAGTGAATGAAGATAAAGAGATGAAATCTATCGAAGAATTAAATGAAACGAAGGTTCAGATTTCTATCGCAACTGTAGAAGGAACAAATGACAAGAATGCTGTAGATATTGCAGAATTGAAAGAGCATAAAGTAATCGTTGAAGAGAAAGAGCCTGAAAAACCTTTTGTCAGCGTAGAACAAATGCCTCAATTCCCCGGAGGAGATGCTGAATTGATGAAATTCATCGGAAGCAATCTGAAATATCCAACTATCGCAGCAGAAAACGGAATCGAAGGACGTGTAGTAATTCGTTTCGTTGTCGGAAAAGATGGTAACGTATCAGATGTTCAAGTAGTGAGATCTCTAGACCCTTCTTGTGATAAAGAAGCGGTAAGAGTTGTAAAAACAATGCCTAAATGGGTTCCAGGTAAGCAAAATGGACGTAATGTACCAGTTTATTACACGTTGCCTGTATTGTTTAAATTACAAAAATAAGATATGTGTATCTTCCAATAAGAAGTAAACATAAAACATAATGTAAAAGAGAGAAGTTGATGATATTTTATATAGATTCACTTCTCTTTTTTAAAATATAAGCAAATGAAAGAAGATAATAAAAAAGGCAGTACTTTTAAGCTGATTTGGAATGCCCTGATGTTCTTTATATATTTAGCCATAGCTTATTTGATTATATTTACCCCAATGCTCTTGCCTTATAATTACAGAGCAAATGATCCAGGGACTGATGATTTTGTAATTCCACGTATTATTTTGGGTACAGGGGTTACTATTTACGCTTTTTTCAGAGGTTATAGGGTATTAAAAGACAAAAAATGATTTACTTAGCGAAGTTTTTATTTAATTATCAAAATTTATGAGAAAAGTTGGTTTATTTTGTGTTTTGTTATTGGCGATAACTTTCTCAGCGTGCAACAACGGACAAATCAAAGTTACACGAACTGATACTCTAACCAGTGGTGTGGCAGAAATAGCCGTAGATGATTGCTTTGCTCCGATAATTCAAGAACAAATAGACGTGTTTGAAGCTTTAAATGATGAAGCATCGATCATTCCTATTTTTGCAAGCGAAGTAGATGTTATCAATTTACTTTTAAAAGACAGTGTAAGGTTGGCTATTGCAGCTCGTGATCTTACTGATGCAGAAAAGCAAGGTTTGCTAAATAAAAAATTACAGCCTCGTTCACAAAAAATAGCAATAGATGGTATTGCATTAATAATTAATCAAGAAAATACGGATTCACTTATAAGTGTATCTGCTCTAAAAAAGATTATGACAGGCGAGATTGATTCATGGAAATCTATCAATCCGCATTCTAAATATGATAAGATATCGGTTGTATTTGATAATCCAAACTCAAGTACGGTTCGTTTTATCAAAGACTCGATTAATAGGGGAGAGCCTCTAGCCGAAACACTGAAAGCTATGGATAATAATAGAGCAGTGTTGGATTATGTTGCTAAAACTCCTAATGCGATGGGAGTAATAGGTGTAAACTGGATTAACAATCCTGTAGATACAACTAACTTGAGTTTTACAAATAAAATAAGAGTTATGTCTGTCAGCAAAAGTGATGAACCTACTATACAAAATAGTTTTCAACCATTTGCTGCTTATTTGGCATTAGGTGAATATCCTTTGAGGCGAGATGTATATGTTATTCTGACAGACTTAAGAGGTACGCTGCCTGCTGGATTTACAAATTTTGTAGCAGATGACAGAGGACAAAGAATAATACTGAAGGCTGGACTTGTTCCGGCTACGAGGCCTATGAGACTGATTTCGGTACAAGAACACTTCTAATTGAACAGATGTTCTGAAACGATTTAGTGGTTTTATAGCAGTCCGAAAAAGTAAAATAAACTATATTATAAGATTTAAAGATGAAAAAAAAGTATTTATTAGGAGCTTTTCTTGGTTTATTACTTAGTTCTCCAATTTTTGCGCAAAGCAATATTGGTGCTGACTATTTGAATACCGGAGAGCTAAAAGTGGCTAAAGAAATTTTTGAAAAGCAAATAAGTCAATCTCCGGCTGAAGCTTATTATTACTTAGGTGAAGTGGCTTATCTAGAAGGAAATATGGCAGAAGCTAAGGCTAATTATGAAAAAGGATTGGCTGCGTCACCTGATTTTGTACTTAATAATGTTGGTTTAGGTAAACTTTTGTTGAAGACTAATCCAAAAGAAGCAGAAGACCAATTTTCTATAGCTTTAAAGCAAGATAAAAAAAATGTAGCAGTACTTGTTGCAATAGCCCGTGCTTACTTTGATAATAATATGAAAGAGAAGGGTGATGCAAAATTAGCTGACGCAAGAAAGGCTGATAAAAAAGCACCTGCTATTTATATTTTGGAAGGAGACTTAAAAGCCAAAACAAATGTTGGAGAAGCTGCCGGAAGTTATGCACAAGCATATACTTTCGATCCGACTTCCGCCGTTGCTTATATTAAAACCGCTCAGGTTTATGAAAACGTAAATCCAACATTATCTGTTGAGATGTTGCAAAAAGCTATTGAGATCAATCCTAATTATACTTTGGCTTATAAATATTTGGGAAGTATATATTCTCATGGAGGGCAATATCAACAGGCGATTGATGCATACCAAAAGTATTTTGCACAAGGAGCTTATGATGTGAATGATTTAACTCGTTATGCAGCTGCCTTATATTTTACAAAACAATATGAAGAAGCGAAAAAGCTAATTAATGAAGGTATATCTAAAGAACCAAACAATTTTGTATTGAATCGTCTTTTAATGTATAGTTATCTTCAGTCTAAAGACTATGTGGATGGATTGGCAGCAGCTGAGAAGTTTTTCTCTTTAGATAAAGGAGACAGTGAGTACATTGTTCAGGATTATATGACTTACGGTGAATTATTGAGTAAAAATAATCAGTTAGATAAAGCTTTGTTACAATACGATGCGGCTATTAAATTAGATCCATCTAAATCGTCTGTTTATAAAGATATAGCTATTGCGTGTGCTGATGCCGGTCAGTATGCCGATGCAGCTAAATATTATCAAGAATATGTAGATAAAGCTGATCCTACAGTATTAGAAGCTACAGACTTCTTTACTCTTGGTCGTTATTCTTATATGTTTGGTAGCACAGCTTTGAAAGATGCAGATCCTATTGTTGTAGCTGCAGGTAAGGAGTCTTTACAAAAAGGAGACAAAGCGTTTGCTACAGTAACAGAGAGAATTCCTGATAGCTATTTAGGATATTTCTGGAGAGCAAGAACAAATGCTTTATTAGATCCTGAAACAACTCAAGGTTTAGCGAAACCATATTATGAGCAAGTTGCTACTATAATAGTAGGAAAAGCTGATGGAAGTAACCCAACTGAATTATTAGAAGCTTATCAATATTTGAGCTACTATTATTACTTGCTATATGAAAAATCTAAGAGTGCTGCAGATAAAGAGCAAGTGAAATTATATAGCGAAAAGATGTTGGAGTTAGATCCTACAAATACAGTTGCTCCTCAATTATTAGAAGCAATTAAATAAGATTTATTTATCTTAATATATAAAAGATTGATACATAATTTTGTATCAATCTTTTTTGTTTCAATAAATAAACATATCTTTGTCAAAGTTTACGGTGGATAGATTTGTACGATTGCAACCACAAGAAAAAATGCTAAAATAAATTATTCTTCATTTTTTTTCTGCAACACTACATTTTGCTCCTCTTTTATTTTAACTAAAATAAAACTTAAGAGATATGAGTTATTTATTTACATCGGAGTCCGTTTCAGAAGGACATCCTGATAAAGTAGCAGACCAAATTTCGGATGCATTGTTAGATGAGTTTTTAGCTTACGATCCCAATTCAAAAGTAGCATGTGAAACTTTGGTGACAACGGGACAAGTAGTATTAGCCGGAGAAGTAAAATCTAAGGCATATGTAGACGTGCCGGAGGTTGCCCGTTATGTAATAGAACGTATTGGATATACAAAGAGTGAGTACCAGTTCGAAGCCAAATCATGTGGCGTGTTGTCGGCAATACATGAGCAGTCTGATGATATAAATAGAGGGGTTGATCAGAAAGCAGATCCTATGGATCAAGGAGCCGGAGATCAAGGTATGATGTTTGGATATGCAACTAATGAAACAGACAATTATATGCCTTTGGCTTTAGATTTGTCTCATGCGCTATTGCTGGAATTAGCTACTATTCGTAAAAATGAATTAGCTTTGATGCCGTATCTTCGCCCCGATGCTAAATCACAGGTCACCATCGAATACGATGATAATGGAACACCATTGCGTATAGACACCATTGTTATCTCAACTCAACATGATGACTTTGGCAGTGATCAGGAAATGCAGGATTTGATCCGTAAGGATGTCATTAATATATTAATTCCTCGAGTTAAAGAAAAATATAAATTTCGTAAAGATATCATCAGTCTTTTTGATGAAAATATTACCTATCACGTAAATCCAACAGGAAAATTTGTAATTGGTGGCCCTCATGGTGATACCGGATTAACAGGTCGTAAGATTATTGTTGATACTTATGGAGGTAAAGGTGCTCATGGTGGAGGTGCATTCTCAGGAAAAGACCCTTCGAAAGTAGACCGTTCGGCTGCTTATGCAAGTCGTCACATAGCTAAAAACCTTGTGGCTGCAGGTGTTGCTTCAGAAGTATTAGTACAGGTATCTTATGCTATTGGAGTAGCTAAGCCTATGAATATATATGTAAATACTTACGGAAAGGCAAACGTTAAACTTTCTGATGGTGAAATAGCTAAGATTGTAAATCAATTGTTTGATATGAGACCTAAAGCTATAGAAGATCGTCTGAAGCTTAGAAATCCGATCTATTCAGAAACTGCCGCATACGGGCACATGGGGCGTGAACCTCAAGTGGTAACCAAAACGTTTAAATCAAGATATAACCCAGTGCCAATGCAAAAAGAAGTTGAACTGTTTACTTGGGAGAAACTTGATTCAGTAGATCTGATAAGAAAAGCCTTTAACTTATAATATTTAAGAGGTCGAAAATAAGGCTTTTGAGACCTTTTAGGTAACTTACAGGTCTTAATAATAATAAAAATGCAATGCATCCTTGATGATTTTATCTCAAGGATGCATTGTTATAACTATCTTTGTGGCGAATTTAAAATTTGATACGATTGAATCCTGAGTCAACAACATATTATGTAATAGATAGCTTGAAGATTGTAGAGTCTAAAAAAGATTCTGTCACTCATCAGTCGTTATTCGGATTTGAGAGAGATACGAGTCTTTTTTTCTCGAAAACTCATTTGGAGGCTCGTCAGAAACAGACAACAGAACTAATTCAATTAAACAAAGGTCATGAAGGTGTAAGTAAGGTATTTACCTTAGAACAAGATGATGGTGTGTTAGCTCTTTTGGTGCTATGCTTTCTTTTATTTACACGTATATTTAAAGGAGGTTTTACTTTCTTTAAAGAAAATAGCCGTTTAGTATTTTCTACACGTGAAAATCTGAATTTATTTAGTGAAACTACAGTAACCGAGTTCTGGTTTAATTTCATTCTTATATTTCAGACAATATTACTTTCTGCAATTATTCTGTTTGATACTTTTCTTGAATCGGATGAATATAAGCTGCCGCAGCACAGTTTTTATACTATCATTCTATTCATGTTCACAATATTTGTATTTCTGCTTCTTAAGTATTTATTATATAAAATATTAGGATATTTATTTGACATTCAGGATCGAGTAAAGATATGGCTTAGAAGTTGCACGATAGTTTTGTCGATGATGGGTATTATTGCTTTTGTACCCACTTTGATGATGGTATATTCGCAGAGTTTCCATAATTATTTGCTGATATTTTTTCTTATACTGTTCATTTTGTCACAGTTAATCCTTTTTTATCGGATTATTACTTTTTTTTTACAAGAGAATGTTAATTTTTTCTTTTTGATTGCCTACCTTTGTGGCGTAGAAATTATACCTTATATTATTTTGTATCAGGTATTGATTTATTTGTATAAAGTTGATCTAATTGGTTTATTATGGCTTTGAAAGTAAAAAGAGTGCTGATCTCTCAACCGAAACCAGCAACAGAAAAGTCTCCTTATTTCGATATTGCAGAGAAATATAATCTTACAATCGATTTTAGGCCTTTTATAAAAGTTGAAGGTCTTGATGCTAAAGAGTTCAGACAGCAGCGTATCAATATTCAGGATTATACAGCAGTAGTCTTTACTGCCAAAGTGGCTATTGATCATTTCTTTTCATTATGTGAAGAGTTGAGAATAACAATGCCTGAAACGATGAAATACTTTTGTATCTCGGAGGCTGTTGCTCTTTATTTACAGAAATACATTGTATATCGTAAACGCAAGATATTTTTCAGTACTACAGGTAAAATGGATGGCTTAGCTCCTTCGTTAGTAAAACATAACAAAGAGAAGTTCATTGTGCCTGTATCGGACATGCATAATGATGAGATGACAAATGTTTTAGACGAAAAGAAGATAGCCTATACCAAAGCAGTTATGTATCGTACAGTTAGTACCGAATTTACTCCAGAGGAAATTAAGCAATATGATATGCTGGTATTCTTTAGTCCATTAGGTGTACTGTCCCTATTTAAAAACTATCCGGAATTTGTACAGGGTGATATTGCCATCGGAGGTTTTGGTGCCGCTACGGCAAAAGGTATACGGGATGCTAACTTAAGACTTGATTGTGAAGCGCCCTTACCAGGTGTTACTTCTATGACAGCAGCTTTAGAAGCATTTATAAAAGAGAATCATAAGAAAAAATAAAAGTCTCGATCTCCTTATTGTATTTACTTGGGGTATGAAGGAAATAAAATAGTCACAAGATTAAATAATTGGAGGCTTAATATAAAGATAAAAGCTTGATTTTTTAGAATAAAAGATCAGGCTTTTTTTACAAATAGGGATTTCTGGATATAAAATGAATGATGAATTTATAGACAAAGAACTGGGACGAATCTTGATAGTCCGAAATGTACGTGCAAAAAGTGTCATTGCACGTTGTAAATCGGATTTTATTCAGCTTACAGTGCCTTCCCGATTTTCAATGAAACAAATAGTGGAAGTCTTTACTAAGATGAAACCACGTTTGGTGAGTTTACCAAAGAAGCCCGCTATAACATTCCACCCACAATTAAAATTTCAAACATTTAGCTTTTATCTGAACCTGGATATTCGCAAAGTGCAAAACTATTATATGAGCCTTAAAGAGGGGATATTATATATAGTATGCCCTGAGGATACTGATTTTAATGATAGCAAAGCACAAGATATCATTAAAAATTATGTGGAAAAGGCTATGAGATATGAAGCAAACCGGCTGTTTCCTCAAAAATTAGAGGCTTTGGCAAAGCGGTATAATTTTACTTATACCGATCTTAAAATAAATAAGAGCAGGTCGAGATGGGGGAGTTGTTCATCTAAGAAAGGAATTAATCTCTCTTATTTTTGCACCCTTTTGCCCGAATATCTCATTGACTTTGTTATGCTTCATGAACTTTGCCATACCATAGAAATGAATCATGGTGAGAGATTTTGGAAATTACTGGATAGTGTAACCGACGGAAAAGCTAAACAGTTGACTCTTGAGTTGAATAAATCTCATGTACATTGGTAAAATTGCCCATTTTCAAGAAACAATGTTATTTATAAATAATCTGCATTGAAAAAATAAAGGGTATATAGCTTGTTTATCCCTCTAAAGAATCTTTACCGAAACAAAAAGGTAATAGATCGCGTATAGAATCTACCTCATAGATATGATTTTCTCCATACATAATTATCTGGATAGGGGTGTTATACCTATTTTCGACTTCAACAAGTACTTGTCGGCACGAACCACATGGAGCGCAAATATCTTTTGTGAAATTTCCTTTCGTTTTTGCGGCTATGGCTATTGCTTTAACTGCCAAGTTTGGATAGTGAGCATTAGCATAGAATAATGCAGTTCGTTCGGCACATAAACCGGATGGATATGCAGCATTTTCTTGATTACTACCTGTGACTATAGTGCCGTCTTCAAGAAGAACTGCAGCTCCAACATGGAAGCCCGAATAGGGTGCATATGCTGAATTTGAAGAATTTTTAGCTTTTTCTATCAAATCTTTCTTCTCATTTGAGCATTCTATTAAACTATAAACTCTTACTTTTGTAAGTAATTCTAAACTTTCCATCAATTATTAATGTTTATTGAGTAGCAATAAGTATTAAATATAACATGGTTCAATTACCAAAGTCGGTTATAATTTACTACTTATACTTAATTTAAAGAAATAAAACGGTCTTAGACCTTATATATAATAATCAAAGATATAAAAAAATAGAGATGTCATATATATTTGAAAGAAGAGGTATTTATAAATTACTGGTTTTATCGATCTTATTGGTAGTGTTTCCCTATACTACAATTGCAGCGGATAAAAAGAGGAATACTTTGTATGATGATTATATTGAGAAGTATAATGACTTGGCAATAAGTCATATGAAAAAATACAGAATTCCTGCTAGTATAACACTTGCTCAAGGACTGTTGGAATCGGGAGCTGGAAGAAGTTCATTAACAGTGAGATCGAATAATCACTTCGGAATAAAATGTCATAATGGCTGGAAAGGTGAATCTGTTATTGCTGCTGATGATACTCCGAATGACTGTTTTAGAAAATATAAAAAGGCGGAAGATTCTTTTGACGATCATTCTCGATTTTTAAGTGAAAAGAATCGATATAGTCAATTGTTTTCTTTAGACATTACTGATTACAAAGGATGGGCTAGGGGGCTTCAACAAGCAGGCTATGCTACAGACAGGGCTTATGCTAATAAATTAATAAAGCTTATCGAAGATTACGACTTATATAAATATGACCAAAAAGGGGGAGGAAAACATCATGTAGAGAGAGAGGATATACAAATAGTTTCTCCTGTACTATCAGGAGTAAGGCATACTCCCTACAAAACAAACGGATTGGTTTATGTTATAGCTCAAAGTGGCGACACTTATGAGTCTATAGCTAGTGAGTTTGGGTTTAAACTTAAAGATTTGTGCAAATATAACGAAGTGCCCGAAGATTTTCCTTTACAAGCTGGTGATCTTGTTTACTTTCAGAAAAAGAAGAAAAAAGCAGATAAGCCTTATTATGAGCATGTAGTACAGGTAGGTGAGTCTATGTATAGTATTTCTCAGTTATATGGTATGAAAGTCGAAAATCTTTATAAAATGAATAAAAAAGATTTTGAGTATGTACCTGTTGAAGGTGATATTTTAAGATTAAGATAATATTCAATTACTAGATACCCAGATAACCGTTCGATATTTTGTCGAACGGTTATTTTATATTAGGATACATTAGTCGTGTCTGTTCATTTATACTAATTAACAATTTCAAATATTCATTGCTATAAAATGTTGGAAATTCTCTAGATAGGACATATTTCACTATATTTGCAGCCACTAACTAGTAGCATAATTATAAACTATTTTATAAGAGGGGATGTCAGTAATTTTTATTACCTATAACAGACGCTTATTGGACCAGGTCGAATTAGAAGCTTCGTTTATTTGTTCGAAATGTGGCTCCGATAAATGGCTGTTGAATACAGTAGAAACAAAAGCTTCTGTTTTATTTGGAAGTATGACGTTGGTGAAAGCTGATGTTGTGTGTAAAGGATGCTCGAAAAAGATAGCAAAAAAGTACCAAAATACAGATATTCTTCAATTAAAAGAAAGCAAAGAGAAGGAATTTGAACCTTCTTTTTTAAAGAGATTCGGGTTTATGATACTCTTGCTTACTCTTTTTATCGGAATAGTATCTTATGCTACTATTGATGCGGTTTTAGATCATAATAAAGTCGTAAAAGATGCAAAGGAGAATTTCTCTAAAGCATACGGTGAGGAAGCTCGAAAAGTATGGCTGGAAAATATTCAACAGGGAGATTTCGTTCTTTGTAATAATAGTTACTATGATCCGGCGATAGTTTTTCAAATAAAAGAAATAATGCAGGATACTCTTGTTTTGGTCGAATTTGAACAATCTGTATCTAGAGATGATTTTGAAGACTTAAGTAAGTTAAATCAATTAGATTTAGGAACAGGTAATTCACGTGAGATAAAGATTAGTAGAAGAAATTTTAACCGAAATATTATTGAGCTGGACGAAGATAGTCGTAATAATTTGACGATACAGCAAATAAGAAAGAGGAAGTAGCTATTTAATAAAACATGTTAAATCTTTAGCTGTTTTTTGTCGTTTTGTTCATCAGGTAGCGAATAGTTCTGAGAAATTAAATATAAAAATATATGTCAGTAGAAGATAAGAAGATTATTTTTTCGATGATTGGGGTAAATAAGATTTACCCTCCGCAGAAGCAAGTATTGAAAAATATTTACCTGTCGTTTTATTATGGGGCTAAAATTGGAATTATCGGTCTTAACGGATCAGGTAAATCAAGTTTGCTTAAAATTATAGCAGGTATAGACAAAGAGTTTCAAGGCGAAATTGTTTCGGACAAAGGATATAGTGTCGGTTATTTGGAGCAAGATCCAAAATTAGACCCAACTAAGACGGTAAAAGAAGTTGTACAGGAAGGAGTTCAGCCCATAATGGATATTCTGGCAGAATATGAAGCAATCAATGAGAAATTTGGTTTACCCGAATATTATGAGGATGCCGATAAAATGGATGCTTTATTTGCCCGTCAGGCTGAATTGCAGGATAAAATAGATGCTTCGGATGCCTGGAATCTGGATAATAAACTGGAGCGTGCAATGGATGCGTTGCGTTGTCCTCCCGAAGATCAATTAACCGAAAATCTTTCAGGTGGAGAAAAACGTCGTGTGGCACTTTGCCGTCTATTGTTGCAAGAACCGGATGTTTTGTTACTTGATGAGCCTACCAACCACTTGGATGCAGAATCTATTGATTGGTTGGAGCAACATTTGCAACAATACAAAGGTACAGTGATTTGTATCACTCACGACCGTTACTTCCTTGACCATGTAGCAGGTTGGATTCTTGAATTGGATCGTGGTGAAGGTATTCCTTGGAAGGGTAATTACAGCTCTTGGTTAGATCAAAAGACCAAACGTATGGAGCAGGAAGAAAAGCAAGTGAGTAAACGCCGCAAAACATTGGAACGTGAGTTGGAATGGGTTAAAATGGCTCCTAAAGCCCGCCATGCTAAAGGTAAAGCCCGTTTGAACTCTTATGAAAAACTATTAAATGAAGACCAGAGGGATCGTGAAGAAAAATTAGAAATATTTATCCCGAATGGTCCACGTCTAGGTAATAAAGTAATCGAGGCTCATGGTGTATCTAAAGCCTATGCAGATAAACTACTGTTTGATGATCTAAACTTCTCACTGCCTCCTAATGGTATAGTTGGTATTATCGGGCCTAATGGTGCCGGTAAAACTACTCTTTTTCGTTTGATTCAAGGATTGGAAACTGCTGACAAAGGTACTTTTGAGGTAGGTGAAACAGTGAAAACTGCCTATGTTGATCAAGCTCACGAGTCTATAGATCCTAATAAAACTGTTTATCAGGTAGTTTCAGATGGATCTGATTTTATCAGAGTAGGTGGGAAAGAGATTAACTCCAGAGCTTATTTGTCTCGTTTTAACTTTGCCGGTGGAGATCAGGAGAAACTTTGCGGAGTACTATCAGGTGGAGAGCGTAACCGTCTGCATTTGGCTCTTACACTGAAGGCCGAAGCTAACGTATTGTTACTCGATGAACCTACCAATGATATAGATATAAATACATTGCGAGCTTTGGAGGAAGGTTTGGAAAATTTTGCCGGATGTGCCGTAGTTATTTCGCACGATCGTTGGTTTCTGGATCGTATTTGTACTCATATTCTTGCCTTTGAAGGTAATTCAGAAGTATTCTATTTCGAGGGGTCATATAGCGAGTACGAAGAAAATAAAAAAGCTCGTTTAGGAAATGTTGAGCCTAAACGTGTACGATATCGCAAATTGATGTAATAACATTTCGAAATTGTTTTGCATTGAAGTTGTTGTCAGAATTGAAGTATATTTCTATAGCAACAAGTAATATGGTCTATGACCAGTCAAACAGGAGATCTGTTTATAAATATCTGCATAGCAGGGTAGGGGCTTATAGCCCCTATTCTCCGCTATCAAGATTGAAGTTTAGGTAAAATGTAAAGATTCGAATGAGGATATCCGTCATATATAACTTAAGAGTTTTCCGTTTCGTGATGATAGTATTTTTGGTACTATTCTCTAACCTTGCAATATATTCACAAAATACCACTGCACAAGGAATCGTGAGAGACTCTGTCACTAACGAGCCGATTGAATTTGCTACTGTAAGATTTGATGGAACTGATGTCGGGAAATTATCTGATGAAAATGGAAAATTTTCGATAAGTAATAATAAAGGAAGCAATATAGTAATTGTTTCATTGATGGGATATGAATCACGGAAAATAACTGTTCCCTTCGGGCAAACGACTAGACTTGATGTAAAATTGAGAGCAGAGGGCGTGCAACTGAATGAAATAGTCGTAAGACCCGAAAAGGAGAAATATTCAAAAAAAGATAACCCGGCTGTAGAACTCATCAAAAAAGTAATAGATAATAAATATAATTATCTGATTACTAATCAAGACTATTATATGAATGATGAGTATGACCGTCTTATGTTTGCCATAAATGAATACAAAGCTGATAAAGGTATATTAAAAGGACTTAAGTTTGCTTCGAAATATGCTGATACCTCCAAAATAGATAATAAGCCGATATTACCGGTTTCGATAAGAGAGACTCTCTCGAATGTCTATTATCGGAAAAATCCACAGGGAACACGTAGAGTAGTAGTAGCTCATCAGCGCGAAGGACTCGACGAACAAATGAATACTGAGTCATTGGAAACTATCCTTGAAGAAATCTTCAAAGATGTAAACATTACCGATAATAATATAAATATGCTTTTTCAGGATTTTGTAAGTCCTCTTAGCAGTATTGCCTCGGTAAACTTTTATAAATGGTACATTATCGATACAGTTACAATAGATCAGAAGAGATATGTTAATCTCGGGTTTGTTCCGTTTAATACGCGTGATGTTGGCTTTATCGGAAATATTTATGTTCAACCCGAAGCGCCTTATGCCGTTAAACAATTATCGTTTCGTGTACCTTCGAAAATAAATGTAAATTATGTGGAGAATATGCTCATAACTCAAGAGTTTGAGGAATTGGCTCCTAACTTATGGATTCCGTTGAGATTTACGACAGCTATAGATCTTTCAATGTATGGTGCTGCCAAATTTTATGTGGAAAAAGAAAGAACTTTTGAGAATTTCATGTTCAATCTACCCGTAGATGCGGCATTCGGCACATCTTCTCCTGTTATATACTTATCTGATTACAAGAAGCACGATAAGAAATATTGGGATTCTTCCAGACCAAAGATTGTAAATAAAGATTATCGTTTGGGAGAAATGATGGATGAGTTCAGAGCTAATAAGTTGATTGATATTTCGCTTAAAACAATAGATGTTTTAACGAGTCAATATCTTCCTACAAATAGTAACGAGGAAAAAAATAAACTAGATCTCGGAACAACTTTAACCTTCTATAGTTTTAATCATCTTGAAGGAAACCGTTTTAGACTGACTGCTTCAACGACTAAAAACCTGAATCCTCACTTTTTCATGTATGGATATCTTGCATATGGAACAAAGGATGGTAAATGGAAATATTATGGAGAGGCTACATGGTCTTTTAATCAAAAAAAATATCATAAAGATGAATTTCCAAAGCATAATCTTTCTATTGCTCATAAATATGATGTGAATCCTTTAGGACAAAGATTCTTGCAAGCAGAACGTGACAATATACTACTGTCATTCAGAGCTAGGAGATATAATAATATGACCTATGACAGGATGACTGAAATAGATTATATCCATGAATATCATGGCGGTTTCTCATATAATATATATGCACGAACCCATAATGAACAGGCGGCGGGAGAATTGAGATTTCAGAAAAGAAATGAGGAAGGCTTATTGGTTGATATGGGTAATCTTAAAACTACGGAAGCCGGTATTGATATACGGTATGCCCATGGTGAGAAGTTTTTTCAACAAAAACGGAGGCGTCAGGCCTTACCCTCCAAAGGATATACTATAACTTATTCTCATATAATGGGATTCAGAGATGTATTGGGCGGACAGTTTAAATACAACAAAAGTTCGCTTTCTTTCGATAAAGAGTTATGGATTGCTCCTTATGGAAGGCTTGGCTTCACTTTGAAAGGCGAAAAAATTTGGGGTTCGGTTCCGTTTCCATTATTGCTTTCGGCCAATGCCAACAGTTCGATTACTATTCAAAGAGGATCGTTCTATATGCTTAGTCCTTTAGAATTTCTAAATGATTCGCAATTAACCTGGGATATTAATTATCGTATGGGAGGATGGCTTTTTAACCGTATTCCTTTAATTAAATCACTTAAACTAAGAGAAGTTGCCGGATTCAGAGGTTTTTGGGGGCATTTGACTAATGGAAATAATCCTACTTATAATAAAGATCTTTTAGTTTTTCCTGATAATGTCTATTCGATGGGTAGTACTCCCTATATGGAATATAGTGTCGGTGTTGAGAATATATTTAAGTTCTTTAGAGTTGATTATGTAAAACGAATCAGTTATCTGGATAATCCAGATATCGAAAAATCGGGCTTCAGAATAAGTTTTGAATTTTCTTTCTAAATTAAGAATAGATAAGAACAAAAAAGCGGCAGTAATTTTTTATTATTGCCGCTTTTTTGTTCTTAAATTAAAGAGTGAACTTTGCTTAACAGATAAGCTTGTCGATTGTTATATTAAAGTAGCAATCTTACTTATTTTTTATGGGTGAGAGCACACTTTTTAATATCTTTGTGCTGATTTTAGGGGGAGATTTATAGATGGTTTTATTATACCCCCAATAAAAAAAAAGTTTGATAATATAATATTCTAAACTCCATCTTTTACTTAAAGTATATTTTTATATGCCAGATACAAAATACGATTGTGCAATAGTTGGGAATATCCCTGTTAAGCGTTTTGCTGATCTGATACTGGATATAGGTACATTCTTATTGGCATCGGGAGCTCATAGCGGGCGTGTAGAGAGCAATATCAGGCGTATGGCTCTTACATGGGGATTTGATGTCAGTCTTCAACCGACATTTAAAGGTTTACTGGTTACAGTACGCAGTCATTGCCGTGAAGACGATACCATAACCATGTTTAAGGAGTCGCCTACACATGTGGTACATTTCGAAGTATTAACTAAAGTTAGTCATTTAACATGGAAAGTATATGAAGAAAACTTGCCTATTGAGGAAGCAGAGAAAGAGTTTGATAAAATAAAGACCATGCCTCACTACAATCCTTGGATTGTATCTATTGCGGTAGGATTGTCTTGTGCAGGTCTCTGTTTTTTATCAATGGGTGATGCCTTGAATGGACTAATCGCTTTGCTTGGTGCGTTTCTTGGTTCTCTATTCAGATATAAGATTGCTGCTTTACGTTACAATCAGATGATTTCTATTAGTATTGCTGCTTTTATAACTACTACAATTACAGGTTTAGGTACAATCTATAATATTGGAGATAATCCACAATCGGCTATGGCAACCGCGGTGCTTTATCTTATTCCCGGAGTACCGTTAATCAATAGTGTTATTGATCTGATAGAAGGATATCTTTCGTCGGCGGTAAACAGAGCTTTGTTTGCTGGTTTTATCCTGCTTTGCATTGCTGCGGGAATGACCTTGAGTATTACACTTATGGGGATTGATAATTTTAAGTTATAATCGAAAAATTTATGTATACAGATATAATATTAGCTGTTGTTCGCGATTTTACCATAGCTTGTGTGGTTGGTATTTGTTGGGGAATACTTTTCGGTACACCCAAAAAGGTGCTTATTGTTGCAGGACTTTTAGGAGGAATGGGGCATTGTTTGCGTTTTATTCTTTTACAGATGGACTTTGGGCTTATTATGGCAACGTTGACAGGGTCGGTAGTTATTGGTTTTATAGGGATAGTTGTAGCACATAGAGTTGATAATCCTCCCGTAGTGTTTACTATGCCTGCTTGTATAACAATGATTCCCGGAATGTATGCTTATAAAACGATGTTGGCAGGTATTAAGATTACCGATCTGAATGTTGCCAATGAAGATCCGTCTATTCTTGTATCTATGGCACATAACCTTACGCTTACTATGTCGTTGTTATTTACTTTGGCCATCGGTATTTGTATAGCTGCACTCTTATTCCGAAAGACAAGTGTAAAAGAGATGGAGTTTGCCAAGAAAATCGAGCGAATAACACATTTTACAAGATAATTAGGATGAGATTATTCTGATATGAGTAATAAACAAAGCCGATTCATAATGAATCGGCTTTGTTATTTAAAACTCAGAGATACTAATTCATATAATCCCACATGGGTAATTGTACAGGTTTTTGATTCAAACTTTCGATTGCTTTTGCATCCAAATATTTACGATGAATCACCAAGCGGAACATATATTCGTTAAACCAATTATCAGTAAAAGTCAGGTATCCGTTATTTCCGGCATTTGCACCCCAGCTATTTTCAAACTCCCATTTTGTCGGATTGTCATTATTATCCGTATCGCAACCTATGAGGAGCATGGCATGGCTCGATCCGCTTTGTCGAGTCAATATGCGTGCCTTTTTATCCATATTGATTTTTACGCCGAATAGCGATTGATAGTCATACATATCAGGATCCATTATACCCGTCTCTCTGTTATGCTGTTTGCCCACATCGCACGAAGCATACATTGCCTCATTATTCTTAATGGAAGCTAAGGCTGCTTTCTTTATATCCTCATTCGGTAGATTTAAATATACCCAATTGATGCCTTCAACGGTATTTCTGTAATTTTTGATCTCATATACTTTGTAGTATTCGCGAGTTGGGTCGTTCATAATCATGATATAATTCTCAGGACTATAATCAGCAGGGGTTATTTCATTATAAAATTCTTTGGGAGTATATTGTTTTTCTTCTATTTGTCCTGTTTTAGTTTTGTACCTCCATGTGAATTCTGTAGGAGGCTCACCTAGGCATAAAGCCAACATTCTATACACATCTTTAAGAACAGTTTGTTTTTCAGCTCTTAGCTCTTTTTCTTTCTTGCCGCTTGTCACCAATTCTCTAAGATTATAACCTTCCATACGTAGTTTCTCATTAATTAGAGAAATCATTTGACCGGTACTGTTCGAATGAGCTGTCTCGGGCATAACGGCATCGGGTACAACTCCATATTTCAGGGCTGCATTATAGTATAAGTTCCAAACACCGCCATCACCTACAGGCGATTTGAAGAATTCAACAACCTCTCTGTCGTCAATCGGATTCGATGCAGTTGCAATTATATTTTCGAGATATAAATTTGCTTTTTCAAATATGTCCCAGAAATATAGGTAGTTATGTGAGAAATCGAAACTGTCGATATTATATTTCGCCATAATCGAAGGGCGAAGTACATTCATAGAAGTGAACATCCAGCAACGTCCCGAGCTTTTCTGATTGGTAATACCCTTTACTGCTACACGGTATTTGAATAGGTGATCTAACTGCGATTGTAGATCGTGATTCAGTGCATTATCTTTAATATTGCTTTGGGTGGTAAGGATGTTTTGAATGGCTGTAGTAGAAGCGTCTTTCTTGAAACTGCCTCTGATCTCTTGCAAATCTTTTTCCGTTACAGTTTGAGAAAAAGCCGAAGCGGAGGTCAGAAATATCGCACAGGCGAGTAGTTTTATTTTCATGATCGTATGTTTAGGTCGTATTTGCTTATTTTCTTTTCTATGATGTTTACTATAGGAGTACATATTAATTGACGTATTTTTTCTATTCCCAAGCATATCAAAAAGACAGCAATAGAGAAGAGTATTAGTAAGCCTATCAATAGTATATAATTTTCGCGATATAGATTAGTAAGGTTTTGTATAGCTTCCTCTAAAAAAAGCTTGCGTATCAAATAATGATTGTGAATCAAATACACTCCGAATGCAAGAGGTGCTAATGTATTAATCGCATTACTTGAAATTTTTAGATTCTTAAAAGTAAAGAATAAGCCAATGGCGGCAAGAATCAAAAATGGATTATTGTATCGGTTTCCGGGTTCTATCATTTTACCCATTTCCAGATTAAAAAACAAGGTAATGCCGAAAATAAACAATGATGCAGCTAAGTAGATTAAAAAAGGCTTCTTTATCCGGATCTGGTATTTGTGAATGTAACGAGCCAGAACATAAATGGTTATAAAGTTGTAGATCGAATAACCATCTCCCGAAATATATGTATTATTGAATATAAAGCCGGAGAAGGAATTGAGAAATAACATTCCTGCAAGAAGTATGGTCATTTGTTTTTTGTTGAAATACTCTATTGAATGATTCAACAGAGGGGCAATAAATAATAACGCAATATAAGCAGTGAGGAACCACCAGGTTCCATAGGTAAGACTGCTCGATATGGGAAAAACAGCTTCTATATAATCACGAATCTCAGGTTTATAGCCTAATAATATGGCAATTGTCAAGATGCCAACAGAGTAAAATAATGCTTGTATGCCTAATGATATTATGGTTTTGGACTTGAATCTTACCCCGAAATACCCTGATATAAAAACAAAACAGTTTACACCTACAAAAAACAGGCTGGTTAATAACAGTTCGGATATATATAATCCGGTGTTATTTATATTATTATGCAATTCGAGCCGAAATACATGCAGCATTACGATCATAAGCATAAGAACCAACCGGAGTAGTTCAATATTTGACGAGCGTGTTTTTATATCCGTATTCATATTTTTGGTTTTATGCCTTATAGTCCGGTAATACCCATTTTTTTCATCAGGAAGCAAGCATTCATGTTCTGAGCTACACCTTCACGTATTTTATAGGAAAAGGTCAATTGATCGTTGGTTATATCTGCTTCAAAGCGGTAATCTTTTACATTATCAGGATATTCCTGCTCCAGGTTTCCAAGCAGTAGATCGTGAGTTGCTATAATACCGTTTCCGTTGAGCGAAATAAGTTGCTTCATTAAAGCCATCGAGCCTTTTTGCTTATCTTCAGAGTTGGTTCCTTTCAAAATTTCATCTAAAATTATAAATAATTCTTCACCTGCTTGTAAACGGTCTATAATCATTTTCAGTCGTTTCAATTCGGCAAAGAAGTAAGATTCATTATCGGCCAAAGAGTCGGCAGTGCGAAGGTTCGTTACTAACCTGCATGGGTAAAATACCAATAATTCGGCACATACAGGCGCTCCGGCACAAGCCAACGTGTGATTAATGCCGATAGTGCGCAGGTAAGTGCTTTTGCCTGCCATATTAGCTCCTGTGATTACCAAAAAGAATGGGGTCTTGGATATATTGACATCATTACGTACGCATGTATCTCTATGTAGCATAGGATGTCCTAAAGCTTTGCCCTCGAATATAAATTTATCGGCAATTTCTGGATAGATATAATCCGGATGATTAAACGCAAAAGTCCCTATAGATACAAGCATATCAAATTCGGCAATAGCTTCGAACCATTGTTCTATTTCCGATTTATACTTTTCAGTCCATTGTTCAACTTTAATTGCATACCTGACATTCCATAGCAGATAAGGATTGAACAGTAATAATACGGGAAATGTGTATGATACTGTCAGATTATTATGGTATGATTTCAATTGATTTATAGCATATGAGGCATTGGCCACACCTTTTAATTGAGATTGAATATTCTTCAGCTTATGAGATTGAACGTTTTCATCTTCAATAATTTTAAATAGCTTGGAATATGTGTCCAATACTTTTGATTTTTCATCGAAAGTTTCTTTTATCTGCATCACTTTTTTACCAGGTAGGACGCTTATACCTAGAGTCAGAATATAAATTATCGAATAATATCCGCCTGCTATAATATCAAGGTATATAAGTAATACGGATACTATATGTATAAGTGGTATAATATATAGCATACTTTTCCACAGAATACTGTTTTTCAAAATAGGAGGACGTTTAAATGATGCCGAAAAATCTTTTGAGTTTAGGCTGTCTGCCTCACTCATTTGTCCTATTGCCCTGAAATGGGATAGTAGCTTCGTTTTTTGTTTAAGCTCTTCTACTGCTTTTTGTTGGTCTATAATATCTTTTTTATTTTCGAAAGGATATATGAATATATTGGCAAGTGTATCTTTTCCGAACGAAGTTACAGTACGATTTATTGACTGGAAAAAGGATCTTTTACCAAATAAATCGAGATCTAAGCTGAAACTATGCTCAGCATCTGTTTTTTCTGGAGCTCCATCGAATGTCGAAAAATCGTAATTAATCCCTTTCAATTCATTTTGGGCATTGGTTATTTGCTGTTCGCAGTAACTCTTTTTTATAAATAACCGGTTATGATATTTCATCAATGCCAGAAAGGCAATGAAAAATATAGCAATAGTTGCAATAACGATGGAAGTGTTTCCCCATAAGATATAGGCACCGACTATGGCAGCTATAGCAATAATCAATCGTATGGTTCCTACCCAAAATATTATTTTCTTTAATTGGTCTGACTCTCCTTTATATTTGATGATAATATTAGAATAATAAGACTCGACTTCGTTGATATTCATTTTAAAATATGTTTGTTGGGTGCTTTAATATATCGTTTGTAAGTTTAAAATAGCTCGTGTAAGATATCCAGTGATTTGAGTGGTTGGAAATCATGCAAGTGAATACGGTAATATTCGAGCATGCGGTTTATAATATTCTGACGGTCTTGCCTCGAAAATAGGAATAGGTGCATATTTTCGTATCCTATTCTAGATAAAAGTGAAAGAACCTGACTGTCTACTTTATTTACATAGTGATTATGTAATGGTTGATGGGTTACAAATATACCGTTCAGCATGTCAAAGTAATCGTTGGGGTGATAATCTTTCAGATTAGGATAGAATCCCAGAAAGCGAGTCAGTTTCAGCATAAACACCAGATGATAGTTGGCAAGACCTTTTTCGCTCTCTTCCAATACTTGTATCGAATAACTCAGGTAATTATATATAATTTCGTATTCGTCTGTATCTTTCAATATCCGGCTTAGAAACTCCGATAAAAACAAAACAATAGATGTTTTGACCATATTTCCCGGAATTGAATATAACGGATATAATGTATGAGCTTCGCGTATACGTTGAATGTCGCGTGAAGCTTGATGTTCTGTCTCCATATCGAGTATCGATAACGGAGCGAAAAGAGATTTCTGCACTTTGGTCGACTTGCTTCGGGATTTGGGTACCATATAGGTCACTCTGCCAAAAACATTAGTATACACAGTGGCAAGTAAATACTTGTCATTGTAATTAATTGTATTGAGTACTATGGCTTGGGTCTTGTGAAGCATCGGATATTGTAGAAGGATATAAATATACTTCTGTTTATAGCAAATGTTTTTTCTTTTAAGGGTATGTAATTATATACCCTTGTGATTTGCTACAAATTTACTCATTTTGACAGACGAAAAAAATCCCTGATGTAATTAACATCAGGGATTTTATATTATTATGGATTAAATATCAGATTATTTACCGGCTTCGGCATCTCTGATCATTTTTTCGTTAGGATGAATATATACTTCTACACGACGGTTTTGAGCTCTTCCATCAACAGTGCTATTGCTAGCTACTGGATTTGCAGAACCCATACCTGCTGAAGTCATACGGTTTCCGGCAACTCCTTGTTGTAAAAGGAAGTTATAAACGGCTTGAGCACGTTTCTCTGATAATGGATTATTAATTGCATCCGAGCCTGTATTGTCTGTATAACCTGTAATTTGTATATCTGTATCAGGATGAGCTTTCAATGATGCAGCAAATTGACTAAGTGCATTTTGAGAAGCAGAATTCAATGAACTTGAATTGGTTGCAAATAGAATACCCGATTCGAAGGTAACTTTAATTGCCTGTCCGTCATTAACAGATTCTACTTGAGCTCCGTTTATAGACTCTAATTCTTTCTTTTGCTGATCCATCTTGTTTCCGATGATAGCACCTGCTCCACCGCCAACAACAGCACCTATACCGGCACCCCATGCGGCACCTTTACCTCCACCTATAAGAGCTCCAATACCAGCACCTAATGCACCACCTGCACCTGCTCCAACTCCTGTTCCTTTAACTGTATTACTTGCACCGCAGCTTGATAATAATAGTGCAACTGAAAGAGCTATTGCTCCAAAAGCATTTTTGTTCATAATCAAAATATTTATTTTAATTCTCTTATTCGAAAAGGTCGATAGACTCGCAATATGCAAGCTCTCCCTGTATTATAAAGGTTATCTCATCTGCTGAGAATTCCTTTAATTTATCCTTTTTAGTGTTTTTTAAAACAAACTCAGTCAATTCATCTTCATCGATATCTATGATTTCATCATCAGACGAACTTTCGTTAAGTAGCCCTTTATCTTCATAAAATTCGTATATAATATCGATGATGTAATTTATCTCGTCATCAGAAAATTTTCCTTTTAACTCTTGAGGGAGATAGTTTTGTATAAATTTTACAGCATCATCTTCATCATAACCAATTGGATCTACTTCAGCACTCATATGATCGTTATATTTTAATTTTTTAATCTCTGTTACTACTATAACAATTGATAATAATCAATGTTCACCTAATATTAATATTCGGGAAGTATAAAGTTTACTTTTTAGGTGCTTTTGTTTTTTTTTCTTTAGCTTCTTCCTCTAATACCTTTTTTTTCTTTTCCGCAACTTTTGTTTTTTTCTTTTCCTTCTTTTCGACCTTAGCTTTGGTTTTACTTTTGGTCGTTTTGATTATTTCCATACACTCTTTTAGTGTAAGAGTTGTGGCATCTACAGTTTTAGCTATTTTATAGTTTTTATCCTTGTATGCAATGTATGGACCGTAACGACCATTCAGAATCTGAACTTCGTCTTTTCCACCTTTACCTTCTTTACTTTCAAAAATCTTAATGACCTTTTCGCGTTCCTGCTTTCTTTTTTCTTCGATAACAGATATTGCTTCTTCTTGAGTAACTGTATAAGGATCAAGATCTTTGGGTAATGATATGAATTTTCCGTCGAATTTAATGTAAGGACCAAATTTGCCAATAGATGCTTGTAGCTCTTTCTCTTCGTACTCACCAATAAAACGAGGCAAATCGAAAAGCTTAATAGCTTCTTCTATTGTAATTGTTCCTAGTGATTGTCCTTTACGAAGTGATACAAACCGTGGTTTTTCTTCATCATCTTGTGTCCCAAGTTGAATCATAGGACCAAAACGTCCTATTTTTGCTGAAATTTGTTTTCCTGTTTTAGGGTCTGTTCCTAAAACTCGTTCACCCACTTTATGATCTTCGTGCGTGTTGAGAGCTTCTTCTACAACGGGATGAAATTTCTTATAGAACCGATCGATAAGGTCTGTCCATACTTCGGCACCCACAGCTACATAGTCAAATTCTTTTTCTACGTCTGCCGTAAAGTTGTAATCGAGTATACGAGGGAAAAACTCGGTCAGATAATCATTCACAACCATTCCTGTATCAGTTGGTTTTAGCTTGTTTTTATCAGCTCCCGTTTTTTCAGTTTTGATGGTATCGGTAATTTTGCCCTTTTTTAATTGCAAAATATTATAATCACGGTTAGTTCCTTCGATATTTGTTTTTTCGACATATTCTCTGTTTTGAATAGTCGATATGGTAGGAGCATAGGTTGATGGTCGACCAATTCCCAACTCTTCAAGTTTACGTACTAAAGAAGCTTCCGAATATCGGGCAGGTCGCTGTGTAAATCGCTCTGTAGCCGTCGATTCTTTTAAGTTTAAAATATCTTTTCTCTTGATTGGAGGCAATAATGTATTTTCCTCTCCATCCAGAGATTCGTCATCTGTACTTTCCAGATATACGCGAAGAAATCCGTCAAAAGTGATTACCTCACCACTTGATACAAATTTAATGTCTTCGTCTTCAAATATATTAATAGTAACAGTTGTTCTTTCCAGTTCAGCATCGGCCATCTGAGAAGCAATTGTTCTTTTCCAAATAAGTTCGTATAGTTTTTGCTCTTGTGATGTACCCGTTGTTTGGTGGGCATTCATGTAAGTCGGACGTATAGCCTCGTGAGCTTCTTGCGCTCCCTTTGATTTGGTCGAGAATTGTCTGGTTTTGACGTATTTTTTGCCGTAAGCTTCCCCAATTTCGGCTTTTGACGAATTGATAGCCAAAGCAGAAAGGTGTACCGAGTCAGTACGCATATAGGTAATCTTTCCGGATTCGTATAATTTCTGAGCTACCGACATTGTTTGTGCAACAGAAAAACCTAATTTACGGGCTGCTTCTTGTTGAAGTGTAGATGTGGTAAAAGGGGCTGCTGGCGATTTTTTTGCCGGTTTAGTGATAACACTGTCTATCGTAAAGTCTTGAATGCCTTTTAATCTGTTTAAGAACTCAAGAGCTTCCTCTTTGGTTTTTAAACGTTTATTTAATTCTGCATTAATCTGATAAGGTGTATTATCGGCTTCTTTTTTAGTGAATGTTGCCTGTACGCGGTATGACGCCTCACTTTGGAAGGCATCAATTTCACGCTCCCTTTCGGTGATTAGACGAACAGCCACCGACTGCACACGACCGGCAGAAAGAGATGGTTTAATTTTTCTCCATAGTATAGGTGATAATTCAAAACCAACAATGCGATCAAGTACGCGACGTGCTTGTTGAGCATTTACTAAATCTCTATTTATTCGACGAGGATTCTCTATTGCATGAAGTATTGCATTTTTGGTTATTTCATGAAAAGCAATTCGATGGTATTGCTTGTCACGTAAACCTAATGCTTCATACAAATGCCACGATATGGCTTCTCCCTCGCGGTCTTCATCGGATGCCAACCATACAACGTCAGCTTTATTCACAGCAGCTTGGAGTTCGGATACCAATTTTTCTTTATCTGCCGGTACTTCGTATAGAGGTCTGTAACTATTAGCTAAATCAATACCCAAGTCTTTTTTCTTCAGATCGCGAATATGTCCGTAGCTGGACATCACTTTGTAATCTTTGCCTAAAAACTTTTCTATTGTTTTGGCTTTAGCCGGAGATTCCACTATAACTAAATTTTTCTGCATTCGTTGTTATTTTTTTGTATTCATACAATCAAACGGCAAAAGTAATCAAATTGTTTATTATATAAGCTATTTTTTCGTTTTTGTAAAAGTTTTGAGTATTACCTTCTTTTATTAATATCATTTTGTTTTCATTAATCGGGTAATGCGTCAGTATATATTTACAATTAATTCAAAGATCTATAATAGCAGTTGTTTATCGAAGTGTTTTTCTTACCCGGGATTTGAATAGTATCGTTATGTTATTACCATCCATAAAACAATATAAACTATAATATCTCGGTTTCTATTTTATAATCATTACGCCCAACCGAATTGCGAGAAATCAGTTCTCCAATAAATCCGGCAAGAAATAGTTGAGTACCTAGTATCATGGTTGTAAGAGATATATAAAAGTAAGGTGAATCGGTTACTAATGAATAAGGTTGCCCATGTGTCATTGCATACATTTTAGATGCTCCGACCGAAATAACGGCAATGAGTCCGATAAAGAACATAAAACTACCTAATAATCCGAAAAAGTGCATTGGCTTGCGTCCAAAAGTGGATAAAAACCACAGTGTCAGCAGATCGAGATACCCGTTGAAAAAACGGTTTATACCGAATTTACTGCTGCCGTATTTACGTGATTGATGTTGTACAGCCTTTTCCCCTATACGCCTAAATCCTGCAATTTTAGCTAGGTAAGGGATATAGCGATGCATGTCGTTATAAACTTCAATATTTTTTACGACATCTTTTCTGTAGGCTTTTAATCCGCAGTTGAAATCGTGCAATTGGATGCCCGATACTTTGCGTGCCGTGGCGTTGAATAACTTGGTAGGTAATGTTTTAGTTATAGGATCGTATCTTTTTTTCTTCCAACCAGATACTAAATCGTACTTTTCGTTGACAATCATGTCATACAGTGCCGGAATTTCTTCGGGACTGTCTTGCAGATCGGCATCCATGGTGATAATAACATCTCCCTGTGCTATTTCAAAGGCACAATGCAGTGCCGGTGATTTGCCATAATTACGGCGAAATTTAATACCTTTTACATGGGGAGATTTTTTTCTTAATTGAGTAATTACCTGCCAGGATGTGTCTGTACTCCCGTCATCCACAAATATAACCTCGTACGAAAAATTGCGTTCAAGCATTACCCGTTCTATCCAGCTGTATAGTTCGGGTAGTGATTCATCTTCGTTATATAAAGGAATAACAATCGATAAGTTCATAGTTTATTATATATTATTGATGTGGATTGTTTTTTTGGCGTGATGCAAAATACCCGAGTACCAAAGCCAAGAACATTCCGATAACCATATTTTGAAAAATAATAGCAAAGATATAATAAAGCCCTCCGTAAGAAAGTACTGTTTTTGCGTAAATATCTGGAAGATGCATTTTATTCATTACATCGTATATCTGTTCATTCATCTGTGTAACCAATCCGGGGTTGATGACCAAGAGGTGTAGGCTGGTTATTACCGATTCGATGAGTGAAGCAAGTACAAAAATCAGAAGGATGAAGAGAATGGCTTCGCCATAAAGTATATTTCCTCCTTTTTCTTTATCTCTGTATCTGCATATTAAGGTGTAAGTAAGCACGGGAGTTACTATGCCTAGAATACTGTTGATATATTTACTTATTTCGGTGTATTCGCCGCCTATGACAAACAAATATTTGAATACCCAGAATAATCCCAAAGGGATAGCATAATTCATGGCAGTAGATACCATGCTGTTCTTATTTTCGCTCATAATCTTCGTTAATCATCCATATAATGACAGTGCGAAAGTAGCAAAAAAAGAGTAGATACAAACAAAGAGATATTCTTCGTTTTACTTTTTTAAGGTCTCAAGATTTTTTGCAACTTGGAAAATCGTGGTGGTACTCTCATTTATTTGGGTGATACAGGTATGTATATCTCGGTAATGATATCTTCTGCTTTTACTTTATCGGGATTATTTATATATTTTTCGAAAAAGGTTGCTTGCCTTAAACGGTAATTGGCAGAAGGGAGCCATCCGAACCATATGTTTTTATAGTATTCGTTTAGCCCGCTATATGATCCTTTATGTGTAAAGATGGCATATAATCCGCCTTTGATATTTTTGCAGCCAATTTTTCCTCTGGGGTTGATTGGTTTGTCGATTGTTAAACAGGCATAGAAACGGCATTTATTGGATTGTGTAGTACTGGGGTCGTCAAAACTGATACCTAACCATTCGTTGGATGTTTTTAATAAGTTATTGTCTGTGGCAAATTGATTCAGTTCCCCCCATGCTTTATCATATACTTTTTGGGTGCCGTAAGGAGCAATAACCCGTATGTAAATAATATTTTTAGGCTCTATTTTACAGATTAGGGGAGATAGCTGTAGGGGATTATAATCGGTTGTATTGGCTGATGCCAATTTATATATACTGGGAGGTGTTCCAAAGTACTTCTTAAATGCTTTAGACAAGGATTGCTCAGAGTTATAGCCGGTTTTTTCAGCTAGTACGTTGAGGCTTAAATCCGTTGTCTTAAGTTGTCCTGCTACATATTCCAGGCGTAAACGTTGCACATATTCACCCAGATTCTCTCCAATAATGGCTTTAAATATGCGATGGAAATGAAAAGGTGATACATGGGCTATTTGAGATAGCGTGGAGAGATCGGGCTTTTCATTCAGATGTTCATTGATATAGTCAAGTACTTTATTTATTGATTTGTGATATTCTTTTTGAGTGTTTTCTTTTTGTGCCCACCGTTTAAGTGTAGGCAGTTTCCTTCTTAGATGTTCTATGGCTTCGTTCTGAGGGATATCTGTCATGTATTTGGCACAAAGTTCGATCATTTCATCTATTGTTGAGTCTGATGTAGATTGTCCGTTTTTATAGCAATACTCGCAATAGTCTTTTATTCTGAAACCTTTTTTATCGGTTCCAAATTCATTTAGTTGATGCAAAGGCATTCCGCAACTTTGGCAAATGGTATATTCCATAGAATTTCAAAAAAGAGATAATGTATTATACGTAGAGGCGTATTACATACACCTCTACGATAAGATGATTCTTAAAATGGATTTTTTTAGCTTTTCCATCGTAAAAGAGTGGGGAAGTGCTGTTTCATTCCCGCAATTGCTTCTTCTTTGGTATACTTGATGTCTGAGTCTTTATTAAACTCATCCACATACTCAGCACATTTCAAAATCATTTCATCCATTGTTACATCAGAGGTAAATTCTCCATCTTTATAGCAATAGCTGCAATAGGTTGTATTGACTGACCCATCTTTGTTTGTACTGTTGAATTCTGCTGACATTGGCATACCACAGCTTTGGCAAAAAGTTTGTTCCATGATGTTAATTATTAGTTGTTTATATTCAAAAACAAAGATAGGGATATCTTACAATTGTTTACTTATCCAATCTTGCTAAAAAAGAAAAAGGCAGATATTTTAGTACCTGCCTTTTGTCTCTTACCTGTATTTTATTTTAACGATTTACTCATACAAATACTTTCAGGATTGTTTGTATATTGTCCGTAATTGGGAATTTGACTGTACCCCATCTTTTTATACAGATGTACGGCTTCAATCATTTTATACCCTGTTTCGAGAACCGTATCCGAAAATCCTTTTTCCTTAGCCCATGATTCTATTTCCCAGAGCATATTCTGTGCAATACCTTTCCTCCTGTAATCATTATCAAGGTACATACGTTTTACTTCTGCCGTTTTATTCTCAAATTCTTTGAAGCAACAGCATCCCACTGCTTTGTCATCCCAATAGGCTATTACAACAGTTTCGATAAAAGGTATCTTGTTGTAAATATCATACTGAAATTGGGTATTGCCGTTGCGAATACTTAATTCACTATCTAGTTTACAAATCAGTTCTCTGAAATCGCTATTTTCACTATCAGTTCTTACCAGTTCAAGCATATTAGTGAATACTCTGTATTTTAATTCCCTTTCTTCTCTGTTTCTTTTATCTCCAGGTTTAATGGATTCTTCACTTTGTCTTTCAATAGTGCAATTTCTAAGACCTCTGATATATCGGAAACATAATGAAAAGTAAGTCCTTTCAAATACAATTCTTTTATTTCTTCGATGTCTTTTTGGTTCTCTTTACACAAGATTATCTCTTTGATACCTGCACGTTTAGCGGCTAATATCTTTTCGCGGATACCACCTACCGGAAGGACTTTTCCGCGAAGGGTGATTTCGCCAGTCATAGCCAGATTCGATTTGACTTTACGTTGTGTAAATGCCGAAGCCAGAGATGTTACCATTGTAATACCTGCCGATGGTCCGTCTTTAGGAATGGCTCCTTCAGGAACATGCACATGTACATTCCAGTTTTCGAGGACATTGTCGTCAATACCTAATCTTTGATTGTGGGAATGTATGTATTCAAGAGCAAGCATAGCCGATTCCTTCATTACATCACCCAAATTTCCGGTAAGAGTAAGTTTACTTCCTTTTCCTTTGCTTAGGGAGGTTTCTATAAATAAAATTTCACCGCCCACCGAAGTCCAAGCTAAGCCTGTTACTACTCCGGCATATTCATT
This sequence comes from uncultured Dysgonomonas sp., assembly GCF_934668725.1. Taxonomy (GTDB): domain Bacteria; phylum Bacteroidota; class Bacteroidia; order Bacteroidales; family Dysgonomonadaceae; genus Dysgonomonas_A. Next base: position 66,476 of record NZ_CAKUOF010000011.1, read on the forward strand.
TCCCTGATATTCGTCTCTGGAGAATTTGTTGGCACCCAGATACTCTTTCAAATTAGATACTTCCAGTGTTGTGGGGTATTCTTCTTTCAAAGCTACCTTCAAAGCTACTTTACGCATTATCTGAGCCAGTGTTTTATCTAAAGCACGTACTCCCGATTCGCGTGTGTAGTTTTCTATAATTTTCTCGATAGTCTTTTTAGGAATGTCGATATCTTCTTTTTTTAAACCGTGATTTTCCAATTGTTTTGGAATGAGATGTTTTCGGGCAATTTCTACTTTCTCCTCCATAATATAGCCGCTGATATCAATCAGCTCCATACGGTCGAGTAAAGGTTGTGATATAGCCGAAACATTATTGGCTGTTGCAATAAAAAGTACTTTAGACAAATCATAATCAATATTCAGATAATTGTCATGAAAAGCCGAATTTTGTTCAGGATCAAGCACTTCTAAAAGAGCGGATGCGGGATCGCCTCTAAAGTCATTTCCGATTTTATCTATTTCATCCAATACAAATACAGGGTTCGACGAACCTGCCTTTTGTATATTCTGAATGATGCGTCCGGGCATAGCACCGATATAAGTACGGCGGTGTCCTCTGATTTCCGATTCATCATGCAATCCTCCGAAAGATACTCTTACATATTTTCGGTTAAGGGCTTCGGCTACAGATTTACCTAAAGATGTCTTACCTACTCCGGGAGGGCCGTAAAGACAGATGATCGGAGACTTCAGGTCACCTTTCAACTTCAATACCGCAAGATGTTCGATGATGCGTTCTTTTACTTTTTCGAGTCCGAAATGGTCACGATCAAGTACTTTTTGTGCATGCTTCAAGTTGAAGTTATCTTTGGTGTATTCGTTCCAAGGTAACTCCAAAAGAGTTTGTAAATAAGTATATTGTGTAGAATAGTCTGGCGATTGAGGATGCAGACGTTCCAGCTTTTTTATTTCCTTATCTACACTTTCCGCAACTTTTTCGTCCCATTTTTTTGTTTTGATTCTCTCTTTCAGTTCATCGATATCCGCTTGCTGAGGATTACCCCCCAACTCGTCCTGGATAGTTTTTATCTGTTGTTGCAGAAAATATTCTTTTTGTTGCTGATTCAATTCCTCACGGGTTTTCATCTGGATATTCATTTTCATTTCCAGCATCTGAGTTTCCCGATTCAATATCATCAACAAACGGTAAGCCCTGTTCTTATCATCATCGATACTGAGTAACTCTTGTTTCTCAGATCCCGATACAGGAAGGTTGGTGCAGCAATAATTTACCAGTAAAGGCGATTTCGAGTTTTCATTTAGTTTAGCCACTAAATCCTTTGGTGGATCGCCATACATACGTAACATGTGTATAGTCAGGTCTCGAATAGATTCTAAAAGAACCTGATATTCTTTATCGTCTTTGTCGGCAATAGTTGTTTCCTTTAACGTATATTTGGCTTTCAGAAAGGGCTCTGTGGCGGTTATCTGGTCTACTCTGAAACGTTTTTTACCTTGTAATATAACCGTAAGATTAGGATCATTGGGTATGTCTATTATACGGATAATTTCGCCAATGACACCAATGTCATATAAATCGTTTTGTTCAGGATCTTCTGTTTCCGAATCTTTCTGGCAAACCATTCCTATTATGCCTTTTCCGTTTCTTAAGCTTTTTAAAGCTTTCAAAGATTTAGATCGAGCCACAGTAATAGGGAGGCTGGTTCCCGGAAAGATGATCGTGTTTCGAAGTGCCAGAACTGGAATTTCTTCTTTCAGATATTTTTCGTCAATATCGAAATCGATACTGCCTAATTCGTCTGAAACGATAGAAATTACAGGTTCAGAGCTCCCGTCCATACTAAAAAAATCTCTGTCTTTTTTATTGTCAAACATTGTATGTTATTTCGTTTTATCCTATTATATTTCTTGTTTTTTCAAGTTTACAAAGTTAATAATAATGACTAACTTTGTTCTGCTACTTTATACTTTTACAAATACTGTGCCACTATCATTTTATAGGTTTGTGCTTAGTATTGGTGTTGCCAATTTGTCTTTAACTTATTTAGAATATGTCTAATCCATACTTCGGTTTTAAGAATTTTACAGTTTATCACGACAAATGTGCCATGAAAGTGGGAACTGACGGTGTGTTGCTGGGTGCGTGGGTTAAACTACGTAAGGCTAAAAAGGTTTTGGACGTAGGTACAGGTACAGGTCTGATAGCTTTAATGTTGTCTCAACGGTCTGGTGGTTTGTTATCAGTTGATGCTATCGATATAGATGAGAGTGCTGTATTTCAAACATTGGAAAATGTTGGCAGGACACCTTTTCTTCATATTAAGGTTATTCATACATCATTGCAGGAGTATGATAAGAGGTGTGAAGAGAAATATGATATGATTGTTTCCAATCCTCCTTATTTTTCATCTTCACTCCATTCACCTGATGGAAAACGCACTTTGGCTAGGCATACAAATTCACTGCCGATGGTCGAGTTTATGACTATTTCGGCTCGTTTATTATCCCCGAATGGTTACTTGTCTCTTGTATTTCCGTATTCGGAGAAAGATTTATTAATTAAGTTGGCTGAAAATGTAGGTTTGTTTGTTTCTCGAATTACGAATGTTTATCCCATGAGTCATTTAAATGCAAAGAGAGTGTTGCTGGAATTTTCTAAGGTAAAACAGGAGGCTGAAATTACAGACTTAATTATAGAGAAGAAGCGTCATGTATATACGGATGATTTTGCAGGATTGGTCAAGGATTTTTATTTGAAATTATAATGTGTTTAAACTATAATTGTAAACAATTGTTATGTTTGGACAGATAATAATAAATAGTTTCCAGTTTTAATCTATCAATTAAATTAATGCAATTATGAGAAATGTTTTAATCTTTATTTTGGTTGGATTTTGTGGTTTTCAATTGTCAGCTCAATCTCAAAAATATCAATTGAGTACACATATTCTTGATATTACTACAGGTACGCCGAGTGTGAATGTTTCGGTGCTGCTTGAAAAACAAAATCAGGAAAAATCGGAATGGCAAAAAATAGATGAAAAGAAAACAGACGAAAATGGTCGTATTGGTTCATTTTTGGCTTTAGATGAGAATTTAGATAATGAAAATGACGGCATATATCGTTTGACTTTTTTTACACGTTCTTATTTCGAAAGTCGTGGCATTAAGACTTTTTATCCTTTTGTACAAGTGGTTTTCGAAATAGAAGGCAATAGCCATTATCATGTTCCGATAACATTAAGCCCTTATGGATACTCCACTTACAGAGGTAGCTGATGTGTTCTTTGTGGGTAGATTAGTTTCTGCGTTTGTAAGGTTATGAGATTTGTTTGTTTAGCTTATATTGCAGTGAATGCTCTATGGGATAAATAAATGAATCTTTGTTTTTTTATAAAATACTTCTTTAGCTTGATACCAAAATGTGTTATCTTTAAGGATCTTAAATGAGAAATATTAAATAAAGCACTTAAATAATTGGTCTTTTGTTTATTACTTTAGTAAAGTAATAGGCGAATAATTTGAAAACGTAGAATAAAAATAAAATAAAATGAAAAAGATTGCATTGATAACAGGGGCTACCTCGGGAATTGGAAAGGCTACAGCTGAGAGATTGGCTGAAAACGGGTTTGATATTATTATCACCGGACGCAGAAAAGAAAAGTTACAGGAACTAGAGGATGTACTTAAAAAAGAATATAATGCTGATGTGCTTTCTTTGGAGTTTGATGTTCGTAATTATGCGGAGGTTGAAAAGTATCTTGGTAGTCTTCCCGAACGATGGAAGAGGGTAGATGTCCTTGTTAATAATGCAGGTCTTGCGGTTGGCTTGAATTCTATTCAAGAAGGGGTTGTGGATGATTGGGAGCGAATGGTTGATACCAATGTAAAAGGTTTGTTATACGTGACACGCATTATTTCGCCGGGCATGGTCGAGCGTAGATCTGGGCATATTATCAATATAGGTTCTATTGCTTCCCGGGAGGTGTATGCTAATGGCGGAGTATATTGTGCAACTAAACATGCCGTAAAAGCATTGTCGCAGGGGATGCGTTTAGATATGGTAGATTACGGTGTTAAAGTAACTTTGGTTTGTCCGGGAGCTGTAGAAACCGAATTTTCAGTAGTTCGTTTTAAGGGTGATCAAACTCGTGCCGATAAGGTATACGACGGTTTTGTTCCGCTTGCAGCAGAAGATGTCGCAGATGCTATTTATTATGCAGTATCGGCTCCGGATCATGTGGATGTGCAGGATGTACTGTTGATGGCAAAGGCTCAGGCTTCGGCAACTGTTTTTCATAAGGAATAGTTTCTTAAGAGTAATAGGGTGTGAAATAAATTAGAATATTTAATCGGTTTTCAACCTTTTATAAAAGCTTAGTTTATGGTGAAGATTTTTGATGTATCTCAGATAAAGAAAATAGATCATTGTACAGTCTTGAATCAGGGGGTTACCTCTGTTGATTTAATGGAAAGAGCTTCGCTTGCAGTTTCGGAAAAGCTTATTCGTGTTTTAGATATGAATCAGCCGGTGCTTGTTTTCGCAGGAATGGGTAATAATGGAGGCGACGCTCTGGCTGTAGCCCGTATATTGTTGTCCAAGCATTTTAAGTTAAGTGTATACGTTGTTGCACCTGATGATCGGTTTTCGGACGATTGCCGAGAAAATAAGGAGAGATTGGAGCGTTTGACAAGTATATATATCATAAAAGATAAAAAGGATATTCCTCATATATACCCCGATTGTATTATAATTGACGGATTATTTGGGTCGGGATTGAACCGCCCTTTGCAAGGTGTGTTTTTAGACCTTGTTAAGGCAATAAATTTGTCTCGTAACAAGGTATATTCTATTGATATGCCATCGGGGTTGTTTGTTGATAATAATTTGAATAATAATAAGGAGGGCATTGTTAGAGCCGAAAAAGTTTTTACTTTCCAATTTCCTAAACTATCATTGCTTTTGCCTGAAAGTGGAGATTATTGTCAAAAGATGATCGTTCTTGATATTGGCTTGTGTGATAAATGTATTAATGAAGAGGGTACTGATATTTACCTTACTGAAAAGGCAGATGTAGCATTACTACCATTGCCTAGAAATGTTTTTTCGCATAAAGGGACTTATGGAAAGGCTATGTTGATTGCAGGTTCATATGGCAAAATGGGTGCTGCTGTATTGTCTGCTCGTGCCTGTTTGCGGACGGGTGTGGGGCTTTTGACCATGCATATACCTCGTTGTGGGGTCGATGTATTACAGACCGTTGTTCCCGAAGCTATGGTTGATGCCGATGAATGTCTGGAAAATATAAGTGGGGTAGAGTTGGATATTGATCCGTTTACAATAGGCATAGGACCGGGTATTGGGGTTGGAAATAAAGCTAATGATTTATTACATGATTTGTTTGATCGCTATCGTAAGTCGATGGTGATTGATGCGGATGCACTTAATCTGATCGCAAGAGATGAGGTGCTCAGAAATAAGATACCCCCCAAGAGTATTTTAACGCCGCATCCTGTAGAATTTGACCGTTTGTCGGGAGGCATATCTGATAGTGGTTATGAACGTTTGCAAAAAGCCAGAGACTTTGCAAGGAGGTATGATGTTTATATTGTATTAAAGGGGGCTTACACAGCCATAGTTACTCCTGAGTATAAAGTGTTCTTTAATCCGACTGGAAATCCGGGTATGGCGACCGGAGGAAGTGGTGATGTTTTAACCGGGATGATAACTTCTTTGTTGGCTCAAGGGTATTTTCCACAAGACGCAGCAATTTTGGGAGTATATTTACATGGTTTAGCGGGGGATTTAGCTGCAAAATCAAAATCCCAGCAAGGAATGTTGCCTACTGATATGATTGAATATATCGGTAAAGCGTACCGAGCTCTGAAATAATGAAAAAAAGTTGTGATTTTATATTATTGATTTCTAAATTTTTAGAGTCATTGGTCTGTTTTTTTTGAAAAAAAGTGTTTGAAATGTTTGCAGGAATAGAAATATCCACTACCTTTGCATCCGCAATCGAGAGATAAACGGTGTTTGAAAAGTCAAGCAATATCTCAAAGTAATGGTCCATTCGTCTATCGGTTAGGACGCCAGGTTTTCATCCTGGAAAGAGGGGTTCGACTCCCCTATGGACTACAAGTAAATAAGAAACAAACAAAATAATTGAGATTAGTCATTATGGCAAATCATAAATCATCGATAAAAAGAATACGTCAAACAGATGTGAAGCGTCTGAGAAATAGATATGTTGCTAAAACGGCTCGTAATTCGGTTAAGAGGCTTCGTGCTTTAACTGATAAAGAGGAAGCGAAGAAATTATATCCATCTGTATCTTCAATGTTAGATAAGTTGGCTAAAAAGAATGTTATTCACAAAAATAAGGCTGCTAACTTGAAATCGAAATTGGCTCATCATGTGAATTCTTTATAAGAAATCACTTTCGAAATAATAGGAAGGGTTGAACTGGAAAGTTCAACCTTTCTTGTGTTTAGTTGCTTCCTATTCGCTTTTTTTTGTTAAAATTTTTTATCGCGGATGGTCTTGGAGCTTTGAATTATTAATTAAGACTAATAGGAGGGTTGTTTTTGAACAGTTTTCTGTCATATCTGTTATATTTGTGTCTTTCTAGTGTTTAGGAAAAAAATAATATAATAAATTGTTTTAAATTATGAAAAAAATAGCATTGTCATTAGTTATGTCTTGCGCTTTATTGGCTTCAACTGCAGTTATGGCTCAAGATGCAAAACCTGCGAAAGCTGAAAAGGCTAAAACTGAAACTAAATCATGTTGTTCTAAGGGTGCTGATAAAAAAGCTGCTTGTACATCGAAAGGTGAAACAAAGAGTGATGCGAAAAAAACTGCTCCTGCAAAAACTGAAAAGAAGTAAGTTAGATATAGATTCAGGTCTTTTTCTGAAGGATACGCTAGTGGTCATTTTGTTGATTATTAGCGTATTTTTTTATGTGAAGATGTGAGTTTTAGCCTCTCTCTGTTTTGAAATTATGATATCTTAATTTGCTTGTTTTTACGGGTTATTTTTTGTATATTTGTTTGCTTTTTTGAGGAGGTTTGTGCACTATTGCTTGGAACAACTTGAAGATGCACGCTAAATGAAATAAAATGACAGATAACGAAAAAAATCTAGCAAGCGGCTCGTATTCCGCCGACAATATTCAAGTATTAGAAGGTCTTGAGGCTGTTAGAAAGAGACCCGCCATGTATATTGGTGATATAGGTGAAAAAGGTTTACATCACTTGGTTTATGAAGTCGTCGATAACTCTATTGATGAGGCATTAGCCGGTTACTGTAATGATATTAGGGTAACTATTCTCGAGGATAATTCTATCTCCGTTTGGGATAATGGACGTGGTATTCCTGTGGGAATGATGGAAAAAGAGCAAAAGTCGGCTCTAGAAGTCGTTTTAACTGTTCTTCATGCCGGAGGTAAGTTTGATAAAGGAACTTATAAAGTTTCCGGAGGACTTCATGGAGTAGGGGTATCTTGTGTGAATGCACTGTCTACTTATCTGAAAGCTGAAGTGCGTAGAGAGGGTAAAATACATATGCTCGATTTTTCATGTGGAAAGCCTTTGCATGAGATTCAAGTATTAGGTGATGCGACCGATACAGGTACAACTATTACATTTACACCCGACAGCAGTATATTTGTAACGACCGAATATAAATATGACACTCTTGCTTCCCGTTTACGTGAACTTTCGTTTTTGAATGCAGGCATTAAATTGTCACTGACCGACCGGAGACATAAAAAAGAAGATGGTTCTTATAAGACTGATGTTTTTTACTCGGAAAAAGGTCTTGAAGAATTTGTTAAATATATAGATGCAGCGAAGGAGGCTCTTATAGAGGATGTTATACATATTAGCACCGAAAAACAAGGAGTTCCCGTAGAAGTTGCCATAACGTATAATACATCTTATAATGAGAATGTATATTCGTATGTGAATAATATTCACACGATAGAAGGAGGTACTCACTTAACCGGTTTCCGCAGAGGATTATCGCGTACATTGAAGAAGTATGCAGATGATATGAAAATGCTGGAGAAAGTGAAAGTGGATATTAGTGGCGATGATTTCCGTGAAGGATTAACTGCTGTTGTATCTATTAAAGTGGCAGAACCTCAGTTTGAAGGACAAACCAAAACCAAATTAGGTAATAATGAGGTAATGGGAGCAGTCGATCAGGCAGTTGGAGAAGCTTTAGGGTATTATTTGGAGGAACACCCGAAGGAAGCTAAAATCATTGTTGAGAAAGTAATTCTAGCAGCTACGGCTCGTTATGCAGCTCGTAAAGCACGTGAAATGGTGCAACGTAAATCACCTCTTACAGGTGGTGGGCTGCCCGGAAAATTAGCCGACTGCTCAAGTAAAGATCCTGCCGTTTGTGAAATATTTCTTGTCGAAGGAGATTCGGCTGGTGGTACTGCAAAACAGGGACGTGACCGTGGATTTCAAGCTATTCTTCCATTAAGAGGTAAAATTCTGAATGTGGAAAAGGCTATGCAGCACAAGGTTCTCGAAAGTGAAGAAATCAGAAACATATATACTGCACTTGGAGTTTCAATCGGTACAGAAGATGATACAAAAGAGCTGAATCTGGATAAACTGCGTTACCATAAGGTTGTTATCATGACCGATGCTGATGTTGACGGTAGTCACATTGCAACTTTGATTCTAACATTCTTTTTCCGCCATATGAGACCCTTAATTGAATTGGGATATATTTATATTGCTACTCCTCCTCTTTATTTATGTAAAAAAGGTAAGGTTGAAGAGTACTGTTGGGATGAAAGACAACGTCAGGCGTTTATTGATAAATATGGCGAGGGTAATGAAAGTGCTATTCATACGCAACGATATAAAGGTCTTGGAGAGATGAATGCTGCTCAGTTATGGGATACGACAATGAATCCCGAGCACAGAACACTTCGTCAAGTAACTATTGAGAATGGTGCGGAAGCAGATCACATTTTCTCAATGTTGATGGGAGAAGAAGTTGCTCCTAGACGTGAATTTATTGAAGATAATGCAACGTATGCAAAAATAGATGCATAATTTAAATTATTATATAATAGAGGGATACAATTATTGTATCCCTTTTTTGTATACTTTCAAGTCATAAAAAAATAAGCTTTTTAATCTGTTTTTCTTAATAATTACTACATTTGTTTGAACGCAAATGATTCATGATGAATAAAACGATATATCCTCCTAAATTGAAAAGAGGGGATAAAGCTATAATAATATCACCTTCGGGAAATGTCGATATCCAATATATAAATGGTGCATCTAAAGTATTGCAGAATTGGGGCTTGCTGGTAGAAGTAGCTACCTATGCAGATAGACAATATGGCAGATTTGCCGGAACGGTTGACCAACGGGGTGCCGATTTGCAGCAGGCAATGGATGATCCGAATGTGAAACTGATATTCTGTTCAAGAGGAGGCTTTGGTGTTGTGCATTTACTGGATAAACTTAACTTTGAAGGTATAAGGCAATATCCTAAATGGATTGTTGGTTATAGTGATATTACAGCTTTACACTTGGCTTTATTACAAGAGGGCATCGTTTCTTTACATGCCCCAATGGCTCGTCATTTGACAGAGGATAGTCTTGATATAGCCAGTGTTTATTTGAAAGATGCTTTATTTATAAATATGCCCGACTATTTCTTGGCATCACATTCCTTGAATAGAAAAGGTTTAGTGACGGGTAAATTATTTGGTGGAAATTTGGCGGTTTTGAGTGGGTTAATAGGTACACCTTATATGGAAGTTCCTGAAAATGGAATTTTGTTTATAGAAGACATTGCCGAATCTCCTTACAAAATAGATCGTATGATGTGGCAATTGAAGCTATCAGGAATACTTGGTCGTATATCTGCTTTGGTTATCGGTCAGTTTACGGATTGTCTTGAAGATCCATTGATGGGTTCGACAATTTATGAATCTATAAGAGATATTGTAAAAGAATATAACTACCCTTTAGTTTTTGATTTTCCGGTAGGGCATGTTAAAGAAAATTACACTCTTTTGCATGGTGGTCTGGTTGAGATTGAAGTTCGAGAAAATAAGGTCAAAATGAAAAGTAGTAAGTGATGTTAGAGACTGTTTTATTAATATTGTCGATACTGCTTTTTATTAGTATAGTAGTTGGTCGAATCGGAGGACGTTTAGGTATTCCGGTATTAGTTTTATTCTTGGCTGTAGGAATGATTTTCGGGTCAAATGGTGTAGGTATAATATTTAATAACTTGAAATTAGCTGAGGGTATTGGTACAGTAGCCCTTTGTATTATTTTATTTTCAGGTGGATTAAATACCAAATTTCATGAAATAAAACCCGTCATCAAGCAGAGTGTGATGTTGGCTACTGCGGGGGTTGTACTAACTGCTTCTTTTACCGGACTATTTGCATGGTGGTTATGTGGTGAGTTGCTCCCTTCGTTGGGTATTTCTTTATTGACAGCCATTTTATTGGCATCAGTTATGTCTTCTACCGACTCGGCAGCTGTATTTGCTATACTTGGTTCCAAAAATGTGCAACTAAAAAATCATTTACGGCCGATGCTTGAGTTTGAAAGTGGTAGTAACGACCCGATGGCATATATGCTAACCATTACTCTTATTGGACTGATAAAGGCCGGAGGCGAGCCCAATATTCCGATGATAATTTTATCAATCCTGATGCAAATAATTGTCGGAACTACGGTTGGATATTTTGTCGGACGATTAGCTGTATATGTATTGAATAGGATCAAAATTGGTAATGAGGTTTATTATCCGATTATCGTATTGACATTCTGTATATTTATCTTTTCTTTTACACACTTTGTGAACGGGAACGGATATTTAGCTGTATATATCGGAGGATTAATAATTGGTAACTCTAAATTTGTAACAAAGCGTACCACATTTAAATTGTTTGATGCTATTTCGTGGCTTAGCCAAATACTTATGTTCTTAACCTTAGGCTTGCTTGTGAATCCGATAGAGTTATTACCTGTTGCAGTTCCCGCACTTCTTATCGGTCTGTTTGTGATTTTTATTGCACGTCCTCTGAGTGTTTTTATTAGCTTATTGCCTTTTAGGAAGATGGGGTATAAAGATAAAGTTTTCATTTCGTGGGTTGGGTTACGGGGTGCTGTGCCTATTATATTTGCCATATTTCCACTTACAGCAGGAGTTCCCCATGCTCAATTTATATTTAATGTAGTATTTTTTATAACATTGCTGTCTATACTACTGCAAGGAACTTTTCTTACTCAGGTTGCTCAGTGGTTAGGTTTACTGGGACCTACTAAGGTGCGTCACCGACACGATGATTTTGATATGGAATTACCCGAAGAAATAGGCTCTTTTTCAACTGAAATAGTAGTTACGGAGCATGCTGTTAAGGATGGTAATAAGTTGATGGATATGCCTTTGCCTGATGATGCCCTTGTTGTTATGGTAAAACGTAATGATAAGTATTTTGTACCTAAAGGAAAAACTGAACTCCATGTGGGTGATAAGCTCTTGATAATGGTAAATAACGAAGAAACATTATCGCAAACATATCATAGTATGGGGTTGGCAAGTTTATATCCTAAATAAATGCAGGAGCAAATAAGTACCCTTACTTGATTAATGCATATCTTTGTAATAAAAAAAGGTAAGTACTAAATTAACTATCTTCGGGTTATAGCAATCTGTAGATATTGTATTTTCAAAGTAATAATATAGGCCTGAGGCCTGAAATTTATGAACATGACTTTTAAATATACTGCATTAGCCTGCTTTATGACGGGCTTGTTAGCTTGTTCGTGTGGGCAAAAAACTGTAAATAATACGTCTTCTGTGACTCAGGACTATAAGCAAGTTTCACCCGATTTCAATTCGGATAGTGCCTATTATTTTGTAGATAAGCAAGTCGCTTTTGGGCCACGTGTACCTAACTCGGAGGCTCATAAAGCTTGTGGTGATTATCTGGTAGCCGAACTCGAGCGTTTTGGTGCTACAGTTACTCAACAAAAAGCTGATTTGAAAGCTTTTGATGGAACCATATTACATGCACGTAATATAATTGGGAGGTTTAACCCTGAAAAAACGGACCGCATACTCCTATTTGCACATTGGGATACACGCCCCTTTTCGGATAAAGATCCGGACGAAAAAAACTATCACACTCCGGTACAGGGAGCTAATGATGGTGCAAGCGGAGTAGGGGTATTGCTTGAAGTTGCTCGTATATTACAAGAAAAAACTCCCGATTTAGGTGTCGATATTATTTTCTTTGATGCAGAAGATTATGGAGCTCCGGCTTTTGCTCATGATATCCCTTCGGGAGAAGGATGGTGCTTAGGTTCAGAATATTGGTCTAAAAATCCTCATGTACCCGGATATAAAGCACGTTTTGGTATTTTACTCGATATGGTGGGTGCTCCTGATGCTACATTTTATAAAGAAGCAATATCAAGACAATATGCTCAGGGTATTGTTGAAAAAGTGTGGAGTACAGCCCGTGATTTAGGTTATGGAAGATATTTTGTAGATAAAAATGGCGGTGGTATTACTGATGATCATGTACCTGTAAATGAGAATAGAGGTATTCCTAGTATTGATATTATTCAGTATGATTTAAGTACTGATTCAGGTTTCGGATGGTATCATCATACAACAAAAGATGATATGAATAATATCAGTAAAGAAACACTTAAGGCTGTAGGGCAAACGGTTTTGGAAGTAGTGTATAAAGAAAAATAAATTTGTTGTCGAACAAAGCAAGAATGAATAGATATATAGATTAAGAAAATGAGTCAACTAAAGATAAACGAAACACAGGACGAAATAATAGAAGAATTCTCGATATTTGAAGATTGGATGGATAAATATGCTTATTTGATCGAATTGGGGAATTCATTGGAGCCATTGAACGAGAAATATAAAGTAGAATCGAATTTGATACAAGGGTGTCAAAGTCGGGTGTGGTTACAAGCCGATTATGAAGATGGTGTTATTACATTTAAAGCTGAAAGCGATGCTGTGATTGTAAAAGGGATTATCGCTTTATTGATAAAGGTGTTAACTAATCATACACCGGATGAAATAATAAATGCAGATCTTTATTTTATAAATAAAATAGGTTTGAATGAGCATCTCTCACCAACCCGTTCGAATGGATTGGTTTCAATGGTAAAACAGATGCGATTTTATGCGATGGCATTTAAAGCAAAAAACTCTTAAATACATATGTTCAGAATAGGTTTCTTGGTTGTAGTAGTTTTTCTGGTGAATGGAATACTTTATTCATGTAACCAGATAAAAAAGGAATCAGAATTACCTCAATTGATAAAAGAAGGGGCGGTACTGATTGATGTTCGCACGAATGAAGAATTTTCAGAAGGAAGTGTGACCGGAGCTATAAATATACCGGTGCATCTTTTACAGTATAATATTGAAAAACTGCCAACTGATAAACATATTATTGTTTTTTGCAAAAGTGGAAATCGTGCCGGAAAAGCAATTAAAATACTTGAAGAGAACAACATTACAGATGTTACTAACGGTGGTTCATGGCAGAATGTACAGAGAGCATTGGATAAATTAGAAACAGAAGTAGAATCTAGAAAAGAAACCATAAAGTAAATTTATTTTGCTTCAAAAGAGATGAAAGTAAGAGGATGTAGAAATATATCCTCTTACTTTTTTTGCTTTTCTTCTTTTCGAATAACTTGTTTTATTACCTTTAGTACTTTATATATAGTGTGAAGTATTGATTGCTATATTTCATGATTATAATAGTATTTTGTATTTACACTAGCCAAAGTAATAATGAGATATAAGACCTAAAGTATTTATGACAAAGCCCAAATTTTATTTAATTCTATGTTGTGTATTCATTTGCCAGACTATGTTGGCACAACAACAAACTATTACTTTAAAAAGATTGTATTCGACAGGCCGATTCTACGACGTCGAAAATCCTGTAATGATTGATTCTGTAAATCTGAAAGGGAATAAATTCGATAATAAAGATATCCTCGAATCTTTTATCTCTTTTCCCGATCAAAAATCGTTTATAGAGGTGTTAAAGCCCGATTTGTCTAATTACTTTTTTGTGAGTAAAGCTCAAAAAGGTGCTCGGTTTCATCTATTATCTTTTTGGCTCAATGTAGATAAGTATGCAAAGACTAATATACGAATTACTGCACCTAGTATGTTTGAAGCCTATATCAATGGAAATAAGGAAACTTCAAAGACCTCTATTGAGGATACTTTACTGACAGCTAAAACTATAAAACTTAACTTTCCGGCTACTCCCGGTACTTATCATATACTTATCAAATATATGAGTCTTGCATCAAATAAAAGTCCCGAAGGTATTAAAATTACGGTAGAACCCGAAGATCAGAAATCGACAGTAAACTATACATTTGATAATGGAAGCAAAAGAAATATTACGATAAAAGATATTTTGGATGGCGATCGTGTAACTTCGACTTCAATTTCACCTAACGGGCAGTATATCCTGCTAAATTATACAACAACAAAAAGTGATGGGAAAACTTTTTCTTCCAAAGAACTTTTGTATCTGAAAACAAATAAACGTATAGCTTTGAGTGTCGGCAATAAATATGAATGGATGCCTACTTCGAATAAATTGTATTATACCGATAACTCGAGTGGAGAGGTAAAGTTGATAGTTGTAGATCCCGAAACGATGGTAGAGCAAGTGATTGCCGCTAATATTCCCGCAGGAGATTTTCAAATAGCACCTAACGAGCAATATTTAATTTATACAGATCGTGAAGTGCCCGATGCACCCAAAGGTGATCTTATTTTATTGACTACACCCGAAAGTAGGCAGCTAAATAATCAAGATCGTTATTTTTTGTCACGTTACGACTTTTCAACAGGAGTAAAGCAGCGTTTAACATTCGGAAAGCATTCAACCAGTTTGAATGATATAAGTCAAGATTCCCGCTATTTACTTTACTCAGTAACAGAATATACACCGACTGTACGTCCGTTTTTCCAAACATCCATGTACAGGCTCGAAGTGCAAACTTTAGCTGTCGATACACTATGGACTAATGAAGGATTTGCCAATTCTGCATCTTTCTCGCCCGATGGGAATAGTATTCTTATAGTAGGTTCAGCAGAAGCTTTTAACGGAATCGGACAGAATATCAAAGAGGGTCAAACGGCAAATAGTTATAACAATCTGGCTTTTATTATGGATATTACTAGTCGTAAAGTCGAAGCTTTGGGACGAGATTTTAAACCGAGCATCAATAAGTCATATTGGAATGCAGTAGATGGTCTTATTTATTTTTCGGTAACCGATAAAGATTATGAGCGTATCTATAAATATGATCCAAAACAAAAACAATTCAGTTTTGTACCTTTGGATGAAGATGTAATTCGTTCGATTTCTTTTGCAAATAGTAACCTTTCCGCGACTTATTTCGGAGTAAGTGCTTCAAATTCGACTCGAGCTTATGCTTTGGATTTGAAAAATCAGCGATCTGTATTGATTGCCGACCCATATAAAGAGAGATTAAATTCGTTGAATCTGGGTAAAGTGGAAGATTGGAGCTTTACAGCTTCTGATGGAACAACCATTGATGGTCGTTATTATTTACCGCCAAATTTCGATCCGGCCAAAAAATATCCTCTGATTGTTTATTATTATGGAGGAACCATGCCAACCCCACGAACGATGGAGGCTCCTTATCCTTCGAATGTATATGCGGCTTTGGGATATGTAGTTTATGTACTTCAGCCAAGCGGAACTACAGGGTACGGTCAAGAATTTGCAGCCCGCCATGTGAATGCGTGGGGCAAGCGTACTGCCGATGATATTATAGAAGGAACAAAGAAGTTTGTGGCAGATCACTCGTTTGTTAATGGCAGTAAAATAGGATGTATCGGTGCTTCATATGGTGGATTTATGACAATGTACTTACAGACTCAAACCGATTTATTTGCAGCTGCCATATCTCATGCCGGAATAAGTTCTTTGGCAAGTTATTGGGGCGAAGGTTTCTGGGGATATACTTACAGTTCGGGAGCCAGTGCAAACAGTTATCCTTGGAATAATCCTGAATTATATGTCGGTCAAAGTCCGTTGTTTCAGGCTGATAAAGTGAAAACCCCAATTCTGTTATTGCATGGAACAGAAGATACCAATGTGCCTATTGGTGAAAGTATTCAAATGTACACAGCTCTCAAAATATTGGGAAAACCGGTTGAATTTATTCAGGTAAAAGGTGAAAATCACGGAATAAGAGATTATAAAAAACGTATTGAATGGAATTACTCTATCTATGCTTGGTTTGCCAAATGGTTACAAGACGATTCTTCGTGGTGGGATAGTATGTATCCGAGCCAGGATTGATCTCGTACTTTGTATTGTATGATGTGATTATTGTCGATGAACGTCGACTTATGATATAGAAAATTGAAAAAAATAGTAATATGAAGAAAATTTTTATAGCATTCGGGCTATTTCTCATCTCCGGAGTGGCTGTTATGGCACAACATATCGAGTTTGAGGAGTTTACTCTGGATAATGGATTACATGTTATCTTACAGCAAGACAAATCTGCTCCTGTAGTAACTACATCAGTTATGTACCATGTAGGGGCAAAAGACGAAAATCCCGACCGTACAGGTTTTGCCCATTTTTTTGAGCATTTGCTGTTTGAAGGAACAGAAAATATTCCTCGTGGACAATGGGATAAAATTCTCGGAGCCAATGGTGGGCAAGGTAACGCTAATACAAATGATGACAGAACGTACTATTACGAAACTTTTCCTTCTAACAATCTACAATTAGCTTTATGGATGGAGTCGGAGAGAATGTTCCATCCTGTTATTAATCAAATAGGTGTGGATACTCAACGTGAAGTTGTAAAAGAAGAAAAACGTTTGAGAATAGACAATTCTCCTTACGGCGGAATATGGGAAGTTATTAAAAAGAATCTTTTTACCAAACATCCTTACCGTTGGGCTCCAATCGGTTCGATGGAACATTTGGACGCTGCAACTTTAGATGAATTTAAAGCCTTTTTTAAGAAGTTTTATGTACCCAATAATGCTGTCTTGGTGGTAGCCGGAGATTTCGATACTAAACAAGCAAAAGAGTGGATCACCGAATACTTTGGAACCATACCAAGAGGTGCGGATGTGGTGAAGAACCAATTTCTTGAAGATCCTATTACTCAACAAATAAATGATACTTACGAAGACCCCAATATCCAAATTCCCATGTTATTGAATGGTTATCGTATACCATCGATGAAAGAGCGCGATTACAGAGTGCTTGATATGATTTCTTCGGTTCTGAGTTTAGGTAAAAGTTCGCGTTTGTATAAAAGACTTGTTGATAAAGATAAGTTGGCTTTAGAGGCCGGAGCTTTTAATCTGGGAGAGGAGGATTACAGTGCATATGTTATTTATGCATTGCCTATGACCGGTAAAGAATTTCCCGAAATTCAGGCTGTTATAGATGAAGAAATTGCCAAGATACGTACTGAACTTATTTCGGAAAAAGAATATCAAAAATTGCTTAATCAGTTTGAAAATGCTTATGTAAGTACCAATTCGACTAGTGAAGGAGTTGCCAGTAATCTGGCTGAGTACTATTTATTGTATGGTGATGTAAATTTGATAAATACAGAAATAGATATTTACAGATCGATAACCAGAGAAGAAATAAGAGATGTGGCTAATAAATACTTGCAGCCGAATCAAAGATTAGTTCTGGATTATCTTCCTAAAAAATAAACTTTTACGCTATTTTAAATAAACAAAAGATGAAAAAAATATTATATATAGCTGTTGCATTGCTTATATCTCTGTCGATTCAGGCTCAGGTAGACAGATCGGTGCAACCTCAACCCGGACCGGCACCTAAAATAAATTTGGGAAAACCTCAGACTTTTACTTTGCCAAATGGTTTGCAGGTATTGGTTGTTGAAAATCATAAACTACCTCGAGCAACCTTTTCTTTGGTGCTTGATAATCCTCCTTCAATCGAAGGTACGATAAAAGGAGTTGATAACCTTACCAGCTCACTTATGGGGAACGGTACCTCTAAAATTAGTAAGGACGAGTTTAATGAGATGCTTGATTTTTATGGTACTTCGGTCGGCTTCAGTGTGCATAGCATAGGAGGAACAATGTTATCTAAATATTTCCCCGAAGTATTATCTTTGGCTGCTCAAGGGGCGTTAGATCCTTTGTTTACTCAAGAAGAGCTTGAAAGTGAGAGAGCCAAGTTGCTTGATGCAATTAAAGTTGATGAAAAAAGTACAAGTGCTATATCGGGAAGGGTAAGGAGTGTCTTACTTTATGGACAAAATCATCCCAAAGGAGAATATCTGACTGAGGAATCTATTAATAAAATTACATTGGCAGATATAAATAATTATTACCAAAAGTATTTTGTACCTGAAAATGCTTATCTGATAATAGTGGGAGACGTGAAATTTGATGAAGTGAAAAAAATGGTGACAGAGAATTTTTCAGCATGGAAAAAAGCTTCTCCTCCTAAAAGTATTTATAACGAACCTGTAAATCTGACAGAAACCAGAATTGGTTTTGTTGATGTTCCCAATGCAGTGCAATCCGAGATATCAGTAAATAATATAGTCAATCTGAAAATGACTGATCCTGACTATTTTGCTGTTTTGTTAGCCAATTATATTTTAGGAGGGGGTAGTGACGGTTATCTGTTTATGAACCTAAGAGAAGGACATGGTTGGACTTATGGAGCTTATTCGGGTATATCAGCTGATAAATATACGACTGATTTCTCTGCGACTGCTGCTGTTCGTAATGCAGTAACAGATAGTGCACTGGTAGAGATGTTGAAGGAGGTAAAAAGAATACGCACAACTCTTCCAACAGCTAAAGAATTAGAGTTGGCTAAAGCTAAGTATATTGGAAATTTTGTAATGACTGCCGAAAAACCTCAAACTGTAGCAGGTTTTGCTCTTCGCGAAAAAACTCAATCGTTACCTGCCGATTTTTATGAAAACTATATCAAGAACATTGATGCTGTTACTTTAGAGCAAGTTCAGGCTGCTGCGAAGAAATACTTTTCGGACGACGCATCACGTATTGTTGTAGCGGGTAAAGCATCTGAAGTATTGCCTGGTTTAGAAAAATTAGGTATTCCTATTGACTTCTTTGATAAGTACGGAAATCCAACAACTAAACCCGAAGCTAAAGTGATAGAACCAGGTGTAACTGCAAAAAGTGTATTGAGTAAATATATAAATGCAATAGGAGGAGAGGAAGCTCTTAAAGCTATAAAAACACTTTCGACCACATCAAAAGCAAGTATACAGGGTCAGGAAATAACTTTGCAGAAAATAAATACAGCAAATGGAAAATCATTTCAACAGATAACCGGTATGGGAATGACTTTGATGAAGACTGCTTACAATGGTAAAACTGGATTTGTAGAAGTGCAGGGACAGCGAAAAGATATGACAGATGAGGAATTAGCTGAGATGAAATATTCTGCTATTTTTCCTGAATTATTAATGATTAATTCTCCCACTATTCAATTAGGCGGAATAGATAACTTGAACGGAGTGGATGTTTATAAATTGGTTGATGGAGATAACACATTTTATTACGATGTAAGTACAGGTTTAAAACTTGGTGAAGGGGTTAAAAAAGAAGTCGCTCCCGGTCAAAAAATAGACCAATTAGGCTTTTACAGCGACTATAAGGAGATTTCTGGAGTGAAAATACCTTATTCTTCGACTATAAATGTGGGAATGGAAGTTGAGTTTAAAGTGATAGATGTAAAGGTGAATGAAGGTGTAGTAGATGCCGATTTTGAATAATTGATCTATTGTCAAGATAAAAGTCTGTGACCTTAATTAACAAATAGAAGCCTTGAATTGGGATGCCGATTCAAGGCTTTTTTGTATTTTTGTTTTTTAGAAAAAAAGGAGATTTTGATACCAACAATAGATACATCCAATCCCGAATTTAAAAATGCACTTGATTTAATAACGCGTACCCGCCAATCGATTTTTTTGACAGGTAAGGCAGGTACCGGAAAATCGACATTCTTAAAGCATTTGTGCGATATTACGAAGAAGAAATATGTAGTACTAGCTCCAACAGGTATTGCTGCCATAAATGCTAATGGGTCTACTATTCATTCATTCTTCAAAATGCCATTTCGTCCAATGTTGCCGGATGATCAGGATTTGAGTCTGGTAAACGGGCGCATATTCGAGTTCTTTAAATATAAAAAAGATCACCGGAAATTAATTCAGGAAGTTGAGCTTATCATAATAGATGAGATTTCGATGGTACGTGCCGATATGATAGACTGTATTGATCGCATTCTCCGTGTTTATTCTAATAATATGCGTACACCCTTTGGAGGGAAACAGTTGGTTTTCGTGGGGGATGTATTTCAATTGGAGCCTGTAGTAACCAGTGATTCTAAAGATATATTGAGTCGGTTCTATCCGAATCCATATTTTTTCTCGGCAAAAGTATTTTTGGAAGCAAAATTAGTACCTATTGAGTTTACCAAGATATACAGGCAGACTGACCGTGTTTTTATTTCTATTCTCGATAAAATAAGGACAGGTGTAGTAGGATCAGCAGAAATGCAGACTCTTAATACCCGATTTCAACCATCTTTTAATCCATCTGAAGATGAAATGTATATCACCTTAGCAACAAAGCGTGATAATGTCGATTATATCAATGAAAAGAAGATGGTAGAGCTCGAAACTCTCGAATTTATCAGCAATGGTACAATTGATGGAGATTTTCCCGAATCGAGTCTTCCAACAGCTAAAAATCTTCTATTGAAGGAACATGCACAGGTAATGTTTATCCATAACGATCAGCAATGGCCTCGACGCTGGGTAAACGGGTCATTGGGTGTAGTGTCTAATATTGATGAGATGGACAATGTATATGTGATGCTTGAAGATGGGAAAGAAGTTTTAGTGGACCTTGAAACCTGGAGAAATTACCGTTACAAATATAATGAGGCTGAAAAGAAAATAGAGGAAGAGATTATAGGAACTTTTACCCAGCTACCTCTCAAAGCAGCTTGGGCAATTACTGTTCATAAAAGTCAGGGGTTGACATTCAGCAGAGTTATTGTAGATTTCAATGGAGGTGTATTTGCAGGAGGACAGGCTTATGTGGCATTGAGTAGATGTACCTCATTGGAAGGTATGGTTTTGAGGAAAATGATTAGTCGATCAGATGTATTTGTTCGCCCTGAAATTATAGAATTCAGCCGTCAATTCAATAACCAACAATTAATAGAGAAGGCTTTAAAAGAATCGGATGCAGATTATTTGTATTCTAAAACTATAAAAGATTTTGATGAAGGTAACTTTGAGGATTGTATTGAAACGTTCTTTAAAGCGATACGAGCTCGTTATGATATTGAGAAACCTTTATCAAAACGTTTTATACGCAGGAAGTTAAATATAATAAATGAGCTTGAGGAGCAAAATAAGCTGCTTATCAGTAAAATGTTAGAGCAGCGTGCAGCACTTCATAAATATGCTGAAGAATATTATTTGTTGGGTAATGAATGTATTGTTTCTTATAAAGACACCAGAGCTGCATTAGCCAACTTTAATAAGGCATTGGACCTTGATCCGATGTATGTAGATGCATGGGTACGCAAAGGAGTTACTTTATATGATATAAAGGATTATTACGAAGCCGATGTCTGTTTCAATAAAGCTGTCAGTCTTAGCCCATTGTTGTTTAAAGCATTATATAACAGAGGGAAAAACCGAATAGCAATGGAGGAGTATGAATTGGCTATAACGGATTTGGATCGGGCTTCTGTTATAAAACCGGATCATGCTCCTTGTCATGAATATTTGGCTCAATGTTATGCCAATATAGGCAATGAAGAATTGGCTCAAAAACATCTGATGATTGCCCGTGAGATAAAAGGGATAGATGCTGATGATGATTGAGATTGTATATTTTTTTATTAAGTTTGATGAGCTATTTAGACTTATATAAGTGAAAAATTAGTAGATAGTTATATTTCTTTTGCTGTATCATCAAATATTTTCTTTAGAACATTTTATTCATAAAATATATACTTTATGGAATTAACATATCAAAAAGATTGTACAAACATAGAGTGGGAGAGGATTCCCGAATTGTTAGAGAAAGTAGGCATGTCATTTGTGGATGTGGACAAGCATCGTATTTCATTTGAAAATAGTTATGCTGTAGTATTTGTGTATGATGAGAAAAAAATGATTGGTTTTGGGCGTAGTATTTCAGATGGCATACGTCAAACAGCCTTATATGATATTGCAATTGATCCGATGTATCAAGGATATGGAATTGGACGTAAAATTGTTGATATACTGTTAGATGCTACCCCAGATTGTAATTTTATATTGTATGCTTCTCCGGGCAAAGAGGATTTTTATCGAAAGCTGGGATTTAAAAAAATGAAAACAGGAATGATGATCTTTGCAGACCCTAAGAGGATGGAGGATGGAGTTTTTGTTGATAAATAAGTTAACTTAATGATGTAAATGCTATCTTTGTAATTGTAACACAATGACATATTCTGATTTTGTCAGAATTAATTATTAACAAGTAGACAAAAAACATATTCAAAAATGACAAAACGGTATTCAACAGCAGAAGTACTTGCACAAGCTAATGATACTTTCTTGGACAGTGTTTCTGTCGACTGCGTAGTCTTAGCTTTTCATCAAGGAAATTTAAAAGTTTTACTCAATAAATTTAAAATAAGTGATAAATGGATGTTGCCGGGTGGCTTTGTTCATCTTGATGAAGATGTAGATGATGCAGCAGATCGCATTATAAGATCAAGAGTTGGTCTTGATAATCTTTATCTGAAACAATTCCATTTATTTGGAAATTGTGGCAGAATCCGAAAAGAAGAAAGCCTTAAGATGTTGAACTCTTGGGGGGTGACTCCTAATGACAATCATTGGTTTCTGAAAAGATTTGTATCGATGGGCTATTATGCTTTGGTGGAGTATGATAAAGTTTCTATAAGTGTAGATGAAGCAGTGGAAGAAGTAAGTTGGTATGACTTAAATGACCTGCCACCTTTGTTTGCTGATCATAATCAGATTGTAGACAAGGCTATTAAAACAATACGTATCCAAGTCGGTATTATTCCTATCGGATATGAGCTGTTGCCTGAAAAATTTACAATGCCCGAGCTTCGCTTAATTTATGAGGCAATATTAGGCCAAGAACTAGATCGACGTAATTTTCAGCGTAAGATGCTGTCTGTCGGTTTAATAAATAGATTGGATGAGAAGCGTAAAAATGGAGCTCATAAAGCCCCTTATTTGTATTCTTTTAATAAAGAGAGATATGAGGAGGCTCGAAATGGCGGGGCACATTTGATGCCTTGGACGCATTAAATATAAGTGCTTGTTAGCATATAAACGGAGCAGATGTTATTGATAGAGCATCTGCTTTTTTATTTTCTTAAAACGTTTCTCTCTTTTTACCGATTGCAA
This sequence comes from uncultured Dysgonomonas sp., assembly GCF_934668725.1. Taxonomy (GTDB): domain Bacteria; phylum Bacteroidota; class Bacteroidia; order Bacteroidales; family Dysgonomonadaceae; genus Dysgonomonas_A. The sequence continues at coordinate 90,030 of NZ_CAKUOF010000011.1, forward strand.
GTAAACCAAGAATCGTAAGCAGGCCATTGAGCATTAGTATTTCATATCCCACTTTATAGTTAAAAGAAGAGAAAAGCATTTCTTCCAATAGGTAACATATAATAGGAGCTATAATACACACAAGTGGTGCATATTTATCTCTTATATTTATTTTAGAAAATAACCCCAAAGCAAACAGACCTAAAAGAGGTCCATAGGTATATGAGGCTACTTTATATATTGTGTTCAGAATATTTTCTTGGCCGATGTGGTGAATAAAAAGAATTACAAAAATAAATACAATGCTCATGCCAATATGAACCGTTTTTCGAGTCTTACTTGCCTGTATTTCGTTTTTCTTATTTACTTCCAGAATATCTACACAAAACGATGTCGTAAGTGATGCCAGAGCTGAATCGGCATTGGCAAACGAAGCCCCAATTATTCCAATAGTAAAAAAGATGAGGCAAGGTAATCCCAAATAATTGCTAACCATATAGGGGAGTATCTCATCTGAAGCAGAGGGTAATACTATGCCTTGTTGCGATGCAAATAGTAATAATAGAATACCCAATGCCAGAAAAAGAAGATTTATCGGAGTAAATAAAAAACCGTATGTGAGCATGTTTTTTTGCGCATCTTTCAGGTCTTTACAAGTCAGGTTTTTTTGCATATTATCCTGATCAAGCCCTGTCATTACAATAACTATAAAGATTCCACTGAAGAATTGCTTGAAAAAGTTCATAGGGCTTTTCCACTCGAAATGAAATATCTGTGAATGGGGATTGTTGGCTACTGTGGTTACAACTTCTTTCAAATTAAAATTCAATAACGAAGATACCTGCCATATAATAAGTATGGCTGCTATAACAAAGCTGATTGTTTGTAGCATATCGGTCCATACAATTGTTTTAATACCACTTTTGCGTGTATATATCCATATAAATAAGATAATGCTGCTGACGGTAAGCCAAAAAGGAATATGCCATGCGTTAAAGACCAGAGTCTGTAAAATAAGAGCTACAAGATAAAGTTTAGCGGCAGAACCTATGATACGTGAAAGTATAAAAAATGAAGCTCCTGTTTTGTATGAGTAATTGCCGAACCGTTGGTCGAGATAAGTATAAATCGAGATAAGATTGAGCTTGTAATAGAGTGGTAAAAGCAGATAAGCAACGACCAGATACCCGAAGAAGAATCCGAATACCATTTGCATGTATGACATATTAAAAGCTCCAACCATCCCAGGAACTGAAACAAACGTAACGCCCGATATACTTGTTCCTATCATCCCGATAGCAACAATGTACCAAGGAGATTTGCGGTTAGCCACAAAAAAAGCATCATTATCGGAACTTCCCCGGCTGATAAATATCGATATCAGATATAATATTCCGAAGTATGCGGCAAATATGATTAAGATGGTTGTAGCTATCATAGCTCATTGATAATAAGAAGAATCGAAGTCTTTATGATGAGATTACAAGCTCATAAAGTATTCGGTTAAATCTTTCATTGTGTCAAACTTATGAGCATAAGAATTTGTTTTTCCAAATCCCCAGGATGCAAAAACAAAAGGAACATAAGCCAAATCCGATTGCTTTCTGTCCGAGTCGGTATCACCTATATACATAGGAGCTTTCAGGTTATATCGGTCTATCAATGTTTTCATATTGATGTGTTTGGGTTGATGGTTAGAACCATATTCGATATAATCGCAGAAGTACGGTTTGGTTTCGGTGTATACCATAAAATCACGTATGCTTCCTTTTTGGCAATTACTCAACATAAATAATTTATATTTTCGTGATAATTGCTCAATACCTTCCAAAACACCGGGATAAATATTACCTCCCATTTTAGGAAGTAGTTCGTCTGTTTTGACGATAATATTACGATATATTTGTTCGATAGTTTCTTCCGGTAGTTGAGGAAATATCTCCTTGTATATCTGTTTTGCTTCCATGCCCATATAGCCTTGGATATCTTGTTTGGTGAGAGTTTTGTTTATTCCCATTTCTTTCAGAACTTGTGTCCAGCTATACGCATAAGTGTCTACGGCATCCCAAAGAGTACCGTCCATGTCAAAAATCAAACTATCGGGCTTCATCTAATATTAATATGTGGTTAGAATTAGGCTCAAAAGTACTCAACAAAAACGGATTGAACAAACATGATGCTTCAAGGATTAAATTTAACTTCACTAAAAAGAAGATGTCGGAAAATTTGAGTAAATTTGAAGGATAATACTATTTATTGTTTTAATTATAGAATGATAACTGATAGTTATATTCATTATTGCCAGAGTAATAAAATAGGTCTGAGACCTTAACATTATATTCTTTAATTTATGGCTTTTCTGACTCCTACATCCATTTTGTCCGAAATTGTTAGTGTAAATTATTTGCTGATACCGGTTATCAACCGTTTTGGTATCAAGTTAGGATTGGAGGATAAATCTGTTAAGACAGTTTGTGAAGAGTATAACCAGAATATTGACTTCTTTCTGACTATTCTTAATACGTATCTCAATGAAGACTATTTTCCTGAAAAGAAATTGCAGGAGTTTGAAATTGATTTGGTTACCGATTACCTGAAGCGGACGGATATGTATTATATGCATGGTCAGATTCCCAATGTAGAAAAACACCTGAATGCTCTCATTGCTACTAGTGACCCCAATAATAAACAATTGGAGCTTATACGTAAACTGTTTTTTCGTTTTAAAGATGCATTAATCCATCGGATCAATAACGGTTTGTTGGACGATGATACTTCTCAGGCGTTATTATTGGATTTGAAAAATATATTGATAAAGCATATATCAGGTAGTTTCAATGAGAACCTGTGTTATGCTGTAGTTTTTTCTGTTGATAGTTTGTTGAATGATTTAAGCAAACACAACCGTATAAGGGAGAAAATATTAAAACCAATGATTGCCGAATTATCAGAATCAGGAGTGGACGATTGGCAAAGTTTGATAGGCAAACCCAAAACAAGCCATTTATTAGACGATTCAGCCATATCGCTTCGAGAATTGGAAGTTCTTAAACTTGTTGCTTTAGGTTTACTTAATAAAGAAATAGCAGATCGCCTTAATATAAGCTTGAACACCGTACTTTCCCACCGTAAGAATATTACAGCTAAATTAGGTATCAAAACAGTATCAGGACTGATCTTCTATTGTATTAGCCACGGATATATTTCTGCTGATGAAATAGAGTTATGAGAATAGTATCGTTTTATTCTTGTAAACCAACACTCTCCTGTTGATGTGATATTCGATACCATGAGACAATACAATTTTTTCTAAATCCTGTCCTTTACGTACTAAATCGGAGATGCTGTCGCGATGCGATATACGTGTTATATCCTGTTCTATAATAGGACCTGCATCTAACTCTGTCGTTACATAGTGGCTTGTTGCTCCAATTATTTTTACACCTCTTTCGTAAGCTGCATGGTATGGTTTTGCCCCTATAAATGCCGGAAGAAATGAATGATGTATATTGATAATTCTGTTAGGATATTCTTTGATAAACTCGTCTGTCAAAATTTGCATATAACGTGCCAGAACAATAAAATCGATACCTTTTTCTTTGAGTAGAGCCTTTTGTTTGGCTTCCATCTCTTCTTTATTCTCTTTGGTAATTTTAATTACCTGATATTCTATTCCGAATTTTTCGGCAACCCATCGTAAATCCTCGTGATTACTTATAATAAGTGGTATCTCAACATTCCATTCGCCGGCAGTGTAACGTGCCAGAATATCGAAAAGGCAATGCGACATTTTAGATACAAATACTGCCATTTTCGGCGTATAATCATTGAAATACAGTCTGAAAGTCATCTCAAATTTATTGGCATACATAGTCTGAAAATACTCGCCAATCTTCTCTTTGGGAATTAAAAAATCCTTGATATCCCATTCAACACGCATAAAGAAAATATCTTCTTGCTTATCTACATGTTGTTCGAGTTGAATAATATTTCCTCTATTAACACAAATAAAATCGGTTACGGCAGCTACTAAGCCCGGCTGATCGGGAGAATAAATCAGAATAATAGCACGAGAATCTTTCATTGTAGGAATTATAACAGTCAATTGTATTTACATACTTATTTGGTATGGTTTAATCATCTATTTGAACAAGATTGTCAATAATAAATACTTGTCGTTCAGGTGTGTTTTTACCCATATAAAAGTTGAGCATATCTTTTACCAAGTCTTCTTTCTTCATGGTCACTTTATCCAGGCGTATATCTTTTCCTATAAAATGTTGAAACTCATCAGGCGAAATTTCTCCCAATCCTTTAAATCGGGTGATTTCGGGATTAACACCTAGTTTACTGATTGCTGCAATACGCTCTTCTTCTGTGTAACAATAGATCGTTTCTTTTTTATTTCGTACACGGAACAGAGGTGTCTGCAAAATATATACATGGTTCTTTTTTACCAGGTCAGGGAAGAATTGCAAGAAAAAAGTAAGCAATAGTAAGCGGATGTGCATACCATCAGTATCGGCATCGGTAGCAATAATTACTTTGTTATATCTGAGACCATCTAAACCGTCCTCTATGTTGAGTGCGGCTTGCAGAAGGTTAAATTCTTCGTTTTCGTATACAATTTTTTTAGTGAGTCCAAAACTGTTCAAAGGTTTACCTCTCAAACTGAATACCGCTTGAAGATTAGGGTTACGGCTTTTAGTAATGGATCCACTGGCCGAGTCTCCCTCGGTAATAAAAATAGAAGTTTCGTCTAAGTTATCTCCTTTTGTATCGTTATAATGGATACGGCAATCACGAAGCTTTTTATTGTGAAGATTCGATTTTTTTGCACGTTCGCGAGCAAGTTTTGTAACTCCTGCAATTGCTTTACGTTCTTTTTCTGATTCCAGAATCTTCTTTAACAAAGTCTCGGAGGTTTCAGAGTCTTTATGCAGGTAATTATCCAGTTCTTTTTTTATGAAGTCTCCAATAAATTTTTGAACTGATGGACCGTTGGGCCCCATATCTTTAGATCCTAGCTTAGTCTTTGTTTGAGATTCAAAAACAGGCTCTTCTACCTTTATACTGATTGCTGCAACGATACCGCTTCTGATATCGGCATAATCAAAGTTCTTTGCGTAATACTCTTTGATGACACGTGAAACTGTCTCACGGAAAGCCGATTGGTGTGTTCCTCCTTGTGTTGTATGTTGTCCATTGACAAAGGAATAGTATTCTTCACCATATTGATTTGTGTGAGTTATTACTATCTCAATATCAGTATCTTTAAGATGTATAATAGGGTAGAGGGCTTCCGAGGTCATATTTTCATTCAGAAGATCTACTAAACCATTTTTCGATAAGAATTTTTTTCCGTTATACAGGATAGTTAATCCGGTGTTTAGGTAAACATAGTTTTTGAGTAAGCTTTCTACATACTCGTCTCTGTATAAATATTCACCAAATATTGTTATATCAGGAATAAATTCTACTAGAGTACCGTTATTCTGGGTGGTTGACTCTATAGGGGACTCGCTTGTAACTATTGCTTTGCTATACTCTACAGAAACCGTTTGTTTTTCTCTGAATGCTTGTATTTTGAAGTAAGATGATAAAGCATTTACTGCTTTTATACCAACTCCATTAAGACCTACTGATTTTTTAAATGCTTTGGAGTCATATTTGGCTCCCGTATTCATTTTAGAGGATACGTCCTTTACTTTACCGAGAGGCACACCTCGACCATGGTCACGTATAGATACTTCGCCATTTTCTATGGTTACTTCTATGGTTTTACCAAAGCCCATCATATATTCGTCGATAGAGTTGTCCAATACTTCTTTCAGAAGGACATATATTCCATCGTCGGGAGAAGTACCGTCGCCAAGTTTTCCGATGTACATACCAGGGCGTCGACGTATATGCTCCTGCCAATCAAGAGTTTTAATGTCATCGTCAGAGTAATTTTCTTGAGGTAAATTGATGTCTAATTCTTCTTCCATAAATATTTGCGTGTGTAAAATCAGCTTTCAAGCAAAGATAGTGAATTTTTAGAAAATGAATCAAGCGAAATTTATTATTAAGGTATCAGATATCTTTATTCTTATAGAAAGTAACCGTATTTTAGAGAATCACGATTCAAAGGTATATTTTAGTGATAACTAAGAGCCTGTTTAAATTTTAGCGAAAATATTTCTTATACATCATTCTCAATATTCTTTGGCATTTTTTATACTCGATTTAGCCCGCTAAATCAGCGTACAAAAATCAAAAATCATTTTGAAAATAACCCAAAATAAACTTGCTAATAAAATTTAAACAGGCTCTAAAATATTTGTACAAAAAAAGTAGCATAATTAATTATGCTACTTTTTCTATAATTTTTTGTCTGTTATATCTTTTTCATATATGCTCTTCGAGTCTTATGATGTTCGGCATTAAAACCATCCCATAGTGCTGAGACTTTATTGTTTTGTTCCAATTCGGGATTACTTTCAGCAAAATGAAAGCCACTTTTGTGTGCGGATGGAATGAAATCATTAAAGATCATCGCATTTACACCTTTTCCTTGATATTCGGGTGCAATACCGATGAGTAATAGGTCTATTACTTTATTACTCTTAAATTTCAGTGCTTTAAGCAAGTGATACCAACCTGTAGGGAATAGTTTCCCTCCTGATTTTTGTAAAGCAAGTGATAAACTGGGCATTCCTATTCCAAAAGCTACGAGTTCGTCAGTTTCTTCCTTTATGATAAGGGAAACAATATCCCACCGAAGCAGAGGCACGTACATTTTTACATAATAATCAATTTGCTTTTGAGTAAGAGGTACAAACCCGTACAGTGGAGCGTAGGCTTCATTCAGCAAGTTGAATACTTTGTCTACATAAGGAGTTATTTGCTTTAAGTTTTTAAATTTCAGAAGCTTTAATCCATATTTATTGGCGACTATATTAGCTATTCGTTGATGTCTTTCCGGAACAGCGTCAGGAACCGGGATGTAGAATTCGTGCCAATCTACATCTTTTTCGTATCCAATGCGTTCAATTTGGTCTTTGTAGTAAGGATAGCTGTAGGTTGTTGCCATGGTGGTTATTCTGTCATACCCGAATACCAAAAGACCTTCGTGATCGAGATCGGTGAATCCCATCGGACCTTGTATTGCATCCATTCCTTTACTGCGAGCCCAATCTTCGGCTGTCTTGAAAAGTGCATCTACAACTTCATTATCATCAATGAAATCGACAAAACCAAAGCGTGCATGTTTTTGTTTCCATATTTCATTCGATCTGTGATTGATTATAGCTGCAATACGTCCAACAATTTTATCACCTCTGTAGGCTAAAAAGAGTTGTTGTTCGCAAAAGTCAAATGCTGGGTTTTTACTCGAATCGAGAGTTCCAAGTTCATCTAAAACTAAAGATGGTACATAGTAGGGACAATCTTTATACAGATTTATAGGGAATTTGATAAATTTCTTTTTAGATGCTTTATCACTTATAGGGACAATTCTTACCGACATTCTTTTTTTATAAATAATCAATAATTAGGTAACACGACTAATTTATTATTACATTTAATCATGGTAACTATCTCTAGTTATTATGATTCTCAAAATAATAAAAAGATACAAAATCTTACTACTTCTTTGACTTTGTCGCAAAGATAAGATTTTTTACTGAAAGTGAGTTTATACTCGTTTTATTGTTGATAGAGTGTGGGTGTAATTTCCAGATTCTTTATTGTAAATGCCTTGTGAGTCAATTGTATCTATTCTTACTTTGCCCGAAGCATGTATTACTTTATTGTTTCCAAGAAAAATTCCGACATGATTGATGCGATTATTCTTCTCGAAAAATAAGAGGTCAGAAGCTTGCGCCTCTTCCAATGAGTTGACTTTTATTCCCTCCACAGCCTGTAAGCCTGAATCTCGAGGCAGAGAGAAGCCGCTCATAGAGAATACTACTTGTGCAAGTCCCGAACAATCAATTCCCATGATATTTTTACCTCCCCATAAGTAAGGAGTATTGAGAAACAGCATAGCTGTGGCTATTATATTTTCTTTGCTGCTTTGGGGCAGGTAAGTCACGAAAGAAGGATGAATTTGGAAAATTTTTCCTCCTATCTCGAAACTGCTTGTGTCTGCATTATAACGTGGCAATAGACTGCCTGCAGATAGCCTATATATGGTTTTATCTGTCATACAGAAAACATCTGCTATAGGTACACAGGTTCGAAATACAGGGCCATTGTTGATCTCATGGTAAGAATCTTCATCTATTTCACATAAAACTTTAGAGTCTACCCAACCTTGATAGCTGTCTCTGTAATTCTTTATTTTTGAGAATGAACCTGCTTTATCGGTTATTTCACAAGTGTCTCCAAAAAGTAATTGACTTACCATTTCGGATGCTTCGCTGGCTTCAGAGCGAATGGGGAGTGCTGTATTTAAGTAAATAGTATATTTCATATTTTGAAAAATAGGGAATTACAAATTAAGTACTTGTTTTATTTTTTTGCGTAAAAATGGTATCGACTTTTCTACGTTGCAGTCTATCGAATTTACTATGGGGGTGCATAATTTCATGCGTAGGTATTCAACTATAGCACATGAAACAAAAATGGAAATCATGAGTCCTACTAATATGATAAATGTATATAAGGGACTGGGAGATATTTTGCTAAGGCTATATGTAAACTTACTTAGGTGATACGCACAGCTTGGATAATCGTGTATGAGGTATATACCAAAAGTAAGAGGTGCTATTTTGTAAATGATTGATAAGTTTCTGATCGAAAGATTTTTAAATATGTAAAAAAATAAGATTGAATTAATAATAATGAATGGGCTGTTGTAAGTCGTTATTCTCCAAGCTAGAATTTGATATTTGGTAAAATAGGCAGAATAAATTGCAACAAATAGAATTATATATGCAAAGCTATATTTGAGAAGTGCATTGTTAATTGTAATTTCGTTTGTTTTACAAAAACGCCCAATGATATAGATGGTTAACAAAGAATAAAAGCTAAGTCCATCCTCTGATAGGATATTCAGTCCTGTAATTGGGTATGTAGCTTCTAGGTAAACAAGCAGAATAATTATAAGAATAAGCTGATGTTTGTTGATGACATCAATGCCTTTGTTTATTACAGGCGAAAGTATGTATATACCAACATATATATTGAGAAACCACCATATAGTGGAAGAGAGCGGAAAAAAAGATTTTATAAATAATTTTACATTATACTGATCTATCCGAAAGATGAATACCATTAAGGAATAAATAATTACAGAATAAAATGTCCCTTGTATGGTGAGACTTATTAGTGTTTTTATTTTAAATTTTATTCCATAGTATCCAGATATAAATACGAAACAATTTACTCCAATCGATAAAAATGCAAGTAAGCCTAAATATAAAAAATCCTTATTTGTTGTAATATAGTTATTAGTAGAGAGTGTCTTAAGTTTGCAGCCATGAACAATCAAGTGAAATAGAATGATCATCATCATTAACACAATGCGAAGCAACTCAATATTACAGTCACGCTTTTTACTCATATCCATTAGTCTATTTGTACTGATAATGTCCTACGATTTTCCAAGCGAAAAGTCTATCCTCCATTACCTGACCGCCTCCAATATTATGCACAATGAGAGGTCTTTTTCTGTCTTTCGATTTTCTATCGACTACTATTCCAATATGCGCCAGTCCGTTGTCAAGAGTCCAAGATACTATATCTCCGGGCTTATAATCTTCGGGATTGGCTGTGATTGGCTTTACAATACCATTGCGAGTGAAAAAAGTTTCGAGGTTATACACTCGCCGATGGTCTATATTTGTATCTGTTTTTTTTAAACCCCATTTTTTCAGGCTAGGATATTTACTGAAGTTAGCTTTCATATCTTCATGTACCTTTTGCTGGAGGTCTATGTTCATTTTACGATATGCCCTTATTACAACATCGGTGCACACCCCTTTGTTTGCAGGAACATCTCCATTCGGATAAGGAATCGAGAAATACGTAGGGTCGTATGTTACTTTTGACCTTGTTAAATCTATTGCTGCATCAGATAATTGATTGTAGAAATCTCTCTCTTGAGCTGTTGCTGTGAAGCAACTATAGAAAAATGTGATTAGAAAAAATAATTTATTCATTATTGAGATATTAAAGTCTTAGACTTTCTTATACAATGGCAAAAATAGTGGAAAAGCATTTCTTGTACAACTGTTAGGTATAGTTGTCGATTTGTTTATTATTAGAATTTTCTGGTACACTTCGGTACTCCATTTTTATAGGCTTCTTTTTTATTCATTTATTCTGTAATGCGTTTCAATTTAACAAATAACATCGATGCTTTTTGCTCAATAGAGTCTAAAATAGGATTGAATATGATTTGTCTTATTTTTTCGATGCATGCACATATTATAAATATAAGTATTGCCATTCCTAATAATGCCAGACCGAAAAGCAGAGGATTTGCTATTGCATGGTTTACCTGTTCAACAAGTCCTCCGATTAGGAGGCGGGTATCAGCTGTATCGTGTATTAGATATACCCCAAAACATAGTGGTGCTATTTTATTTATTATACTGCTTTGTATTTTTCTTTTTCTAAAAGTATAGAAGAAGAAGATTGCTCCAAGAATAATCAGGGGGCATCCATATGATACTAGTCGTTCGGCCGTATTTGTATAATTAATAGAGAGTAGGATATAAACAAGTAATAATGTTAAAAGATAGGTACATATATAAAGAATTGAGGGTTTACTCAAATCCCTGATGTATTTTCCGCAAAAACGGGCAATAATATATATCGACAAAAGAGTGAAAAAACTATGTCCGCTTCCTGAGTAAAAATTATAGCCTATTATAGTATAACTACTATTTGCATATACAAGAATAATTGCAATGAGTCCTGACTGGTATATATTTAGCGATTCGATACCTTTATTGATAAAGGGTGACAGTATATAAACTCCCAAAAAAGCATTTAAGAACCACCATTGTGCATATGTTACAGGAAAAAAGCTACGAATGAAGTTAGGTGTGGAGTAAGCTTCAGTTGATATAAATCCATGATATATGATATATGTTGCAACAGAATAGAAACTTGCCTGTAGAATAAATGAAAGTAACGTTTTGGCTTTGAATTTAATGCCGTAATAACCTGAGATGAATACAAAGCAATTTACTGCAATGATGCTAAAGACATTCAAAGATACAAATAGTATACTTTTAGATGGGCTATTGCTTTGGCATCCATGTACAATCAGATGATGTATAATAATCATAATCATCAGAATTATTCGTAACAGTTCTATATTTGATTCCCGATTTTTAGTGTTAGTGTTGAGTGTTGAAGTCATAGTTATTTAGTGGTTTGTCTTAGAGTGTGATAGACTCTGTGTTTTCTTGATTAGGTGTCTGTTTGATAAGATTCTATTTTCTTTGAAATATAACTTAATACTGGTTTAAGTATAATTTGTCTTGCTTTTTCGATACATGCACATATCGAAAAAACAATTAATGTTGTTAGTAATAGAATACCGAGCATGGTGAAGTTATTATCTATTTTACTGTTCATGCTTTTAATAAAACTCATTATTGTAATTTTTATTATACCTGAGTCGTGAAGTAGATAGATACCAAATGTAAGAGGAGCAATTTTATTGATTAATTTATTTTTAATTTTAATTTTTTTGAAAAGGTAGAAAAATAAAGCAGCAGCTGTTATAATCCATATGCAGTTATATGCCATTAACCGCCAAGTAAGAAGCTGTCTGTTTTGACTAAAGCATAGATATATTATAATAAAACTAATAAGAAAAACGGATAAGTATATAGGTAAAATACCTTTTATTTCTATAATGTATCTATGGCAATAGCGGGCTATAATATAAACTATAAGTAAGTTGAAAAATGAATATCCATCTTGTGTATAAAAATTGTATCCGACCAAAGGATATCCGCCTCCTATAATGAATAATAGTGTTATAAGTACGATGGTCTGTTTTTTAGTAATATTTTCCAGGCCTTTGTTTATTACCGGTGATAATATGAATAATGCTATATAGGCATTAAGAAACCACCAGTTTACGTATGTGATCGGAAAGAAACTCTTGCGGAGTTCAGGATATGATATCGGATTATCATTTATCATACACTTTAGCAGGTATAATGAAACGGAATAAAACAGAGCTTGTAGAACAAATGCAATTAATGTTTTTACTTTAAATTTTATACCATAAAATCCTGAGATAAATATAAAGCAATTAACTGCTATTATAGTGAATGTATTTAAAAATAAAAAAAGAGCATCTTTATTTGTTTTTTGGTAATCCCCGGTACTTATAAGGCTTAAGTCGCATCCATGCACAATGAGGTGGTGCATGATAATCATGAGCATCAGAACTATTCGTAACAGTTCTATATTTGATTCCCGATTTTTAGCATTAGTTAGTTTTTGCTCCATCTTATTCACCTTATAGGATATGCCGCTAAAATAAAACGATTCAATACCGGTTAACTTTATATTGAATCGTTTTTATTAATGCCTCTAATTTAGTGAAAAATAAATAAACCAGTTAAAGTTCTGTCTACAAATTGATTTTGTACATAAAACAATAGTTTGGTTGGTTTTATTTTAACTTTTCGAAGATCTCATCCATCGCTTTAGCTAAGCCATCAGAATTCTTACCTCCTGCTGTGGCAAAGTGTGGCTGTCCTCCACCTCCTCCTTGGATGTTTTTAGCTGTTTCGCGTACAATAGTCGATGCATTTAATCCATGTGCAACAAGGTCATCCGATAGCATTAGGGTCAGATTTGGTTTTTCATCTATATTTGTTGCTCCTATAAATGCTGCATGCTCAGGAAATTCTCCTCTAATCTGAAATGCTATATCTTTTACAATGTCAGCAGGGAAATGACCTCTCAGAGTGAATATTTCAATGCCATTAACAATTTGCCGGCTTTTAATAACTGACTCTTTTACCTGAACTGCCTTTTCCTTCATAAACTCTTCAATTCGTTTTTTCATTTCAGAACTTTCACTGAAAAATTTCTGGAATGCCTGAGTTAAATTAGGAGCATTGTTCATCAATGCTTTTAATTCAGCTATAATATCTTGTTGTGCATAGAAGTATTCTTCGCAAGCTTCAGCTGTAATTGCTTCTATACGTCTTACTCCTGCAGCAATGGAACTTTCGTTAATAATTCGGAATGAACCGATTCGTCCTGTTGACGAAATATGAGTACCTCCACAAAGTTCGACAGAATCACCAAAGCGTATTACACGAACTTCATCGCCATATTTCTCTCCGAACAGAGCCATTGCTCCCATTGCATGAGCTTCCGAAATAGGGATGTTTCGAGCCTCATTCAATACAATATTCTCTCTTATTTTAGCAGTAACAAAACGTTCTACTTTACGAATTTCTTCGTCAGTTAGCTTTTGGAAATGCGAAAAATCGAATCGAAGAACTGCCGGAGACACAAAAGATCCTTTTTGTTCAACATGTGTGCCTAATACTTCGCGTAATCCCTCATGTAATAGGTGGGTTGCCGTGTGATTGCATTCTACTGCTGTTCTTCTTTCTGTATTGATACGAGCAATAAAAGGTGCTGTAATATCTTTAGGTAATTTTTTTGTAATATGTTCTGCGAGATTGTTTTCTCGTTTGGTATCAATAATTTCTATCTTTTCGTCATCACTGATTAACCAACCTGTGTCACCAACCTGTCCTCCCATTTCAGAATAGAAAGGGGTGCGGTCAAGTACTATTTGGTAAAACTCATTGTTTTTTTGTTTTACTTGACGGTAACGAAGTATTTCGGCTTCGCATTGCGTATAGTCATATCCAATAAATTCCTGTTCGCCTTCGCGTACTACAATCCAGTCGCCTGTTTCTACAGCAGCAGCGTTGCGGGCACGATCTTTTTGTTTTTGCATTTCTGCTTTAAAGCCTTCTTCATCAACGCTCATATTATTTTCACGTAATATAAGTTCCGTTAAATCAAGAGGGAATCCGTATGTATCATATAAGGTAAATGCATCAATGCCTTTAAGTACTGTCGAATTGTTAGCTCTTGTTTCAGCAATCTGTCTATCCAACAATTTTATACCTGTATCCAATGTACGTAGAAATGATTCCTCTTCTTCCTGTATATCTCTAATGATGAGTGCTTTTTGTTGGTATAGCTCAGGATAAGCCTCACTCATCGATTCGATAAGTGTGGGAATCAGTTTGTACATGAATGCTTTATGCTGATTAAGGAATGTGTATCCGTAACGAACGGCACGGCGGAGAATACGACGAATTACGTATCCGGCTTTGGCATTCGAAGGTAATTGCCCATCAGCAATAGAGAAAGCAATTGTACGGATATGATCTGCGATAACCCGCATAGCTATATCTTTCTTCTCGTCCTCACCATATGTGCTGTTGGTTAACTCTCCGATAGCTTTAATTAATGGTTGAAATACATCTGTATCGTAGTTTGAAGTTTTACCTTGTACGGCCATGCAAAGACGCTCGAATCCCATACCTGTGTCTATAACTTTAGCAGGAAGTTCTTCAAGAGATTTATCGGCTTTACGATTAAATTGCATGAAAACAAGATTCCAGATTTCGATAACATCAGGATCTTTGTTCACCAATAATGCGCCATCAACCTTGGCACGTTCTTCGTCGGAACGAATATCTATATGTATTTCTGAGCAAGGACCACAGGGGCCGGTATCGCCCATTTCCCAGAAGTTATCTTTTTTATTTCCGTTGATAATGCGTTCTTTAGGTAAGTATTTTACCCAGAAATCGGCAGCTTCGTCGTCACGGGAAAGTCCCTCTTCGGGCGATCCTTCGAAAACAGTTACGTATAGTCTGTTTTTGTCCAGCTTCAATACCTCTGTAAGGTATTCCCATGCCCATGCAATGGCTTCCTCTTTGAAATAATCTCCAAAAGACCAGTTTCCCAGCATTTCAAACATAGTGTGGTGATAAGTATCGTGACCTACTTCTTCCAAGTCATTATGCTTTCCACTAACACGTAAACATTTTTGAGAATCCGCGACTCTAGGATATTTAATAGGTGCGTTGCCCAAAATGATGTCTTTAAATTGATTCATACCGGCATTGGTAAACATCAGCGTGGGATCGTCTTTAATCACCATAGGGGCTGAAGAAACAATCTGATGTCCTTTAGACCTAAAAAATTCTTTGAATGAATTGCGGATTTCTTTAGAAGTCATGATATTTATAACTATGTATTTTGTTTTACAGATTCTTAATAAATAATAGCTTGCAAAAATAAGCTAAAAACTTTACTTTTGTGCCCATCTCAGCGAATAAATTTGAGGTGACTTTATCTTAAAGAATGGCAAAAAAGGTATTTTATATATATAATTCACAATCGCTGACATATGAGCGAGTCTATCCGAGCCTGGGAAAAAAAATATTTATAATCATTCGTAATCTTTTAGGAGGCATTATCTTGGGAGCTTTGGGCTTTTGGGCATTAATGTATTATGTGCTGGATTCTCCTAAAGAGATGGAGTTGAAGAAAGAAAACCGTTTGATACGTACACAATACAATGTATTATCTAAAAGAATGGATAATATTTCCGAAGTGTTAAAGGATATTCAACAACGGGATGATAATATGTACAGAGCCATTTTTCATGCCGAACCTATTGCCAGTGCAATACGTAATTCAACTTCGGGTGGTATTGGTCGCTATGATTATTTGATGGAGTTGTCCAATCCCGATTTAATTGTTCAAACATCAAAGAAAATAGATCTTATATCAAAACAATTATATGTGCAGTCTAAGTCTTTTGATGAAATACTGGATTTGTCCAGACAACAAAAAGACCGTCTTCAGCACATCCCAAGTATACAGCCTGTTGCCAATAAAGATCTTTCGCGTGTAGCATCGGGCTACGGTACTCGAATTGATCCGGTTTATGGTACTTTACGATTCCATGCAGGTATGGACTTTACGGCTAAAGAAGGAACTGATATATATGCTACGGGTGATGGTGTTGTGACTTTAGCCGAATGGAAACAAGGATATGGTAATTGTATTATAATAGATCATGGTTACGGTTTTGAAACGCTGTACGGGCATATGAGCAGTTATGTAGCTAAACGTGGACAAAAAGTGAAGCGTGGTGAGCTTATAGGTAAAATCGGAAGTACTGGTAAATCGACAGGTCCTCACTTGCATTATGAGGTGCACGTGAAGGGTAAACCGGATAATCCCGCGAAATACTATTTCATGGATCTTACTCCTGAAGAATATGATAAAATGTTGCAGATTGCAGCTAACCATGGTCAGGTAATGGATTAATGTTGATTATTGGGATTTATCTATCATTGTGAGGTTTGATTTTGGATTTATCATTTAACTTTGTCTTTTGATTCAAAAGTGTAGTATGATAGACTTTAGTAACAGTAAGAAATTATATTTCACCATAAAAGAAGTGGCGAACCACTTTAAAGTGAATGAGTCGCTTCTCCGTTTCTGGGAGACAGAGTTTAAGGAGATCAGACCTCGTAAAACTCCCGGAGGTGTACGTCAGTATACTCGTGAAGATATTGAAGCTATTGAACTGGTTTATTTTTTGGTTAAAAACAAAGGAATGACCTTAGAAGGGGCACGGCAAACTCTTAAATTGAAGAAGGATGAGGAAACGCGCCGCATTGATCTAATTCACAGGCTTGAGGATATCAAAAAGGAACTTAACGATTTGAAAGAAGGATTAGAAAGTATATCGTAAAATTAAATGAGAAATAATATAGAGCAGTGGAGATGATAATCTCTGCTGCTTTTCTTTTTTTAGTGCTGCTGCATAAAAAAGAATCTCTTTTTGTTGCAAAATTCAAATTAAAACATCTACTTTGTAATTCAAAGTGAAAATATATGGATCGTAATATTGATGATTTAAGATATATCCGTTCTACAATGGAACGTTCTACCAAATTCCTTTCTCTAAGTGGAATTTCTGGTGTTGTGGCAGGTTTGGTTGCATTATGTGGGGCTTATATGGCTTATCTTATAATGTTGGGATCGTTTGATATAACAGGTATTGTTATATATGATCTTCTTATTTTGGCTGCTATTGTTTTGGTTTGTGCATGCTCGGTTGGAATCTATTTTTCAGTACGGAAAGCAAAGAAAATGGGAGCTAAGTTTTGGACTCCGGTGACTTTTCAATTGATAAAAGATGCAGGTGTTCCGCTGGTTGTGGGAGGTTTGTTCAGTTTGATATTGGTATATCAAGGCTATTTCGGAATGACAGCATCTACCATGCTTATCTTTTATGGTATTGCATTGATTAATGCAGGAGCAAGAACGTATCGGGATATTAAAATACTGGGAGCCTGCGAAATAATTTTAGGCTTGCTTGCTGGTATATTTATAGGAAACGGACTGATATTGTGGGCAATGGGATTTGGTGTTTTACATATTGTGTATGGCATTGTGATGTACATGAAGTATGATGCAAAATCGGATAAACCAAATGGATGATGAAAGATATAATATCAGGTCTAAATAAGATATTCGATAGCAGGATACGCTTGGGTATTATGTCGATATTAGTAGTGAATGATAGTGTCGATTTTAATACTATTAAAGAGGTTCTCGAAGTGACTGACGGTAATTTGGCTAGCCATCTTAAGGCTTTGGAAAAAGAAGAGGTAATTGCTGTGAAAAAGCAGTTTGTCGGGCGAAAACCAAATACTTCATATAGTGTTACCGATCATGGGCGAAAGCTATTTCAAGAACATATTGATGCACTCGAAAAACTAATTAATCCTTTAACGTAAATTTTTTTTAATTATACACTTTGAGTTTCAAAGTTCTTTTAAGTTATAAGGCAATATGGAAACGACTAAGAATTTTTTTAGAAATCAGACTCTAACCACTAAAATAGTGATAGTTGTAGTCTTAACTTTGTTGATGCTTATTCCTATTGGAATGGTGAAGTCTCTTATCCAAGAGCGTGAAGGCAACAAGCTTGCTGAACAAACGGAAATGAGCAACCGATGGGGTGGGCGACAATTGTTGACAGGACCTGTTTTGGTATTGCCGCTTAAGAAAGATATTAATGAAAAGGGCATAGCTTCGAGTTTTATTTATTATCTGCCAGATGAATATAAGGTGACAGGTGATATTAAACCCGAAGAACGAACCAGAGGGATACAAAAGATACTAAGTTATCAATCAGCAATGCATTTTGAAGGGAAATTTGTATCTCCCGATTGTTCGAAACTGGCTATAGATCAGTCTACTATATTATGGGATGAGGCATATGTTGTGATGGGAATATCTAATTTGCAGGGAGTGAAAAATAAAATAGTATTTAATTTGAATGGAAGCCCTCAGGAGATTTTAGCCAATGTAGGAGATAATGACTTGATCCGCTCAGGAGTGATGGTGAAAATGCCCCTTTCGTCTGCCGATATGGTTAAAAGTTACAATTTTGATTTCGATTTGGTACTCAATGGTACGGATGGGCTCCATTTTCTTCCAATAGGAAAACAAACATCTGTACATCTGAAATCGACATGGAAGTCAGTTGCCTACACAGGCGATTATGTGCCTACAGAAAAATCGGATATTAAAGACGGTATTGACGCTCAGTGGGATATCTTTGATTATAATAGGAGCTATACTCAGATGTGGGTTGGCAAAAACGATTCTTTTGGGAGTAATAAATTGGGGCTTGATCTTCTTTTACCCGTAGATCATTATCAAAAGACGATGCGTGCCGTTAAATATGCGATTATGTTTATTGCCCTTACTTTCTTGGTATTCTTTATGGTCGAGTTGTTGAGTAAGAAACGAATCCATCCCGTACAATATTTGCTGGTCAGCTTTGTGTTAATATTGTTTTACAGTTTGCTGTTGGCATTATCGGAACACATTGGGTTCGATTGGTCATATCTGGTATCAGCTTTAGCTATTGTGCTTCTTATAACGGCATATTCACATTCGATATTCAAATCGAAGAAAGAGACTGTTTTTATGGGGATATTCTTAAGTGGATTATATGTATTCTTATATGTTGTGATTCAACTGGAGGATATGGCTCTCTTGTTAGGTAGTATCGGATTGTTTATTGCTTTAGCTACCGTGATGTTTGTATCACGTAAAATAAATTGGTACAAGGATGACGGTGTGCTAGAGCAGCCTGTAGATTGAGATTTTCTTTAAATAATAAGAGAGGCGCATACTAGTATCCGCCTCTCTTATTATTTAAACATATCTGTTGTTTAGAGTATTTATTCTTTAACCAACACAATCATATCGGAAAACTGTTTAATAATTTCTGCATATGAATACTTAAGACGTGCATAGTCTTTGGCATCGTATAAGTTTGTATTGAAGAAATATTTGGCAGATATCTCTATTTTATTATCGACCATCTTTGTGTTATAGCTTATAGTCATTAAGCGACTATCGTGAGTAAGCTCTTTGGGCAGATATTCTACTTTATAGCCTTCGGGAATCTCTATTTCTGATTTATATTCTACATTACGTAAATAGATAAGATCAATAGGAAGTGTCCGTGTGGTTTGCTTGAACATATTATCCGAAACAGACAGATTACAGAAAGGATGAATGAATAACTTACCCGAAGCACTTTCGAAAGAGGTACTTGAATTAAATGAGAATCTAAATGGTTTATTCATTTCCGAATAATTGATAACGGTAAGGCTGTCTTCGATATTCACGTTGTTGTTTTTCTTAAAATACTCTACGAGGTTATCGTTTTTGCCATCGTAAGTATTGCGGAATTGATAAGCATCTTGTCCCGAAAGTATATATTCTATATTTACTTTTAATAATTGTTGTTTGGGTAATACTTTAATCTTAAAAACTTTTTGAGTCTTTGCAACTTCTTTTTGGGTTGTAACAATCCATTCTTCGGTTTTAGGTTTAACTACCAGTGCTTCCACGTTGATACAGCGTATAGGTAATTCGTCAAAATAACGAAGAGGTTCGGTAGCATCAACAAAATATTTTTGTCCGTCTATTTCAATTTGTGCAATTACATAATTCAGAAATTGCTGAAAGGGATGGCTTTTGCTCACAGCACCATGATTTCTAGTACTTAAAACAACCGGATTGACAGTGATATTGGCGGCTTTAAGTAATCCGATCAGGTATAAATTGATGTTTGCCGAATTACCACTTTTAGCTTTCAGGAAAGTAGATAAATTATCGGAAGCAAATTTGCCATGTATTCCATCCCATTTATACATGGTTTTTACATATTGGGTAATTTCTATGGCTTGTTCCAGTTGTGATTTATTAGCAAGATTAAATGTTGGCAGTAGTTTTTTCCCTTCTTTTTCGCTGTTCTTTATATATTTGCCAAAATCGTCTCGCTTTAAGAAGTCATCACAAAGAGCTGGCCATGTTGATATGTAGTTCTGAGAGCCTCCACGAGGAAAATAAATTTTAGAGATCTGGAAATTTATACTTATTTTATAGTCTTCTTCGGCACTGATAAATTCTTCATCTCTGAATGCTGGGAGGTTTTTCATTCCAAAGGAGTAAATTTTTTCCTGATAAAGGAGAGATCCGAATCTTATATCCTGATTTTTTGCTACAGAATCAAATTCATCAAATTGTTTTATGCCCCGTACTATGTAGGTGTATTCGTAATAAGGGATTGCCCTGTAAATAAGCTTGCTGTGTATAACCGGAATTTTTTGTTGAAAGTCCCATTTTCGCATGTGAAAGAAAAAAGGTGTAACGATATGATATTTATATTCTATTACAGAGCCTTCTCTGACATTGGGGAGAGCTATTTTCAGGATGGAAACATCATTGTTTATCTTTTCTTCGAATATTTTTTTAGGGTCAAGAGCTGTTTTGGTTGATTTTCCATTTTCGTTATTATATACGGTTGCTTCTATATCAATAACAGATTCTACATCTCTACCATCTTTATAGAAAGGAATTTCTATCTGTGCATATTTCGTTCCAGCAGCCTTTAATATTTTTATTTTGGTTCGGGTCTCCATGTGCAGAAGAAACCCTTTGGTATCATCTCCTTGAAAATAGTTAGTACCTATATCATATATAACTACGGCCTCTGCTTCGGGGTCGGCTGCATATTCGGTCATAGATGCCTCGTATTGGGTAATTTTGCCATATTCTTCCGAATAGTTTTCCTGAGCTTTGCTTATGAATGGAGCAATAGCAGCGAGAATACAAAGAATTATTTTTCTCATAGTACTTCTATATAATAATTTTTTATTTCCATATTTCTAAGTTGCTGAATAAATTCATAAAATTTATTGTATTCGGCAAGAGTGTAGTTGCCTGCTTTTATGAGCATCGACTTGTATACGGTTAGTTGATTGTCTTTTGCTTTAAACTGTAAGATATAGTGTCCGTAAGGAGTTATAATTTGTACGTTTGACGGAACCTTGCTGATAGTTGTATTTGGTATATCATACACAAGGCTGTCTTCGTAATATTGGGGGTAGTCAATCTGAACATCCTGCTTTCTTTTATCCGGAATTTCATAAAAAGGAACCTTTAAAGAATAAGGTGTTATTGATATATTATTTCCGAATTTCTTGGAAACGTTGTGCATCCGGCATTGCACGTCCAATTGTATTTTCGCGCTGTCTCTTGAGGTTTTTATAAAATCGAAGTTTATTAAATCAAATGAACCTGTAAGTATATTATTTCTCATATACTTGTCAATGACGTTTTTATTGATATTTTTTGAAAGATAATTTGAATTTTCATATTCATCGCCCCGGCGGGTTATCAACATAGTCATATGTGCCGAATTGTCGTTATTTAATGTTGTTTTGATACTTCGATTGCATAATACATCCTGTGGTTTTTGCGTAGGAATGAAAATCAGTTTGCTGTTATTCTCCGTTATAAGTAATGCCTTTCTGTTTTGTATAGAAGAATGTATGTACCCAAATGGCAGGTTATTTGTTGTACATTCTAAAAAAGTAGTATCCTTACCAAATGGAATGGTCAGAATAACGTGGTTAAAGTCCTGAGAAGCAAAATCGGAATCGATATCCTTTACCTCATCAGACATGTTGATGAGGGTATAATAAGAGGGTATGCCTATATATTTTAATATAGACATCATGTAATTAGTTAAAGCTTTGCAATCGCCATAACGATTGTTTGCGACATATTCTGCGGAGTGGGTTTGAAGTCCGCCGACATTTAGGGTTACATTTATATAGCGGTTATAGTCTTGGAGATAATGATAGAGTATTGTGGCTTTTTCTTTAACATTTGTAATCCCCTGAAGGAGTCCGTCTATTTTTTTTGTTTCAGATTCGGGTAAGTGATCCCTGTTTGCATTTAAGCGATATATCCAGTTTCCGAAAGTTTGCCAATTCTCGAAACTACCATTTACCCCATAAATAAAATTGAGAGGTACAATTTCTAATACAGGAGCATTACTATTGTTTACAGAAGAATTCATTTCTCTCAGTAAGGGTTCGTAACCGAATTGCCAGGTGTAACGTATCGTTTTTAAACATGTTTCTTTCTTAGGAGCATCTATATTTTTTTGTTTATACTTTATCGGCTGGTCTTCTATGGTTTCGACCGTGATTTTGGCATTTTTTACTTTGAGCCTTTTATTTCTATAATCGTATGAAGCTATTTGAACAAACTTATTTAGTGTTAGCTTGTATGAGTATACAACTCTGTATGGATATTCATTATGCTTTAGTTCAAATTCTTTTACGAAATCGTCTTCATAGAGTGATATATCGGAAATAGAACTCCGATCTAATATTTCCTTACTTTTTAGTTTACGGATAATGTTTCCCGACATATCCTCGATCCAAGCATCGCCAACAGATAGTTTGTCTCCTTTTGAATAGGCTATCTGTATTTCAGCATCATTATCACCATCCCTGTTATTTATCTGGATAATAATGGTATCATTTATTGTTAACTTATTATCGTTTATTTGTCGATGAGATATTAAACTAACGATTTCGCTCGATGGTAATTCGTCTGATTTGGCAATATTTATCAATAATATTAAACAAAATAAGGTTAGTATTAACCGCATAAAAAATGTATATTAAGTTACATTTGCAAATGTAGTTAATAAAGTAATGTTGTGAAGCGGTAACTATGTATTATAAAGGAAAAAGTTTGCCTTCACAGGGTGAGGGCAAACTTTTATATTAATAAGAAGCTCTGCTTAAATTAGAAATTCCATTTAAGTGGCTCAAAGTATGCTTGTGGATGCAAACATGCAGGACACTGTTTAGGGGCTGTTTTACTTTTGATAACAAAACCGCAATTGATACATTGCCATTCGATAGGTTCTTCACGCATAAATACTTCTCCGCTTTCAACTCTGGCAAGAAGTGCTTTGTAACGGTCTTCGTGCATATTTTCTACCTTAGCTATCATACGATACATCACAGCAATTTGTTTAAAGCCTTCAGCTTCTGCAATATCTGCAAATGCAGGATAGTCTTGAGCCCATTCTTCGTGTTCTCCTGCAGCAGCTTCTATCAAATTTTCGGCTGTAGTACCAATTTTTCCTGCAGGATAAGAAGCTGTAATTTCTACCATTCCACCTTCCAGATACTTGAACATACGTTCAGCATGCTCTTTTTCTTGTTCGGCAGTTTCCATAAAGATAGCGGCAATTTGTTCAAAACCTTCGTTTTTAGCAGCTTTAGCAAACATCGTGTAACGCATTCTTGCTTGAGATTCTCCTGCGAATGATTTTAAAAGACATTTTTCGGTTTCTGTACCTTTAATACTCTTTTCCATAATAGTTTATAGTTTTAGTTATTTTATTTAGATGATCAGTTTTTATAATAACTAATGTTATAACCTGTAGATGAATACAGTTATAAGTCTTTCTGGTTGATAGAGATAAAGTTACCAAATTATGACGGAGGAAAAAAACGAGTTTCTTATTCTGAAAAGTTTGTTTAGATTGTCATAAAAATAAGTCCTACTAATTCAGATGATTAGCAGGACTTGTTTACTTCTGTTTTAGACCTAATTTATAATTGATCTAAGTTAAGGTTCAAGAGCATTGTTATATTTTTTTTATTAACCGATATCCAAATATAATAATATGGATGGTTCCTAATGTTATTGCAAAACCGGCTAAAGTTAGATCTTGGTCAAAGCCTATTGCATATTGATGCCAAAGTGATATAACAATAAGTATTGTAGATAATGTTATACTGGACAGGTTTAAAATATTGTTTTCTCTAGTTCTGAATACCTCTTTGCTTTTGCTTGCATTCTTACGACCATACCATGTGTATATATCCAATCCTATAACCATCCATACTATCAACCGAATCCATGTGTCGAACGGAAGAAATACCATCATAAACAAACAGGTTAATATCCCTAGGATGGGTATTAAAGGCACTAATGGAGTTCTAAAGCCACGTCGAGCTTCCGGCATTGTTTTGCGCATTACAAGTATGCCTGTACATACAATAATAAAGGCCAGAAGCGTACCTATACTAGTCATTTCGCCTGCTACACGGGCAGGAACAAAGGCCGCAAAAGCACTTACCAATACAAGAAACAGGAGATTGCTGTTTACGGGAGTACGGTATTTGGGATGTACTTTTGAGAATGTCGCAGGCAATAATTTATCTTTACTCATACTGTAAAATACACGACTCTGGCCTAAAAGCATTACTAATATAACGGATGAATATCCTGCTAAGATGGCAAGTGATATTGCTTTATTTAACCAAGGATAGGCGGGTTGAAATACTCCGTTTGCATCTACGCTTCCCATGTGTTCTATGGCTACTGATACAGGGGCAATACCATCTTGTCCTTTAAAGCTTAAATAAGGAGCTACACCTGTCATCACATGAGCAAATAATATATATAGTATTGTGCATATGAGTAACGAACCAAGTATTCCTATAGGCATGTTTTTCTTCGGATTCTTTGTTTCTTGTGCAGCAGTGCTTACTGCATCGAAGCCTATGAAAGCAAAGAAAACAATAGCCGCAGCACGGATTATGCCGCTGAATCCATATTCACCAAAAGTTCCTGTGTTTTCGGGTATGTAGGGAGTATAGTTGTCACTGTTGATGTATTTCCAACCCGCTGTAATAAACACAAGTACAATAATGACTTTTAATACTACAATTATTGAGTTGACAAATGAACTTTTGCTCGTGCCCCGTATTAAAATAAAACTCATGATAATAACTATAAAAGCTGCAGGAAGGTTAATGATACCTCCATCCCAAGGGCAGGAAGTCAAATCGGAAGGCAGGTATATTCCTATATCTTCGAGTAGTTTTACAAAGTACCTGCTCCAGCTGATACTAACTGTTGCAGATGCTACTGCATATTCCAGAACAAGATCCCAGCCTATGATCCAAGCTATAAATTGCCCCATTGTTGCATACGAATAAGTGTATGCACTTCCGGCAACAGGTATCATCGACGCAAATTCGGCATAACATAATCCGGCAAAACAACATCCTATGGCAGCTATGACAAATGATATTGTAATAGCAGATCCGGCATGGTCGGCAGCAGCATTCCCAGTAACAGAGAAAAGACCTGCGCCTATAATAGCCCCTATACCAAGAGCTATAAGTTTCCATGGTCCCAATGTTTTTTTTAATGTGTGCTGTCCTTTATCGTTAGATTCTTCAACGAGTGTGTTAAGCGATTTTTTGAGAAATAAACTCATATAATTTGTATTGTTTTTATAGTTGTGATTATATATAACCTAATTAAACATTCTTTTGTGTGATCATTTACATCAAATGGAATTATTCAGATCGAACTTTATCTCTAATTCTCTGTTATAATAATAGATTAGTACAAAGATGAAGATTGTTATATAAAGCACCAATACCATCAATATGGTATATTCCTCTACTCCGAGAGTGTTTTATTTATGGGTGAACTTGACGGCTGTTTCTTTATTTTTGCTATGCCCAAAGCTGTTTTATTCATATTTATTTTTTACTTTTGTAAAAGAGTATTAAATATTCAATCAATAATTATTATAATAAAATTAAAACAATGGTAAGTTACAAAGAATTAGGTCTTGTTAACACAAGAGACATGTTCGCAAAAGCAGTAAAAGGCGGATATGCAATCCCTGCGTTCAATGTTAATAATATGGAGCAGTTGCAGGCTATCGTACAAGCTGCAGCTGAAACAAAATCGCCAGTAATCGTACAGGCGTCTAAAGGTGCACGTCAGTATGCTAACCCAATTTTATTGCGTTATATGCTTCAAGGAGCTGTTGAGTATGCAAAAAGCTTAGGTTGGGAAAATCCTCAAATTGCACTTCACTTAGATCATGGTGATTCATTCGAAACTTGTAAAGAATGTATCGATTCAGGTTTCTCTTCTGTAATGATTGATGGTTCTCACCTTCCATATGAAGAAAATATAGCTCTTACTAAAAAAGTAGTAGAATATGCTCATAAGTTCGATGTAACAGTAGAAGGCGAGCTGGGTGTGTTGGCTGGTATCGAAGACGATGTTGTTGCTGAGCACCATACTTATACTCAACCAGAGGAAGTAGTTGATTTTGCTACAAGAACAGGTTGTGATTCTTTAGCTATCTCTATTGGTACTTCTCATGGAGCTAATAAATTTACTCCAGACCAATGTACAAGAGATGCTAATGGTATATTGGTTCCTCCTCCATTACGTTTCGATATTCTAGAGGCTTGTGAAAAAGAACTTCCTGGATTCCCTATCGTATTACACGGAGCATCTTCTGTTCCTCAAGATCAAGTTGCTATCATTAACAAATATGGTGGTGCATTGAAAGATGCAATCGGTATTCCTGAAGAACAACTACGTAGAGCTGCTGCTTCTGCTGTATGTAAAATCAATATCGACTCTGATAGCCGTCTAGCTATGACAGCTGCAGTTCGTGAAGTATTTGCGACTAAACCTGCTGAGTTTGACCCACGTAAATATCTTGGACCTGCTCGCGATAACATGAAAGCGTTGTACAAGCACAAAATTGAAGCTGTACTTGGTAGTGCAGGTAAAGCATAATTGTATAAAATAATACAATAAATAAAAGGGTTTCAATATCAAATTGAAACCCTTTTTTATTATTCTTTATTCTGTTAGTTGGAGTGTTTAATTCTAACTCTTTATCTTATACAAGACAGTTGTAGCGTATACAGACCTTAACCAGTCCCATACGTCTTATTTTTGTTTTTAGTATGTCTTGCGGTGGGTATATTGGGTTGTGACTGCGTAAGCTGATATAATCCTCTCCCTGATCTGATTGATGTATATATTTTAGGGTTAAATAATTTTCATCTTCTTCGCGAGATATGTCCATGACATACATTTCCCCCCAGTATATATTATTTATATCCGCAATTCTTTTATAACAAACAATATCTCCGGTTCTTAATATGGGATACATTGTATCTGTGTGGATATATAATGCTGCATCGCAATTGGGCATATGCGGAATTGATAGTACCGATTCGGAGTCTTTAGGTCCATTATATACCGGATGACTGGAGTTTGTTATAGCATCTAATGTATAAACGGGTATAGGGCAATATTCGTGCTCGAAGTTAGAGTTTGAGCCGAAATTAGACACAAGTCCCTGTTTTAACATATTTCCTTTTCCTGTTATAAGCCATAGTAAATCGATTTCGGGGTAAGTGCTTATTATTTTCTCAATCAATAGGTCTGAAACACTAGCACTTAGCTTGTCTTTGTCAAGGAATCCTCTTTTGATATTGGTTTCATTTAGAAATGTGGTTTTGCTTATTCCTTTAAAATCAATAAACTGAAGAATACGGTCTTTAGTTGTTAAATGCATATGGAAGTTGCGTTTATTTGTTCTGTTATTAACACCTGCACAAAAGTAGGAAAAAATAATTTAACTATAAAATGTGTATGTCTGTAAATATTAACTAATATTTTAGTTTTTTGTTTTGACCGTTACCCTATTTTTTCTAATTGGTTTTCGTTTTTATTTGCCTTTCTATTCTCTTTTTTTTATTTTTCACTGCTTTTGTATATTTTTATTCTGCTCATATTACTGTGTTTTACAGAGAAATTCTTTATAAGTATTCATATTTATACTTTATTGAAGATATTTTACTATGAATGTTGCTATGTTACTATAAAAAGTGTATTTTTGCCTGAGAGTGAGAATTTATATATAAAAATAATCTTTTGGAGTTTTTATATAGTTTTTTATTAGCTTTTATCTCAAAAGAATATTTACATACGATAATTTGCGTAGAGTGAGAATATTCTCTTGTTATTTTTTTATTAAAATAAAAATAGTAGATATAAAATATAAACTACTGGAAAGGAGAGTTACAAATATCAGTGATTGATATAAGATCTAGTAGTAATAGAGGGTTGTGATGGTAAGTAAATCTATAGTCGTTGTTCTGTTAAATCCTAACATTATTTACCAAATCATAACTGTATAGCAGTGGGGTGTAGCGATTACACTCCATTGTTTTTTATTAGATTCGGATATTATGTAATTATCTTTAAATCCTTTTATTATAAACATATATTATTATATTGTTGTTCAATGTAGACCTGTCTTTTTTTATAATGTAGAAAGAACTCTTGCTCGAAAGGTGCATAAATGATCTTCTATAAGTCAAAGAAACTTTCCTATATACATAAAAAGGGTAGTTATTCTATGAATAACTACCCTCTGTTCCTTGTTATTTAATAATAAGCTTAAATGTCTTCTTCCATATCATATTTTTGAAATAAGAAATCATTATATGGATAACGTTCTACATGAATTTCTTTAATCCTGTCATACAGCATTTGTTTCAATTCGTCGACATTGGTCTTATTGGTTGCCGATATGAATATGCAGTTATTATTTAATTTAGCCATCCATGTTTTACGTAATTCTTCGAGTGAAACATTTTCTCTAGTCGAAGGGGTTAAATCGTCTTCGTCTTTTTTTATGTATGTAAATGCATCAATCTTATTAAAAACTAAAATGGTTGCTTTTTCTTCTCCATCTATTTCTAAAAGAGTTTTTTCTACAATTTCTATTTGCTCTTCGAAGTTGGGATGAGAAATATCTACAACATGTACTAATAGGTCGGCCTCGCGTACTTCATCCAATGTCGATTTGAATGATTCCACCAAATGGGTTGGCAGTTTACGGATAAATCCAACCGTATCCGATAATAAAAACGGAAGGTTGTCTATAATCACTTTGCGAACAGTGGTATCCAGAGTTGCGAATAATTTGTTTTCTGCAAAAACCTCAGATTTACTTAGCATAGTCATCATAGTTGATTTTCCAACATTGGTATATCCGACAAGAGCTACACGTACCATCTTCCCTCTGTTCTTGCGTTGAACCATCATTTGCTTGTCAATGGATTTTAATTGCTCTTTCAAATCGGCAATTTTATCCTGGACTATACGGCGGTCACTTTCGAGCTGAGTTTCACCTACGCCACGCATCATGGCTCCACCACCTCTTTGTCTGTCTAAGTGAGACCACATACGGGTAAGGCGGGGCAGGAGGTATTGGTATTGTGCCAATTCTACCTGAGTTTTGGCGTATGCTGTTTGAGCGCGCATTGCAAATATGTCAAGTATAAGGCTGGTGCGGTCCAGAATCTTAACTTGTAGTTCTTGTTCAATATTGCGTATTTGTTTGGCCGAAAGTTCATCATCGAAAATCACTAATCCGATTTCATTTTCTTCCATATATTGTTTGATCTCCTGTAGTTTTCCTGTTCCTACAAAAGTTACGGCATTTGCATGTTCTAGTTTTTGTGTGAATTTTTTTACCGGTTCGGCTCCTGCAGTTTCGGCCAGAAAAGCCAATTCATCCAAATATTCGTTTACTTGTTCTTCGGTTTGTTGTTGAGTGATAAGACCTACCAGAATGGCTTTTTGGTTCTTTACACTTAATATCATTGAATCGATCATCTATCTTACTTAAATTATGTGGTTAATTGACTGTCTTTTATAATATGTGATATTTTTATACCACAAACTCTGTGGTAGCGACAAGATTCGCATCTTATCCTTTGTAATCTTTTGGAAAAGAATAGTTCTACCAAATTTTAAAATTAAACTTCATGTCAATTATTATTAGTGAATACAGTTTGCAAAGGTAGTAAAAAGAAAATATACCTTAAGCGATGCGCGAGTCTTTAAATTACAAAATGGCATTTGACTTTGAGGTATATAAAATCAGTATTTACGCCTTTTATATACTTTCTGAAAATTTATTATTAAGTATTGTTCGATACATTACAAATCGGAGTAGGCTATAGAGAAGGTGTCACCTCCGCTAAGATCGCCTGTCTGAATGCCTTTTTTTAGCCAACGGCTACGTTGTGCTGATGTACCATGGTTGAAAGCATCGGGAACTGTGTATCCTTGCGACTGCATTTGTAAGCGGTCGTCTCCAATCTGCGAAGCCGCATTTAATCCCTCTTCGATATCTCCGTCTTCCAGCGATTTAAATTTTTGATTGTCGTGGTATATCCATACCCCTGCATAATAATCGGCCTGAAGCTCGAGTCTTACATTCAGTTGATTGCTTTCTTTTTTGCTCATCTGTTGTTGCATTTGGTGCACTTTGTCCAATGTGCCGAGTAGATATTGCACATGGTGCCCTACCTCGTGGGCGATTACGTAGGCATAAGCAAAGTCTCCACCAGCTTGGAGTTGTGTTCGCATTTCTTCAAAAAACGAAAGATCTATGTATAATGTCTGATCTGCGGGACAGTAAAATGGCCCCGTAGATGATGATGCGTTCCCACAACCAGATTGGGTTGATCCTGAAAATAAGACCATACGGGGAGGGACGTATTTCATCCCATTTTGAGCAAATACTTCGGTCCAAATATCTTCAGTTCCTGCCAGAATTGTACTGGCAAATTTAGCAAGTTGTTGATCCTCTTCGGTAGGAGTATAGTTTTGTGTTGAAGTTGTACCCTCCGCAACTTGTTGTGTAATTACATCCATCGGATTGCCCCCCATTAGCCAAATGATTAGCCCTACAATGATGGTGCCACCAATACCCAGAGATACTTTACCTCCCGACCGTTTGCCGCGGCGATCGTCTACATTGTCGCTTTCTCTTCTTCCTCCTAATCTCATGGTGTTGTTGTGTTATTTGATTTGTACTAATATCTCATTTTTATTTTTATAAATATAACAAATCCATAATGTTAATGTTTACTACCTTTATTGTCTATGTTATAGATTGAATTGGTATTGCAGCTTTAAATATTTATAATGATTGAAGCCTAAGTCTTATCTGTTTTATAGATATTCAATCAGGTATATATTCCATAAAAGATATGAAAAGAATACTTACATTTACGAAACGATAAAATAGAATGATGAGATAATTATGGAAAATATGCCTCTAAAAACAAGTAACGTAAATGCTATATTATTTGTTATTTGTTTATCCTCCTCGTTGGTACCTTTTATGGGCTCGGCTTTAAATCTGGCACTACCTTATATTAATGAGGATTTTTCGATTAATGCTTCACTGTCAGGATGGATTCCTACTAGTTATATGCTTTCTACGGCTATTTTTCAAATACCGTGTGCCAAATTTGCGGATATGATAGGGAGGAGAAAGGTGTTTGTATGGGGGCTTATTTTATTCATTCTTTTTACGGTTTTAAGTGGGGTTGCGTCCTCAGTGGTAAGCCTGATTATATATCGTTTTTTATCGGGTATCGGGAGTGCTATGATTTTCGGGACCAGTGCGGCAATTCTCATGTCGGCTATTCCCCTGCAAAAAAGAGGTCAGGCTTTGGGTATAAATGCAGCCACAGTTTATTTTTCTCTGGCGGCAGGTCCTTTCCTGGGAGGGATATTAACGCAATATTGGGGGTGGCAAAGTATTTTTTATATATCTGCGTTAATCGCATTCTTGGTATTGATCGGAGCTTTGTTTGCCATTAAAGAAAACTGGAAGGAAGAGCGAAAACAAACTTTTGATATAACAGGTTCTGCATTATATGCATTGGGTTTGTCGGCTATTATTTACGGATTTACCATTTTGCCCGCCATTCTCGGATTTATATTATTGACTGTAGGCATTTTTATTATGGTAGTGTTTTCTGTTTATGAAAATAAACAAACAAATCCGGTTTTCAATATAAAGGTTTTCTTTGAAAATAGAGTATTTAAATATTCATCATTATCGGCACTGATAAATTATTCTGCAACTTTTGCTATTTCCTTCATGTTGAGTTTATACCTCCAGTATGTAAGAGGATTATCTCCCCGTGATGCCGGTTTTATACTCATCGTACAATCTATCATGATGGCCGTAGTATCATTCGCCTCGGGTAAATTGTCAGATAAAATGTCGGCTTCATTTCTTTCCACATTGGGTATGTCTATTATTTTTGTTGGACTGATAGGCTTATGTTTCATCGGAGAATCAACTAATTTTTACATTATTATAGCGCTTCTTGTTTTAATAGGATTTGGTTTTGGGGTATTTTCTTCTCCCAATATGAATATTTTAATGAGTTCGGTTGATAAACAGTATTACGGCTTTGCTTCTGCTACCGCCGGAACCATGCGATTAGTAGGGCAATCGCTGAGTATGGGTATTGCTATGATGTCTATCTCATTGTTAATCGGTGATATTAAATTTTCGGCTGCTGTACATACCGAACTGATGTATAGTATGCGGATTACTTTTATTATCTGCTCAGTGTTATGTCTATTTGGAGTATATGCTTCATCAATAGGAACGCCTAAAAATAAATAATATATATAAATTGCGATATAAAAATAAAGAATTGTATTTTTGTCAAACTGAATAAGAAAATACATGATTGAACAGATAATTGTACTTGATAATGCAGATGCTGCTGTTTTCTTTGGAATTAATAACAGTAACCTGCAATTACTTAAAACACTCTTTCCTAAATTACGGATAATAGCTCGTGGCAATATAATAAAGGTGATTGGTAATGCCGAAGAGATTCCTTTTTTTGAAGAAAAGATGAGAGAACTCGAATTGTTTTGTGTAGATCACAATATGCTTACCGAAGATAATATTATAGATATCGTCAAAGGAAAATCACCTCAGGCAGTGAAGCAGGATAACTTGATTATTTTCGGAATGAATGGTAAACCTATTTCGGCACGTAACGATAATCAGCAAAGGTTGGTAAATGCTTTTCAAAAAAATGATCTCGTATTTGCTCTAGGTCCTGCCGGGTCGGGCAAAACTTATGTGGCTATTGCTTTAGCCGTAAAAGCTTTGAAGAATAAAGAGGTTAAGCGTATTATATTGAGCCGTCCGGCTGTAGAGGCAGGTGAAAAGCTGGGTTTTCTTCCGGGAGATATGAAGGATAAGATTGATCCTTATTTACAACCTCTTTATGATGCTTTGGAGGATATGATAACTCCTGCGAAACTAAAAGATTATATCGAAAATAAGATTATACAGATTGCTCCTTTGGCTTTTATGCGTGGACGTACTTTGAGTGATGCTGTTATTATTCTGGATGAGGCTCAAAATACTACAATACATCAGATTAAGATGTTTTTGACACGTTTGGGGATGAATGCGAAGATGATAATAACCGGAGATATGACTCAGATCGATTTACCACCTTCACAGCTATCAGGCTTAAAACATGCCTTAAGAGTGTTGGATGGTGTAAAGGGGATGGAAAAGATCGAGTTCCAAAAAGAAGATATTGTGCGCCATAAGCTTGTACAGCGTATAGTGGAGGCGTATGAGAAAGAAGATGAGAGACGAAGAAAAGAGTTCTCGGAAACTAAAGAATAACATATTGGAAATGTGCTATTTTTGTTTCGAATCGACAGCATAAAAAATAGAGTAGATATATCCATTGGGATAAAAGAGGAAGCTGAGTAATTTAATTACTAAGCTTCCTCTTTTATTTTCTTACCGAGTACATAATTTATTTCTTAAAAAAAAGGATCGGGAGAACAAAGGCTGTATTTATTTGTTGAAAGATATAGAAATTTTTTAGCTTTTTTCTAAGATTATAGATTCTCTTTATTGTTTTAGTTATCACAATAATAAATTGTAGTTATAAAATAGATAATATCATATTTTAGCAGACTTAAGACAATCGAAAAGTGATATTTTGTTGGTAAATTTGCTGAACCAATTTATAAAAATAAAATATATCCCAATAATGAAAAATACTTTAGTTACTACAGATTATCATTTTCCAGATCAAAAAAATGTTTATCATGGTAAGGTTCGCGATGTTTATTCGATTGGCAGCGATACATTGGTAATGATTGCAACAGACCGTATTTCGGCTTTTGATGTTGTGTTACCGCAAGGAATACCCTATAAAGGACAGGTTTTGAATCAGATAGCAGCCAAATTTTTAGATGCTACTGCTGATATTGTACCTAACTGGAAGCAAGCAACTCCCGACCCTATGGTGACGGTAGGTTTGCGTTGTGAACCTTATAAGGTAGAGATGGTAATTCGTGGCTATTTAACAGGAAGTGCTTGGCGCGAATATAAATCAGGTGTTCGTACGCTTTGTGGTTTATCCTTGCCTGATGGAATGAAAGAAAATCAAAAATTTCCGACTCCTCTTATTACTCCGACAACAAAGGCGGATGAGGGACATGACGAAAATATATCCAAAGAAGAAATTATTGCTCAAGGTCTTGTTTCTAAAGAGGAATATGAACAATTAGAAAAATATACATTAGCTCTTTTCCAAAGGGGGACAGAAATGGCTGCTCAAAAAGGACTGATTTTGGTTGATACCAAATATGAGTTCGGAAAAAAAGATGGTGAAATTTATCTTATTGATGAAATACATACACCAGACTCTTCACGCTATTTTTATGCAGATACTTATCAAGATTTGTATGCGAAAGGAGAAGAACAACGTCAGCTGTCTAAGGAGTTCGTTCGTAAATGGTTAATGGATAATGGGTTCCAAGGAGAGGAAGGGCAACAGATCCCTGAAATGACTGAGGAATATTGTAATTCGGTTTCAGAAAGATATATTGAGCTTTATGAAAAGATAGTAGGCGAGCCTTTTGTTAAAGCAGACGTGGCAGATGTAGCAGCGCGTATTGATAAAAATGTAAAAGCTTATTTGAAGAAGTAATTGTAGCATTCTGCTAGATACAGATCGCCTGTCGAAGAAAAGCCCAGCTGGTTTTGGTAAATATTTCGACAGGCGATTTTTTTATTTGTTTTTTCTACATAATTTATTACCTTTATTTATAAACAGGTATTATTTTACTTGGGATGTATTAAATAAATGCCTGGAATCAGATAAGAAAACTTAGACTTATGCCAAACCTATATATTATATCCGGTTGTAATGGTGCCGGTAAAACTACGGCTTCATATACTATGCTACCCGAGATGCTCGAGTGTAAAGAATTTATTAATGCCGATGAAATTGCAAAGGGGCTTTCGCCTTTTCAACCTGAGAAGGCTGCCATTGAGGCAGGGCGGATAATGATACGCAGAATGGAGGAGATGCTAAGGCTTCAACAAGATTTTGCCATAGAAACGACTCTCGCAACCAAATCGTATGTATCATTTATTAAAAAAGCACAAAAGGTAGGTTATTTCGTAACATTGTTGTATTTTTGGCTCAGTTCTCCTGAGTTAGCAATTAAAAGAGTCGAAGACAGGGTTAAAGCCGGTGGTCATAATGTGCCTCAGGATGTAATCCGTCGGAGATATGCAGCAGGAGCGCAAAATTTGTTTACTTTATATACACCTATTGCCGATTATTGGCTGGTTGTAAATAATTCGGAGAATCCGTTTTGTTTAGTGGCTGAAGGTAAAAGGTCGGAAATGATAGAGAAACATAACGAAGAGATTTTTAACAAAATAAAAAATATATGAATCGTAACGAATTGGCTTTGAGAAGCAAACTATTGGTTGGTCTTAGTCTTTCATATACTCGATTAATTGAAAAAAAACAAATAGAAGATGGTAATCTTATCTTCTCTAAAAACGGAAAAATAGTTAAAGTTAAAGCTCGTAAGCTGAGCAATAACATTGAAGCTGTATCTGCAGCAGGTATTATTTAAGAGGCAAAGCTTCTATTGCTGTATTTATACGGCAAATATCCGTTTTACTCCTCCTTATCAAAGAAACAAAAAGGGTTTAGACCCGAATTTTACAAATGACATATCAGGCAGAAAAAGTAGTTCCTTATGAAAGCTCTGAGAACAAAGGAGCTCAGGTCGAGCGTATGTTTGACTCTATTGCGGAAAACTACGATACACTGAATCATACGTTATCTATGGGTATTGACCGAGG
Organism: uncultured Dysgonomonas sp.; assembly: GCF_934668725.1. GTDB lineage: Bacteria > Bacteroidota > Bacteroidia > Bacteroidales > Dysgonomonadaceae > Dysgonomonas_A. Next base: position 126,310 of record NZ_CAKUOF010000011.1, read on the forward strand.
ATGGCGTAAAAAAGGTCTTTTAACTCTGAAAGATCTTAAACCACAATCTATTCTGGATATAGCTACCGGAACGGGAGATCTTGCGATACAGGCATATCAATTGCTTGGATCGGACAAGATTACTGGTATTGATATTTCGGAAGGAATGATGGAAGTTGGTCGCCAAAAGGTGTCTAAATTAGGCTTATCAGATAAAATTGTTTTCGAAAGGCAAGATTGTATGGCTTTAGATATTGCTGATAATTCTTATGATGCCGCAATAGTAGCCTTTGGTATACGTAATTTCGAAGATCTGGATAAGGGATTGAAAGAAATACATCGTGTACTTAAACCGGGAGGGAAATTGATGATACTCGAATTGTCAAGTCCCGAACACTTTCCGATGAAACAAGCATACTGGCTTTATTCCCGTTTATTTATCCCGACAGTAGGTCGGTTTATTTCAAAAGATAAAGCTGCTTATTCGTATCTGCCTAAATCTATTGAAGTTTTTGTACAGGGCAAAGAAATGGTTGAGGTACTAAACAAAAACGGATTCCGTAATTCAAAGTGTAAAACTTATACCTTTGGAATTTGTTCTATGTATTTGGGTGAGAAGTAAATTGTGTTCTCATGCAGTTCTGATTTTTGTTTTGCCTTTTATAACATAATATTATTTTAATATGAAACTTACAACACTATTGAAAGTTGGTACCGGATTATCTCTTATAGCATTGTCATTTATGCAATGTACCCCCGGTAGTGACAAATTGCATCAACAGTTAAAAGCAGAGGTTGATGCACTAAATAAGCAATGTCCTCAAGTAGTCAGTACAACACTTCGTATTGATAGTTGTGTATTATTGAAGAATAATGATATGCAATATTATTATACATATACTGATACTCTGGCTTTTGATACATTGCAATTCGAAGATGAAATTGTAGCTAATGCTAAGAAACTGACAAAAGAAGATCCGGGCATGGCGGAGATTCGTGATAATGGGCTTACCAATGAATATATTTACAGAGATCTGAAAGGTAATACTATATATCGTTTCAAAGTTACCCCACAGGATTATAAATAAAGCAGTTGTATGAAATTTATATAAAAAAGAGAGGCAGTTTTGTCTCTCTTTTTTTTATTATAAGTAGTAAGAAATATTTAATGATGTATTTTAAGGATATAGCTGTTTATTGCTATCTTATCTTACCAACTAAAGTAATAAATCGGTCTGTGACCTTTATCCTTTTAGTTTTCCGTATATTTCATCGAATTTCTCGCGATCGAAACGTTCGTAACGAGGTTTAGTTGGAACATAATCGTCATTATCCCAAAGAGTACTTGTAATCATAAGGTCGGCGCTGTATCTGTTACAAGCAATAGGTACATTGTGTACACGACATTGACGCAGCAACATCATAATATCCGCCTCATGAGGTTGAGGGTTCAGGTCATCTATAAGGAAAACAGCCATATTGATTTCCTGACGGACCACCATTGCTGCTATTTCTGCATCACCTCCCAAAGGCCCCGAATTCATGCACGTTATTTCAGCGTCGATACCTTTTTCGTTGAAGGCTTGACGTATAAGGTGCCCTGTTGTACCTGTACATACCAAATGATGTCTTGATAGGAAATCTGAATTGTAGTAACACCAGTCAACCATATCGGCTTTGCGATGATCGTGTGCAACTAGAGCTATAGTTAATCGTTTTCTCATATTTTTTTGTTTTAAAGCGTTAGAGCTTTTTTGTCTTTTTTATTTGTAATCTTTAGCTACTAGTTCGGCAATCTTAACAATTACTTTTACTGCTTTTTCTAAAGATGGGATAGGTACATATTCGTAACGTCCATGGAAATTTAGTCCGCCTGCAAAAATATTAGGGCAGGGTAGTCCCATAAACGAAAGTCGTGCACCATCTGTTCCTCCTCTGATAGGTTTTACCAGAGGGGTTATACCCAATTCTTGCATGGCATTAAAGGCATAATCTACAATTTTTATTACAGGTTGCACCTTTTCACGCATATTATAGTACTGATCTTTTATCTCAAGTGTAATAGTACTGTTTGGATATAATTTTTGTAAGTATTCAACGGCATCTCTCATTATTTGCTTTCTGTTTTCAAATAATGTCCTGTCATGATCTCGGATAATGAATGATATGGAAGCAGCATCAACAGATCCGGACATGCCCATAAGGTGGAAAAAACCTTCGTAATGAGATGTGTGCTCAGGTCTTTCGCTCGCAGGTATGAGTGTTACCAGTTTGTTAGCTACGACAAGAGCGTTAATCATCTTGTCCTTTGCAGATCCCGGGTGTACACTGCGTCCTTGAATCGAAATTTTTACACCGGCAGCATTAAAGTTCTCGTATTCCAGTTCGCCCAATTCTCCGCCATCCATAGTGTAAGCCCATTCAGCTCCAAACTTTTCTACATCAAAATGATCGGCACCTTGACCTATCTCTTCATCCGGAGTGAAGCATATACGTATTTTACCATGCTCTATTTCCGGATGATCTTTCAGATATTTCATTGCTGTGATAATTTCAGCAATACCGGCTTTGTCATCTGCACCCAATAAAGTAGTACCGTCTGTTACAATAATATCTTGATCTCTGAATTTTAATAATTCAGGAAAATCATTTGGCGAGAGTATTACATTAAGATCTTTATTAAGTATGATATCTTTCCCGTCGTATGATTTTACAATGCGTGGATTCACATTTTCCCCGGTCAAATCGGGGCTTGTGTCCATGTGTGCGACAAATCCGATTGTTGGCACTTGTTTATTCGTATTTGAAGGTAAGGTCGCCATCAAGTATCCGTTACTATCGAGCGATATATCTTGTAGTCCTATTTCGTCAAGTTCTTTTTTTAGTTCTTGAGCTAATATTAATTGCCCCGGAGTACTGGGAGTAGTTCCCGTAGTTGTATTTGATTCGGTGTCAAATTTCACATATTTGATAAATCTGTCGACTACATTCATCGTTTTTGTCTAAGTTTTAAATTAAATTCAAAAAAAATACTGGTCTAGGAAAAGTTTTTTTAGAATTATAACTAATTGCTTTTAAAATAATTATTCCATCTACCGGTTCCTATCAACAAAGATACTAAAATGAAATCAAAGGAAAAAGTGCGTTTAGCATTTTGGAATGTAAAAAAAATACCTACCTTTGTGCCCGGGTAAGCCCTATACGGTCAGCTCCTGATAAATCCCCCAGGGTTTGATCGCAGCAAGGGTAGTCGGTTGAGCGACGCGATATAGTAAGTTTACCCACCTGCCTCTTTAGCTCAGTTGGCCAGAGCACGTGATTTGTAATCTCGGGGTCGTTGGTTCGAATCCGACAAGAGGCTCAAAAGAAAAAGGAACTAGCTTATGTTAGTTCCTTTTTCTATTCCTATAGACGATTTCCGCCAAAGTTTCATTTATCATACGGATTATTTGCTTATAAAATGGTTTTGAATTATTATTAGCATTGATATCATTGATTTTGGGCAGATCATAGTCTATTCTTGCTAGATTCAAGTATTTCAAAGCTATTTCCTTTAAAGTGTTATCTGCAATTAGCCTCCATCTGTTTTGATCAATCAGGTGAATTATAGCGGCTATTTGTCCCGTTAGCTTGTTGCAGGATGTAATTTTATTTATTTGTGGAAAGAGAGTCTCTAAAGTCGTTTCTTGATTGCCTGCTAAGAGTTGATAACATTGATGGATTTTTTCAGCAGTGATTCCATATCGTTTGTTTTGCCAAAGAATGGATGCTTGTCGTAAAGTATTCATACCCGATTGTTTTTCTAAAGCTTCCTGTACAGCCTTTTTTACAGTCCATCCTATAAGCTCACCTAAAATACAATGTTTACCGGCGTTGTATAGTTGTGTCGGAGATTCAAGATTACCTACTGCTATTATATTATCTGTTCCCGAACCGGTCGCTAAACCTTCCGAATATAAACTGTTTGCCATTAACTCCTCAAGTGCTGCACTTTTTGCCTCGGTAGCTGTTATGAGTGACCGGGTGAGGGTTCCTGCGTCCAGCTTAGCATCAATAAGTAGGAATATATTAATTGTTCCCGGCCGAATGTCCAGAGGCTCGTTTGTGAATTCATTAAATTGGGCAGGATCTCCTGCGCGTCCGCCGTTAATGTCTATCCCGGCAGTAACTATGGCAGTTACGTTTATCGATTCTCTTGATTTGCTCACTACTGACATATTTTCCATAAGAGCGGCAGTAGACATTCCGGTTGTTGTGTTAGCGGGTAGCCCCAATTCTACAGTGAGATCTAGGTAATGCTCCTGCATGTTGTTGCCTTTCATTCGGACGATATCTCCCGCCTCTATTTTTTTTCCACAGCTGTTGTTATAGATATATTCGATATCTTCCCTGTATCCTCCATTGTGATTACAAGTGCTTACTACATTGCGATGTCCATTGAAATGTATAATAATACTTTCCTGATCGAAATATACTTTGTCGTTAGAAAATGTTGTAAATAGTTCTTGCATATTTTGCCTGTTTCAGATAATTACAGATAGGCAAATATACAAAATTGGAGCAGTTTGTTTTAGAGTAATGTTGGAACTCTTATTATGATTTGTGGAAACTTTACTTTTTCTTCGACTTGTAGTATTTCATCAGGTAATAAGATGATGCGGATAGCAAAATAAACGTACATGCTCTTGCATAGTGGTATACATTATGTATATCCCTAAATATAAGAATCATATTTATGAAAATACAAATAGTAGATATGGTAAACAGAACTACGCAAAGCTTATACATATTATTTCGTTTTACTTTTGAAGTTCGACTATTATGCAATCACTTTCTATGGTGATTATACTTTTGGGATATATACTGATTATATATGCTGATAATCCATTGATTGTCGGATAATCTCTTTCGCCTATAAAATAGCGGGCATCATCAATCAGTAGTACATGTTCAATGTCAGATGAAAGGATGGCTTTTACCTCTTCAGTTATGGGACAATCTTTATCCCCTCTGGCAGTAATACCACCTGAATAATGTCCGTCGAGCCAAAATAGTGATTTTTCGGGTAAGTCTTTTATTAAAGTAGACATTAATTTGCCACTATCGCCATGAATGAATTCGATATGATTGCTTTTTCGAAAGCGATGCTTTGCTGCTTCTTGTAAAAATTTGCTTAATTCAATGGTGTAAATTTTCTCGAAATTATCTTGTTGAGCCCATATCATGTCCCCTAGATAAGTTCCCGATTCTACAAGTGTCGATATATTATGCTTCTTTGCATAACGTGCAACAAGTTCTTGTTTTACAGCATGAGGTGCAGGTACGGGTTTGCCTTTTCTTACCCATCCGGCAATTTTTATTTTATTCTTTCTTGAATGATATATTCGTTGAATAAAAGGCGGTAATATATTAAATAATCTTTTTGAAGCAGGCATCTTAATCTATATAAAATTATACCCAAGGACTTTAATACAAGAGCTTTTAGCAAATATATATTATATGATTCAATATAAATTGATTCTTATATTAATATATGCTGCAAAATGTCATTTTTATATACAGTCTACTAATCTTTGTGAGGTTACGAATTAAACCTGAGATTATTTACTTAATAGGTCTGTGTAAATAGTATGTCTAGTATGTCACTGAGTTCATTTATACAAAGGTATGCAATTTCTTTTTGAGGTTGAAACAAAAAGTCTTTAAAATCTTAATTGGTGCTATTAAGACTCTTTGTATATTTATCTGTAATATGGTTGCTTTATATATGTTTAATCAAGAAAAAAAACTTTAATATCTTATTTTAATAATCTAATTATCAGTTGTTTTGTGCTTTTGTGAGTGATGAAATACATGTGTCGTATTTTATTTTAAGATAATCTCCTCTTTTTGTATTTTTATATCGCAATAATGACAATTTAGTACTACTTTATTATTGTCTAATACCTCGAATCTTGTCAACATTGGTTCATTATTGGTTATACATTTGGGATTGTTACATTTTACTATGCCTAAAATAGTTTGTGGTAGGCTTATTCTCTTTTTTTCGACTACCTGATAATCTTTGATGATATTTAATACTACGTTGGGAGCGATTAGTGCAATACGGTTAATTTCTTCTTCTTCAAAAAATTTATCTGAAATTTTAATGATACCCTTGGTTCCCATTTTTTTGCTTTCGAGATTATTTCCTATTGTAACCGGATTTTTTAGATCACCCAGATTAAGTAGTGATAATACCTTGAAAACTTGATTGGAAGGTATATGGTCGATAGCTGTTCCGTTGCAAAGTGCCGCTACCTGAAGTTCTTTTCTTTTTTCGCTCATCTTTTCTTCTTTTTATTTATTGAACATTAATGCCTAAACTGTCGCATATAACTGCCTGACGTGCAAAAACTCCATTGCGGGCTTGCTCAAAATAGTATGCCTTAGGACTGTCATCTACATCCTGTTGTATCTCGTTCACACGAGGCAGAGGATGTAAAATTCTCAGGTTGTCGCGCGTATTTTCGAGCATATCTTTGCGGAGTATGTATACATTTTTTACTTTCTCGTACTCCATCAAATCAGTAAAACGTTCCCGCTGTACACGTGTCATGTATAGAATATCGGATTCGTTAAGTATATCTTCCGAGAAATCCGAAGATTCTTCGTATTTAATATGATGTTCATCGCAAAAGCGTTTGTAAGAATCGGGTAATTTTAATTCTTCGGGAGCAATAAAGCGAAAAGTAGGATTGAAATGTGACATTCCGATAATAAGAGAATGTACCGTTCTTCCATATTTAAGATCTCCTACAATCGTTATGGTTTGGTTTTCGAGAGTACCTTGCGTTTTATATACCGAATACATATCGAGCATCGTTTGTGTGGGGTGCTGATTAGCTCCATCTCCGGCATTGATGACCGGAACAGTCGATAGTTCTGAGGCATACCGTGCCGCTCCTTCGAGGTGATGGCGCATAATGATAAGATTTGCATAATTATTTACCATTGCAATAGTATCTTTCAGTGTTTCGCCTTTAGTTGAACTGGTTGTCGAAGCATCAGAAAACCCAATAATACGTCCGCCTAATCGATGTACTGCAGTTTCGAAACTTAAGCGTGTGCGGGTTGATGGTTCAAAAAAAAGTGTAGCACATACTTTCCCTTCCAAAAGACGACGATTGGGGTTTTGGTCAAATTTTTCAGCTAATTGAAGTATCCTGATTATATCGTCCTTTGTATAATCGGTAATCGAAACCAAACTTTTATTTTCCATGTTACAATACTTATCGTTGTTTATGCCAAAAAAAACCTCGAAAAATAAAATTTCCGAGGGTATATTATAAAATAATAAGAGAGTAACTCAATCTAAAGAATGATTCTTGCAAATGCATTACATGCTTATATAGGTGGTCACTTCTCATTATATTTTTTTCTGCTAACAAATATATTAATTTTTACTGTATAATGTTTTATATTCAGTGAAAAAGTTTTCATTCCTCTTTTTGATTTTATTTCATTCTTAATGTGTTGAGAAAATCTTAACTTTGTCTCTTCAAAAATATAATAGATATATGTCGTGTATTTTAAATATAGAAACTGCGACACCTGTATGTTCGGTTGCAGTTTCGACAAATGGAAAAATAATATTTGAGCGTGAGAGTACCGATGGCCCTTCACATGCGAGTTTATTAGGTGTGTTTGTTGCGGAGGCTTTGGCAGAGATAAGAGGTAAGGGATATGCATTGGATGCTGTTGCTGTTAGTTGTGGTCCCGGATCATATACCGGATTGAGAATTGGTATATCAGAGGCAAAAGGTATATGCTATGGCTTAAGTATACCTCTTATTGCCATAAAAACACCTTTGGTGATAGCTAAAAAAGTGCTCGAAACGCAAGAGGTTAGCACCGATACACTTTTATGTCCTATGATAGATGCCCGCCGAATGGAGGTATATGCTGCTTTATATGATAAAGATCTCAATGTTGTAAGGGATATTGCAGCAGATATTGTAGATGCAGATTCATATAAGGAGTACCTGTTGAAGTCGAAAGTATTATTCTTCGGAAATGGTGCTGATAAGTGCAAGGGAACTATTGTCAACGACAATGCTTGTTTCCTCCAAGATGTTTATCCATCGGCAAAATATATGGTTCGTCTTTCGGAGGTGGCTTTTGATAATAAACAATTTGTTGATATAGCTTATTTTGAACCTTTCTATTTGAAGGATTTTGTAGCTACTACGCCTAAAAAAAATATTCTGTAAAGACCAGTTTACGATATAATAAAAGAGAGGTATTTCTAAGAGGAGTATCTCTCTTTTATTTTTAGTGAATAGCAGTAATTTGCATCTATGGCAGAAGCGGTTGTGCTCAATGTATTTTTTCTTTAAAACCAAGCTTTTTTTTGTATTGATATAATGATACTTTATTTTCTTTATTTGTATATTTGGAATAGAAAAAAGACTTAAAAAATTGGTGTAATATGGATATTAACAACATTTTGTCATCGCTGGAAGCAAAGCATCCGGGTGAAGCAGAGTATCTACAAGCTGTAAGAGAAGTATTGATCTCTATAAAAGATGTTTATGAACAACACCCTCAGTTCGAGAAGGCTCAGATAATAGAGCGACTTGTTGAACCCGACCGTGTATTGATGTTTAAGGTTCCATGGGTGGATGATAAAGGGAATATCCATGTGAATACCGGTTATAGGGTTCAGTTCAATAATGCAATAGGGCCTTATAAAGGAGGTTTACGTTTTCACCCTTCCGTAAATCTTTCTATAATGAAATTTCTGGGTTTTGAGCAGACTTTTAAAAATGCTTTGACAACTCTGCCGATGGGTGGAGCCAAAGGAGGTTCTGATTTTAACTGTAAAGGGAAATCCGACGGAGAAGTGATGCGTTTTTGCCAGTCTTTTATGCTGGAATTGTGGCGTAACATTGGTCCTAATACTGATGTCCCTGCCGGAGATATAGGTGTTGGTGCTCGCGAAATTGGTTATTTATATGGTATGTATAAGAAGTTGGCACGTGAAAATACGGGATCTTTTACAGGGAAAGGGCTCGAATATGGAGGCTCACTTATACGACCTGAGGCTACCGGATTTGGCGGGCTTTATTTTGTAAAAGAAATGCTTGCTACAAAAGGAGATACCATTGCCGGAAAAACCGTTGCTATATCGGGTTTTGGTAATGTTGCATGGGGAGCAGCTTTGAAGGCTACCGAATTGGGAGCTAAAGTAGTTACTATTTCGGGTCCTGATGGATATATTCATGATCCAAAGGGTCTTTCTTCCGAAAAAATAGATTATATGCTCGAATTACGCTATACCGGAGAGGATATAGTATCGCCTTATGCAAAGGCTTTTCCCGAGGCTAAATTTTATGAAGGAAAACGCCCTTGGGAGCAAAAAGTTGATATTGCTCTTACATGTGCTACTCAAAATGAATTGGGTGAAGAGGATGCTAAACAACTTCTGGCAAATGGAGTACAGTGTGTAGCCGAAATATCGAATATGGGATGTACCGAAGAGGCCATTAAACTATTTGTAGAAAATAAGATTTTGTTTGCACCCGGTAAGGCTGTAAATGCAGGGGGAGTTGCAACATCAGGCTTGGAGATGACTCAAAATGCCATGCACTATCAATGGACGGCAGAAGAAGTAGATCAAAAACTTCACCAAATAATGTATAGTATTCATGATCAATGCGTAAAGCATGGAACGGAGCCGGATGGTTATGTTAATTATGTAAAAGGGGCGAATATTGCCGGATTTATGAAGGTTGCAAGAGCTACCATTGCTCAAGGTGTAATTTAATTGCGGGTTTTATTATATATAAAGGATCTCTGCATAAAAAAAGTGCAGAGATCTTTTTTATAATTTAGATATTAGCTGTTCTAATTTTTTTGATGTAAGAATTTCTTGAGTGTAGAACTTTCCATCAATAAATACACTATAGGTTGTTACAGGACAAAAATGAGATTGAGCCTCCTCTTTTGATTTTATTTGGTGAATCCGTATCGGAATATCCGAAGTTATTATAGTTGGTTTTAGCAGCTCTATGTATGGTGTAGTAAAAGGGCATTGTGCGGTGTAGAATATATCTACTCCTTTTACCTCTTCAGGAAAGCCTTCTTTCGCAGATTGAGTAAACTTCGGTAATTCTGCTTTACTGTCGAAGCGTTTAACCAGTAGTTCAAAGTAGGGTGGGGCTGAGTCAATAATCTCATAACCAGATTTTAAATAGAATGATTTATCTGATAAAAAAGGCTTTTTTTTATTTGCAGTTACAACAATAATACCTAGCATCCCTAAGCTTTTTGCTTCATTTTCGCATTCTCGAAGCAATTCCGAGCCATAACCATTTCCTTTGTAGCTGCCTGATACCCAATGACAGTTTATTAGCATATATCCTTTGGCATCAACAGGCATCCATCCCATTTCAGCGGGAATATACTCAATAAAGACTTTACCTCTGGCGTTTAATTTTTTAAACTTTAACCCCTCTTTAATTCTTTCCTTAAGCCATGACTTTTTTGCTGTTACGCCTGTATTAGTGGCCTTGCTGTCTATAGCACAACAGAGATGCTCTTCTTCCAGATTCTGATTGTCTAGCGTAATTATATCCATACTCTCTATTTTGTGATAATATGACAAATATATGCAAAGTTCTATGAGTGTCAAGGTATTTTTGTCATTATTTATTTACATATATCAAAATTGAAAAAAAAATCAATTATTTGATTATTAGCTGTTTGGGTGCTTTTCGTTTTCTCCTTTTGTATTTATCCCTTTTCATCGTAAGCTATCTTGAAACTATACTTTTATATATTTATGTATTAATATTTATAATGAGTTATTTATGCTGCATATGTGGTTTTGCTAAAAAATAATCACTACTAATTACATGTAATTGTTAAAATTCCTCGTTGAAATCAATTATATTGGCTTATTTACAGGCTTCAATTACTGTTTTATACATCTTATTGGTAGATACTTACTATTTGTTTTCTGATCTCATCTTGAACTTTAATCTTATTTTTAATGCATATGTTGATATATTTTCTTTTTGATTAATCCATTTATGGTTCATTTTCTATTTCGATGAAAAGGGGTATACTGTTTTTTTTATGATTTGAATGGATTTTATGAATTAAGATGTGTTTAATTTGTTGTTTTTTAATGTGTTAAATGGTTTATTCGACGGCTTCATGTTATATTTATTTTTTTCTTGTAAAACATCTTTTATGGTCTTAATTTTTCGATTTCATCGGTATATTTGATGTTTTTATACTCTATCTTCTGATATATATTATTTCATCCATTATATTCTATTGATTTGCTTATTAATTATTGTAATCTATTAATCTATATTTGTTGTTGTTGTAGCATGAAGTATAGTATTATATCATTCAATAGTAATAATGTAATTTTCTTATATATAAGTGATTAGTGTGTTGGTTTTGTCTTGATGCATGAATTTATTCTTATATCATTAAAAGATGTTTTTCTATACGAAAATTGCATGATAAGAAATATCTTTTTGTCACTTGATAATAAGATGAACTATCAATGGTTTTGGATTGTTGTATCTATATAAACTGTTTCATTTTATAACTCTATAATATTACTTACTATGGCTGACAAAAATGATAATCTTATTGAAAAGCAAACTCTGGAGGAATTAAGAAAACTAAAGAGAGAGAATAGACGGCGTAGAGGAATGCTTCTTATTGCCGCTTTGCAGATTAGCTCTTTAATAGCTTTTTATTACTTGGGCCGCTCGTCTCATCAGAAAGATTAATTCTATAATTTTGATTATGTGGCAAACTTACATTCTCATTGGTAAGGATGTAGTTTGCCTATTTTAGGGATTTTTTTAAATTAACATTTAAATCCGTCGGATTTTAGTTAATTATTAACCTATTCTTCTTTTTAGAGCTATTATTTACTACATTTGAAGTCTATTCTGGTATTTTTATCTTAAAGTATCTTTTCTACTGAATACTTTAAGTCCGCATCTGCGGAAAAACATTAGACTTGTCTTTTATGAGTGAGAATTCTAAAATAGTATATTGGTGCAATAATTTAAGGGCTTTAGCCACTATTGGGGTGATAGTTATTCATGTAACAATGAATTTAGTTGCCTTTGATACCAATAATATTTACTGGAATATTGGTAATTTGATGAATGGATTATCACGATTCTCCGTTCCTTTGTTTGTTCTCATAACAGGTTCCTTTTTATTATCAGCCAATAAAGAAATACATACTAAGTCCTTTCTTCAAAAAAGAATGATTCGTGTTTTGATTCCATTTATTTTTTGGAATTCTCTGTATAGTGTTTATCAGCTAAAGTTGTATTATGGAGTTGGGCATCCTTTCGAGCTACCTGTTTTTTTGAATATGGTTAAAGATCATTGGTTTAATGGTGCGGCGTTACATCTATGGTATATTTATATTTTAATCGGTTTGTATCTTTTTATCCCTATATTAAATAAATGGGTGCAAAAGGCATCGGTGAAAGACTTCTTATATTTTATATTATTATGGGGAATTTCTTTGTTTTTCTTTGACAAGAATAGTAATTTATATTATACAGTCTCTTCTTTTGCCGGTTTTATAGGCTATTTAGTGCTTGGGTACTTCTTGTACATAAAAGATATTTCGGTTCAAAAGTACATATTACCTATTTGTATATATTTATTTCTATTGGGTCTGTCTATTACAGTTTTAGGTACATTTTATCTGCGAGCGTCCAACGGTTATTTTACTCCTGTATTGTATGAGTTTTTAGCTCCAAATGTAGTCTTAATGACCGTATCTATTTTTGTATTTGCAAAACATTGGGCATTTTTTAATCAGGATTTTAAAATATTGCGGATCATTTCTCAATATTCATTTGGAATTTATTTGATACATATATTTATTCTTTGGTTTTTAGACAGGTTGGGCATTTCGTATAGTTTTATAAACCCCTATATAGGTATATTTATTACAACAGCTTTATGTTTATCGGTTTCATTGTGTATTTTGTGGATAATGGCTAAAGTACCAGTATTAAGACAAGTTACGGGAAAGGTATAATGTTTAGATATAAATAAAGAGCCTCTGCTTTTTCTTTGTTCAAGAGAAGCAGAGGCTCTTTTAACTCCGATTATGATTTAGTTTCTGAACTCTAATTCACCATCTTTTACGTCTACAGTGATAGGGTTTGATTTGTCTACGGATTGAGCTAATAAGCGTTTTGATAACGTGTCAAGCACCTGACGTTGTATTACACGCTTCACAGGACGGGCTCCGAACTCAGGATCGTATCCTTTATGAGCAATCCATGATACAGCTTCGTCCGAAAACTCAAGTCTTACACCGTTTCCTCGAAGTAGTTTAACAAGACCTTCTAATTGAATCTTCACAACTTTTTCAATATCTTTCTCTGTTAATGGTTGGAACATAATTATTTCATCAATGCGATTCAAAAATTCCGGACGAATATTCGATTTTAACATGTTTAGGACTTCTTTTTTTGTTGTTTCTATAACTTCGTCATGATTTTCGGGAGTTATGGTTGCAAAATTTTCTCTGATCAGTCCTGATCCCATATTTGAAGTCATTATGATAATCGTATTTTTGAAATTGACTACACGACCTTTATTGTCGGTCAGACGACCATCATCAAGTACTTGTAACAAGATATTGAATACATCGGGGTGTGCTTTTTCTATCTCGTCAAACAGTACAACTGAATAGGGTTTGCGGCGAATGGCTTCTGTTAACTGTCCACCTTCGTCATAACCTACATATCCGGGAGGTGCTCCGATAAGGCGGGTTGCACTGAACTTTTCCTGGTATTCGCTCATGTCGATACGGGTCATCATATTCTCGTCGTCAAACAGAAACTCAGCTAAAGCTTTTGCTAATTCGGTTTTACCCACTCCGGTTGTTCCCAAGAATATAAATGATCCGATAGGGCGTTTAGGGTCTTGCAGACCTGCTCTACTTCGACGAATAGCATTCGAGATTCCTATAATAGCTTCGTCCTGACCTACTACGCGCTCATGGAGCTCATCTTCTAAGTTGAGTAGTTTTTCGCGTTCGCTTTGAAGCATTTTATTTACGGGAATACCTGTCCATCGAGATACTACATCGGCAATGTCAAAGGCGTCGACTTCTTCTTTTACCATGGCAGTGCTACCTTGCATGTCATGCAATTGAGCCTGTAATTTGACTATCTCGGCTTCGAGTTCTTTTATTTTACCATAGCGAAGTTCTGCAACTTTTCCGTAATCGCCTTCACGTTCGGCTTTGTCTGCCTGAAATTTAGCATCTTCAATTTCAATTTTGTTTTGCTGAATTTTATTGATGACAGTTTTTTCTGATTGCCATTTAGCCTTGAGGTCTTTTTCTTCTTCTTTTAGGTTACTGATTTCTTTGCTTAATTCAGCTTCTTTATTTTTATCGTTCTCACGCTTAATAGCCTCACGTTCGATTTCCAATTGTTTGATACGGCGGCTCTTTTCATCCAATTCCTCAGGAACAGAATCTACCTCCATACGAAGTTTTGCAGCTGCTTCGTCCATCAAATCTATTGCCTTGTCCGGAAGGAAACGATCGGTAATATAGCGGCTCGAAAGCTGAACTGCCGAAATTATAGCTTCGTCTTTGATGCGTACCTGATGATGGTTTTCGTACTTTTCTTTCAAGCCTCTGAGAATTGAAATTGTGTCCAGTTCACTCGGTTCGTCCACCATTACAATCTGGAAACGGCGTTCGAGAGCTTTATCTTTTTCGAAGTACTTTTGATACTCATCTAAAGTAGTAGCACCAATCGAACGGAGTTCACCACGTGCAAGAGCCGGTTTTAATATATTGGCAGCATCCATGGCTCCTTCGCCTTTTCCAGCTCCTACCAAAGTATGTATTTCGTCGATGAAAAGGATGATTTCGCCTTCAGCTTTGGTTACTTCGTTTACGACTGACTTAAGGCGTTCTTCAAATTCGCCTTTGTATTTTGCGCCGGCAATCAGGGCGCCCATATCCAGCGAATAGATTTGCTTGCTTTTGAGGTTTTCGGGTACATCCCCACGAACAATCCGGTAAGCTAATCCTTCGGCAATGGCTGTTTTACCAGTACCGGGTTCCCCTATAAGTATAGGGTTATTTTTGGTACGGCGGCTCAATATTTGTAATACGCGGCGGATTTCTTCGTCACGACCTATTACCGGATCTAATTTGCCATCTCTAGCTCTTTGTGTCAGATTGATAGCAAACTTTTCGAGCGACTGATAAGTGTCTTCTGCTGATTGACTGTCTACCTTGCTTCCTTTGCGAAGTTCGGTAATCGCATGTTTCAGTCCATTTTCAGTAATACCTGCATCTTTCATAATTTGAGAAGCTGTGCTTTTTTCAGCTAGTATTCCCAATAAGATATGTTCAATGGATACATACTGATCGTCCATTTTTTTAGCCAGATCAGTTGCTTTTTGTAATGCTGCATTACTTTCTCTGCTCAAATAAGGTTCTCCTCCCATTACTTTGGGATAAGAGTCTATTTGTCTTTCGAGAAGAATACTTAAGTTTTGAGGATTTACTCCTTGTTTTTGAAAGAGAAAATTGACAATATTATCACCTGTTAAAATGGCCGATAACAGTAGATGAGTAGTTTCTACTGATTGTTGATTTCTCTCCCTGACGATCTCAATTGCTTTTTGTAAAGTTTCTTGAGATTTAATAGTAAAGTTATTGAAATTCATATATTATATCTCCTTTCTTTATTTCGTTTATGTTTTGTTTATTAATCAGTCTGCAAATTATTTGCCATAGCTTGTTTTGTGTCAAAATGTCAGTTTGAAGATGTTGAAATAAAAAAGAGCATAACCTTATCTGGCTATGCTCAGGCAATATATTGCATTGTAGCTTACTTATTGCTGTAATGCTTTGTCGATAGCTTCTTTAGCCAAAGGTTCCATAATATGATATCCCTCTATGTTGGGATGCACGCCATCTTCTCCGTATTTTGCGTCAAGACCATTGTCTTTATCTTTGAGTGCTGCGTGATAATCGATGTAGGGAATGTTATTGCTATCAGCATAATTTTTAATTTTGTTATTCAGGTCTATTACTTTAACGGCTACATCTTCAATATTGGGATTCCAACGAAAATGGTTGGTCGGAAGCACTGATCCCAGAACAACTTTGATGTTATTGGCTTGTGCCAATTGAACCATTGATATTATATTCCCTAATGTAATTTCGGGATCATATACGTTGGCATTTTCTGCGATATCATTTGTACCTGCATTTATAACAACTACGCGTGGTTTTAGTTTAATTACATCTTCTCTCATTCTGAGTAGCATTTGGGCACTTATTTGTCCGCTGATGCCTCTTCCCTCATAATTGTTGTTCGTGAAAAAAACAGGATCAAGAGTTACCCAACCTTCGGTAATGGAGTTTCCGATAAATACTGTTTCGATTTGCTTTTTAGCTTCCACAAGTTCTTTGTTATTGGTTTTATAACGGTTGATATTTGCCCAATCGCGGTTTTGTGCTTGCAGCACCACTGTTGTAAAAAGAAGGGCAGAAATAAATAAAGCCTTTAAAATTGATGTTTTCATGTTTTGTTTATTGGTATTCCGGTATATTATAAGCAATGAAAAATAGTTCGAAATCGAACTTAAAAGTATAAAAAAAATAGAAATGTGCATCAAAATTTTAATACAGGGTTCTATTTTCTAAAATTTATCAGCAGAATATTGAAGTCTGTCTGAAATAAAATTTTTATGGAAAAAAAATATCAATAATGTTATACCTTTGACAATAAACTCTATTTTCCTAAAATATTATGCAAATTCATCAGCAGATAAAGTATCTGATTGTAGAAGACGAGCGATTGGCGTATGAGGAGTTGAAGCGTATGATTACTCAACTGCGTCCTGAATATGTTCTTGCCGAACGTGCAGAGACTGTCGGGCAAACTGTTGCTTTCCTTAAAAACAATATGGTAGATCTTATTATGCTCGATATACGATTGGCAGATGGAGACTGCTTCGAGATATTCAACCATATTTCGATAAATACACCTGTTATTTTTACTACAGCTTATGATGAGCATGCGGTGCAAGCTTTCAAATTAAATAGTATCGATTATTTATTGAAACCTATCGAAGAGAATGACCTGACAAGTGCTTTGATAAAATATGAGCAGTTTTATCAATCGAAACAAGCATCTTTTGATTATAAACAGTTGGGCGAAATAATAACGCAAAAGGTAAAGAGTCGCTTTTTGATTCATAAGGGCGATTCGTATTTTTATATTGAGGCTAACGATATTGCTTTCTTTTATAGCGAGGATAAAGCCGTATTCCTTCATTCATTTGATAATAAACGCTATATTATTGATTATACGTTGGATGAATTGGATAAACTTCTGGGGAAATCTATATTTTTTAGAGTCTCGCGCAATTGTATAACCAATATAAAGGCAATCAGAAATATTTCGAAGTTTTTTAATAGCCGTCTTAAACTTTCTTTTCAACCGGAGTGCCCTCACGAAGTTTTAGTCAGCAGGGTACGGGTTACCGATTTTTTGAAGTGGGTTGATGATGTTGAATAATAAAAACAGAGTAGTTATGGGAGGAAGTAGGAAGAGTAATATTATACTCTTTATTGTGCTTATCGCTCTTTTTGAATTTTTGTTTGAGTGGATCTTTTATGTTATGACCGGGTTGAATGGTGGGGATTTTTATAGAGGACTTCTTTACGATTTGCCTTTTGTAATGCTAATGTCATTTGTGAGCTTATTGATCGTTCATACCTCTAACAAATACTTTAAATATAAAGATATTCTATACATACGTGTTCTTTTTGAGTTGTTTGTATCTTTCGTATTCGCATCCCTATATTCTTTTTCGATTAACTATGTACTTGGCAGTTTGTTTTTTGACAAGCCATTTTATCCGACTCTTCCATCCATCATTATATTGGTATTAGGCAACTCTTTTCTAATTTTAATATTAGAACTGTTTTTTTATAATCAACGCCATTTAGAATCTCAGCAACATATTGCAATTATAGAGAAAGAGCGTGTAGAGTATTTATATGCGACTCTAAAGACTCAGGTTAATCCACATTTTTTATTCAATAGTCTCAATGTCTTGTCTTCGTTGATATTCGAAGATCCTCAAAGAGCTAATATATATACTAAGAAATTATCGAATATATATAGGTACTTTTTGTCTACTAATACGCGGCTCAGTGTAATGGTGGGAGAGGAGGTCTTATTTCTTCAATCCTATATTTACTTACTTCAGATCAGGTTCGAAGGTGCTTTAAAAATTAATATAAACGGAAATACAGAAATACAGAAACAGATAATTCCTGTTAGTATACAGCTATTGATAGAGAATGCAATTAAGCATAATGTGGCTTCTGTAGAACACCCATTAATTGTAGATGTGAATATATTTGCGGATAATATAGAAGTGATTAATAATCTTCAACCCCGTTTGAATGTTGAAAAGAGTGGGCATGGGCTGAGTAACGTCCAAAAACAATATTCGCTTTATGATAAAAAAATAGAGATTATGAAAACAAAAAATCAATTCATTGTACGGATTCCTTATTTATGACGTATCAAATGTTGCAGTTTATCCTGTTAAATGTGTAGTTCGTCATTAATTCCTTTACTATTGTGGTTATTTATTATTCTTTTGTGCTTAAATAAAATTGTATAGAAAATTATAAAGAATAGGTTTAATATATATTGAATATATTTTCATTGAGTTACTTATTTATTAAGAGTTAAAAAAACTTATTGAGTGTTTGTATTGCATATAGGGCTCATATCTTTGCGGCAGAAAAACAAGAAGAAGCATACATTTGTGTCCTTGATTATATTTATAATCAAAAAGACAGAATTTAGAATTATTTTATTGTTAAAGAATGCATTTTTAAGTTCGTAGAGTTATTCGTTGCCGGTTAAATAAAAAGTAGAGTTGATGTAATCAAAGCAGGATATAAAATTCTTTATAATTACTTAATATTTTTATGGTTTGCGAGATAATATAAAATAGACAACATCTAATTTAAATACTATAATGACTAAAATTTTAAGGTTGAGTTTTGGGGTTACGCTATTGTTTTTCTTGCCTTTGTTGGCAGTGGCACAAAACTATACTGTACGAGGAAAAATTACAGATGAAAGGACAAAAGAGCCTTTAATAGGAGTGCCGGTAGCTGTAACTGAGAAATTATCTACCGGGGTTTTTACTAATCAGGATGGAGAGTACAAAATTACTTTATCAAAGGGGGAATATACTTTAGTCGTGAAATATGTCGGCTATGAGGATAAAAAATTAAAGATATCCTTGAATAAGGATATTGTTGAGAATGTATCACTTAAATCATCTTCTATTGATTTGAATGAGGTCGTTGTATCTTCGAGGCGAGCAGATGAAAATGTTGCCGGAGTACAAACGGGTGTCGAAAAGATGAGTATCCAAGAAATAAATCAGCTTCCTGTTTTATTTGGGGAACGTGATGTTGTGAAGGCGATTCAATTGATGCCCGGTGTTAAATCGGCAGGGGAAGGCGGAACCGGATTTTATGTTCGGGGAGGTAGTGCCGATCAGAATCTTGTTTTACTCGATAATGTCGGCATATATAACGCTTCACACTTGATGGGGTTCTTCTCGACTTTCAATTCAGATATGGTTCGGGATGTAACTTTGTATAAAGGGGCTTTGCCTTCACAATACGGTGAGCGTTTGTCTTCGATTCTTGATGTGCAAATGCGTGACGGAGATAATCAGGACTATCACGTAAATGGAGGTTTAGGTCTTATATCTTCGAAATTAAACGTGGAAGGTCCTATTAAGAAAGGTAAATCCAGTTTCATTATAGGAGGAAGACGTACTTATGCCGATGTAATAGCTCGTGCATTTGGATCGGAGGATGTTAAAAATACTACATTGTATTTTTATGACTTGAATATGAAATTAAACTTTAACCTAACGGATAAAGATCGTTTGACTTTTACCGCATATTCAGGTATGGACAAACTGGGGATAACTGATGTGGTAGACACCGATTGGGGGAACACTGTGGGGACTCTTAAATGGACCAGACTGATGGGACATAAATGGACTTCTTCTACAGCGTTAATATATAATAGGTACTCATATAATGTGGCAGTAGACATGAATCAAGATTTGCATATATCATCTATTATAAATGACTATGCTTTGAAACAGGAGTTTACTTTTACGCAGAATAACGTCTCTTCATGGAAATTCGGAGTACATTCGACTTATCATGATATGGCTCCCGGAAAGTTCGATGTTGCAGAAGATAAAGGTGTCTCTAAACATCTCAAAAATAAATATTCATGGGAAAATGGATTGTATGCTTCGAATACGGTGAAAGCAACCGATCGTCTCGAAATAATGTACGGGTTGAGATTGTCTGCATTTTCGGTTCTTGGTGCAGGAGATTTCTATAACCTGAATGAAAACCACGAGGTAATTGATACTGTATCTTATAAGTCGGGCGAGTTTGTGAAAACATATTTCAACTTAGAGCCACGTCTTTCTATGGCATATCGTTTGAATGAGGTATCTTCTATAAAAGCAGCTTATGCACGCACTACTCAAAGTATGCACTTGCTTTCTAATCCTACATTTGCTTCGCCTTTTGACCGATGGGTACCTACTTCAAATAATATAAAACCTCAGATTGCGGATCAATTGACATTGGGGTATTTCCGTAATTTTGCCAATAACCTTTTTGAGTTCAGTGCCGAGGTGTACTATAAAGATATGAGGAATCAGATAGATTTTAAAGATAATGCACTGACATTTACGAATGATGATGTCGAAACCGAGCTGTTATTTGGTAAGGGTCGGGCATATGGAATTGAATTAATGTTGAAGAAACGTGTCGGAAGATTCTCCGGATGGGTTAGCTATACTTTGTCTAAATCTGAAAAAAAGATTGACGGGATCAATAATAATAAATGGTATGATGCTGTTCAGGATAGAACCCATGACATTTCGTTTGTAGCTATGTATAGTTTGAATGAAAAATGGAACTTATCGGCTGCCTTTGTATATTATACAGGAAATGCAGTTACTTATCCAAGTGGAAAATACCAAATAGATGGCAAAGAAGTAGTATATTATACAGAGAGAAATGGTTACAGAGCCCCAGATTATCATCGTCTTGATTTAGGGGCAACTTGTGTTTTGAAGAAAACAAAGAAATTCTATTCCGAATTGGCATTTAGTTTATATAATGCCTATGGACGTGAAAATGCTTATATGATTGAATTCAGAACCAATGATGATGATCCTTCTAAATCCACAGCTTATCAGTATTCTTTGTTCCGTTTTGTTCCATCTATTTCTTGGAATTTCAGATTCTAAGATTGTACACTATTTATAAATTAAAATTCAGATAAAAAATGAGTATCAGTAAATATATACTAACCATTGTTGCAATAGTGTCTGCATTTATATTCACATCATGTGAAAAAGAGATAGATGTAGACCTTCGATCTTCAGAACCTAAATTAGTGATCGAAGGGCTTATAACAGCCGATTCTCTAGCAACAGTTAGACTTACTATGTCGAAAGATTTTAGTAGTAACAATACATTCGACCCAGTTTTGGGTGCTCTTGTTTCCGTTTCGGATGATAAAGGAAATTCTGAAATCTTAAAGATTGACACTTCGGGCATTTATAAAGCACAAAATTTGAGAGGTGTTCCCGGACGTACTTACAATCTCAAAGTAAATGTCGATGGGCAAGAATATACGGCATCATCTACCATGTCTCCGCATACGGTGAAGATCGATTCTATTACCATGTATTATATCCCTTTATTTAAATATGCCTGTCCAATGATTTATTTTCAGGATCCTAAAGGGTCTAAAAATTATTATCGTGAGTTATTGTATATAAATGGCAAACGTAAAAAACTAGACGAAGATGCTACTGATACCGATGATCGTGAGGGGTTTTATCTTAGTCGTCTAGTTCCGGCTTTTAAAGAGAATGGCAGCGATGAGGATCCAATAAAAAAGGGAGATACTATTACCGTAGAACATCAGTTATTAGACAAAGGTGCATATACTTTCTTCGAAACCTTGGGACGCATAGGTAATTCTCAAACTAATCCTACAAGCAATATTGTGGGAGGTGCTTTAGGATATTTCAGTGCTTATACTTTTGATCGTAAGACTATAATTGCCGATTGGCCCGAATAAGTTTATTAAATTCTTTTATAAATAAACCCCTTCAGTTTTTTACTGTAGGGGTTGCTTTTTTAGTCAAAGTGTTATAACTTTGCACCCCAGATAAGGTTTTTCGCGCTGTATCCCAACATTAGGGAAGAAAATTGGGGATATATGCAACCTTTTGTAAATTTTTAATTTTTACATGCCCTAATAGTTTAATGTAAAATTTAAATTATTTGAGTAATGAAGAAAAGTAGAATTTACTTAGCTCTTTTAGTCCTAGGTACCGCTTTTTGGGGAATCTCATTCCCACTTGTTAAGGAAGGTATTTCCATTGTACATCCATTTTCATTTTTAATGTATCGTTTTTTATTGGCAGCCTTGGTTTTATCTGTCTTGTTTTTTAAGCAGGTGCAACAAATCAATTGGCAAACAGTAAAATATGGTGTATGGGTCGGTATACCTCTTTTGTTGGCTATCTTATTACAAACTATTGGTTTGCAATATACATCATCAGCTAACGCCTCTTTTATATCGGGTATGGATGTGATGCTGATACCCATTCTGAAATTTTTTGTGTTTCGAAAATCTATTAAGCCCAAAACCTGGCTGGCATGTACAATGGCATTAATCGGCTTGTATGTAATTGCTATGGCTTCGGCCGGTAGTGGCTTCAATAGAGGAGATATGTATGCCTTAGGTGGTGCAATTGCCTTTGCTGCTTATGTGCTACTGGTCGGAAAATATAATCGCAAGGTCGAAACCATATCATTAGTAATTGTACAGTTGTATACATGCACAATAGTATATGCTGTGCTTGCTTTTATGACGGTTGATGTTAATCACTTAGTGCTACCTATGGATTGGAATGTGTGGAGAGCTGTTTTATTTACAGGTATATTTGCTACAGCATATATGTATGGAATGCAAAATGTGTCCCAAAAATATATAGAAGAAGAAAAAGTAGCTCTAACTTATTTATGTGAGCCAATTTTTGCTACAATGGCCGCTTATATTCTCATTAGCGAGCCTATTACTATGCGTACCGTTATTGGAGGCGGTCTTATTCTTCTTTCGATGTTTATTTCGGAATACCGCTTTAAGTATATTCCGTTTTTGAATACAGCGGATAAGGTTCATCAATGACAGAATGAAATAAGACTCAGTTTATTCTCATGACAGAAATCTATATTGTCTTTAAAGCCTTTGATGCTATTGTATACGAAGGCTTTAATTTCATCTTGTTCGCTTTCGGTACGCCACAACATTTCTATTTCGTTGTTGGATAATATTACATCTTGTAGATTATTACTTAATTGACTTATCTCAGGGTGAGTTATAGCCCCGGCCAATGGAAATGTGGCTACATCGGGTAAGCCTAAATCCGGAAAATTATTAAGTAATATTTCAGCAACGGTTGCTTCTACTCCAAAGTCAGATTTGAGATAGGTATCTATCAGTTCGGTTTCATTATCTAATTCGATATCCTGATTATATGGTAGTTGATGTCCCAGAAAAGAAAAAATAGAGATTAGTGCATACCAGTATGCATGGGCTGAATGTTTACGATAAGGTTCGCCATGTATTATGTGACGTAAAGCTTCTCGGGTCGATATATGATTCTCCGAATCTTGACTTGCATAGTTTTTAAATACTTCATCCTTTTGGATTTGATCGAATAAGTGTGAATCGCATGAATCAAAAACTTGTTTAACCTTTTCGACATCGGCCGCGAATGAAAAAATACAATATCCCATAATGTTATTAAAGTTTGACGTTAAAAAAGTATCTGACTTTCTGGCTAAGAGTCACAATATATGAAATATATTATTGACAATGATTTAAAATTATGCTATTTTTGAACATATTTATAAAGCATGTTTTGCATATTTATTTTCATTTCCGGCTATTCAAAATGTCAGAATGGAAGTTTCTTATAACTTTGTAATGCGGCAATAAAACTTTAATAATACTTAATAGCGAAAAAAATGAAGCAATATATAGATTTAGTACAACGTGTTCTGACCGAAGGAGTCAAGAAAGAAGATCGTACCGGTACCGGAACCATAAGTGTATTTGGTCATCAAAGCCGTTATAATTTGGCGGATGGTTTTCCTTTGGTTACGACTAAAAAGCTGCACTTAAAATCTATCATCTATGAATTGTTGTGGTTTTTGGCAGGAGACACCAATGCTAAATATTTGCAGGATAACGGAGTCCGTATCTGGAATGAATGGGCTGATGAGAATGGCGATTTAGGTCATATTTACGGGTTTCAATGGCGTTCGTGGCCCGATTATACTGGTGGGCACATCGATCAGATTACTGAGGTTGTAAATTCTATTAAAAATAATCCCGATTCGCGTCGTCTGATTGTTAGTGCGTGGAATGTAGCTGATATTCCAAACATGAACTTGCCTCCCTGTCACGCCTTCTTTCAGTTTTACGTAGCTAATGGTAAATTAAGCCTACAATTATATCAACGAAGTGCGGATATATTTTTGGGAGTTCCTTTCAATATTGCCTCTTATGCCTTACTGCTTCAGATGATGGCTCAAGTTACAGGGCTTGAGGCGGGCGAATTTGTGCATACTTTGGGAGACGCACACATATATACTAATCATATCGATCAGTTGAAAATGCAAATAGGACGTGATTTGAGAGCTTTACCTAAAATGATCATTAATCCCGATGTAAAAAGCATATTCGATTTTAAATATGAAGATTTCAAACTAGAGGGATACGATCCGCATCCGCATATAAAAGGAGAAGTTGCTGTTTGATACTATATGCAAACCGGAAGAGATAAATTTTATAAATGAAAGTTTGTCTCTTTCGGTATAAATACTAACTTTGCCCTTGTAAAATAACTCTTTACGCTGATAATGACAACGAAATTAACAAACATATTAACCTGTAATAATCTAAATTTTAACTATTTAGGTTTGGTAATGTGCGCTGAAATATTAGAGAGAGAGAGAGAGAGAGAGAGAGAGAGAGAGAGAGAGAGAGAGAGAGTTAACTAGCAACCATGCTGGTAATAAAAATATTTTAGGCGGATTTTTCCGTCTTTTTTTGTTTCAGTGTCTTTTTTACACACAAATTTATTGTAAACAATATTTCCCCTATAAATATATTGATAGTTGTTTGAGTAAACGTTTTCGTATTACCGATTTGTTTTTTGTTGTCGTTCAGAATTGGTATGAATTATGCGTTTACTTACGGAACAACTATGTCCGGCAGCGACTTGTAGTGATTACAGGTTGCTGCTCTTTCTCTGAAATATCCGAAAATCTACTAACTAATTCATATAAACAAATGAAAACTATCTTGTTACTGATCTTAACTTTTATCGTAGTTCCCCTTCATCCTCAGGTCGGCATCAATACTAAAACCCCTCATAGCAGTGCTGCTCTGGAGATAGCCAGTCCGACTAACAATCAAGGGGTACTTTTACCCCGCATGAATACTACCTCCAAACAAGCTATTGCCAGTCCGGCTTCGGGACTGTTAGTGTATGATACCGACAAGCAATGCCTCTCTCAAAATGTAGGAAGTGAAACGAATCCTGTTTGGATATGCTTGGCACAGAATCAGACACGTTTTTTTTACATGCCTTCTGTTGCAATCAGTGCCAAAACGCTTGGAGTAGTTGCCACACCTTTAGATCTTTATAACGAATACAAAAAACAATTTGCTACTCCTATGGCCAAAAGTGTCAGTGCTCCGGTGGCTATTCCTTATTTTCCTGCGGCAGCCGATCTGCACTATTATATTACTTATTATGATTCGGATGTTATTAAGATCAACAGTGTAAGTAATGATGGAAAAGTGAGCTATGAAATTATAAAAGTGGCTGATTATAATTCGTTTATGAACGTTGTGTTTGTCGTGAAATAAGCATATTAATTTTATTGTAATGAAAAAAATAATACTCATATTATTGCTAATACTTACCCAGCAGGTTTATTCTCAAAAAGAAGCGTACCACTGGTATTTCGGAACTAATACAGGTCTAGATTTTTCTAATACTCATACAGAATCAACTTCGCTGGGAAATGTTTTAGGAGTGCCAAATACTGTTCAGGGGCCCATAAATACTTTTGAAGGTTGTTTTTCCATATCAGATAAAAATGGTAATTTTTTGTTTGCTTCCGATGGAATGACCGTTTATAATAAGAACCTGGCTATTATGCAGAATGGTACCGGACTTTTGGGGCATCCATCTTCTACTAATTCGGGTATTGTCATTCCTGTGCCCGATAATCCGGCCTTATATTATATTGTAACGGCTCCCGATCGAAATAATACAGCACCGGGTCTTTGTTATTCGACAGTAAATATGTCTTCCAATGGAGGACTGGGAGCTGTGGTATTAAAAAATGTATCTCTTACATTTGGAAGTTCCGGTTATCCCGTCAATCATGCTTATGAAAACCTAACAGCAGTAGGGCACGCCAATGGAAAAGATTATTGGGTGGTAAGTCGTGTCAGAAGTAAAATATTCGCCTGGCTGATTACCTCTGCTGGGATCAATGTTACTCCGGTGATTTCAGAAATTGGTATGGATTTAGGGATTCCAACAGTTGCACCCAGTAGTATAGGGGTAGGGGCGATTAAAATTTCACCTGACGGTAAACGCATTATTCATGCCGACTATCGATTTGGTTCGGATCATTATCTAACTATAGGAAACTTTGACACCTCTACGGGTAAAGCTTCAAGCTTTCAGTTTGTTTCTACTTTTCTGGAGAATTTATATAGTCTCGAATTTTCTCCCACAGCTAACTATCTTTATTTTACGGCTATTGAGAGAGAACATCGAGGACTTTATGTTAAGCCGATTAATAATATATCAGCTCCATTTACAAAGATCTTATCTAATATAGATAATGTACAACTAGGACCCGATAATAGAATTTATGCTATTGGAAATATGCAGTCTTCTTTATGGATTATTCTGGATCCTGATAACGGCGGAAAACAAATAGCTGAAGTTCCCAATAAGTTTGTATCTCCTCGTTTGCCAAAGTTGGGACTTCCTCCCTTCATTACCTCTTTCTTTAATATAAAACCGATAAAAGGGAAAGAGTTGGTCTGTGTAGGTAATGATGCCGAATACAGTGTCGAGATACCCTCTATTGGCAGTGGAACTCAGCAAATAGCTTATCTCGAATGGGATTTCGGAGACGGAACACCTGTCGTAAAAGATTATAATATGAGTGCTTCGGTAACAACATATAAACAAATCCATAAATATGAAAATAAAGGTATTTATACTATTCGGGTTACCCCTTATATGGTTAATGGCTTACCCGAAAATAGTAAAATTACCACTATAGCCTCTACTATAGCCGAATGTAAAATAGTTACCAATAAAATGATAAGAAGTGACCTTTTACCTAATTAACCTACAATAATAACCAAGATGAATAGAATCATATTACTTACGCTTACCTTGTTTCTTTCTCATTTGGCTCATTGCCAAATCGGAGTGAATACCGAAAGCCCTCATAGTACTGCCGCCCTCGAAATCAACAGCCTTAACCAAGGAGTTCTTCTTCCGAGGCTTACCACTCTTGATAAAGAATCTATAGCTACACCTGCCAATGGACTGTTGGTTTATGACATCGATAAGCAATGTATATCTCAGAATATTGGCACGGAAACCAATCCTCAATGGATTTGTCTGACCCAAAATCAGACACGCTTCTTTTATATGCCCTCAATAAATATTCCGACACCTAACTTAGGAGTAGTATCTACTCCGCTGGATCTTTATGAAGAATATAAGAAACAGTTTAATATTCCGGCAGGTAAAAATCCAACAGCACCTGCTAATATACCCTATTATACGAGTGCCGATCAGTTATATTATTATGTTACCTATTACGATAAGAATGTGATGAATATTACCAATATCAGTGATGAGGGAAAAGTTAGTTATTCTATAATAAAAAAGGCTGATTATGATACTTATATGAATGTTATCTTTGTAATTAAATAACAAGAGGAGATGTTCTTTGTGTTTTTCAGCAAGAGGAATACTTTGTTTTCATATGCTTTTTTCAGATAAAACGTCGATATATTTTCTTTAAAAGAGAAAGTTTATTTCTAAATACACTACCTTTGGTAGTAGAAATAATATAGAGTATTGTTATTATGGAATTAGAAGATTGTCAAAGCGAGAAATTTGCTACTCGTATAATTGGGGCTAAGTTTAAAAGGGAAGATGCACATGGAGCTATAAGTATGCCTATCTATCGGAATGCAGCATTTGAATATCCATCTTCGGAAGCAATTGCAAATGCTTTTCAAAACAAAACCGATAGCCATACGTATACCCGTATATCTAACCCTACGGTCGAAAATCTGGAGTTGAGAATAAAAGCGGCATCGGGTGCCGAAAATGTGATGCTCGTAAGTTCGGGTATGGCTTCTATCTCAAATACATTTATGGCACTGGCTTATGCAGGTAGTAATATTGTAACATCTCCTCATTTATTTGGCAACACTTTCTCCTTATTTCAATTTACATTAGCAGAATTCGGAGTAGAGGTAAGATTTGTAAATACAGATAACTTATCGGAAATAGAATCTGCTATTGATGATAATACTTGTGCTTTCTTTTGCGAGTTGATAACCAATCCTCATATGGAGATCGCAGATCTTCCGAAGATTGCTGCTATAACCAAAGCAAAAGGCGTTCCTTTAATTGTGGATACTACGATTGTACCTTGGTGCGGATTCTCGGCTAAGAAACAGGGTGTAGATATCGAGGTTGTTTCCACTACCAAATATGTATCGGGAGGAGCGACCAGCGTTGGCGGTGCTATTCTCGATTATGGAACTTTTGACTGGTCGAAAAATAAGAAGTTGTCGAAAGTAATACCTACTGCTTCGATGTCAGCATTTATGTTTAAAATAAAACGCGAGATTGCCCGTAATATGGGTGCTTGCATGGATTCCGAAACGGCATCATTGCAGGCTCTGGGAATGGAATCACTACAATTGCGCTTTAATCATATGTCGCAGACAGCCTATGAGTTGGCTCAATATCTTTCGGATATTGATAAAGTAAAGAAGGTGGGATATACTAAATTAGATAGTTCGCCTTATAAAAAGATTTCCGATCAATTGTTTCCCTCTAATCCGGGTGCCATGCTCACTTTTAATCTGGCAACGAAAGAAGATTGTTACCGTTTTATGGATCGTTTGAAAGTTATTCGCAGAGCAACCAATTTGTTTGATAATAAGACTTTGATTATACATCCCGAATCTACGATCTATGGTACTTTTACTGCCGAAATGAAGCAAGTGATGGGTATCGAAGATAATCTGTTGCGCTTGTCGGTAGGTCTTGAAGATATAGAAGACTTGAAGAAAGATATTCTACAGGCTTTAGCTTATTAAAGCTATAAGTACCAATATAATAAAATCCCGATCAGTTTTAACCTGATCGGGATTTTCGTTTCTCTGTCACAAAAAGGCTGTGACTTATTTTTCTTTATATACGAAATACCCTAAAGCAATAATGGGCATCGACATTAATGCGATAAAATAGCCGTGTAAAAGCAGTATCTGTGGTACAAATAATATGGCTAGCAGTAAACCTACAACAGCACCTCCTAAGTGTGCAGCATGTCCTATATTACCCAATGACTTTTTCATACCGTATACCGAATATGCCAAGTACAGTATACCAAATACCCAACCCGGCATGGGAATAAAAAAGAAACCGATAAGGCTGTTAGGACTCATGGCAATAGAAGCGAATAATACGCCACATACACCTCCTGAAGCTCCTATGGCAGTATAAATTGAATCTCTGCGATACATCCACAACGATACTGTGTTACCTCCTATAATAGCAGCCAGATATAGTATAAGGAATTTTACAGGACCAATCTGAAAAACCAGCGTAGGCGCAAAAAAGTACAACGTAAGCATATTAAATAACAGGTGCATAAGATCGGCATGCAGAAAAGCAGCTGTAAGCATCCTGTCATATTGCTTCAATTCGAGAATAGCATAGGTGCTGAATTTATAGCGGTCAAAGAATTGTCTGTTATTAAAACCAATATAACTTGTAATGGCTGTAATAATTATAATTGCAAAAATTAGAAGATTTCCTAAATCCATTTGTACTATTTTTAGTTCGATGCAAAAATAACATAATATTTGAATTCCCTTGTGCATACTTCAAATAGAATGCCAATAAACGAAAAATAAAAGCCCCGTTAGAATCGCGACCGGTAATGGAAGGTAGCTTCTTGATAATTTATTTACACACCGCTAAAAGCCGAAAATCCGCCATCAACAGGAAGAACCACTCCCGTAATAAAGCTTGCAGCCGGACTGCAAAGAAATTGTACAGCTCCGTTCAACTCCGTAATATCTCCAAAACGATTCATAGGTGTTTTTGCTAAAACTTTTTGGCTTCGTTCGGTCAGAGACCCATCGGGATTGATGAGTACCGCTCTGTTTTGATCTCCGATAAAAAATCCGGGAGCAAGAGCGTTTACTCGTATGCCGTCACCATATTTCAAAGCCATTTCGGTAGCTAACCATTGGGTAAAATTACTGATTCCTGTTTTAGCAACCGAATAACCGGGTACTCGGGTTATAGCCGAATAGGCCGCCATAGAGGAGATGTTTATAATGCTTCCGCTTTTTTGTTCTGCCATTACTTTTCCGAATACCATAGATGGATAAACTGTTCCATTGAGGTTGAGATTGGTTACTTTCTCCCAATCCGTAATTTTCATATCATAAAATGGTTGGTCGGGGGCTAATGTTGCTCCGGGCATATTTCCACCTGCTATATTCAGCAGTATATCGATGCGTCCCCATTTGGTAAGAATTTCCTGTGCTACTTTTTCGAGGCTTTCTATATCAAGCACATTGCCTATTATTCCGATTGCCTCGCCTCCTAAGTCTGTGAGTTCTTTGATTCTTACATCCAATTGCTCCTGACGAATGTCTATGGCAACTACTTTGGCTCCTGCCTCTACAAAACTTTTGGCTATACTGCCACCGAGAACACCTCCGGCTCCTGTAATAACAGCAACTTTGCCTGCGATACTAAATACTTCGTTCATCTTTTATTTTATTTATTGTTTCTTTAAATCTTCATTTACAACAGCCATTACACCATCGAGTTGGGCAAGTGCATACATTCTTCCATAAAATGAATAACCGGGATTATATCCTTTTTCACCGTCGTCCAGCATCAGGCGACCGTGATCGACACGCATGGGCAATGTGGGGTTTTCTTTCTCAAACACCCTTACTATGTCTATCAAATGTCCTCTGCCTTCGAGATGAGGAGCTTCTATAAAGTTGCCATTTTCAAGGATGTCGGTACTGCGGAGATGCACAAAGTGCGTGCGTGAAGCGAATTTCGCAGCCAATTCGGGTACATTGTTGTGTATGCCCGAACTTAATGATCCTGCACAGAATGTCAATCCGTTATGAGGATTATCTACTGCATTTAAAATCCAACTTATATCATCACCACTAGTCACAATACGAGGTAATCCCAACATCTGATGGGGGGGGTCGTCGGGATGTACGCACATATTCACGCCGTATTCTTCGCAAACAGGCATTATTTGTTCTAAGAAGTATTTCATGTTTTGACGTAATGTATCACGATTTATACCCTCATATAGTGAAAGCAGACGCTTGAAAATAGCTATGGGATTTTTATCTCCTTCTTTGATATTACCATTTATAAAACCTTGGGTTTTTACGATAATAGTATCTATTAAAGCGTCTTTTTCGGTTTCGGTTATTGTTTTACCAAGTTCTTTTACCCGTGCTAACTCTTCGGGTGTATAGTCTTTTTCTGCACCATCACGTTGAAGGATATGGCAGTCGAAATAAGCGAAACGGGTTTTATCGAAATAAAGGGACGAAGTTCCGTCTTCCCAAGGATATTCAAGATCGGTACGAATCCAGTCGATTACAGGCATAAAGTTGTAACATACGGTTTTAATACCTGCTTTTCCCAGATTTGCCAGACTTGTTTTATAGTTTTCGATTAATCTGTCTCTGTCTTCTCCTGCATATTTGATAGCTTCGCTAACAGGCAGACTTTCGACCACCGACCATCGAAGCCCTGCATCTTCGATATACTTTTTGAGATTGAGAATAGCCTCTAAAGCCCAGACTTCGCCGTTGGGCACATCGTGTAGGGCGGTGACAATGCCTTCCACTCCTATTTGCCTGAGCATCGATAGGGTTATCTTATCTTTTTTTCCAAACCATCTCCAAGTTTTTTCCATATTAAAGTTTAAATATTAAGTACAAGAAAATATTTAATGATAAATTTTAAATGCATAACAACTTATCGCTGTTTTGCTTGCCAAAGCAATAAATAGTTCTACGAACTTATTAATATCAATAGGTAGTAAACACAGTACTACAATAAAGTTACATTCGTTACAAAAAAGTAGACAATAACGTTACAAAAGTGACCTATAAATGTTAGTTTTTCTGTTTTTGTAAATGACTGTAAAATAGGAGTGTAAAAATAAAAAGGTTACAAAGGTTACAAAAGTGACACTTTTTATCAGCTTATTTTTTCTTCCTCTCATATCATCAATTTATAACATTTATGCGAATCAGTAGTTTATCTGTTATGTTTATGTTCTATTATTCTAACGCACCCTCTCGGGTTTGTTTTTCATTTTGTCTTGATACAAAACGAAACAAAAGATCAAGACTGTACCTTTTGCCCGACCCGCTATGGACTCGAAAGCTAAAACAAAAGAAAAACATTTAATGCTGATATCCTTTTGTTTCTTAACGCTTTCATTCGCCCTGCGGGTACCCCGTGCAACCGGCAAGGTCGGGAAGCCTGACGGACAAAAGCCCTTTGCATGCGTCAGCCCCGGTGCATCAGTGGCACAGCCGTTGGATGACAAGCGAAGCAGGCGTAAAACT
>NZ_CAKUOF010000012.1 GCF_934668725.1 uncultured Dysgonomonas sp.
TTGTGGTAAAAGACGGGAACCATGCCTGTTTGGGCCATCACTTGACAGGCTTCTATACGACTGAATCGGGACATATGCTTGTTCGTTTTGTTGAATGATACTATTATTTATAGGAAAAAGTAGATATGTAATCTATAAACTCTGAAAAGTCATTCGTTCAAGGCATTACATATCTACTTACTGTAAAGATGTGTATTTCAGTAAGTATTAGATTATATATTTTTTCATTATCTGGATACCCTACCCGAACCATCGCCTTTCATCAGGTTCTCCACTTCCGAAACAGTCACTAAATTGTAATCACCATAGATAGTATGTTTCAAACACGAAGCTGCCACAGCAAACTCAAGGGCTTTTTGATCGTCCTGGGGGTAAGTGATCA
The DNA here is from genome assembly GCF_934668725.1 of uncultured Dysgonomonas sp. Classification (GTDB taxonomy): domain Bacteria; phylum Bacteroidota; class Bacteroidia; order Bacteroidales; family Dysgonomonadaceae; genus Dysgonomonas_A. Next base: position 383 of record NZ_CAKUOF010000012.1, read on the forward strand.
GTCCGTAAACTAATCCTCCCATAAAGGAATCTCCTCCGCCTACTCGGTCTACTATGTGGCTGATATCGTATCGTTTGGATTGGTATAGTTTATCTGAATACAGGCATCCTCCCCAAGTATTGTGATTGGCATTGATAGAGCCTCTCAGGGTAATGATTACTTTTTTTGCTCTGGGGAATTTCTTCATCATCTGGGTGCATACGGATTCGAATTCGGCTGCATTGACTTCTCCGCCTGTGTGGGCTACGTCAAAGCCTTCGGGTTTGATACCGAATACTTTTTCTGCGTCTTCTTCGTTTCCGAGTATGATATCGCATCCTTCTACGAGTGCGGGCATTACCTGGTCGGCTGTTTTACCGTATTTCCAGAGGTTTTTGCGGTAGTTCAGGTCGGTGGAGACGGTGACTCCCATTTCATTGGCTATTTTGATGGCTTCGAGGCATGCGTCTGCTGCTCCTTGTGAGAGGGCGGGTGTGATTCCTGTCCAGTGAAACCATTGTGCGTCTTTGAAGATTTCTCTCCAGTTGATCATGCCGGGTTTGATTTCGGCTATGGCTGAGTTTGCTCTGTCATAGACTACTTTGGAGGCTCTGGCTACGGCTCCTGTTTCTAAGAAATAGATGCCTACACGATCTCCGCCTCTTTGTATGTTGCTGGTTCCTACGTTGTATTTGCGTAGGTCCGAAATGCACCATTCTGCGATGTCATTTTTGGGCAGGCGTGTTACGAAGTCGGTGGGTATGCCGTAGTTGGACAGGGATACGGCTACGTTGGCTTCGCCGCCTCCGAAGGTGGCATTCAGGTTACTGGACTGGATAAAGCGTTGATAGCCGGGGGCTGACAGGCGTAGCATGATTTCGCCGAAAGTGACTACTTTTTTCATAGCGTGGGATGTGTATTAGAAATTAGTTAATGATTAATTTGCATATAGAGTTTTAGCAATCCCCATTTCAAGACCTCTCAATTCAGCTAGACCTCTCAGTCGACCGATACAAGAATATCCGGGATTTGTTTTCTTATTCAAATCATCAATCATTTGATGTCCATGATCGGGACGGAAAGGGATTGAAATCTTTCGTTTTTGCTGTATTTCCAATAAACCTCTCATTACAGAATACATATCAACATCACCTTCAAGATGATTAGCTTCATAGAAGTTACCCTCTGCATCTCGTTGCGTAGCTCTCAGGTGAACAAAATTCACTCTATCACCAAGATTTACAATCATTTTAGAAAGGTCATTATCCGCTCTCACACCAAACGATCCTGTACAAAAGCAAAGTCCATTCGATTTATTCGGTACGGCTTCTACTAATTTCAAAAAATCCTGCTCTGTACTTAATACACGAGGTAAACCTAATATTGCATAAGGAGGATCATCAGGATGTATAGCCAGCTTCACCCCTACTTCATCTGCTACAGGTGCTATTTCTTTTAGAAAGTCGATCAAATTTGAACGAAGCTTGTCTTCACCTATACCATCGTATCTATCTAGTTGTACTTGAAACTCTTCTAGTGTAAAACTTTCTTCCGCACCGGGTAACCCTGCGATCATATTACGAACAAGCAAGTCTTTTTCAACTTGTGTCATACTTTCGAATTTCGCTTTTGCTTTTGCAACGTCAGCAGCACTATATTCTTTTTCCGCTCCGGGACGTTTCAAAATATATAAGTCAAAAGCTAAGAAAGCGGCTCTTTCGAAACGAAGGGCTTTTGAACCATCCGCAACTGTAAAAGCCAAATCGGTACGAGTCCAATCCAATACAGGCATAAAATTATAAGTAACAATCATCACTCCGCATTTAGCCAGGTTACGAATGCTTTCTTTGTAATTTTCAATATATTGCTTGTAATTTCCCTCTTGCGTTTTAATGAATTCATGCACAGGAATGCTTTCTACAACAGACCAGATAAGACCAGCCGATTCTATTATTTGTTTGCGTTTTTCTATTTCTTCAACAGTCCAAACTTCTCCATTTTTAATGTGATGAAGAGCGGTTACAATACCTGTTGCTCCGGCTTGTCGTATATCAGCCAATGATACAGGATCATTAGGACCATACCAGCGCCATGTTTGTTCACTTAGTATCATATTTATTTATGTTATGTGTATATTCTTTAATTAAATAGAAAAAGCATCGAAACCTCCGTCAATAACCAGGATAGTACCTGATACAAATTTCGAGGCATCACTAATTAAATAATGTAATGAACCTAATAATTCATCAGCTTCTCCAAAACGATTAAATGGAGTGTGTGCCAATATTGTTTTAGCACGATCGGTATATGAACCATCCGGATTTGTCAATAATGTTCTGTTTTGTTCCGTAATAAAAAATCCGGGAGCCAATGCATTTACACGGAATTTCTCTCCGAATTTAAGTGCCAATTCGCCAGCCATATATTTAGTAAAATTTGCCACAGCAGCTTTAGCTGCACCATAACCAACAACACGGGTTAATGGGCGTAATGCAGATTCCGAAGCTATATTTATAATATTACCTGCTCCATTATCAACCATTGCTTTTGCAAAAACCATAGTGGGGATTGCTGTCCCGAATAAATTCAGATCAACAACCTTTTTGAAATCATCTACTTCGAGATCAAATACTGTTTTATCCGGTGCTATTGTTGCACCCGGCATATTACCGCCTGCGGCATTCACAAGTACATCTATACGACCGTAAGCTTTAATTATTTCATCTCTATTGTGTTCTAAAACCTGCTTGTTTAATACATCTGTAGAAAGGAATAAGGCTTCGTTTCCTTGGCTTTTTATTTTAGCAACAAGTTCTTCACCTTTATCTTTTACTCTATCCAAAATCACGACTTTAGCTCCTTGATCTGCCAAATACTGAGCCATGTCCGAACCTAATACACCACATCCTCCTGTGATAACAATTACTTTGTTTTCGATACAAAACAAGTTGTTTTTCATAGTATTATAATTTATAGTTTTTGTAATATTCAATATTCTCCTTCATTAAAATATCAATAGGCATAAAATTAGTCTTATTGATACTTTTACTGAATAATAAGTAGTTACTTAAAGACTTTATGGCGTCATACCCTTGTTGCATGGAGCGTTGAGATATAAGAAACAAAACCTGATTATTTTTAAGGGATTCTACGTTCCTTTCAATAGAATCATAGCCTATCAGCTTAAATACCTTATTTACACAACCGTGTTTTTTGAAAAGATCAACCAATTCATATATGCGGGAATTAAAGACAATCGCCCCTACTTCACTCCCTGTGTTAATCAGTACATCTTTTAATTGTTTCAATACGCTTTCATTGCATTCTGAATCAATCTCTAAATAATGGATCTGGCCTGAGAACTTATTTTGATTGAGATAATCTATAAAACCCTGTTCACGCGTCTCCATCTGTACAGAGTTACTGGTTCCTTTATATTTAATCTTTCCAATTATAATATCTCCAGATTTTCCGATTTCTTTAAGCATTAATTTAGCAGCTATTACACCACTCATATGTGAGTCGGCTCCAAAATAAGCCAGATTGTGCTGATTGGGGATATCCGAATCAATATAAATATAGGGAGTTTCTTTTTCTTCGAGTTTTCGGGAAAGTTTGATTACACTATCTCCAAAAATAGTAGCAATGACTACCCCTGCAAACTCTCGTTGCTCAATAGCCTGAATGGTTTTATTAAAAGAAGATTCGTCCTGTTGATCAAAAAAGAAATATTCAACAGTAACATTGAAATTTTTCAATTCATTAGTAGCCTTGTCTATTCCATTAGTAACTAACTCCCAATATTCACCTTTAGCAAATGAAGGAATGAGAACTGCAAAAGAGTAATCTTTTTTAGAAGCCAAAAACCGAGCAACCATATTGGGTTCATAGTTGATCTCTTTCAGAACTTTCTCAATTTTGATTCTTTTTTCTTCGGATACACGTCCTCGATTATGCAAAACACGATCAACAGTGCCAACCGATACCCCTGCTAATCTTGCAATATCGACAATACGTATAATAGACTTGTCTTCCATAGTATTAGATATAAGCTAATCTAAAAATTCTTGTGCACGGACACAGAATTGTTTTTAAATAATTAAAGGTTCTTAGCAAATATACAATAGATTTTTAAAAGCACAACACATGTGTGCGAACACATACGGGGCAAATAAAGAGCAACATTCTCATTTTCAATCACCTAAAGAATCACAGATGGCTAAAACATGTTTTATAATATGTTATTTTGAATTAAAGAAGCAAAAAGAAAAATGAAGATTTAAGTATTAACACTGTTTTTATGACGTTGATAAGGCAAATTAAATTTCTCTTGCCATAACAACCATAAAAGAAACATCACCCCATCGTAATAGATCCATTTAAAGAAACCATCGTGAAAAAAATAATACCAATCTGTATAGAATTGCCAGTACATTTGAGGAGATTCATTCCATTTAAGATGATTAAGACTCTCATTTATAGGAATAAACCATTCTGGAAAACCGTCTTTTATCAGGAAAGCTGAAATAATTAACCTGAGAATATTTACAATAAAAAGCAATAATATAGACAGTGGTATAAATATCAGCTTTTTCTTGGAAGGACCTTTGTAACAAATTAAAATAAAACTAAACAGTAACATTTGCTTAATACCTGTACAACCCCATATTATTTTCATTTTTAAGGAATTATCAAAGTAGATAAGCAAGTCATCTATTTTAAAATTACTAAAACCAAAAATATTATGAATAATATAATGAGTGAATTGTGCAGTCCATAAGCAAATGGGATATATATAATCTGTAACATCCTTTCCTAGCACAAGTAACTGCTCCCCATTATTAGCCTCGTGTACCGAAAGCTTCCATACTAATTCAAAAAAAAGAAAAAGAAAGAGGAAATAAGCAATATCTTTTACTGGCTCAACGAGTTTAAAAAAATCGCGTAACTTCATTCTTATTAAATCAACTGTTTTAGCCATATACATTAGATATCCAGCGAACAAAGATACAAAAACACAATCGGATTTCTGAATACTAGGAAAAACGTTTTTTTGAAAAATAAAATCTATAAATATATATAACAGTTTTGAAAGGTGAGTTCAAGCCAACAGTTTAAAGTTAAGATATGCAAATTTTGCAATAAAATGAGGGAAGAGCCAACAAAGACATAAAATTCTCAATTAAAAAATAATACATTTGCAAAACTAAAAATGAAAGAACAAAAGTTTATTTTTGAATATTTACAGAATGCAGGGATATAAAAAATTATTGCTTACGGCAAGTCTTGTCGCTTTCCTTATTCCCGTAATGGGACAAAATACAGACTCTCCATATAGCAGATATGGTTATGGAGTGCTTAATAACCAGTCAGTAGGGGTATCAAGAGCAATGGGCGGCATAACCTATGGTATGAGAGGCTTGGATGCAAATCCCGGCAACCCTGCATCTTATACAAGTACAGATTCTCTGACCTTCATATATGACATGGGGGTATCGTACGTCAAATCGCGTTTTACAGAAGGTAATAACAGCCAAACAAATAACAATGGCGGCTTAGATTATATTGCAATGCAATTTCGGGTTGCCAGAAAATTAGGGATGAGCTTTGGAATTCTTCCGTTTTCTTCGGTTGGATACCAATTTGGCACACAAGAAACAGCTAACGATGTATCTACAACAAGGACATTCACGGGTTCAGGTAATTTTAGTCAAATTTATATAGGTTTAGCTTACGAACCGATTAAAAATTTATCAGTCGGAGGTAATGTATCTTATCTATTCGGAAATACAAAATACACACGAAATATATCCATTACAAGCATACCTTCAGCCAACACAGAGTATGCACTGAACAAATTGACAATGAACTCTCTCAAATTTGATTTGGGAGCACAATATATATTACCTCTAAATACTAAGGATCACTTAGTACTTGGAGCGGTATTTTCTCCTAAAGTGAGTAGAACAGCAAAAATCAACAGAATCAAAAACGATATAAATTCAAGTGGAACGGTTATCGCTGGAGATACAGCCCAATTCACAGGACGTGATGCACATGCAGATTTACCCAGTAGCTATGGTTTAGGTTTTACATGGAATCATGACAGACGCCTTACTGTTGGTGCTGACGTAACATATCAAAATTGGTCAAATGTGCGTTACTCAGAACATATGGAAGACGGTATGACAGACAGTAACCGTTTTAATAATGTATGGCGTTTCAACACTGGTGTTGAGTATACCATAGATCCCAGAGACAGAGCTTTTATAAAAAGAATAAAGTTCAGAGGAGGGCTAAATTATAGTAACTCATACATTAATGTTCAAAATAATCTGGGCGAAATTTCGGGCTATAAAGAATATGGGGCAACATTAGGTTTTGGCCTTCCAATACGTGATGTTGTATATTCGGGTAGAACTTCTTACATCAATATCAACTTTGAGTACAGAAGCCTGAATCCAAATAAAACTAACTTGATTAGAGAACAATATTTCGGAGTATCAGTAGGAGTTTGTATCAATGAGTTGTGGTTTATGAAAAATAAACTTAGATAAAATAAGTACTGCTTCAATACAGTCTTATTTAAGCAAATAAGAATATAAAATATATCTAAGTCTCAGTATTTGCAAAAATGCTTACAAACAATCCGGATTTTATAAAGAAATATAAACCAAGTATTAGGATATTATCAATAAGTATCCTAATACTTGGCTTTTTAATATCATGTGGCAATGACAAAAAAGAATATGTAAATGCCCCTTTAGACAATGAAACAATGCCCAGTATGCGTGACGACAGTGTTACGATGCTTATATCCGATTCGGGATTGATAAAATACAAACTTATAACCAAAAATTGGGAGTTTTTTGAAAATGCAAAAGACCCACATTGGTATTTTCCCGAGGGAATATATCTAGAACAGTTTGATACTTCTTTCCAAAAACAGGTAACTATTAAAGCTGATACTGCATGGCACTTTACATTACGAAAACTATGGAAACTCAAAGGAAATGTGTTTATTGAAAATATTCAAGACGAAACATTCAGCACCGACGAACTTTTTTGGGATGAGAAAGAACAAAAAGTGTATTCGGACAAGTATATTGAAATAAACAGACCCGAAAAACTTATGCTAAAAGGAATTGGTTTTGAATCTAACTTAAACATGACTCAATATCGAATTTTCAGACCTCATGATACCGATATTTACTTTGAGGATAATCAAAATACAGAATCACAAAGTCAGTAAGAGTACTTTTGTTTTAATAAGACAATATTCATTTTAGACAAATAGCGAATTTTTAGACGATACTTAAATCTGATAAACAGTGTAAAATATCAAATATCAATCTAAGCCTTATTATGGCTCATATTTTTTGCTATTTAAACTGATTTTCAAGCTAAAATTACTATCTTCGCTCGCTAAAATTATTTGAAAGAATAAATAACAATAATAATAAAAATTTAATAGTTCGTTTAAATGGCTGCATTACAGAAAATTAGAAATAAAGCCGGATTGCTTATCGGGGTAATAGCCGTTGCACTGTTGGCTTTTATTTTTCCATGGAATGAATTGACTTCATTTATCAACAGACAGAGAGATAAGGCTTTCACTGTAGATGGAGAAGTCGTTTCAACAGGAGAGTACCACAAAAGAGTGACAGACTTCGAAAATTTCCAAAAGTTAATCAGTGGACAAAATTCCTTAGATGAAAACACCAATGCACAAATCAGAGAGTTTGTATATGAGCAAATGGTAAAGGAACTTATGCTCAACGACGAAACAGCGACTTTGGGGCTAAATGTTTCTGAGGCTGAACTTCATGATTTAATATTCGGAGCAAACGTTTCTCCTGTATTGCGTCAGATACCTATCTTTGTTGACCCTCAAACAGGACAATTCAGTCAAGCGGCACTTACACAGTTTGTAACATTGGTAAGTACTGATGCTAAAACTGTTCCTCTTGATCAACAAGCACAACTTGAAAATCTGAAATCTGTTTGGGAAACAATCCAAAACATGGTGAAATATCAACGTCTTGAAGAAAAGTATAATACACTTTTAGCCGGTGCAATTTTAGTAAATAACGCTGAAATACAAGCTAATAAAGATGCTGCTAAATCTACGTCAGACATGGCTTATGTGATCGAAAGATATTCTTCGATACCAGATTCTACTGTAACTGTTACAGACAAAGAAATAGAGAAATTGTATAGTGAACGCAAGAATAATTTTAAAACAACAGAAGAACTTCGGAAGATTTCTTACTTCACGAAACAAATAGTACCAAGTGAAAGCGATTTTGCTGAAGTAGAAAAAGAAGCTGCGACAGCTCGTGAAAAATTAGCTGAAGCATCCAACCCTGCATTAGTTGTTGCAGACTACTCAGAAGTTCCTTACCAAGATGTGTTTTTTTCTGAAAAGAATTTGTCAGCAGAAGAAGCTACCTTTGTTAAATCGGCTTCAATTGGCGATATTTATGGTCCAATACGTGACAACGACGCCTTCAGAATATATAAGCTGGTTGATCGTGCAGCAGCTGCAGATTCAGTTAAACTTAGAATGATTCTTGTTCCCGAGGGAGCTGATAAATTAGCAGCAAATAATAAAGCTGACAGTATCATAAACGTCATTAAACAAGGAAAAGCTTTTGATGTTGTAGCAAATGAATTATTTCCTCAATCAAATGGAGGTGAAATTGGCTGGGTTACCGAAGCTCAACTTGCATCGGCAGGAAAAGAGTTTGTTGATGCAGCATTCAAAACACCTGTTGGAGATATCACAAAATTAAATCTGCAAGGACAAATCCAGATTCTTCAAGTTGAACAAAGAACTCAACCTGTTACTAAGTATAAATTAGCTTTGATTCAAATGCCTGTATCGGTAAGCGATCAAACACTAATAACTTTAGACAATGAGCTAGCTCAATTCGTTACACAAAATGGAAATGCTGAAAATTTTGTAAAAGCAGCAAAAGAAAAAGGATACGATGTTGTAGCCAACTCTCTTATTTCAGGATCATATCCAAACATTAATCAAATAAATGGATCACGCCAGGTTATCACTTGGGCTTTCAATGAGAAAGTAGGATCTGTTAAGAAGTTTGATCTTTCAGACTATAAGATTATAGCTCTTATCGATACTAAAATACCTCAAGGTTTCCTTCCTGTATCTGAAGTTAAAGATGCTTTGAAAGCAGAATTAATTAAGGATAAGAAAGCAGAAAAAATGATTGCTGATCTTAAGGCTAAAAACATATCATCTCTTAATGGATATGCTGAAGCTATAGGCTCTAAAATCGATACGGTTAAGTTTGTAACATTCAACACACCTAATATCTTAGGAATTGGTAGAGAATATGCTCTAAATGTATACTCAGAATTAGGAGAAGTAAATAAACTTAATGCACCCGTAAAAGGTGAAAATGGGGTATTAGCTGTAACTGTAGTAAGTAAAGTGGATCAAAGTAAAGACTTTAATCCTGAATCTTTCAAACAAACCGCCAATAGTCAAAATCTGTACAGAGTAATGTCTCAAGCAATGCCTGCGCTTCAAAATAAAATGGATGTAGTAGATAATAGAGTAAAATTCTTTTAATTAAAGGATAAATACTACTTCAACTTATAAAAGAGGGTATCCAGTCAAGATACCCTCTTTTCTTATTTATGACTTGTAAATATTTATTATTTTTGTGTCCGAAAAAGTCATAAAGGTTTAAAAGATCAACATATACTTTTCATGACACTAACACAATGACAACAAAATGATTACTAAAAAAGAAAGATACGAAAACGTTACAGCTTGGTTTCAAAAAAATATGCCTGTAGCCGAAACCGAGTTGCATTATGATAATCATTATCAACTAATGATTGCTGTTATTCTCTCGGCACAATGCACAGACAAAAGAATAAATATGATAACTCCGGCTTTATTCAAGGCCTTCCCTACCCCGGAAGTCATGGCAGAGTCATCTCAGGAGGAAATCTATGAATATATAAAAAGTGTGTCTTACCCAAACAATAAAGCTAAAAATTTACTGGGGATGGCCAAAAAGCTTATAACCGAATTTGGAGGAGAAGTACCCAATACTCTAAAAGAACTTGAATCGATTCCGGGAGTTGGACGTAAAACTGCTAATGTGATGCTTTCTGTAGCATTCGATAAGCCTGCCATGGCAGTAGACACACACGTATTCAGAGTATCAAATAGAATTGGGTTGACCAATAATTCCAAAAATCCACTGGATACAGAAAGAGAGCTCGTTAAAAATATTCCAAGCAAACTCTTATCAATAGCGCATCATTGGCTTATATTACATGGCAGATATGTTTGCACTGCCCGAAGTCCTAAATGTAATGGGTGCGGAATCAACCAATGGTGCAAATATTATCTAAAGAAGAACGGTGTAAAATCGATAGAAAAATCGTAATTTTTTATACTCTTAAAATTTGGTCAACTTCATTTAACCATTTCTTGTAGTCGAAACGTTTCATACACTCATTGGTTCTCGAAACAAAATAAGGAAGTAGTGAAGGGTCATCCAATACTTTTTTCATTCCGCAATAAACGCCTTCGGCACTATTTTCCGTAAGGATACCATATGTGCCTCTTTCTATAACATCTTCGGGACCTCCACATTCTGTAGTAATAACAGGGGTACCCAGAGCTGTAGACTCAATCAGTGTCAACGCAAAACTTTCACGAGAAGAAGGACAAAGGAACCAATCACACTTTTTCATATATGGAAAAGGATTCGAAACTCGTCCTAACATTTGTATCTTATCATTTAGTTTGTATTCAAAAATTAAACTCTGCAATTTATCAAATTCGTCCCCATCTCCTAATATCAAACAATTGAAATTATAACCTTCTGCCCTTAAGCGTTCAGCAGCTAAAATAATCCGGTCTACTGTCTTCTCATAGGACAACCTGATAACTGTAATAAAATTAACTCCTTGAGGCAACTTCAAATCAATTGGCTCTTCCGCACGTAAAGCAATACTGGAGAGGTCTAAGGCATTATAAAGAACTCTTATATTCCTCTTTTGCTTTCCCTCATGATACAACTTTATATAATTTTTCTTAGAGGAATCTGAAACACATATTACCTCATCGTACTTATCAAAGGAACGATTCATCCGGTTAATCTGAAACCTATTTAAAGTATATGACAGCCATTCTTTCAAATTACGACTGGTATAATCTCGTTCAAACGGATGATTTTGTATCCAAAGATATTTTGGCAACTTCAGTTTACTGAATAGTATAGAATAAAATCCGTCTTTGAAACAAACAATTTCATCATAATCATTTCCCTTAAACCCTACAAGCAGAGCATACAATCGAGGATAGAAAATCAGGATATTTTTAAATATTAGTTTTTTTAGACCTGTAAGTTCTTTGGAGAAAATATATTTAATGGGAACCTTTGGGGATACTCTATTTAACAATGTATTCTTTTCGGATGGATTGGGAAGCAACAGAGTAATTTGGCACTCTTTTTCGGTCAAATGATTCAACAAATTCACAAGAAGAATTTCAGTTCCCCCCATATAAAAGCAATCATTAAATATAAGTATTCTCTTTTTTTTCATTCAAGACTAGCTTGCTAAGTTCTCAGAACTATTTATTACTTTGGCAAGTAAAATAGCGAAAAACACTTAAATTCTTAAAATGTATCATTAAATATTTCCTTTTACTCAATATACCAAAGTTAGCAAAATATAATGAATCATAAACTACAACATTAATCGGTAAGCTTATTAAACAAAAAACGAAGATAATTCATCTTCGTTTTTTATAAATTTATATGCTATTCCAAACGTAAAAACTAGAATTTCAAAAGATAAATAAATCCTTATTCTCTTTTCTTACCTTAGGAGTATCAGCTAGATGGTCCTCATTACTATCTCTGAACCCTAGGGGGAACAATAGAGTTGATCTTAGGTTCTTCTCAGGCAAACCCAATATTTCATCCACTATCGAAGCATTAAAGCCTTCAACAGGCGTTGAATCGACTCTAAGTGTCGCTGCCGCTATTGAAGCGTAAGCCATCACTATATATGTTTGACGTGCCGACCATTCAAATATCTCTTGCTCAGACATTCCTAATAAGAAGCTCCATTTAGTTCTATATTCTTCCAATCTGTCACCTGTAATATTTCTTACGGCTCCCAGATGATCGATGTATTCATTTACATCATCCTGGGTTAACTTTGTATATGCTGAAAATACTAACAAATGCGAACATCCTTTTATCATCATTTGTCTTGGTGCTGCCTCTTCCCATATTTGATTTTTCACTTTAGGGTCTGTTATTACCGATACTTTAAATATCTGCATTCCCATAGAGGTAGGAGCTAAGCGTATAGCATCCAATATTATTTCTAACTTATCTTGTTCCAGTATTTTTCCATTCATGCGTTTGCAAGCATAACGCCAATTCAGATCTTCTATTAAGCTCATTTTTTATATTTATTTAGGTCTCCGACCCTTTATTATTTAATTTATAAAATAAAACCTCGTCATATGCCTATAATAAAAAAAGGACTACAAATGTAGCCCCTTTTTTATTTTTTTTCAGCAAATTATGCTGGACTGATTGCACTTGTAGGACATACATCAGCACAAGTGCCGCAATCTGTACATGTATCAGGATCAATTACATAAATTTCTCCTTCTGAAATTGCATTTACAGGACACTCATCGATACAAGTACCACATGCAATACAATCTTCATTAATTACATAAGCCATGACTTTAATACTTTTATGTTAATACTTACTTTTCTATATGACATAACAAAGATATAGTCTTTTTTTTTCTATTCAAATATTAATCTAATAGATAATACTAATTCAAGATACATTTTATAAGTATAGGTGCATATCCCAACAGGGTAATATACTAATAAACAATATTATAAATAATTGATCTCAAAAAAAGTGATTATTTATAATTTCTGCTTAATTTTACAGTTCCAAAGTATGAACAATCAAGATGACATCAATATTCTGAGGTGACATTTACTTAAAAGTATATTATTTTGAGAAATTACAATAAATATATAATTCTTATCTGTTTGTTAATCACTTATGGAACAAATATTTCCGCACAAAGGCAAAAGGTCAAAAATCAACCCTATGCTGATCAAAAATTATTTCATCTAGGTTTTACAGTCGGATTAAGTACACAAGACCTGATTCTTTCTCATTCAGGAACCGTTCAAGCCGACAACAGCGTCTGGTTTTCTGAGATCCCTTCTTACTCTCCCGGACTAAGTGTGGGCATCATCGCAGATAGATACATCAATCAATACATGAATCTAAGGATTGTACCAACTCTTAACTTTGGGGAGAAACGTTTTGTTTTCAGAGAGCAGAATGAGATGCATAAGAATTTTGAGACTTCAATAAGAAATAATTATTTATCGCTTCCTATACACATGCGCTTCAATTCGGAACGACTAAATAATATACGTCCTTACGTCTTGGCAGGAGGTTTTATTAATACTCAAATAGGAGGGCAAAAAGAGCCAGTGATAAAGCTCAATAATGTAGACTATGGTATTGAAATAGGCTTGGGCTGCAACCTCTATTTTCCTTTATTTAAGCTGAGCCCTGAACTAAGGTTCTCATTTGGATTAAAGAATATATTAGAAAAGGACAGATCTGATCTTACTGACAAATCGCTTTTGATTTATACGGAAGCTTTAAACTCGGCAAAATCAAGAATGATAACCCTTACATTCAATTTCGAATAAGAAAATTACTAACCTTACCACTTTAGATCAATACCAACAATAAATTATAAAATAAATTCACATCTAAAATATAAAAAACAGACCTATGTACAATGATGAAAATTGGGATGATCCCTCAATAAAAGATTATACTGACATGCAAAAATATGCATTTGTCACTCAAAGAGCTATTGATAATAATTACATCGGTTATTGTTATCGTGAAAACTCTGAAATAAAAATTGACAGTGGATGGCGTTTCTTATATGGTGATGAGGATGAAGATTATCTGGATAATCCAATCAATACAGTAACACAAGACCTATCTGCAGTAGTAGAATGGAAGCCTGAAATAAAAGATATTTTAGCCTCTCGCCGAGGAACTGATTTTGAATGGAATCCCGATAAAGAAATATTTGAGAAAATATCTGAAGATTAATTCTCTAAATTATGAAAATTAAAAGAGCTTATCATTAGATAAGCTCTTTTTTTTCTTTTTACTATTCCCAATAGCTTGCATGTCAATAGTAAATATACCAACATTGTGAATTTTTATACATTTTTCGAGAACTGAAACTACAAATAAACAAGATAAATTTGTTCCCGATAAATATCAAACTCAAATTCCGATACATAATCATCTGACCAAATGTGTCAAAGCTAAATCTGAAAACCTTTCAACAAAAAGTCATGTCGTTTTTATATATTAAGAGAGAAGGATGAGTTGAATAGCTAGTGTAGACACAAAAACAAAGCATAACTTAACTGATGACAAACTAAAGTAATTATGAAAACTACACTAGCTATTCTTTTTATGTATTGCATCTATCTACAAAATATTTCAAGTCAAGCCAGACTGCAACCCAGCATAAGCAATAAAAATATCAACTACTTGGAATATACGATGGAAGGGAAAGCATTTAAAATAAAAGATAATATGGCTATCGATATCACTGTTTCGATAACCACACCTTCAATAATATATAATTTTTGTAGCCGGGAAAGAAACATCCAAATACAATTTAAATGGGAAAAGATGGATCAGATTGAGGACATTGGCACTTTTAATATTCTAAATGGTTATTTTATTGATCGGGAAAAAAACATAAAAAATAAGAACATAAGCGGAAAGGTGATAATAAAAAAAATCAGCTATAAATCGCATATAACACGCATCATTGAAGTCGAAGGATTATACGAAATAAATATAAGAATGCCGGATAAAACACAAAAGACCATTGACGGTAACTTCTTTTACGAAGGAGAATATACTATTTCACTTTAACGTTCTTCATTTTCATACACTACCAAGCCAAGAGTAAAATTCTGTAAATAGAAGTTTATTTCTTGGCTTTTTCTTTACAAACATTCCGTATATGCACAATTTTAACGATATTGCAATTTTTAGGGAACAATAATATTCTCTTTTTTGTTTGTACTATAAAACAGTTAAAATAAGACAGTAACTTACACTAAAAATAAACTCGAAAGTTATAATGAAAATAGTCTCTATTATATTATTTTTCAGTATTATTATTTTATACTCCTGTAATGAAAAAGCTCAAGAGCCTTCATTAGCGGATTCTCAGTTGAAAGATTCCTTAGTAATCGAAGAACAGGAAACTATACGTTTTGATCCCGATAAGATTGAGATAGAAAAGGCTTTACTTTACAATGAACATACACTAGAAGACACGTATCCATATAAAGATACAGTAAGAGTATTTCAGTGGGATAAAATACGCAAGCGACTAGCCTTACTCGATTCAATAGAATCGGTACCTGCATCGTGGGCTATTTTACAAAACTATAAGAATAAAAATGGAGAAGCTCCTCTTGTAAAATCATACAGAAGAGATTCTTATAAAAGAATTTCCGATACATTAGGAGTCGAAAGATACCAATCGGTTCCTCTATTCCTCCCTACCGACTCTGTCGTTGCAGAAATATATGGCAGAGATGGTTCGCTGGTAAAGTTAATAAAGAATGATTCGAACCGATTAGTAAAAATAGCAACCATAGATATGGTAGGAGAATGGCTTGTACCAAAAAAATATATTAAACCAGTAAATGATACTATCGTTTTCAAGAAAGCTATTTTTGTAGACCTCACCAACCAGAATATAGCAACAATGGAAAAAGATGGCGACAAATGGCTTGTAAGAAGTATGAATCCCGCCACAACAGGTTTACATAAACCTCCTCATATGCAAGAAACACCTCAAGGTATCTTTGTTGTTCAGGAAAAAAAATCAAAAATGGTTTATCTGGTTGACGGATCACAAGAAACAGGTGGATTTGCTCCTTATGCGAGCCGTTTTTCCAATGGCGGCTATATACATGGTGTACCGGTAAATGCTCCCGGCACTAACTTGATAGAATTCAGTCCATCGCTGGGTACAACACCTCGCTCTCATATGTGTGTAAGAAATGCTACCTCTCATGCAAAATTTATTTATGATTGGGCTCCGACAGAACAAACTATAGTTTTTATTTTTGATTGAATACTTTAACCTTTATTCTCATTTTTAAAATATAACTTTGTGGTCTTTAAGGATAAAACCTATTTATTAAATTGTTTACCCAATTGTATAGATTGGTGATTTTACTCTATTTTATTTAAATATGCAGAAAGTTATATTATATGTTTTGCTGTTCTTTATTCCTATAAATTATTATTCGGGTACTAAAGATAAAACAGTATTTCCCCTTGTTTCTTTAACCTCAGAGTGTGAAAAGCTCTACAACGATATGCATTTGGAAGGCATTGTTAATTACAAAGCTTTTCAACAAGCATATATAGGTTACAATAAAATTCACGAAACTAATAAAGATATTATTACGCTGATTGACTTTAGTAAACCTTCGACACAAGAACGTTTATACGTACTGGATATGAAAGAGAAAAAACTACTCTTCTCATCACTGGTGTCTCATGGAAGGAACAGTGGAGAAAATTATGCAACCTCTTTTTCTAATGAAAACGGTTCATATAAAAGTTCATTAGGTTTTTACTTAACGGAAAATACTTACGAAGGTAAAAATGGATACTCACTAATATTAAACGGATTGGAAAGAGGTATTAATGATCGGGCAAAAGAACGAGCCATTGTTATTCATGGTGCCCCCTACTCCAACCCATCAGTCATAGCTTCAGGGAGACTAGGTAGAAGCCAAGGGTGTCCGGCACTCCCCCAATCAATAAGTAAACCAATAATTAATACAATAAAAGGAGGAACTCTTCTGTATATTTATGCGGATGATCAAAAATATCTGGCTCAAAGCTCTATCTTATCGTCATATACAGCAACTGCATCATTATAAAAATATAGAATAATAACAAAAGAGGTTGTTCATAGAGAACAACCTCTTTTGTTATTATTTGTACCAGAAATACCTTAAGCAATAGTAATAGTATTATCTAAATAAACATCCTGAATAGTATTCAATAATTCTATACCTTCTTTCATTGGTTTTTGGAAAGCTTTACGCCCACAAATCAATCCCATCCCCCCGGCACGTTTATTAACTACAGCAGTATAAACAGCATCCTTCAAGTCTGAAGCCCCATGAGACTCACCGCCCGAGTTAATTAACCCAACACGCCCCATATATCCATTAGCAACCTGATATCGGCACAAATCAATTGGGTGATCGGTAGTCAGCTCAGAATACATCCTAGGATTAGTTTTACTAAACTTAATAGCTGTAAACCCACCATTATTTGTAGGAAGTTTTTGTTTTACAATATCCGCTTTTATGGTTACTCCCAGGTGGTTGGCTTGCCCCGTCATATCAGCGGCAGCAGAATAATCGACTCCGTCTTTTGTAAATGCCGGATTACGCAAGTAACACCAAAGAATAGTTACCATACCCAATTCGTGAGCATATTCGAAAGCTTTGGCAATATCAACTAATTGTCTGCGGCTCTCTTCCGATCCAAAATATACAGTAGCACCTACCGCAACAGCTCCCATGTTCCAAGCTTCTTTAACTGTACCAAATAGCACTTGATCGTATGTAGTAGGATACGACAGTAATTCGTTATGATTGATTTTTACTACAAAAGGAATTTTATGTGCATATTTACGAGCAACAGAGCCTAATACGCCGAATGTAGAAGCTACAGCATTACAACCACCCTCTATAGCCAGTTTCACAATATTCTCCGAATCGAAGTATAAAGGATTAGGTGCAAATGAAGCACCAGCTGTATGTTCGATGCCCTGATCTATAGGGAGAATAGAAAGATACCCGGTGTTAGCCAGTCGACCATGACCTAAAAGAGATTGATAACTATTCAATGTTTGAATATTTCTGTCCGAGTTAATCCAAATATCATCAATAATAGATGGACGAGGTACATGGATAAGTGATTTGTCGATTGTTTTGCTAGTGTGGTTCAATAAATAAGATGCAGAATCACCTAAAATTTGTTCAATTTTTGAGTTCATAATTTTATGGTTTTATATGAAGAGACATATACTATAATAAACAGATAATGAGTCTTAATAGTTTACATCAATAGCTCATAAAAAATAATAAAAGAAAGCTTTTTTAACAAAAAAGAGAAAAGATAAATACACCCTTTATTACAATTAGTCTGAATTATTTTTTAACTTTGCTAACTACGCTAAACAAAAAGATATCATTTACAAATATTAATAATCAAAGAGTAAGAGAAGATATGCTACATGAATTCACCCTATCGCGTGATAAAGCGATGATAAATTTCACCTTAAAATACTGTGATACTAAACAAAAATTGCTAAGTAGTTACGGTTTTAAACGGGTTGTAGAAGCGTTCATCCAAAAAATTAAAAAAGACGATCCTATCATATACGATCATTACATCAAAAGTTTCAAAACAGATGAAGACCTGATCGAATCACTTATCGAATCATTCAAATTATTAACTGTTTTCAAAATAGAAGAGGTAATAGAAGTAGACAATAAGTATACCGCTTTTTTTGCGGATAAAGATTTGTTTATAGAATTAATAGACCTATTGATCCAATTCTGGAAAAATCTTGAGAGATACTCTATCGTTCGCAATTCGAGCTTAGGAGACGGTCTGCAAAATGTTCGTTTTATTCAAGCAAATGATTTATTTAACGATCTGGTACTTACTACTGCCCGTAGAATAACAGAAACTGTAAACGGATTCGAACAACGTGTGTACCGTCAAAAAACAGTTGGGGCAACAGCATCACTAACCCTTAATGATGTTAACTGGAATTGTCCTATCGAATATAAAGGGTTGACTGCTATACCATTTATCAGTACAGTTGTCATACGTCCTCCTTTTATTACTTATACCAAACGAAATACTCGTGATGGTATTTTTCAGGAACATTCTCAAAACCCATTGGAAAACATTGCTCTCAATGAAGACGATTGGTTTGTATTTCCAGCTAAAGTAGGCACAATGCTTACATTTGTATACTTCCACAAAGACTTCATGGCTCATGGTATTGGTCTGTCTAATCTGTTCGAACTCGCAAAAGAGAGCGAATATATTGGCAAAAAACCAGATATCATCTATGTTTTCGGATATCCTGACGGACACGAAGAAAAACGTACATTCTATTACAAAGATAAGAAAAATGATATCCTGATCGGATACGCAAACTATTGTGACGATATCGACTATTTTGGCTACATGAAGAAGATGTTATTAACACTTCACAACGTAAAACAAATAGAATTCAACAGATTACCTATCCACGGTGCAATGGTAAACATTGTATTGAAAAACGGTAACGAATCTAATATCATCATAATGGGTGATAGTGGTGCAGGAAAATCTGAAAGTTTGGAAGCGTTCCGTACTCTGAACGAAAGCTATATCCGTCATATGCGTGTTATTTTTGACGATATGGGATTCCTGAATAAAGAAGCAGACGGGTCAATAAAAGGATACGGAACTGAAATCGGAGCATTTGTCCGTATTGACGACCTTGATCCTGCTTATGCTTACGAACAATTAGACAGAGGTATTTATACCAATCCTGATAAAATCAATGCTCGTGTAACTATCCCGATCTCTACATATGAAGTAATTTCTAAAGGCTACAAAGTAGATATTATGCTATATGCTAATAACTACGAGGATGCTGAGAAAAAGATTGTATTCTATGATGACTTGGCTAAAGCTATCGGTATTTTTGAAGACGGAGCACGTAAAGCTAAAGGTACTACGACTGAAAAAGGTCTTGTAAAATCGTATTTTGCAAATCCATTCGGACCTGTACAAGAACGTGCAGAAACCGAAGTGTTGGTACGTCAGTACTTCAAAGATATGAAAGACAACGGTGTGAAGATCGGAGAAATCCACACATCACTAGCAATTGACGGACGTAGTAAAGACGGTCCCCGTGAAGCTGCTGAAGAACTATTCTCATTGATTAATAATTAATTATTGATCAAGCTATCAGATATAAAAAGGACTCAAATTAATTTGAGTCCTTTTTTTGTTGTCGATAAAAAATTTTATGCCTTATTTATTTTCGTCAAAAATACTTCCGTAACGATGGTATTCAAAAGCAAGACTTTGTTCTTTCAGGTAATGAAGCAATTCTAAACGCCCTTCAACTAAAGGTTTATGAGTTGCAATATGTTTCCCTAATTTTGCAGCTTTCTCAAAAATAGCATCCGATAAATTTGCAGTACATGTTCGCACCCGTTCATATTTATCCATATCAGCTATAAATTGCTCTTCATTCTCAATTAAAATATCTGCCCCCTTAGTTATGGATATTGCTTTTTCCAAAGCTTGTAATTTATCATTACCACCATCAATACTTATAGTCAAATGAGTCTTTGCCGTTGAAGCAGCTAGTAAACTTAGTAAAATATCCCCTAAATCGTCATCAGCCTGAACACGCAGTACTACTTTTCGTAAAGGTAGATAACGAAATATATTAGATTCGCCATAAATATGGTTTACATCCCTTTCCTGAGAAAATTCTTCACGCCATGCTTTTCTATAATTCAGAGCAGCAAAATCTAATCTAGCTTTTAATTTATCATCTGCCACAAGCTCACTTAAAGGAGAGCCGGAAGCTTCAACATCTATTAATTCATTCTCGGAAAATTCAACAAAACAAGAGACATAATTTACACCTCCCGCTTTAATACCTCCACCAAATGCAGACCGTTTCATTCCTCCGAAAGGCTGACGATTAACTATTGCACCTGTAATACCTCTGTTTATATATAAATTACCTGCTTCAAGTGTATTTTTCCAAAGTTCCTGCTCGTTCTCGTCCAAACTTTGCAAACCTGATGTAAGACCATACTCAGAAGAATTCACATAGGCGATTCCTTGCTCCAAATCATCAATACAGACGACTGCCAACAATGGAGCAAACAACTCGGTTTTAAATGTATAACTGGTTGGCTTTACTCCCCATTTGACGGTTGGTTTAAGAATGTATTTCTTTTCGTCTACAAATTCGGGAGCAACTAACCATGATTCTCCAGGTTCCAGATGTTCAATAGCATGTAATAATTTATCATTGTCATTCGTAATCATTGGACCAACCATATTGTCGGGATTCCAAACACTTCCGGTATGAAGACTCATTACAGCATCTTTCAATTTCGATTTGAAATTTTCGTCATTGTAAATATCCTTATCAACCAACAGAAGCGAGCACGCCGAACACTTTTGCCCTGCATTACTGAAAGCCGACGAAACGACATTTAAAATAGCATGATCCTGATCACCATTCCCGGTAAGAATAATTGCATTCTTTCCTCCTGTTTCAGCCGAAAGCGGTGTACGCGGACTATTTTCCAACAAACAGAAAGCTGTATCGGTTCCACCTGTAAGAATTACATGTTTAATAGATGAATGGGCAGTTAAATAATTAAGAGGTTCACGCCCATCCGTACAAACCACTTGCAAAGCATCTTTAGGCACACCTGCATCCCAGAAGCATTGGGCAAATTCCCAAGCAATAGGCAAAGCAACCGTAGCAGGTTTTAAAATCACGGAATTACCTCCTGCAAGTGCTGCGGCAACTCCTCCAACCGGAATAGCCAGTGGAAAGTTCCAAGGCGGAATTACCAAAACAATACCTTTGGCTTTATAAGATACAGTTTCGAGATCAGCAAACGGTTTCATTGTGATGGGATAAAACCGACAGAAGTCGATTGCTTCCGAAACCTCGACATCCCCTTCCATAAAGGTTTTACCTGTAATGGCAGACATACAACCTATTAAATCGCCTCTCTTAGCAGATAAATTATCGGCAACAGTATGTAATATCTGATTTCTACTATCAAGGCTTGTATTTCTCCATCCCGATTTATCTGATTCTGCAATGGCAATAATTTCTTTAACCTGCTCTAATGATGACAAGCTTGCTTCACAGAAACAAACTTCATCATTCCGGCTTCTATCGTAATACTTCTTTTTACTCTCGGTAGTTATCTCTTGATTTCCTATCTGAACAGGGATTTTATAGTTATCTTCATTTATCTCAGTACCCCATTTTTTCAATTTGTCCAATACCCATTTTCGATTGACAGGCAAATCCAAATCTGTATCGGGTTCATTATGAAAAATATTAATATCCCGCACCGGAAGAGGTTTATCCAATCTATTTTGTTTCCTGAAAGCTTCAGCCTTCATACTGTCTTTTTTATTATAAGCATCAAGAAACTGATTTGCCAGAAAATCCCAATGAGGACTATCCAATTTCAGGTTAAACGAATAACTTAAAAAATTATCTTTACCTGTATTCTCATCCAAACGTCTAACCAAATATGAAACCGCATTCAAGAAATGTTCTTTCTTTACTACGGGAGTATATAATATAATTTGTTTACCCAAACTTCTCATGACGCGAGGCAAGTGATTTGCCATCCCCTCGAGCATTTCGAAAGTAATATAGTCTTTCACATCATTCTTTTCACTCAATAGGTAAGCATATCCTATAGTGAAAAAGTTATGAGATGCAACACCTACATGAAGCACTTTTGCATTTTCAGGCAATAACGCCACATCTAGAATATGCAAATAATTGGCATCGACATCTACTTTAGAAGGTAACACTGGATTCGGCCAACCTTTCAATGAAGATATAATACTTTCCATTTGTAGATTAGCACCCTTTACCAATCTCATTTTAAGAGGTGCTCCTCCTTCTACAACCCGTTTCTTTGCCAGTGCAAGTAGCCGTTGCTGAAATAATGCTGCATCGGGCAAATACGCTTGTACAACTATGCCTGCCGTATAATTTTTAAATTGAGGCATACTTAGAACAGTTTCAAACACATCAAGTGTTAGTTCCGCATCTTTATATTCCTCCATATCAAGATTCACAAACTTAGCCTTTTGAGCTCCGTCTTGTGTAGTATAAGGATAGTCTATTGCCTGCTGATATATTGCAGCCACACGCTCACAAAGCTCTTTTTTATTTTGCTCGTAACTCAATGGCTTGATCTGAGCATAAATACCCGATAGCTTAATAGAAATATAATTAACATCGGGTTCTTTCAATGCCTCCAGATAATGCTCATACCGATGCTTAGCTTCGCCGTCTCCCAAAACAACTTCTCCCAACAAATTCACATTCTGCCCTATATGACTTTTCCATCTATGCTCCAGATGTTTAGTCAACTCAGGACGCTCTTCTCCTATAATAATTTTACTTGTTTCCTGACGAAGCCGGTCTTTGAAAATAGGTATAGAGATTCCATCAAATAAATAACCTACACTTGTAAATAACTTCAACATCATCTGATCGAGTGGTCCAAAGAAATCAGGAACACCATACTCCTCTATAAGCAACTTCATGCGTTTTGCCAGTTTTTTACGGTTACGAATCTGAGATGATTCGTCCAACATCTTCGACAATAAAATTTTATTAGCCGGAGTTTGTACCAATGACGCAAATTTTTGCTGTTCTTTAATCTCTTCGGGAGTTAACTCATTTTCTGCCTTCGCCAGAAATTGTTTAGCCCAATCCAATACATCAGAAGTCTTTATGTTTTCCATTATTAAAAAGATTATAATATAGTAACTGTAAGTTTTGAAAGTGCTTAAGGTATCTGACCTAATTTTGTTGTTTATCGAAAAAAACAACAATTGATAAAAAGCTATAAAAATGGCGCGAGACCTTAGTTGTCTAATGACATCAATATTCTCTGTAATTTTACAAATTATTTTTCTAAATTACTGAGTAAAAAACCACTTTTTGCAAATAAATTATTTTGACATAAAAATAAGAAAATAAGCATCAATATAAAACAAAATATAAAAAATTTCAATCAATTAGAAAGACAATAAAAAGAAACAGATAAAACAAACCATATAAGATATCGAGGTAAATAACTATCTTTATAACTTACTTATAGGCTAAATTCTATTTATCATGCGTAATTTAATACTTTTTCTACTCCTTGCATTTCCATTCGTTTCTCAAAGCCAAGAATTTGATACTTATTTTGTAAATAAAACTTTACGAATAGATTATATTTTTTCGGGAAATTCTGAGAAACAAGCCATAGCAGTAGATCAATTAAATGAACTACCTCAATGGGCAGGAAGAAAGCACAATTTATCAAAAAACCAACTCGAAGGCAATGGGCAAATAGCCATGTATGATCTTCAATCAGGGGACTGTATTTATAAAAACACCTTCTCAACCCTATTTCAAGAATGGATAACTACAGATGAAGCTAAAGTGATAACTAAAAGTTTCGAAAATGTATTTCTCTTACCCTTCCCTAAAGAAAAAGTACTAGTCGAAATTTCATTAAGAGACAGGTATGGAAAATATGATACAAAAATGAGCCACATTGTAGACCCTTCGGATATTTTAATTCAGAAAAAGGGATACAAAGATATAACGCCCTACTCTATCATTCATAAAGGCAAGGAAAATACCAAAACGATCAATGTAGCTATACTAGCCGAAGGTTACAAAGCAGATGAAATGGATAGTTTCAGAAAATATGCAGAAGAAACCGTACAACAGATACTTTCTTACGCACCTTTCAATAAATATAAAGATAATTTCAACTTTTATTTGGTCGAAAGCCCGTCCAAAGAAAGCGGACTAAGCGTCCCTCGAAATGGTATTTGGAAAAATACCGCATTCAACTCACATTTTGATACCTTTTATTCTGAAAGATATCTGACAAGCAGCCGGGTGAAAGACATACACGATGTTTTGGCAGGAATACCTTACGAGCATATCATTATACTTGCCAATACAGATGTCTACGGAGGTGGTGGTATATTTAATTCTTATACTCTGACAACTACCGGACACAAAAACTTCAAGCCTGTTGTTGTACATGAATTCGGGCATAGTTTTGCCGGATTAGCCGATGAATATTTTTACGAAAGCGATGCTTTAGACAATACCTACGAGCACAATATTGAACCTTGGGAACAAAATATATCGACATTGGTAAACTTCGATTCCAAATGGAAAGACATGCTACTGACTCAAACTCCTGTTCCCACAAATATAAATGATAGCACAAAATATAAAATAGGTGTTTACGAAGGTGGAGGCTATTCTGCAAAAGGTATATATCGCCCTTCGGTAGATTGCAGGATGAAAACGAATACCAGTAAAGAGTTTTGCCCCGTTTGTCAACGCGCAATAGAGCAGTTAATCCTTTTCTACATTCAGTAAATAATACATCTTTATTTAGTATTAATTATCACTAAAATAGAGAGAAATTGACTTGCTTTTTATATTTTTGTACATCCTAAGGAAAAGACTCTATTAGACGATTTAAATATATATTTCTCAGCATATTAGGAATTATTCTAGGATTAATATTGCTTTTGTACGGCCTATTAAATATGCCGTATGTACAGAATTATGTAAAAGAGCGAATTGTTCTTGAGCTTAAAAACAAATTACAAACCGATTTAGGAATAGGATCACTGTATATACGCCCCTTCAATATTATACAACTTAACGATTTGTATCTGAAAGATCAGAAAGACAGTACAATACTGATTGCTCAAAAAGTATATGCTGATGTAGAGATACTTCCACTTCTCAATAATAAACTGATAATAACGGTATCTAAACTTTCTGACTTTGAAGTAAATTTGTCAAAAGACAGTGCAAATGCACCTCTAAATATTCAGTTTATAATTGATACCTTCAAACCCAAAGACAATAAAAAGAAAACCAAATTTGAGGTACAGATAAACTCCCTGAATATTGCTGATGGACGTTTTAAGTTTGATATCAACGACCGTCCCTACGTAAACAATAAATTTGACCCTAATCACATTAGTGTTACAAATCTCAATGCAATTCTCTCGCTCAGATCACTCGAAACCGATTCGTTAAATATTCAGATCAAGAAGTTAACCCTTCAAGAAAAAAGCGGATTAAAGATCAACAACCTTATTGTTCGGCTTATCACTCAAGACAATCATCTCTTTGTCAAAGGTTTTAAACTCGAATTACCAAAATCGCTACTTGAATTCGAAAAATGTGAAATCGATTATTCTTCAACCGATTCCACTAAAACTCTTATAGACAAGGCACTATTTGCAATTAAAACCTCACCGATTTCTTATATAGCTCTGAAAGATATTGCCGCTTTTGTGCCTTCTTTTAAATATTTTGAAGAAAGGGTGTTATTCCGCACTGAAATTAATGGTAGCCTCGACAGTATAAGAGTTACTAACCTAACGCTTGATTACGGTGAGAAAATGCATATCGTAGCAAAAGGTTATGTGAAGAATGTAAGAAACAAAGAAAAATTATATGCACAAGGAAGCGTTGATAATTTGACTGTAACAAAAGAAGGTATTACAGGGCTACTAAATAACCTATCGGGAACAAAGAAAGACTTGCCTTCTATTCTCAATAATATCAATACTGTTTCATTTCATGGAAATGTCTCAGGATATTTAAAACAATTAAAAGCGGACGGCTATTTAGGTACCGAACTAGGTTCAGTTATCGCAAAACTCGATTTTGGCTTCAACCCAGATACCCATACTAAATCTTTCTTTAAAGGAAATATTAATACTCAAAACTTCCAACTTGGGAAATTACTAGACAATAAAGATCTGGAAGATATTTCTCTAAACATGGATGTCAATATTACTCAACCCACATATGGAAAATTAAAAGGGTCTGTAGATGGACTTGTGCAAAAGATCACCTTCAAAAAATACACTTATCATGATATTAAGTTGGGTGGTACATATGACGGTCTGCGTTTAAACGGAGGTTTATCAGTGGATGATCCGAATGGTATACTTAGCATTCACGGATTATTCGACTTATCTGAAAAAGAACCGAAACTCAACTTTGATGCCCGATTGAGGAATGTTCGTCTGGACAAACTAAACCTAAGTAGTAAATACAAAGAATCATACTTAAGTTTAGGAATAGATGCTAATTTCTCAGGAAAAAATATAGATGATATACAAGGTTATATCAAAACCGACTCGGTTAGTTTCAGGCAACCGGATAAGACTTTTACCTTGGAAAATTTTATTGTAGAGGCATCCGGCTTCGAAGATACACGTAAACTAAGTATCCAATCGGATATCATCAATGGAGAGGTGCTGGGTGCATACTCTTTCACAACAATAGCCGAAAGTGTAAAGAGGTCACTGAATACTTACCTGCCTGCATTAATCAGTTTCAATGAAAAGAAAAAAACGAAAATCAAAGAAAATAATCTGACATTTGATTTTACAATCAACAATACAGAGAAAGCCAGCGATATTTTCCAGCTACCGGTAACGATATACAGTACAACCAAAATAATCGGATTTTACAATAATCAAACCGAAAGGTTCAAAATTGAAACCTATTTGCCATCACTAAAAGCTGCCGGAACCCGCATTCAATCGGGTTACTTACTGGTAGAAAATAACAGTGAAGCGATAAAATCGACTATATCGGGGACATTTGTGACCAAAAAAGGTACTCTAAACAACTTATCTGCAGATATTCTCGCACAAGACGATGTCATCAATATACATACCTTATTCTTAAATAAAGAGGAAGGAAAGCTTAAAGGTGAGTTTACCAATTCGATAGCATTCTCAAAACCGGATAAGAAAACCTTACAAACCGACATTCAGTTTCAAGCCGGAGAATTGGTTTTAAATAATACTCTGTGGAAGATAAAGAATTCTCACATTCGCATAATCCCAAACAAAATAAGCATAAACGATTTTGTAGTAACCAGCGATAATAAAGATCAACAACTAAAAATAGACGGCACTTTTTCGGCCAAAGACCCCGATGAACAACTGCATGTCCACTTAAAAAACATCGATCTGGACTATATATTCAATACACTATCAATAAGTGCCTTGCAGTTTGGAGGAGCAGCTAGCGGAGACCTTACACTATCTTCTATAGATGGGCAGCCTTATGCCAATATAAACCTAAATGTGCTCAATTTTGCCTTTAATAACACAGTACTTGGAGATTTGAACCTGTACAGTGATTTGGACGCTGAAACTAAAAAAGTCAATTTAAAAGGAACAATATCAAATCCTGAAAATAAACTGACTAATATTAATGGATTCATAAATCCGATAACCCAAGAGTTATCAATAAATTTCGATGCCGACGAAATAGATATTGCTTTCCTTAATAAATATGTAGAAAGCCTTTTCAACGGAGTAAAAGGTAAAGGAAGTGGAAATGTACACTTATTTGGTAACTTCTCGGATGTAACTGTCGAAGGTAAAGCCTACATCGAAAATGGGGGTTTAGGTATCAACTTCCTCAATACCAGCTATACGTTTACCGACACCATTTACATGAAAAAAGATCTCATTTACTTTAATGATATCGCTTTTCATGACGAAAAGGGTAATACGGCATTAATAAGCGGCAAAGTAGTTCACAATTACTTTACCAACTTCTTATATTATGTAAGCCTGCTTGGAGATAATTTTATGCTATACAATGCTACGCAAAGGCATAATCCCATGTTTTACGGAACGGTTTTCGGTTCGGGATCGGGCGTTATAAAAGGAGATGAAAGGGCTGTTGATATTAATGTAAATATGCAGACCAACAACAATACTAATATTTTTATGAACTTCATGGAAGAAACGGCATCCGAATATTCTTTCATCAGATATAAAACAAAAGAAGAAGCAACAGACTCGATACATAACCCGAATGAAAGACCTAAATTAAGCAGGTTTAAAACCGATTCGGGTATGGAAGTAAATATGAATTTCTATATAGATGCAACTCCCGATGCTACATTGGAATTACTTATGGATCCTGTAGGAGGAGACCGGATAAAAGCTTCCGGATCGGGGGCATTACAATTTACCTGGGGAACCAATAAAGACCCTATGCTATATGGTACTTATATGATTAATAAAGGCTCATATAACTTTACATTCCAGAAGGTATTTGAACGGAAATTCTCTATTCAAGACGGTAGCTATGTGCAATTTAGAGGTGACCCGTTCCAAGCTAATATTGATATCACAGCACTGTACCGTGTTATAGCCAATCTGAATGATTTGGATCAGAATATAGCTAAAAACTCCGGACAGACAAGTGTTCCTGTAAATTGTATACTTAACATAACAGGTGCCTTACGGCAGCCCAAAGTAAATCTGGATATTGCTTTACCGTCGGCCGACCCCGAGATACAAAGACAGATAAAGAGTTTGATGAGTACCGAAGATATGATCAACAGGCAAATTGTTTACCTGCTGCTATTATCTAAATTCTATACGCCCAACTATGCTCTAACTGACCAGAAAACATCTGATTTTGCTGCAGTTGCCTCTGCTACATTATCAACACAATTGAGTAATATACTCAGCCAACTTGATGATCGCTGGCAAGTAGGTACCAACATACGAACCAGTGATACTGGATTTTCGAATACCGAGGTCGAGCTTATTTTATCTAGTAGATTACTTAATGACCGCGTTTTATTCAATGGAAATTTCGGTTACCGAGATAATGCAATGACACAACAAGATGCATTTATCGGAGATGTTGATATCGAAGTACTGCTCAATAGAATAGGTACATGGCGCCTGAAAGCATACAACCACTACAACGAAAAATACTATTATGTAGGAAGCGGCGGTAGCAATAATGGTGTACAGACTCAAGGTGTGGGTATTATGTATAAAAGAGATTTCGATCATTTGAGAGAGTTATTTACAAAACCCAAAAAGAAAAACACCATATCTATTATAGATACAGCAAAAAATCAAGACACTTTGAAACATATCAATCAAATGGTAAAAATGAAGTGATGATTCATATATATAAAGATACCCTGCAATTTATATTAGAACATGAATCGGACGACATACGACAACTTGCATTAAAAGCAAAATCGTATCCTGATATTGATATGCCTATAGCTATCAAACAAATCTCAGGTAGACAAATTGCGAAATATAAAATTCCATCCTGGTATCAGTTCGAAAATATCATCTATCCAAAGCACTTGTCGATGGAACAATGCTCTTCCGAAGCTACAGCCCTATACAAAGCCTCTTTATGTAAGGGAGATATTCTTATAGATCTTACCGGAGGATTGGGGGTTGATTTTTCATTCATGGCAAAGAATCATAAGCAAGCATATTATATAGAAACTCAACAAGAGTTGACCGAATTAGCCGAATGTAATTTTAACACATTAAGTTTAAATCAAAGTAAAGTAATACAAAATGATGCTGTTTCGTTTCTAAACTCATTCGAGGGTATTGCCGATACTGTATTTATAGATCCGGCCAGAAGAAGCAATACAGGAAAGAAAACAGTTCTCATCGAAGACTGTACTCCCAATCTGTTGGAAATAGATAATCTTCTTAATACTAAAGCTCAACGAGTGATTATTAAGTTATCGCCTATGCTTGATATCAGCCATGCTTTGAATTCACTCACCAATATTACTGAAGTACATATTATCAGTGTGAATAACGAGTGCAAGGAGCTACTGTTCATAAAAGACAAAGTGTGTAAAGATGAAGGTGTACAACTTATTTGTATCAATCTTTTAACGAATAAGAAAGATGAGTTTTTTACCTTCACTAAAGCCGAAGAAAATACTTCATTGATTTCTCATACAGACGAACCACAAGGATACATATATGAACCCAACCCTTCTATACTTAAGGCTGGTGCATACAAAAGTATTGGGACGAGATATGGCTTAATGAAACTGCACCCCAACAGTCATTTATACACTTCTTATACTTTAATCGAGAACTTTCCCGGCCGAAAGTTTCAGATCAAAGAAGTAATATCGCCCAACAAAAAAGAAATAAAGGTTCACTTAAAAGATATTACTCAAGCAAACATAGCAACACGAAACTATCCGTTTTCGGTTGCAGATATAAGAAAACAAACCAAGCTGAAGGAAGGCGGAACTGATTATATATTTGCTACGACCTTAGCCAATGAAAAAAAAGTATTAATTTTGTGTCAAAAGGTTTCGGATTAATACCGCAGACCGATACTAAGTTTGCAGAACTATCTGTTGCTTTGGCAAGCAAAACTGCGATAGGTTGTTATGCCTTAAAATGTATCATTAAATATTTTCTTATAATTATATTCAAACCTTTTCATGCAGACCATCTCCAAAGTAAAAAAATACATCCAGGATAATATGTTACTAACCGAAAAGGCTAGGGTTATCATCGGAGTCAGTGGAGGTGCCGATTCTATGGCTCTATTGGATATACTTCACCATCTTGGTTATGAATGCATTGTAGCACATTGCAACTTTCATCTTAGAGGACAGGAGTCGTACCGTGATGAATATTTTGTAGAAAAAGTTGCCACTAAATACAAGTTCAAATATGTATCGGCAAACTTTGATACTAAAAAATATATCGAAGAAGAATCTATTTCTCTCGAAATGGCTGCACGTGAGCTGCGTTATGCATGGTTCGAGAAAATCAGAAAAGAATATAAAGCAGAAAAAATTGCCGTAGCCCATCATCAGGACGATTCGGTAGAAACAGTTCTTATAAACCTCATAAGAGGTACAGGTATACGAGGCTTAAGTGGCATACCACCTATCAATGGTAAAGTGATCCGCCCGCTACTTTGCATATTTCGTGAAGATATTCTGCAATACCTGAAAGTCAGACACATCGGTTTTGTCGAAGACAGCACCAATAAAGAGGATATATATACACGTAATAAAATACGACTCAATGTAATCCCCCTTCTTAAAACAATCAATCCATCGGTAGTACAAGCCATTCAAAAAACATCTGAAAACCTGTATCATACCGAAAACATTTTCAATGCATATATAGAAAAAGCCAAACGCAAGGTTTTTTCCAATAATAAAATTGATA
Source organism: uncultured Dysgonomonas sp. (assembly GCF_934668725.1). Taxonomy (GTDB): domain Bacteria; phylum Bacteroidota; class Bacteroidia; order Bacteroidales; family Dysgonomonadaceae; genus Dysgonomonas_A. The sequence goes on from NZ_CAKUOF010000012.1 coordinate 32,429, forward strand.
TCAATGCTTTATTAAAACAAAAAGAACCTAAAACAATTCTTTTCGAAATATTATTCCCTTATGGATTTAATGCTTCTACTGTTGATAACATATATGAGTCGGTAAACAGCCAATCCGGTAAAATATTTTATTCAGAAGAATATCAGCTCGTAAAAGACAGAGAAACCTTTATACTGGAACCCACAAATAATCAACCGGATACTATATATACCCTCTTTGAACACGAGACAACAATTGAAGAGCCTTGTAAAATGACATTCGAGTCATTTCGCAAAACACCTTCTTTTCAATTAGAACAAAATCCAATGACCATTTATTTAGACAAGGGAAGACTTATTTATCCTCTGATTATCCGTAAATGGAAACATGGTGATAAATTCATACCCTTTGGAATGAAAGGTCATAAAAAAGTGAGTGATTATTTTACTGACCGTAAATTCAGCCTGATTGATAAAAGTAATACATGGCTATTATGCTCGGGTGATGATATTGTATGGATAATCGGTGAACGTATCGACGACCGTTTTAAGATAACTCATACAACAATTGAGATATTAAAGATCACTTTAATTCGATAGAATTTTTGGTCAAAGCTTTCTCTAGACGTCCGATATGAGAATTCAAGCTAAGTATACTTGCCTCTACGTTTTTTATCTCGAAGTCATCTTCTTTATCATCTTTTTGTTTTAGTTTTTCTAAATAGTTTTTAAGTTCGCTCTGGTATTTCACATAATACTCCAATGCTGGCGATGGTTCTTCCAATTCATAATCATATATGGTGCCTAAGGTGAAATAGAGATACATATTCTGATTTTGTTGCCCATATTTAGTCGCCTCCTTATAATTAGCAACAGCATTTTCGTACTCTTCAAGACCTTCGTATCCTTTTGCCAGCCCACGATAATAGAGATACAATATCATATCAGACGGAATAGTCTTTTCCAGAATTTTCTGAAAATAAATAACGGAACTATTGAAATTACGCATTTCATTAGAAACCACCCCTAAACAATACAATACTCGGTTATTTGTAGTATCTTGTGCATAAGCTTTTAGCAAATATGGAAATGCCTTTTCATTCTCACCCAAAGAATAATAAGAAATACCCAAACTGCGATTTACAACCAAAGAGCTATTGCCATTCAAATAACATCTTTCGAACCGAAGAGCGGCTTCTTCATAAAAATCAGCCCCATAATAACTTAACCCATTCAGCAAATTTATTTGCTTGCTTGTACTGTCTTTTTCTACAAAATTATCCGAAATTTGTATTGCTGATCCAAAATTTTTCAGCTTGATATTTATATTTATCAAGCTTGCTATAGAAAACACATCTGTTGTATCTGCCTTTAAAGCCTTAGTATAATAAACTATTGCACTATCAGGTAAATTCATATTTTCGAAGCATTGTGCCGATCTCTTGACCATATTGGTAAGTCCGTATTTATCAGCTAGTATTTTATAGTCAGATAAAGCAGCTTTATAATCTTCCAGACGAAACAACATCTCTGCTCGTTTTATCTTATAATATATATTGAGGGAATCCAATGCTATCAATTCATCATAACAAGCAAGGCTTCCATTCCAATTCGACAAAGCTTGATAGCATAAAGCCATTTCCGACTTTAGTTTTAAATCATCCTTATCTGTCTGAGCCAAAGACTTCAATACTTCAATTGCCTTAGAATAATTATCCAAACCTTTGTAACAAATGGCTTTAAGTTTAAGCAACTCTTTTGTTTCATCTTGCTTTTCAATGTATTCTATAGCCTTATCAAACTGATAATTAGCAATATAATCATCAATTAACGAATATTCCACCTGAGCATTTAAGCCAACTATATATCCAAGAAAAAGGCTAATAAAAAGAATAAGTGTCCTCATAATTAATCTACTATTTTTTCGTAAATCTACAAAAAAATAATAAATATGGAAAAATAAATGCTACTTTTTTTATTTAGAGATCAAAAAGATTGTTTTTCTAAAAAATATATATAATTTTGTGTCACGGTAAGAAAAAACTACAGATTTCTTATTCAAATCAATAGTAAAAACTCGATTGTATCCTTAATTATTTTGCATCAACATTGAATCAGCAATATTCTCTTATGCTGTCTAATTCAGAATATTAAATAACAAAACAATATAGATATACATGCGTATATACAACATTCTTGAGCTAAATGAAAAGCTCACAACCGAACTTAGAACCTTAGCAAAAGAGCTAGGTATCAAACGTCCCGACGCGTATAAAAAGGACGAATTAATCTATAAGATATTAGACGAACAGGCTATTATTGAGGCAAAAAACAAAAACTCGGAAAGCTACAAAGCTGAAAGCAAACAATCAGACAAAAAAAGCACAGAGAATACAGCCAAATCAAAGCCGAGTAAAACAGCACCAACTTCTAAAGCTACAATTGTTGAAAATAAAGTAGAGGAAATCAAAGAAGTTAAAGAGCCACAACAAGAAGCTCCAATAACTCAACAACCTCAGGCAACTGCATCAAACGATGATACAATAAGTAAACCGAAGGAAAGAATAGTGCACCGAAAAAATACGGAAACTTCAAATAACAGCGTAAACGAACCGACAAATACTAAAACAATCCCTCAAAGGCCTACGCAATTAGTATTCAAGTCGAGTAAACCACGTCCCGAAACGAAAGAAGAAGTTCCTGCAATGGCTCCCCTATCTCCTCTCGAAGTAGATACAGACGTACCCCCTGTTGTTGTTGAGTCACCTAAAATGGCTCCCGTTAATGTTAGTACACCTCCAGCACCTGCAACTAACAATCCTGTTTCAAATAATAGTGGGAATAGTAATAATCAAAAACAAAATAATAATCAACCTCAAGAAAAATCTTTTGAGTTTGAAGGAATCTTATCAGCCACAGGCGTACTGGAAATAATGCAGGAAGGTTACGGTTTTTTACGTTCTTCCGATTATAACTATATGTCATCTCCCGACGATATCTACATTTCTCAATCCCAGATACGTCTTTTCGGTTTGAAAACCGGAGATATAGTAGAAGGTCCGATACGTCCCCCAAAAGAAGGAGAAAAATTTTTCCCTTTGGTAAAAGTAGATAGAATAAACGGACGTAGTCCCGAAGAAGTAAGAGACCGCGTACCATTCGACCACTTAAAACCTCTTTTCCCTAACGAAAAATTCAAACTTACATCCGGTAGAAACGATAATTTCTCGTGCCGTGTTGTAGATTTATTCTCTCCGATAGGTAAAGGACAACGTGGACTGATTGTTGCACAACCTAAAACAGGTAAGACGTCGCTACTTAAAGATATAGCAAATGCCATCGCCAACAATCATCCTGAAGTGTATATGATTGTACTGCTGATAGACGAACGTCCTGAGGAGGTTACCGACATGGAAAGAAGTGTAAACGCAGAAGTTATTGCATCTACTTTCGATGAACCGGCAGACCGTCACGTAAAGATTGCAGAGATCGTATTAAACAAAGCAAAACGAATGGTTGAATGTGGTCACGATGTAGTTATTTTATTGGACTCTATCACTCGTTTGGCACGTGCTTACAATACAGTTCAACCGGCATCGGGTAAGGTATTAACCGGAGGGGTTGACGCCAATGCATTACACAAACCAAAACGTTTTTTCGGAGCAGCCCGTAATATCGAAAACGGTGGTTCATTAACCATTATTGCTACAGCTCTTACCGAAACAGGTTCTAAAATGGATGATGTTATCTTTGAAGAATTCAAGGGTACAGGCAACATGGAGCTTCAATTGGATCGTAAATTATCTAACAAACGAGTATTCCCTGCTGTTGACATTATCTCTTCAAGTACACGTCGTGATGATCTGTTACTTGATCCTGATACACTTAACCGCATGTGGGTACTTCGTAACTTCTTGTCGGATATGAATTCGGTAGAAGCCATGCAGTTCCTTGATAAAAGGTTGAAAAAGACAATTAACAACGAGGAATTCCTAATCTCAATGAACGATTAAGAAAAAACATATGATTGTAAGACGATAGTTAGTAAAATCGGAGTATAATCAGTAAAATTAAAGCAAGGATTGTTTGATATCAAAACAATCCTTGCTTTCTTTGTATATTATACCGTTTCACTTTACTTAAATACATTAGATATGTCACATAATCATGCACATGGTGGACATTCTCATTCACACGACCATATAACAAACAAAAAAGCTTTAACTCTAAGCTTCCTGTTGATTGCAGGATTTATGTTTGTCGAATTCATAGGAGGCATTCTAACAAACAGTTTAGCTCTGTTATCAGATGCAGGTCATATGCTTAGCGATTCGGTAGCATTGGGATTGAGTCTGGCAGCGGTAATATTCGGACAAAAAACAGCAACCATTGAAAAGACATACGGATATAAACGTTTCGAAATATTGGCGGCACTACTCAATGGTATTGCTTTAGTAGCTCTTTCGGCATATATACTATACGAGGCTATTGTACGTTTATCTTCCCCTCCCCATGTTATAGGAAAAGGCATGATGATAATTGCTGTTATCGGGCTGTTTATTAATATTATTGTCGCATGGATATTATCCAGGGGGGCGACTAAAGAGAATCTCAATATAAGAAGTGCTTTCATGCATGTACTGGGTGACCTCTTGGGTTCTGTAGGAGCTATTATTGCAGCAATGCTAATTCTTTTCTTCGGATGGAACATAGCAGATCCTATTGCCAGTATGATAGTATCAGCAATCATTCTTTACAGTGGGTGGCATATTTTAAAAGATTCTGTTAATATTCTGATGGAAAGTAAACCTTCGCATATCCAAACACACGAAGTGGTTGAAATTTTGCAGGCTATTCCCGATGTCGAAGAAGTACATGATCTGCATATATGGATGATTACTCAAGAATTTCCCTCACTAACAGTACATCTCAGAGTGAAAAACGACTCGGACAGAGACCTTATATTGGAGCAGGCACTGGAAGCATTAGCCGATCACACGGGAATTAAACATATAACCATACAGATTGAAGGGCGGAAACTTAAAGTCGAAGAATCTTGCTGCACTTTATACTAAAGGTCTCTGATATTTTTATACAATTTTAACCGTCAATAAGCAGCCCCCTTCATTAACCTAATAATCAACCTGAATAAATAATATTATGAAACAAATTATTCTATTTTTACTAACTATCGCGACATACTGTATCAATACATACAGCCAAACATCTAACCCCAACCACGCATGGTTTGATGAAGCTCGATTTGGGCTTTTTGTGCATTTCGGACCGTACAGTGTACTAGGCGACGGCGAATGGGTAATGCAAAATCGTCCTATAAAAGTACAGGAGTATAAAAAACTACAAAAGTTTTTCAATCCGCAAGATTTCGATGCTAAGACTTGGGTTAAGGCAGCCAAAGATGCTGGCATGAAATATATTACGTTTACCTCACGCCACCACGATGGTTTCAGTAATTGGGATACCAAACAATCGGACTGGAATATAATGAATACTCCACATTTTGGGAGAGATATAGTAAAAGAACTTGCTGATGAATGCCACAAAGAAGGTATCAAATTAGTACTCTACTATTCTTTGATAGATTGGTCAAGAAACGATTACCAATACTGGACAGGTGGTACAGGTCAGGGCTGTGGTCGCACTGAAAAAGGGGACTGGAACTCGTATATTAATTTTATGAAAGCCCAACTAACCGAACTCTTAACTAATTATGGCGAAATTGCAGGTATATGGTTCGATGGAGATTGGGATCAACATCCCAAAGACAGCCATACTCATGCAACATCTAAAGTGAACTGGCATTATCAGGAGATATATGATCTTATCCACAGTATTCAACCCAACTGTATGGTATCCAACAATCATCATAAGGAGCCTATAAAAGGAGAAGATTATCAGGCTTTTGAGAGAGATCTTCCGGGAGAAAACAAAAATGGATACAGTGAGGGCCAAACGATCTCTCAGCATTTACCTATGGAAACTTGTGAAACCATGAATCAAACATGGGGATACAATATAACGGACACAAATTTTAAGTCAACAACCGAAATTATCCATTATTTAGTAAAAGCCGCAGGACATGGGGCTAATTTATTATTAAATGTAGGGCCTATGCCAAATGGAGAGATTCAACCCGAATCGATACAACGTTTACAAGAAGTGGGCAACTGGACTAATAAGTTTGGGCAGACTATCTATGGAACAAAAAGCGGACTGATAAAACCTCAATCGTGGGGTGCAGCTACTCAAAAGGGAAAAACACATTATATTCACCTTTTTGAGCAAGAAGGTAATCAGCTTACGATAAACGTACCCGGCAAAGTTAAATCTGCACGATGGCTTAACCTTGATTCGCCATTAAATTGGACTGTAAATAAAAGAACAGGGGATGTAACATTTGATTTACTGAATACTCAATTTGATGATATAGATTCGATTATCGAAATTATTGTACAGTAAACTTTTATTCCTCAGTTATTTTATCTATTTACAGAAGGTATATTATTGTTTTAAAGATATATAGGTAAGCAACTTGGGTAAAAAAAGGTAACTAAAAGAAAACCCACTAAAAAGTGTCACTTTTGTAACCTTTGTAACCTTTTACATCATTAAACACTGATTTAAAGCCAATTACAAAAACCATAAAAGTGACACCTCTCTGTGATATTTGTAACCATACAGAGTATTCTTTGTAACTGTTGTAATCTTATTTTGTAATCATGTCAGTAAGTAAACGGAATAATAAAGTATTAAATCACTTAAGATCAATATTTCTCAAAAAATAACAAGCTATAATTTGATTTATTCTTTGAAAAACAATACCTTTGCACCGTTTTTTAAACAACATAATGTCTAATTTATTAATTAAATGATCCTAAAGGATCGAAAAAGTAACAAATGTCGGATAACTTAAAGAATGTAAGTCCAATTGAAGATTTTGATTGGAATGCTTATGAGATCGGTGAAACTTTCTCTGACAGAAGCAAAGAAGATTTAGAAAAAACTTATGACCAATCGTTGAGCAGAATCAATGATAAAGAAGTGGTTATGGGTAAAGTAAGCTCTATGAACAAACGCGAAGTGGTTGTTAATATAGGTTACAAATCGGATGGTGTTGTATCAATGAACGAATTCCGTTACAACCCAGACCTAAAAGTTGGTGACGAAGTAGAGGTATACATCGAAAGCCAAGAAGACAAAAAAGGACAGCTTATCCTTTCTCACAAAAAAGCACGCGCTTCTCGCTCTTGGGAACGTGTTAACGAAGCTCTTGAAAAAGACGAAATTATCAAAGGTTATATCAAATGCCGTACTAAAGGCGGTATGATTGTAGACGTATTTGGTATCGAAGCGTTCCTTCCAGGATCTCAAATCGATGTTAAGCCAATCCGTGACTACGATGTATTCGTTGATAAAACTATGGAATTCAAAGTGGTTAAAATCAACCATGAATTCAAAAACGTTGTTGTATCTCACAAAGCTCTTATTGAGGCTGAACTTGAACAACAAAAGAAAGACATCATCTCGAAATTGGAAAAAGGACAAGTGCTAGAAGGTACTGTTAAAAACATCACTTCTTATGGTGTATTTATCGACCTTGGTGGCGTAGACGGTCTTATCCACATTACTGACCTTTCTTGGGGACGTGTACAACATCCGGAAGAAGTGGTTAAATTGGATGAAAAAATCAACGTGGTTATCCTTGACTTCGATGATGACAAAAAACGTATCGCTCTTGGCCTAAAACAACTTACTCCTCATCCATGGGATGCTCTTAGCGCTGACCTTAAAGTTGGTGATAAAGTGAAGGGTAAAGTAGTGGTTATGGCTGACTATGGTGCATTTATCGAAATTGCAACAGGAGTAGAAGGTCTTATCCACGTATCAGAAATGAGCTGGACTCAACACCTACGTAGCGCTCAAGACTTCATGAAAGTGGGTGACGAAGTAGAAGCTGTAGTTCTTACTCTTGATCGTGACGAACGCAAAATGTCTCTAGGTATCAAACAATTGAAACCAGATCCATGGGAAAATATCGAAGAAAAATATCCAGTTGGAAGCCAACATACTGCTAAAGTACGTAACTTCACTAACTTCGGAGTATTTGCTGAAATAGAAGAAGGTGTTGACGGATTGATCCACATTTCAGATCTTTCTTGGACTAAAAAAATCAAACACCCAAGCGAAATAACTCAAATCGGTGCTGATATCCAAGTTCAAGTACTTGAAATAGATAAAGAAAACCGTCGTTTGAGCCTAGGTCACAAACAATTGGAAGAAAATCCTTGGGATGTATTCGAAACTATCTTTACAGTAGGATCAGTACACGAAGGTACAGTTGTTGAATTAGTTGACAAAGGTGCTGTAATCTCTCTTCCTTACGGTGTTGAAGGTTTTGCAACTCCAAAACATCTAGTGAAAGAAGATGGTTCTCAAGCTCAAGTTGAAGAAAAACTAGAATTTAAAGTTATCGAATTCAATAAAGACTCTAAGAGAATTATCGTATCTCACAGCAAAGTATACGAAGACGAAAAAGGTGGTGGCGAAACCAGAGAAGCTTCTGAAAAAAGAGCTCCTAAAAAATCAGCTAAAAAAGACGATGCTCCTCAAATGACATCAACTTCTGCTGAAAAAACCACTCTAGGTGATATCGAAGGACTTGCTGCTTTGAGAGATAAACTTTCAGGCGAAGGAAAATAAGAATTTATACAATTCATTATAAAGAAAGGTGTAACGAGAGTTGCACCTTTCTTGTTTTTAGAAGTATTGATTGAATCAAAAACCTGCAACCATAAAACATATTTACATATCTTTGTAAAATAGTCACACTCAAATAACAGGATACAATATGATACGATTTTTTATATTTATAAGTCTGTCTCTCATTACTCTTCAGGCTACAGCACAAACTAATATACCTCTTAGACAAGAGATACAAGACATAATACAAGACAAAAAGGCAACGGTTGGAGTAGCCATCATTTTTGATGGAACAGATACACTCACGGTTAATAATCAATATCGCTATCCAACAATGAGCGTCTATAAATTTCATCAGGCACTAGCAGTACTTGACTATTTAAATAAACATAATCTCCCCTTGGAACAACAAGTTTATATAAGTAAGTCGGCTTTGCTTCCCGAGACACACAGTCCTTTAAGAGACAAGAAGCCCGAAGGTAATTTCTATATGCCTATAAAGGAGTTAATGCAATACAGTGTTTCACAAAGCGATAATAATGCTTGTGATATACTATTTAATTTTTTAGGAGGTACAGCCCCTGTTGAGCAATATATAAAGAACCTTGGTATTCAACAGATAGCCATAACTAAAACAGAGCAAGAGATGTCTGAAGATTTCGACAATCAATATGGCAATTGGACTACACCTTATGCTGCCGTTCAATTATTAGAGATCTTTCTTCAGCAAGAGTTATTTGCTTCTAATTACAAGATTTTTTTATCAGACGCTCTTATACAGACATCTACAGGCAAAGACAAGATAAAAGGATTACTCCCTTCAGGAACAATAGTAGGACACAAAACAGGTATGTCGTCTCGCAACAGTAATGGAGTAAAAGCCGGCGATAATAATCTTGGCTTTATTAAATTACCTAATAACAAAAATCTATCTATAGCCGTCTTCATCGTTAACTCTACAGAAGACGATACAACTAACGCTAAAATAATAGCACAAATATCAAAAGCAGCCTACGATTACTTTAAAGTAAAATGAGGTACTAAAGAATCATTTGATATCATAACGATTAAACACCTCGACATTTTTATTACATTTGTAATTCATTCATCTTGATATGCCCAAAATTTCGAAACGTGGAATAGAAATGCCTAGCTCTCCTATCAGAAAGCTGGCTCCTTTATCAGATTCAGCTAAAGCTAGAGGTCTGAAAGTTTATCATCTAAATATCGGTCAGCCCGATCTGCCTACCCCTAAAGCGGGACTGGATGCATTGAAGAATATGGACAGAACCATTCTGGAATATAGCCCAAGTGATGGTTATCGTTCTTATCGCGAAAAATTAGTTGGATATTATGCCAAATACAATATAAATGTATCGGCTGACGAAATTATCATAACTACAGGCGGATCAGAAGCCGTTCTGTTCGCTTTTTTAGCCTGCTTAAATCCAGGTGACGAAATCATAGTACCAGAACCAGCTTATGCCAATTATATGGCTTTTGCGGTATCTGCCGGAGCTATCATAAGACCTGTATCTTCAACTATAGAAGAAGGCTTTTCTTTGCCTCCTATCGAAAAATTTGAAGAGCTAATAAATGAGCGTACCAAAGGGATTATGATCTGCAATCCTAATAACCCAACAGGGTATCTTTATTCTAGGGCCGAGATGAATCAGATAAAGAAACTTATTCAAAAATATGATTTATATCTATTTTCTGATGAGGTGTATCGTGAATTCATTTACACCGGCTCGCCTTACGTTTCAGCATGTCACTTAGTCGGCATTGAAGAGAATGTGGTACTTATTGATTCTGTATCAAAACGATACAGTGAATGTGGAATAAGAATAGGAGCACTAATTACCAAAAATAAAGAACTCCGAAATGCAGTAATGAAATTCTGTCAGGCACGTCTAAGCCCTCCTCTTATTGGTCAAATCGTTGCAGAAGCTTCTATAGATGCCGATCCTGACTATCTACAAGATACATATGAAGAGTATGTAGAACGTCGCAAATTTCTTATTGACAGGCTAAACATGATACCGGGAGTATATTCACCAATACCTATGGGTGCATTTTATACAGTAGTAAAACTACCTGTAGATGATGCTGATAAATTTTGTGAATGGTGTCTATCCGACTTCGAATACGAAGGACAAACCATATTTATGGCTCCAGCATCTGGGTTTTATACAACACCCGGATTGGGTAAAAATGAAGTCAGAATGGCCTATGTGCTAAACAAAGAAGATCTGGGTAATGCTCTAACTGTTCTCGAAAAAGCCTTGGAAGCATATAATGCTTTAAATTAAGACATAAAAAAGAAGGAATTATTTTTTTATTAATTCCTTCTTTTATTTTAAACTATAATCGAGTCACGAACAAACAAAGATTCTTTCTATCGTACTCACCATAAATATACTTATAAATTTTACTCAGGCGAATATCTTACAATATCAACGCCTACCCCATTAGGGTCTTCTATAGCAAAATGCCTATCTCCCCAAGGTTCATCACGAATATCTATTTTTATTTCAATCCCTTTCTTTTTGATGTCATGATATAGCTCATCTACATCTTCGACTTCAATAGTCAGATATAGACCCAGACCTTGATATTCTTTTTGAAAAAGTGATTGTTGACTTGGATGATTGGGTAGCAAAAAACTAATTTCATTTTCACGATTCGGAGTGTGCAATAAGAGATAAAAATCATTTTCAAAAGTAACTCCGAAGTTTAAGATCTCTGTATAAAACTTCTTACTTTCTATCAACCTTGTAGTGATAATACCTGCGTTTAATTTCATTTTATTCCAATTTTATATAATTATTAAATCAACAAAACTAAACTTAAATAGAATTGAAACATAGTAAAAAACGGACACTACTTATTTTCTGAATGCTTGTTTAGGAGTTACACCATAGAACCGCTTAAAGTCTTTAATAAAATGGGGTTGATCATAGTAACCCATATCAAAAAACAATTTACTGCTTCTAAGAGATTGCACTGACGGACTTAGTCGAAGAATATTCTGAAATCTGATAATCTGACTAAATCCTTTAGCTGTATCGCCAATATAAAATTCAAAAAGTCGGCGAAGTTGTCTTATACTAATCTCCTTACTTAGATCTCTTTCAATACTCACTGTACTAAAATTAGTAATAATATAATTTATGGCATGATGGATTCTTGTATCATTATAAAGAACATTCTTTGATAAGAAGTTACAAAAATAATGATCAAAAATACTTCTCACTTCATTAAAAGCATTTGAAATACCCAAACGAGCTTTAAAGAAAACAAACATTGCAGGAAGTACACTCTCTAATAGTTCACAACGATTCGTTAATTCTGAAGCATCAATATTAAACATCGAAGGAAACATAGTTGGCAGAAATCGAATACCTATATAATGGAAGTTTGTTCCAAGAGAAAACTCCATATATTGTTTACAAAATCCCATAATTAAGCTATTCTCCAGGTTATTCAGATCAAAAAAGATATCAATACAACCATCGGCAACAACACTATACGAAAAAGGATGTTGGAGGGTTCCTATCGTTTTAAGCTCCCAGTAACAATAAATAAAGTCTTGTAATCTAACATCTGGAAAAACTTCATTATACGAAACATTATTTACGCACTCAGTAATAGTTGGCTGAATGGGATTATATAATTTTCTTATTTCAAATACCTGTTTCAAAATTAGTTAATTGGTTTATAATAAAACAAAGATAGAACTCTTATCCAATATTCTATTATATCATTTTTTCAAACACAATAGTTCAAATAAAAAACGATCTTATATCAATTTATATAAGATCGTTCTAATATTATGAAAGTGGTGTATAAACCCTTATTTCTCTCTGATAATAATATTAATTTGTGTACCTGACAAATTCCAATGCTCACGAATACGATTCTCCAAGAAGCGTTTATAAGGATCCTTAATCCATTGAGGTAGATTACAGAAAAATACAAATGTTGGAACCTGAGTATTGGGTAACTGGGTAATATATTTAATCTTAACGTATTTACCTTTGTTCGAAGGTGGTGGTGTACGCTCTATAATAGGCAACATTACCTCATTCAATTTGTTAGTAGGTATTCTTACTTTTTTATGAGTATAAACCTCTTTAGCCATCTCCAATACTTTGAGAATGCGCTGCTTGGTTAGTGCTGATGCAAATATAATAGGAAAATCAGTAAATGGAGCTAGTCTTTCACGAATCGAATTTTCGAAAGTCTTAATTACAATCTGCTCTTTATTTTCTACCAAATCCCATTTATTTACACACACCACCAACCCTTTTCTATTCTTTTGAATGATTGAGAAAATATTCAAATCCTGACTCTCAATACCTTGTGTAGCATCAAGCATCAAAATACAAACATCCGAATTCTCTATTGCTTTAATAGATCTAATCACCGAATAATACTCAAGATCTTCTGTTACTTTTCCTTTCTTTCGTATTCCGGCTGTATCTACTAGATAAAAATCCATATTGAACTTATCAAAGCGAGTATACACCGAATCTCGCGTTGTGCCTGCAATATCAGTTACAATATTACGCTCCTCATCAATCAAAGCATTTACAAATGATGATTTACCGGCATTAGGACGACCAACAACAGCTACACGAGGCACAGTATCCTCATAATTATCAAACGGCTGATCATCTTTTTTGGTAAACTTGCTAATTACTAAATCCAGTAAATCGCCTGTCCCGGATCCGTTGATTGCCGAGATATTTATTGGATCTCCTAGTCCTAAAGAGTAAAACTCAGCTGATAATGAATGAATATTAAAGTTATCAGCTTTATTAGTTACTAAAATAATAGGCTTACCCTTAGCTCTTCGTAAAATGTGGGCAACCCCCAAATCTAAATCTGTGACCCCATTCATTACATCTACTACAAACAGAATAACATCTGCTTCTTGTATTGCAATCTTCACTTGCTTATTTATCTCTTCCTCAAAAACATCATCCGAGTTTACAACCCATCCACCGGTATCTACTACGGAGAACTCTTGTCCCCCCCACTCCGTTTTACCGTATTGTCTATCGCGAGTTGTCCCCGAAGTCTCATCAACTATTGCCTGACGACTTTGTATCAGACGATTAAAAAGTGTTGATTTTCCTACATTTGGACGTCCAACAATCGCTACTAAATTTCCCATAAATTATTAAGATCTATCTTATTTTATGCAAAGATACTTATTTTTTGCCGTTTTAGAGTCTATGCTTTATTTAATGTTTAAATAAGTATAACTATTATAGACTGTTATAGTTTTCTTTTTTTCGAAGAACACTACTCTTTCCCTTATGTAATTAACAAAAGAAGAGTAGCCTATATTAAGGCTACTCTCCGCATTATATTTTATGGGCTTGTTAAGCTGGCTTATTCATTTCTTCTACAATTTCCATCCCCTTCAAGATAGCTTGCTCATTCATTGGCAGCGTACCGTGATGTCTCTCCGGCAAAGACTTCTTTAATCCCATCATTACATGTTCTAGTGTAACTATAGGACAGACTTTAAGCAATCCTCCCAAAACAAACATATTGAATGCCTTCTGGTTTTTAAGTTCAGCAGCCGTAGCCATAGCTTCTATTTTATAAACTGCAATATCGGTTCTTTTAGGAGCACGCGGAATTCCTTCTGGATCGTAAAGTAAGATTCCACCTGGCTTAACCTGAGGCTCAAACTTATCAAGAGATGGCTGATTTAGTATTATTGCAATATCATATTCACTAACAATAGGTGAACTTATTGTATCGTCACTCAATATAACAGTTACATTAGCTGTTCCTCCACGTTGTTCGGGACCATATGACGGAAACCACGAAACTTCTTTTCCTTCCATTAAACCTGAGTAAGCCAAAATCTTACCCATCGATAATACTCCTTGTCCACCGAAGCCGGCTATAATAATTTCGTTTACCATTATTAATTTTCTAATTATTTAAGACCTAAGATTAGATATTCTTTATATCACCTATAGGGTATACAGGAAACATATTCTCTACCATCCAATCATTTGCTCCCGCAGGACTCATCTTCCAGCCGGCATTACAAGTAGAAACTATTTCTACAATAGAGGTACCCTTTTCATCCAACGAATTCTGAAAAGCTTTAGCAATCATTCTTTTTGCTTTTTTTACGGCAGCAGCAGTATGTACACTATGCCGTGTAGCCAAACAAACACCCGGTAATTGAGCTAAAAGATCAGTAATCTTTAATGGATAACCGTTCTCATGTGTGTCTCGACCATTTGGTGTAGTTGAAGTTTTCATATTCATTAACGTAGTCGGAGCCATTTGTCCACCTGTCATACCATATATACCATTGTTTATGAAAATGATAGCAATATTCTCGCCTCGATTAGCAGCATGAATGGTTTCGGCTGTACCTATGGCAGCCAAATCTCCATCCCCCTGATAAGTAAATACCATTTTATCTGGATTCAAGCGTTTTACAGCCGTTGCCAAAGCCGGAGCTCTACCGTGTGCAGCTTCTTGCCAGTCAATATCCAGATAATCATATGCAAATACAGCACAACCCACAGGAGCTATACCTATAGTCTTTTCTTTCAAGCCCATTTCATCAATTACTTCCGCAACTAATTTATGAACAACACCATGTGAACAACCCGGGCAATAATGCATTTGGGTTTCATTCATCAGTACAGGTTTGGCATATACCAAATTCTTAGGATCTATTATACTGGTGCTCATTTTATATTATCCTTAAATTTTTAAATTTATTAATGGATTGTTTAGATTAACAGCCCAATTTTTCTTTTAAAGCAACAACTACCTCATTAGGCGTAGGAATAATGCCTCCCAAACGACCAAAATGTTCGACAGGCACTTGTCCACTTACTGATAAGCGAACATCCTCAACCATCTGTCCTGCATTCATCTCAACAGTCAATATACCTTTTACTTTCGAAGCATATTCTTTAATGATTTTTGTTGGAAAAGGCCACAATGTTATGGGTCTTAAAACTCCCACTTTTATTCCTTCTGCTCTTGCCAGTTCCATTGCTTTTTGACTGATACGCGCAGCTGAACCAAAAGCTACAATAAGATAATCTATATCTTCGCAATCAATTTCCTGATACATCACTTCGTTAGCTTCTATTTCTCTATATTTCGCTTGTAAATCCAAGTTACATTTTTCCATAACAGCAGAGTCAAGCTGAAGTGTAGTAATTATATTAGGCTTACGATCTGCAGGTTTACCCAAGGTTGCCCAAGGACATTGCTCTCGTATTTCTTTCTCTGTGCGCCTTCTTCTAAATTCAGGAAGTTTTACCTTTTCCATCATTTGTCCGATTACACCATCAGCCAATATAGTTGCCGGAGTTAAATATTTGAATGCCAATTTAAACCCTAACTCTACAAAATCAGCCATTTCTTGCACCGAAGCTGGAGCAAGAGTTATCATTTTATAATCACCATGCCCCCCACCCTTTACAGTTTGGAAATAATCCGATTGAGAGGGCTGAATAGTTCCGAGTCCAGGACCTCCACGCATAACATTAATCAATAAGCAAGGCAAATTACCTCCTGCCAAGAAAGAAACTCCTTCCTGCATAAGACTCATACCTGTACTTGACGAAGATGTCATCACCATTTTACCACATCCGGCACCACCATATACCATATTTATAGATGCAGTTTCACTTTCAGCCTGCATTACAACCATACCGGTTGTTGTCCAGGGAGCTTCGCTCATTAATGTTTCTATAATTTCCGATTGGGGAGTTATAGGATAGCCAAAATAGCCATCTACTCCTATGCGGATTGCAGCATGGGCAATTGCCTCATTGCCTTTCATCAAATATATTTCTTCTGACATAAATTTTAATTCGAGTAAGTTAATATACTACAAAAGACTAAATTCCTAAGAAATTAGCCTTTTTGTCTATATACAGTTAAACACCCATCAGGACAAACATAACCACAGTTGGCACATCCGATGCATGCATCCTCATTTTTCATAAATACATAATGATATCCTTTTTGATTTACCTCACGAGCCTGTAGTTCAAGCACATCACAAGGGCAGGATACAACACAGAGATCGCAGCCTTTACATCGTTCGACGTCGACCACTACTGTTCCTTTTACTTTTGCCATATCTTATTATAGATAGTTGTCAATTACTTTATGATAATTCTACGTTTCGTTTTACGGTCAGTTGAATAGGTACAAAGTTATAGCTTATTATTACATTCCGGTATTTTTTATCTATAAAATTGTCAACAGAATGTTAATATATCACTACTATATTACAGTTAAAAACAAGATACACAGCGATATTAATAATAAATAAATTTGATGAAGAATTATAAACAAAACTAACTTTTCCTAATTAAAATATAGAAACAGCCCTGTCCATTGTATCCAAATTCTAAAATATAAATTAACTTTGAAAACTATTGAATTTCTGTATTACAGAGTTTACTAAAATTCATTCCAACAAAGAGCATGATTAAGCAACACATATACATCACTTTAATACTAGTACTATTCGCAACCTGCCTATCAGCACAACAAGCAAAAATAAGCGGAACTGTAACTAATTTTGATAACAGTCCTATCGATTTTGTAAGTGTATCTATGCAAGGCTCAGCGTTAGGTGTTTTCACTAATAATCAAGGAAAATATCAAATAACAGTTCCGATAGGAGATTCTGTTACTATAGTATTTTCGCGAATAGGTTATCAAAAATCGGAACGGAAAATTGCAAAAGTTACGGGTAACATGACCCTCAATACGATGATGCGTGAAACTGTCCTCGAAGAAGTTACGGTTCTGGGCGAAAAAGCTCAGACCTCCACCATGAACAAAATAGAAATTGGTAAAACGAATCTATTATCAGATCCTACCGGAGGAAGTATCGAATCTATTCTCGCTTTAGGGGCAGGAGTAAGCTCCACGAATGAAATGAGTTCTCAGTATTCGGTCCGAGGAGGTAATTATGATGAAAATATTGTATATGTAAACGGAATAGAAATATATAGACCTCTACTTATTCGATCAGGGCAACAAGAAGGCTTAAGCTTTATAAACCCCGACATGACAAAAGAGGTAAAATTCTCCACCGGAGGATTCGAATCATCTTATGGTGACAGAATGTCTTCGGCTCTGGATATTACTTATAAAAAACCACAGTCTTTTGAAGCCTCTGCTGCAGCTAGTCTACTTGGAGCAAATGCTTATATCGGAAGTTCGACCGGACGTTTTACTCAAATAACCGGATTTAGATACAAAACCACAAGAACACTGCTAGGTACACTCGACACAAATGCTGAATACGACCCAACATTTATAGATGCTCAAACTTATATGACTTTAAGTTTATCACCAAAGTGGGAAGTTGGTTTCATGGGAAATATATCAAGTAATATCTACAAATTCACTCCCAAAAGCCGTCAAACACAATTTGGATCAGCTGATAATGCAAAAGACTTTACAGTATATTTCGATGGATGGGAAAATGATAAATTTCTCACTTATTTTGGCGCATTAAATATGAAAGGAAAACTATCCGATAATCTCGAAATTGAATTTATTGGCTCCGCTTTTTCTTCAAGAGAATATGAACGCTATGATATAAGTGGCGAATACAAGTTGACGGATTTAAACCTATCAAGTAATGGCGGAGATGGTGACAATGGAGGTTTATTGGCTGTTGGCTCGTATCTCGAACATGCACGAAATAGTTTAAATCTGGATGTTACCAATATTCGTCATCTCGGTTCATTTAAAGTTGGTAAGCATGTCCTTAAATGGGGGCTGACTCTACAACAAGAAAAAATTAATGACAAAATAAAAGAATGGAGTGTTCGCGATTCGGCAGGCTATTCATTGCCCAATCTCGGGGATATTGTGAGCGTGTACAGTAACCTCCGATCGGATAATGAAATTACAAGTACCCGATATGCAGCATTTTTACAAGATACTTATAAATTTGTGTCGGGAGACAATATCATATATATTAATGCAGGTATCAGAGCCAGTCATTGGACATTTAACGACGAAACCATTATCAGCCCAAGAGGATCAATAGCACTCATACCCGACACAAAAAGAGATATTACTTTGCGTTTTGCTACTGGTATTTATTATCAAGCCCCGTTTTATCGGGAATACCAGAAAATAGTTACCAATGGACAAAATTCAATTATAGAATTAAATAAAGACATCAAATCCCAAAAATCAATACACTTTGTACTTGGAGGTGATTACAAGTTCAGATCAATGGATCGTCCCTTTAAATTTACAAGTGAAGTTTATTATAAAAAATTATCCGATCTGGTGCCCTACACCGTTGATAATGTGAAAATCAGATATTCAGGAGAAAATTCAGGAACAGGATACAGTATGGGATGGGATATGAAGCTATTTGGTGAGTTTGTAAAAGGATCTGACAGCTGGATCAGCTTTTCATTAATGAAAACCGAACAAATTGTAGATGGTATCAAAGCACCACTGCCAACCGATCAACGATATAATATTTCAGTATTTTTTCAAGACTATTTTCCGGGAATAGAACGTTTGACTATGAATCTTCGAGGTCATCTATCTCAAGGATTACCTCAGGCCGCTCCAAATTCAGGATTTTTCGAAAAGGGCTACTTCCGTACACCGGCATACCGCAGACTTGACATTGGTTTTGCATGGCAAGCTTTAGGCGAGGATTTCAGTATCAGACGAACAAATTCTTTTTGGGGATCATTCAAAAATATCTGGCTCGGAGTTGATATATTCAATTTATTCGACATTAATAATACAAACTCATATTATTGGATAACTAATGTTTTTAATCAGCAATTTGCAGTCCCCAATTATCTGACAGGACGCCAATTAAACTTTAAAATAGTAACTGATTTTTAATAGACTCAAATAATACCAACTCATTAAAGATACATTACAATACAATATTCTCCTTATGATATTAGTGCCTCTTAATATCATAAGAAGCTTAACGACTTTATAAGGATTTATTAATCAATAAATATTGGATTTCTCATTTTTTTTCAACAATAAAAACTCATAATCACTATTCAGTGTTATATATATATAGTATCTTTACGAAATGTAGCTTAATGTATCAACTCTAAGGTTTAGAGGACAAACACTGATACAAAGAGACTTAGAAGCTAAACAAGGCTTCTTCCCTGAAAAGAGAAAAGAAAAACAATATATAATGATTTACAAATGGAATTACAAACCACTTACACCAGAAGAGACAAAAACCAGAGATGAACTAGCAGTTAAGCTGGGAATGCACCCTGCTCTATGTCAACTGCTTATTCAACGGGGAATAGATACTGTTGATAAGGCACATAAGTTCTTTCATCCAAGTTTAAAAGATCTGCATGATCCTTTTCTCTTGCCAGATATGGATAAAGCAATCAATAGAATAGAGAAAGCTTTAGGTCAAAAAGAACGCATTTTGGTATATGGTGATTATGACGTGGATGGAACTACTGCGGTAGCTCTCGTATTTAAGTTTTTAAGAAAGTTTACAACTAATCTCGATTATTATATTCCTGATAGATATGATGAAGGCTATGGAATATCCGAACAAGGAATAGATTATGCTGCCGAAACCGGTGTTAAATTGATTATAGCCCTTGATTGTGGTATAAAAGCCATCGAGAAAGTCAAATATGCTAAAGATAAAGGAATTGATTTCATTATCTGTGACCATCATATGCCGGATGAAACATTACCCGATGCGGTTGCGGTTGTAGACGCTAAAAGAGTCGATTCTATTTATCCCTACGAACACTTATCAGGTTGTGGAGTTGGTTTTAAACTGGCACAGGCTTTAGCTCAAAATAATAAAATAGATTTTTCAGAACTGCTGGATCTCCTTGACCTGGTAGCTGTAAGTATTGCATCAGACATTGTACCATTAACAGGTGAAAATCGTGTACTTACTCATTATGGGCTGAAACAACTGAATTCAAGTCCAAGTATGGGATTACAAGGTATTATCGACATTTGCGGACTCAATGATAAATCAATTACAGTCAGTGATATTGTATTCAAAATAGGTCCCCGAATCAATGCTTCGGGACGCATGATGAATGGTAAAGAAGCTGTCGACCTGCTTTTATCAAATACCGCCCATGATGCCAAACTTAAAAGTGAAAATATAGACCACTACAATGCCAATCGCCGCGAACTGGATAAACGTATTACAGACGAGGCGACTAATTTTATAGAATCGGAACTTGACATAACTAAAATAAACAGTATTGTCATTTTTAATAAAGATTGGCACAAAGGTGTAATAGGAATTGTAGCATCAAGACTCACAGAGAAATACTATCGCCCCGCTGTTGTTCTTACCAAATCGAATAATTTGATCACAGGATCGGCACGTTCGGTTATGGGTTTTGATGTGTATAAAGCAATTGAAGCTTGTAAAGATATACTTGAAAACTTTGGAGGGCATACATATGCAGCTGGTCTATCGTTAAAAGAAGAAAATTTGCAAGAATTCAGACGCCGTTTCGAAGCAATGTCTGTAGAACTGATAGCTCCAGAAATGATGCGTCCTCAAATAGATATTAATGCTGAACTGGATTTCATCGACATCAATAATAAATTTGTATCGGATTTAGAGCAATTCGCCCCTTTTGGTCCGGAAAATTTAAATCCGATCTTTATATCCAGAGATGTAGAAGATTATGGGAACAGTAAATTAGTAGGAAAAGATTTGCTACACATCAAGCTTGATATGGTAGATTCATCACTCAATACACCCATACATGGTATTGCTTTCAGGCAGAGTAGCAGTTTTACTATGATTAAAAACGACCTTTTCGACATTTGTTATACATTAGAAGAAAATATTCATAATGGAAAAACAAATACACAGCTTTATATAAAAGATATAGATAAAGGACAGTTTTCTTAAAAAAAAATTAAATAGTTTCTTTTACTTAAAATAACAATATATGAGAAGTTTGATCATGATTCTCGGTACAGCTGCAATATTTTCTTGCACAACTGCATGTAACAGCGAAAGAAAGGTAGAAAACACAAGTAATGTTTCTGAAAATAATACAAATATGGAAGAAACCCTGACTCAAACTCAACCACTAGCATCAGATAGCTATCTCACTAAAATGGGAGAGCTCAACGTTACTTTAGTAGGACACGCATCTCTTATCTTTACAATTAATGGTAAGGTTATATATGTAGACCCTTACTCTAAGGTTGCTGATTATTCGAAATTGCCTAAGGCTGATTTAATATTACTTACCCATGAACACTCTGATCACTTTGATATAAATGCTATTGAGCAAATAAAAAAAGCGGATACCCGATTTATTGTTTCTAAAGTATGTGCCGATTCTCTGACTTATGGCGAAGTTCTAACTAATGGAGACAAAACTATTTTTGAAGGAATTGACATCCAGTCTGTTCCTGCATACAATATTATTAGCAAGAACCCCGATGGAGAGTTTTATCACCCCAAAGGTAGAGGCAATGGCTATATACTTACTTTTGGTAGCGAAAAAGTATATGTAGCAGGTGATACAGAAAATATTCCCGAAATGAAACAATTAAAGGATATTTATATAGCTTTCTTACCAAAGAACACGCCTTATACAATGACAGATGAAATGTTTGTGGATGCTGTACAAAAGGTATCTCCAACTTATCTTTATCCTTATCACTTCTCAGATTTTAACGATAAGAAAATCTTAAAAGCCCTAGAAAAAGAAAATAATAAAGCCAAAGTATTAGTGCGTTCAATGTCGAATCTCTAAAAATATTCTGAATAACTGAATTGAATATTTTTCATAAAATACTACGTGAATACTGGGGATATTCTGAATTCAGACCTTTACAGGAAGATATCATCAAATCTGTCTTTTCGGGAAAAGACACTTTAGGGCTTATGCCTACAGGAGGAGGAAAGTCTATTACTTTTCAGGTTCCGGCTCTGGCAATGGATGGTATTTGTCTTGTTATCACCCCTCTTATTGCCTTAATGAAAGATCAGGTAGATAACCTGAAAGAAAAAGGCATAAAAGCATTATCTATATATTCGGGTATGTCTCACAATGAGATAATGGTGACATTAGATAATGCAATCTTGGGCGACTACAAATTTCTTTATATTTCCCCTGAACGATTAGGTACACAGCTATTCCAAACTAAAATTAGGAATATGAATGTGTGCCTTTTAGCCATTGACGAATCTCATTGCATATCTCAATGGGGATACGATTTCCGTCCCTCATACATGAATATTTCCGAGATACGAAAGGAACTCCCAAATGTTCCTGTATTAGCACTTACAGCTACAGCAACACCTGAAGTCACCGATGACATTCAGAGTATTCTGGGATTCAAAGAAAAAAACGTCTTTCGAAAAAGCTTCGAACGAAAAAATTTAGCTTATATAGTTCGCGAAAGTGACAATAAAACGGAATCACTCATAAAAATTCTATCCAAAATCAAGGGAAGCGCTATTGTATATGTACGCAGTCGATTACGAACAAAAGAAATAGCAGCAGAATTAATACAACAAGGATTCTCAGCCGATTTTTATCATGCAGGATTAAGTAGCGATGACAAAACACGTAAACAAAATGCTTGGAAGAATAACGAATGCCGGATTATTGTTTCAACCAATGCTTTCGGGATGGGAATCGACAAACCCGATGTTCGTATAGTAGTGCATATAGACTTACCCAATTCTATCGAAGAATATTATCAAGAAGCAGGACGTGCAGGCAGAGACGAACAAAAAGCTTATGCTGTTATCTTATACTCCAAAACAGATAGTACAAAACTAAAGAAACGTATTGACGACGAATTTCCTGAACGTGAATTTATAATACGTGTATATGAATCCCTGGCATATTTTTTTCAAATAGCTGAAGGATTTGGACTCAACTCTGCTTATGATTTTAGCTTACATCAATTTTGTGCTACATATAAATACCCCCTCATTCCTACCCATAATGCGCTAAAGATATTGGAACTAGCCGGGTATATTGAATATACGGACGAAACCGACAACCAGTCAAGGATAATTTTTTCTATCTATCGGGATGAGCTATATAAGTACGAATTTTCGGAAGAATACGAGCGTCTTATAAACATAGTATTAAGGCTGTATACCGGTATATTTGCAGACTATATTACTATAAATGAAAATACAATCGCACTACATCTTCAAAAAAGTAGAACCGAAGTATATCAAATGCTCAAAACATTGGCTAAAAAGCGAATAATAGAATATATACCCTTTAAAAAGACTCCTTTTATAATATATAAACAACCTAGAGTTTCCATAAAATATCTAGTAATACCGCAATCAGTATATGAAGTAAGGAAGAAAAGATTCGAAAAACGAATCAAAGGAATTACTGAGTATGCAGAACACACTGATATATGCCGCAGCAGAATATTACTAAACTATTTTGGAGACAATAAAAATAAAGATTGTGGGCAATGCGATATATGTCTTGCAAAATCCAATACAGGACTTAACAACTACCGGTTTAAAGATATTTCGAGAAAAATAGAACAGTTGATTTCATACAAAAATTATTCTATAGAAGATATCGTTAACAAAATACCGGAATATAAAGAAGAAGATATAATAAATACAATACGATTTCACCTCGATAACGAGACCTTTTATTTGGAAGAAGATTACATCAGACAAGCTAAAAAGAAAGAGTAGATATCTACTACCTACCCTCTCGTTCTTCTACTAATATTTATAATTTGTGAAAAGATAATTATTGCATGCATGTACCATCTTCGTTATAACTGTAAGAAGATTTCTCTGGTTCATCCCATTTTTTTGTTTTTTCATTCCAATTAGCACGAGATACACTCATTACTTTGGTTCCATCATAGGTGTAAATCATTTTATTAGAAGGGGTCCAGCTTTTATTCGATTCATTCCATATATAAGTAACTTTAGACACGAATGCGCCTTGTTCATTTAATGTGTTTACTTTCTTTTTGAAAGGTACAAGATTGTTATTTTTAACATCTCCTTTAAAATAAGTAGTAGAAACTACATTTTCTGTTTTTTCAACATTATGATACAATACTGCATCCGAATCTGCTTTTACTACGCTAGAATTAATTGCAAATAAAAACAGAGCAATAACAACTGAAGTAAAAACATTTGCTTTCATAATGATATATATTTAATTGATTAAACGTTTGTTTTTATTATCACAATACAAATATAAGATATAAAAACAAATAAAAATATCATTTTGTCACAAATATCAACAAATATGCTATTAAACACATCTTCAAAAAAAGAGACAGCAGATATCACAATGATATCTGTTGTCTCTTTTTTTTACTAGAAAATTATCTTCGATCAACCAAAGTCGTCAAATAGCAGCATTTCGGGCGGAACCCCTAGATTATCTAACATTTTTTTTACAGAATTAGCCATTGGTCCAGGTCCGCACATGTAGTACTCAATATCTTCAGGCGAGTCATGATTTTTCAAATAGTTATCGTAAATTACCTGATGTATAAAGCCTGTATAACCAGTCCAATTATCTTCAGGCAATGGTTCTGAAAGAGCTATATTAAACGTAAAATTCGAGAATTGCTTCTCTATCTCACGAAAGTCCTCTTCATAAAAAATCTCATTCTTAGAACGGGCTCCATACCAATAAGATATTTTCCGGTCAGTAGTATTAAGCGTATTAAATAAGTACAATAACTGCGAACGAAGAGGCGCCATACCTGCCCCACCTCCAATATAGAGCATTTCATTGACAGTATCCAAAATATGAAAGTCTCCATAAGGTCCTGATATCCTGACTTTATCACCTGTATTCAGCCCAAAAATATAAGACGAACCTACTCCAGGCTTTATTCCTCGTTTCCAGCCTCCTGTTTCTCTATCAAATGGAGGTGTAGCTATACGTATATTGAGCATTACAATATCTCCCTCTGCCGGATAATTAGCCATGGAATAGGCACGTACAGTCTCTTCGGTATTCGTCACATCCAAATCCCACATCTTAAACTTATCCCATTCAGACCTGAAGCGGTCGTCAATATCAAAATCGATAAAACGTTGCTGATACTTGGGTATGTTGATCTGTATATACGAACCCGGCTTAAAGTCTAAGTGTTCCCCTTGAGGTAAGCGTACAATAAACTCTTTAATAAAAGTAGCTACATTATGATTAGATACAACCTCACACTCCCATTCTTTTACCCCGAATACCTCAGATGGCACTTCTACTTCTAAATCGGCTTTTATTTTAGCCTGACACCCCAACCGCCAATGTTCTTTTTGTTGTTTTCTTGAAAAAAATCCTGCTTCAGTGGGTAGAATCTCACCTGCTCCATCTATTATTCTGCAACGACATTGTCCGCAAGTGCCTCCCCCACCACAAGCCGAAGACAGATATATGTTTTGAGATTGCAATGCAGATAATACGGATGTGCCAACAGGGCTTTCAAACTCTTTCTCCCCATTTACCAATACTCGTACATTTCCTGAAGGTAATAGTTTTGCTTTTGAATATAAAATAGCTATAACAAATAACAGAATCAAAATCAAAAGTGCAACCACACTCGAAAGTATTACCAGCATATTTGTCGATAGTAAAAATGTCATATACTTCTATTTTATCAAATTAAGTCTTCAGACTTAGTTATTTAATCAATTGCTTTTTAAGTCTCCGTATCTGGCCTTAAGAATCGTATTTCTTATAAAATTCAGCTCTAAGTTAATTGATAGTTCTCCCTCTTGAGAGGCCAAAATTATATATGAAAACCAAATGATCTTTTTCTCTTTTGAGTCTACAGGAATAATTATTTTCCAAGAATATACCAAGTTATCATCACCACCCTCATTCGTCAGTTTAACCTCTTCTTCTAATTGAAATCCATCTTGCACATAAATATCTGATTCTGATGACAATTCTACACTTTCAGTATATCCTTTCTCTGACTCAATAGACTGTACACTTAATCTTAAAGTACCCGAATTTCCATCTTCCCGGTAAAAAACCGCATTACCATCATCATAATACTCTTCCTTCCAATCACTTGGTAGTTTAAAGGATACTATATCTCCGTATGTGATCAATTTCATATTTTTCTTTTTTAGGATGTACCGCTCCTATCCCCAATCAATCTCTTAGCTAAAGTTTGATCCCTGAAAAGCTCATAAATGCAATTCCCATAAGAGCAGTTATAATAAAAGTAATACCTAATCCTCTCAACGGCTTGGGAATATCAGAATATTCGAGTCTCTCCCGTATTGCAGCTAAACCTACAATAGCTAAAAACCAGCCAACCCCTGAGCCTAAACCATAAACTGTAGCATATCCAATATTGGGAAATTCTTTTTGTTGCATAAACAGAGATCCTCCAAATATCGCACAATTTACTGCCAGTAAAGGTAAAAATATACCCAAGGTGGCATATAGTGAAGGACTATATTTCTCTATCAGCAATGCAAGTATTTGAGTTACTGATGCCAAGACTGCAATAAAGACCAATAAAGTCAACATACTCAAATCTACATTCTTGAAACTATCTCCCAACCACTGCAAAGCTCCTGGTTTCAATAAATAATTTTCGAGTAAATAATTTATAGGAACAGTTATTGTCAGAAGAAATATTACGGCAATACCCAATCCTATAGCCGTTTTGACATTCTTCGAAATAGCCAGAAAGGTACACATACCTAAAAAGTATGCAAATATCATATTATCAATAAAGATTGATCTTATAAATATGTTAACTGCTTCTTGCATAGTTTGTCAATTCGTTTTTTGATATATTAAGAAACAATAAATATAATCTTTAACTTTCTTGTAAATCCTTATTACGAGCACGTTGTATCCATATTAAGACTGCTACAACTATCAGCGCCATAGGAGGAAGTATCATAAAACCATTATCCATATATCCCATTTTATAAAAAGATGGAGGTATAACTTCAAACCCCAACAGTGTACCCGATCCTAATAACTCACGTACAAATCCCACAACAAATAAAACGACAGCATACCCTAAACCATTTCCGATACCATCAAAAAAAGAGGACACTGGACCATTGCCCAATGCAAAAGCTTCTAAACGCCCCATCAGAATACAGTTTGTTAATATAAGGCTGATAAATACCGAAAGCTGCTTATTAATATCATACGCATACGCTTTAAGTAATTCACTAACCAAAGTCACCAAAGCTGCTGCAATGACCATTTGTACTATTATACGAATCTTATTAGGAATAAGGTTGCGCAAAAGAGATAGGAACAGATTGGCAAAAGCCACTACTATAATCACACACACCCCCATCATAATGGAAGCCTCAAGCTTAGTAGTTACAGCCAATGTAGAACAGACTCCTAATACCTGCACAAGAATAGGATTCTTTTTATTTAAAGGTCCTAGCAGTATAGCTTTTGTTTTATCCGATAATAGCTGAGCCATTTTATTCTGTCTTTAATTTTTCTAAAAATTCACTATAACCTTCTAATGTATTGTATAGCATATTATCCACTCCATGACTGGTTATTGTCCCTCCCGATATCCCATCTACATAATCTCTGTCTGAAACACTTTTTCCTGGTTTTACAATTGCGACCGACTTAAAAACACCATCTTTAAAAAGATGCTTACCTACAAATTCGTCACTAAACCAATCGTGAGCAACTTCTGCCCCTAATCCGGGAGTTTCCGATTCGTGTCCGAAATCAGCCCCGTAAATAGTATTACCATCCGCTTCAACAGCAACATATCCCCAGATAGGCCCCCACAAACCCGCTCCTCTAAGAGCCATTATATATAGATTTTGTTCATCTAAAGAAGCTACATACACCGGATATCTACGTTTATCTAAAGGTTTGTCCATTTCGATTTTCATATCAGCATTAAAAGCATCTTCTCGTGAATCGGGTATAATATTTCCTGCCATATCAATCATATACATGTCAGAAATTAGATCTTCAAATTTTTGTTCGGCCTCCTCTCCCTTGGTATTTATATTTATTGAGCGCAATACCTGAGACATTTTATCAAGATCGGCATTTTTTTGCTGCACATCTTTCAGTAAAACATGGATTATTGAAAGGACAACAGCTACTATAATAACCATTACGCTAGCAAATACAATTGTATATTTATTACTATTCCTATTCATAAACCTATATCTGTTTTCTTTGCTGAACGTTTCATTCGACGTTTTATATTCTTTTCTACCACTACATAATCTATCAAAGGAGCAAAAGCATTCATAAATAAAATTGCCAACATCATTCCTTCCGGATAACCGGGATTAAATACCCTGATTAAAATGGCTATTACTCCGATAAAAAAACCATATACCCATTTTCCTGATTCGGTACGTGCCGATGTTACAGGATCTGTAGCCATAAAAACGGCACCAAAAGCAAATCCTCCTAAAAGTATATGTTCCAATGGTGTAACCTCCATTACTGCATTGACTGCAAATTGATTGATCAGAAAGGCTGTTGCTATTCCTCCGACAAAAACAGATACCATCGTTTTCCAGCTGGCAACACCAAAAACAATCATAACAATTGCTCCTAATAAAATAGCTAATTTGGATGTTTCACCTATTGAACCCGGGATAAGCCCCAAAAACATATCCCAATAATTAAGTGCATGACCAGTAATATCAACTAAAATGGTATTACTGGAAGTAGCTGTTTCCAGTTGAGACAAAGGGGTTGCTCCCGAAAATGCATCTACAGTTTGAGTTATACCATCTATCACCTGAGAATCACCTATGCCGAAGCTATTTTCTGTCCGGACAAATACGTGCTCACCTGTCATTTTAGATGGATATGCAAAAAATAGAAATGCTCGTGCAACTAAAGCAACATTAAAAATATTATACCCCGTTCCTCCAAAAACCTCTTTGGCAAAAACTACTGCAAATGCAGTAGCAACAGCAAGCATCCACAATGGCAAATCGACCGGTACAATCATCGGAATCAACATTCCTGATACAAGAAAACCTTCGTGAACCTCATGTCCTTTAACCTGAGCAATAATAATCTCAATACCTAAACCAACAACATACGATACAATTATTTTGGGTAAAACGGCTAATAAGCCAAATAAAAAACAATCCCAAAACAAAGGTGCTTGTCCTATTGCCTGATAATGCTGATAGCCGACATTATACATTCCAAAAAGCAATGCAGGCATCAAAGCTATAATAACCAACGACATCGTTCGTTTTGTATCCGATGCATCATGTATATGCACTCCACTTTTAGATGTTGTGTTCGGAACATAAAGAAACGTATCTACAGCATCATATAGAGCATGCAACTTCTCCAGCCTACCTCCTTTTTCAAAATGAGGTTTTATCTTATTATCCAAATGATCTCTTAATGACTTCAATATTGTATAATTTTAGAGTTCCAAATCTGCTTATTATTTATTGAATAATAAAAGAAGTTCTATTCCATCTCTTTTTTCAGCTTGATAAGACCTTCTCTCATTATTTTCTGAATTTCGAGCTTGGATGTATCCACAAATTCACACAAAGCAAAATCTTCCGGAGCAACCTCGTATATACCCAATTGTTCCATCTTATCTACATTATATGTTATAGTGGCCTTAATTAGTTGTTCCGGGAAAATATCCATAGGAAATACTTTATCATATTCATTCGACATGATAATGGCACGACGCCCTCCCATCAATCGGGCATCAAAGCGGTATTTTCTATTTGGCTTAAGAAAACTAATCAACTTAGACAAATAAGTACCTCCGGCACTATATTTTTTATTTAATCCGGGTGAAGCCCACCCTATAAAATCGTGCTTATCGTCCCCTTCGGGAATAACCGTTACCTGGGAATCATAAAAATGAAGTGGCCCACGTATATCAATCTGTGTACCTGTAAGCACATTACCCGAAATATAGCGTAATTTACCTACCCGTGTCACATTGGCTTCGAAGAGTTTATCTAATACAGAACCAATGGTTACCGAATAATATCCCTTCTTTACAGCTTCAGATCCCGTATAAGCAATAAGACGTGTAAAATCGGCATACCCTTTTTGAAAGAAACGACCTATTAATAGAACATCGGGGGCAGTAATAGTCCAAATCGTCTCACCTTTATTCAGAGGGTTTATGTTATTAATTTGTACTCCCGCATTTCCTGCCGGATGAGGACCTTCGAATTCAATAATTTCAGCATTTTTCGCATTACGCATAACCACTGATTTAGTATAATTACTTATGCTCAAATACGTTTTTCCCTCAGTTAATTTGCTCAAAGCATCTATTCCTAACTGAAAAGCCTGAGGTTCTCTGTCTATTATAAAATCATAAGAAGGCGCCAATGGTGCGGAAGAAAACCCTGTAATAAATATATCACGAGGCAAGCTATTTGGGTCGGCAATTATATCATAAGGACGCTGTTTTATGAAAGGCCAAAGTCCGGCATTCAACAGTTTTGCTTTAATCTCATTCGTTGTGCTATCATTTATATTTGTTTCAACTGTCTCACTTCGTACATCACCATCAACTTCTATCGTAATATCCAGCAACCTTCGCTTTTCACCACGTGTAACTGATATTACAATACCATCGACAGGAGAAACAAACACCAGTTTCGGGTTGCTTTTATCATGCATTACAGGCCTACCAGCCTTCACCCGATCCCCGGCTTTAACATCTACTTTTGGAATAAGCCCCGGAAAATCTTCAGGTATAATCTTTATAGTAACCGGTTTTATATTCCCGATAAATATCTCAGGTGCATTACCCTCTATAGGGATATCCAGACCTTTCTTTATTTTTATATATTTTGGCATATATCATTATGTCAAATAGTTTGAAACTATTTTATCTACCTCATCCGGCTTATACAATTTCAAATTAAAAAACAGCATTTACGGAAGATAAATAAAAATTCAGTTACTTTCTATATATTATTCTTGTATAGAAATAATATATTTTATCTATATAATAAGGAAAGCGATTATCACAAATATATATTTTTTTCTTGACAAATAAAAACCAAATACATAGAAAGATACACATAGAATTCATTTCTTCAAGCCTATTTCCATACCTTACTTTATATATGGGTAGATATTCATTGTTATATAAAAAAGGATCAACCTTATCGGCTAATCCTTTTAATTTAATTTTCAATATTTACTATTTACAATGCAAGTATTTTACTTGCCGTTTTTTGTCGAACTTTAGCTATTTCTTTCTCCGATTCCTCATGATATTTGGCAGCTCGCTTATCTCCTT
Organism: uncultured Dysgonomonas sp.; assembly: GCF_934668725.1. Classification (GTDB taxonomy): domain Bacteria; phylum Bacteroidota; class Bacteroidia; order Bacteroidales; family Dysgonomonadaceae; genus Dysgonomonas_A. The sequence continues at coordinate 64,435 of NZ_CAKUOF010000012.1, forward strand.
CTTTTCTTATTCTATCGGATTCCTTTTGTGCTTTTTTATCTGCCTCCCGATGAGCTTTTTCGGAATTTTTCAAAGCTTTATTTTTTAGTTTTTCAATTTCTTTAGCTTCTTGCTCTTTTAATTTTTCAATCTTCATTTGAATAACCGGATCTGTAGCCTTATCTCTGCCATAAGAGGTTGAAAGACTCAACATTCCAATTAAAAACATTGATAGAAACAATCTTTTCATACACATAAAATATTTAGTATTAATTACTTAACGCGTGTTTGTACTGTAATTTATAAAAAAGACAGTTCACAAATCTAAAAAGAGTTATCTAATTATTGATAAAAAAAATGTTATTTTTTATCAACAATGAGTCTTTTCGACTCTTTACAAATAAAAAATCTCCCATGAAAATTAATGCATGGGAGATTTACTATATAATTTAATTATCAATATAAAAAATCAATAATTACCAAATAGATGAGCGTTTTTCAACGGGTAAATAAAGAGAATCTTTTTCTGTAATATTAAAGGCTTCATACCACGCTTCAACATGAGGCAAAGCACCATCAACACGCCACTTACCTAAAGAGTGTGGATCTATTTTGGTAAGCCGTCTTATTTCGGCATCCCTTATATTACCCGCCCAAAGATTTGCATAAGCCAAAAAGAAACGTTGTTGAGGAGTAAATCCGTCAATTAATTCATTTGATTGGGCTTCTTTAGTTTTCATAAATGCATAATAAGAAACCTGTAAACCACCTTGGTCTGCAATATTCTCACCTAAAGTAAATTGTCCATTAGCATGTAAATCATCCAATACAACAATATTATTGAAATGATCGGCTAACAATTTAGCTCTTTCAACAAAGTTAGTAGCATCTTCAGGAGTCCACCAATCGGTCATATTACCATCTTTATCATATTTACGTCCCTGATCATCAAAACCATGAGTCATCTCATGACCAATAACAACCCCTATTGCCCCATAGTTTACAGCATCATCGGCATCCATATAAAAGAATGGAGGTTGCAAAATACCTGCAGGAAAACATATCTCGTTAGTTGTAGGATTGTAATAAGCATTTACTGTTTGAGGAGACATAAGCCATTCCGAACGATCAACCGGCTTACCCAATTTACTTAACATAAAGTCAAACTCAAAATTAGATGCCCGAACAATATTCGCCCAATAACTATCGTCTTTAATCTCTAAACCGGAAACATCCCTCCATTTATCAGGGTATCCGATCTTTACAATAAATGTTCCTAATTTTTCCTGAGCTTTAGCTTTTGTTTCTTTGCTCATCCATCCTAGATTATTAATACGTTCGCTTAACGATTCTTTCAGATTACCTACAAGCCCAAGCATACGTTCTTTGGCTTTCGGAGGAAAATACTTTTCTACATACAATTGTCCAACCTCTTCTCCTAAAGCTTCGTTAATTGTATTTACAGTTCTTTTCCAACGAGGTTGAATCACCTTACTACCACTCATTTCCTTTCCATAGAATTCGAAATTGGCATTCACAAATTTATCATCTAAGTATTTTGAGGCAGCATTAATTAAACACCACGAAAGATATGCTTTTGAATCTTTCACTGGCGTAGATTGAATAAGTTTTACAGCTGCAATAATAGGATCTTTCTGAGAAACATTCAGTTCTTTAAGATCTTTCGCACCTACTGCATTAAAAAACTCACTCCATTTAAAGTTAGCTATTGAATCATTAAGACTGCTAACCTGCATTTTATGATAGTTCAGTTCAGGAATACGAGTTTTTTCTTTTTCGAAATGAGATTTGGCTAATGCAGTTTCTATTTTCATAACAGCCGTAGACGCAGCTTTAGCATCAGCTTCGGTATAGCCTGCATACTTAAATTGTGTTTCCATCAACCTGATATATCCTTCACGCAACGATTTAGATGTAGGATCTGTAGCAAGATAGTATTCGCGTTCGCCTAAACCCAGACCGGCTTGATAAATATGAGCGATATTCATAGAACTATTCATATCATCAGCACCTACATAAAACCCGAAAAATGGGGCAGATGTATAATGTCTGATTTTTCCGGAGAGAATAATGATATCTTCAACAGTTGATGCAGCATTAATAGTAGCTAATTGTTCAAGGATTGGGGCAGCACCATCAGTATTCAACTTCACACTGTCCATACCAATTTTGTACAAGTCACCTATCTTTTGAGCATTAGATCCTTGCTTATTTTCTGTTTTGCCAAGCTCGATAATCAGATCTTTAATTTGCTTCTGATTATTTTCCCTTAACTGATCGAACGATCCATAACGCGAATATTCGTCAGGTATAGGGTTCGCATCAGCCCATCCGCCTGTAGCAAAACGATAAAAACTACTACCAGGATTAGCTGTAGTATCCAAATTCTCAATTTTTAATCCTTCTACCATAACGACCTCCTCCTGTGCGCTAGCTTTCTGTTTACAGCCAACTGTAGTTGTTGCTGCCAGGATTGCCACCGGTAAATAATAATACAATCTATTCATATTTGTTATATTTAATTTTACTATATAAATATTTTTACTCGTTTATTTAATTCAATAACAATCATAGATATACATAATGTCAAGAATAAAATTACAGGTAATTGGAAAAAGGGACTTATATGACCCGGAAAAGTACGCACCCAAGTGAGAATCAGTCCATGGCTACAATAAATCGCAGTAGCAAGCATTCCTTTAAAGTTATCATCATTAGATCTGAATACAGAATGCTTTAGTGCATAAATAATAACAGCCGGAGAAAGAATTATCAATGATAGATAGATATCCAGAGATGCTTTACTTGTAAAAGCAAAATACGACTCTAAAACTAATACTATACCGGATAAAAACATAAAAAGGTACAATACGTTAATATTGATATTCACTATTTTTTCTTCATATGTCTTTATTATTTTACCCAATAATACAAAAGGTATTCCTATAAATAGTGCATTACGAGAGTACATGACATAGCCTCCCCCTCTTTCCATAAGAAGTTCACATTGAACAAAATATCCGATTACAAACAGTGCAATAATTAGGATAACCTCACCCTTAAGCCCGTTAATGAAATGAATTTTATATAAAAAAAACAAGATCAGAACCGTCATTATTAAAGCATTAAGATACCATAAATGATCAAATCCGACCACAATACCTTTAATAATAGGCAAAATTGAAACTCGTGACATTTCAATATACCCTAACGAAGCATATAAAGATAAATATATCAATACCCAAGTAGTATAAATAACTAGAATTCGTAGAGCATATTTCTTTACAACTTTCCAATTATTCATATACTTTGATAAAAAATATCCATTAAGAATAAAAAAGCAGGGAACAGCAATACGAGTAAAACTATTTGTTATTTCCCATCCCAAAAACATAATAAACTCACTACCTTCTTTGAAAAAGGGACGCAAATGAATTAAGATGACAAAAAAACTCAATAGAATTTTTAAATAGTCTAAAGTAATATTTCTCTGCATAGATAACCTAGTTACAAGCTTTCCAGCATACGTTTGATAACTGTTTGTGCCGAAATCTCACGGTTAGCAGCTTCTTGAACGACAATTGATTGTGGGCTTTCGATCACATCATCGGTAACAATCATATTACGACGTACTGGCAAACAGTGCATAAAATAAGCATTGTTTGTCAAAGCCATTTTCTCGGTAGACACTGTCCAAGCCCTGTCTTTGCTTAATATCTGACCGTAATTAGGATCAGTGTAAGCCGCCCAATTTTTGGCATATACAAAATCAGCACCGGCTAAAGCCTTATCCTGATTATATTCTACTTTGGCTCCACGCACAAATTTAGGATCAAGTTCGTATCCCTCGGGATGGGTAATCACAAAATCAACATCAGCCTCATTCATAAAATCGGCGAACGAATTGGGAACCGCTTGAGGCAATGCTTTTGGATGAGGTGCCCATGTTAACACCACTTTGGGTCGAGCAGTCTTTTTATACTCCTCGATAGTTATCAAATCAGCAAAAGCCTGTAAAGGATGTCCTGTAGCCGCTTCCATACTGAAAACGGGACGCCCTGAATATTTAATGAACTGATTCAATATTTTTTCTTCGTAATCGTCTTGCTTATTTTCAAATTGAGCAAAGGCACGCACTCCTATAATATCGCAGTAACAACCCATCACAGGAATAGCTTCCAGTAAATGTTCGGTTTTATCGCCATCCATTATTACACCTCTTTCAGTTTCAAGCTTCCATGCACCTTGATTGATATCCAATACCATAGTATTCATTCCAAGATTCATTCCTGCTTTTTGCGTACTCAAACGTGTACGTAAACTGGAGTTGAAAAACACCATTAACAAAGTTTTGTTTTCTCCTAGATGCTTATATGCAAATCTGTTTTTTTTAACTTCTAATGCTTCCTGAACTGCAGCATTCAAATCTCCTAAATCCTTAACATTTGTGTACGTTTTCATAGAACAAAATGTATATATTATTTTTTAATACAGAGTCACTTATCTATTTATAGTCTTGGTTAGTACCACAACCTGAACTTCTCATTATAAAAGATACGGACAAATATTACAATGGCACTTAAAAAGTCAAAGGTAATAATAAATAAAAAGACAAAACCGATCTTCTGTATCAATTTTACAGAAAAAGTGGGTAATCAAACAAATTAGCGAGAGAAGGAAATAACAACAAAACCGACCTATTATGATCTGAAAAGCGTATTTTTGTAGTCTAAAGTTTAGAACAATGAAGCATTATTTATTTCTATTGATGGCTATTGTATTTGAGATAGTAGCAACATCATCCCTCAAAATGTCCGAACAATTTACTAAACTGATTCCTAGTATTGTTACTGTTCTATGTTATATAGCCGCTTTTTATTGCCTGAGCCTGACTCTCAGAACGCTGCCCGTAGGAATTGCATATGCATTATGGTCGGCCATAGGAATTGTATTTATAACTGTAATAGGGATATTTGCTTTTAAACAAATCCCTGACCTTCCTGCTATAATAGGGTTAGTGCTTATAATTGCCGGAGTAGTAATTATAAATGTATGGTCTAAAACGTCAGCTCATTAAAACCACATAAAGTTTCATTTCTGTGCCAAATATTCGACAGACGGTGTATGGATACTTCCATAAGGGCAACCACAAGTTTTAGACGATGACTTGCAACTAATCAACAGACTTGAAACAAAAATAATTACTAAAATCTTTTTCATAAAGAACTTATAAATTGTACTCTTGCAAATGTAAAAATAATAATAAATACATTTAATGTTTATGGATTTCTTAACATGCTATAGAAAACAACCTCCAATCCTAATGGAAGGAGCATTAGGGGAACGTCTTAAGCGAGAATTCAAACTAGTATTTGATAACGAAGTAGCAATGGCCGGCCTCATTTATACGGACGAAGGTAAAAAAGGCTCTAGATTATCTATGGGAGGAATACATTAATATAGCTAAAACATACAATCTGCCGTTTATTGCAACCACTCCCACCCGACGCGCTAATAAAGAACGCATTAGCAATTCAAAATATAATAAAGATATTATTTCCGATAATGTTTCTTTCTTGAAAGCTATTAAAGATAGCAGCCAGACAACCATGTTTATCGGAGGACTTATGGGATGTAAAGGAGATGCTTATCAGGCAAAAGATTTTTTATCGATTGAAGAAGCCGAAGATTTTCATTCATGGCAAGCCAATGAATTTAAAGAATCAGAAGTCGATTTTTTATTTGCTGCAATCATGCCTACTTTACCCGAAGCTATCGGAATGGCAAAAGCTTTAGAAAAGACTAATTTACCTTATATAATTAGTTTTATGGTACGGGAAAATGGGTGTCTACTAGATGGAACTTCTATTCACAGTGCCATTGAAACCATAGATAAATCAACCCTACAGAATCCTGTTTGTTATATGGCTAATTGCGTACATCCCAGAGTTCTATATTCGGCACTGAGCAAGGAGTTTAATAGAACACCACTTGTAAAAGATCGTTTTGGAGGTATACAAGCCAATACATCACCACTTTCTCCTGAAGAACTTGATAACTCCATCGATTTAAAATCTTCTGACCATATTGAGCTAGCTAATGAAATCATTAAATTGAATGACTCTATCAACCTGAATATCGTAGGAGGCTGTTGTGGTACGGATAATACTCATATAAGTGAGATTGCAAAGAGAATTTCAAGATAATAAGAAGAGCAAACAGCAACAAATAGGTCGGCAACCTTAAAATTTGTACTTTTGCAAATAAAATTTAGAAAAAGTGATTTCAATAGAAGGACTAACAGTAGAATTTGGAGGTCGTCCTCTTTTCGATAATATATCGTTCGTTGTAAATAAAAAAGACAGAATAGCACTTGTTGGCAAAAATGGAGCCGGTAAAAGTACTATGCTTAAAATATTTGCAGGAATACAACAACCGACACAAGGCAATGTATCTTACCCTAAAGAACTTACTATCGGTTATCTGCCACAGCATATGCAACTAAATGATGGCAATACAGTTCTCGAAGAAGCATCTCTGGCGTTTGATCATATACAACAACTCGAAGCAGAATTGGAGCAGGTGAATGAACAACTTGCTACTCGTACCGATTATGAATCGAAAGAGTATCATAATCTGATAGACCGTTCTTCCTACCTCAATGAGCAGTTCCTTATGTCGGGAGGTGGTAATTTTCTGGCAGAAGTAGAAAAGACATTAATCGGGCTAGGTTTTAAACGCAGCGACTTCGAACGTCCTACAAATGAATTTAGCGGAGGATGGCGTATGCGTATCGAATTAACAAAGCTATTGCTTCGTCGTCCGGATGTATTACTGCTCGATGAGCCGACCAATCACCTTGATATTGAATCAATACAATGGTTGGAGAATTTCTTATCAACCCATGCCAATGCTGTTATTTTAGTTTCTCACGATAGGGCTTTTTTGGACGCTGTAACCACACGCACAATAGAAATATCTCTGGGGAAAATTCACGATTATAAAGTTCATTATACCAAATACGTTGAGTTGAGAAAAGAACGCCGCGAGCAACAAATCAGAGCTTACGAAAATCAACAAAAACAAATACAAGAAACTGAAGATTTTATAGAACGTTTCCGATACAAGGCAACTAAAGCAGTTCAAGTACAATCGAGAATCAAACAGTTAGATAAAATCGAACGTCTGGAAGTGGACGAAGAAGACAATTCAACTCTTCGTTTAAAATTTCCACCTGCACCACGCTCCGGATCATATCCTGTTATTGCTGAAGCTGTAGAAAAAAGCTATGATGACCATCTCATTTTTAAAGATGCAACCTTTACTATTAACAGAGGAGATAAAGTTGCTTTTGTAGGTAAAAACGGAGAAGGTAAATCGACTTTGGTTAAATGCATTATGGGAGAAACTGATTTCAAAGGAAAATTGGAATTAGGGCATAACGTAAAAATCGGCTATTTTGCCCAGAATCAAGCTTCATTATTAGACGAAAATCGTACAGTATTCGAAACCATAGATTATGTAGCAACAGGCGATATCAGAACCAAAATACATGATATACTGGGAGCTTTTATGTTTGGAGGAGAAGCTTCAGACAAAAAAGTGAAAGTCCTTTCGGGAGGAGAACGCAGCCGTCTGGCAATGATTCGCTTATTGTTAGAACCTGTAAACCTTTTGATTTTGGATGAGCCGACCAATCACCTCGACATGAGATCAAAGGATGTATTGAAGGAGGCTATTAAAGAATTTGACGGAACAGTTATAGTAGTATCCCACGATCGTGAATTTTTAGACGGACTCGTTGATAAAGTATATGAATTCGGAAATCAACAAGTAAAAGAACACCTGTACGGTATTTACGAATTTCTCCAAAAGAAGAAAATGGATACTTTACAGGAGTTGGAAGCTGTTTCGGCTGCTAAAGTTGAAGCATCCATAGCAAAAGCAAATGAGGCTAGTACAGCAACACCAGCTTCTACCCCATCGGAAAATAAGCTTTCGTACGAAGAGCGAAAAGAATTAAATCGCCTTATCAAACGTCTCGAAAAACAGATCGCTGATATCGAGCACAAAATAGAACGGATGGAACAAGAAAAGGCTTCACTAGAAGAAACCCTTGCCACTCCCGAAGGATCAAGCGATCCTACTCTATTTGAGAAACATGGCAAGATGTCAAAAGATATAGAAAACGAAATGAGTACTTGGGAACTAATCACAATGGAACTCGAAGAAATGAGAAATAAAGCATAAAAAAGAGAGATCAAACGGTCTCTCTTTTTTATAGTATAAAGTACTCTAATTATTTATTCTCCAGTTGTTCTATTCTCTTATTTTGTTTTTCAATTATAGATTGTTGCTCATTCAATCTCTTTTCTTGACTTATTGTATATAAAGTCAATTCCTCTATTTTTTGGAGCAATTTTATTTGAAACTCATTCATACTAAGACCATTTTCCTGCATTTGTTTTTCAGAGGGAATTTCTGGTAAATGCTTGTTTTCTTTTACAAAGGCTTCAACTTCAGATAAAGGCTTTAAGTTATAATCAGGGTTGAAAACATAGTCTGCTCCAGATAATACTTGAACCTTAACTTCCGATGCAGAGATTGTTCCACGTACATCCAGTTTAGCTTGCGGATCCTCAGTTCCAATACCTACGTCTCCACTCGCTGCAATATGCATCCGCACATAAGGTGTTGAACTTGCCCATGTTGTCAAAAACTGAAGGCAATTATCCCACGAACCACCTCTATAGGCTCTAATTACTGATTTTCCTGCTGATGCAAACTCAAAACTTATGTCTCTTTGACCTGCTTTCCCAAATGGACTGTTAGGTCCCTTTATTATTAATTTGGGCATAATCGAACCATCATAAGAACCTAAACTCACATTACCATTTACATCAAGCTCACATTCTGGATTTTCCGTTCCAACACCAACTCTACCCCAAAAAACATTTTTATAAGGAACCTGCTTTTGTTGAGTCCCAGCTAGAGGAGAGTCTACAACAGTCCATCCTTGAAAATATTCGGGCTTTTCATTCATCCCTTGAGCAAAAGCACTCACAGTAAATCTTTGATAAAAAATTTTCTGATCTAAAAAAATAACAACCTTACCATTTTCGTTACTCAACCAAATATTAGGAGCTGTACCTCCTGAACTAGATGCCGTGGGTACATAGAACTGATTATCATAAATATACCATGCTATATCTAAATTAATTGTGGAAACTGAAGCAATATGTGCTGTATAATTATAACCTTCAATTTTAATTGTCGGCATTTGACTGCTATTCGTAAAAGGCAAATTAGTCTTAATCTTCACACCATAAGTTGGTGTTCCATTAAAGTTATAATTTACTATATTAGAATAGTTTTGGCTAAAAGCACAAATTCCGCCAATGAGTAATAAAAGAGATAGTAGGATTTTTCTTTTCATTTTCTTCAATTTTCTAATTTTTTTATTCTTTTTTCAAGCTCGATAGTATATAAAGTTAACTCTTCTATTTTTTGAAGTAGCTTTATTTGAAACTCATTTATACTAAGACCATTTTCCTGCATTTGCTTTTCCGATGGTATTTCGGGTAAGTGCTTATTTTCTTTTACAAAAGCTTCGACTTCAGATAATGGTTTTAACTCATAATCAGGATTGAATACGTAGTCAGCACCTTGAGCTATTTCCACTTTAACTTCTGTTGCTCGAATAGTTCCTGCAACATCTAGAGGGTATTTTGGGTTATCTGTGAGAATACCAATGCCTACATTATGTCTAAAAGAGAGTAGTTTTTTAATATTACCATACGAAATATCCAAAAAAGCCTCACTTGGAGTATCCCTTGAAATTATATTCCATGGTCCTGCACCATGTTTATAAGGAAGTATAGATATCCTATTTACACTTCCTTCGTTTGAATTCTGAAACAGCTTTCCAACAACCAATCTTTCGTCGATATTTGAGACTTGAGAATTTAAAGCCTGAGTAAATAAATCACCTGATACTACCAAATTACTGTTTACCTTTACCCCACCAGTAAAATCTCCTCCATAATTTAGAACTAAAACATTGTTATAATCATGAACAAATGCTCTTCCGCCTGTTCCTCTTCGTTTTGCTCTAAATACAATATCGGCGCCCTCTACTGATGGATAGAAATAATCATCACTATCAGGAAAAGGAATTATCGTCCTTACTTGAATCTTATCTGCAATAACAGTTCCCTGAGTAGTTATATTTCCATTAACATCAGACATCAACAACCTTTGCCAAGAATTCCAGGTTGTATAATTACCTGTCCTGTAATAGATCCCCCCGGCATTAAAGCTTAATTGATGAATTAAATCTCCCGTATTATCTATCCATGGAGAAATAGTCAAGTTAGTTGAATAAGTACCAGTACCAGGGATTCCAAGTTGAGTTCTATTTTTAAAATCAGCTCTGATTGTTTTTTTTGTAAAATTTGCTGCATCATTAACCAATCTTGTATCATGCACTATAATACCATCAGATATAGTTTGAGAATTCAGTGTTATAAAGACTAAAACACCAAGAAAAACGAGAATGATCTTTTTCATTTAAATTTAAATTGATTTATCATAATAATCGAAAAAAATACCAGGACATTTTCAAAAACAAAATTAATAAAAATTCACACTCTCTCATAATGCACTAGTTCTATTATACCAAAATACATTCATATACATTAACAATTATCCTTACAATTGTAGTAAACTAAAGATTTAACTTTAGTCCCAATAAAAACAACTAACAGAAAAAATGAAAAAAGGTGTAAAAAAAGGTTTGATAATAGGAGGCGGAGTTTTCGTGCTGCTTCTTGCAATTATGGTTTCAATACCATTTCTATTTAAAGATAAGATCAAAGATGCGGTGATTAATGCAGCTAATAAAAATCTAAATGCTGAGCTACATGTAAAGGATTTTGGAGTCAGTATTTTTTCAAATTTCCCCAATATAACACTATCTCTTGAAGACATGTCTCTTAGCGGCATAGGTGATTTTGCAGGTGATACCTTAGTCAAAGCCAAATCAGCGAATGTTACTTTGAATATAATGCAAGTATTGAAAGGAAATTACGAAGTATCAAAAATCAATATGAACGGAGCAGTTGTATATGCCAAGGTATTAACTGACGGGCGTGTCAATTGGGACATCGTTAAAGTAGATTCAGCAGAAGTTACTCCAGCCACCGATAATAATGAAGAAGGAAGCTCCTCTTCATTTAACCTCAAGTTACAAAAAGTATCTCTGGATAATTGTCAAGTAACCTATGATGATCAGCAATCCAATATGAAAGTAATCTTAAACAATTGGAATGGTGAACTATCAGGCGATTTTAGTGCAAATAACACGACTCTGAAAACAAAATCGACCATTGGCGAAGTATCATTTATTATGGATGGAATACCTTATCTGTCTAAAATAAAAGGATTGGCAAATGCAACGATTGATGCTGATATGGAAAAAATCAAGTTTACATTTGTAGAGAGCGATCTACAATTAAATGATGTAAAAGCGTCTATTGACGGTTCTTTAGCAATGGTAGGTGAAGAAGGAACGGATTTTGACCTGAAACTGAAAGCTCCCGAAACACAATTTAAAGACATTCTGTCGATACTTCCGGCTATGTATACCGAAGATTTTAAAGACATCAAAACCTCGGGTACAGCTTCTATGGATGGTTTTATAAAAGGCCTGATGCAAGGTGAACAATATCCGGCGTTTGACTTCAAACTACTCATCAATAATGCCATGTTTCAATATCCATCATTACCCAAATCAGTAGATAATATTAATGTGGAAATGGGTATCAGCAATAAAGGTGGTTCTTTTGATAATACAATCATCGACATCAGTAAATTTAATTTTACGATGGCAGGTAATCCTTTTGCCGCCAGCCTGAACATTCAGACACCAATGAGTGATCCCAACCTCAAAGCTCATATGAAGGGAATAATTGATTTAGCAGTAATCAAAGAAGTATATCCTCTAGACAAAGGAACTGAATTAAACGGAAAGCTTACTGCGGATCTTGATATTGCAGCACGAATGTCAGCTATTGAGAAAGAGCAATATCAAAATGTACATGCAAGCGGGGCTTTGAAAATGAATAACATGGTTTACAAATCCAGCGATATACAAGATATTGTAATCAATAATGCAGAGCTAGGATTCACTCCGCAATACGTGAACCTATCGTCATTGGATGTAAAAATAGGAAAGAATGATATTTCGGCAACAGGCCGTCTCGAAAATTTTATTGCTTATGCTCTAAAAGATCAAACATTAAAAGGGCAGCTTACTCTAAAATCGAATTACTTCAATCTCAACGATTTTATGGGAGAAAGTACAGCCACAGCCAGTGGGAATCAACAGAGTCCTACAGATACAACTCCAACAACATCTTCAAATCAATCTTCTGAAAACTTTGTAGTTCCGACAAATCTAAACTTTGCACTAAATGCAGATATGAAGCATGTTATGTACGAAAAAGTCGACATTACCAACCTAAAAGGAGCTATAACTGTAAAAGATGGTACAATAACCATGCAGGATGTAACTGGAAATGCCTTAGGCGGAACAGCCAAAGTTACAGGATCATACAGTACAGCTATCGATCCTAAAAATCCGAAAGTAACATTGAATGCAAACATCAATAAAGCTTCTTTTGCCGAAACATTCAAGTCGGTAGAATCTATTCAGAAATTTGCACCTGTTTTTGATAAAGTATTGGGGAATTATTCAATGAGTATGAATATGAATGCATCAATGAGTGACAACTTATTGCAAATGCTAAGCGGACTAACCGCCAGTGGCGTTTTACAAGCTAATGATGTGCAAGTAGAAGGCGTAGAGGCTTTAAACAAATTATCATCAAGTCTCAAAACTGATGCTCTTAAATCATTCTCAGCAAAAAATGTAAGTATCCCATTTACCATCAACGATGGTAAAATTAATACAAAGCCATTCAGTATTGATGTAGGAGACGGAGGAAAGCTAAATCTTGAAGGGACAACAGGACTAGACCAATCTATCAATTATAAGGGCTCCATTACCTTACCCAAATCAATGGCAAATGCTTATTTAAGCAATATTCCTATTACTATAGGAGGTACATTTAGCGATCCTAAAATCGGAGTTGATACCAAAAGCCTCATAGGGAATCTATTAACAGGCGATACAGTCGGTAAGTTACTAGGAGGAAGTGCAAGCGATAAACAAGAGGATATAACAGCTAAAGCCGGAGAAGAAAAAGCAAAACAAATCCAAAAACTTCGTGATGATGCAAAAACGGCCAATGACAAATTAGTAGAGGAAGCACAAAAACGAGGACAACAACTTGTTAGTGCTGCCGAACCTAAAGGAGCGTTAGCTAAACTTGCTGCACAAAAAGCAGCAGACCAACTTGTATCAGAAGCAAAAAGGAATGGCAAAAAATTTACTGAAGAGGCTGAGGTACAAATAAAGAAACTAGAAGCTCAATAAGCTCGTATGTAAATAAAAAAAATCGATATTTCAATAAATTTATATATAAACAAAAATGAAAAAAATTATTTTATTATTCGTAAGTGCTGTATTGTTATCATCATGTAATAACGCTTCAAAAGAACAGAATGCTGATAAACAAACAACCGACAGCACAACGGTATCTACAAATACAGCCGATGTAGCAAACAAAAGTTTCGATGAATTATTCAAAGCTATTGATGCAAAAGATATCGATCAAAATATATTCAAATTATTAGGTGAAAACTACTCTGTAATTACTGCCGGAACAGATAGTCTATATAATTCTATGACTGCCAGTTGGGGCGGATGGGGACGATTATATGAAAAACAAGTTGCCTGGTGTACGCTCAATGCAGGGCGTTATACCTTAGAGTTAATAAAGAAAGAGGGAAGATATACTTTTTCCTTTTTTGATGAAGCATACAAGGATCAAGTACTCTTCTTAGGTAGTAAAACGGGTCGTGATTCTGACAAAATGAAAGAATTGAGATTAACTAAGGTGGATACTCCTTCCGGAAATATAACTTACAAACAAGCCTTTCTTGTTTTAGAATGTAAACTAATACAACAGTCTACGATTAATCCTGCTGACGCGAAAGAAGTTGAGGATAAAAAATTCTTAGAAGATGCCAAGAAAAGCGGTAAAGGGTATCACCAATTATTAATAGGAGACATTACTAATGTTTGGATAAGAAAATAAACTGTATTTCAAACAAATAACATCAGCGAAGAGACTAAAAAGCGACTAATAATAATTATATCTATATTTAGGTAAAAATTCTATTATGTTTATTTGACATTTGTATCATAAATTGCTATTTTAGCAACGTATATAAAAAACATATTAGAGCTTTTGACAAAATAATTAATTAAACAAACTTCAACTTATTTAAATGTAAAAGTATGAATTTCAATTATTTTTTAGACACCATAAAAAATAGATATGCTGACTTTAGTGGCAGAGTAAGAAGAAAAGACTTCTTTACCTATTTTTTATTCTTTTATGCAATAAATATAGCTGCTCTTATAATTGATTCTATCATTAAAATGGTTGTGGATATACCTCCAATATTATTTATCATAGCATCATTAGTATTACTAGTTCCAACGTTAGCAATAACTGTCCGAAGACTACATGATACTAGTAAAAGTGGATGGTTTATGCTAATTGGTCTTATTCCTGTAGTAAATCTTTATTTACTTTATGTTCTCGTTCTGGATGGAACTCCCGGAGCAAACGAATATGGTCCAGATCCTAAAGAAGTATCAAATATCTAAACCATATGGTTTAAAATACTTAAGAAATATGAAAAAGCTCCTGTCAACAGGAGCTTTTTCAGTATCATGATTCTATATGTGTAAACAGAATTACACTGTTAATTACAAACTGATAAGGAATGTCATCAAGGAAAGAATTTACAATACTTAAAAGACAAATTGAAGCACAACAAAAGAAAGCAACTTGTTGTTAATATATAAACTAAATTATAAAGAATTATGGCTCGTAATTTTAAAGAAACAATTAAGCATCGAAGAAGTTATTATTCAATAAATAACACTTCTCCAATCTCAGACAAAGAGATCCAAGAAATTGTAGAATTTGCAGTCCTACACGTCCCATCTGCATTTAATTCTCAGTCTACAAGAATAGTTTTATTACTTGGAGAGAATCATCTTAAACTATGGAATATTGTCAAAGAAACATTAAAAAAGATTGTTCCTGAAAAAAATTTCAAAGCAACAGAAGATAAAATTAATGGTTGTTTTGCAGCTGGATACGGCACAATTCTATATTTTGAAGATCAGGCTGTAGTAGAAGGTTTACAAAAACAATTTCCATCGTATAGCGATAATTTCCCTAAATGGTCACAACATACTGCAGGAATGCATCAATTTGCTATTTGGAATATGTTAGAAGATGCCGGATTAGGAGCATCATTACAACATTACAATCCCTTAATAGATGAAGAAGTTGCAAAAACATGGAATCTAGACCCTAAATGGAAACTTATAGCACAAATGCCATTCGGGACACCAATACAAAAACCTGGAGATAAAGAGTTTTCACCTCTGGATAAAAGAGTATTAGTATTTAAATAAGATTTCAGATCTTTTATAAAAAGATATAATCACAAAAGAAAGCCTGATTAAAAGAATCTTTCTTTTGTGATTAATTATTTATGAGTATACTTATAACGACGCCACAGAGTAACACTTCCCAAAATCAAAATAACCAAACCTAAAGGAAACATTATATTTAAAATAGTATATTTAGTTCTATTCTCGTTAATAAGTTTCTTATCCAATAAGTTTAGCTTTTGAGTTTTCGAACGAAGCTCCATCCAACCATCATCATTTGCAAGCCAGTTAACAGCATTAACAATAAAATCTCTATTACCATACCTGCGTCCGGAAGTACGGTCATATCCCATAGGTAAAACTTCGGAGTTATCACCTTGCCCTATTATATCATTCCTTATAATATCGGACGAGCCTACAACGATCATTTTGGTATCAATACTCTCTATTTGAATTTTATGGTTTTGATGATTAATACTGTCAGGTATTAATCGATTCTTAAAAGCAGATTCAAATTTACCATCCAAAGCTACGGCAACCGGAAGAAATGAATCTTTAAAATAATCTACATCCGACTGAATATGTTCAACATCAAAAGTTATCATCTCCGGTACAGAAATAATATGACTATACTGAGACGTTGTCAAAAGAATATTCTTGGTTGCCAACTTTGATTTATTCAATAAATCAATACTACTGACAAAAGCAGCTTTTACCTCCGTGATATCTTTAGTTATTACATTATCAAACGATGGTAATAAAAGCGGGCTATAATACCAGGGAATACTTACAGCTTGGTCTTCAGGAGACGTTTGTACCAATATTTCAGAGGACTGGGAATCTTGGACAAAATTAGGTTCTATACGTACTCCATATATAAAAAGCATATCGTCCAGAGCTGTTTCATTCTTCATGCTGGCAGATTGACCTTTGTTGGCGAGATCATCTAAAGAAACATAAGCGCCATCAATAAGCCAAAGAATACGTCCACCTTTCATTAAATACTGATCTAAAATATACTTTTCGGTTTCTGAATATCGTTGGGTTGGCCCTGCAATAATAACGACCTTAAAATCGTCTAATACAGAAGGATCATTTCCGATTTGTCCTCTATTAACAAAAAAGTATTTTGCCAAAGCCTCTTCGGCATCATATACATAAGCACGAGGTAATTCTCCGTGTCCTTCAATAAAAGCAATAGACTGAGGTTCGCTTCTCAATAAAAGACGCAAAGCATCTACAAATTGAAATTCAAGATTAACAATAGAAGCAGTCAAATTTTCTTCTGCTGTATTTCCTTTTATATTCTTCAACAAAGAGACCCGTAAAGTATCCTGATTCACAATCACTTCTGCATAAGGATAAATCAATTGTTTACTAACCTTACCATCACGATCAACCTCATTAAGCATAATTGGAGGCATCTCATGTTCAGTCATATATTCAGGAAGTTGTTCTCTTGAAAGATGCAGAGATAAAGGATCAATAAAAGAAATATCCATTTTATAATCTGCATAACGATTCAGATCAATTAAAAATTGATTTATAGCATTTCGTATTCGCTGAAAACCATAATTTAAGTTCCCATCCAGATACACATTTATTTTTACTTTAGTCGTACTATTATCTACAATCTGAGAAACCAGTTGCTTCGAATAATCACTAATTGTATATCTTTTATCCAGAGTTAAATCAATTTGAGGGTTCGCCAAAAATACTATTATAACATTAAGGATTAAAATACCTGCTCCTAAAGTCCAAAGTCTTTTTTTAAGTTTTTCATTTCTGAGACTTAAAACACCCGTCGTTAATAAATATATAATAAGAGCGTAATTAATAAATACCCATATATTACCAATGCCAACAACTCCCCTTTGTATTTGCATAATATGATAATACAAGCCAAATGAAGAAATGAAAACTCTAATACTTCCCGTTTGGAATATTGTACTGAATAAGTCAAAGCCAAAATATACTATAAAATTAAAAAATAAAGCTAGGATAAATGATATAATTTGATTCTGGGAAAGCGATGAGGCAAATATCCCAAAAGCGACAAAGACTCCTGACAGACATATTAATGACACATACGACAAAAGTATAACTCCAATATCAAGAGTACTACTCAAATTACTTAGGGCAGATAAGGTATAGACATATATGAGAGTAGGTAATATTACTATAATTACAAAGATTAAAGTAGATATCCATTTACTCAATATTATTCGAGATATACTTACAGGACGCGAACGAAGCATGTCTAATGTGCGAGTCCGACTTTCTTCAGAAATGAGACGCATAGTCAATGCGGGAATAAGAATCAAAAGAAGTATAGACGAAAGAGTGAAAAATTTGTCTAAATTAGCATAACCAATATCTAAAATATTAAAACTACCTTCAAAAAGCCATAGCATCAATCCGTTTGCAACTAAAAAGATTAGAGCAAAAAACAAACCTATGCCTGAACAAATTATCGAAATTAATTCTTTCCGTATCAAAACTCCCATCCGAAATAGTATATATAGCTAATTTTATATAGAAACCTTTTACAAAGAAACAATAAAAAAAGTATCGTAACCACATAAAAACAAAGATATACAATCGACAAACCATAATGATATCTTTTTGTCATGTATAGGTGTTAAATCTAAAGAAATATTACTATATCTTTGTAACTAGCCAATTTAGTACAATAAAATAATTATCAGAAACCAATGGAGGTGACCCATCAAGCCTGATACCCGTTTAATGTATGCGAATAAAACACGGAATAAAAATAAGTCTTTTATCTTTATTAGTTATTGCAGTAATAACAATTGGCATTGTTATGTTTCAAAAACTGAGCCACGACAAGGGAGTATTTGAAACAGATATTTACACTCATATCCCATCCGAAGTAACAGGTATTTTACAAATCAATAAAGAAAAAAGTTTGAAAACATTCATAACTTTTTTTCCTGAGATTGAAAATATTATGCTCACTATAAAAAGCTCTCTCACCTACCCGCTTTTAATTACCGAGCAACAAAATGACTTATATATAATAAGCAAAGTAACCAGCGAGCAAGAATCCCAAATAAAATCTTTATTGAAGAATACTTTATTTCCATCTTTCGCTCCTAAGATTAGAAAATATAAAGATGCTAATATATTCTTTTATTCAACAGATAATAACCGTTTTTTCTCTTGTATGTTTTATCAGGGATTTTTCATTGGAGGATATAATTACACTTTATTAGAAAGTTTTGTAGATACTGATTCTTCTAATAATATATTCAGTACAAAGCATGCTTCAGAAATTGCGAAGAAAATAAAAAACATTTATCCCGCAAATCTATATTTTAATAATAAAACATTCTATACATCTTTTAATATTGATATAGAAGATAATCAAATCGAATTATCCGGTTACACAAATTATACATTTTCAGATAACTGGCCCAATGAGGTTACTTCCGAGCATGACAGTATAGCTATTGATTACTCTGTATTTCCCGATTCGCTACTTTCGTATACCATTAGTACTGATGCTGCAAGTATATCAAGTTCGCTTATATGCTTGTTTAATGCTCCATCATATGGCTTCATATTAAATAAGAATCAAGAATCTCCCATATATGCTCTGAAGTATATGCAGGATCGCTTTGATATCTATAATCATTTAAATAAACTTGAGGTAAACTATATTCAAAAAAAATTTAGTACCAGAGATGTCGTTTTAGGTAATCAACATATCTATATGACTTCAGAACAAATGGGACGTGAAATTTTTCATCATAATTCACCGGTCTATCTCTCCTTTTATAAAAACTACCTTTTAGTTTCTGCAGACAGAGACATTCTGATGCAGTATCTAAATAGGAATGGACATTATCAGGTTAAGACACCTTTCGATCCTATAAATATAAGTTCACAAACAATATCCTTATTTTTCAGTAACAATATACAAGAGTTTTCTCCGGAATACTTAACTAATTATTTTCTGATACAAAAACTAACCAAAGGGCAAATATATATCAAAACCTATACGGAAGACGGCGAAAGGAAAATAGAAATCTTATTAAACAATTGATAACTTAACAATGTTATAAAATAAGCACTTATAAAGAGAAAGTATAACTAATAAAATAAATAAACATGGCAATAATAAAAGAGCTTAAGGCATTCATGATGCGAGGTAATGTGGTCGATATGGCAGTCGGGGTAATAGTCGGCGGAGCATTCGGACAGATTGTAAATTCACTTGTGAATGACGTTATTATGCCTCCTATCGGAGTACTTCTTAATGGTGTAAATTTTTCAGATTTAAAATTTGTTATAAAAGAAGCCTCTGTAGATGCAGCCGGAACTGCACTGCCTGCAGTAAGCCTCAATTATGGCAACTTCATACAGATGGTTATCAACTTTGTTATTATATCAACTGCTATATTCTTTGTTATCAAAGGAATGAACAGTCTTCAAAATAAGAAAGAAGAAGTACCAGCAGCCCCTCCTGCTCCATCTAAAGAAGAAGTTTTACTTACTGAAATAAGAGATCTTCTTAAAGAAAAAAAATAGTAACTTCCACCATATTATAGTACAAGACTAAGATTAAAGACATAAGGCTCTATTTAGTTATCTAGCTCTATTAGGCACTAGAGAACTCCATACTAAATCCTCATATTTTGAGGAGGTTTATTGTATTGTGAGTTAAAACTAAAAAAGAATGCCTTATGAAACTTGATAATTATTTATTAATCCTATGTGGATGTGGATTTGTATCATGTAGTGATGAGGAATTTGAAATACCATCAGTTCCTCCTGTTTCACCCTATGAAAATGCCCTTAATATACCTATTGTATTTGTTGATAATCTATTAAACACATCTACAAATTATAATGCTGTAAGAATAGGTGAATATCTCTGGATGGATAGCAATATCAATCACTATGCAGGTGAACCTTTTAATAAAGAAGATATAAATCTTATTCTAAAGAGGTATAGAATAGACACAACTCTTCTTAAAAATGTAACTGCTCAGGAAATTAATAAATATTGCGGCCCTTATTACAATCGTGAACGTTTTGAATACCTCGAAAATAGAGATATCTGTGTAGTATATGAAGGTAAAAATAAAGTATTAACTTCAGGCTGGGGAGCTCCGTCTAATAACGATGTACGGCAATTGTTTGCAATGTGTGGCAATGCTACGGAACAAGATGTAAGAACCATGCTTACTGTTAAATCCGGAAGTAACCCCGTTGCAAAACCAGGTCTTACTTATTGGTTCGGACCCAATAACACCAATAAATATCGGCTCAATTTAATGCCATCAGGAGCGAGGTTTAATGGGGATCAAGTCTGGAAACTAAATCATACTCTCACCGATGTAGAATATATAAATGTAGACAAAGGTGATTTTTATGGATTTACTCAAGCTGTAATAATCCCGACATGGGATGGAAGAGCATCTATTGACGATTACCCACATACAGATCCGATTAAATATTGGCATTGGATGCCTGTACGATGGTGCCGAAAACTTACAGCTATAGAACTTGGTTATAGACTGTTTATCAATAAAGCTCAAAATGAAATTATAAAACTTCCCCCTAACGCATCTGCACCTAATGGATATAGTGAATTACAAAATGGGTATATCAGAGGGTTTTATGTTCAGTTTATACTGAATAATCCTAATCCACAGAAAACAGTTCAACAAATTGTTTCAATGGCAAAAAATTTATATCAATAATTTCTCCGTTAAAATAGATTCAAGGAGTAGATATACAGCATATATTCTTTGAATCTATTTTATATAGAAAAATTCACTTACACTTCAATATTTAACATATAAACACTCTTATTTTAACCTATATTTTTAAATTTTGTAAAGATTACCTATCTTTGACTATTTATATAAAACAATAACACTAAAATGAAATTCAGTAACCTTTTATTAATCTTATTAGTAATTTTCATGTCTTGCAGTGACGATACGTTTAATGAACCCTCAGAACCGACCCCTACCCCTCCTCCCGTAGAAAACGATCCAACCATACCTTTATTATTTTATGACAGTTTTGCAAATATATCTGCCGAATACAAAGCTGTTCAAATAGGAGAATACCTTTGGATGAATACTAACATTAATCATTATCCGGGACAACCTTTTACAAAATCAGATATAGAGTTAATATTTAGAAGATACAGGATGAATCCTCAGGCATTAAAAAATATAAGTATCGAAGACATCAATAAATATTGTGGTCCATATTATGATCGCAATCGCTTCGAATACCTAGAGGATAGAAGTAAATGTGTTATTTATGAAGGCAAAGATAAAGTGCTGAACAATAATTGGAGTTCGGCCTCTACTAAAGATTTTCAGCAACTATTTGCCATGTGTGGTAATGGAGGAGAGCAAGATGTACGCCTTTCTTTAACAGTGAAAGCTGGAGAAAATCCAATATCTATATTAGGTCTCACTTATTGGTTCGGTCCTAATAATACAAACAAATACGGTTTTAATCTAATGCCCGGTGGAGCACGTTTCAATGGACCGCAAGTTTGGGAATTAAAGCATAACCATGAAGGCACAGATAATGAACTAATAAATGTTTTAACCGGAGACTTCTACGGGTTCACCCAAGCAGCCATGTGGCAAACATGGGATGGAAAAGTATCTATAGACGACTACCCCCATGGAGATGTAGGTAAAACATGGCATTGGATGCCTATAAGATGGTGCCGTAAGCTAACAGATGAAGAACTTGGATATAAATTATATATAAATCAAGCACAAACAGATATAAAAAAAATAAACCTCACGGATCCTATTCCTGAAGGGTATAAAGAATTATCCAATGGGTATATTAGAGGGTTTTATGTTCAATTTATATTAAATAATCCAAATCCACCAAAGTCAGTATCTGATATTGTAGCTATGGCTAAACCACTCAGATAATACACCAATCTTTTATCTTTAAATAAGAAAAGTGAAGCCTGCATAGGCTTCACTTTTTTATTTAATGGTATGGTACTTCTTTTTTATTTAAAATTTCTCAATCTTATTCCTTTGATTATGCTAAAATGCATGATCTGTATTAATTATAATATCTTCTTTTTTAATTTCAATCATATTACAAATCGCTCTTTATTGCATATTACAGAAGATCATTTTTATAAATAAAAAGAGAGAGTTATGTAGATAACTCTCTCTTTTTATTTATACTATTCTTCAATAGTTATTTTACATCCCAGAATATTCTGGTTAAACGTGTATCTTTCGCTTTTACAGAAGAATAATTTGTATTTACACTTGTCTCTTTAGAAGGATAAAGAAGACGAGTTGGTGGAGTTTCAAATCCCGGATCTTTAGCTTTAGATGGGAAAGGTAACAGTTTAGGTAACTTAGTACGTCTATATTCTGTCCAAGCCTCTATAGATTGTAGCCATCCAAGATGTAACCATTTCTGAGTAGCTATCAGTTCTAGGTTCTTAGCTTTATTTGAGGTGTATGGCATACCATTAGTTAAATAATCAGCTATTGCTGTTTCTGTAGGCATAGCTTCTTTTTGACTTTCAGAACTAATTGCATTCAAATAGTAATAAAATTTAACTGATTGTTTCACACCTGTTTCATAAGCCGTTTTAGCTTGCGCTGATGTACCCCAACGTTCAAAAGCTTCAGCTTTTATAAAATTCACTTCAGCAGCAGTCATTCTGATACCTGGAAGTTTAGAGTTAAACCAGAATGTTGTAGAATCCCAGCTTGAAACTTTATCTGCTATAGAAGTAATTTCGTCCCCAGACATGTCTATAGATGGAGCTTTAAATGTAGCTTGTCCATTTTTATTAAAGAATAGATCTAAACGAGGATCTTTACTAGGAACCATTACATCATTAAGCATGTAATCAGGAGCAACTCTTGCATTTCCTTCTTTTAATGCATTCTCAAGAGATTTAGTGTAATTTGCCAATGGAGTTAGCAATACATCACTTTGACTAGGATCATAATTGGGATTATTATCCGCATCAATTAATGGATATTCAGATGGTTTACTCAACATATTCATAATATTAGTTTGAGCATATCCCGGATCAACTTCAGAAAGATGGATCAATAACTTCAAACGCAGTGAATTCGCATACCTTTGCCATAAATTGATTCTACCTTGCAGCAAAATATCTCCAAATTTAAAAGCATCATTCGCTGGAGCTGTCTTAAAGAATCCCGAGATTTCATCTAATCTTTGAATAAATTCTTTGTAAAGAGTTGCAGCATCTTCAAACTCAGCATGAACTGTAGCAGACTGACCTTTTAGAATACTACCTGCTGTATGAAATGGAACATCACCGAATAAGTCTATCATTTGTGAGGCTCTATCGTATAATACAACTTCGCCTGCTTTCAAAAAATACTCATTATCAGTTTTCTGCTTTGGTGTTGTTGCTTTCTCATTCTGCAATTCCATCATTATATACATAGCCATAGCACCGGCACTTGCAGTTTCATCTCCACCGGTCTTTCCTACATAAAAATCTCTCCAAAATTGCCCAATATAGCCATCATTTTGTCTATAAATAGAAGAACCATTATTTAAAACCATAGTTTGAGAATATATAGCGGTTTGAATTGCTAAAAAAGTACGAACATGATAATATTCATATCTCATTCTCTCATTATTTATCATCGAGGCATAATAGCCGGGCACACTACCTTCTGTTATAGAATCAGGGCTAAGAAACTTATCATCTATATCACAACTTGTCCCTAAGAACAAAGAAGCTAAGAATAGTCCTGTTAATTTTATTATTTTTTTCATATTGAGTCTTTACTTAAAATTTAGCACTAATTGAAAATCCTAATGTTTTTGATGCTAAAGTTGAACCAGCATCTACACCTTGAGAATACCATTTAGACCCAACAGGAGCTTCAGGATCCACATTCTCCAATGTTTTCCAGAAATAAAAGAGATTTCGACCAAATAATGAAACTCTTATATCCTTCATATACATTTTATTAGCGATACTACTTGGTAGAGAATATCCGACTGTTAGCTCGCGAAGCTTAATATAGCTATTATCTTCAACCATCGCGCTATTCCAACCAGACGCCCCCCATGTAAAGGTATTTATATAATAATCGGCTGCAGAAATAACAGTTGTATTTTTCTCTTTATTAGAAGCTTTAATTCCTTCAAGAATAACTCCATCATTTCGTTGATAAGTTTTTCCTCCTTGACCAGTATATGTCCATGCAATACCTCCATTTTCAGCATCACGATACTTCATTGTATTTTCGAAACGACCGGCACCTGTTTGATACTTAGTTCCGGGAGAAATCATTTGTCCACCAAAACGATAATCTATCATCATATCTAGTGAAAAATTCTTATAATTAAATGTGTTTGACCATCCACCGACAGCTGTAGGCATAATATTACCTAATTTCACAAATTTAGAATCATCAATAATATAATATCCCTCATCACTAATCAACGCTTGTCCTGTAGCTTCATCTCTCTTTATATCAAAAGAGTATATATTACCGAGCTTTTCTCCTTCCACTGCCGATATCTTAATACTTGATTCATCAGCACTCCAAAAAGAATACTCCTTCATACCATAATTGTATGATTTAACTTTTGATGAATTGAATCCAACATTAAATCTAGTAGTCCATCTGAAATCTCCGATAAAAGGAGTAACGCTCACTGCTAATTCAAGTCCATTACTTCCTATTTCTCCAATATTCAAAATCTGTCTTTCAGCACCACTAGAGTAAGGTAATTCTAATTCAGCAATTTGGTTTTTCACTGTATTAGTATAATAGCTTGCATCAAAGCTAAGGCGATCATCCCAGAAGCGAGCTTCCAAACCAAACTCCCATTCATGTTTCATCTCTGGTTTTAAATCCAAATTTCCATATGTTGGAGAAAATAATGTTATACCAGGAACTGATCCTTGAGTAGTTTGAAGCACCTTTTGTCTATAAGCTATGTTAGCTACATAAGGAGGACAACCATTACCAACTATACCATACGATGCTCTCACTTTACCATAACTCAACCACTTAGGGACACTAACTGCATCAGTAAATACAAATCCCATATTAGTTGACCAATAAAAATAGCTATTATTCTTAGGAGGTAAAGCCGAATTGTATTCTTGACGAGCAGTTGCTTCCAAAAACAGATAGTTCTTATATGCTAAGTTCAAAATTCCTAAATAAGCATATTTAGCCAAATTTGTAGTTGAAGTACCTGTATTCAACTGATTTCTTGAATTATCTAGAGAAAACCAATTATCTATAATAAGTCCATTAGCTGTAGATGAATATTGAGTTCTGTACTTTTCGTCACGACCTTGTATACCTCCAGCCAAAGCAAAATCAAAATCTGAAGAGAATTTATCAGAATAAGTTAGCAGCGCATCTCCATAAATTGTCGAATACTGATTCTTATCTATCCTATAACCACCAGAACCTTCGGTTTTTACATATTCGGGTGCAACCTCAACAAATTGTTTATCTTCAATATTAAGAGCTGTAAAATCATTACCAACACGTCCTCTTAGTTTCAATTTAGGCATTATATCCCAATTAAGAGTTGCACTTGTTATTATACGATTTTCTTCCTCTTCATATTTATTTTTAAGCCTGCGCCAATAGTAATCTAGTACAGCATATGGTCTTGTTGTAAAAACAAGTGCTTCCTCCGGATTCCTTTCTTTATTAGCCAAGGTTACATATTTATATCCATCAGAAGTTTGATATTTCCTCTTAAATATAGAAAAATCTTCTGCTGTATTAAAGAAACCATCATAATTATTAAGTAAACGATCCAAAAGTTCGGGTCTATTACTGGTTTTTGTATTAATATAGTTAGCTACAACATCCAGACTTAAGTCCTTATGCAGTTTTACAGTAGAATTCAAGTTAAAATTATTCTTCTGCATTTCACTATTCATCTGAGTTCCTGTATAGTCAAGTCTCGTATATGAAAGCCTATAGTTCAAAATATCAGTTTGCTTTGATAATGCAACATTCAAGTTAGAAGTATAACCTACTTGGAAAGCTTCTTTTAATTGATTCTTTCTTGCACTATAAGATTGCACAGAACCATCCCACCATGTAACTTCTCTTCCATCATAAGCAGGACCGAATTGACCGTAAGCTCTGAAATATGGGCGCTGTCCACCACTAACATTCTCTTTACCATCAAAATACCAGCCATTAGCATCCGCTCCATTAGCCTCATTTACAGATGGACTATATCCAGGACCATATTTATATTGGTACTTAGGCAGGTTTGATACGCTTTCAAATGCTCCATTATAGTTCAATTCAATTCCTAGCCCTTGATTCTGAGAACCTTTTTTTGTAGTAATCACAACCACACCACTACCGGCATCCGAGCCATAAAGAGCTGATGCACTTGCACCTTTCAATATGGTTAAAGATTCGATATCCATAGGGTTAATATCACTAATCCCATTTCCTCGAATTTTTTGATCAGCCCAATAACCATCATTATTAGCACCTTTAGAACCGTTTTGTCCGTCGTTTCGAATCATAACTCCATCGACAACATATAGAGGTTGTTGATTGTAGTTTAATGAATTTATTCCTCGAATTTGAACATTTACAGCACCTGTAGCTCCTCCGGGAGGTGTGGTAATTTTAACCCCTGCTGCTTTTCCATATAAAGCTGATGCAAAGTTTGTATTACCTGCTTCGGTCAATTGTTTTGCAGAAACAGAACTTACAGAATAACCGATTGCTTTAGGAGGACGTTGTACTCCAATAGGAGCTGTAACAACTACCGTAGAAAGAACTTGAGAATCGTCTTCCATAACAATAGTAAGTGTAGTATTATTTCCTACAGTTACTTTTTGAGAAGTATATCCAACGTAAGTAAATTCCAATACTGAACCTATTCGTGGAACATTTATTGTAAAATTACCATCAAAATCTGTAGCTGTACCAATAGAAGTACCCACTACTTTTACGCTCACCCCAATAAGTGGTTCATTCTTAGAATCAACAACAGATCCTTTTACAGTAACCTGTTTTCCATCTTGTAATACTTGCTCTTCATTTACTTTTTCTTCCGATAATGAAGGATTAGCACCTACATTGGGTGCCGCCCAAACAGAAAAAAAGAGAAACGCAAACAGAACCCGCTTAACTGCCATAGGAGCCTGCGCAAGGTTAATAGCCTTTTTCTTCATAGAAAATTAGTTTTAATTAAATTCAGATTTATTAATCAATCTAGTTCCGTTCAGCAAATATAAATACAAAAAAAATATAAAAAAAAGATTTTATAAATTATTTTTTTAACAATAACAGTCTGGTTATTAAAGCTGAAATTGGCTTCAACAGTAGGTTTTAAGGAGATTTAATTGAGATTTTAGATTTTAACTAAAAGAAACAATAAGCAACACTTAATTGTGAAATCTCACGATAAGAACAAGAACTCTCCGATCACATTCCACTATTAATAAGGAGTTTAGGATAATTAACAAGATATACAAAATACAATAAATAAATTCAGAAAAAAAGATGTTAATTAACTCAATATGTTATATAACATATCGAAAAACCAATTATTAAAAAAAGAAAATACCTTATCAAATATAACATTCTACAGACAAACCAAAAGCAATAACAACACATAAGACACCACAATATCGACGATAATAATTTACAAAATGTGTATATAAAAAGATAGGGTAAGCTCTGCTGCTTACCCTATTATTTTTTTGATAAATCTAATAATTCTCATATAAGTGGGAGAATATATTTTTCCAGATATTCAGGTTTTGTTACCGAACTAAACCGCTTAACTGTTTCTCCATCTCGGCTAACAAGAAACTTTGTAAAATTCCATTTTATTCCAGAAAATAGAAAACCTCCGGCCTTTCTTTTAAGAAACTTATAAACCGGAGATGCTGCTTTTCCATTTACATCTACTTTCTTCATTAAAGGAAACGTAACTCCAAAATTAAGTTCACAGAAAGATGCTATTTCATCATCATTGGCAGGTTCTTGATTTGCAAACTGATTACAAGGAAAACCCAATACCACCAAACCTCTTTCCTTATATTTCTGATAAAGGTATTCAAGACCTTTGTATTGAGGCGTAAAACCACATTTACTGGCAGTATTAACAATCAAAAGTACCTTACCTCTGTACTGTGACAAATCTACATCCGAACCAGTATTTCCTTGAACAATAAAATCATAAATGGTTGCAGGCATAATCAAAAAATACTAGAATTTACTTTAATACAGCCAGTGCTGCTTCATAATTAGGCTCATTTTTGATTTCAGAAACCAACTCCGTAAACAAAACTTCCCCCTCTGGATTTAGTACAACTAAAGACCTGGCCAACAATCCCTTCAAAGGGCCATCAACTAACAAAACTCCATAGTCTTTGCCAAAAGCCTCATTCCTGAACACTGATGCAGGAACAACATTCTCAATACCTTCTGCTGTACAAAATCTGCCTGCTGCAAATGGCAAGTCTGCAGAAATAGCTAATACTACTGTATTTGATAAGCTTGCAGCCTCTTTATTAAATCTTCTTACCGAAGCAGCACAAGTACTTGTGTCTAAACTTGGAAAAATATTTAAGACTACATTTTTGCCTTTAAAATCTGATAGAGATAGTTCTGATAAATCTTGTTTCACCAATGTAAAAGCTGCTGCTTTAGTCTTTAAAGCTGGTAAATTACCTATTGTATTTACCGCCTGACCGCCTAATGTAATTTGTGACATTTGAGTTATATTTTATAAGGAATATTTAGTGCAGACTATTCTGCATTTCGTTTAATTTTAAAAGCTTATTTTATTTCAATAATAAATTCGGATTGAGGATGCCTTGCCTTCTTCATGTTCACTAACCAGTCGTTAGCTTCATCTCTATAACCTAACGGTAGCATAGTTACACTTCTTAGTCCTTTTTCACGAAGGTTCAATAACTTATCTAAAGCATCATTATCAAACCCTTCCATAGGGGTAGTATCCACTTTAAGTTCGGCAGCCATTGCTATTGCGTAAGCGAAAGCAATATAAGACTGACGAGCTGTATGAGCAAAATTTTCTTCGTCAGAGCGAGACAAATAAATTGATTTTAAACGATCTGTATAATCCTTATACCTATCAACTGGCTGTTCCCTTGCTTCAGTAGTTATACCATATATATGATCTATTCTTTCCTCAGTATAATTATCCCAAGCTGCAAATACTAACAAATGAGAACAATCCGCAACTTGTTGCTGCTCCCAAGCAATAGGAACTATTTCCTTCTTCAACTCTTCATTAGTTATCACAATAACTTGGAATGGTTGTAATCCCGACGAAGTTGGAGCCAACCTGGCAGCTTCAACAATTTGATCTACTAATTTTTGATCTACTTTCTTTGATGGATCAAATTTCTTTGTGGCATATCGCCATTTTGCTTGTTCTAATAAACTCATTTTATTTATAATATATAATTTACATTTTTAGAAATATGTACATAAATAACTACACTGATTGATCAAAAAAACTATAACTTACATTTTGCAGTAGTCAATAATATCTGCTTCAACTGATCACGTAAAGTGGTCAATTGTTTATCATCTGTTTCTAGTTGCTCTTTTAAAAGTACAGGAATATCCTGTGCCTGCTCTTTAAGACTTTCACCCTTATCAGAGAGTATAATATCTACTACCCTCTCATCTATACAAGATCGTTTTCTCGAAAGCAACCCGTTAGCTTCCATCCTTTTTAATAATGGAGTTAATGTTCCACTATCAAGCCAAAGTAGTTCTCCTATACATTTCACGCTAGCCGACTTATGCTCCCACAGAACCAACATAACCAGATATTGAGGATAAGTTAACCCCATTTTTTCCAGATAAGGTCTATATAAAGATGCCATCTGCCTTGCTAAAGCATAGATAGGAAAACACAATTGATTTTCGAGTTTTAAATAATCTGTCATAACATTCCCATTTCGGTTTTGTAAAATTATATTGCACACAATTCAAATTGAAATATTTCTAGTTAAAGATTGTAAACTACAGAATGATTATATCTATAAGAATATACATGCTATTTATAAGGTAAGACTAAGAGATATTAAAAATAAGGATATATAAAGAAAGATTGAAAACGAAAAAGTGCGCAATCAAGATTTTGAATTACGCACCCTCAGTATTGAGTAAAATAAAAGAAAAGAAATTGAATAACTAAACTAAATACAGTGTGAAATATGTATGGCTTTATTTTTCACTAGCAAAAGATTTGTACTCTCAACTTTGTTGTTGTTTCTTGTTTACCCTAAATGCCGTATACAGGAAAATAGCTGCAACGATTGCCGAAGTAGCATAACCAATAAGAACAGTAGAAGTTAATGAATCATAGTCCAACCTACATAAATTAAGTATGAATGACCCGCTTAAAGCACCTACCATTCCAATAGCAAAACTGGTAAATAAACCCAGTTTGTTCTTTTTGGGAAGCTTATTGGCTATAAATCCGATGAGAATACCTATCGTTATTGATCCTATGACGTCGAACCCTGTTTCCATTTTATTTTTATATTATGTCTCTTCGTTATTTAGCTTTTACAAAAGGTATAACATAGTTCTCATTTATTTTGTTTAATTCAAAATAGTTAAAACTTATAAGAACAAGGTAAAACTCTCAGGGTCAGAAGAAAGAATTTACTGTAATTTACTTTTAGATTATACTTGAAAAGACACAATACAAAGCGAATCGTAAATCATCCAACAAATGAATTAAAAAGAAAGGCTGATGATAAATAATAAAAAAGTATTAATTTTGAAATAAGTTTAAACTATATAACACAACAATTTATGACAAAAAAGATACTCATATTAATCCTTTTCACATTAAGCATAACAGCTTACGCACAAAATACATATAGCCAAACAGAAGTCGACTTAAAACTAGAACTTCAAAAAAAGGAATTGGATGAAAAGCTGAAAGAGCTAAAAAATGAGAAAGACAAGGCCGACATCAAAATGATAGAGCAAGACAAGCGCTTAGAAGAAACTCAAGGACGTCTGGCTAAAATTATAGATGTATTCGGTCTTATAATTGCCGGATTAACCATACTAGTCACTATAGCCGGATTTTTCATGGACAAAAACAATAAAAAGAAAAGACAGGAAATTGAAGATGAATTTGACAGGCTTAAAATAGAAAGCGAAAAACAAATTGACTTAATCAGACAACATGCACTGCTTGTTGTTGAAAAAGCTCAATTAATCATAGAAAAGACAGCGCTCGAAATAGATCTCATAAAAGACGAAGCCAATATTTCATTAACTGAAATAAGAAAAAGAAAAAAGTCAGAGAATAACAATCTGTAAAATAGATTCTACATAAAATATCAGCAGGATGATTGATTTCATCCCGCTGATATTTTAAAAATTCTTCCTTAAGATACGCATAGCATTCAAAATTGCCAATAAAGCAACACCCACATCAGCAAAGACAGCCTCCCACATAGTAGCTACTCCCACAGCACCAAATGACAATACCACAAGCTTAACTCCAAAAGCCAATGTAATATCTTGAATTACAATCTGTTTTGTTGATTTTGCAATGCGTATTGCTGTAGTTATCTTAGAGGGATGATCAGTCTGTATTACTACGTCGGCAACCTCTATTGCCGCATCCGATCCCATACCTCCCATTGCTATTCCAATATCGCTTAGAGCTAAAACAGGTGCATCATTTATACCATCACCTACAAAAGCTACAACATTTGCTTTATCGCTCTTCAACTGCTCAACATGCCTTACTTTATCTTCAGGTAAAAGATCGCCGTAGGCACTATCCACACCTAGCTCTCCTGCTGTTTTTTGAGTAATCGATGATTTATCACCACTCAACATAATTGTTTTAATCCCCTGATTATGCATTTCTGAAATCGCCAAAAGAGAGTCTTCTTTAAGCTCATCAGCAATAGTTATATAACCTGCATATCGATTATCAAGAGCAACTATCACAACAGATTCGATAATGGAATCAATATTAGTATCGTATTCGATTCCATACTTACGCATCATTTTAGAGTTTCCAATGATAACCTTTTTACCATCAACATAACCCTGAAGTCCATATCCTGTAATTTCTTTTACATCTTTTGCTTTGTAAGTGGTCGATTTTCCATTTACGACACTATGCTCTACTATCGCTTTTGCAATTGGATGGGTAGAAAGTTTTTCTACAGCCGCAACTATCCCCATAAACTCAATCGGATCGTATGCCGGACAAACAATACGCTGTACTTTAAATACACCTTTAGTCAGAGTTCCTGTTTTATCCATCACCACAGTATTTACAGAAGTCATTAGATCCATATAATTGGCTCCTTTAAATAAAATACCATGACGTGAAGCGGCACCTATTCCACCGAAATATCCCAAAGGAATAGAGATTACCAAGGCACAAGGGCAAGAGATTACCAGAAAGACAAGAGCACGATATAACCAGTCGTCGAAAACATAATTACTAACCACAAAATACGGTATCACAGTTATGGCTAATGCCAAAAAGAAAACAATAGGTGTGTATATCCGTGCAAATTTACGGATCAACAATTCGGTTTTTGCTTTACGTGAGGTGGCATCTTGTACCATTTCCAATATTTTAGCAAGCGAACTATCTGTATATTTTTTCTCTACTTTTATTTCAATTACCTTATCGAGATTAAGCATACCGGCCAATATTTTTTCGCCCTCACGGATAGTTTTAGGCTTACTCTCTCCTGTTAAAGCGGAAGTATTGAAACTACCGGATTCAGACAATAGAACTCCATCTAAAGGAATCTTTTCTCCGGCTTTTACCTGAATAGTTTCTCCTATGGCAACTGTTTCTGGAGACACTGCCTGAAAAGTACCTGACCTTAATACATTTGCTTTATCAGGACGAATGTCCAGTAAAGCTTTAATATTGCTTTTGGCTTTATTAACGGCTGATTCCTGAAACAACTCACCTACTGAGTAGAATAACATCACTGCTACGCCTTCTGGATATTCTCCTATAAAGAAAGCACCCAGAGTAGCAATAACCATTAACGTAAATTCATTGAAAAAATCGAATTCTTTTATAGCTCCATATGCTTCTTTTATGACAGGAAATCCGACAGGGATGTAAGCAATAATATACCATGCCAAACGTAGATATCCTGAGAAAAAACTTATTGAACTTAGATTATCGAGAAAAATTCCTGTAAGAAGTAATAGGAAGCTAAAAATTGCGGGGGTATATCTTTTCCAAGCTGCTACACTTTCGCCGTTTCCATGTGAATGGGATCCGCAGCAATGGTCTTCAGAATGTGTCGGTTGAATTATATTTGCCATTTTGTTTATCATTTTATTTATCTGACAACAAAATTAAGGCTTAATATCCGCAACCAGGTTGCAAATATTTAATGGGCATTAATTCACATCAAAAAAAGAAAGAGGTACTTTTCAGCACCTCTTTTGTTCTCTTCTTATTTCTTAGACTCTTCAATAGAGATTTTACGAAACTCTTTCAGAGATTTTTCAATAGCTAATGAAGCTTTTCTTGCACGTGTTCCTGCAGCTTTATTTCCGCTTTCAGCTTGTTGTCCTGCGTCTTTAGTAAATTCTGCAATTAGTGCATTCAAGTTGTCTAATAATTCTTTCATAATCATATTTATTTTTTTAATTCGGGCAAAGGTAATAGAAACAATATAAATTCGAAATTTTTTTAATTCGAATTTTCTTTGTATTTGTCAAGTAAATTATATACAATATCTTTTTTATCTTCCGCCAGATAATACCACTTGTTCTTATATTTAATTCTGCCGTTTTCTTTCCAGACCATCAACCAATCATTCTCCTCCAGCGTTTTGCCTTTATTATAAAGAATAACTGTATATTCGGGAGTTTGCATTTTCACCATAATATCGCTATTATTGAATACGGTATCATATTGAGCAGTAGACAACATATCACCTAATGATATACAATCATCGTTCGTTATAACTTTTGTAGCACCACTATCGAAAAGACGAACCATAGAATCTATTTTCGAAACATCAATAGATATTTTAAGACTATCTTCAACAGCCAACTCCGAAATACCGGCAGGAGCAGGGGCTGATTGTTCTGATTTTTTCGAATTACACGAAGTCAATATACTTCCCAAAACGAATACATAAATAGATAAATGCCTCAGATATTTTTTCATTGTTCTAAATGATTTGTATAAATTGAATTTACAGATCGTTTTTAATCCTCTTTCTTAATTACATTTCGAGCAACTTCGATTTTGTATTTCTTGCCTTTCATTTTTTCATCCCTGACAATTGCTAAAAGCTCCTTCACCTTAGATGAACGGACGGCCACAAACGAAATAAAATCTTTCACTTCTATTAATCCCAAGTCGTCTTTATCAAGTTTTCCCTTTTGTAAAAAGAAACCTACAATATCACTCTTATTCAGCTTATTCTTTTTCCCTCCACTTATATAGATAGTCTGAAATTCGGGGCGATCCGGTAAGGGTTTTCCAGCCTGTACACTAAATACTTTAATATGTGTAGGTATATAATCAGGTGTTTTTTCATCCTTATGCAACAAAATATATGCAGTACCTTGAGCATGCATACGAGCCGTACGACCATTGCGGTGCATAAATTCGGTCTCCTTTGCAGGAAGATGATAGTGTACTACATGTTTCATTTCGGGAATATCCAATCCTCTGGCGGCTAAATCGGTAGTTACTAAATAGCGCAAACTGTAATTACGGAATTGAATAAGTACTCTTTCCCGATCATCCTGATCCATTCCGCCATGATAATAACCTGTTTGTATACCTTTTTCCGTCAGCATATTGCTTATACGTTCGGCTACTTCACGGTGGTTACAGAAAATCAGAGCAGGCTCCGATTTAAAGGCACAGATTAATTGGAACAGCGTTTCTATTTTATCTTTTTCGGGCGAAATAACAAGTCTTACCGATAGCCCGTCATTCGATTCCTCTTTCGTATAATCTAAAACTTTGGGTGATATTACTTGTGTAAATTCAGGAATCTCGACATCCGATGTTGCCGAAGTCAGAATTCGCTTTTCCAGATTAGGCAATTGACCAATGATATAACTCATTTCATCTTGAAACCCCATTTGGAGCGATTTATCGAACTCATCCAGAACAAGTGTATGAATTGCTTCCGTTGTAAATGATTCTCTCTCCAGATGGTCTTTTAGCCTGCCCGGTGTCCCGATAAGTAGAGCGGGAGGATTACTTAGGTTACGTAATTCAGTATCTATGGAATGACCTCCATAACATACATTAATTTTGTAACCTGTACCCATCTTTTTCCATACCTGTTCAATCTGGATAGCAAGTTCACGAGAAGGAACAATAATCAATGCCTGCACTGTTTTTACATCCTCTTTGAGCAATTCCAAAACAGGTAATAAAAAAGCGACCGTCTTACCCGATCCTGTGGGCGACAGCAATATAGTATTACTACTCGAACTTAATATAGCAGCCTTAGCAGCAATTTGCATCTCATTCAGGGTCTCAATTCCCAGATTCGATAATATTGTAGTTGTTTTATTTTCGGTATTCATACAACAAAGATAAACTAATGTGTCGTGTTTTTTTATATTTAAATCTTAAAACCCTATGCTTTTTCCGGTTAAGATAAGAAAATATAAATATACACTCATAAAAATAGGAGCGAATATCCCTACTCACCCCTATTGAAATAAAATGCAACTAAAAAAGCTATACTTATCTTATATGTTTAGTTTCGTTCAACAAACACATTATAAATCCACCACTTACTCCACCATAGGCACAATTTATCCAGCACTCGGCTGATAAAGGATAAGTTCCCCAATAGCATGCAAAATAATACCAATGTAAATATCCTAAAACAACACCAACAACTACACCAATCAATGCCCTGTTATTATGGCGAATAAACAATAATATATCTTTCATTTCAATCTAATGTCTTACTTACGGGCAATTCCAATAAAAATGACTTGGTTTCACCTGTTGAATATTCATATCGGCTTCGGTACTCACGTTTAACTGTTTGCGGATAGCTCGTGCAAACGTATTATTAATACGATGACCGGGGCAATTGGCTACAATTTTTCCTTTTATAAAATATCCGACCAAGGCAATATCTCCAATAATATCCAATAACTTGTGGCGTGCAGGTTCATTAGCATACAACAAAGGCTTATTCATCATATATCCTAACTTGCTCGCATCTTTTCTTTTTACAGACATCCTATCAGCCAGCTGGTCAAGTTCCTCTTGAGGCATCAATTCATCATAAATAATAATTGCATTATCTAAATCCCCTCCTTTTATCAGATTATTACGCAAGAGATATTCAACCTCTTTTACGAAAACAAAAGTGCGGGACGAAGCAAAATTCTTCGTAAAATCCGACAAATCATCCAGTTTGGCACTTTGCCGTTTTAGTAGCATAGAATCAAAAGAAATATTACTCTCGATATTAAAATGATCGTCAGGTAATAAAAGCATCGATGCTCCTGTCGATTCATCCACCACCTTTATTTTTTTACGTGGAAAGCTCACATACACTCTATCGGTCTGTTGTATAGTGACTCCTACTTCTTTTATTTTTCGTACAAAAAGAGTAGAACTTCCATCTAAGATGGGGAATTCGGGAGCATCTATATCAATCAGACAATTATCTATCTCCGAAGCATACAAAGCAGCCAGAGCATGCTCTACAGTACCTACCTGAGCCCCATTCTTAGCTAACACAGTACCTCTATCTGTAGATATTACATTTTCGGCTAAAGCACTTATAATAGGTTGCCCGTCTAAATCGGTTCGTCTTATTTTATAGCCGTGATTATCGGGAGCCGGATTAAAAGTTATACGCCCGTTAATTCCTGTATGTAATCCCTTTCCTTCTAAAGAAAAGCTTTGTTTTAAAGTTCTTTGTTTAGTCATAACAATATAATCTTTTTGTTACATTTTTATATATTTCTTTTGTAGATCATCAGTAAATTAGACAAGGGAACAACACCCATAATCCGGTCAACCTCCAGACCATCTTTAAATATTATTGTAGTAGGTGTACCCGATATATCGTATCTACCATATTCACCCGGATAATCTTTGATATTCAATTTGAAAAATCGGGTATGCCCTTCAGAAACATTATTCAATTGGTTCAAGTTCTCTTCCATTCTATAACACATATCCGATTCTGTATCTGTATAAAATAAGACGAAACAAGTACTTCCGGCTGTACTATCTGAAAACATCTGACCGTTAATTTCAACTAATGAAGAACCCCCGACAGCAAATGTTTTATTCTCTGATTCGTTGCTCCAAATTATATTAGACGATATTCCTAAAATGACAAATACCAAAAGGAAGTGCCAGGTTTTAAGACTAACCTTACTCATTGATCTCTATTAATTTAATAACCAAATATCCGATAACTCTAATTCCTTCCGCAAAGATCAACTAATTAAATGAATACTGAGAACTCAATAAATCGCCAATTATGTTCAAAATATCGCTTTTCGAATTGCTTCACTTTTCTAATATATTATATTTGTGTAAATAATACGAATGCATCTAGATATGGCTAATGAAAAGTATGGGAAGATATCTTTTGATGAATCTTTAATACAAAGTTCTCCTTCTATAATTAAGAACTTTATAGTATCCGATAATAGTACTAATGTTCAAGATCACTTTTTAGACCTTCGATATCCTCATATTGTTGAGGGAATTACATTTGCTATTTGCACAAAAGGAAATTCGCGTATAAAGATTAATTTGCAGGAATACGAGGTTACAGCAAACACATTAATCTCGATCATACCCGGCTATATTATTGAACTAATATCCGAGAGCGATGACCTATCCATTGAGTTTCTATTTTTCACATTCGATTTCATTGCAGACCTCAAATTAACGATGGATATAGATATTCCCGAAAAGATGGGGCAAATGCCATGTCTTAAAATTACCGAAGAAGAAACTCAAAGCCTTCTTGAGTTTCATGCTTTCATTGTAAAACAGTATAAGAAGACAGATCACCTATATCGTGAAAAAATAGCCAAAAGCCTCCTCTATACTCTCATTTGTGAAGTAATGCAATTGTATCATAATTCGAAATTGGTTGAAAGTCCTCGAACTAAATCGAGACAGGAAGAGCTTATTACACAATTTGTTGAATTGCTTTTTAAATATCACAAACAAGAAAGAAGTGTAACCTTTTATGCAGATAAAATGTTTCTGACACCTAAATACTTATCGAAGGTAATTAAAGACGTGACAGGAAAGCCTATTTTACAATGGATTGATGAAATGGTTATTATGGCGGCTAAAGCTTTACTAAAAACATCCAATATGACTATCCTCCAAATTTCGGAAGAACTACATTTTGCTAATGCCTCTTTCTTTGGAAGTTTCTTTAGAAAAAGAGTAGGAATGACCCCCATACAATACAGAGAAAGTTAATCACAGGAGCAATTATATGTTTTATAATTGCTCCTGTGAAAATAGGTGTTTTCAAAGAAGTATTAAATAATTAAATCGGCTGCCCCCAATATGGCAATATCTTCTATCTTAGAGCATGCTATTTTCAGCTTGGCTACAGTTTCCGGATACGGAAAACTCTTCAAGACTTCATGCATTGCAGGTGAGAAAAACTCGAATGATTTAGAAATACTGCCTCCCAATATAATAGCTTGAGGATCGTATGCAAATAAAATTGCCTTTATAAGATTACCGACATGAGAACCAAATTCGTCCCATATCTGTAATGCTACCGGATCTTTTTGACAAGCCCTTTCGTAAGCCTCTTTCCCCGTTATATGATGCTCCCTCACAAAGAAATGACTGCAACAATAATACTCATAATTATGCTCCAGATAAAGTAGTTCACCTACTTCACCGGCTCCTGTATTAGCTCCGTTATACAATTTATTGTTAAAGATAATTCCTGCACCAACACCTGTACCTAATGCCACGCATACAATATCCTCAAAGTCAGACCCTTCTCCATAAGATACCTCTCCTTGAGCAAAACAATTACAATCGTTATTAACAGCAACAGGAACTTGAAACTCTTTTTCCAGAATAGCTTTCAAATGAACTTCTTTCCACGAAGGGATATGAGTTACATTATAGACTATACCTTTTTTGACATCCACCACCGAAGGTACTCCAATGCCTATACTTGTTACAGCAGGACTGAACACCTGATGAATCATACTTATTAAATGATCCAATACCTCTTTTTCCGATTTATCGGCTCTACACGGTTCGGATATTTTTTTTACAATCACACCTTGGTCAACAACTCCTATACGAATATTTGTGCCTCCTAAATCTATTCCTATTTTCATGGCGTATTATTTCTGGTTTGATTAGATTGTTTGCTTACCTTCTTTTATGCTGACTTTCTTAGATTTGTCTTTACCCCAGTATACAGTCATGTCGAAAGCTATAGTCGAATCAACTGTAATAATGGGAGTCTCGTCTGCTGAGCTTCTCTTGTTGACTTTGAAAGAAACCAGACCTTCGGGACCAAATGGATATCTTTCGATTCCGTGAGCTTCCAATTGATTGACATCCCAAACAACCGAATTAGTAGAAAAATCGGAACGGATACCCAATATATATTCTATAAATACAGCAATAGGTGGTAAACCTGTCCAACCGACAAAATCTTTACGAGCCATAAATCCTTGCTCCGCAGATTCAGGTGAATAGTATTCCCAGAAAGTGCCTGTATTTTTATATACTTCAAAAATATTATTATAATGATTTACAGCTATATCATGAGCTTCTTTGCGATAATCCTTTTTATCGAGTCCTGTTATAACCATGTAATTAGTACCCGGCCAAACACCTCCCTGCCAGTATCGCCCTTTGGCATTGTATTTAGGATTATCAGCCGATAAAGAAGGCACTCTGTGCGGACGGTTAAATGTTTTTGGGTTATTCAACTCTTGTACCAACCGGTCTAATTGTGGTTTCTTCAAAACATCGGTTTGCAATGCCCAGTAAGCCATAATACCTTTGGTAGTAGAAAGGCTTCCATCAGCATATTGATCGTATAGAAATCCTGTATTTTCGTCCCACATATTGTCTTGAATGTACTTGGTAAGCATTTTTATCTCGTCTTCCAAATCTTCAATTTCCTGCCAACGCTCCAGATAAAAACCTATTTCGAGAAGAATATTATCTACTAATATTTGTTGCAGGCAAGCATCCAGCCACACCATATGCCCGTGACTGAAAATCATGCTGTATTGCGATTGAACACGAGGCATATTATCCATTCCTGTGCCCCACCCGCTCGACCAATAGGTTCCGTTTGGCCATGTACGGTTGAGTCTCAACCATTTGTTATAAGCACACAATGCCGGAAATATCTTACTCAAACGGTCTGTATCTCCGTATTGTTTGTAGTATTGTATCTCTGCCCAAGGCAACAAATTAGGACCTGTGCTCACAGGGTCGTACCGTTCGAAACAGTCTGCCCCATCTGCCTTTATTTCACGGCAGATAAACCCATCCGGGTGCTGTTTTGCATAAAAATTATCCAATGTATTTTGGAATGGAAAAAAACGGTAACCATATCGGGCAAACATCATCATAAACGATGCATCCCACATAAAGATATTACCATTATAAGCTACGTCTAAATAACTGGCAACAAAGCCTGAACCCTCATCGGGTTGTCTGATGTTTCCTATAGCTATTTGCCATGCTTTCCAATACATTTCTATCTCTTTGTCATGCCCCTGCCAAATAGGATTGGGGAGAATATTTTTTGCCTCCTCAAAGCTCTTGGGTATTGTAATTTTAGGTTTTGCAATCCTGTATTCATTTTCGGCAACCAAAGCCTCTTTTACATAGGTATTTTTATAAGGCATATTATACTTCGGAGGCGTTTCTTCGCTTTCCTGAGCCGACAAAGGCCTAGGAAGTAGAAACATCAACCCGAAAATCATAAATGCAAAAGATATTTTTTTCATAAGTTATATATTTTCTCAATAAGATATTACACTACAGTTCTCATAAGTGACAAAAAGTAATCAATAAAGTGACAAAAACAGTTACAAAAGTATCATTTCGTGTCACCCACATAAAACACTGTTTATCAGAAACAAAAGCTCAAAAAGGTGACAAAAGTGACAAAAGTAACACTTTTTTGACCTGTTCTATTTCTTCTTCTGTTTTCTGTCACCTTTAATACCATATTAAACTCTTTTACAAATAGATAAAACAATACAATCTTTATTTTTGCTGTTTTATTTATCTGATAGCAGGAACAACATACTATCCGGTATAGGCTTCTCTAAAATATTTCGACTCGAAATACCTACTTCCAAAGCTTGTCCCATATAATTTTCGAGATAACGAACTTCTATTTCGTGAAATCCTGCCTCGAGAGCCACTTTTCCGTCTACACGTTTTAAACTGTGAGAACCATCGTTATCAACCACTAGTTGTCCGTCAATATACAGTTTCGAACCATCATCCGAATTGGTATAAAAACGATAAACTCCCCTTTCGGGTATTTTGATATAGCTTTTAAAACCGAAAGCAAAATAATCTTGTACAGGAGCAGATTCTATCGAAAAGTTTGTCAATACACCTTCTTTCAAAGGCTTTTGAGAAACAATATCATCTACCGACTTAAATTTGCCTTCGTAATACGTGTACCCTACACCCTGTTTTGTCGGTTTTACATCCTTTGCAGGTAAAAAACTCATGCTTTGCTCATCTACAGAAGATATACCCGATGGATAGTAATAATACAATTCGGTTCCTTTGGGAGTTCTAATCCATGTATCAAACTTAAATTGATCCTCATACATGACGATAATACGCCCCCCTCTTTCGAGTTTTCCGTAAGCATCCGCACCCGATGTACGACCAAACGCCAATGCTATATTCTTTTCGATACCAATATAGTCGTTATCGTGGTCATGTCCAACAAATACGCCCATTACATCTTGCTGTTCGATCAAAGATGCAAACATTCCCGAATTGATATCGGCAGCAGCAACACCTTCGTCCTTAGTTCCTACTGTTGTTGGCTTTCCCACAATATTATTGTATTCAATCAATGGAATGTGGAAAAAAGCCAATGAA
This sequence comes from uncultured Dysgonomonas sp., assembly GCF_934668725.1. GTDB lineage: Bacteria > Bacteroidota > Bacteroidia > Bacteroidales > Dysgonomonadaceae > Dysgonomonas_A. Next base: position 107,198 of record NZ_CAKUOF010000012.1, read on the forward strand.
GGGATTTGTTTATTGTTGTTTTTAGAAGTATAGGTATCGCTCAGATGCCTGTACCAACTGATTTGATCGAAATGTATCCAATCGTAATGACCCAATTTGTCATTTTCAGGGTAATCATTCGAATCTATATGATACAATACAGCAGCAGTTTTATCACCTTTTGATGCTATCACAGGAATCTCATAATTGCCACAGCCTGTCATCGGCAAACCTTTTTCTCCAACATAGTAGGGCATTCCTTCGATGATATCGAATATCTGACAACGGGTAAATCCACGCCCTTCTTCCGAATCATGATTTCCCAATACAACCGTCCAAGGAGTCTTGGTTTCTTCGAATATTTTAGCGACAGCCAGCCAGCCTTCACGAATCGGAGGGTCGCTCACCACATCACCCGTAAGTACAGCTAAATCGGGCTTTTCTGCCTCCAATACTGCTTTAATAGTTTCTATGGTTTTAGCACAATTGGGAGAAGTATTATTCCAATGAATATCTGTAAACTGGGCAATCTTAAATTGTCCTGCTTTATTGAATCGGAACTTGATATTTTCTTTCGAAAAAGAAGACATCGAACCGAAACTCAAAAAGAGTAACAGGAATAAAATTATATGCTTTTTCATATACTTAAGTAAAAGAAAGTATTTAATGATATACTTTTGAGTTTATAACAGACTTTGTATATTTTGCTTACCAAAGCCATAAGAAGGTCTGAGACCTTATTTCTTTTGTTTGTTGGCATCCAAAAGAGCTTTCATTTTATGAAATACCTGCGTATTTTTATATACCCCGATAAAGTCGGCAGAACCGGGACCATAAGCAAATACGGGAAGCATTATAGGCGTATGATCGTCAGTCATATAACGAGCTGTAATTTGACCTGTTTCTAAATCGCCATCTATTAAAGTAAGACCTCCTGTCTCGTGATCGGCAGTTACAACAATGAGTGTTTCCCCATTACTGTCTGCAAACTTCATCGCTTCCGCTATTGCCATATCGAAGCTAAGCATTTCTACAACCGAGCCGGGAACAGAATTGGCATGACCTGCATAGTCAATCTTTGCACCTTCAACCATCAGAAAGAATCCATTCTTATTATTTTCACTCAGTTTCTTGATAGACTGTTTAGTAGCCTCTGCCAATAATCCGATCGTTTCCGCAGTAGCAGCTTGTTCCATACGCTCATCAATACAAATTACTTTACCGCTTTTACTATTGATCTCATCTATAGAAGTAGTAATATTATATTGAGATTTTAATTCATCAGTCAAATTGCGTTTGTCTTTTCGATCTGTTAGAATGTGCATTCCGCTACCATTCAACAACGTAAGATTGCCTTTTAGCAGCCATTCGGTTATTTCATCCGCATTATCACGTTCAGTAGAGTGTCCGTAAAAAGCGGCAGGAGTTGCATCCGCAATATTTCCCCATGTAACTACTCCGGCCTTCATCCCCTTTGATGTAGCCACATCGCTCATAGATGGGTAAATTGTACCATCATCAGCCATTGAGATATGACGGTTATTATTCGATTCACCTGTTGCTAAAGCACTTCCACCTGCTGCCGAATCAGTTGTAAAAGCATCTTTCGAACTGTTTTTCTGTAATCCGATATGTTTAAACCCAAACAGCGACAGTCCTTTATTCACACTCGCAGCCGCATTGATTTGAGCTAATCCCATGCCATCGCCAATCAGAAATATAATATTCTTGACAGGTTTACGAATACCATCATTAAGATAAGTAGGTTGATATATTTCAACGCCTTTCGACAATTGAAGTTTCTTATTATCAAACCCTTGAAAACCGGCTGTAGTCTTGTCCAAACGATCAGTTTTGGTAATTCCCTCGTGTGCATTGGCATGGTCGGGAGAAATCACAAAATTCTTATCATCGAAGTTATGGAAAAAATCAGCACAAAGCTCAGGTACATCGGTATTTATAATATCAACTCCCATCGTATGAAAAGTATTCCAAGCCGTTACATGATCGGGGGTTCCCCAAAAACGAATAGGCTTGCCCATGGCATGAATCTGATCGATAACTGCTTCTACTTTCTTTTTCTGGTCGGTTACTAATGTTCCCTTTCCATTCCATTGCGCATATTCGAAGAAAGGAACGCTTATATAAGCCACCCTTGCCAATTGTTCGGGAGTATATTTTTCATCTAATAATCCATCAAACTGAATATAAGCCGGATATTTAGAGAAATCGGCAGGCTTCGGAACAAATTCACCTGTAATAACCACCTGTACTGCATAAGGATTTACTGAAGGATTAAATACTTCCGGATGTGCATTCAATTTTTGCACTACCATATCGAGTGTTGGCGTAGCAGGAGTTTTCAGCTCTATCAACAATTGCAGTTTCTTATCCGAATCTTTCCATGGCTTCCCTCCATTCTGTTTGAATAAGTGTACCAATGGATTGATATATAATTCATCCAAAGTAGAAGCTGTCGGTAATTCATGTAAATCGTGAGCTACAAGTAATTGGTTATCCTTACTGAGAAAAATATCCGCTTCTACAGATGACAATTGTTGTGCATATGCCTGATAAAAAGGCACTCTACGTTGATAATCGTTATGCGAATGTATAAAAATGTCTTTTTGTGCGAATGTTGTTGCAGGAAAACCTGTTCCCAGCAATACTAATGAAAGAAACGCACCTATATATCTTTTTTTCATCTTATTATTTATTTTATTTTTATTTTTGCTACAACAGGAGCATGATCTGATAAAAATACCTCATCCAATTTTTCAGGAAGCACCTCAAAATTATCCGTTTCAATATTGTTGCTTACAAATATATAATCGATGTAATCTCTGTTTTCAACAGGAATTTTTCCGAAATCGTGGAATGTCCATTCCGTACCCGAAAATGCTTTTGCAATTGTTTTAGCATTGGTCAAATGCTCTTTCAATGAAGTATTGGTTACATGCTTAATCACATCCGAGTCGGGAGTTGCATTAAAATCGCCTGTCATTATAATAGGTAATCCCTTGCTCAATTCGGCAGCTTTAGTAAGTAATAAAGTTACACCCTCTTGACGGGCAATTTTACCTACATGATCCAAGTGGGTATTTATTGCAAATACTTCTCTACCCGTTTGTTTATCCTTCAAAATAGCCCATGTAGCTATACGCTCGCAAGCTCCGTCCCACCCTTTCGAACCTACCACTTCGGGTGTTTCACTCAACCAGAAATAACCCGATGACACTTCGGTAAAGCGATTTTTTTTATAAAATAAGGCACTGTATTCACCTTGCTCTTTTCCATCCTGACGTCCTACTCCTATTGCAGTATATTCGGGTAAACGTTCCTGTAAATCAACTAATTGATTATGCAATACTTCCTGAGTACCCACTATATCAATATCTTTTGTTTGGATTATTTTTGCTGCAACATCTTTTCTGTATTGCCAGTTATTCAAACTGTCTTCAGGGTTATCGTAACGAATATTATAAGACATCACATTCAATTCTAGTGGTTTGCTCCCACAAGATATCAGCATGCTAGCCAATAGTATATAAATTAAATTTTTCATATTGTTTTAAGTAAAAGAAAATAATTAATGGCACATTTTAAAAGCATAACAACCTGTCGTTGTTATGTTTGCCAAAGCAATAAATAGTGCTGCGAACTTCTTTCAGGTAAATAGTATTTATTTGCAGATACAGGGCAGAAAATGACCTGCCCGTATCTACAGCAGCCTCAATTTGTAAATAAATTCAAGGCAGGTATCGGAACAAACTTGTCCGATCCGGGGACTCTCCAACCCCAACTCAATTCTTCTCCTTCGTAATCTTCAAAATATAATAAGCGATACGGATGGAAACCTTTTTTCAAAGCAATCCTTCCCGTTGCCGAGATAGCTCCGTGTGAACCATCGTTATCAACCACTTTCAGATCATTGATATACAACACACTACCATCATCGGAGCGAGTCATAAACTCATATACCCCATCTTCGGGTATAGAAATCAATCCCGAGAATATATATGCAAAATGATCTGCTTGCTTTGCCCCCTTAATAGACGGTTCGGGCATTGTACCCGATTCTATCAATGAAGACTTTTCGATATCCCCCACTACTTTGTACAACCCTTCGTAATAACGGAAATTCGTTCCGTTCATTTTTGCCTGAGCAATCTTAGGGTTAGCCAATACAGCTTTTGTGGCATTGATAGTAAATGTTCTGCTTGGAGTATAATTCTCTTTGAAAGCTTTTGCTTTAATCAAAGTCGAAGCTGTTAGCTTGACAGGAGACGTATATAAAGCCGAAGCTTCGGTAGGTTCCGATCCATCGAGCGTGTAATATATCTTAGCACCCTGAGTGGCGGAAGCCAAATCAACTTCTATATCATCTAAGAACAAATCCAGATCTTTGGTTGTAAATGGAATGGATACTACAAGCCCTTTGGTCAACGAATAAGGATAAGCATCACCACCTATTCCACGATCTTTGTTTGGAGTGTTGGTTAATGTAAAGTCCAGTTCTCCACCTTCTAATAATTGTTGATAAGTAACAAAGTTTTTATCAATCGCTTTTCCATTTAAGCTAACCTTATCTATATATACATTCTTTTGAGGATCATTTGCTTTGATAACTAATGTCTTTCCATTAGCCAATTTGATGGTTGCCTTTTCGAATAAAGGAGTCGTCAGAACAAGTTCATTAGATCCGGGACACACAGCATATAATCCCAAGCTACTCAATATATACCAAGCTGACATCTGACCGCAATCTTCATTCCCGCTGATTCCTTCGGGTGTTGGCTGATACATTTCGGTAAGAATACGGCGTGTCATTTCTTGCGTTTTCCAAGGCTGCCCCACGTAGTTATACAGATATGCCATGTGATGGCTAGGCTCGTTTCCATGTGCGTACTGACCTATCAAGCCGGTAATATCGACCATATTGCCATCTAATTTCGATTCTACCACAAATAAGCTATCCAATTGTGCCGTAAAAGATTCTTCTCCACCAAATAACTGGATCAAACCATTAACATCGTGAGGTACAAAGAATCTGTATTGCCATGCAGTAGCTTCTGTATATGCACGTCCGGGTTCGAATGGATTGAAGGGGCTATCCCAATTTCCGTCCATACGTTTGCCCCTAAAAAATTTAGTATGTCCGTCAAATACATTTATGTATGACAAAGCACGTCCCGAATATTCTTTGTAATCGTCTTCACAACCTAAATCTTTTGCCATTTGAGCAATTGCCCAATCGTCATAAGCATATTCCAAAAGACATGATACGGATTCCTTCTTGATATTGGAAGGTATAAACCCGTATTTCACATAATAGTCCGAACCTTTTTTATTTATGTTAGATGATACTTTCATAGCTTCGAAAGCTTTCTCTACATCAAAATCACGGATGCCTTTCATATAAGCATCGGCAATAACCGAAGCCGAATGATAACCGATCATCGTACCTGTTTCGCCTGCCGAAAGCGGCCAGATAGGCAATTCGCCCGAAGCATCGTACATATCGAGATAAGAAGTAATCATATCCGAGACCAATTTACTATCGGTAAGAGTTACCAATGGATTCCATGCACGGAATGTATCCCAAATAGAAAAAGTGGAATAATGTTTTTTTCCTTTTTCCAATTGACCGATGGTCATATCATGTCTGCGGTATTGACCATTTACATCACTTACAATATTAGGTACAATTTTAGCGTGATATTGAGCTGTATAGAAGTTTTTCAAGTCATGCTCCGAACCTCCTTCTACAACAATATCCGAAAGAGCTTCTGTCCAAAGTGTTCTGGCTTGCTGATGCACATTATCAAAATCGAAATCCTTTACATCATTCAATAGGTTTTCTCTCGCATTTTCCAGACTGACAATAGATATACCCACTTTAGCAATAATTGGTTCACCTGTAGATGTTCCGAATTTTAAAACGGCTTGTACATTATTGGTTTGAGGGTCAGCATCGGCAGCCAGTATTACTCCGTCATTTACAATATCGACACCCTCAAAATCTTTAGAAAACTGAGCTACAAAAAACACATATTGATTAGGAACCCATCCTTGAGTTCTTCGCATTCCTGTTATTTCATTCGGAGCAGTTTTCTTTATTATTAAAGAATCAATTACCTCATCTGTTATAAGGTGTGCCATATCGATAACTATCGACATGTTTTTATTTTTTGCAAAAGTGTATCTGTGAACACCTGTATATGTAGTAGCTGTTAGTTCGGCTTTTATACCTTCGGTTTTAAAATCAACGGAATAATATCCCGGTGAAGCTTTTTCGTCCTTATGCGAGAATGGCAGAGGATCGAAAATATACCCTTCGGGTTTCAGTTTTAATTCTTGTGTAGTAGGATGAAAAAGAATATCTGCCAGATCGGAACACCCTGTTCCACTCAAATGTGTATGGGAAAATCCCAGAATAGTACTGTCACTATAATGATAGCCGGATGCGGCATCCCATCCTTCATTACGAGTATCGGGACTTAATTGCACAGCACCGTAAGGTACGGTTGCCCCCGGATAGGTATGTCCGTGAAACCCTGTTCCTATAAAAGGGTCTACATAGTCAATCGGGCTTTTAGGAGACGAAGAACATCCCACTAACAGCAGCGTAGAGAATATAGAAATTATTAGTTTTTTCATGTCAATATATATTAAGGTCTCAGACCTTTTTATTATCCATTCAAGCACAACATATACAATCAGTTATATACTTTGAACGTGATATTAAGTGTTTTCTGTGACTTACTGAGTAAAGATCGGCTCTCAGATTAAAAGTTTCGGAGGAATTGCTTCCTCCGTAAACTTCTATCTTAAGATATATAATCTTTATTATTCAAAAGTTGAATACCCCGGTTTTGGATTATTCACCAATAAATAATCTGTATTCTCGATCTCTTTTTGAGGGATAGGGAAATGTGCATTCTTCACCGGATCAAAAGATCGGGGACCTCTTGGATCTGTTACGGTAGTTGCTGCTGCATACACTTCTTTAGCTAATCCCCAACGAACCAAGTCATAGTGGCGCTCGTCCTCATAAGCCAATTCGCAACGACGTTCTCTTACCAAGTCGTTAAATGTAGGGGCTGCAATAGCTTTGGTTATATCGCCGCCGAAAGCACGAACACGTACTTCGTTAAATGAAGATGCTGCGGCAGGGACTCCCTTAGTTCTGTTGGCAGGACCGCCTCCGGCTAAGAATATTTCGGCCTCGGCATGTATTAACAATACATCCGAATAACGTAACAAAGGCACATCGGCTCCTGTTTCCCAGTTCCACGATGTAAGTTCGTTATAGGCTGCACTATATTTTGTACCCATGTATCCGGTAGTCATATCGCGAATCATTGTTGAAGTCAAAACTGTAGTTTTACCTAAGAAATGAACCTCATCGCCTTCTCCTGCCAAAGTTACTCTGCGACGTAAATCACCTGCTTGGAAAGCATCATACAAGCTCTTTGTAGGAGCAAAATAATACCAACCTGTACCTCCGGATAATGTTCCCGAAAGAAGAATCACAGACGTTACCGTACCTTGATTTCTGATCGGTTTATTTACCAGATTGAAAAGAACCTCATCGTGTTTTTCTCCTGCTAAAGAAAATAAATGGGCATACCCGTTATTACCTGTTTTATCCAAAGAATACTTACCCGAATTAATAACCTTTTCGGCAGCCGCTTTAGCTTCCGCATATTTACCCCAGTGAGCATATACTTTAGCCAATAATCCATAGGCTGCACCTAAATTAGGTCTTCCCAAATCATCTTTTTCTCTTGTCCATGCTCCTTGAGCTTCGAAATGGCTGATAGCCTCTTTCAAATAAGCTTCGATACGTACGTATGTTTCGGTTTTTGTTTCCCTTGGTTTATTTATTTCCAAAGGTTTTCTCCAATCATAAAATGGTAATCCTCCGTATCTTTTAGCCAAATAGAAATAAGTGTATGCACATAAGAAATTAGCTTCACCTAAAATCAAGTCACGGCTTTTATCCGACATGGTAATATTGGGAACATTCGCCATTACATCATTGGCACGGCGGATAGTACGGTACATTAACTGCCAGTTGCTGAACTGCCCACCCGAAGCATTCGATGTGGCAATAAATTTAGTCAACTGATCGTCATCGTTTTTATTACGGTTAATAACCATATCGTCACTGGCAGGTCCTGCCCAGAAATGACCACGTCCAAATCCTTCTTCATTATAAAATGGTTCATAAGCGGCATTTAAGCCCAACCATGCATCAGCTTCGTTATTCCAGAAGTTAGATACCCCGAAAGGTTCTCTATCCAAATCACAAGATGCGAGCAGGAATAATGGTATAATAAATAATATTTTATATAGTTTCATGATATTCATTTGTTAGAAGTTAATATTAAGACCCATAATGAATGTTTTTGGTTGAGGGAATTGTCCACGGTCTACCCCTACTTCAGACACTCCGCTCACATCCACATCATCGGCATATGCTTCTCCTAAATCAGGATCATAGCCTTTATAACCGGTAATAGTAAACAGGTTTTGCATGGTCACATACAACCTTACGTTTTGCATACCAATTTTTCTTACCAGATTTTTATCAAGAGTATAACCTACTGTAAGTACTTTCAATCTCAAATAATCTCCTTTATCTACATAGTAGTCGGACATTCTTTGATTCGAGTTTTTATCTTCAATAGTTACTCGGGGCAACGACCCGTTAGGGTTGTTCACAGCATGATAACGGTTCATTATATCAGCATATTGATTGTATCTTGGATCTACAAACATGCCTTCATACTTCAACGCATTAAAAATCTTATATCCGGATACTCCTTGGAAGAAGAGGCTCAAATCGAAACCTTTGTAAGTCATATCTGTTCCGAAACCATATGTAAATTTAGGGAATCCACTACCGATATTGGTTCTGTCATTACCATCCACTTTGCCATCACCGTTTACATCTATGAACTTAAGGTCACCGGGTTTGGCATTAGGTTGATAAAGCACACCTTCGCTATTTTTGTAATTTTGGATTTCCTCTTCACTCTTGAATATTCCACCCGTTTTATATCCGTAGAAGTGTGCAATTGGCTCTCCGGCAACAGTTCTTGAAATGTTAGTACCTCTGTACGAACTGGTAAAGAAAGAGCTGCTTCCTGTTCCCAACGAACGAACTTTGTTTCGAACTGTACTGAAGTTACCATATGCATTTAACTGCAAATCTTTAATCTTTGTATTGTACGACAAGTTCATATCCATACCTGTATTCTGAACTTCTGCCGCATTTTGCCAGGGATCTTGTGTAATACCAGCCAACGAAGGAGCAGGAACCTGAATCAATACATCTGTCGCATTTTTATTGTAATAATCGAATGTAAAATCAAAATGATTCAAAAACGATACATCCAAACCAACGTTAGTTTGAGTAGTTACCTCCCATTTAAGATTCGGATTTGCCAAAGATGCTTCGTAACGTCCTATCGTAGCAGTCTCATTCTGACCAAATACTACATTATAACCATCGTCGTCTGTTGTATTTTGAATGATTACCTTGGTTGGATAGTTACTAAAGATATTTTGGTTACCCAGTTTACCCCAACTTGCACGTATTTTTAGATTTTGTATTGCCGAATTTCTCAACGGATCGAAGAACTGTTCTTCCGAAATACGCCATCCTCCTGATATAGATGGGAAATATCCCCAACGATTCGCTTTTGCAAACTTAGAAGAACCATCGCCACGGAAGTTCACCGATAACAGGTATCTGTCAGCAAATGAATAGTCTAAACGGGCAAAATACGATTGCAATGCCCACTGTTCGCGTCCGCCCTGCATCCATGCAATATTGGTAGCAGAACTTAAATAACGTTGTGAAGGATCTTCCGAAATGAAATCAGTTCCACGGGCATTGGTGTAATTCATATCAAATTCTTCGTATGAATATCCTCCCAAAACCATAAATTTATTCTTTCCGATTGTTTTGTCGTATTTCAAAGTGGTTGTATTTATCCACCTTGTACTTTGCCAATCCCTTTGAGTCAGTTCATTGCTATTAGACGCACGTCCGGCTTCGGGTACACGTGCATTGAACCATTTATCCTGCCATTTAGACCAATCGTATCCAAAATCGGTTTTAAGAGTAAGGTTCTCAATAATATTGTATTGTGCATATACATTACCGAAAATACGGTCTCTGGTTCTCACACGGTCGGCTCTATTGATAATACCCACCGGATTCTGAATATCAGCTCCCAATTGACCACTTCCGCTTAAGTTTCCATTTTCGTCATATACAGGCACAGAAGGATCTGCACGTAATGCCGAAATGATAGCACCTGACGAAGCCGACATATCGGGAACAATATTTTGTTTAGAATGCGTAATCATCAAATTCTCTCCGAATTTCAGATTCTTGGTAATGTCAGTTTCTGTATTCACACGAAAGGTAGTACGTTTAAAGTTAGTTCCTTTCAATATACCATCCTGAGTAAGGTGACCACCCATAATGTTATATTTTATTTTTTCGGAACCACCTGCTACCGACAAGTCGTAATTACCTTGATAAGCTGAATTAGTAAATACTTCGTCTTGCCAGTTAGTTCTTGTCTCCTGAACAAAAGGGCTTTTATAATAAGCCATCTTTTCTTTTACCTTATCGCTTGGTGCAGCTCCGTTCAAATCGTTTTCGTATGCTTCGAGATGAATCATATTCCGTTGTTGAGCATTCAACAAATCGATTTTACGTTGTGGAGTCGAAAATCCCTGGAATGTATTAAAAGTAACATTTACCCTGTCCGATTTACTACCTTTTTTGGTTTGAATAATTACAACCCCATTGGCAGCACGCGAACCGTAAATAGCAGCCGAAGCAGCATCTTTCAGTACGTCAATACGCTCTATATCGTTAGGATTTACATCATTCATATTATCAGCCGGCATACCATCGATGATATACAAAGGATCGTTGTTGCCAAATGTACCCATACCACGAATACGGATAGATGTACCTGCACCCGGAGCACCACTACTTTGTAATACGGTAACTCCCGACATACGTCCTTGCAAAGCACTGTTGATATCTACATTAGCCATATCTTCCAGATTAGACATCTTTACTGATGATACAGCACCTGTCAGGTCAGCTTTTTTCTGAGTAGTATAACCCACTACTACCACTTCATCCAAAGCCTTGTTGTCTTCTTTCAATACAACATTTACATCTTGTTTACTTCCTACTTTCACTTCCTGAGGTAAATATCCGATATAAGTAAATATAAGAGTTGCATTGTCGGGTACTTCTATTGAATAGTTTCCATCTAAATCGGTTACAGTACCTGTAGTTTTACCTTTTACAATAACACTCACACCGGGTAATCCTAGCCCTTGAGCATCTTTTAAGGTTCCTTTCACGATCCTTTTGTCATCTTGTTGTAATTCTCTTGCTTTATTAGCAACAGAAAGTACAATCTGATTATCTACTATGGTGTAAGAAACATTTGAATTTTCAAACACTTCGTCCAGAATATCCGATACCGGTTTATCGGTTGCTTTTACAGATACAATTTTATTTGCATCTACAATCCGGTCATTATACACGAAACTGTAAGCAGTTTTTTGCTCTATTTCATTCAACACCTCACGAATAGTCGATTGAGGTTTGTTTAGTGAGATAGATTTATTCTGCTTCGCCTGAATAGTGAATGATGACAAACACAACCCGGCTAACAAGAGATAGCGGTATCTCTTTCCTAAAAATTCTTTTTTCTTCTTCATGGCTCTAGGTTAATTATTTCAATTAAAAATAACGTTCGGTTTTCATTTTGTTTAATGACTGATGTACACATACTTAATTTGTTTGATTAATATTTTTAATGCACTTCAAAGGAAAACAACTCATGTTACAGGTCGGTTACATCCTGTTTAATGTTTATTTTCATTTAATGTCAAAAAGATCTAAGGTCTGAAGACTAGTCTGATAAGTTTTTGAAATTGTAGAAAATTAATTTTTATACAATACTATTTTGTCTTCTTCTTTCTTCCATTTCAAGCCGGGGGAACTCATCTGTAACAGATCCATTATCTGGTCAACAGATTTATCTTCGAATACTCCCGTTATAGGATAATACCGTATTTCATTATCTTGAATCTCAATATCAATATCATATACTCTCGACAGTTTCTTGGCTATCCGCTCCAATGATGCACTCCGGAACAATAATATTCCTTTCTCATAAGCTTCATATTCAGAATCATCAGCCGGAGAAACTTTTACACTTTTATTCTTCCGGTTAAACTCCAGTTTTGTTGCTGCCCTCATTTTTGTAGGTTCACTCAGGTATGGTGAACTAAAATTCACTTTGCCCCTTTCGAGATATACTTGCACAATGTCATCATCGTCATACCCATATACATTAAACTTTGTACCATAAGCTTTGACCTTCACACCATCTAATGTTTCTACATAGAAAGGATTTTCGGGATCAGATACAACTTCGAATGTGGCCTCACCGACTAATTTGACATGGCGTTCGTGATCCGTAAATAAACTTGGATATTTTAAAGTAGACTTGGCATACAGATATACTTTTGAGCTATCGGGCAGAGTTATGAGGATAGCTTTACTGTTGGTATTCGTATAGCTTAATTCGTAAGAAGTCGGCTTTGTCAAACTTCCCTTTCCAACTACCAGATATAGTAAGCTTATTAACAAAGGAATAGTAAGAATAGCAGCTGCATTTCTAACATACTGCATCCACAATGTTCTTCGTTTTGCCTTTTCTTTTAAACTGATATTAAATTCAGGAGGAGTACATGTCTTATTAAACTCGATAGTCTGCAAACCTCTGTTTATAAAACTCCATTGACGAAATATTTTCCTAGCTTCATCCGATGATTTCAGTAAATCTTCAAATTCCACCTTTTCGTCATCCGACAATCGTTTGAGGAAAAATTTATTAATCAGGTCTTCTATTCTATCCTTGTCCATACTATTATTAAAAGAGGCTTTCTATATAATAGACAAAGAAGTCGGGGCATACCCTATGAGTTATTTGAGATTTTTTCAAAAAAATAAATAATTAACAATACGGGATAATACTTGCCCAGCTCTACACTAATCATCATCAACGACTTAGTCATATAGGCCTCCACCGTTTTTATGGATATATTTAATTTTTCGGCAATCTCTTTATTTTTGAGATTCTCGAAACGACTCATACGAAAAACGGTTTGATATTTTTCGGGGAGTTTATCTATTGCCTTTTCGATTAATACAGTCAACTCATGAACCGAATATAAATCGTCTGCATCATATTCGTCATAATTTGTCAAGATATATTGTTCATAGGTGAGTTCAAGCTTTTGTTTTTCAATCAGGTTCAGACACATATTCCGAACCGATGTTAGCAAATAAGAACGAACAGAACTAGAAATGATTATTTTTTGACGATCTTTCCATATTTTCAAGAAAACCTCTTGTACACAGTCTTCTGCAACTCTCACATCTTGAATATAGCGTTGAGCAAACATACACAATGGAGCATAAAACTGGCTATACAAATTACGGTATGCTTCAGTATTATCATTCCGAATTTCTTCAAATAATGCATTATATGTATTATTGACCTCCATTAATATACCTCGTCTAAAAAATTACTATCAAAAAATCCTTAAACTTTTTTTATTACATAGTGAAGGTGCTAATGTAGAGAATTTGTTCGAAACAATCGTTTATTTTTGTTTAATTATGTAATAATCGTTCCTTTTCCGTAAATAATACGAACTATCTAAATGTGTACTTATAATCTAATGTGTCATTATGATATCGAAATAATACAAACAAAAAGGCAGTTACTTTAATTGTAACCACCTTTATATCTGCGTAAAAAAAATACGCATAAGATATTATATTATAACCATTTATTAACTATAGATGCTTATTTATAGTTTTCCATTCACTGATCGGAGGTATAACTTTTGAAGCGATCAGCTCGTCACGTAATTCACAAAGATGCTTATAACTTTTATTAAGATCTGCAAATTCAGCCGGAGTACCTTCTATTTCTTCATACACAATTCCATTTTTATCTATTGTAGTCTCCATAGCCATCATAATATGATTGTATTTGTGGTTAGAAACATACACTCCCGCAGGCCATTTAAATGATTCGCCTCCCATAGCGGCGCGGATCATTTCAACCGACAGATAGGAAGGACTTTGAAAAGAAGACCTCCCGCGTAAATCCATAATATGCTTTCCGCCTTGAATAACTCTTACTTTCAAATCCTCCCATTCTTGGCTACTTAAATCAGTACCTCCAATCAAACTGTTCAACGGTTTACCATCTATGGTAGCGGTAGAAGCAAAGACAGCCATTTCTTCGCCATGTCCTCCATAGGTACGGCAATTCTTTATTTTATCGGGACTAATCGCGAAATGTTTAGCCAATTCATTTCTCAATCGGGTACTATCCAATGCAGCCAGTGTACTTACCTGATTGGGTTTCAATCCCGAATATAGTAAGGTTAAAAGACCTGTAATATCGGCTGGATTAAATATCACTACCACATGCTTTACTTGCGGGCAATAAGCTTTAATATCTTTACCGAAAGCAATGGCGATTTCGGCATTCCCCTTCAGTAAATCTTCGCGTGTCATCCCCTGCTTACGGGCAGCGCCTCCCGAAGATATTATATAAGAACTGTTGGTTAAAGCCTCTTTTATATCTGAAGTATATGTCAGATTAATACCGTCGAAGCCACATTGAAGCAGCTCTTCGGCAACACCCTCAAGTCCTGTTGGATACGGATCGTATAAACAAATCTCAGAAGTAAGCCCCATCATTATGGCTGTTTGTGCCATATTAGAGCCAATCATGCCGGCAGCTCCGATAATTGTCAGTTTTTCGTTTGTAAGAGTTTTCATAAGTGTGATTTTTTATAATTCGTATTACGTATCCCTAACCGTCACAAAAATTTGACTATTACTTAAGTTCTAAATTAGGTATACGAACTTATTAACTACTCTCAAAGCTATCAAATATTATCGGAATATCATAGTCTAAAAATATTATAGCCAATTACTTTTAGTTATAATAGAAAGATACACCAACTTATTTATATTGCAGAAATTGTCCCCGATAGTACATCGCAATTTTATACTATTTTTGCATTTTTACAAATAATCTGTATATCAATGACAAGACGAATGGAAAAAACTCATATAAATATAATTATAATAGGTGGAGGACCTGCCGGGGTTACATGCGATTATCAATTGGTCTGAGGCAAATATTCCCATGTTCGATAAGATTGAATATAGTTTCCATAAAAACATTTTATTAATCGGTGATGCAGGTGGATTTGCAGATTCCATGACCGGTGAAGGTATTTACTTGCCATTTAAAGCGGGCAAAATGCAGCCTTTTCAATTATCGAAAATAAAGACTTCAAACCCCTGAATAAAGGTGTTATAGATTTAATAAAAAAAGGAAAAAAAATGGCTCATTTGTTTTACCTCCCTCTCGTTATGAAGCTTTTTATATATCTGTGCGAAAGCCTTCTAAAATCTTTTATTTACTCCGGAACATAAATAATCTCTCCGCTTTCCAACTCGTAGGCAATGCCTACTTTTTTACCTTTCGAGCCTGAACTTTGTTCCTCCGAAGATGTATATTTATTGATCTTATTACCCTCTTTAGTAATTATTTCCATATTATCTTTTCCCGGATTTTTTACAATCGTATAATCTTCCTGCGTAAAAACCTCAGTCATATTCATGTGCATTACCATTGCCACCATAAGGGCAACAGCAAATACCATCGCCACATCGAAAAGATTAACAATCACACTCAACGGATCGGTATCTTCTTCTTTCGAAAACTTACTTGTTCTTCTTTGACGTTTTCTCATATTAAGTAATGTAAAATATTTAATCATATATTAACAAAAATATCAGCTCTTGACTTTATACTTACCAAAGCAATAGAAAGGTCTGAGACCTTAGAAAGTCTTTTCAGTTAATATTCTCGATACATAATCCAGATTATTCACATCTTTGGCGTACCAACGTTGTTTAAACTGTAAAGTCACCAACCCCACAGCACTTACCACAAGACCTACTACAGTAGTAGCAAACACCACCTGCATATTATAAGCCATACCTGCAATATCACCTGTCGATAGCCCTACCAATGCCGGACTCATAGCGATAAGTGTACCAATAAGACCTAATACAGGCCCCATTTTAGCTAAGAGTTTCGAAAGGGAAGTATCTTTTTCGGCCTCATTCTCGAAACTCGATATCAGGTAATCCGAATATGCTTCGCTTGGGGGTGTTGTCAAGAGATCACGCAGGTATTTTATATATAGCGAATTGTCTTTTTGAGGTAGAGTCGCTTTTAAATCTTCAATATTTGAGAAAGATAAGTTCTTGATTTTATCATCCATCTCTTTGTCAACCTTACGTTTAGTCATAAACTGATTGTAGAAACTGCCAATCAGCAATAGAGAACGGGCAAAAAGACATAACAAAAGAATGATATCGGGAATTAAAAGACTATTGGCTACCCAAAAGAGGATTTTAGAAATTGATTCCATTTAAAGTATTTTTATTTTGTTGATTTATATGATTGAGGTCACTGACCTTTTTATTGTTTTTGTCTATTATCTTTCTTTTGTCTGATAATCCACTTGATCTTATTCCAGAAAAATCCCAGAACAAAAGCTATAGCAAATAATCCAATTGACGAAAATAAAGCTATAAAGTTGATCGGTTCCTCTGAAGCTGCATAAGTTACATTACCATTAACAGTAGTCAGCAGACCAAGTATACAAACAAATAGGCTTACCAGAAAATGTACTTCGAGCCGCAATTCTTTTTCGGGCACAAGGTATCGAATTCCATAACTGAACAACGGAAAAGCTATCACAACAATAGCTGCTAAAATATAAGCTATAGTAGCAAAATCTGTTCCCGTCATACTAAATATGGTTTGAGTAAGCAGATAGAACAAGACGGGGAAAATAAGCAAACTGGGATACCAATATAAAGGACGAACCCATCGTTTTACTGTTTTACCAAATATTTCGCGAAGTGCTGCAAAGCAAAAAGCAAAGCAGATGGCCGACTCTATGGTTACCATTACCGCTGCATCCTGCAAAGCCTTTGTATTTTGAAGATAGTCGTTGATCTGTGTTTTCGATTGTTGTATAGCATACTGATACATCCCGATAATAAATACGGCACACACCAATCCAAACAAAGCAGCCTGCCAAGGCTTCCAGAAGCTCAGTTTAAGCATGCAGTTTATTACGATAAACAACATCAATATCTGAATGATTAGTTCCATATTATATATTTAGAAAGAATGGAAGCCTTACTCAAGGATAAGGCTTCCTACCCTTCTGTTATTATTTACTACTTTTTCTTTTCTTTTTCAAAACAATCAGTAGTATTACAAATGCAACAAGCACCACACCCACGATAATGAAACCGTTTAGTGAGTTCTTCTCACCTTGCTCACCTTGTCCTGCTACCTGATCTTTCTTAAGAATCATACCGTTTTTAGCAGCGTCGGACGAAGCATTAGCAGTTTTCATATTCTGCAATTGCTGATTGTAAACCTTAGCATCGTCTGCCGAAACTTGTTTCGATATAAAGTCCTGTAGTTTACCATTACTTCCAGAGAAACCTGAACCTGTAGAACCAAATTCTTTAACCAGATCGGTATGCAGTTTAGCTACATCATTCAATTGCTGATCGGTAGCTTTCCACATTCCTTTACGGGCAGTTTCCATCATTACGGCAGTAATTTCTTGCAAAGCGGCAGGATTTTCTTTCTTGAAAAATTCTTGTGTTCCCAGATTCATTTTGTCTTTTACATATACATCATAAATCTGATCCCACATTTCATTGTCAATTACATTTGGTTTCATCACATTCCATCCGTAAGTATTGGTTACCACTTCTGTTATTTGTGATGCACTCGACGAACCGCCTTTCATTATCTCTTTCACATATTCAGGATTGAAGATGGTAGAACGAGCCTCAACACCGATAGCTTCTTTCAAGTCCTGCATCTTCACATTGTTGCGATTACGATAATCGGCAAAATAAGCATCAGGGTCTTTGCCTGTTACATCACGAACAGCAAGGTTCATACCTCCCATAAATTCGTAAACGTGATCGAGACTCAATGCTCCCCAAGTATTATTCTGACGAGGTTGTACAATTACATCCGTATTGTGAAGTACGGCACGAAGCAAGCCGGCTTTGAATTCGCCCCACTCTTTTTCGCCACCGTACACAGCCCCCATATTATTGATATAAGTATCGGCAATTTCTTTCTCCGATTCCCATTTATCGCCACTCGTTACCATGCCTTGAATACCTGTTCCGTACATACCGTTGATACCTCCGAATACACGCTGAGTAGACATTGCTCGTGCATCTTTGGGTGAAATGCCTTGTTCTACCAGTTGACGCTCTATCTCAATCGTACTTTTGCTAACCAAGTTATCGTACTTATCATTTTTAGCAGATGCTGCCATTTCTACGGCACGTGTGATTAATGACAAACGAGATGCTGCCAAATCGCGGAACTGACCCGAAGTTTGCACAACCACATCAATACGTGGGCGTCCTAAAGTTTCAGTCGGAATCAATTGTAAGTCAGAAACACGTCCAAAGGCATCACGCACAGGTTCAACACCCAACATATAAAGTGCTTGTGCAATGGTAGCCCCTTCGCTCTCGATAAACTCACTACTCCAGAAAGTATAACTTACCTTACGCGGATATTCTCCATGTTCTTTTTTATACTGCTCGAGTGTTGCATTTACCAAGCCTACACCTTTATCCCAAGCCACTTCCGAAGGTGTAGCCTCAGCATTGATAGCATATAAGTTTCTACCTGTTGGCACAGCATTTGGATTGGCAACTGCATCACCACCCGAAGAAGGAGCAATATATCCGCCTGAAAAAGCATTAAGAATCGCTTTCATCTCCAACTCAGGACTTTGCTGCAAGCCGATCTTATAAGCAGTAATATTATTTATAGTACGCTCTATTTCGGCAATCGTACGGGCACGGTCTTTTTGCTCTTTAGTATATTCTGGGGCTTTCGGTTTGTCTTTTCCTCCCATAGCAGCTGGCTTTTGCGAAGAAGAAGAAGAAGAGCCTCCACCCATCATTCCACGTCTGGGTGGATTCAATATAGTTTTAGCTTCTGTCAAATCATTTTCAGTCAGACCTGCCACACTGCAAATAAGTGCATTGTTTACAACCTTTCCTCCTAATATTTGTCTTACCAAAGTTTTAGCAGGCTCTAAATAATGTTGCGTAAAGAAGGCTTTATTTTTCAATTGCACTTCGGTTACTTTCCCTCTTTGTCTATCCAAAGCAGCCAAACTATATGCAATAGGATCGGCACTCATAGCCATTACCGAAGAAAGAATTTTTTCGGGGGTATAAGGTACACCGGTAGTATAAAGATGGCCGTTCATTTTCTCATTCGAGATTTCTTCGGCAAAATTCTCTATTCTTTCAATATCCTCGGTCGAATATGGTTTAGTCAATACACTATCTAAACGAAGATCGCGATGTAAGCCCATTTCTACGGCAATTTTCTTTACTGATAATGAAGCCTGAGGTTGTCTTGCCTCATCGATCTTATAATAATCACGTATCTTTTCCTGTAAAGTTCTGAATTGCGAACGGGTGTTGCTTTCCATAAATGCAGGTGTCAGATAAGAGATAGTTGTTGCATACGAACGGCGTTTAGCCATCATACTTTCGCCCACATTACCAATGGTATAGTAATAGAAATGAGGAATAGTTCCTACTAAACGATCAGGCCAGTCATTACTGCTTAAAGCTACTTGTTTTTGAGGTGTAAACTCTAAGCTACCATGTGTACCGAAGTGTAACATAGCATCTGCCTTAAACTCATATTGAGACCACAAATACGCTCCGATATAAGTATGAGAAGGAGGAGATTTTGCTCCGTGAACAATAGCAAATACATCACCACCTAAACCAGCCATCGGCTGTGGAAGTAAAGCAATATTTCCTAATTGAATACGAGCTACTGCCAGATACGATTTGTTATCTTTTTGAACACTCATATAAGCTCCGGGAGCTTCTCCGTATGTATTTACAACTTCGGCATACAGTTCTTTTGATAACGATTGATTGATCCACAATTCATATTGAGATTTTTCAATCAAAGCGGGTTTACCATTGCTAAGGAAACTGTCGAAAGCTCCTTCTGTATAAGGACTCAAGACTTCGCCCTGTGTCATCAATAGTTTCTCAAACTCTTTTTCGGTTGCAGGTAAATTATCTACTTTATAACCTTCGGCTTTCAATCGTAACAATACATTGTAAAGCGATGGCATAGTTTCCAATCCCTGAGCGGTAAGAGTCTCCTGCCCTGCCCCTTTGAAGAAGTAGATCGATATCTTCTTTTCAGCATTACTCTTATGCTTCAATGAAATAAAATTGCTTACAATCTGAGTAAAGCTCTTTAATCTATCGGGAATAGCCTTAAACACATATACTCCATCTTTATCTATTTCCTGTGCATTAATCACGTATGGATAAATAGCTCCATCCAATTCGGGCATAACTACACTTTGCGACATGAAACCTCCAAACATTCCCATCGGATCGTTCATCCACTCGTCTTTCGTTTGTAAGATGCTTAATGGTGAAAAAATTGGAATATTTTTTTCTTTCAACCACTCCACTGCCGCATCTGCTTGCCCCATAGCCAAACGACCATGTGCAAAGTAGATAACTGCATCGGGATTAATTTCTTTCAGAAAGTCCAATCGTTTCATTCCCGATGATACAGGATAAATATTGGTTCCTGCATTCTGAAACGAAACAATCATACTATCTATATTATCTCTGTTTCCACTAAACGGATCGTTCAATCCTCCTACAACAGCTACTTTTGGTGCACCTTCTTTAAAGATATTCAGTTTTTTAAGATAGGCTTCATATTCAGCAACAGTTTTAAAAGACACATTCTCATCCAGATGATACAGAACATCATCAGCTGTTTCTACCAAAGAATCTGGAGGTGTAACAAAAAATGTCTTCTTATCTATATCTTGACGGATATACCTCGCCAAGCTTTGATAATTCTTTTTATTTCCATTACCAATATAAGCTGATACTTGTACTTTCTGAATACTATCCAAGTTGCAAATCGCATTATCAGGATTAGTGGCAGCATAAATATAAACAGGTACTCCTTTATCGGCAGCGGCCTGTATTTGGGCACGTTGTTCGGCAGTAGCCTTCATACCCATACCAAAACCTAACACAAAGTCGTAATCTCCCAACTTGTCTAATTCTTCGAGAGATACATCTTCGTATTTGATAAATTTATCAGTATTCGATTTTATAAAACTGGTAGACTGAAACTGTTGAAAATTGACTAACGCGATCTTTGTCGTCGAAGCCAATTTTGCCCAAGCCAACCATCCTGCTACAAAAACTAATATTGCAGCAAGTATTAATATGATTTTCGTTCTATTCATATAAATTTTAGAGATAGAGATTGACAAACCGATACAACATCAGTTTGCCAATCGTCTGGTTCTTATTACTATTTAGGTTGTAACTTTATTTTATTAAAGCATATTCTACAACCGGATAACCTCTTTCACCGCCATCGCCGCCACTCATCGAAACAAAACGTATTTTGTAAACATTATCAGAGGCATCTTTAATAACATAAAAACGATCGGTTTTCACAGCCGGTAAAGCATTAGGACCACCACCCGATCTCCATTTGCTGCCTATTACATCAACCGCATCCGAAAATTCTGTAGAGGTAACATTACTTGCTGCGTATTTATCGTAAGCAACAGTAGATGTCAGCACTTCGGCAGCTTTAACTCCTCCTTTGGTATTGATATATACAAAATCAGAGAAGATATAAGGTAGAGTACCTGTTTTGTACATAGCACGCGTCCATTCTATATCCCATTTTGCTTTTTCGGGTTGTACTGAAACTACTTTATCTGTAGTAATTGAAGCATATACAAAGTTATAAGCTGAGTTTTTAGCAACATCTAACGATTTTACAGCAGTTTCATTGCTTTTTGCATATTGAATTGTATAAGTATCGGCATCTTTCTTCGAAACTTTAACTCTATATAAAGGAGATTGCGACTCACCTAAACTTACAATATATACTCTGCCCTCTTTAATCACTGATTTTGACAGATCACCCAATACATCATCTACGATATCAAAATTTCCTTCACCTCCACCAATTACTAATTTTGCAGCATAAGCCACAGAATCGGCAGTTGAAATAGCAGCATCAAGAGTCTGATTTGTAGCTTCAATAGCTGTACTTGCTGTTGTATTATTCAGAATAACACCGAAATCGCTACCGGTAGAGAATCCAAAATTCCAAGATTTACGAGCAACCGAAGTTTGTTCATTTCCACTAAAGTCTACAAATACCGAATTTATGGCACTAGCACCACCTTCTCCTCCTTCGAGTTTCAGAGTCGATCCGGTAGAAATGATTGCTCCAAATGCTAACTTTAATGATTTATTAGATCCGAGAACAATACCAGCACTAGCTGTTGAAATTTCAAAATTGATAGATTCGTCACCATCAAATAAAGTTGCTACTTTTTTCACCTCCACTGTTGCCGAAGTCTCTCCTGCAGGAATGGTTACTGTCAATACATTATTTGTAGCCGCTGGGGTTGTTGTATAGTCTGTTCCATAACTAACTCCCTTTGGTGTTGTGGTAAGTGATATAGTTACAGCAGCATCTGCTTTTCGATCAATATTTACAGTAAACGATTTTGATGTTTCTGTTTCACCGATACCTAGTTCGGTCGCTGAAAAATTAACAGTGTTATCTGGTAGTGGTGCATCATCATCGCTACACGAGGTAGCGAATAATCCGACCAATAGAAAACTAAAATAAAGTACTTTTTTCATTTGGATTATTTATTGATTATTGTTAGTAAAAAAAAATTAAGATCTCAGACCTTTTTATTGTTGAAAATTATATGTCAATCCTACAAAGTAGGAACGTCCACAAGCCAATTGTGTTGAACCTGTTCCTCCACTATGAGCTCCTCCCGAAGAGCCTGTATTACGAACAGTTGTTATATCAAAAAGATTCCTTACTCCGACAGATCCTAGTAATCCTTTTACAATTGTTCGAGTAACTGTTACATCGGCCCAATTATAACTATCAAGACCTAGAAGACTCATTTTTTTATTATCGTCCAACTTATACTCTTTACGGGCTCCGGTAAGTTTATAGAATATATTAAATGTGGCTACTTTAGTCCAATCATAAGTAAGGTTAAGTGCTATCTCTGGCGAATATCTAAATTTGTCCATATCTTCACCCTCATAAATATCATCTTCATAAAAGCTATTATAGCGACCTAAATACGAAACATTTAGGGAAGCCCTGAGTGATTGCCAATACAAATTATTTTCTAATGTCACTCCCAAAGTTTTAAACTTATCAATATTATAATATGTATTATAGCCTACATTTTTTAATGATTCAACCAATGAAATACGATCTCTAAAATCATTATAAAACCCTGTAAAAGTAGTCGTTAACCTTATAGACTCATTGTGTAGTGAGCGCCATGTCAATGAAGCCATATAACTGTTGGAGTACTCAGCTTTAAGATCAGGATTACCATCAATATGATGGTTAGAATCATGAAATGAATAATATAGTTCTTGTAAAGTAGGTGATCTAAATCCACGTGCATAAGATAAACGCAAATCAATATCGCCTGTTATTTTAGCCTTCAGGTTTATTGCGGGTACTGCCCAAGGAGCATCATACACTGAGTTAAACGATGAGCGAACACCTGGACGAATACTTAACCATTGGAGCGGTGTATATTCAGCTGATAAAAATAGAGCTGTATTGTTTACACGATGCGATCCGGCAATTCGGTCTCCCGTACCTTCATCTGATTGAAATTCAACTCCGGGCTGTAATATTAGTTTATTAGAGGCTTTCCAAACCCCCATTACACGTCCAAACCATGCATTAAAATTAGTTTCATCTTGTGCTCCTTGCTCCAATGAAAGCTCTTTCTTCCCTGTTGACAGATCTATCATTGTGGTGCGAGTTCTGCGTGTATAGTCTTGGAAAGACCCCGCTGCAGAAAGACTAAAACGGCTGCTTACTTTCCATTCTCCTTGTAGTTGGTGAGTATACCTGTTTACAATAAATTCTTTATCCGAAGTTTTGTTTGTTACAGGGTTAATGTCAGCTTCTGTCAGTAAATTTTCATTCAGATAATCAAGCCTGTAATAAATATTATAATTTTGCTTTGTATATCCCAGCTGTCCACCGACTAGGTATTGTTCTTTAGGCTGCCATTGCTTTTTACGTCCGGTAGAATCACCCTGCCATCCTCCAAAATCATTACGAGTAAAACTGGCTCCTGCATATAATCCATTATCTAGTGCGTATTGAGCATTAACTCCTTGGTTGTGATTACCTTCCCCTGTGAAAAAATTATATTCCTTGCCAATACTTTCTTCTTGGAGGCGTGCACCTATAGCCAAATGCTTTTTGTCCTCAAGTCTTCCTTTTTTAGTTATTACGTTTATAACTCCTGCCAAAGCATCTGTACCATAAATAACGGACATTGGACCTTCTATTATTTCAATACGTTCTACAGTATTAATATCTATTTGGCTAAGACTTTGTTTAGATGCGAGCCGATCTATTATAGGTACACCATCGATTAATACCTTCACATTATTGCCACTCATACCCATTAGTTCGAAGTCAGTTTCGCCCAAAGCCATATCATTAGAAAGCCTTATCCCAATTTCTGTATTTAATACTCCTTGTATACTGGTCGCAGCTCTTTGTTGGATTTGTTCACTATTAATAACACGAACTTTATATATCGAATTGCGAAGCGATTGAGGCGTAAACTGTCCTGTCACAACAACTTCACCTAACTGATTTTTATTCTCAATAATTGTTATATCAGGGAAATAATTAGGTGCTCCTGATTTGATTATTACAGGAAACTCTTTTCGATGAGCAAATATAGAGTAGACAACCATTGTATACTCTCCTGCGGGAGCTTCAATTTTGAATTCCCCTTCAGCATTCGTTATATCTCCATAAGCTGTATTTTTAAGTACTACCGATATAAATTCTGATGGATATCCATCTATTGTTTTTACTACCCCTGTTATATTTTCTTTTGCTATTTTTTGAGCAAAAGAATCTACCGTGAGTGCCAATAAGGCAATCACAACACACACATGTTTTAACATATATTTTTATTTATTTATTATTTAGAACATTCCACAGAATTCCTACAATAAATTAATTATAAGAATCATACAAAAGAATCAAAGACAATCAATTGATCTATCAGTACTTTTATTAAGACTATACTATGTCAACAAGTGCTAATTCCACAGTAACAAAAGTAGGGTCTTCAAAAAAGGTACACAATACCTAAATATAATGAGATTTCAGATTGGGATTAATTACTTATAGCTATTCTTTATACTCGATGTAAAGAATGCAAACAGATATCAATTATAGTTCTTTGAATACATATAGACAAAGCTGATGCCTTATAGATTATGCAATATTATAAAAACATATCATATAGACAATATGTTATGTATTTATAAACATAAATCTATCAAGTTATGAAACAGAATGATATAATAAAATCTTCTACAGATTTTAAAGGCTACGAAGAAGCCCGCAGAGATAAAAGTAATCAAACTCCGCAGCCTATTAGCAACAAAGAAGTCAAAGCTGCAGTAAATAGAATAAATCCTGACGGAAATACTCAGGAAAGAGGATAATTTTTTTAAGGTATTTTTCGGCTCATAAATTTAGTTATAAAATATATTTATATATAACTCATAAAACTTTATTACAGAGTCAATTGTTTATAATATGTGTTTTTCATAGTATTAGATTTAAGGTTAATGGAGATTGGTTGTCGGGAGACAACCAATTCTTTTTTATAAAAGCTAATATTTGTAGATAAATCTTATTCATTGAACTTTTTTATCCCAGTAAATGTTAATAATATGTGTTTTTCATAGTATTAGATTTAAGGTTAATAATGGGGTAAGGTTGTCGGGATGACAATCTTACTTTTTTTATAAGAAAATCGAAGCTTTCAAAATAAACTTCACGAAAATAGTAAAGTATAATAGCTCAGGCATAAATATAAATATGTAGAAAAACCTTTATTTATAAACATTACAAAACTTTTCTTTATAATGTTTTCTTTTTTAAGAAAAATATCTATCTTTGCACTCGCTAAGACAAAAGGTGAGGTCCGGTAGCTCAGCTGGATAGAGCAACAGCCTTCTAAGCTGTGGGTCACAGGTTCGAATCCTGTTCGGATCACTTTAAATGCAAAGACTTGTAAATGAATAATTTACAAGTCTTTTTTTTTAGATCCGAACCCTGGATCTTTAAATTTGCATATTTAGGCTCAATACAAAAAACCGGTTGATAAATTATTTTATGCAAAAATCTTAGTCAACCTAAATATGAAAAATGTTATATCCCTTACGCCTCTAAATTGAGCTCTAAATGCTTTCACTTTGGCATTGAAAGATTCAGCCGAAGCATTGGTAGACCTATTTTCAAAATAGTTGCATATGGTCAAATAGTTGTTTTGCATTGTCTTAACGACTGATTTGAAGAATTTCATATTTAGTGTCTCTACTTTGTCATACCATCTGCTAAGCTTTGTCATGGCTAGACCGGGAGAGATTCGTTGATTATAACTATTGGTCAGTTCCATAGAGATTTGATAGGCTTGTTCGAGGTCTGGGTATTCTCTGAAGAGGATCTCGGCTCTTTGTTCTTGTGTTTTAGTCCATTTAGATCTGTTTTTCAGTACGATATGCCGACTCCTAGCCAAGAGTTGTCTTCGGGTATCTCCATTTTCAAAAGTGTGAGAGATGTATTTTCTACCTAGTTCTTTGGCTAAATCGATCTCATGATTTTCTAAATCAATGGCTTTCCAACGATGATCTACTCGCATATCCGAAAGCGCTTCACCCATAAGCCGTTGAACATGAAACCGATCGCTAACCAACTGAGCATTAGTAAAACAAGCACTAGCAATACGTTTCATTGTGGGTGAAAGATCTAATGTTAGCTCCTTGACTTTCTTTCGTTTGGAGTGAGGCAGTAGCTTTAAGATGCGGATAACAATATCACTGCTAACTCCTTTAATCATAGCTACTAGGGCTCCTTTCTTCCCATGTGCTGATTTATTGGTAACAATAGTATAAAGTTCTCCCTGAGATAAACAGGTTTCGTCAATACTGATACGTTCCCCTAAATTGTTCTTAAAGAGCACATACTGCTCTGCATGATGCAACTGACTCCAATCTCTGTAAGAGGATATAAATTCTTTGTACTGATAATTAAGCAGTCTACCACAGACCCCATAAAATCGACCAATGGTGTTTATGCTGACAGACTCTGTTTCAATTCGTAGCTTTTAAAAAAGCCACAAACTCTTTGGTAAGTCTGGTTCCTTCAAAAGCAAAATCATACTGAAGACTAACGATTTGTCTGGTGTTGAGTAGTAGCCATTTACGACGACGAAGATGTAGATAAACTTCTTTCCCTCGCAATGGGAAGTCTTGAACGGTATAAATAGACGTGAAACCATGACTACTAATGGGTGCATTCCGATACTCGGATGGAATGAGTTTCTTTTCGTCAAGGTAAACATCCAATCGTTCGGCTGTTGAATCAACCTTTACAAAATCAAAGTAATCGAATAACCACTCTGGAAATACAATGCGGAGTAAATCTTCTTTTTCCAATACTTTTTCAACAAAGATAATCACTCCTTAAAATTTATCAACCGGTTTTTTGTATTGAGCCCATATTCATCTATTTATCAGCATGTTATTTAAATAAGAATCCCTACTTTTTAAAAACAATTGTAACTAGATAAGTTCCCAAATCGTTCCTAGAAAGTTGACTCTGAATCCAGGAACTTTCATTGCGCTAAACATCTATTAGTAAATAACATATAGATAATATTTAACATTCTGGGTATATTCTAAGATAAATTCATTTTCCTTGTCATAAACAAACTATTTCTCATCTTTCATTATATTTCTGATTATCATTAAATGCAGAATATTATGAAAAGTACATTAAACATCCTTTATTTTATCAGAAAATCTCAAGTAAAGAGAAACGGACTCGTTTCAATAATGATCCGTATCACGATTGATGGTGAAAAGGTCCAGTTTTATAGTCGGATTGAGATTAATCCTTCACGATGGGATCAAAAGGCACAAAAAGTAAAGGGAAGATCGGCCGATTCCAAACGAATAAATAAATCTTTGCTAGAAATAAAGATGCAGTTATATATAATATCTTCCCGATTATTAGCAAGTAATAATTATGTAAAACCATCTAAAATCCGTGATGCTTTTTTATTTGATGAGGATGAGTCCAGATTAGTATATCAGTTTGAAAGACACAATACCCATTATAGGAAATTGGTTCCCAGTGCAATTACAGCTAAGACCTATAGCCGGTATAAACTAACCCTAAGCAGATTAATAGAATTTATGCAATACCAATATGGGATATCTGACATTCAACTAAGTAAAGTTACTCTTGAATTCATTGAACTGTTTTTCTCTTTCCTAAAAGAGAAACATCTATGTAGTCACAATACTGCAACAAAATTTATCCAGAGGTTTCGTACTGTTGTAAATTATGCTGCTGATACAGGAATTATTAAAATAAATCCGTTTAATCTGTACCGCATTTCTTTTGAAAAAACGGTAAGGGTTTATTTAAACCAGCAGGAAATTAATACAATTTGGAATAAAAAGTTCTCAACCCGTAGACTTGATCAGGTACGTGACATCTTTATTTTTAGCTGCTATACTGGGGTATCATATATTGATTTATGTAATTTAACCCAATCTGATATTGAACTGGGTTTTGACAATCATTTATGGATAAAAATTAATCGACATAAAACTCACCAACCAGCACATATCCCATTATTAAAGGTACCACTGCAAATTTTAAAGAAATATAAAGGGCAATATAATGATGAACCAATATTCCCTATAAACAGCAATCAAAAAATGAATGAATATCTGAAAGAAATTGCTAATATTTGTGGAATAAGCAAAAAAATCTCTTTCCACCTTGCAAGACACGGAAAATATTATTTTGCATTGTAAATAAGCAACTTACGAAAACATTTTCATCCATAGGTAATGATTTGGTAACGAGTAAACTTCCATATTATATCCCATTCTTCAAAATAACAAAGAATACTTAATACTAGATAAAGGAATAAAAATTTTCAGCCAAATGCAAATTAATTTATATTTTTATCATTGTTGAATTTTGTT
>NZ_CAKUOF010000013.1 GCF_934668725.1 uncultured Dysgonomonas sp.
CAGACAGGCGAGCCACGCAGCACAAAGACTTTTTGATTCCTTTTGCGGCTTAGGGCAAAAGGAATACAAGCAATCTTTGATTGTGCGTAGTAAAAAGACAACTAAATAGAACATATAATCCCAATTACTTATTGGCATCGTTTACTGATAGATAAAAGGGGGCGACTACCCATTCGCATTATTCAGTTTCGATCTATGTGTATTTACCGATAAGTAAGTTTGACAGACCCTAATTATGATGTGTCATATCGAGTTTAATTTTCTTTAAATCGTCCAGATTATGCACCGGAGGTTCTATATCAGAAGGGATAGGGCGTTTCGAGAATGTTTGAAAATAAAGCAAACAAGCATCTTTCCACCAAACAGCATCTTTTGATTGTATCTCTAGTTTTGCTTTCACATCATTGAAACGTTGCTGATCTATATATGGCTGCATCTGTTCCCATGTATGCTGAAAGTCTCTGACTTGCTGTACTCCCGAATCGTATTTATAACACAACTCGTTCCACATAATTCGTCCGTTTTTCATCTTATAGTTCCAAGGTATATGATGAAACCAAAGTAGTAAATTTTCAGGGCAGCGTGAAGGGTCGTTATAGATTTCTTTCAAAGGTGAGAAATATTGAGAGACGGCATTGCTTCCTGTCGTGGTACGATCAAAACCGAGTCCTATAGAATCTGCATTATGATAGTACCAAGGCATCCAATCGGGACGGGCGTTAGGTACATCGCACCAAGGCTCGGGACCATAATGATGTCCGAAAGCAAATATATGGTGTAAGCCCATTGGCATCATATAATCTACAACAGCTTCGCGGGACGTTAGCATGATATTCTTTACAGGCTCGACAAAATTCTCGTCTTTCGAAAAAGTCATCTTTAGCCATTCATCTGCAATCTGATCCGAAGACAATTGATGATTCCAAGCCAATCGTCCGAAAGCGTACCAATTGGACTGTGCAAAATGATGTCCGCACCAATTGGCATCTTCGCCGATATTGGCAACGGCAGCAATGGCGGTCCTTTGATGAGGTCGTAAAGTACCATCTGTTATCTTAGCAACGGTAGAGCCTTTTCCGTTCGAATAGGTATCGCTATCGAGTGTTTCTTTAAATAGGGGAGCTAAATAAGCCAGATGGTTCGAGAATCCGAGATACTCTTGTGTAATTTGAAACTCTACCATCTCGGGTGTTTTCTGCATAGCTCCAAACAATGGGCTGAACGGTTCACGAGGTTGAAAGTCTATCGGTCCGTTTTTGATCTGTATGATTACATTATCTCTGAATTGTCCGTCCAAAGGCATAAATTCCAGATAGGCTTGCTTTGCCCTGTCTTCGTTACTTGGGTTATAAACAAATGCACGCCACATCACTGTTCCGTTATAGGGCTTTAAAGCATCTGCCAGCATATTAGCGCCATCGGCATGGGTACGTCCGTAATCTTGTGGACCGGGCAATCCTTCGGAATTGGCTTTTACCAAAAAGCCTCCAAAGTCCGGAATGATACTGTATATTTCTTTCGCTTTATCGTTCCACCATTTAATCACCTCTTTATTTAAAGGGTCTGAATTGGGTAATCCCCCTAACTCTTTGGGTGATGAGAAGTTGACTGCCAGATATACTTTTATCCCATAAGGGCGGAATACTTCTGCTAGGGCTTTTACTTTGGAGAGATATTCTTTACTCAATATTTGTGGGCTGGCATTTACGTTATTCAGCACCGTCGCATTTATTCCTATCGACGCATTTGCACGGGCATACGCTTCGTATCGGGGCGATAGGGTATTGGGTAATTCATCCCATTTCCAAAGTGAATATCCTGCGTAGCCACGCTCAATTGTTCTATCCAGATTATCCCAATGGTTGAGTATTCTGACATCGTATTTGGGAGTTTCTCTGATATTAACCGATTCCGGCAGTTGATTTGTCTGAATCAATCTCAGAAAATGAAACACCCCGTAAAGTACACCTATATCCGTGTTTGATGCAATAACAGTACTTTGTTTGCCTCCTTTGTTTATAGTCCGGATAATATATCCATCGTTACCTAAATCGCTAAAATCCTTTGCAGGTATTATAGAAGCAATGTTTTTGCTTTTTACAGTGCCGATAATCAAAGAGCTGTTATCGGTCGCTTTACTCGCTTCGATATCTTTTCCTGTAAAAGATTGGCAGGCGATACTGAGTTCTTTCAGCGCTTTTTCTAAAGTTGGAGTATTTTCATCTATTGTTACTCTCGAAAAATCATAAACAGTTTCGGAAGGTGCATATCTTAACCATAGTTTACTCCCGTCTTCGGCAAAAAGCGAAAAGGAGAACATAACAAAAATAAATGTGTTTATAATATATTTCATAAGCATTAAGGTTTTAAACCTTTTAAATTGAAAATAGAGGGCAGACATTTATCTGCCCTCTTAGACTATTAAACGGAACTAGTCTTTAATGTAAAAGGTATTTCCTGTAACCTGAACTTCTTTTTGTACTACCTGTTTTGAATTGATAGCTTTGCTGTCGGGCTGTTTTCCACCTACCGAAAGCAATACTTTTCCATTGGAAACCTGAGCCAGATTTTCTTTGTCACGTCCTGCCATTTGCTTTGGAGTGACGGTAAATTCAACGGTTTTAGTTTCTCCTGCTTTTAGGTGAATACGTTTGAATCCCTGTAAAGCTCTGATCGGTGTTTTCAGTTTACTGTCGGGCAAAGACACATACAGTTGAACCACTTCGTCACCATCCATTTTTCCTGTATTTTTTACATCTACCGAAATAGTAATGTTTTCACCTGATTTGATTGTTTCGGGCGCATTTTTGATAGCGTATTCAAAAGTAGAATAACTCAGTCCATAACCAAATTCATACAAAGGATCACCTTTGAAATAACGGTATGTTTTGCCTGTCATATCATAATCGCTGAAAGCAGGTATTTGTTTGATATCTTTGTAGAATGTCAGCGGCAAACGTCCGGCAGGGTTATAGTCTCCGAAAATAATATCGGCTAAAGCAGCTCCTCCCTCTTGTCCCGGATACCATGCTTCGATAATGGCAGGCATGTTTTCGGCTTCCCAATTGAATGCTAATGCACTACCGTTCAGAAATACCAATACGGTTGGTTTACCCAATTTGTGGATCTCACGAATCAGATCGGTTTGCGTACTTGGCAGTTTAATGTCTAAACGGTCGCCACCTGAGAAACCTTCTACTTTTACAGGCATTTCTTCGCCTTCCAACAAGGGACTTAATCCCATGCAAAGTACGATTAGGTCAGACGATTTAGCTAAGTCGATAGCTTCCTGTTTCAAATTAGGTTTCGGTGTACCCCAA
Source organism: uncultured Dysgonomonas sp. (assembly GCF_934668725.1). Lineage (GTDB taxonomy): Bacteria > Bacteroidota > Bacteroidia > Bacteroidales > Dysgonomonadaceae > Dysgonomonas_A. The sequence goes on from NZ_CAKUOF010000013.1 coordinate 3,321, forward strand.
AGTAAACGCATAATAGCATATTCGGTATTATCCTGAACATATTCTAAACGGATATTGTAGGCTTTTCCCCCCTCCAGTTTCATCAGTTCGTATACTTTACGAGGATGGTGTACATCTTTCCATTTGGTTACTAACGAGTCATTCAAATACAGATTAAATCCAGAAAAGCCTTCACCTCCCAAAGCATATTCACCCGATGTGGGAGGAACAAGTACACCTGTCCATCTTACCGAAAATTGGTCGTAGTTCATATCCTTGAACGGAGCAGTTGTCCACCAAATAAAATCTACATTCGGATCTACTTGTGTATGTGCGGGTTTTCCCTCCCATTTGATATTAGTGTAGTATTCAGCTTTAAGACCTTTTTGTGATTTACTTGCATCCGTAAACAGAAAGTCGGAAGGGATAGCTTCAAAATAAGGTAATTTTTCAGCCAAAGCACAACCTTGGGCATATACTACTTCTGCATTCGGTAGTTTTTCACGCAATCCGGTTAATGGTGTTTTAGGGTTAGTAGGGTAGCCGTTGTAGTTTCCAAGCAGTACCTCCAAATCGTCCGCATTGGGTCCTATAACAGCTACCTTTTTCACCTCTTTGCTAAAAGGCAAAAGATTATTTTCATTCTTCAAAAGTACCATCGATTTGCGTGCAGCATCCAACGACAAGGCTTGATGTTCTTTGCTTTCTACCACATCGTAAGGTATTTGTGCATATTTTACATCTTTGTCGTTATCCATCATACCCAGTTTAAACAACGCCATAAGCACACGGTGAACCGAAACATCCAATTCGGCTTCGGTAATTAAACCCTGCTCAACTGCAGCAACCAAGTGTATATAAGTATCTCCGCAATTGAGGTCTGTTCCTGCTTTTACAGCCATGGCTGCCGCTTCTTCGGGAGTAGCTACCACATGATGCGCATTTTTTTCATAGAAATCACGAATTGCCCAACAATCGGAAACAATATATCCTTTGAATCCCCATTTTTCACGAAGCATGCTTTCCAAAAACTTGTTTCCGCAACAAGGAGCTCCCCTGAAACTTTGATAAGCACACATCACCGAATATACATGAGCATCCTGTACAGTTCTTTTGAAATGAGGTAGATAGGTTTCTTCCAAATCGTAATCATTAGGCCATACATCAAACGAATGGCGTGTCGATTCGGGTCCGCTGTGAACAGCGAAATGTTTAGCTGTAGCTACCAGTTTAAGATATTTATCATCATCGCCCTGCAATCCTTTGATGAAAGGAACAGCCAGTTCAGCAGTCAGATAAGGGTCTTCTCCGTAAGTTTCCATTCCCCGTCCCCAACGAGGATCACGGAAAATATTGATATTGGGAGTCCAATAGGTCAATCCTTGATAAATACCCCGTTTGCCTCTTGAGGCGTATTCGTGGTGTTTGGCACGGGCCTCGTCCGAGATAGCATCTGCAATACCGAACATTTCATCACTATCCCACATGGCAGCCATACCGATTGCCTGCGGAAAAACGGTTGCTTTACCCGAACGGGCAACCCCATGAAGGCACTCGTTCCAGAAATTATGGGCAGGAACACCAAGCCGTTCTACTCCGGGCGAGTCGTACCGCAGCATGTTGACTTTTTCCTGTAGCGTCATACGTGATACAAGATCGGTGGCTCTTTCCTCGAAAGAAAGAGAAGTGTCCTGATAGGGTTCAATCTTCTTGCTGTTGCATCCTGTGAGAGTTAAGATACTCAGGGCGAGCAAAAAAGGTTTTAAGTTTCTTAATATGTTCATAGTTATTATTATTAGGGTCTGCGACCTGTTTTTTGTTACTGTTTGTTCTGACCGTTTAACCAATTGTCAGTTCTGAAGGGACTCGATGGCAAACCTTCTTTATTGCGTAAATTAGCTCCCTCCGGATTATCAGCCCAAGCATATCGGACGGCTACCGGATTTTTAATATTGTCGCTCCATACAATTACTTTATCTCCTTCTATGCGAGCATTTGCCCATACGAATTGCTTATTATTTCCTGCTATAGCGAACCCTTTTAATTTTTCGGTAGGGGCGAAACCATTTCCTGTTTCTGTAAACGAAAGGATTATTTTGTTGCCTTCTACAGCCATACTTTTATATACGGGAGCGGAACTTATAACATTTGTATCTCCATATGCGATCTTCATGGCATTGAGAGCTAAACGGTGTCCGACATCTTTTTTATTTAAAGGATGCACATCGTTCCATTCGCCCACGTCGATGGTAACTGCCAATCCTGTATGGGGAAGATCCAGAGCTGTGGATTGTGATTCTCTCAACAAAGCCCAATTGCTTTCGGAAGGGGTTTCTCTCGATTGCATAAAGTTGGGTAGTTGGGTAACGATAAACGGTAGATCAGGTCTGTTCCACTTTGTTCGCCAATCGTTGATAAGTGCAGATAATAGGGTTCTGTATTCAAAAGCTGTTGAAGTATTTGATTCTCCCTGATACCATATAACGCCTTTGATGGGGAAATCAACCAGTGGAGCTATCATTGCATTATATAACCCCAAAGGTTTATATTGAAAAAAAGTTTGTGGGAGAAGAGGCTGCATTTTCGCACCTAATTTGTATTGCCATTCTCCGGTCAGGTCGATAAACTCGTCTCCTGCAATAACCTGATAGGGTTTGTCTTCAACAAAACCACCTCTTCCTATAGGGTTAACAACCCGTATAGTTACCGAGTTTACTCCTTCATGGAGAAGCCCTGCCGGAATGGTGTAAATACGTGGCGGATATTGATAAGCAGTTGTTCCGACAAACTGTCCATTGATATATGCCGAATCGCTGTCTACTATACAGCCTAGGCGGAGAATGGCGGGTTTATCGGCCATTGAAGCAGGAACTTCAAATTCTTTGCGAAACCAAAACGATCCGTTTATATTTCCTATTCCTTTATCTGCCCAGTAGCCCGGAAGATCGATGGGTTGCCAGTCGGATGTATCCATGTCATTTTTGAACCAAACGGATATTCCTTTGTCCTTTTTGTTTAAAGTCGAATACCATTCTTCGGTGATATTTTTCTCCTTTGTTCGTATACTGTCTATATAACCAATCTGTCCAAATTGCTCTGCTGTTTGTAAATAGTTCGGAAATTGTTTCAAAGCATCTTTGCTGAGCCATGCTTCGATGGGTGAACCTCCTACACTTGAATTGAGTAATCCGATCGGAACTTTGTATTTATCGTATAAATCTTTGGCAAAGAAATAAGCCACAGCCGAGAAATCGAGTATGTTTTCGGGAGTTGCCGATTTCCACGAACCGCCATTTATATCGTCACTCGTTCCTGTGAAGTTGTATTTTAACGGTGTTTTCAGATGGCGGATATAAGGGTTATTTATCTGACTGATCTCATCTTTATACAAATCCTGTACTCTACTCATAAGCGTTTCCATATTCGATTGCCCTGAACACAGCCAAACATCACCAATCAGAATATCGTTGATAAGCATGTCGTTTATTTGCATTTGGTAAGGACCTCCTGCTTTTTGAGGAGGGAGTGTGACCGACCATCTACCGTTTGAATCGGCAGTTGTTTTGTATAGCTTATCTAAGAAATTGATTTCGATACTTTCTCCTTTTGGTGCCCATCCCCAAAGTTTTAGTTCGGTGTCTCGTTGTAAAACCATGCCGTCGCTAATCAGTGCGGGGAGTTTTACAGATGCTGTAGCAGAAACAAGAAATAGTAATGAGAGTAGCATTATAAATGCTATCCGCTTTGTTAGTTTGGATTTTTGTTTTGTTGTCTTCATTGTATTCTATTTTTCAAACTTACTTTCGGGAGCACCCAGATAACTGGGTTTTAATCCACCAAAGTCGATCATTATTTTTTGTAAAACAATTCCGGGATCCAACGGGCGAAAGCGGAGTGTATGCCGATTGGTTGGGGATGATGAAATAGTTTGTTGAACGGTAGTTTCATTTATAGCCCAGGCATTCCAGCTCCACCATATTTTCTGATCATTATATTGCCCGTTGAAATTAACAATCTCCTCTTTACCTCCGTTTATAGATACTGCATAACGTAACCCTTTATTATCATTGAAATTTAAAGTTGGTGACAGCAAAATATAAACAGTTGCATTGCCATTGTATGAGGTTTCGAAATCGTATTCTAAATACGTATTTTCATCCGGTGTTGCTGTCGACGGAGTAGTCGTTACTCCTGATAATGTACGTCCCAAATCAGGTATTATTAACCAGTCGGTAGTTTTACCATTCATTGCCCGGCTATAATGCTCGGCTTCTATCGAAATATACCCGTTTTCGTCTATGAACAAATATGGGACTGTCGTTTTTTGTTTATCGGGCACATATGTAACTTTAGGCATTGAATTTTCAGTTGGTTGCTGCCAATATGTGTAACCAATATGTGTCTGGTCCATCATGTGATTCCATTTACCGCTACTCATGATGTTATTGTAATGGTAGGTGAGGATTGAATCTCGCTCATAATAAGAACGCACTTTTTCTGCCCAGTCGTTGGCTTTTACATCTTTTTGAGCAGCCAATTTACGGTTCATGGCTACTGCATAATACATTTCATATAAATTGGCACACGCTTGTATCGGGAAAAGTACTAATTGATCGTAGCTGTCTCTGTATTCTGAAGGCATCAGGTAGAAAAGCTTTAATGCCTCGAGAGATAAGGCTTGATACTCATCTTTGACTCGTTGCCATTCGTTATAATTTTCGAGACTATAAATAGTATCATTGAGAATTTCGGGAGTCACTCTTCGATTATACTTCGAATACATATTAATAAGATGGGATATCTCTTTAGCATGAGTAGTGCCGAATTGTTGGGCAGCCCACTGTTCTGTATGTTGTGATAGATTATTTGCATTGAATCTGTCAGGATTCCAAGCCATATCCAGAAAGAATGAAATCGGATATTCCATAGGTTTCAAATCACCTACATTTACTACCCAAATTTTACGAACTCCGTATTGGTACGTTAAGTTCATTTGCTCCCATACACGTGGGATGGGGTTGATATTGATCCATTTTGAGTTTCGGGGTGCACCTACGTAATCGAAATGGTAATACATACCGTATCCACCTTTTCGTTTGGGTGCATTCAGGTCGGGCAGTTTACGTACATTTCCCCAATTATCATCGCATAATAATAGAGTAACATCATCGGGAACACGCATACCTTTGTCGTAATAATCCTGTACCTCTTTGTACAAAGCCCAAACTTGCGGAACTTGTTCTGCTTTTTTGCCTGTTACTTTGGAAATGATGCTACGTTGGTCTTTTACTATTTTTTGAAGCAAATCTATATTGCTTTCTTCGCTCATCGGTTCGTCGCCATCGCCACGCATACCTATTGTAATGAGAGACTCCCAGTTTTTAGCTCGTTCGATACCCGATGCCCAGAATTTACGGAGAACTTCTCCGTTCTTTGTATAATCCCAAGCACCTTCGCCACGTCTTTTCCAGTCTTGTTGAGCCAATGCCATCGGTTCATGGTGAGAAGTACCCATCACAATGCCATATTCATCGGCTAAAGGACCATTTAGAGGATCATCGTCATAAAATGCACTTCCCCACATGGCAGGCCATAGGAAATTTCCTTTTAAGCGAAGAAGCAATTCGAACACCTTTTCGTAAAACTGATGATTGAATCCACCGAAAGTAGCTTTACTCCATCTTGTTAGAGCCGGAGCTTCGTCATTCAAGAAAATACCCCGGTATTGTACGGCCGGTTCTCCTTCGGTATAGGTTCCGGGTTTTACATATAAGTTTTTCTGATTTACGACAGGTACATCCGCCCAATAATACCAGGGTGAAACGCCTATTTGTGTGGATAATTCATAAATACCGTATATTGTTCCCCGTTTGTCGCTGCCGGCAATTACTAAGGCAGCATCTATTCCCTCCAAAGGAGCTGTTACTGTTTTTATGATATACTTTTCATTTTTACCTTTTAGGTCTTTTGCTTCTATTTTTCCTGTTTGTATCAGTTTATCTATTGTTGGCGATTTACCAACAGTACCTATAATCAAGGTAAATTTAGTAGCTCCCTGTTGAGGTGAGTTTCCTGTTACTTTCCGTAAATCTTCTTTTAGGTCGTTTACTGCACGCAATACGCCTTTGTAGTCCGAATTATCAGTGTGAATAGAGACCGGTTTGCCATCTACGGCCAAAGGAAAGTATGAAGTATTCTTTTGGGTGAAGACAAACTGTTCTTTATCGTAAGCTGATATTGTGTTTGGGACAACAAGAAGCAGTAAGCATATAATCAGGTATAAGTTTTTTTTCGTCATAGTTTTTTATTTATAGTCATGTTCCGGAGAGTTTTGTATATCCGCAGCATGTCTTTTAAGGAAGTAGTTGTTGAATTGCTCAACTCCTTTCTTTTGTCGATACGGTGTTTTTTGAGCCAATACAACAATAGTAAAAATAAAGTAAAAAATATATACTTTATTATCAAAGTATTATATTCTTTATATAATGGGAAATCAGCCGGACGATTCGGTTCATCCGGCTGATCTGTGTGAATTATTTATTTCTTATAACCGGGATTCTGGTAAGCGGCTTTTTCGGCAGCGCTCATTTCCATTCCATCAATCTGTCCCTGAGGGATAGGCCGTAAATAGAGATATGGTTGAATGTCTCTTTTTACTTTTACCGGAGTATGATCTCCTACAGCACTGCCACAGATTTCGTAAGTTCCTGCAAGTTCGCTCCATTTTTGAGTACGTACCAAATCGTGCCAGCGATAACCTTCTCCAAAAAATTCGCGTGAACGTTCTGCCAGAATATAGTCAATAGTGATAGTTGCGGGAGTAGCAGCAATCATTTCGGCACTTTTATCTTGTACTTTTGCTACATGACCATTATTACTCCATCTCCATTTTCCGGCACGAGCACGAAGTACATTTACCAATTCGCGGGCACTTCTACTTCCTGTAGCACCTTTTACTGCTGCTTCGGCGGCTATCAGATAAAGTTCAGAGAATTTAGCAATAGGAAAAGGACGAGTGATACTACCATTTGGCTGTCCAAGTCCGGTACCGTTATCAGTACGATAAGTTCCTAATTTCCATAGGTTCGGATAGGCATAACGACTTATGCCACTTGGTGCAATTACAAAATCGGCTCTTCCGGGCAATACTCCGGCACCTACATTGCTTTTGTATTTAGAATTAGAATAATCGATAGGTGTTGTTGGTTCTTCGTCTAGGAAAGTGAGTATTGCATCACCCGGAGACACTTTTAAACCGTTCGCATTATAAAGAAATTCATTTTTCACACCGGCTTTGTTCCAGTTAGCTCGAAAAGAGGTGACAAATGTACCATCGTAGCGTGAATCATTGCTTTTATCGGTAAAGGTCTTTTTTACGGCATCAATCGTAGGTGCCATACGTTTCCAAGGTCTTCCATAAGCTTGAGCTGCTTCACGTTGAACGGATCTTACTTTACTTCCAGTCCAATCAGCAGAAGTAGAACTTTCTAGAAATGTATAGTCCCATGTAGCCATCCAAACAGCAAAATTGTCGGCAGCCCCACCTGTAGAATACGAATGGTTGGTATCATCGTAGTATTCGCTTGATTCGGTATGATCTGCATATAAAAGCATCTCCTTGTTACGATCGTTTTGTGCGAGGTTAACATCGTAATAAGTTTCTTGCAGGCCATAAGGTCCCGGGTTGTTGATAGCTGTGGTAGCAATATTATATGCTTCCTGATAATACCATTGAGCATTTTTGCTGTCTGGATCAGTTCGAGGCGTTTCGGGATAAGTAGGTATGTTTTGCGGATTTTCAAGCCACCATGCATACGTAAGATAAGCTTTAGCTAAGTATAAGCGAGCTACAGTTTTAGTTATACCGCCTGTAACACGTCCCGTTTCCGGCAGATCGTTTATCGCAGTAATCAAATCCGGAAATATGGCTTTTGTATATACTTCGGGTACGGTATTACGAACCGAAAACCGTGAAGTGGATATGTTGAATTTAAGTTCACCCGAGCCTAAATCCAAAGGCACTCCACCAAAAGTCTGTACCAGCATGAAATAGTCGAATGCCCTGAAAAATCTGGCTTCGGCAATCAAAGCATTTGAAATAGTTCCTACCTGAATTGCATTTTCGATAATACCATTGGCAGTATTAATATCAGAATATGCTCTTCCCCATAATACATCGGCACGACTGCTTGAGGGAGTAACTGATCCTACACCCGAAAGATCGAGGTCTTTGGAGTTTCCATCCGCGTCATGTCCGTATGTATATTCATCAGTTCCGGTTTCACAAGCGATAAACCAATATCCGTTTCCATATACAGAGCGTAAACTGGCATATAGAGAAGTCACTCCGCCTATAACCCCATTTTCGGTTTTAAAATAGTCGGGTGTATAATTGCTGCGTGGTTCTTCATTGAGAATATCGGAACATCCTACAAAGAGAGAGGACAAAAGAAGTGTTGCAATATATTTTTTTATATGTATTTGTTTCATGTCGGTATTTTTTAGAATGTTACATTTAATCCTATCAGGAAGTTGCGGGTCGAAGGAGTATTTGTTCCTATAACCAGAAGACGTTTTTTATATCCGGTAACAACCGCTTGATTTTCGTCTCCAAGAGAGTTTGTTTCGGGGTCCATTCCCGACTCGTCGTGATAAGGAGAAAACAGTACAAACGGATTCTGGATAGTAGTATAGAGATACAACTTGTTAACCCCTAATTTTTTAATGGCTTGTTGATTAAAACTATATCCTAATGTAATATTACGCACCTTCAGGTATGAGGCGTCGAAGTATCCCAGGGTAGTTCCGTATTTAGGGTTGTCACCACTCATAATACCTCCCGGCATAGGATATCTTGCATTGGTATTTTCAGGACTCCAATAATCTACTTTTACGTTGCCTCTTCGTCCACTCATCATGTTTAGATATCCGGTTGAAGAGTAGAGAGAACTGATAAGAATTCCTCCACGCTGAAATGCACCTATAATACTTAAGTCGAACCCTTTGTAGGCTACGCGGGTATTGAATCCTCCCTGAAAATCAGGGTTTACATCCATAATTTGTCTGTCGTCGTCTCCAATTTTTCTTTTGGGTGAACCGTCTTCATTGAACTCTCCGGTATATTTAACTTTAATCATACCTGCATTCCCTCCCGGTTCGAGGATATCGCGGTATTTGTCACCTTCCTGCCAAAGACCTATTTTTTCGTAGTCGTATATTACATCGATAGGATGACCTACAAACCACCAGTTGCTTTCGTCCCTTGTTTGTCCCGAAGCCAGAGATACCAGTTTATTACGGTTTGCATAAAGGTTTACTCCAACGTCCCAACTCCAACCATTATAATTATCCAGTACTGTTCCATTAAGGGTAAGTTCGAATCCTTTATTTTGTGATTTTCCGACATTCGACATATAGCTGCCTACCCCTGATGTTGAGGGAAGGTTTACACTAAGCAAAAGATCTTTGGTATTTTGTATATAATATTCGGCACTACCTGAAATTCGACCCTTCAGAAAAGAAAAATCTAAACCGTAGTTCCATGTCTCGGAATATTCCCAACCTAAATTCGGATTTGGAAGTTCCGAAACATAATATCCTACTGCATATTCTTCACCAAAGTTGTATGGTCTGGTACTTAAGCGTCCAAGTGTTTTATAAGAAGAAATAGATTCGTTGGAGGTCTGTCCATATCCTACTCTTATTTTTAGATTATCTATCCATGTAACATTATCCATGAATGCTTCTTTCTTGATATTCCAACCGGCGGATACGGCAGGGTAGGTGTGCCATTTATTTCCCGGAGCTAGTCTCGACGAGGCATCCGATCTAAACGCAACACTCAACATATAACGGTCGTCATAGGAGTACATGGCACGTCCCATCCATGACATCAAACCACTCTTGTAATAGTCTTGATCTCCGGGTTTAATTGAAATTTCACCTGTGGCCTGACCCAAATTGTAGAACTGGAAGGCATCCGACGGAATACCTTGAGCCGCCATCTGCGATTTGTTATACTGTGTTTCTTCTGCTGAATATAGTGCTACTACATTTAGTGAATGTTTTTCTGCAAAAATACGGTCGTAAGTGACCAGGTTTTCAACAGCCCAATTGGTGGTCTGAGAGTTTGAGACTGTTGCAGATGAAGGGGTTGTTGCCGTGCCACTGAATACACCTTCTCCGGTATAGCTTCCGGTGTTGTACTGACGGTAGTTTAAACCTAAATTGAGGCGATATTTCAAACCTTCTACACCCGGTACTTTTACTTCTCCATAAACCGTGTTGTATGATCCGAATGCTCGTGTCTGATCTATCCACTTATCGCCCAGAGCATCTATTGTTTCTCTTGAATATACCCATTGGTCATCACTTACCATCCTGACAACTCTTTTCCATGTACCGTCTTCATTATAAGGATTTGATATGGGTGTTGTACTTAATGAACCGTACACACCTAAATTACCGCCGTTAGAAACAGAATAGTTATTATTGGTTATGAAACCAAATTTTAAATTTTTACCTATTGCCTGATCAAGCGTACCGCGCATCGAGTATCGGGTAAAGTTTTGTTGGGGCAGCAAGGATTCGTCACGGAAATAACCGAGACTAAAATTATAACTACCTTGTTCGGTTCCACCTAAAACACTTAAGTCGTGATTGGTTACTATACTGTTTTCATACAAAAGATCTTGCCAGTCGGTATTAGTATCTTCCGATTCATCGGCTCCAAATTGGGCTGTTTTGTTTGAATTTTTCGCTGCGGTTTTCCGTAGTCTTACAAATTCTTCACCATTCATCATCGGGTATTTGGCAAAAAGGGTTTTTAATCCTACAAACCCATTATAATTTACTGATGCTTTTGCACCCAATTGCCCTTTATTACTGGTAATCAACAGAACACCATTGGCTCCGCGAGAACCGTAAATGGCGGTTGCCGATGCATCTTTCAAGATGTCTATACTTTTTATATCGCTGGGGTTAATATCACTCATCTTTCCGGCAAATGGAATACCGTCAAGAACGATAAGAGGGTCATTGCTGGCACTTAAAGAACGTGTTCCACGGATACGAATTTGCATCGAAGCACCGGGTTTCGATGATGTTTGAGACATATCTACTCCGGCAAGACGCCCGTATAATGCCGACGAAACATCGGGGCTTGCCATTTCACGAATCGCATCTCCTTTTATTGAAGCCACAGAACCTGTTACAGCTTCTTTACGTTGAGTTCCGTAACCGATAACTACCACTTGGTCTAATGTTTTGACATCTTCTTGTAGTACAATATTAATTTGAGTTCTTCCCGTTACATCTACTGTTTGTGTAATATACCCTAGATAGGAAAAATCAAGTTTTGATTTAGAAGGAACATTCAATGTGTACTGTCCGTCCAGATCGGTGACAACTCCATTGGAAGTTCCTTTTTCAATAACACTTACACCAATAAGCGGATCGCCTTTGGAATCTTTTACTATTCCTTTTACCGATATATTCTGGGCATACAGCCAGAGAGGAATAAAGAGTAATAAGAGTAAAACCCGAATGGGTTTCGAAACAAGAATGTTTTTCATGATGTTGGTAATAAAATTAATAATTGAAAGGTATAAATACTAACTCCGAACCGAATGTGTTACACTATTCTCTATTGAGACTTGAATCTGTATTATTTAGTATTCTAGGCAACGTTTCGAAATTATGAATAAATAACTTATTGCATTTGCTAAAGTGTATCTTATTATATTGATATTGTAACATGTGTTGCATGTTTGTAACATTTTTTTATGTGCATGTTACATCTTATTGTTGACGATACGATAAGCTCTCTTTGTTGAGACTTTAGGTATGTTTTTTTCTGTAATATTTAGAATATTCTTTTATATTTGATGTTATACTTTTATACATTTTAAGAAATCTAATATCCCCCAACTTTTAGGCCTTTCATTTATTACCAGATTGAGAGGTTTGTTGTGGAAATATGAAAAGAACCAATACTGTTACCAATGAAAAAAACGGCGATCTTATTATTATTAATAAGTATTTTTTTTAATCAGGGTCTTTATGCCCAAAACCGTGAATATTATTCCACAGACAACGGGCTATCCAACAGCCTTATCAATCAGATTTATCAGGATCGCAGAGGCTTTGTCTGGATTGCCACCGAATATGGGTTGAATAGGTTTGATGGTATTAATTTTAAGATTTACAAGCATATTGACGGCGATCCTACTTCGATCAGACATAATTATGTACGTACTTTGTTTGAAGATAGTTCCGGAAATTTTTATGTCGGTACTATTTCCGGGCTCATGAAGTATAACTGGGCTACAGACTCTTTTGAGGATATAAAGATACACCGTGAGGGCAAACTTATACATCCCCATATAATTTCTATTATCGAAGTTCATAATGGTGATATTTGGTTTACCACTTCGGGACAAGGTGTTTTTATACTGAGTAAAGATACAAATACAGTCTTGTCCGATCCTGCATTGACAAAATCTCTCAGTAGTACATTCCTGAATTGTATTTTTCAGGATTCGAAGTTTAATATCTGGATAGGCTCCGAAAACGACGGTCTCAATTGCTACAATCCAAAGACAAAAAAAACGATTGTATTTAAGGCTCCGCATGATATCAGTAGTAACAGTATATCGTCAATAAAAGAAGATATAGAAGGGAATATTTATGTAGGTACGGTTACACAGGGACTCAATAAATATAATCCGAATACCCGAATTTTTGATCCGATTTTGTATAAGGGAAGTACTCAGTTTTTGGTTAACTCATTAATGATAAGTAAAGAAGGACAATTGTATATTGGTACGGATGGACAGGGATTGATGATGTACAACCGTGAAAAGAATATAATAGAAGATTATCAGGTAAATTCGCCTCCTTTTGATTTTTCTAAAGGTAAAATACACTCAATTTTGCAGGATAAAGATCAAAATCTTTGGTTGGGGATTTTTCAGAAAGGAATAATTTTTGTTCCCGTTTTAGAAAATAAATTTAATTATTACGGATATAAATCTTTCAAGAATAATTCTATCGGATCGAGCTGCGTGACTGCCATTTATAAAGATAAAGAAGGTACGACGTGGATTGGTACCGATAATGATGGTATTTACGGTATAAATTATAATGGAGTTCGTACTGCTCATTTCTACCGTACGGCTTCACCTAATTCGATTCCTAATATTATACATTCTATTTTTGAAGATTCAGCGGGCGATATATGGTTGGGTTCGTATGCAAATGGATTAGCCAGATTTAACCGAAAAACTGGAAATTGCGAATATATTAAAAGATTTAGTAACGAAAAAGTGTATTGTATAACTCAAGATAAAAACAAAAATCTTCTTATAGGTACATACGGTTCAGGTTTTTTTATGCTGGATAAAGAAGGTAACGAACTGAACCATTACGAGTCTTCTAAAAATGAGAATGATAATCTCTTGATGGACGAATTGTCGAATGATTGGGTTAACTACATGATCTGTGATAAGGATGGGTTAATTTGGATAGGTCATTATAAGGGAGTTAGTTGTTTTGACCCATCTAAAAATACCTTCCTGCCCTATCTGGGCAGGAATAATTTATTACCCGGTACTGTTGTATTGTCTTTATTGGAGGATAAAGCCGGAAAAATATGGATTGGAACTTCGTCGGGCTTATACTGTTTTGATAAACAGTCCCGGCAAATAAAATCTTATACTACCAAAGACGGCTTGTCTAACGATGTGATATGTGGTATTACGGAGGATGACCAAAATAATATTTGGATAAGTACTTACAATGGGATCAGCAAATTTAATAGTAAGGATAATCGTTTTATTAATTATTATGCAAGTGACGGACTACAGGGGAATGAATTTACACGAGGAGCAGTATTTAGAGATAACAACGGCAGGATATTTTTTGGTGGAATTAATGGGGTAACAAGTTTTGACCCGAAAGACATAGTGGAAGAAAAGCGGGAGTTAGATATCTTGCTAACGAATTTCTATCTGTTCAACCAGCCGATAAAAAGAGGTGATAAATCGGGCGGAAATCAAATAGTTTCTACATCGGTTTTAGATGCCGACAGATTTACATTGTCTTATTCGGACAATACATTCAGCTTAGAGTTTTCAACTCTCGATTTTATTAATCCCGAGCGTATATTTTATCAATACATGATAGAGGGTTTAAATTCGGATTGGATGAGTACCGCTCCCGGAATCAGTAGAGTCACTTATAATAACTTGCCATCGGGAACATATACATTTAAAGTAAGGGCTTACGATAATGACAATTATTCGCCTGTTAAAACCATTCGTATTATTATTACTCCCCCTTGGTATAAAACAATCTGGGCATATGGTGCTTATGCCCTTTTATTTATATTTTTTGTATATGGAATTGTGGGATATTTATTTTCGAGGATTCGTTACAAACAGCAGATGATGGAGAAGGATCATGCAGAGAAGATAAGTGAGGCTAAATTACAGTTTTTTATTAATATTTCGCATGAGATCAGAACACCAATGACGCTAATTATTAATCCGTTAGAAAAATTGATTTCGGAAAATAAGGACGTCGAGAAGCAAAGGGTTTATATGATGATCTATCGAAACTCGCAGCGAATATTACGTCTGATTAATCAGTTGATGGATATTCGAAAACTGGATAAGGGACAAATGCAGCTTAAATGTCGTGAAACGGATATTGTCGGATTTATAAAAGACTTGATGCTTACCTTCGAGTATCAGGCGAAGCAGAGCAATATTGATTTTACATTTGAGCATGAGGATGAGTCGCTGAAAGTATGGATTGATCTGAATAATTTTGATAAAGTATTACTGAATATTTTCTCAAATGCTTTTAAATATACACCGCATAATGGCAGGATTACCGTAAAACTTAAAACAGGTATAAATACTTCAACGAGAGGCCCTTTGAAAGAATACTTTGAAATCAGTGTATACGATACTGGCATTGGGGTTGATAAAGATAAAATAGAAAAGATATTCGAGCGGTTTTATCAGATAAATAACGATAATACCAACTCGAATTTTGGTACGGGTATTGGTTTGCATCTTTCACGCTTATTGGTAGAATTACACCATGGAATTATTTATGCAGAGAACAGAACCGATGAACAGGGAAGTCATTTTGTTATTCGCCTGCCTTTAGGTAATGGACATTTTAATCAAGAAGAATTGCAGATTTTTGATGGTAGTGAGCCATTAATTGAAAATCGGACAGCGATCAGAACCGAAATAAGCAATAAGTTTGAAGAAGGTACGGTAAAGCGTATAAAATCGAGGACGAGATACCGTATTTTGATTGTTGAAGACGAAGACGAAATAAGACAATATATGAGAGATGAACTGTCGTCTGAATATCGTATAAAAGAATGCACGAATGGCAAAGAAGCCATTGAATATATTTTAAAAGAGAAACCCGATCTCATTATCAGCGATGTAATGATGCCCGAAATGGATGGTATTACACTTAGTAGGAGAATAAAACAAAACATCAATATAAATCATATTCCTATTATTTTGTTGACTGCTAAGTCGAAGACCGAGGATAGGATCGAAGGGCTTGAAATCGGTGCTGATGCTTATTTGGTAAAGCCTTTTAATACAGAGGTATTAAAGCAAACGATAAATAATCTGATTGCAA
This sequence comes from uncultured Dysgonomonas sp., assembly GCF_934668725.1. Lineage (GTDB taxonomy): Bacteria > Bacteroidota > Bacteroidia > Bacteroidales > Dysgonomonadaceae > Dysgonomonas_A. The sequence goes on from NZ_CAKUOF010000013.1 coordinate 18,972, forward strand.
ATAGAGAACGCTTGAAAAGTAAGTTCAGCTGGAGTCAACATCAGGAAGATAAGATTGAAAAAATAGAAATGAAGTCGGCTGATGAAATACTGATAGAGAAGGTGATGAAGGTTATCAATGCAGATCTATCGAACCCCGATCTAAACGTAGAAATGCTTGCAAGCAGTGTGGGTATAAGCCGTGTACATATGCACCGTAAACTAAAAGAACTTACTAATCAATCGGCTCGTGATTTTATTCGGGGAATAAGACTCAAGCAGGCGGCAGCTTTATTGATAAGTAAAAAACTGTCGGTCTCGGAAGTTGCTTATGCTACAGGATTTTCAAATTTATCGCATTTTTCTAATTCATTTAAGGAGTTTTACGGAATGTCGCCTTCGGAGTATATCAACTCGAATCTATCGCAGGAGCTTGATTGATAGTTGATAATGTAAATGATGAAATAAATGTTCTATTATTCTAACGCACCCTTTGGGTTTGTTTTTCATTTTGCCTTGATACAAAACGAAACAAAAGATCAAGACTGTACCTTTTGCCCGACCCGCTACGGACTCAAAAGCTAAAACAAAAGAAAACATTTAATGCTGATATCCTTTTGTTTCTTAACGCTTTCATTCGCCCTGCGGGTACTCCGTGCAACCGACAAGGTCGTGGAACCTAACGGACAAAGGTTGTTTGCGTGCGTCAGCCGAAGTGCATCAGGGGCGTAGCCATTGGCTGACAAGCGAAGCAGGCGTAAAACTAAACGTGCCGATAGGCAGTAGGTTTAGTTTAGCCTGTAAGCTTAAGTCAGACAGGCGAGCCACGCAGCACAAAGACTTTTTGATTCCTTTTGTGGATTTGGACAAAAGGAATACAAGCAATCTTCGATTGCGCGTAGTAAAATAAATTTAATAGAACATATATTTCAACTATAAATTCCTACAAAAAAAGTATTGATTAAAGATCGGTTAAATATTCACGGGGAGTTTTACCAAATTCGGCTTGAAAGCATTTCGAGAAATATGAATGATTGGAGAATCCGACCATATACATCACTTCTGCTATGGTAAATTTTTTTTGAGCCAACAGCATTGCTGCCTTTTTAATACGGATGGAGCGTATATATTCAACTGGCGACATACCGGTTAATTGCTTTATTTTGCGGTATACCTGTTTGGAGCCGATTCCCGAGATAGAGCAAAGAAGATTTACATTAAGATCTGAGTCATCTATGCGGTCTTCTATCAGTTGTGTAATTTCAGATAAGAATTTCTCATCCAGGGATGTAACTTCGGTGACTTTAGGAATAGTTATATTTTCGATTCTCAGTTTATCTTCAATTTGCTGTTTACTCTTTAATAATTGCTCTACTCTCGATAATAATATCTGAGGATCGAACGGTTTAGGGATAAAAGCGTCCACATTAATATTGATACTTTCCAATTCGGTGGTCTTATCGTCTTTGGCTGTCAGAAGAATAATGGGAATGGTTGAAGTCGGGATATTTTTGCGTATACGACGACTCATTTCCATTCCGTCCATAATAGGCATCATTACATCTGTAATAATCAAGTCGGGATGAAGGTTTAAGCTCATTTCCATCCCCATTTTTCCATTATGGGCTATTTCGATCCGGCACTTACCGGCAAGTACCTGACTGATAAAATCGGCTATTTCGGTATTATCATCTACAATAAGAATCAAAGGTTTGTTTGATTTACTGTTTTCTTCATCTTCAAATGGTAATTGAATTTCTGTTGCAGCTTCATTTCTCAGAGGCAATGACAGGGTGATTACGGTTCCTTTATGTTCTTCGGATTTAACCGCTATTAACCCACCATGTTGTTCGGTGTATGCTTTTACAAGGTATAAGCCAATGCCTGTTCCCTCCTTATCCTTTGCTGTTTTAGACGATTGATAAAAGCGTTTAAACACATACGGTATTTCTTGTTGAGGGATCCCGATGCCTGTATCATTTACAGATATCTCTAGTATATTTTCATCCTCTTTACAAGTCAGAGAAAGTGTGATACTACCACTGTCAGATGTATATTTACACGCATTCGAAAGTAAATTATTCAGTACCGATTCTATTTTCAGTACATCTATCTGTATATATATTTTCTCCTTATTGGTATTGAATATGAACGTTATATTTTTCGTTTTATAGCCTTCCTCATAAACAGAAAACAAGCTTTTTGAAAATTCAACGAACTCAACATTTGAGAATATCAGATTAGAGTTTGTGTTGTTGTCCATTCTGTTAAAGTCAAGTACTTGTCTGATGAGAGAGTTCAATTTCAGAGCATTGCGTTGTATACCTTGTAGTTGTTTCTTCTTCTGCGGATCTTTTATATCAAGTAATAATTGGCTGATAGGGGCTATTATGAGACTCAAAGGCGTTTTGAATTCGTGAGATACATTCGTGAAAAAATCTATTTTAAGATTCGATAGTTCAAGGGTTTTCTCTTTTTCGATTCTTTCTATTCTCAGATTGTTCCTTACCCTGAAAAAGTTTATCATCCATACTACTAAGACTACTATGAGTAATAGATAGATACTTTTTGCCCAAAATGTATAATACCAGGGAGGAGTAATCTGAATAATAAAAGAGTATTCGATGTCGGATGGTTTACCCGATGCATTGAGCTTGGTTATCAGTAAATTATATTTACCGTACTCTAAGTTGGAATAAGATATTCGGTTTGTATTTTGATTCAGAATATTCCAATCCTTGTCTATCCCTTGTAATTTATATACAAATTTATTTTCGGCCTCTTGCGAATAAATTAAGTCGGAAAATTCGAAAGTCAGATTATTCTGTCTGTAATTCAGCTCTACTTCGTTCATATGCCTGATGCTCTTACCATCGATATTATACAATTGATCGTTAATATACAAGGCTGTTAGTATAACAGGAGAATAGGAGTTTTCGGCTTTTAGCATATATGGAGATAAAATTGCCAGTTCATCTACTCCCCCAAAGTAAATCTTATTATCCTGACTGTCGAAATATCCACTTGTAAATGATTTTCCTGTTGCATTTAGCCTTTGAACATTGTAAGTATATTTATCAACTACCCAAATGCCATCGGTTGTAGAGAGCCATATATGCGAACCCTCCTCAATCATGCATAGTATTTCGCTATCCCCGAAAGCATCAAACCGTATGGACTCCAGCGTATCATCCTTAGGATTTATACGTACTAATCCTCCGCCGAATCCTACCCATATAAAACCTTCTTTGTCGCAAATAATGTAATTGGGGTTTTTATTTTTTGTACTGTATTCAATGGGGATTTTGGTTATTTTTTTTGTTTTTGAATCAATCTTATCGATGCCATTATTGTACAATAATACCCATGTATTACCATTGTGGTCGGATATTATTTGATTGATAAAATTTCCAGAAAGCCCATTGGTTGTCGAAAAATTATATTCGGCAATATATGTCCCCGACGACTTTAACAGCTTTTGTTTATCTACCACGAATATCCCTCCCAAGCAGGTAGCTATCCACAACCGATTATCGTTATCCTCAAACATGTGGTACGCCCAGTTCGAATTGTAGGTGTGTGTACTGTCTATGATATTGTAGTGTATAAACTGTTTTGTAGTATAATCATACCTGTTGATGCTGCCATCGGTAGCTATCCAGAGATTTTGATCTTTATCCTCATATATTTGCCTGATGCGGTTGTGAGATATAGGAAATTTTTTATCCCCCATTCTGTACCAAATCGAAATATTCGGATCCTCTGTTAAAGAGGAAGTCAAGATCAGTCCATTAGTCCCTCCCAGCCAGAAATTATTCCGTGAATCTTTGTGGATGGCATAAAAACGATTACCGTCGCCCACTCCTGTTATCTGGGAAATAGGTATAGGCTGGAATATTTTATTGAATCTGGCCAGCGATATTCCATAATCAGTTCCCAGCCATATATTATTCTCTTTATCGGTAAATATCCCCCAGATAATATTATTAATCAGTGATTTTTCATTTCGCGAATCATGTACTATGTGTTGAACGTCTTTTGTTTGCTGGTCGTACACATATAAACCATTATCGGTTCCGATTAATAATTGGTTATTAGCATCTATGGCTAGTGATTTAACCGAATTATTATGAAAGAAACCGATTTCTTCTGCCGATTTTGTTTTGGGATTATATCTGAATAAGGCTCCCTCGGTTCCAATCCAAATGCAATCGTGTGTGATATCTTCATATAAAGAATTGACAAACAGATTGCTTCTTCTAGAGTCGGTTGGTAGGTTTATTTTTTGAAATTTTCCGGAACTTGGAATATATTGGCTGAATCCATCATAGGTACCCACATAATGGGTATTATCTTTTGTCTTAATGATAGAGTAAATTGTCTTATGGGGTAAGCCGCTGTCCTTTTTATCACTTACTTTTTCGAGTTTCTTATCTTTTAAATTATAGCGGTACAATCCATTGAGAGAACCTATCCATAGTATATCGTTGGATATGGATAATGCCCTCACATCCGATGGAAATTGAATATTGGGTATTTCTTCGTATTGATCTGTTTTATAGTTGTAGAAAAGGACTCCGTTATCCGTTCCCAAACATAAACGCTTGTCATCTATAGGTATAATACAATATATTAATGTGTTTGACTTCTCATTGGTAGTAAAATGAGGTTGTGAAGAATAGCCGTCGTAACTAAAAAGTCCTTTATTCGAACCAATCCATATTAATCCTTGCGAATCTTGAGCAAAGCAATTGACAACAGATGCTTCGCTACCTAAGCTGATATTCTTAAAAGCCTGATAATTTATTTTTTGCCCCCAAAGAGATATGCAGGTCAAAATAAAGACTAATAGACTAAAAGATAATTTTCTGTACATCAGGTATGAGAATAAGGATTTTTACAAATGTAAGTTTTTTTGATCAAGTTCAAATAACACCGATCAGAAGATACAATCTTTAACTGAAAAGAAAGCCTACAAATAGATACCTTTTTTATTCTCTATTTCCTTATTTTTGATTTTGGAGTATTCCTTTGACCGCGGTTTTGAGACTATTGGGTGAAATAATTTTTGCAATATCAATATAAGACAAATACCATCGGGCGAAGCGGTCTATTGAGAAGATCATAAAATGTAGTTCGACTTTGTCTTCTTTATCCTTTTCGGCAATTAGTCCCTGATAATATTTACTATCATCTATAAAAGACAGGTCGTTTTTACTAACTTCAATAATTACTTCTTGTAGGTTGTCTTTGTCTTTTAATGATTTTAATAATGAACTTAGAGGAGGGTGTTCCTGTTCAAAATCTTTATCTGTATTAATAATCTCCTGAATCCTGTTTACTCGGAACGTCCGATAGTCTTTTTTAGTATTACAGAATGCGATGAGATACCAATGAGACATTGAGAAAAATATACCAATCGGATCTACTTTTCGAATACTGGCTTCTTGCCTGCTATAAGAAAAATAAGAGATCTGAACCTTTTTCCGTTTAAATATCTCACTCATTAAGTGTTGCAAAATATTTTGAGAGTCTGCCGGATTTTTAAACCGGAGATCAAGTGAAGATACATTATCAGTAAAATTATCCATAGCTTTTATCTCCGCTAATCGCATGACCGATTTAATTTTATCTATTCCTGATTTATACCCTTCTTTAAGGCCGGCATCCGAAAATCGGTCTACCAGCTTCTCTGCTGCCAAAAAGGCAAATGCTTCTTTCTCAGTAAACATAAGCGGTGGTAATTTAAAACCTTCGACTAAAGAAAAGCCTGTGCGTGAATCTCCAGCAATGGGTACGCCTGCTTCTTCTAACGCTTTTATATCGCGGTAGACTGTCCGGGGAGTGATGTCAAAACGATTGGTTATCTGCTTCATCCTCACTGATGGTGATGATTGAAGCATAATCAAAATAGCAGACAAACGGTCGATTCTATTCATATTTTACCTTTGGCTATACTATACAAAAATAGAATATATTGGAAAAATAAAGAGTCATTTCCTTCCAATATATTCTTTACTATCAATTAAGTGCAATCTTATGCCGAATAATCGTCGTCAGTCATCATAATAAGCCATCGTATGCCGAATTTATCGACTACTTCGCCGATAGCTTCCGAGAAGAATGTCTTTTCTAGAGGCGTGATAACCTCTCCGCCTTGAGATAAAAGATCAAAAGTACGGTGTAATTCTTTTAAATCGGTAAATACCAGAACCTGCTTAGCATTATTACCTCCATTGACTGCTTGTCCATTATCGGCATCCTGCCCTCCAATTTCGAAATATTTTGTTTTTAGAACTATGTGGGAGATTTGCTTTCCTTCCTGTTCGTTCACCTGAATACTTTTATCCTCTGCTTTTCTGAATAGAAAAACAATTTCACCATTAAAGGCATCTTTGTACAAGTTGAATGCTGCTTCGCATGTTCCCTGAAAAACCAGTTGTAGTTTAAGTTTCATAACATCATTTATTTTTGTTGTAAATATTGTTTTATCAGGAACAAAAATAAATGGTGATAAAGACAACCCTATGTCGCAGTTTTTGAAATAATTCTACGAATTTTCTGATTTACTTCATATTTTATAGTAGGGTGTGTCTATTAGATATTCTTGATTGTAACACATTCAGTTTCTTGATACATCTCTTTCAGTATTTTTATTTCTTTTGCATGACCATCCAATTCATTCGGAGTTTCCAGATAGAAAGGCAAATGAGTCAGTTTAGGGTGATTAATTATACGCTTCATAGTTTCAAGTCCTATCGTTCCTTCACCAATGGTAGCATGTCTGTCTTTACCGCTTCCCATAGGATTCATACTGTCATTCAAATGTATGGCATATAATCTCTCTAATCCTATTACTTTATCGAAATGAGCAAGTACTCCATCCAGATCATTTACAATATCGTAACCGGCGTCATATATGTGACAGGTATCAAGGCAAACTCCCATTTTATCCTGTAAATGAATACCATCTAATATTTGTCTCAACTCCTCAAAAGTTCTCCCCACTTCGCTGCCTTTCCCTGCCATGGTTTCGAGTAATACGATAGTTGTTTGTTCGGGAGTAATAATACTATTCAATGCTTCTATAATCTGGCCAATGGCTATATCTATAGGTTGTGAAGTATAACTACCGGGATGAAAATTATACAATTTACATGGCAGTTGTTCCATTCTTAGTAAATCATCGGTCATCATTTCCCGTCCAAACTGTCTTGTACGTGGTTCGGCAGAGCACAGGTTCAAAGTATATGGTGCATGTGCCAATATGGGGGCAAAGTTATTTGCTTCCATTAATTGAGCTAAAGCTTGGGCATCTTTCGGGTCTATTGCTTTTGCACTGCCTCCACGAGGATTACGAGTGAAAAACTGAAAAGTATTTGCACCGATGCTTAGTGCATCTTTACCCATGGCTTCAAAGCCTTTCGATATTGACAAATGGCATCCTATATTCAACATTTTCTATTCTTATTTATTGGTTATAAGGTCAAAGACCTTTTTTATTAAGTCATTAAGCATATAAAGACTATCCTTTTATGCACCTTCCGGCATATAAAGATAGTCCATATATTATTTACTTTGATGTCAATTAACAACAATTGTCAATAGGCAAAACTTAAGATAGTAGGTTTTTAATAGATGATTCTATTTACGATGTTCTACCCAAACCAGTTGAGAAACATCATACCCTAAACTTTCTGCTTTCTTGAGATAGGCTTGTTTTACTTTTTCGGGCATGGTTGGTTTTCGAGAAAGTATCCATAAATATTTAAGACTTTTACCTGCCACCAAAGCATATTTATAATCGGAATCAATAGCAATTACATTATAGCCGGCATAGAATGGACCAAAAAACGAAACTTTGAGTTTTGCCTCATCCGGTGAACCTACAAATTTAGCTTTGCCAATTGCTTCTTGTTCTTTATTTTTTACGTAATTATATCCTCTGTTGACGACTTTAATACTTCCGTCTTCATTTACAGAATATTCGGCAGTTGTATTGTTCATATTCTTCTCATAGCGAAAATCCAAACGTGCTATTTCATACCATTTCCCCAGGTATTTATCTTTATCGAATGGTTTTACAGCCACAACTCCTTTGGGGATTGTTTTGCACGAACTGAGAGCAAAAGCCAAAGTTGCCCCCACTGCTAATACCGAACAACCGATTAATAAATTTCTATTTTTCATAAGTTCAATTATTTTAATCTTTGTATGGGTAAAGAATCAATTTTATATGGAAGAAGGCAGAAATATCTGCCTTCCGTATTGCTAATTTGTATTTGTCGAGATTCTATTTTTGAACTCTTCTTTTTATATTTTGAATGTATCAGACATTCTTCTTTCGGAAAAGCGATATGATCCATAGCAGAACAACTGCTCCTACTACCGACATGATGAGTGTTCCGATAATGCCACCTGCGGTAATTCCCAACAGTCCATACAACCATCCACCTAAAACACTACCAACCAGACCTATTATTAAATTAATAAAGAAGCCAAATCCATTACCTTTCATTAACCAACCGGCAATAGCTCCTGCCGAAACGCCAATAATTATTGACCAGATAATTCCATAACCTTCCATAATATAATTGTTTTAATTAAATATTTATTTAAACAATGATTCTTGTAAAAAATACATTCATTGTAATTAAAACAATGTAAAACAAAATTTTGTTCGATATTATTTATTGATTGAAACCATGAAGTAATTACTTATAACGTTTCAGAGAAAGGGTATCAGGAATTAATTTCTATGAGCTTTTTATAAAAAACAGGCTTGCATTCTTATGCAAGCCTGTTATATATGATATTTTCTATTGTACTACTTATTCCATACTCTGGGAGCAGGTACAGGTTTGAGAGGTTCTCTGTTTTTAAGCTCTTTCATAACCTCTTCAATTGCTCTGTTCAATTGTTGGTCTTCTCCATTCCATTCTTTAACAGGATCATTATCAATTACGATATCAGGATCCACACCATGATTCTCGATAATCCATTCTCCGGTTTTAGCATCGTAGCTGGTAAAGAATGGTACGCGTATATCCGTACCATCAATAAATGGTAAAGAACTCGATATGCCGACTATGCCGCCCCAAGTGCGTGTACCTATAAGTTTACCCAAGCCCAAGGCACGGAATCCCCAAGGGAAAAGATCACCATCGGATGCCGAATATTTATTAATCAGACATACTTTAGGCCCTACCTGAACTGCATCCGGAACTGTACCGATATGAGTAGAACCACGGCGCATGGTCAAACGATAAGGTTCACGAGCCAAACGTTCCAAAATCATGGGTGATACGTTACCCCCTCCGTTTGCTCTATCATCAATAATCAAACCTTCTTTATCTAATTGAGGATAAAAATAACGAGCAAATTCATTTAATCCTTCCACTCCCATATCAGGAATATAGATATAACCGATTTTACCGTTGGAGGCTTTATCTACTTTCTTAATGTTATTTTGTACCCATTCGTAATGATACAATGAATATTCTTCGGCTAGGGGAGTGATTACTATTTTACGTGCACCTGCCAGTTGGGCTTTATTATTTAATGAAATTTCGGTAGGTACACCTGCTTTTCCAACAAGTAGCGAATACATATCGTTCACGCTGTTAGTGGGGATTCCATCGATGGCAACAATAAAGTCTCCGACTTTGGCATCTATACCGGCATCAGTTAATGGCGAACGAAGATTCTTGCTCCAAGACGCTCCCTGAAGTATCTTCTCGATACGGAAAAAGCCACTGTTATCTCTCGATATTTCAGCACCTAATAATCCTGTACTGATACGTTCGGGGCGATCTACTTCTCCGGGGTTAACGTATGCGTGTCCGCAGTTCAATTCCCCAATCAATTCCCCAATCATATAGTTAAGATCAAGACGGTTTTTTACATAAGGTAAAAGAACGGCATACTTTTCTTTGATTGCTTTCCAATCTACACCATGCATATTTTCTACATAAAATCCATCACGGTACACACGCCAGGCTTCATTAAATATCTGATTCCATTCTTGAGGATAATCAGTTGTAATCTTCATATTCGAAAGATTAACAGGGTCTTTTAACTCTGTTTTTCCATTTGGAATATTAGTTACATATATTTGTTTATTCTTTAAGAACAGTGCCTTTTTATCGTAGTTTTCGATATAAATCGAAGCTCCTTCTGCGATGGTCTCCTCTTTCTGAGTTTTCAGATCAAATAGCGAGGCCGATCCACCTTTGTTATAGTATACTTTGGCTCCATCCGAATAAAATCCCCAGTAATTAGAGGGTTCGAGAGGTAATTTGATAATACGGTCTGTGATTCCGTCAAAGTCTATTTTTACAATATTCGTAGAATCTTTCTTTTCGGCTCCTGCTTTTTTAGAACCGGCAGTATTATCCGATTTTGTAGCATTATTATCCACTTTAACTTCTGCATCTTTCTCTAAGAAAGGCGAAGGGGTTGTTTTCGATAGAAGAGTCATATAAATGCCATTGGTATTGGGATATACATGATTCCATTCTTTAGATCCATAGATTGGATTAAAGTCACGTGCCGAAGCAAATATCAGATATTTACCGTCTTTACTGAAAACAGGACTGTATGATTCATACCATTTGTCTGTAACAGCAGTTTCTTTTTTCTCTGCAATATTGAATAGATATATTACATTGAACTCATTAGACTCGGTGCGTGTATAAGCAAGCCATTTATTATCCGGCGAGAAAGAAACACCACGGGGCTCACTTACCGGATCGGTTAATAGTACTGTTTTTTGTTTTGTTGCAACATTCAATAAATTAATTCTGTTCTTTCGGTCTGTATATACTATTGATTTTGAGTCGGGGCTCCAACTGAAATCACGTATATAAGTGTCATTGTTAGAGGTTAGCTGTACAGGATCTGATCCTGTTGCATCTTGTATGTACAATTCGGTTTCGCCTGTTTTATCCGAAATATAAGCAATGGATTTTCCGTCGGGCGACCATTGTGCATTTCTATCATGTGCGCCGGGAGATCGTGTCATATTTTTAGTTACACCTTTATCGGCAGGAAGGTTAAATACTTCTCCACGAGCTGTCACAACAAGACGCTCTCCATCGGGCGACAGGCTTACAGCACTGATATATTTCTCTCCATTCTTGATTTCGCTACGTGCATAAATATTATCCGAAGACAGTGTAATATCAACCTTCACCGGCTGTTTGTTTCCGGCATCCAGCTTATAGATATATCCGCCGTTTTCGAATACAATTGTATTACCATGATATGTGGGAAATTTCACATCATACTCCGTGAAGTTGGTTACTTTAGAGGTTTGTTTAGTCTTCGTATTATAAACGAAAATATTCATGGTACGGTCTCTATCCGATATAAAATAAATTTCATCACCAATCCACATAGGCATAATATCCTGTGCGTCGTTATTCGTTATATTTTCAACTGATTTGGTAGCAGGGGCATACACCCAGATATCATCAGCCATACCTCCTTTATAATATTTCCATGTACGGAATTCACGCATTACACGATTATAAGCTAGCTTTTTACCATCAGGCGAATAGCTGCAAAAGCCACCTTCGGGTAATGGAATAGTTTCCGACAGTCCACCTTGGTTGCTTACCTGTTTCAGTTTACCTGTAAATCCATCGCTTATACGATTGCGATACACAATGTTTTTGCCGTCGGGAGTCCATGCCATAACAATATTATTAGGCCCCATACGATCTCCGATATCATCGCGGCTGTTGGTTGCAGTATATGTCAGTCTAAGAGGCTCTCCTCCAGATGAGGGTATTGTAAACACTTCGGTGTTACCATCGTATTGCCCTGTAAAGGCAATTGTTTTACCATCGGGCGAAAATTTAGGAAACATCTCATATCCGACATGAGAAGTCAAGCGTTGAGCTTCACCACCATTGATGGATGTTTTATACAAATCGCCGGCATACGAAAATACAATTTCCTGACCATTGGTTGCCGGAAAACGCAATAAACGTGCTTCTTGAGCCAATACCTGTGGTAAGAAGAAGACCACAGATAATAAAAATAACATTACCTTTTTTCTTGTAATCATAATAATGTAACAGTTAATTTTTTCACATAAAACAAAGGTAAAGGTTTGTAACGAAAGAAAAACAGTTTAGTCTGCTTTTTACCAAAAATCAAACTAAATATATCTATAAAAAATAATTTATATCACTTTTTGTCATTAAGTAAATAACGGTTATCCGTATAGATAACCGCTACTACCAAAAACATAAACCTGAATAAACAATTAAAACTCCACTATATTCCAAAAACTCTGTTTTGCATTTAAATCATTGTCAAAAACCATCGGATAATCATGCCTGTTGGGAACAGGAAAGTTGTGCAGCCACGTATAATTATCAGCGAGCCCCCAGAAAGTAACACTGCTGATTTTTCCTTTATTGGCACGTAACACTTCAAATATCATTTTGTACATATCAGCTTGTTGTTTCGCCAGCTCAGGAGTCCATGCACGGGTTTCTTTTACCTGATTTTTTGCTCCTTCGCCGTGATATGTCGTGTAAACAGTGAGATCTAATTCTGTAATATGAATGTCAAGTCCTAGAGATGAAAACATGTCTATCGATTTTTGAATATCTTCACGTGTAATGTCCTGCATACTCCAATGTCCTTGCATACCGACTCCATGAACAGGTACACCTGCTTCTTTCAGTCGTTTAAGCAATTGATATGCTTTCTCTCGTTTTTGAGGTTGAACAAGGTTATAGTCATTATAAAATAGCTTTACATTGGGGTTTATACGATGAGCTGTTCTAAAAGCACGTTCTATATATGCTTCCTTACAAGCTTTATACCAAGGGCTGTCTGTCCGGTAAAACTCATCGGGCTTGTCAGATAATGCTTCGTTTACTACATCCCAGCAATACACATCATCTTTGAAATGAGTCATTACATCAGTCATGTAATTTTCCATGCGATTATATAATACACTTGAATCAAGAGGGTTGCCATTATCGTCTAAGAAAAACCATTCGGGCGTCTGATTATGCCAAACAAGAGTATGTCCGCGCAGCTTCATATTATTCTCACGAGCAAAACGGACAATACGATCGGCATTTTTATAATTGTATCCGCCACCCTTTACCAATAAATTGACTGGTTTCATATCATTCTCTGCTGTTAGACTATTAAAGTGCTTCTTTATCATGGCAGCTTCCTGACCGGCAAGGTGATTCATCGATACAGCAACACCCATTTGAAAATCATCTTTATACACTTCTTTCAAGGCAGGGATTACATTTGCCGAAGAAGCATACATCCCAATCATTACCCCCGTAAATCCTCCTGCCGATTGTGTACTCAGATTCTTTGCATCTATATTCTCGGCAACCGTTTGCCATGTCTTTCCTGAATCGAAAGAGGCGAAAAAGCTGTATTTATCATTGTCTCCTGTAATCCTTAATTTTACAGGGGTTTGTATATATTCGTCAGGTATCGGAATTTGAGCTATGCGCTTTCTTTCTTTTTCGCAACGATCCACAACCAGTACCTCTTTATTATTATCTATTGTTTTCCCAAAAACAAAATTAAATGCTTCATTTTGATAGCACACCAGTCCTGCGAGATCATGAGAGTTTTCAGGTATAAACTGTACTTCTGTTTCAGCCTCGAAAACAAGGTGTTGCTGACGGCGGCCAATAAAAGCCGGATTATCCACATCGTAAATACTTCGGGGTATAGCGTCTAGTATAAGGTTCCCATTTTTCAATTGCCACCATTCGCCACGTGGTGTACGTATAAATGACCATTCTTTAGCCAACGTATTCAGTTCGAAATCGTCTTTCCAAGTAAAATTACCTGAGAAAAAGTTTGTACCATTCGGGGCAAGCCCTTTTTTCTTCACAACAGTGGGAACCGGAATCCCTTTCTCCAGAATTATTGGAAAGCCGTCTTTCCACTTTACAGGCAACAGAAACGTTTCACGTCCTGTATTATAATGATTTCCCTCATAAGGGCGGCATCCTAAAAATACGGCGTACCACTCTCCAGTGGGAGTTTCTACTAAATCGGCATGTCCTACACTGGTTACTATATCAGGACGAGGTTCTGCCATGTCTCGCTGGGTGAGGATCGGGTTGTTTTCATAAGGAACATAAGTCCCTTTTACATTGTTGGAACGAAGTATTACTTCCGAGTGATTTACACTTGTGCCTCCTTCGGCAGCCATCAGATAATACTTATCATTTACTTTATAGATATGAGGGCCTTCTATCCAAACAGGTTTTTTACTGCGGTCTACACCTCCGTCAAGCAATAATTTACGCTCTCCGAATGTCTTGTCGGTTTGTGTGTCATAATCATGTATCCATATTGCCCTGTGCCCGTTCCATTCGGGAGTTCCTTCGGGTGCATCGTTATGTATAATGTATGCTTTGCCATCATCGTCAAAAAACAAAGAGGGGTCTATTCCTCCGACGTTGGGAAGCGGTATAGGTTCAGACCAATCGTTCAGCTTAGGGTCTTTGGTTTTTACTATAAAGTTACCAATACCGTCTACACTGGTAGTTATCATATAGAAAGTATCGTTGTGCTTGTTATATTGTATATCGGGTGCATATATTCCACCTGATAGCCGGATACCATCCAGTTTGAGTTGCGAAGGACGGTTCAATACAAAACCAATTTGCGTCCAGTTCACCAAATCGGTACTATGCAAAATGGGGACTCCGGGATAGTACGAAAAAGTAGAATGTACCATGTAATAGTCGTTTCCCTTGCGACAGATACTGGGGTCGGGATAAAATCCACTGACAATCGGGTTAAAAAACTCATTTTTCGGATCAATTTTTCGATTAAATCGGCTGTCATTCCCTTTGTACTCAAAATAATCAAATTTGGCCTGATTAGTTTGTGCCTGAACATTTGTAGTCGCTAAAGGGGTAAATTGAAAACCGATAGTCGTAACCAGTATTAGTTTTAAAATTTTCTGCATAATATGATAGAAATATGATGATATGCAAATGTAGAGCGAGTACAATAACGCTCAAAAGATTCTTGTTACACACTTTTTAGAGCAGGAAACTTCTGCTGCCTTATTTGTAACATTTATTTTGCAGGTCGTAACATTGCGCCTCTTCATTAGGCGGAACAGGGTATAAGTTCTCAATAGGTTAAATCTGTCTCATGTCCTTTTTATGTCCTTTTATGTCCAATTTGTGACGGTCATTAATGGTTGTTAGAGCCTATATTTGCTATTATTCGAGCCTGATCTAAAACCGTTAATACGAAATATACCATGAAAGTTTTTTTTATAACCTTAATGTGCTTGCTATTCTCATATCCGACATTTGCTCAGAAGGAGGATAAAATTGCAACTATTTATATAGATAAACACGGAGTCATGCGATGGTCGGACTCTCGTGCAGAAGCATCTTTTTATGGTGTGAATTATACGTTACCTTTTGCCCATGCTTACAGGGCGATGGGTTATCTGGGTAAAGATCGTAAAGAAGCCATTGATAGAGATGTATATCATCTATCCCGATTAGGATTCAATGCCTATCGCATACATGTGTGGGACGTTGAGATTTCGGATGCTAAAGGACAACTTTTAGAAAACGATCACCTGAACTTGCTGGATTATCTGATCTCAAAATTAAAAGAACGAAACATTCGCATATTGATTACTACCATGACCAATTTTGGCAATGGTTATCCCGAACGAAATCAGAATACAGGAGCATTTACCTATCTCTATGATAAATGCCAGATACATAACAATCCCGAAGCTATTGCAGCTCAGGAGAATTATATCGGGCAATTGGTAAAACACTTAAACCCATATACCAAACGATCGTATAAAGACGATCCGTTTATAATAGGGTTTGAGATTAATAACGAGCCTTGCCATTCGGGAACTCCTGCCCAAACCGAAGAATATATAAACAAGATGCTGGCAGCACTCAAAAAAGCAGGAAATAAGAAGCCCGTATTTTATAATGTGAGCCATAATATGTCGCATGTAGAAGCTTATTACAAAACCGATATACAAGGCACTACCTATCAGTGGTATCCTATCGGATTGGTTGCAGGGCATACACGCAAAGGAAACTTCCTGCCTTATGTAGATCAGTATAATATCCCTTTCTCTAATTTGAAGAACTTCGACAAAAAGGCTAAAGCTGTATATGAGTTCGATCCTGCTGATATTACCTATTCGTATATGTACCCTGCCATGGCTCGTACATTCAGAAGCGAGGGGGTTCAGTGGATTACTCAATTTGCTTATGACCCTATTGATATGGCGTGGGCTAATACCGAATATCAGACTCATTTTCTGAACTTGGCATACACGCCGAATAAGGCTATCAGTATGAAAATAGCTGCCGAAGTAGCTTATTCGATACCCCGAAATCAGAAATTTAATACATATCCGCAGGACACAATTTTCGACAAATTTCAAGTGAGTTATTTACAGGATTTGAGTGTATTGAACAGTGGCGATAAGTTTTTCTATTCCAATAACACTATATCTAAACCGATTGCTCCCGAGCAATTGAAATCGATTGCCGGATGTGGAAGTTCTCCCATTATTACTTACGAAGGAACAGGAGCTTATTTTATAGACCAATTAGAAGATGGAGTTTGGCGATTGGAAGTAATGCCCGATGCAGTTCAGATACAAGACCCTTTCGAAAAACCATCTTTGGATAAAGAGGTGGTAACCATTGCTTGGAACGAATGGAATATGGATATTAAATTACCTCAATTGGGTGAAAATTTTAAAGTAGCGGCTATTAACAAAGGAAACACTTTGAATAAAGCATCCAACGGAACAAGCATTGCTATAAAACCGGGAGTGTATTTGCTTACTCTGGTAAATTATACACCTAAAAACCAATGGTCTGCAAATACTAAGTGGAAGAATATCACTTTAGGGGAATATGTAGCACCCGAAGCACGTGCCAAAACTTTCTCAGTAGTTCATCATCCTGATAAAGTAATAGAAGCTGATAAATCTTTACAGATAGAAGCCAATATTGTAGGACCTGCATTCCCCGATTCGGTGATTATATATACAGATAAAGTATCATTTTGGTCTGATAAAAATCCATATATAAAAATGAATCGTACACATGGATATACTTACGAAGCAACCATTCCTGCTGAGATGGTTCGCGAAGGAATATTCAGGTACAATATTATAGTATGCAGTGGAGGTAAGAATTATACATTTCCCGCAGGTCTAGAAGGAAACCCTCTTGATTGGAATTTCTATCAGTCTAAATATTACGAAAGTAGGGTAGTGTCGCCCACCAGTCCAATTGAATTGGTAAAGATCACAGATGAGTATAGCGATATTGAAACGTATGGAATACCCGAAACATCTTATATAACCCGAAGATTAAATGTGAGTAATTTAACTGAAAGTAATTCACTAAAATTTGATTTCAAAGTAAAAGACTCGGACGCACGTTTCTTTTGGAGAAAATATATAAGGGATTACGTTTCAACTAGAAGAGAGTGTTTACAACAAGCCAAATATGTATGTGTCGATATTAAAAATACAGAAGGTATAGACAATTTGAAAATTGGTTTTGTAACTAGTAACGGATTCACTTATACATCGAAAGTTTCTTTAAACGATAAAGGTGTGATAAGGGTTAGATTATCAGACTTGAAACAAGATGTAACAACTTTACTGCCGTCTCCTTATCCGACTTTTTTAGAGCGGACTTTTATTCCTGATACTCAAATACCATTCAAAATTGGAGACATAGAAATGTTGCAAATATCAACAACAAATAACATAACCGAAAAAGCAAATATAGAATTGGGAAGCGTATGGATAGAATGAGCTCGCATATCTTTTTACCACTTTGGAAAGTATAATGACCATAGAACGTTGTCATTAAAAATGTGGGGATTATCCCTATAAGAACAAAACCTTATCTTAAAACATATTTAAACCATGAAGAGATGTATTAATTTGAAGAAACTTGTTCATTTACACTCCATAATAGCACTATTGATTTTAGTGCCATTGGTTGTAAATGCAACACCTCGCCCCATAGAGCAAGAAAGCTTACAGGCGAGTAAAACGATAACCGGAACAGTGATTGACGAAGCTAAAGAACCCATGATTGGTGTCGTGGTAAAAGTGGTGGGTACAACATTGGGTACGGTTACGGATATAGACGGAAAATATTCGATAGTCTTGCCCGATGGAAAGACCGAATTGGAGTTTTCTTTTCTGAGCTACGATGCACAAACGGTAGCAACAAACGGCAAAAATGTTGTAAATATTCAGTTACAACCCAAATCTCAACAGATTGCAGAGTTTGTTGTGGTGGGTTATGGTACACAACTCAAAAAAGACCTTACAGGTACAGTTACCAGCGTAGGAACTAAAGACTTCAACCCCGGATTGATTAATTCACCCGAGCAATTGATAAACGGAAAAGTAGCCGGTGTTCAGATTATGTCGAACAGTGGTTCGCCTTCAGCAGGAAGCACCATCCGTGTTCGTGGAGGTGCATCCCTTAATGCCAGCAACGATCCTTTGATTGTATTGGATGGAGTACCCTTGGAAAGCGGAGGCATCAGTGGTAATAGTAGCAACTTCCTGAGTTTGATTAACCCCAATGATATCGAAAGTATGAGCGTTCTTAAAGATGCTTCATCTACGGCAATTTATGGATCGAGGGCATCTAATGGGGTTATCATCATAACTACTAAAAAAGGATCATCCAATAAGTTGAACGTTAGTTTCAGCTCAACTCTTTCGTTGCAGAATAAAACAAGGGTTGCGGAAACTCTTTCTCCTCAACAATTCAGAGATTTGATAACTGAACGAGGAAATACTCAGCAAAAAAGCTTATTGGGAGATTACTCTACTAATTGGAATGATGAGATTTATACAACAGCTTTCGGAACAGACAATAATCTTAGTGTTGCAGGAGGTTTTTCAAAAACAGTTCCGTTTCGATTCTCAGTAGGCTATTATGACCAGGATGGTATTTTGAGAACCGATAATACGAAACGTTATACAGGAAGTGCAGTGGTAAGCCCTTCATTTCTTGAAGACCATCTGAAATTTAATTTCAATGTAAAAGGGTCTGTCAATAAAAATAGTTTTGCCAATACTACTGCTATCTGGAATGCGGCAGCATTTAACCCCACTCAGCCCGTTTATTCGGGAAATGATGCTTTCGGAGGTTTTTATGAAAGTTTGGATAATACAGGAATTCCGGCAACGGGTGCTTTATTGAATCCGGTTGGACTGTTGTTACAGGAAGAGCATTTCAGTACGGTAAAACGAACTATCGGAAATATGGATGCGGATTATAAACTCCACTTTTTACCCGAATTGAAAGCACACCTTACTTTAGGTTATGATTATGCCAAAGGAGAGGGTACTAATTATATCCCGGCGGAAGCAGCTTCCTCTTATAAAGTAGGAGGTGTCGATAATGAGTATTCACAGGAAAAGATAAATAAATTATTCACAGGTTATTTAAACTACAATAAAAACCTGAAAAGTATAAAAAGTACGTTGGATGTAACGGGAGGATACGATTATCAGTATTGGAGAGCAAAAAATCCTCAGTTTTTTAACACCAATGTTGCCGGCGAGGTTGTGAGTACTTCTGCTGCACAAGACCAAACACACGTGTTAATCTCTTTCTACGGAAGGGTTAATTATTCATACGATTCTAAATATTTATTTACAGGAACTATCCGCCGTGACGGATCGTCACGCTTCAATCCTGATAACAGATGGGGTGTATTCCCTTCGGCAGCCATAGCATGGAGAGCTTCACAGGAACCTTTCCTTGTGGATAATCCTGTAGTAAGCGATTTGAAAGTACGTTTAAGCTATGGTGTAACAGGACAACAGGATGGTATTGGAAACTATTCTTACCTGCCTATTTATACATTAAGTAACGACTATGCCCAATATCAGTTTGGAAATAATTTTTATCACTTGTTCCGTCCAACCACTTACGTTTCGGATCTAAAATGGGAAACAACAAGCTCTTATAATGCAGGTTTCGATTTTGGATTCCTCAATAACCGTATCAATGGAACTTTCGATTATTACAATCGTAAAACGAAAGACTTGTTGGCAACGGTAGCCGTTCCGGCCGGAACAAATTTTTCGGAAACAGCAACTACCAACGTTGGTAATGTAGAGAGTAACGGTTTGGAGTTTGCCTTGAACTTTATCCCTATTGATAATAAGGATATGACTTGGTCTTTTGGTTTTAATGCAACTTATCAGAAAGTGAAGATCACAAATCTGACTTTGGTGAAAGATGCAAATTCACCCGGTTCTTACACCGGTCCGATGGTTGGAGGGCAAGGCTTACAAATTCTTACAGAAGGATATGCTCCCAATATGTTTTATGTATACAAACAAATATATGATGAGAGTGGTAAACCTATAGAAGGTATGTTTGCCGATTTGAATGGTGACGGTGTGATCAACGAAAAAGACTTGTATCGCTATCATTCGCCTATGCCCGATTATTTATTGGGATTCAACTCTCAGTTCAGATATCAAAAATGGTCTTTGGGGTTTGTACTTAGAGCCAGCATCGGTAATTATGTGTACAATAATATGGCGGCAAGCTTAGGTGCATGGGAAACAATGCAGTATGTAACATCTGCCATAAACAACCTGTCTACAGACTTTTTGAATACAGGATTCCAAACCCGTCAATATCGTTCCGATTATTATGTGCAAAATGCTTCGTTCCTGAAAATGGATAATATATCATTGGGATACAATGTTGGTAAAGTATTCAAAGGTCCGAATATGAGGGTAGGGGCACTGATTCAAAATGTATTTACAATAACAAAATACAAAGGAGTTGATCCCGAAATATTAAATGGATTTGACAGTCAGTTTTATCCACGACCAAGAATATTCTCATTGAGTGTTAATCTTGATTTTTAAGGTCTCAGACCTTTTTATGACTTTGGTAAGTGAAACGACCGGAGCCTGTTATGAATTAAAAGTATACCATTAAATACTTTCTAATACTTAATCAATCAAAAGCTGAAGAAATGAAAAAGATAAAATTATTATATATTAGTATGATGGTGATGACACTGGGATTGTTCTCATCATGCCTTGACGATCTGAACCAGATTCCCCGAATAGAAGAAACATCCGAAACGGTTTATAGCACACCCGAAGGAATCAGACAGGTATTAGCCAAGCTATATGCTTCGCTAGCTATTGCAGGACAAGAAAAAGGAGATGCCAATACCGACCTCGGAGGGCAAACCTACAGGGGGTATATGCGTATTTATTTCAATTTGCAAGAATTACCTACCGATGAAGCTATTTACACATGGGGTGGGGGCGATGCCCTGAATAATGTGCAATTTATGTCGTGGAACTCTTCTGATGAATGGACAGGAGCCATGTATTACCGTATTTATTATACAGTGGCACTATGCAACGAGTTTCTGCGTAATGCGACCGAAAATAGAATTTCGGGATTTGCGGAAGCTGATAAAGTGGAGATACGAAAATATCGAGCCGAAGCCCGATTCCTGAGAGCATTGGTTTATTATCATGCTTTGGATTTTTATGGCAATGTTCCATTTGTAACAGAAGCCGATCCTGTAGGAGCGTTTTTTCCTCCACGTAAAACAAGAGCGGAACTGTTTGACTATATAGAATCTGAGTTGAAAGATATCGAAACTCAATTACCCGAACCTCTGCAAAATGAATTTGGTAGAGTAAGTCGTGCAGCTGCATGGTGGTTATTGGCAAAACTGTATCTGAATGCAAAAGTGTATATAGGCACAGATAAAAATACCGAATGTATTACTTATGCCTCTAAAGTTATTGCCGGAGGATATAGCTTGGAGCCTACTTATGCTAACCTCTTTAAAGCGGATAATAATCTGAGAACAAATGAAATTATATATCCGATACAAGCGGATGGACAAAAAATAACTACTTGGGGATCGACCACCTATATGGTTTCGGGACCTATCGTAGGAGCTATGGTTGCTTCCAATTATGGAGTACAATCGGGTTGGGGAAGTATTCGTACCCGTAAAGAATTTGTGGGCTTGTTTAATGATGTAACGGGAAAGACCGATAAACGGGGTGCATTCTTTACAGAAGGACAAACGTTGGACATTGATGATCCGACTATTCAAACACAAGGATATTCTATTGTGAAGTTTGTCAATAAAACATCGACAGGACAAAATGGCTCGAACTTTGCCGAAGGATTGGTGGATACGGATTTTCCGATGATTCGTCTGGCAGATGTATATTTGATGTATGCTGAGGCTGTAGTAAGAGGCGGAACAGGCGGAAGTAAAGCTCAGGCTCTAGATTATATCAACCTGATACGAAAAAGAGCTTATGGAAACGATTCGGGAAATATAACCTCTGATGATCTGACTCTTAATTTTATTCTGGCAGAAAGAGGTCGTGAGCTATTCTGGGAAGGTACACGCAGAACCGACTTGATACGCTTTGGAAAGTTCACAGGTTCTTCTTATATCTGGCAATGGAAAGGCGGAGTACGGGATGGAAAAGCTACTGATAACAAGTATAATCTTTATCCTTTGCCTGTAGCAGATTTAGCCGCAAATCCTAATCTGATACAAAACGATGGCTATTAAGTAAGTCTGAACCTCAAAATTTTAAAACGAAACATTATGAAATCTTTAAATTTATATATATTCTTATTGCTGGCTACTTTATTGGGTATGTCCTGCGAGAATGACGGAGATAGGGTTGTACTTTCGGGCTTTCAGGAAGCCGAATTGAAAGCAACTGCAACTAATGTTGTATTATCGAATGAAAATAGTGGGAAATTAGTTTTTTCATTGATGTGGGATGCAGGGCAATTGCAGAATACCTATTCAGAAAGATATGGTATTTCGGCAACAGCATTGACAACTACACTTCAGTTTTCAACTCAGAATACATTTAGCGAAGTGAAAGAAGTGGTCGAAACATCCAGTTCTAAATCATACACAGGTAAGGCTCTAAACTCTTTGGCGTTGAGTCTGGGTTTGGAAACAGGTAAAGCAGCTACTATCTTTATACGGCTAAAATCTTCTATTGCAGCTAATATACAACCTTTATTCAGTAATGTGATTGAATTGACAGTTACTCCTTATGAGGAAATTGCATTCTTATACATGCCGGGAGATTTGAGTGGAGGATGGGACAAATATACAACTAAAGTATGTTCTCGTGCCGGAAACGGTGAGTATGAAGGCTTTGTTGAAGCTGCTCAATGGAATAACTTTAAATTCACAACCGAAATGAGCAGTACTTCGGGTATTACTTATGGATCGTCTCCAACTGACCTTTATGCTCTTGATGATAGTAAAGATCAATGGAATATTTGGTTCGAAGAAGGTGGCTATTTTCTGCTTAAAGCAAATACCAATACCATGAAGTGGAGTAAAACAGCAATCACAGGCTTTTATGTTACAGGCGAATTTAACGGATGGAGTCCGACTGCCAATGCGATGACGTATGATTCTGCTAAAAAACTGTGGACTATCACTTGTAATATTACCACCACTTTGTATGGTATCCAAATATTGGCAAATGGCGATTGGGCAATGGCGTATGGCGATGATAATAAGGATGGAGAATTGACTCTCGGCGGAGCCAATATAGTAATCAACGAACCGGGTACTTATACCATCACTATGGACTTAAGTAATCCTGAAAAATATACTTATACAATAAAGTAAAACCGCGGAGGGCGGTTTTACACAAAGTCACCCTCCTAATATATTTAGCTATGAAATTATCAATAAACAAAATAATAGTAGGATTAGGTTTGTGTGCATTGGTCGGATTTGTTTCGTGCAGTGACGATAATAACGGTTCGTCTACTCCCGACCCATCAACCGATACCTTTGCAAAAGGTGCAGATGTTAGTTGGATTACAGAAATGGAAGCATCGGGTAAGAAATTTTATAATGCAGCAGGCGCCGAAATGGAAGGAATAAAACTTTTAAAAAGCTTGGGCACAAATTCTATCCGTCTTCGTATATGGGTGAATCCTGCGGATGGTTGGTGCGATACCGACGATCTTTTGGTAAAAGCATACCGAGCTAAAAATCTGGGTATGCGTATTATGGTCGATTTCCATTATAGCGATACTTGGGCAGACCCTTCGAAACAGACTAAGCCTGCTGCTTGGGCAGACTTGAGCTTTGACGATTTGAAAAAAGCGGTAACAGCTCATACAACCGAAGTTTTAAGCACCCTTAAATCGAACGGAATAACTCCTGAATGGGTACAGGTTGGAAACGAAACAGGCAATGGCATGTTATGGAACGATGGCAAAGCCGACATAAATATGAAAGGATATGCCGAACTGACTAATGCCGGATATGATGCCGTGAAAGCAATTTTTCCCAATACAAAAGTAATTGTACACCTTCAAAATGGGCAGGATAACGGTTTATTCAGATGGTTATTTGATGGACTGAAAGCAAACGGTGGTAAATGGGATGTCATTGGAATGTCGCTTTATCCGACTGCCGAAAACTGGAAAGATATGAATAAGAGTTGTCTGGCTAATATGACAGATATGATAAGCAGATACGGTTCTGAAATTATGATTTGCGAAGTAGGTATGAGTTGGGATGAAGCCGAGGCTTCAAAAGAATTTCTAACTGATCTTATTACTAAAACCAAATCATTACCTAACGATAAAGGATTAGGTGTATTTTATTGGGAGCCTCAAGCCTATGGTGGTTGGCAATCATATACACTCGGTGCATTTGATGACGAAGGCAAGCCAACCATTGCATTGGATGCATTCCGATAAAAATGTAGGGGCGTATGCAATACGCCCCTACTGGATATTCTAAAAATTCACTAAACACAATATTATGAAGAAAATAACTTTATCCCTTTTAGTCTTATTTTGCGTTGCGGTGCTGCAAGCACAAACAGCAAGGGAAGAGTTTTTATTGGAAAAAAACTGGAAATTCAGTAAGGGAGATTATCCTGATGCCATACAAAATAATTTCAATGACAAAAGCTGGCAATCGGTTACAGTTCCTCACGATTGGGCAATATACGGACCTTTCGACCGCAAGCATGATTTACAGGAGGTAGCTGTCACCCAGAATGGAGAAACCAAAGCCACTATAAAAACAGGTCGTACAGGCGGACTGCCTTATGTGGGTATCGGTTGGTATCGAAATACATTTAATGTCGATCATTTCAAAAAAGGAGAGAAACGTGTATCGCTTCTTTTCGATGGGGCAATGAGTGAAGCCAGAGTGTATGTAAATGGTAAAGAAGCATGCTTCTGGCCATTGGGATACAATTCGTTTCATTGCGATGTGACGGATTTGTTGAACGCCGATGGCAAAGACAATATTCTAGCGGTACGTTTAGAAAATAAGCCGCAATCGTCACGATGGTATCCCGGAGCAGGATTGTATCGAAATGTACATGTTGTTGTAACCGATGAGGTGCATGTACCTGTTTGGGGTACTTACATTACCACTCCTTTTGTATCGGAAGAATATGCTTCGGTTAAATTGAAAACCGAAATTGAAAATTCCGATAGCAATGAAGTGCGAATAGTAACCGAAATATTAGATGCCGATAGCAAAGTGGTGGCAACTAAGGATAATACTTTAAAAATCAATCACGGGAAACCTTTCGAGCAGAATTTTATAGTCAATAATCCGAATCTTTGGTCGCCCGAAACACCATATCTGTATAAAGCAGTATCTAGTGTTTATATTAAAGACAAAAAGGTCGATCAATATACAACACGTTTCGGTATCAGGGATATAAAACTGATTGCAGATAAAGGATTCTTCTTAAATGGCAAAAAACGAAAATTTCAGGGAGTATGTAATCATCACGATTTAGGGCCTTTGGGGTCAGCCATCAATGTCGCGGCACTTCGCCGACAATTGACTATGCTTAAAGATATGGGTTGCGATGCCATCCGTACGGCACATAATATGCCTGCTCCCGAATTAGTTGAGCTTTGTGACGAAATGGGTTTCATGATGATGATAGAACCTTTTGACGAATGGGATATAGCTAAATGTGCCAATGGATATCATCGCTTTTTCGATGAGTGGGCAGAAAACGATATGGTAAACATGATTCGTAACTATCGAAATAATGCGAGTGTAATTATGTGGAGTATTGGAAATGAAGTTCCTACACAATGCAGTCCCGAAGGTTATAAAGTAGCCTCATTTCTGCAAGATATCTGCCATCGTGAAGATCCTACCCGTCCCGTTACTTGTGGTATGGATCAGGTAACTTGTGTCCTGAATAATGGCTTTGCAGCCATGCTGGATGTTCCGGGATTTAATTATAGAGTACATCGTTATGAGGAAGCATACAATAAGTTGCCACAAAATCTGGTGCTTGGTACCGAAACATCATCAACTGTGAGTTCACGTGGAGTATACAAATTTCCTGTGGAGAAAAAAGCCAATGCTGTATATGACGATCATCAATCATCGTCTTATGATTTCGAATATTGCGATTGGTCTAACTTGCCCGATGACGATTTAGCTTTGGCAGACGATCACGATTGGACTATGGGACAATTTGTATGGACAGGATTCGATTATTTGGGAGAACCTTCTCCTTACGATACAGACGCTTGGCCTAACCATAGTTCGATGTTTGGAATAATAGATTTGGCAAGCATACCTAAGGACAGATATTATTTGTATAGAAGTATCTGGAACAAGAATGATAATACACTTCATATTCTGCCTCATTGGAATTGGGAAGGACGTGAAGGGCAAAAAACGCCTGTGTTTGTATATACCAATTATCCGAGTGCCGAATTATTTATCAATGGCAAAAGCTATGGTAAGCAAACCAAGAATGATTCTTCGGTACAAAGCCGTTATCGTTTGATGTGGATGGATGCTGTTTACGAACCCGGTGAAGTAAAAGTGGTTGCTTATGATGCTCTGGAAAAAGCTGTGGAAGAAAAAACAATCCATACAGCAGGCAAACCCCATCATATCGAACTGATTCCCGACAGAACCCAGTTATCAGCAGATGGAAAAGATCTGGCTTATATCAATGTTCGTGTAGTCGATAAAGACGGAAATCTATGTCCTAACGATCAGCGGTTAATAAAATTCTCGGTAACGGGAGATGGAAAGTACCGGGCTTCTGCAAATGGAGATCCTACCAGCCTCGATTTGTTTCATTTGCCTCAAATGCCTCTTTTCAATGGGCAATTGACTTCTATTGTTCAGGCAGGCGAAGAAGCAGGTGAGTTAGTATTTGAAGCACAAGCGAAGGGATTAAAGTCAGCCAAAATTACTATTAAAGTAGATTGAAGAAGATACAATAATTCAAAAACATCATAGTATTCAGGTATTCAATACTATGATGTTTTTTCGTTTTATGAAATCATGGTAATGGTTAAATCGCCATGAATGATACCTTTAACAGCGGTGAGTTCGTCGGCTAACTCTTTTAGAGCAGAAGCCTGACCTTTTAATGCAATTATTTCCATGCACATATCATGATCGAGGTGAATGTGTTGAGAACATAAAATTACATGATGGAACTTATGCTGTATCTCTGTTATTTTATCCAATAACTCCCTTTTGTGGTGGTCAAATGACAAAGTGATAGAGCCGCCTACAATCTTATCGGAATTTCTTCGGCTTTCGATCTCTACCTTCTTAATCAAATGGCGGATGGCTTGCGAACGGTTTGGAAATTTATTATCTTCTATGTAGTTATCTAATAAATCCAATACTTCTTTTTCTACGGATACTCCAAATCGAACTACTTTCATCTATCTTAGTTTTAATTAATAATGTGTCGCAAATGCAATAATTTAAACAAGTTGGTTAGCCAATTTCACCAAAAGGCAACATGAATTTTTTATTATCCCTCACAAATTCGATGAAGCTCATATTATATACTTTTTCCAATAAGTTAATGTTTGCTTCTGCCGGATTATTGGGTGTATGTATGCAGCCATCGTGTAAATAGCAAAAGTGATCGGCATACTGAAAGGCCAGAGTAGGGTTGTGCATAATGGCGACAACGGTGAAGTTATTTTCGGAGTATTCTTTCAGTTTTTCCATTAGATAATGCTGATAATATACATCCAAATGATTGGTGGGTTCATCTAAAAGTAAAATCTTAGGATTCTGCATTAGCAGACGACCAATCATTACTATCTGTTGCTCACCTCCTGATAACTGAGTGTATGGTTTATGCCTTAAGTGGGTGATCGATAAATCTTCCAGAATTCTGTGAGTCAGCTCACGGTCTTCTTTTTTAGGGGAAAAACCCGAAAAGGCGGTTCGCCCTGTCAGTAAAATTTCTTCTACCGTAAACGAAAAGACCGATTGGGTAAATTGTGGCAGAAAGCCTATCAAAGATGCTCTGTCTTTGAAACGAAGCTTGTTAACTTCCCTGCCGCAAATACTGATGCTTCCTTGGTAATCTTGCAACAATCCGGCTATGATTTTAAACAGGGTCGACTTTCCACCCCCGTTGATTCCCAGTAATACCGAAAACTTGTTTTCGGGAAATACAGCATTAACCCCTTTTAGTATGCATTTGTCGCCGTATGCGTAATGCAGGTTTTTTATTTGTATAGCATTCATTGTCAATTCCAATTCAATTTATTTTTTCGCATTAAAAAAACAAAGAAAGCACCGCCCAAAATTGTGGTGAAAATACCGATGGGTACTTCAAAAACAAATAAAGCACGCGATAAGTTATCAATCAACAGAAGAAAACTACCACCCAGAAAAATATTTCCGGGGATAGACTTACTATTGTCGGAGCCCAATAACATCCTAACTATGTGAGGCAGGAACAAACCATAGAAGCTAATGATTCCCGCTACAGCAACGGTTGTAGTGGTCATCAGTGTGGCACATACGATTAAAATAAGTTTGTCGAAAGACGGATTTACTCCTACCGATTTGGCAGCATCATCGCCCAGTGCCAGCAGGTTAATCCGCCATCGGTACAGGTAAACAATAACTATTGAAATTAGTATCGGAAGAAAAGCCCGTTTGAGTTCGATCCACGATGCAGCATGCAGGTTTCCCATAGTCCATTGTACAATGGCTTGCAATTTATAAGGGTTACTGATATACTGTACAACGGTGAGCAGAGCCATAAAGACTCCCGAAATAATCATTCCCGAAAGAACAATAGATATGGTCGACATTTGTTTATTGGAACCGGCAATCAGATAAGTCAGAATA
This sequence comes from uncultured Dysgonomonas sp., assembly GCF_934668725.1. Lineage (GTDB taxonomy): Bacteria > Bacteroidota > Bacteroidia > Bacteroidales > Dysgonomonadaceae > Dysgonomonas_A. The sequence goes on from NZ_CAKUOF010000013.1 coordinate 48,194, forward strand.
ACTGCCAGTGAGCCTGCTATAAATGCAGAGGTGTTTACTAAATCCAATGAATATAGAATTGCCAATGATGCTCCGAAAGCTGCTCCCGACGAAATACCTAAGATATAAGAATCGACCAAGGGATTACGGAATATTCCCTGTAATACAGCACCTGATGTCGAAAGGGCAGCACCCACCAGAAAAGTCAACAAAATACGTGGCATCCTTACATTGATAAGTATATTTGAGATCATCTGATAACGTGCAGCTTCGTCCATGTTCAAGCCGATGTCCATGATTTTTTTATATAATAGTGGCAGATAATCAAATGCGTTGACTTGTGCCGACGATCCTATAAATAAGGATATGATCAGCATGGGCAGAGGTAAGCCGAAGCATAATATATTTGCAATTTTTTTACTCAAGAGATCGTGTATTTATGCGGTAATTTATATTAGGGTTTAAAAGCTGTCAATTGAAATAATGACGAAGCGACTTCCGGCTGACGCAAAATTCGGTTTTGTGCTTCTGTGTCAACTGCTATTTGTTTGAAACCTACTTTTTCGAGCAGTGCAATATCCCTTTGTGGACGGCTGTGCTTGCTGATATCCAACTTGCTTTTGATCACATTGGCTTGCTCCATGATTCCTGCAGGATATTTTTCGTGTCCTTCTTGACTGAATTGCATATCGCCGAAATCACCGTCGAAGTTGAGAAGCATTCCACCCGATTTTAATACTCTGAAACTTTCCGAGTAAAATTTTTCCACATCGGGAGTTGTCCATGTCATTAATCTTGTAAAGACTAAATCGAAACCATCTTTCGGGAATTGTAAATCCTGTGCATCCATTATCCGGTAATGAATGTGAGTACCTAAATTATCGGAAACCGATTTAGCTTCGTCAATCATATTAGGGGAGAGATCAACGGCTGTGACTTCATATCCTGCCAAGTATAATATATTGGCAAAATATCCTGATGCTGTGCCGACTTCCAATACTTTATTTCCCGATAGTTTTGGGAGCAGCGATTTGAAGTGATTTAACCAATATTGAGTTTCGGGAAGAGTCCAAGCCTCTTGTTTCTCCTCCCGCCAAATGGAACTCTGTTTGTCCCAGTATTTTGCTATTTCTGTAATCATTATAAATATTTTATAAGTTCAGTTCCTGTATTTTCACCATAAAGCTCTAACAGTATTTCTTTGGTTTCTTCTTTACTATCCTTATCCTTTGAGCCGTAAGCCCAATTGTTAATTGCTACTGCTGCACAGAGCGATTTGAATGTATGAGGATTGTAAAAAAACATCGGTATCAGGTTGTGAATCTGCTTTTGTTGTATAGCGGTTATCCCATTCAACTCCTTTTTATTATAAAATAAATCGGGACTATCATTCCACATAACAATCATATCCGGATTCCATTCGATAAGTGTTTCTGGATTGATGTTGGGTTTATCTATTTCCGATGGGCAAACATTTTCCACGCCAGCTAAATCGAGGCAATCGTTCATCATGCTGTTGCGTCCTGTGGTCGAAAAAATGCGACCATTAGCCCACGTGAAGTATACAGTTTTTGGCAGTGAGTCTTTTTTGGAAGAAGTGCGCTCATCCAGTTCTTTTATTTTATTCTCGGCATAAGTAATTAACAGTTTGCCTCTCTCTTCTTTTCCGATAAGGAGCGAAATATCTTTCATTTCCTTTTTGAGATCATCGTATCTGGCAGCCGCTGCAATATATACAGGAATATTCATTTGTTGAAGCGTTCTTACAATGCTTTCAGGTAATTGCTGGGCAATAACCAAATCGGGATTTAGTTGTATGATGCTTTCTAAATTAGCAAGCTCGTTGCTGCCCGGTGTTGCCAGTTGTTTGTTTAGAATGCGTGAGTCGATATGTTTGTAATAGTCATACAGCTCGTTATCGAAATAAGTTTCAGCCGGAATACCTACCAGCTTATCTTGTGCTTGAAGCATGTATATAACATCTACCGATGGGTCGAACAGACATACTATGCGTTCGGCAGGTTTAGAAATATGTATTTCATTTCCCTGAATATCGGTGACCGATATTTCTTTGGTATTTTCGGATCTTTTGTCGGTAGAGTTGCTGCAACTCGTAACAAAGATCATTCCTATGAGTAAATAAAGCAGGCGCATCATATTTTCAATTTATAGAAAGTGTTTCAATATTATTTTTTAACTGTAATTTCCCATATTGATAAACTATACCTTCAATTATAAGTTTAGGGTAATCGAACAGCGATAATTTACCGGTGGCAATTGCACCCAATAATACATGTCATTTCTTTTCCATGCCGTCGAATACTGGTGGCTATCCAAAATGTTATTTACCATAAGGTTGATACTGAATTTTCTTTTGGAATACGATACACCTCCGTCCAGTCTGAAAAAGTCTTTTAGATCCTGAGGATCACTTGATGTAAATCTTTCGGCTCTGCCAGCCATGTATTGGTATCCTAAAGACAGGCTAAAACCCTTTACTTTTTTGAATGGTAGTGCATAATCGAGCCAAGTGTTTTGTATATGCCTGATACGGTTCGGAGTCGGTTTGCCTACTAAAGACGGATTTTTGTCGTCTTTTGTGATTTTCGAGTCCGTGTATGCATAATTTATTATGACATTTAGACCTTTTGCGATTTGTCCTCTAAGGTCAAACTCTATCCCTTTCGATTCGTTTTCACCCGATTGATAAATATCATTGTTAACGGGATCTTTCACTATGTTTTGACTGCGGGTAATATGGTAAACCGAGAGTGTTGTATTCAGTGCCTTGTTGTTCCAATCCTTTTTCAGTCCGGCTTCGAAACTCTTCCCTCGGATAGGTTTTAATGGGTTTTGCTGATAATCTATACCTGCTTGCGGTATAAATGTATTGTCGTACAGCCCGTATATACTGAATGAGTTTGTGAGCAGATAATTAGCTCCAATTCTCGGTGTTAGTATCCAATCCGAAGCATCGGTTTTTTCTCCGTATTGATTAAAGTCTGCCTCAAATTGAGTTAACCGTATCCCTCCGTTAATTTTAAGTTTGTTATGTAGTAAACCAATTTCATCCATAACGTAAAACGAAGTGTAGTAAAGCTTACTGTCGGTTAGATTTTCGGGAGAGTTAATTTGGTTTTCGGAATCAAAATCTCCACCTGTGCCGTTATTGTTAATCACATTTGCATATACCGGATTGGTTATATCCAATGGGTAAATAGTCGATGCAGTATTCCATGTATCTTGTGTTTTGTTGTGTTTGTGATTGAAGTCGATTCCGGCAAGGAAAGAATGTTTTACTTCTCCTGTAGAGAAATTACCTTGAGTAAAAGCTTGTGCCGAGAAAATATTGTATTTCATGCCATCATAAACATAATACCTGTCAAGGATGTTCGGGTTGATCTCGTTTTTCCCGTAAACCCAGAATATAGTTCCTGCCGATTGACTGTTAATTTCCGATAGTTGACCGGTAAAAGACCAGTTTTTGTTTATCTTTTTCTGAAAGTTCGCAAAAACATTATGATCATTGGCTTTATACGGTCTCGAACTGGGGTCGGTGATACTGAAGTTTCGCGGAAGCGAACCGAATCCGTTGGGTGATATTTGTGCTTCACTAAGCATCATATAGTTGAGCCTTTGATAAATATACTCGACCGTTAGTGAAGTATTTTCATCAAACTTATATTTTAGAGAAGGGGCAATCAGAATACGCTCGTTACTATCGAATTGAAGGAATCCTTTTTTATTCATACCCATAATATTGAAGCGGTACAACAGCTTGCCTTTGTCATCTAATTTTCCCCCCAGATCGGCTTCTGCTCTTATAAGTCCGAAACTGCCTTGTATTACACTGAATGTTTTCTTATTGATACCTGTCGGTTTTTTTGTGATGATATTGTACGAACCGGCAGGGTCACCCAAAGAGTTCATAAACCCGGCAGGACCTTTTATAAACTCAATGTTTTCTATTATGGCTACATCATCGCCAATAGGGCCTTTTAGCAAAGGGCGTAAGTCTACACCATTGCGTTGAGCCGAGATATATCCGCCTCGCATATAAATATCTGCCGAGATTCCGTTATGAAGCTCTTCTCTGAAAGCTCCGCTGACATTGCGGGTTATGCTTTCGTTTACATTCAGTGAAAATTGGTCTTTCAATACTTCTGCACTGATTAGCTGTATATTTTGTGGAGTCTCAAGTAGTTGCTGTTGAATTCTTAAGCTGCTGGACAATTGGTCTGTTTTGTATTTTCTACTACTATTATTTTCTACAATAACTTCATTGAGCGTAATTGCTTTTATGCTGTCGGGTTCTACATCTGTTGCCAAGACGTAGTTTTGTATAGTGCATAGCATATAAGCTATACAGGTTATTGTGAGTTTTTGTTTCATGGTTTAAATGAATATGCTAAAGTTTATTTGTTTGCAATCAGAATGACACGAATTTGTTTATTGTTGTTACTGTTATAACAAATATTTTGTTTTTTTGTTTAAAATATTATTATTCATTTTTTTATAGGCCTTTAATATATCTTTTGTCTATTTTTCATATTTGTTTTATATTTATTATAGCTGTTCTACATTTTCTAAAATTGATATATTATGAGTAGATACCCTTATTGTTAATATAGGTTTCCGAATAATAATAATAGTTAATATATGGATTGTTTGTCTTAATTTTAAGTTTTAGTTACAAAAATTTATTATACATTTGGAAGTGACTTAAATTCTATACTGTAATAGAAGTCATAATGTTTAAGATATTGTTCTTGTTTTTAATGATATTTATTTCTATTATTTTGTATGTGAATGATTTGTAGATAGACTTAATGTGTCTTTTTGTTGTTTATTCTTTGTTTTATTTGCTCGTTTTGTTTTTCTTTAATTTGTTCTGTGCTCTTTCTATTTACTAATATTGTCTATTTATATATTGTTAATAAATACTTTATTTTGTATGTAACCATTAAATAATTAAACCTTAAATAAACCTTCTCTATGTTGCTATCGAGGAATTATAATTTTATTAAAATTAAATCAACTAGTGTATGAATGCATTTAGAAAAAAGACAAATTTGTTGTCAAAGAAATGGCTGTCTTTGCTGTTTGCTTGCTTTTTCGCTTTAATATGGGGTACTCAACCTGTATTAGCTAATCTTGGAGGCTCCAACACTCCTTTTGAGTTACAACAGACAATTCAAAAAGTTGAAGGGGTTGTAAAAGACAAAGCAGGGGAGCCATTAGTAGGCGTAAGTGTTGTTGTTAAAGGGACAACATCAGGAACTGTTACCGATCTTGACGGTAAATATTCGCTGAATATTAATACTTCTAATCCAGTTGTTGTATTTTCGTATATAGGTTATAAACAACAATCTATTACTCCAACCAAAACAACTCTGAATGTTGTTTTGGAAGAAGATTCTAAAATGATGTCGGAGGTTGTTGTTGTAGGATATGGCCTTCAAAAGAAAGAAAATCTAACAGGTGCTGTTTCTTCAGTGAGAGTGGACGAAACATTGGGAAGCCGTCCTATTGCCGATGTGGGACGTGGATTGCAAGGTGCTGTTCCCGGTCTTACGGTTACTATTCCCAGCGGTGAGGTGGGGTCGGATCCTACCATGAAAATTCGCGGTCAAGTAGGATCTTTGGTAACAGGTTCTTCTTCTGCTCCTTTACTTCTGGTTGATAACGTGGAAGTTCCCAGTATACAGATGATAAACCCTGATGATATAGAGTCTATCTCTGTTCTGAAAGATGCTGCTTCGGCATCTATTTATGGATCTAAAGCTGCATTTGGTGTTATCTTGATTACGACAAAAAGAGGAGCTAAAACCGAATCTTTATCTGTGACTTACTCGAATAATTTTTCTTGGCAAAATGTAGCTAAGAAAATAAATATGGCTGGTGTTGATGGTTTGGAATATAGTTTGTTGGCTGCAGAAAGAATCGGTTCAACTACTGCCGGTGTATTTTGGAAAGTAGATAGAACCAGTTACGAAAGATCAAAAGAGTGGATGGCTCAATACGGAGGGTCGGTAAAGGCAACAGATCCGATGATTTATGGGCGTGACTGGTATAGACAAGGATCTTCTGATATGGGCGTACGTATATATGATCCATATGAAGTTATGATTAGAGAATGGTCACCGGCTCAGACACATAATTTATCAGTAAATGGTAGAAGCGGAAAAACCGGTTATAATATCGGACTTGGATATTTGCTTCAAAATGGTATGACTAAACCTGCAGAACATGATGACTTTAAACGTTATAATGCTTCTGCAAATATAACTACTGATATTAATAAATACCTGACTGTAAGAGCCGGAACAATTTTTGCAGACCGAACAAAACGTTATCCCGCTTCTGCTGCAACGACCTCCGATCCTTGGTATTATATGTATCGCTGGAGTTCTATTTCGCCGATTGGTGTTCAAGAAGATGGAGTAGATTTAAGGGAACCGGTTGCTGAAATCCGTAATACAAAAACTGCAAGTATCAGAAATATATATCACAATATAAATCTGGGAGCAACGGTTAATATTACCAAAAACTGGGATTTTAAATTTGATTATACTTTTGCTAATCAGCAAGATATAACCAGTAAAGCATTGGTTGATTTTACAGCAAGGGATTCTTGGGCTAATACTGCTGCTCCTGTCTTAAGAAAAGATGCGCAAGGAAATCAGATTTATGTAAATACTGCCGGACAGCCTGTTTCAGCCGATACACCCGGTGCTATGGCTGCATATCAGTTGTCATTGATTACATATAATCCTCCCGGTGGAGCAGGAAACACACAAAATAATATTTATCGTAAATCTAGAAATACAGATGAAGGTGTTATAAATGCATATTCTACTTATAATTTGAAGTTAGGTAAGGAAACCGAGCACATATTTAAATTTATGCTGGGAATGAACCGTGTAACTAAAAAATATGCGGAGAACTGGACTCAAAAAACAGGATTATTGAATTTTGATAACCCTCAGTTTCCTTTAGCTACAGGTACAGTTACCGGAAGTGGCGAAGAATATTGGGAAAGTCAGTTAGGATATTTCGGACGTGTTAACTATGCTTTTAAAGATAAATATCTTCTTGAAGGTAACTTACGTTACGACGGTTCTTCTAAATTTCCAACACATTTAAGATGGAGATGGTTTCCTTCTTTTTCGGCAGGTTGGGTAATTAGTAACGAACGTTTTATGGAGTCTATAAACTCGGTATTGAACTTTACAAAGTTGAGAGGATCATGGGGATCGGTAGGCGATCAGTCTGTACCCAATAATTTATATGTGCCTATTTTGACTAATTATACAACAACTTGGTTGAATGGTGATACACAATTCGAGTCGTTCCGTAATCCATTAGCTGTTCAGTCGGATATAACTTGGCAAGACATCGAAAATTTGAATATTGGTATAGATCTTAGGTTCTTGAAAGATAAAATCGGGGTTTCGGTAGATTGGTTTCAGCGTAAAACAAATAACATGATTATTGAAGGAGATGCTTTACCATATACATTCGGAACGCCTGCACCTCAAGGAAACTATGGTAACCTGCGAACAAGAGGTTGGGAAGTTGCTGTTGATTTTAATCACAGATTTTCAAATGGTTTGTCGATAAACGGATTGGTAACATTTGCTGATGCAACAACGTATATTACAAAAAATGCAGACTATTTGCTTCCGAAGGAAGACAGATCTATTGACAAGCAGTTTACTGGAAAACGTTATGGTGATATTTATGGTTATAAAACAGACAGATTGTATCAATGGTCTGATTTTGAAACCGATGCAAATGGTAATCTGGTAACTACAACCGTGAAAGTAAATGGTGTTGACAAAACAGTTTATAAACTAAAAGGCGAAGATCCTGTATACCAAGCTAAGCTTGAAGGTGGTAATTTTAAATTTGGTCCCGGTGACGTGAAATATGTAGATCTTAATGGTGATGGAGCAATTAACGATGGAACAAGAACTGTAGGAGATATGGGTGACCTTACTGTTATTGGTAATTCGACTCCACGCTATGAGTATGGATTTCGCGTAGGAGCCGATTTCAAAGGATTCGATATGTCGGTATTTTTCCAAGGAGTTGGTAAACGTGATATCTGGGGTGCAGGGCCATTGGCTATTGCCGGTTTTAACTCTAATGATGGTGCTATGCCTCAGGCTATTGCCGGTGATTTCTGGAAAGAAGACCGTACTGATGCTTTTTATCCTCGTGCCTTTAACCTGTCGGGTAGTACAAATGTATATAACATGCATCCGCAATCTCGTTACTTGTTGAATATGGCTTATTTGAGAATGAAGAATCTTACGTTTGGATACTCACTTCCGGCTGCTACACTTAGAAAAATATATCTGACTAAAGCACGCTTTTATGTTTCATTTGAGAATCTGTTGACTTTTGACAAATTAAGAGGTTTACCGATCGATCCGGAAGCTGTTACAGGTTATTCTATGTTTAATGAAACTAATTATAACGGTGGTCGTACCGGAACGGGTGTTCCAACCTTTAAGACTGCTTCGATAGGGGTTCAACTAAGTTTCTAACTCTAAACTATAAATACAATGAAAACAAAGATATTATTACTTACATCCATCGTCTTTATACTCTTTTCGAGTTGTGAAGATGTACTGGATCGACCTCAGTTGTCGTCGGCAAATGATGATACGTACTGGGTGAACGAAAATAATGTTCGTCTCTTTATGAATGAATATTATCCTTACCTTTTTGTCGGTTATAATACCAATTGGGGAACCAATTATACACCTATAACGGGTTATGCTTTTAGTGATGATGTAATGACTGCTGTAAAGCAAACGAATTTTGACACATCTATTCCCGCTTCGGTAGGTAATGCAACTCCTCCTACATCTACTGTATATAACGATTTTCCTGCTTGGCAGGCAAAATACACAGGACCTACATGGAATTTTTATTGGGTGCGTAAATCAAACCTGATGATTGACCGCGTTGAGAAAAGAATGGGTAATATACTCAATGAAGAACAAAGAGACCATTGGATAGGTATTGCCAAGTTTTTTAGAGCAATGTGGTATGCCAATATGGTGCAGGTATTTGGAGATGTACCTTATTACGATCATCTTGTATTAGACACTGAATTGGATGAATTATATAAAGACAGAACTCCGAGAGATAAGGTAATGGATGCAGTGTATGACGATCTTAAGTTTGCTCTTGAAAAAGTTCGTCTCAATGATGGTGAGCAATCGGTTAACAGGTATATTGTTGCCGGTTTTGCAAGTCGTTTGATGCTGATCGAAGGAACATGGCAAAAATACCATTATAATAATACAGCCAGAGCTCAGAAATTTTTACAGTTTTCTCAGGAAGCATCCGAATTTCTAATGAATAGTGGTAAATATGATATTGTAACTGATTTCCGTAGCCTGTTTGGTTCAGAAGATCTTAAAGGTAATAAAGACTGTATATTGTACCGTCATTACAGTAGCTCGAAGATGGTAACACATTCAGTAGCAACTTATTCGAATTTGGTTATGCCGGATCTAAATGTAGGAGCCAATTTATCGTTACTCAAATCATTTATTTGTAATGATGGTAATGTATGGCAAAATTCAGAATTAACAAATGCCGATCAGTTCAATATTGCTAATTTGGTTAAAACGCGTGATCCTCGTTTCGAAGCTACTTTCTACGATAAACCCAGAATACAGTCAAAGACAGCTATATATGCATGTAAATTTATCAGTAGAGAAGGTACAAGTTATGGAGGGGTTAATGTTCCAGCTAAATTTACTTCTACCAATAACACGAATGATTATCCGATTATCCGTTACTCTGAAATTCTTTTGAACTGGATCGAGTCTAAAGCAGAGCTTGCTACATTGGGAGGTGCTGCAGTTAGCCAAACCGATATTGACAAGTCTATAAACAAAATACGTAACCGTCCATTGGATGCCGAGGCAATCTCTAAGGGGGTAACTAAAACAAAACCAATGGTTCTGGCTACTATTACCGATTCTTATGATCCTGCTCGTGATGCAGATGTGACACCACTAATTTGGGAGATACGCCGTGAGCGTCGTATGGAATTTTTCTTCGAGCATTCACGTATAGGAGATCTTAGACGTTGGAAGAAATTGAGCTATATGAATGGAACTAAAAATCCTGATATTTTGAGAAGTATTTGGATTGATATTCCAAACGAATTACCGGAATTATTGATTCCAACCAATTCGGGTAAGGTCTCAGTTATAAAAGCAGACGGAACGCGAGTGACCTACAATGGAAACAATGCTGCCGATATGGTTGGATATTTTAGTCCGCCGACTGTTGCCGACAGAGATCCGTTCGAGAATGTAGCTGGTGTAAATGTATATTTGGCTCCTATTGGATTGAATCAAATAAATGACTATGAATCAAGAGGATATATTCTTACCCAAACAACCGGATGGGGAGGTAAATAACTGAAAATAATACAAGTAAAAGGCTCTTCTTTATAATGAAGATAAAGAAGAGCTCTTTTAGAAGTATTGTTTATTCTCTATTGTCAGTTCTAGTAAAACTGATCTGCTAACCTGAAATTCAGAAAGGTATATGACCTTAAAATAGCTTATTATCAATGAAAAAGACCATAAGTTTATTGCTTATATTATGTTGTTTTGTAACCTACTTGCAAGCTCAGACCAATAAACGGGCATTGCGAGGATTGTGGGTGGCTACGGTAACCAATATTGATTGGCCTACAGCTCCCGGACTTCCTGCCGAAGATCAACAGGCAGAGATGATAACCTTATTGGATGAGATGCAATCATGCAATATGAATACAATTATTTTTCAGATCAGACCTACTGCCGATGCTTTTTATAAATCGCATTTCGAACCATCGAGCCACTGGTTAACTGGTCTGCAAGGCAAAGATATGGGATATGATCCCTTACAATTTGTTATTGATGAATGTCATAAACGAGGAATGAATATACACGTTTGGCTTAATCCATATCGTGTAAACAATGATACTGTTGCTTACAATACGTATGCAAAAGACCATATTATGAACACTCATCCCGAGTGGGTGGTGTCGTATGGCAAAGCAAAATATTTTAATCCGGGATTAGATGAGGTGCGTGATTTTACTTGTAAAGTGGTAAAAGACATTGTAGCCAATTATGATATAGATGCTATTCATATGGATGATTATTTCTATCCTTATAAAATAGCGGGTGAAGAATTCCCAGACTCTCTTACTTTCGTAAACCACCCCCGTGGATTTACCGACAAGGGAGACTGGAGACGGAACAATGTAAATATGATTATTAAGGAAATAAACGAGACTATTAAATCCGAGAAACCTTGGGTTGAGTTTGGAATATCTCCATTTGCCATCTGGCGTAACAAAGCCGAAGATCCCAGAGGATCTGAAACAAAGGCAATGACCAATTACGATGGGCTGTATGCCGATATTCTGCTTTGGCAGGAGAAAGGATGGATAGATTATGTACTTCCTCAACTGTATTTCAATATAGGGTATCCTATTGCCGATTATGCGATATTAGCCGATTGGTGGTCTAAATATAATTATGGAGCCAATGTATATGCCGGTTTAGCACCTTATAGAGTTTCTAAAACAGCTAAACAAAAAGAGTGGCACAACCCTAAACAATTGGTAAAGCAGATTCGCCGGAATACGTCTGATCCGAACTTACAGGGAGAAATATATTTCAGTGCAAAATCTTTTTTTAATCCCGCATACAATATTCCCGAATTGGTTCGCAAAGAATATAAAACATTAACGATCTCTCCCGAAAATAATCGGATCGCAAGAATCGAACCGCAAAATCCTCAAAATGTATCTATGCAGTTAGAAAAAGATAAATACCTGCATTTGAAATGGGATAGGGGAGATAATGCCAAGCGGTTTGTAATCTATAAATTCAGGAAAGATAAACCTGTAAACAAAGATAACGCCGAGAATATAGTTGCCGTAACAGGTTTGACAGAAGTGAAACTACCTTATAAAGATAATAAGGATTTGAAAAAATACCGCTATGGTGTAACAAGTCTGAGTCCGACTCATACTGAAAGTGCCATTGTTTATTTCGAATAGATAACTCCTTTAGGGTAAGGGTGGAACTTTACTTTATTTGAATAATTAAGACTGACATGAGAGTGGAGTAAAACCCTGCCCCTAATTTAAAAGATTCTAGAGATCAAAAGATATATAGATATGAAAATAATAAAAGTACTTGTCATTTTATTGTTTAGTAGTATTCTGCAAACTTATTCACAATCTGCAAACGTACAGGTGGGAGCTGAATCTATTCAAGAATACTTTCCTTTATTGAAGGGGAAGAGGATAGCAGTGATGTCTAATCATACGGGCATGGTAGGTGATGAACATTTGGTTGATCTGCTGGTAAAAAATAAGTACAATGTGGTTGCCATATTTTCGCCCGAACATGGTTTCAGAGGCAATGCTGATGCAGGCGAACATGTATCGAGTTCGGTAGATCAAAAAACAGGAGTTCCTATACGTTCATTGTATGATGGTGACGCAGGGAAGCCGAGTAAAGAATCTATGGATCTTTTCGATATTATGATTATTGACATTCAGGATGTAGGCTTACGTTTTTATACTTATTATATTACCATGGCCAAGTTGATGGATGCTTGTGCCGAATACGATAAGAAAATGATCGTTTTGGATAGACCTAATCCCAATGGGCATTATGTGGATGGTCCTATATTGGATATGAAATATAAATCGGGGGTGGGTTGGCTTCCTATTCCTGTGGTACATGGAATGACTCTGGGCGAATTGGCTCTGATGATAAATGGCGAAGGATGGTTACCCGAATCACGCATCTGTGATGTAACAGTAGTTAAGTGTAAGAATTATACACACAAGACATTGTATCAATTACCGATAGCGCCGTCTCCTAATTTGCCGAATATGAAGGCTATTTATCTATATCCCTCAACCTGTTTGTTTGAAGCTACTCCTGTCAGTTTAGGGCGTGGAACTTCATTCCCCTTCGAAGTGTACGGGCATCCTAATATGAAAGGCTATACTTTTTCGTTTACTCCCCGAAGTATTGAAGGTGCAAAGAATCCACCACAATTAAACAGATTGTGCTATGGAGTCGATCTGAGGAATGTTCCGGATGAAGAAATATTTAAAAACGGTTTTGATTTATCCTATGTGATTGATGCTTATGAAAATCTTAATCTGGATGATCACTTTTTTCGTCCTTTCTTCGAAAAGTTGGTCGGTGTTGACTACATTCGGAAAATGATTATAGATGGAAAATCCGCTCAAGAAATTAAAGAAATGTGGAAAGGTGATGTTGCTAAGTTTAAAGAACAACGGGCTCCTTATTTATTGTATGAAGAATAGAGAGGGACAATTTTGATTTATTTAAACAGGCACTAAATAATAAATAATTGAGAGTATAGAACAGATCATTAAATATCTTTACTTTACTTATTTAATTTGATAAGAATATAAACTATGGATCCTATATTAGTATTGTTAACCATTGCCGCTTATTTTGGCGTGCTCTTCGTGATATCCTATATTACGGGGCGTAAAGCCGATAATCAAGGCTTTTTTGTAGGCAACCGTAAATCGTCGTGGTACGTTGTTGCTTTTGCAATGATAGGTTCGGCTATTTCCGGCGTTACTTTTGTATCTGTTCCGGGGATGGTCGCAACAAGTGGCTTTGCTTATCTGCAAATGGTGATGGGGTTTGTAGTAGGGCAATTGATTATTGCTTTTGTACTGATTCCTCTTTTTTACAGGATGAATCTGACTTCTATTTATGAATATCTGGAAACCCGTTTTGGACTGTCAACTTACAAAACAGGCGCATGGTTTTTCTTTATATCGAAAATGCTGGGAGCAGCTGTACGTTTGTTTCTGGTTTGTCTGGTATTACAGTTTTTGGTTTTCGAGCCATTTGGTTTATCATTTGGTGTAAATGTACTATTTACGGTAGGTCTTGTCTGGCTTTATACATTCAGGGGAGGAGTAAAATCGCTGATATGGACTGATTCTTTGAAGACTTTCTGTCTTATATTTTCGGTGGGGTTGTGTATTTATTATATAGCTTCTAATTTGGGACTTAATTTTTCGACTACACTGTCTTCGATTTATGAAAATGATTATTCTAAGATATTCTTTTTTGATGATGTAAACGACAAACGTTTCTTCTTCAAACAATTTCTGGCAGGGATATTTACCGTAATTGCTACAACAGGTCTCGACCAGGATATGATGCAAAAGACCTTGAGCTGTAAAAATTACAAAGATTCTCAAAAAAATATGGTTACCAGTGGAGTATTACAATTGTTTGTTATTCTTCTGTTCCTTATGTTAGGAGTGCTGCTTTATACATTTGCCATTCAGAATAATGTGTCTTTGCCTGCCAAAAGTGATGAACTATTCCCTATGTTGGCAACTAAAGGATATTTCCCCATCATTGTAGGAGTATTATTCGTAATAGGGCTTATATCGGCTGCTTATGCGGCGGCAGGTTCGGCGTTAACGGCACTTACCACTTCTTTTACAGTGGATATATTGGAAAGTCCGAAGACGAAAAACGAAGATCAAGTGGCAAAAATCCGCAAGAAAGTCCATGTGGGAATGGCTGCCGTAATGGGTATTGTCATTATTATCATTAACATATTGAATAACACCTCTGTAATTGACGCTGTTTATATTCTTGCCAGCTATACTTACGGGCCGATTTTAGGGCTTTTCGCCTTTGGTATCTTTACCAAAAAGCCAGTGAAAGACAAATTTATTCCCCTTGTAGCAATAGCAGCACCTATACTCTGCTTTATAATAGATAAAAATTCGGAAAAATGGTTCGATGGATATCAGTTTAGTTATGAGCTGCTTATTATGAACGCTTTCTTTACATTTATAGGGCTTTTATTATTAGTCAGAAAAAAAGAAAATTGATAAATACAGGTGCGTATTATACGCTCCCAAAATATAATAAACAGGCGTATAAAATATGCCTATATAACGAAATAAAATATTAAAAATATGAAAGTAAATATTAATTGCTTTATCCCGTTTCAAAGCGCAAATCAAGTAAAAGAAACAATCGCGACATTGAAAACATCGCATTTGGTAAATAAAATCTATTTACTGACCGATAATGATTGTAAAGAAAAAGTGGAAGGTTGTGAAGTTCTCTCAATAGATTCTTTAAAATCGACTGATACAATCAAAAAAATAGCAGCAAAGGCAGATTCAGCATATACATTGATTTATACTAAATCGGCAGACCTCAGATTAGGATACTTTGCTTTGGATCGTATGATTCAGATAGCAGAAGATTCTAATGCAGGGCTTATTTATGCAGACCATTATCAGGTTGTAGGTGACGATAAAAAGAATTGTCCTGTAATAGCCTATCAAAAAGGTAGTTTAAGAGATGATTTCAACTTCGGATCTGTACTTATTTATAAATCGGACGACCTGAAAAAGGCTGCATCTCAAATGGATGTGACGTATAAGTTTGCAGGTTTGTATGATCTTCGTTTAAAAGTGTCGCAAGCTGCCGAACTGGTACATATCAACGAATATTTGTATACAGAAATAGAAAATGATACGCGTAAAAGCGGTGAGAAAATCTTTGATTATGTAGATCCTAAAAACCGTGAACTACAGGTAGAAATGGAAAAAGCTTGTACCGATCACCTACAGAAAATAGGTGCTTATCTTACTCCTCAGTTTAAAAAGATTGAATTTAATAAAGCCGATTTTGAGTTCGAAGCATCCGTTATTATTCCTGTGCGTAATCGTATACGTACCATTTCGGATGCTGTAAAATCGGTATTGAGCCAGAAAACGAACTTCAAGTTTAACTTAATCATAGTAGATAACTATTCTACGGATGGAACAAGTGAAGCTATTGACAAATTTGCTTCCGATGAACGTTTGGTTCACGTAATACCCGAAAATAAAGAGTTGGGTATTGGTGGCTGTTGGAATGCCGGTGTACACCATCCGAAGTGTGGAAAGTTCGCTGTCCAATTAGATAGTGACGATGTGTATTCGGATGAAAATACGCTTCAAAAAATCGTTGATGCTTTTTACGAGCAAAACTGTGCAATGGTGGTTGGTACATATATGTTGACCGATTTCGAAATGAAGATGATTCCTCCCGGTATTATCGATCATAAAGAATGGACTCCCGAAAATGGACGTAACAATGCCCTTCGTATCAATGGACTTGGTGCTCCAAGAGCTTTTTATACACCTGTATTGAGGGAAATTAAAGTACCCAATACAAGTTATGGTGAAGATTATGCATTGGGATTGTATTTTTCGAGAGAGTACCAGATCGGACGTATTTATGATGTCCTGTATTTATGCCGTCGCTGGGATGATAACTCGGATGCATCGTTGGATATCGTGAAAATGAATGCACATAATACTTATAAAGACAGAATACGTACTTGGGAAGTACAGGCACGTATCAATTACAATAAAAAGAATTAAGTTTTAGCCGCTTTAACTTATCTACTTAATTTGACCAAACAGGAGCATAACAGAATGCTTTTACTCCTGTTTATTATTCTATTAAAGAAACATTGAATGAAAACACTTGTGACATCTGATAATGCTCAAAATCTACTTTCGGAACAATTGCGGGAGTGGGAGCAAGCCCGATTAAATTATGGGGCTTTGGCAAAGGTCGAATCGAAAGATTTTTCTTTTGGTAAGTTTATCATTAAAGTACAATTTAATCCTGCAAGAATTCAATCGTCGGCGGCAAAAGTCGATGCAAAATCTATCCAGGAAAGAAAATGTTTCTTGTGTCCGGCAAATCTACCGGAGGTACAGAAAGGTATACCGTTTGAGAATACTTATCAGATATTAGTCAATCCGTTTCCGATATTTCCACAGCACTTTACAATACCTACTTACCAGCATGTAGATCAGTTAATATTGAACAGGTATGGAGATATGTTGGATCTGGCAAAGGACTTGGATGAGTATACCTTTTTTTATAATGGACCTAAATGCGGAGCTTCTGCTCCCGATCATGCGCACTTTCAAGCAGGAAACAAAGGATTTTTACCTATCGAAAAAGACATCGAGTACATAGATAAAGAGACCATATTCGAAATTGATACCTTACGGGTATATGCTTTTAAAAACTATTTAAGAAATGGTTTCTTGATAGAGGCTGAGGATCAAAAACAGGCTGTTGATTTCTTCAAAACGCTTTATTCTTTATTAGAGATAAAAGAAGGTGAAAAAGAACCGATGATGAATATAATCTCATGGTATCAGGATGGAAAATGGTTCAGTTGTATTTTTCCTCGTGAGAAACACCGTCCAAGCTGCTTCTTTGCAGAAGGCAATGAGAATATATTGATCAGTCCAGCATCGGTCGATTTAGGAGGAGTATTTATTACACCACTCGAAAAAGATTTCATGAAAATTACTACCGAAGATATACAAGCAATACTGAAAGAAGTATGCATAAGCGATAGTAATATGCAGGCATTGACCGATAAAATCAGAAACTTACTTAAATAATATCAGATACCTTAAGATATAAACTATGCAAGAAAAGAAACAAAAATCGCCTTGGGCGTGGATTCCTACGCTTTATTTCGCCGAAGGTTTGCCCTATGTTGCCGTAATGACTATTGCTGTGATTATGTATAAACGTATGGGTATATCCAATACCGACATAGCTTTGTATACGAGTTGGTTGTATTTGCCGTGGGTTATCAAACCCTTTTGGAGTCCATTTGTCGATCTCCTGAAAACCAAACGTTGGTGGATTGTTATTATGCAGCTACTTATCGGAGCAGGGTTTGCCGGAATTGCTTTCACTATTCCTTTGCCTTTCTTCTTTCAGGCAACGTTGGCTTTTTTCTGGCTTCTGGCATTCAGTTCGGCGACACACGATATTGCAGCAGACGGATTTTATATGCTGGCACTCGATACCAATCAGCAGGCTATGTATGTGGGGATCCGAAGTACTTTTTATCGGGTAGCCACCATTATGGGGCAAGGTGTTCTTATCATATTGGCGGGATTTCTCGAAAGCACTTCAGGTAGTGAACCTGTTAAAATAAATATTGACGTATCTCCCCAATATACACAATCAACAATGTATATTCCCCAAGATATTATACCGGAGGTTCAAGACGGAAAAATAGCTTTTGTTGTAGACAAAGAGACCGTGAAAATGGGGACTCAGGGAGTCGATAAAGATAGTTTGAGTGCATTCCTGAAAAAAGTAACTGCTGCTAATGAGGAGAATGGCTTTGTTATTAAAGAAACAGAAGCCCATAAAGCCGAAGCTGAAAAGGATAAAGCTAGTTGGTGGACATCTCATGTATCTCAACCTTTGGGTAATTGGATCAAACATTCGTTCGGAGAGAAAAGGGAGGTTGAAGAATCGACCTCAAAGCTCGCAGGGAATGTCGCTGTAGTAGCGATAAGGCTTTCGAAACAGCCCGAACTGGGTAAAGAAATGGTTTTGAACACTTCGATGAACAAAGGTGATAAAAGTATATCTCTTGTATCGGGAGATCGGTTGTCCTTTAATGATAAAAACTGGAATAAACCTGCATATGTAGTTTTTCAGGCAGATCCTAAACTTACTGAAGTTAGTACTGCCGAATATAAAGGTTTGTCGGGAAATATTCCTTTTGCATGGTCTATTACCTTCTTTGTATTGGCAGGTTTATTTATATTCTTTAGCTTTTATCATCGGGTATTTTTACCTAAACCGTCTTCGGATATTACGCATACTCATGTTACAGCCCGTTCTATATTTAAAGAATTCGGACAGACTTTTGTTTCTTTCTTTAAAAAGCCACAAGCACTTGTCGCTATATTTTTTATGCTGACATATCGTTTTTCCGAAGCTCAAGCACTAAAACTGATCAATCCGTTTTTACTTGATTCTCGTGAGGTTGGAGGTTTAGGACTTACTACCGGAGAAGTTGGTCTGGTGTACGGAACTATTGGTATTATCGGACTTACTATCGGGGGAATTGTTGGCGGTTTTGCAGCTGCACGCGGAGGTCTTAAGAGATGGCTTTGGCCCATGACCTTGAGTATGTTGCTAACTATACTGGCATTTGTATATCTGAGTTTTGCTCAAACAGAAAGCCTGATTATTATCAATATTTGTGTGTTTATAGAGCAATTGGGATATGGATTCGGCTTCACAGCTTATATGTTATACCTGATGTATTATGCTGATGGAGAGCAAAAAACGGCTCATTATGCTATCTGTACAGGATTTATGGCATTGGGTATGATGATTCCGGGAATGTTTGCCGGATGGTTACAGGAACTACTGGGATACAATCATTTCTTTGTATGGGTTATGATTTGTAGTATTATCCCGATTATAGCCGTTTCATTATTGAAGATTGACCCTAATTACGGTAAAGCAAAAGACGAAAAAAAGAATAATTGATATGAAAAAAACGATAATAGTACTATTTGTTCTCTGTACTGTATTTGCAAACACGTACGCACAGAAGATAACGATAAAGACAGGAATTGAGGTTCTGAAAGATCAGAAATTCAAAATATTGGATGGAAAACGTGTGGGTTTAATTACCAACCCTACGGGAGTTGATAACAATATGAAATCGACTATTGATATCTTAAACGAAGCTCCGAATGTAAATCTTGTAGCATTGTTTGCCCCCGAACATGGTGTGCGTGGAGATGCTCATGCAGGCGATCATGTAGATAATGTGACCGATCCGAAGACCGGTTTGCCTGTTTATTCTCTGCACGGAAAAACAAGAGTACCTACACCCGAAATGCTTGAAGGTATTGATGTTTTAGTATATGATATTCAGGATATAGGATGCCGTTCGTTTACGTATATCAGTACTATGGGATTGGCGATGCAGGCTGCCGCTGAGCAGGGAATCGAATTTGTGGTTCTAGACAGACCCAATCCTCTGGGAGGAATAAAAGTAGAAGGAGGCTTAGTTGAAGATGGCTTCATTTCGTTTGTCAGTCAATTTAAAATTCCTTATGTATACGGACTCACTTGCGGAGAGCTTGCATTGTTACTAAACGGAGAGAATATGTTGAAAAAGCAATGTAAACTTCAGGTGGTGAAAATGAAGTCATGGAAAAGAAAAATGAGGTACGAAGAGACCGGATTGCAATGGATTCCTTCATCTCCTCATATTCCACAGCCTATTTCGGCTATTTTCTATCCAGTGTCCGGTATCTTGGGCGAATTGGGATATATGTCTATCGGTGTGGGATATACCATTCCTTTCCAGATGTTTGCTGCTGAATGGATAAAAGCAGAAGATCTAGCTGTCAGTCTTAATAATTTGCATTTGCCCGGTCTTTACTTCAGACCTATGTATTTGAAACCGTTTTACTCTGTTGGACAGGGTAAGCAACTCGAAGGCGTACAAGTGTTTATTATGGATTATGAAAAAGCGCGATTATCAGAAATCCAGTTTTATGTAATGCAGGAAGTTGCCAGTTTATATCCTGATAAAGCTGTATTTGATAATGCAAACGATAAACGCTTCCGTATGTTCGATCAGGTAGCAGGTAGTGATTATGTGAGGTTGAATTTTGCCAAGCGTAACAAGTTTGCAGATATTTCTGGTTTCTGGGATGATGCGGTAGCTCCTTTCAGACAATTGTCGAAAAAATATTATTTGTATAAATAAGTTCTCAGAACTATTTGTTGCTTTGGTAAGTGTAAAAGCAATAGGTAGTTATGTCTTTCAAGTGTGTCGTTAAATATTTACTTTTACTAAATAAGTATACTTAAAATTAAAAGTATGACTCAGCAATCTAACCAAAGGCTCCTAGCTCTGGATGTCATGAGAGGAATTACCATTGCCGGAATGATTATGGTAAATAATCCGGGTTCGTGGGGGAGTATTTATGCTCCTTTGGGGCATGCCTCATGGAATGGGCTTACACCCACCGATCTGGTCTTTCCGTTCTTTATGTTCATTATGGGGATATCTACCTATATATCACTTCGCAAATTCAATTTTGAATTTAGTAAACCTACTTTATTCAAGATTTTGAAAAGAACGGCAGTTATATTTCTTATCGGATTGGGCTTAGGGTGGTTCTCTCTTTCGTTGCGAACCTTTAATAAGCTGTCGGTTGAAGAATTAGGATTTATGGATCGTTTGATACAGTCGGTTACAAACTTTGAACATCTTCGGATTTTAGGGGTAATGCAACGATTGGCACTGACTTATGGTATTACTTCATTGATTGCCATTTTTGTAAAGCATAAGTACATTCCCTATATTATTCTGATAACATTGGTTGGATATTTTTTGCTCTTGCTGTTTGGTAATGGATTTGAGTTTAGCGAAAATAATATAGTATCAATAGTAGATAGAACTATTCTGGGTGCAAATCACATGTACGTAGATAATGGCGTAGTACTTGATCCCGAAGGATTATTGAGTACCATACCCGCCGTAGCTCATGTATTGATAGGCTTTTATTGTGGTAAAATACTCTTGAATACTAAAGATAATAATGAGAAGATACAGCAGCTATTTATCATCGGAACCATACTTATGTTTGCAGGTTTTCTGCTAAGCTACGGTTGTCCGATTAATAAAAAAATATGGTCGCCAACCTATGTTTTGGCTACTTGCGGGCTGGCCTCGTTATTATTGGCTTTGCTTATCTGGATTATTGATATTAAGGGATATAAACGATGGAGTGTCTTTTTTCAGTCATTTGGAGTCAATCCTCTTTTTATTTTTGTAGCTGCAGGAGTGTTTGCTATTCTGATGGGTAACATTTCATTTGCGTATGATGGAGCAGATATAACAATAAAGACATTTATATATAAAATTTGCCTTCAACCTTATTTAGGCGATTATTTCGGTTCGTTGATTTTTGCGTTACTCTTTGTTGGATTCAACTGGGTAATAGGTAATGTATTGTATAAAAAACAAATTTATATT
The DNA here is from genome assembly GCF_934668725.1 of uncultured Dysgonomonas sp. GTDB lineage: Bacteria > Bacteroidota > Bacteroidia > Bacteroidales > Dysgonomonadaceae > Dysgonomonas_A. The sequence goes on from NZ_CAKUOF010000013.1 coordinate 70,142, forward strand.
AAGATATGATATTATTGGCAGATGGAGGGTCAACGAAAGTTGATTGGTGTTTAGTTGATAAAGGGCAACTGGTAAAACAAGTTTTTACTAAAGGAGCAAATCCGTTTTTCAGATCGCGTGAAGATATCAGTGAAGAAATAAAAACGGCACTGTTACCTCAACTTGTCGGTTATACCATTGATAACGTGTATTTCTATGGTGCAGGATGCGCATTCCCTGAGAAAAACGAGATAGTAAGAGCGGCAATTGCCGATCATATCAACGCTTCTAGTATTGAGGTAGGGAGTGATCTGTTGGCTGCTGCGAAAGGACTATGTGGTAAAAACAAGGGGATTGCCTGTATTATAGGTACGGGGTCTAACTCATGTTTTTATGATGGTCAAAAGATTGTGGAAAATGTTTCTCCTTTGGGTTATATACTTGGGGACGAAGGTAGTGGTGCAGTCTTAGGACGTTTGTTTTTAGGAGCGTGTCTTAAGAATCAATTGACCGCCGGATTGAAAGAGAAATTTCTGGAGCAGTTCGAACTTACTCCTGCCATTATTTTGGAGAAGGTTTATAAAGAACCGTTACCCAACCGTTTTCTGGCAAGCTTGTCACCTTTTTTGAAAGAGCATATCAGTGATGAAACAATCTATGCTTTGGTATATAATGCTTTCAAAGACTTTTTTGTGAAGAATGTGATGCAGTACGATTATAAGAATAACGAAGTACATCTTACGGGTTCGTTATCTTATCATTATCAAGATGTATTGCGTAAAGTAGGAGAGGACTTAGGTATAAATATCGGAACTATTGTTCAGTTGCCTATGGAGGGTCTTATAAAATATCATTCGGAACATTACGTTCAGGCGTAAGAATGATAGACGCTTATTTATCTATCTATTATACGATTAGATGAGTGGATATGTATAAAAGGAAGAATAAAAGAGAATAGGTGTAACTTTTGTCACTTTTGTCACCTTTTTATGTTTTACTTATTGAATATTAGTTTATTAATAAGATTGCAAAAAGTGACAAAAGAGGGGATAGTTGTCACCCTGAGAATGTCACCTTTGTGTAAGTGAATGTAACTATTGTAACGAAAATAAGAACAGATATGACTTTTATCAAAATAACAGAACAATCGTCATTGTATGACGATCTGGAAAAGAAATCGGTACACGAACTATTAGTAGATATAAATAAAGAAGATCAGAAGGTAGCATTGGCAGTTGAAAAAGCGATTCCTGCTATCGAAAAACTGGTATCTCAGATTGTTCCGAGAATGGAACAAGGCGGACGTATTTTTTATATGGGAGCAGGTACAAGCGGTCGTTTGGGAGTGTTGGATGCTTCGGAAATACCACCGACTTTCGGGATGCCTAATACGTTGGTTATAGGGCTTATTGCAGGAGGTGATACAGCACTTCGTAATCCTGTTGAGAAAGCCGAAGATAACATGGAGCGTGGATGGGAAGAGTTGAAAGAACATAATATAACAGAAAAGGATACAGTGATTGGTATTGCTGCATCGGGCACAACACCTTATGTAATAGGGGCTTTGCGTGAAGCTCGTAAACATGGTATTTTGACTGCATCTATATCTAGTAATCCCGATTCTCCGATTGCTCAGGAAGCCGAAATAGCTATAGAAATGATTGTAGGACCTGAGTTTGTTACGGGTAGCTCTCGTATGAAATCGGGTACGGGACAAAAGATGATTCTCAATATGATTACCACTGCTACTATGATTAAGTTGGGTAGGGTAAAAGGTAACCGGATGGTAAACATGCAATTATCGAATGCTAAATTGGTAGACAGAGGTACACGCATGCTTATAGATGAACTGGGCTTGGATTACGATCAGGCAAATCGTCTTCTCTTATTACATGGTTCTGTGAAGAAAGCAACCGATGCTTATCGGGCAGAAAATTAAATTGAGTTTATTAGCTGACCTCAAATAACTCTGATACTATGAAACATTTTATGTTATTTGTCTTCTTATTGTTTGCCGGTGTTGTTTCGGCACAAGATTTTCGTTTCGCTTTGATAACGGATTTACATGTGAGAAGTAACGATTCTTTGGCATATAACGATTTGAAACGTACCGTTAATCAGTTGAATAAAACTTTTGATATCAGTTTTGTTTTGGTGACAGGCGATATAACGGAAGAGGGAGACAGAGCTTCATTATTGAAAGCAAAAGGACTCTTGGATCAGTTGAAAGTAAAATATTATATCTTGTCGGGAAATCACGAAACTAAATGGAGTGAATCGGGGTCTACTGATTTTGCCCATGTATTCGGATCGGAACGTTTTCAATTTGAATATAATGGCTTTAAGTTCTTGGGGTTTGCCACAGGGCCTATTATCCGTATGATGGATGGACACGTAGCACCTCAGGACATTGTTTGGCTGCAAGAAGAATTGGGTAAAGATCCGAATCAACCTGCAATTTTAGTAACACATTATCCTCTTTTGCCTACCGATGTAGACAATTGGTATGAAGTGACGGATGCTGTTCGCAAATACAACATTAAAGCTGTTTTAGGAGGGCATTATCACAGTAACCGATTGTTTTTCTATGATGGAATACCCGCATTTATAAACCGTTCTAACCTGCGTGATAAAACGGATGGTTTGGGAGGATATTCTATTTATGATGTAACGAAGGATTCTATTGTGGTTTCGGAACAAAAGATAGAGCAGGAGCCTCGCCGATGGGGTGGATATTCTCTGGTCGAGAAATATTATACTGAAGATAATTCGACTTACAATCGCCCTGATTTTTCAGTAAACGAAGAATATAATGCGGTTAAGGAAGTCTGGGTAACCAATATCGGTAAAACTATATATGCATCTCCCATAGTTTCGGATAATACAGTATTTATAGGTGATGATACGGGAGCTTTCTATTCGATATCTACTAAAAACGGAAAAATAAACTGGAGTTTTCAGTCAGACAACCGCATTGTGGGCACTGCTGCTGTTGACAATGGAATAGTTGTTTTTGGTTCGGCAGATGCCACTATTTATGCTTTGAACAGTAAAACAGGTAAACTCATTTGGAAATATTCAGCTAAAAAACCTGTTTTGGGAAGTGCAACTATTGATAATGGTATTGTGTATATTGGAGCGAGCGATCATACTTTTCGTGCCTTGAATCTTAAAACAGGAAAGTTAGTATGGGAATATACTGGAGTGAAAGGATATATAGAAACCCGTCCGCTTATATACGACAATAAAGTAATTTTCGGAGCATGGGACAATACCATGTATGCCTTAGATAAGGCAACAGGTAAACTTCTCAGGACTTGGGATGGTGGTCTTAGTCGAATGCACTTTTCGCCCGCAGCGGTATGGCCTGTGGCGGCACAAGGGAAAGTATTCTTTACTGCTCCCGATAGAGTGATGACCGCTATAGACGCAGCAACAGGCGAAACTGTTTGGCGAACAAAGGAGTCGATGGTAAGAGAAACAATCGGCTTATCGGAAGATCAAACAAGGGTGTACAGCAAGACGATGCAAGATAGTGTAGTCTCTTACTCTACCTTAGGAAACGAACCGAAAAGACTTTGGATAACTGATGTAGGATATGGTTACGATCATGCCGCTTCGATGCCGGTTGAAAAAGGCGGAGTAGTTTTCGGCAGTACCAAAAACGGAATAATTTTCGCTTTAGATGGTATCACAGGCAAGCTTTTGTGGAAACATAAAGTGGGTAATTCGCTTATTGGAACAGTATATCCTCTAAGTGCTTCGGAATGTATATTTGTAAGTGGTCACGGATTAGTGGGACTACTGAAAAAGTAATAGTAGTTTTTGAAACCTTAAATCTGATACGATGAAGAAAGTTTCTATCTTTTTTTGCTTTGTGTTTTTGTATTGTCTTTCACCAGAGGTACAGGCACAATCATGGATACGGATCAATCAGTTGGGATATTTGCCTAACAGTATTAAAGTGGCGGTTTTTATATCCAATGAAGATCAGACGACTTTAGACTTTGAAGTGAAAGATGCTGTTAATAACACGGTTGTATTTACGAATAAAGGTGTATCTGCAAACGCCCAACGGTGGGGTATGAAACATGCAGCCCGTATGAATTTCTCTAAAGTGACTAAGGATGGTGAATATTATATCGAATCGAATGGGGTAAAATCGCCTCCTTTCAAAATAAACACGAATGTATATGATGGCTCTGCCGATTTTCTGCTTAAGTATATGCGTCAGCAACGTTGCGGATATAATCCTTATCTGGATGCGGAATGTCATCAGAAGGATGGCTTTATTGTAGATCATCCCACACGTACAGGCGAATATATCGATGTAAGAGGAGGATGGCACGATGCTTCGGATTACTTGCAATACCTGACAACCTCGGCTAATGCTACTTTTCAGATGATGTTTGCATGGCAGCAAAATCCCGATAAAACAATATTTGCGGATGAGCATGACGCTTTGGGTAAAAAAGGTAAAAACGGCATTCCCGATATTCTGGATGAAATCCGATGGGGATTGGATTGGATGGTAAAAATGAATCCCGATTCAGCTGTCATGTTCAACCAGATAGCAGACGACAGAGACCATGCTTCGATGCGTTTACCTACAGAGGATAAGGTCGATTACGGATGGGGGGCAGGCACAGGTCGTCCTGTTTACTTCATAACAGGTGAACGACAAGGGCTTGGTAAGCATATAAACCGTACAACAGGGGTATCGTCGAGTGCCGGTAAGTTTGCTTCGGCTTTTGCTCTCGGTGCGGATATTTTTAAGGATATTGATCCTGCTTTCTCAACATTGATGAAAGACAAAGCCGGTGCAGCCTATAATTTTGCCGAAACTAAATTGGGCAATACTCAGACTGCCTGTTTGAAGTCTCCCTACTTTTACGAAGAAGATAATTTTGCGGATGATGTAGAGTTGGCTGCGGCTGTTAAATATAACTTGTCTAAGGATGGATCGTGGCTTAAAAAAGCCGATTATTGGGGGCAACTGGAGGAAGTAACTCCGTGGATGGAGTTGGGTAGGGCACGCCATTATCAGTTTTATCCGTTTGTGAATTTAGGACATTGTTACCTCTCTCAATCAAATGATTATGCGGTAAGGGCTAAATACATCCGGTTTATGAAAAACGGATTGGAAGCTATTGCCAAAAGAGCTAAAGAGCAGAATGACCCGTTTATGAATGGTATACCTTTTATCTGGTGTTCCAATAATCTGGTTGCTGCGGCTATTACACAAGCACATTTGTATCAGGAGGCATCGGGAGATAATTCGTATGCTGAAATGGAAGCAGCTCTGAGAGATTGGTTATTGGGCTGTAATCCATGGGGAACATCTATGATTTGCGGTTTTCCGGAGAGTGGAGATTCACCAACGCGTCCGCATTCGGCATACGTTGATATTATGAAAGATATTCCATACGGCGGATTGGTAGACGGACCCATATACAGGCACATATACGAATCGTTGCTTGGTATACATTTGGTTTATGAGGATGAATATGCTCCGTTTCAATTCGGAGAGGCTGTGTATCACGATGATCCGGGAGACTATTCTTCGAATGAACCTACAATGGATGGTACTGCCAGTTTGAGCTATTATTTATCGGCAATGCAAAAAGCAGGTCAGGATCAGGCAAAGATGGTTACAGATAGTCAGGGAGCTATTGTCCAAAAAGATATTGATAAGAAAGTTATCAGGCTGATCTTTTCTGCTGATGTTGCTTTTGAAGGAGCTCCTTTTATACTGAAAACATTGGACAAACATAATATTAAAGGTTCGTTCTTTCTAACCGGTAATTGTCTTAGAACAAAAGAGCATGAGAGTATTATAAAGCAATTGATTAAAAAGGGACATTATGTCGGGGCGCATTCCGATAAGCATATTTTGTATGCTTCGTGGGACGATCGCCAACATACATTGGTTTCCTCTGATAGCTTGATACAGGATCTTCGGCGGAATATGTATGAACTAGCCAGGGTGGGGGTAGATACAAGCAAGGTAAATTATTATCTTCCTCCCTCGGAGTGGTACAATACGGAAAATGTAAAGTTAATTGAATTGGAAGGGCAACAGGTGATCAATTTTACACCCGGTATAAGAACTGCTGCCGATTATACTACACCTGATATGAAAAACTATAAGTCGTCGCAGGAGTTGATAGATTTGTTGTATGCTTTTGAGAAAGAACATGGTTTGAATGGGGCTATAATTCTAATTCATCCGGGTACTCATAAAGACCGAAAAGATAAGTTATACCTGCATTTGGATGAAATAGTTAGAAACCTGAAAAGTAAAGGATATTCATTCGGCCGTTTCTGAAAACGAATGTTATCGGTAGTATATAATGAAAATAAGAATCATATATATCATGGCCAATGATACTGCTGCCAGTGATATATATGACAATATCTTTCCTGCTTTTATATAACCTAATTTGCTGAGGATAAATCCTAGCCCGAGAGCAATCAGGTTAATTATAAAAGTCCACTTCAATAGAATCTGGATAGATATGAATAATAGCATCTTCAAAAGTAATAAAACAAATTAGAAATAAAAGCTTATAGGTTTGTAAATCTATATTTACAGGTAAAGCCCCTGATAAAAGGGGCTTTACTTTAAGTTATTTTCTGTGTACAATTTCTCTTAAGAGTTGTGTTATTATATTCTTTTTACCTACACACTTGTTATTATAACTTTTCTAAGGGTTCATTGAATTAGAATTCTTTGATCTCCTTAAGCAGTTTTTTGGAAGGTAAATAAACTTGGAATCCAACTCCGAAAGAAAGCGACTGACTATATGCACTTGAACCAAAACCAACTATACCGCCGTATTTTAATGTAGCTTCAAGGCCTATGCTTGGAGTGATGAAATAAGAAATACCGGGACCAACACCAAAACCAAGGCCATTGGTAGTTGTTCTGTTCACTCTGTTATCTGTACCTTCAAATCCGGCATTAGCTTCTAAGAAGAATTTAGTTTGTCTGAAAGCCGGCACTTTTTCTGCACTGACAAAGTAACGAGCAAGAGGGCCTATTCCATAGCTATAAGAGTTTCCATCTTGTCCATTTACGTGATTAAGACCAAATTTACCATACGCACCGACAGCTAAGCCATCCTTAATAAACCAGGCAGCTGTAGGCGTCACTTGGAATGTTGTTTGGCGATCAAACTCCAGATTTAAATTGGTTAAACTACCTCCGATCATCACATTGCCTTCGTTTATCTGAGCGTTTGCGATACTTGCTCCTCCGATTAGGAGTGCGGCAAATAAAATTAATTTTTTCATAATTAAATAATTTAAATAAATGCTACATATATTAACAGTATATATAACAACGATCTTGGGCATTTGTTGACAATTTAAAAGGAAATTGCCATTATTCGTTGACTAATTATTGATTTCGAATGATATTGAAGGTCTGTAATGTGTTGTTTTATAGATAGGTGTGTTTTCGTTTGCAACAACTGGAAAATAGTTTTTTTATTTTGGGTTTTCGATTAAAATGATACTTCTTAATGTTATCTTCTTGTTTTATAAAAGATGGAAACTTTAAAGTAAAGAGATACTCTCTGCCAAGAGTATCTCTTTACTTATTATGTAATTAAGACTGTAATAGCTTATTCAACTTTTTGTAAATAGAAAATACTATTACTTTGATGTATAAGACATAAGAGGCTAAAGAATTAATGATTACAAACTTTAGTTATATCTACAGTAAATCCACTATCGGAAGGCATAAATTTTCCCTTGTTTTTCAAGAATATAATTAGTTCGTCTATACTCATGTTTTCTGCAGAACATGCATAAAAGGTTTGATTTTCACCAAATCTTTCTTTTATAGCTTCAATTAATGAAGCCTCTGTATAGTTATTTCCTTCCATCATGTGTAGGACTTCGTGTGCATGAATTTGTTCCATCTATATTTATTTTATTGTTGGATACAAATATACAGATCTTGTTTATTCATTTTATGTAACATATGATACATAAAACATATAAATACAAGAAAATGGAGATTGTTGAAGGCGATTATGTATAAAGTTTATCATATAAAAAAGAAGCTCGTAGCTTACGGGCTTCTTATACATTTTCATATTTAGCGATTACGGCTGATATACGTTCATATAGATCGTCAAAATTATATGTGTAGTCATCAGAATCCATAACGTGCTTTACATACCTTAAGGTATCCAGTAACTCCATTTTTTCTTTGTCTATTGCCATCTAATTTATATTAGTTATTATGTATGTATATAACATTTCTGAGTTTTTAATTGTTTTATTAATAGATACTTAAAATATCTATGAGATAATAAACTTTTTTTATACTAAGTAATTATGAATATACAGAATTATATCTGGAATATCACTGCTTTTAAATGGGTAGTCCATAAGACTTAAAGATAGATTCCGCTTCTTTTATTTGCTCCTGATTTGGAGGCTCTATATCTTTTAACTTGTATTGGATATTTAATTCCTCCCATTTATGAATCGCCATTTGATGAAATGGAAGAATGTCTACTCGTTCTACATTCTTAAACTGTGATGTATATTGTGCCCATTCAATTAAGTCTTGCTTATCATCAGTATATCCGGGTACAAGAACATATCGTAGCCATACACATTTATGTATAGAAGCCAGATACTCTAAAAATGTTAAAGTCGATTCGAGTGGTGCGCCGGTAAGAATTTTGTATTTTTCAGGATTAATTTGTTTTAGATCAAGTAAGACCAGATCGGTATATTTAAGTACCTCTTTCACCTGATCGTTCAACAAAACACCTGATGTATCAATTGCAGTATGGACATTGTGTTCTTTACAAATCTCGAACAGCTCTAATATAAATTGAGATTGTAGTAGTGGCTCTCCTCCCGAAACTGTAATACCCCCACGTACAAACGCTTTTACTTTTTCAATCTCGTGAAAAGTTTCTTGTGGATTCAACTCATATTTGGCATTACCTAGTTTCCAAGTATCAGGATTGTGACAATACAGACAACGAAGCGGACAGCCTTGCATAAATAATACAAAACGTATTCCGGGACCGTCTTTTGTTCCAAAAGTTTCGAAAGAGTGAATGAGTCCTTTCATAAAAATGAAAATTAACAGAGAATCGCGGTATACGATTCTCTGTTTTTATAATAAAAAGCCTAATATGAGTTAGAAAGTTGTTGTTATAGTTCTGTTAATAACATCCAACTGTTGTTCACGCGTAAGCTTTATAAAGTTTACGGCATAACCCGATACTCGTATTGTCAATTGAGGATAGGCTTCGGGGTGTTCCATGGCATCAACCAGTAAATCTCTGTCAAATACATTTACATTCAGATGATGTCCCGATTGGAGGAAATAGCCATCAAGCAAGCCCGATAAGTTTGCAGCTTCTTCTTCTCTATTTTTACCCAATGTATTTGGGGTTATGGCAAAAGTATATGAAATACCATCATTAGCATGCTCAAAAGGTAGTTTCGCTACAGAAGAAAGAGATGCAACTGCTCCTTTTGTATCACGTCCGTGCATGGGGTTGGCTCCCGGTGCAAACGGAGTTCCATCTCGACGTCCATCAGGCGTATTACCTGTTTTCTTACCATAAACAACATTTGAGGTTATGGTTAGCACCGATTGTGTTGGGATTGCATCTTTATACATCTTGCGTTTACGAATTTTATTCATAAACTTCTCGACAATCTCTACCGCAAACTTATCTGTATTGTCGTCATTATTTCCGAAAGGAATATAGTCTTTCTCTACTATATAGTCAACAGCATCTCCATCTTCATCCCTCACAATACGTACTTTGCCATATTTAATAGCAGCAAACGAATCTGCTATAATAGACAGTCCAGATACTCCAAAAGCTTGAGTACGCACAATATCCACATCATGTAAAGCCATTTCCAGAGCTTCATAAGAATATTTATCGTGCATATAGTGGATGATATTCAAAGCCTTTACATAAGTTTCGGCAACCCAGTCTAATGTACGGTCAAACTTCTCCCATACTTCGTCAAATTCCAAGTATTCGCCGGCTACTTTTTCCACCCAATGTTTGGGTAATACCTGAGCCTTTGTTTTTTCGTCTTTACCTCCATTTATAGTATAAAGTAATGCTTTAGGAAGATTGGCGCGAGCTCCGAAGAATTGCATTTGATGACCGATACGCATAGGTGAAACACAGCAAGCAATACCATAATCATCTCCTAACTGAGGACGCATTATATCATCATTTTCATATTGAAGAGACGATGTATCAATAGAAACTTTAGCACAATATTTTTTCCATCCGTCAGGCAGACGATCACTCCAAAGAATAGTGAGGTTTGGTTCAGGGGCTGGTCCCAGATTATATAGTGTATGCAACATACGGAAGCTGTTTTTAGTTACCAGCGAACGTCCGTTATTAGTCATGCCACCTATCGATTCTGTTACCCAAACAGGATCTCCCGAAAATAACTCATCGTATTCGGGCGTACGTAAAAATCTCACAATACGTAATTTCATGACAAAATGATCGATGAACTCCTGAGCATCGGCTTCGGTAATAAGTCCAGCTTGTAAATCACGTTCAATATAAATATCAAGAAATGAGGTTACTCGTCCAAGACTCATAGCAGCACCATTTTGGTCTTTGATTGCTGCTAAGTAACCAAAATAAGTCCATTGAATAGCCTCCTGAGCTGTTTTAGCAGGTTGAGATATATCGAATCCATACGCTGCAGCCATTTTTTTCAAGGCTTTCAATGCTGATAATTGGGAACTTAATTCTTCGCGAAGACGAATCAAATCGTCGGTCATAACAATAGGATCGCATTCCTTAAAACGTCTTTCTCTTTCCTGAATCAAGCGATCTACTCCGTATAGAGCTACACGACGGTAATCACCTATAATACGTCCACGACCATATGCATCCGGTAGTCCGGTTAATAAACCGTTACTTCTGGCGCGACGAATACTGTCTGTGTATGCGGCAAACACGCCTTCGTTATGAGTTTTTCTGTATTTAGTATATATTTCTGTTGTAATAGGGTCTAATTTATAACCATATTCTTCCAGACTTTGTTGTACCATACGCAATCCCCCATTTGGAAATATAGCTCTTTTGAGAGGTTTATCAGTTTGTACTCCTACTATCTTTTCTAAATCTTTATCGATATATCCGGCCCCGTAAGCATCAATTTGAGACGGATATTTAGTTTCGGCATCATAAATACCTTTTTTTTTCTCTTCAATAAACATTTGGCTCAGTTTAGCCCAAAGTTTTTGAGTTGCTTCGGTTGGACTTTCCAGAAAAGATTCATCGCCTGTGTACTCTGTATAATTTTTGAGGATAAAATCGTTTACATTGATCTCTTCCTTCCACTTATTTCCTTTAAAGTCTCTGTATGCTTCCATCGTTGTCTCGAATTAATATAATTGGGGATTTCTAATACGTTTTTTTCAGGCTTTATTATCCTATGAGTATAGAAAATAGCATAAAAACGCATTACAAAAGTAATAACTTTTATAAAACTTATTCATATACTCATGTTTCTTCGCTAAAAACATGAGTACTTTTTGTAAAGATTTAATTAATTATTTTCTGTTGACAACAGTCTATACTATGATAGACATACTATGAATAGTTATTTTATAGCTTTCTTGATATTGTATTGGTATGCCAGACATGCTAATACGAAGTATACAGCACATTGTATCCATAAAGTAATATATTCCGGCTGTATATCGGCCATAGATGCTCCCATGCTGTTAACTTTCACGAATGCCAGTGTACCCGGAGCTGCAGGTATGATATAATGAGTTGCCTGCCAATACCAAGGCATTAATTCAAGAGGGTAGGAGATCCCGGATAAAAATACCAGACCTACCGAAAAGAATGCAATCATGAGAATAGGTGCTTCTGAATCAGTAAAGAATACGGACCCTGCTAATCCTAAAAAACAGGTAGCTAACAAATATGGAATAAGTACCATAATTATTTCATAATAGTGCCCTATATTGGGTAATTGAAATATGAGTGGTATCAATCCGATTAAGAATAGACCGAATATCGAATATAGCATGCAGTAAACAAATGTCTTGCTGATTATAATACGCGATACTCGTCCCAAGGTCGTTCCTTGTTCAGCAAAGTGCCGAATTGATCCCGATTCGCGCTCTTTTCCGCTAATCATAGATATTACCATCATTAAAGTCTGAAATATAATTATCATTATAACAGCGGGTATCAAGTAAGTACCATACCCTTCGGTATAGTTGTAAAGAGGGGTTCCTCGTACCGAAATAGGGGTGGCTTGTGCTATTTGCTGTACATCTTTTGCTGGTAAGAAAACTACCATATCAGTCCGATATCTGTTATCTAATTCAAGCATAGCCCCGGATGAGGCTTCTTGTATAGATGAATAGTAAAGAAATGCTTGTGTTATGGCATAAGTTATAAATATCGATTCTTCGCCACGATTCACTCTTGTGTCGAAATCTTTAGGAATGTATATAATACCTGCAACTTTATTCTTTTTCATGAGCTCTTTAGCTGCAATAAAATCGACTGCTGTGCCATAAACTTCTACTTGTGGTGCTGCATCTATCAATCGGGTATATTCACGGCTTAATTTGCTGTTTGATTTGTCAACTACAACAACCGGAGCATTTCTAATAACATTAGGCTGATACATGTAATTGTAAAGGAGACCATAAATGAAAATACCTCCGATCAATACAAGCAGAATAGAGTAGCTTGATGCAATTGTTTTGAATTCCTGAATTATCAATTCAACAATATCTTTTAAACTGCTTTTCATCTTATTCAATATCTTCATATTTATGACTTAAAATCGCGTTTTTTAAATGTGGCAACATAAGAAGAGCTATTAATGGAAATATGAATAAAATGCTCACACTTTGCCATATGTAAGCAAATCCGTAATTCCCGTATAGCAGATTCTGGTTGATCTCAACAAAATGACGAACAGGAAACAAAAAAGAAAGATAGTATATTATCGGATGCATAAAAGGTACCGGAAAAGTAACCCCTGAAAGAGTTGCTCCCAATGATCCGACCATAGATACTACACTTATAATGATTCCAATGGCCGGAAATAATGAGAAAAGGAATACTCCAAAAGCTTGAGTTGCAATAATAAAAAGAATTGTAGATAAATTCAATGGCAAAAATCCGCATGAGAAAGGAATATCCATAACACCAAACATAATATAATTGGCAAATATTCCTATAATGCAGTATATAACAGTGTAAGGCAGAAGCTTACCTATTATAGCCGTGAACATATTCATATTTGCAGCTTCCAACCACTTGTCGGCTGTTCGGAATTTAATTTCGCTTCCAACAATATATACTGTTGTGAGTAAAATAAGAACCTGAAACAGAACAAAGAAAAACGGGTTTGTTAAGTAAATAGAGTAGTCCAAACTCGAATTATATAGAGGGTGGCTCTGCGTATTTACGGGAACCAGAAAGGTTGTGATCTGTTCTTCTCCCACTCCCAGTGCTACGGCTTCTGTAACAATAGGGCCTAAAGCTAATGTTTGAAGCAGTGACTCAAAAGCTCCATAGATTTCGGTACCTACACTTAACAAGGCATAGTGATAATAATATGCAAGAGTCGATTGACGACCAGCCATAACATCAGATTCAAATTTATGAGGTATAACTAGGTATCCGTAAATTTTTTTCTGCTGTGTTGCTTTTCGTGCCGACTCCATATCACTATAATACTCTGTAACTTTAAAAGTCGGTACGGTTGCTACTGTTCTGGATATATTTCGGGATGTTGCGGTTTGATCTAAATCGACAATACCTATTGGGATATTTTCCATCTGCCCTGTCCCGAAAATAGTAACCATAAAGAAAACAGTGAATAAGGGTAATATAACACAAACTCCTAAATATAGTCTGCGGGAAGTCATCCGTATTAATTCACGTTTTAATACCGAGTAAAAGGGGCTACTATTTTTAGAAATCTCATCCATGTTTTAGTTATTTTATATCGTCAAGATTTACTAATACAGACATGCCCGGGCGTAGTCCTTCGACAGGCGATTCGGGTAATGCATGCAATTCGAAAGTAATCATGTCGTAGCTGCCTGTTTCTTTAGTTGATTTCCAAGTAGCGTAGCTACCAAGCGGGTTAATATAGTTGACAACGAATGTGATTCCTTTTTGATTTAAAGCAGGAACATCTCCCTTGAATTTACCACCCATCTTAAAGTGATATAGCATATCTTCCCTTACATTTAATACAACGTGAGCATCACTTAATACAACAAGGGTCATGATAGGCATTCCCTGTCCAATAAGTTCTCCTACTTTGGGGTAAATGGTTGAAATTTGACCATTATCAGGAGCAAGTAATACAGCATCTTTGAGAGTTGCACTCACTTCATCCACAGTTCCTTTAGCAGCATCTATTAAAGAGCGTGCACTGGCTTTTTCTTGATGACGAGCACCGTCTAGTGCCATTTGATATTGTTGATAAGCTGCGCGTTCGGCTGCTACGGCAGCTTTGTATATTGCTTCACTTTCGTCTTTTCGTTGAGATGTTACAACACCTTCCTTATAAAGAATAGATATGCGGCTATGTGTTGTAGTGGCTAATTCTAAATCCGATTTAGACTTATTCCAAAGTTGAAGAAACGATTCGATAACTTGTTTACGGTTTCCTTCGTCAACCATATTGTTTTGAGAAATAGCAATACTTTCCAGTGCATTGACTTGTGATAGTTTAGCAAATCCTTCCGGACAATAAATATGAACTAAAGTATCTCCTTTCATAACCTTTTGGCCTTCTTTCACCGAAAAAGACTCAATACGTCCCGGTAGTTTTCCGGAGATACGTACTTCAGTGGCTTCTACTTGCCCTTGCAATATAGTAGGCTTTTTTTCTAATAAAAAGATTCCTATAGTAGAAATAATAATGACAATCGTTAAGATTGCTATGAAGGCTATAATCAAATATTTTTTTTGCTTATCCATAATTATATTTTTTTCTTTTTAATAAAATCCGATAATTAGCGATTGAAAATATATTGTTCAGTTTTTCCACTATTGAAGTACTGATCAAAAGATTGTGGAATACCACAAACCGATAGTAAATTGATCAATGCAATATCATATTCATAATATGCCATTAATGACGCAATCTCAACTTTAGAGAGCATAACTTCTGCATCAACCACTTCGGTTGAGGTAGCCATACCTTCTTTAAAAGCGACTTTACGTATCCTTAATAATTCTTTACTCATTTCGATGGTTGTATTCAGGGTTGCTATATTATCTAATGCGTTTTGAATCTGATTATAAAGCTTATCTACAGCAAGTTCATTATCATCTATTACTTTTTCGTTTTCTATATCCAGAATCTGTTGGGCAACTCTGGCTTGTTTTATTTTCTTTTCTCTATTAAGACCGTCAAAAATATTCCACGTAAATCCGGCTCCGATAAAAGTTCGTGGTAATAAATTACTTTCTATCCCATGAGCAAAGACAGTATGTTTACCGATTAAGGCAATTTCAGGAATATATGCGGCATTTGCTATTTTTAGTTGATTTTTGGCTATCTCTTTCTGTATTTTCATTTGTTTTGAGGCATAGCTGTTATCTTCTATTAGCCCTTTGAAATAAGCTAGAGATGGTATTGTATCATTTATAAAGAGGGAGGAAACGGGAGATATATTATCTTCCGTTTCCATTTTGATTAATACCTTAAACGATTTTTGAGTAATGTTTAAGTCTTTTCTGGCAGCTTCTAATTCTCGTTTAGATTCGTCCAGATTTACCTGAACGAACAATCGCTCTGCCTTATTTATCATTCCGTTCTCTTCTAATTTCAGTGCATTCTGATAATGCATACTTAACGATTCGTATGCCTTTTCTTTAACATCGACTATTCTGTTTCCCAAACGTAAGGCGAAATAATTTTCAACCAGTAGTATCTGTACACCTGCGTCTATTTGCTCTTTATTTACTTTAGCGGCAGAAATCATCTGCTTGCTGATTTTGCCTGCATAAATCCGTTTACCTCCAGTATACAGTGGCAATGTCAGATTTGCATCAATTGTAGCAAGATTTTGTGGAGCTAAAGGCACGATAAGATTTTGACTTCCTATTTTATCCAATACTGATGTAATAAATTCTTCGCCGGGATAAATAGATTGAATATAATCTTTAACCGGATTTGTATATTCACTTAAAGACTGTTTGACCTCTATTTTGTTTGACATATGGATGTATGCTCCCGTTGCAGTAATTGTAGGAAGCCAGAATGAATTTATTCTTTGATGTTCGTACTTTGCCCATTCAATTTCTTTATTTGCAATTTTGAGACTTTTGTTTCTGTTATGTGCCAATTGCATAGATTGCTCAAGAGTGAGTTCAACCTTTGTGTTTTGAGCCAAAAGAATATTGGAACAAAGAAGAAATGTTATGCTGCCGCTTATTAAATATTTGAGCATATTATTGGGATTATGATTTTGGGATTTTATTTAAATCGATTAATACTTCATATATATTTACTGTCCGTGCAGGTATAACACACACATGTATAGTTATAGCTTTAAAATAGGGCATTAAATATTTATTCTGTTATTTGATTCTTGAAATATTGAGAAACTTCCAATGCGATTTAATCCTGTACGCCTACAAATTTAAAAGGTTGTGCCGGCTTAAAGTCTTTAGCTGCATTACCGCTATATGTCTCATCATTGGCGATAGACAGCTTTAGCACAGGAGCCCCTTGTTCCAGGTTCATGTCCTGAAGTCTCACCCAAAAAGTATTCGGAGTCATACTCGATTCAAAGAAGTAAATCAGGTTTTTACTGTCCGATACGGTTCTCCATTGTGTTGAAGAAATTTCGGGATTTTCGGGAGTAGATATACCGTGAGGAACAGAAGCATTACGAATCACACTGAATACACTGGCAATAGCTATTTTTTGATCGTCTGTTTTAGGAATAGCGTCAATATAGAAACTGGCGCGGGCAAAGCGATCTGCCGGACGGTTTGTTCCCGGAAGGAATGTCAAGCCGCCGATGGATTTCCAGTAATCATTCAAAGCCAGTTGCTTGTCATATGTCGGAGAGTTGGTCATTACTTTGTAGTCTTTATTATGATGCACAGTTAGTTTTCCACCAACATATTCAAAAATAGCATTATCCCCTGTAGCGTCTGAAATAGCTAAGTGCAGGGTTGCCATTCTCGATCCGTCAGGCATCTCATCTGACACTACCTGAAAGGTGCCTTCTTCTACAAAAGATACCGCCTCGTTTACAGTGGCAAAGTTATCCAGCATATATTGTACCCAGGCAGCAATAGTCAGTCCCGGTTTACTCTTATCCCTGACCGGATATTCCGATTCGGGTAGCCAAAGCAGGTTGGCTACCAGCCCTTTTTCATTCATACCGTCGGTACTGGCTATTTCAAAAGCGGAGGTAACTACACTGCCATACTTCGATGTCCATTTCAAAGAGTTTTCACCTGTTCTTCCATCCCTTTGCATTCCTTTTGGAAATATCCAGATATTACTGTATAATTCGGTTTTCCAATCCATGGTACGACCTGTTGCTATCATTCCATTTGTTCCTGTATAAACTACTCTTGTACACATAATTTTTTTTATTTAATGTTATAATTCTAGACTCTTTTATAAACTCATTTATATAGTATTTGTTCAATCTTTTTTAAACTAATTTGATTTTTGTTGCTTTTATTCTAATAAAGCGCTTCTGAACGTTGTTTTTTTTCGATTTGTTGGCACAAAAGTAGATAGATTGATTTGGAAACAAATAAGAAAAACTATTAGAAAGTTATTAAAATCCGTTAGGCTATTTTTAATGATTTTCTAATAGTTTCTAGCCTTCTAAATTAAGATTTCGTCGAATATTTTTGTAATTTAAATTTAGGGTTTAAATAGATTCTTTCTTTAGTAATAACGGAATAAACTATTTTTTTTTATTAAAGACTTTTTTATGTTGCTATTCATTGAAGAGGTGCTGTTAAAAAATAAAAGGTAATATCTACTATAAATGAGGTTTTAGCTTAATTCTATATGAAAAGTAGTACCTTTTCCAACAACAGATGTGAGAGAAATATTCCCTTTGTGCAGAGTTATCACCCTTTTTACCAAAGCTAATCCGATACCATTTCCTTGAGCAAAATTTTTGTTACTGCCTCTGTAGAATGGGGTGAAGAGATGGTCTATTTCACTTTCGGAAATACCAATTCCGCTATCCGAAAATTGTAATATTATTTTCTTGTTTTTGGTTGTAATTTCTACTTTAGAAGTTTTATTCTCCGAATATTTACAATTGTTTTCCATCAAGTTTGCAAAAGCCATTCTTAGTAAATACTCGTTGCCTTTAATTGTAAGCCCAGATTCTTCATTAATTTCCTGATTAAAGATTAATTCAATATTATATTTTTTATTTCCTTTCAGAACTAACTCTCTTGCATCCAAAAGTATTTCATCTACTCGAACTATACTCATCGATATCTTGCTTTCGTCATAGCTGGCCTTTGCAAGATCTAGCAAGCCATTTAAAAATATAATAACCTTATTAGTGTCTTGGCGCGAATTTATTAGCGTCTGCTTATATTCATCTAATGTACGGTCCTTTAGTAAAGCTAGATCTATTTCTCCAATCAGTATGGCTAAAGGGGTTTGCAGTTCGTGAGATACATTACTGACAAACATTTTTTGTGACTCAAAAGATGTCTCAATAATATCAAGTGCTTTATTAAAAGAAGCAGCCAGCTCTCCAAACTCATCACTCTCGTTATACCCAACGAGACGCAAATGGAGGTTGTTTGCGGTAATATCTTTCATTTTGTTTGATATGTTCGCAACGGGCTTTAATACCGATTTTGCTAAAAAATATCCTAAAATACAAGCTGATAAAAGCGAAACAAAACTTAATATCAAAAGATAAATAGCAAGTTTATTCATTTTTGCATATCCATAACTATCGTATGCTGATGTAATTATGATATAGTCGTTATCTTGGTAAGAAAATATAAAGCCAATGGTTTGATATTTACCTTGATTTTCTTTAATATCTTCTTTTTCAAGACGTATATTTTCTAGAAATTCATGAGAATGTGGTTTTATATTAGAGTTTTCTGCATCGCTATAGAGTAGATTGTAGTTTTCATCATAAATCCAAACATCTATTTTGTTTATTTCTTCATTAGAAGATTTTGTCTTAAAATAAAGTTTGGCTCTTGATATTCCCTCCTTCTTTAAATCAACATAGAACTCCGCTTTCCTGACTTGAGTAGATATTATGTAGTTTAGAGCTACAAAAATGAGCATTACAGCTGTTATAACAACTGTAATTCGAAGTGCTATTTTAGTCCGGATTTTCATTCCTCTTGTTTTAAAATAAAACCTAATCCTTGACGGGTATGTATTAACTTTTTATCAAAACCTTTATCTATTTTAGATCTTAGATAATTGATATATACATCAATAAAATTTGTTCCTGTATTAAAGTGAGTATCCCATACCTTTTCTGCAATTTCTGTACGACTTAATATCCTTTCGGCATTCATCATCATATATCTTAGAAGATTAAATTCTTTAGGTGTGAGTTTCATTTCTCTCCCATCCCTAAATACTGTTTTAGTATCTATATCCAGTTTAATATCGGCATATTCTAAATGTTCGGCTTCAGTTGTGTTATCGTTAGTACCCTTTCTTTTTAACAATATGTTTACACGAGCATTTAATTCTCTTAAATCAAATGGCTTTACCATGTAGTCGTCTGCCCCTGCGTCAAAACCATCTAATTTATCATCGGTGGCTCCCAATGCTGTAAGCATGATAATAGGTACATGAGGTTGCACTTTGCGTATTTCTTTACATAATTCAAATCCATTAAGATTTGGAAGGATTATATCTGTAATAATCAAATCATAAGCATGTGAATTGACCAGACGTCGCCCCATTTCACCATCAAAAGCCAAAGTCACAAAATAACCAAACTCTTCCAGTCCTTTTTGGAGAAGCTCGGCTATACGTTGTTCGTCCTCTACTACCAGTATTTTTTTCATAAATCAATAATTATTATTATTAATAACAACATTTGTTTTTTTAAGTTCGTTTTTCTTAAACTTCTTATGCAGCCTTTTGTACAAACAGGTTTTTATAAAGCAGAGATACATTATATAATCTGTTTTATATAATTCTATAGCTTTGTTATAAATAGATGTGCGTTACAGCGACTTTAAGTGGCTTTCTATGCCGATATTAGAAATGTATTAGAGGCAAAAGGTTGAATTCTAATGACTTTCTAATTGATTCTTTTCTTTACTTTCATATTGATGTATCTACTTTTGTACTACAAATTTATATAATATTCGATTGAATAGAATTATTAAGACTAAAGTCTATCTGCAAATAAGATAAAACATGATAGATTATTGAAATAATAAATTATGAAAAAAGTATTTATATTCTTATGCACCTTAGCCACAATAAGTTTAGCATCAAAAGTAGAAGCATGTACAAGAGTGGTTTATACGGGAACTGAAGGAGGGGTTGTAACAGGTCGTACCATGGATTGGAAAACCGAATTATACAGTAATATCTGGGTATTTCCAAAAGGAATGGAAAGAAACGGCGAAACAGGTCAGAATTCCTTGAAGTGGACATCGAAGTATGGCAGTGTAGTTACCTCCGCTTTTGAAATAGCCAGTACCGACGGTATGAATGAAAAAGGGCTGGTAGCCAACCTGCTTTGGCTACCCGAATCGGAATATCCGGTCAGGGATAAGAGTAAACCGGGACTGACTATTGCTGCCTGGGTACAATATATGCTGGATAACTTTGCCACTGTAAACGAGGCGGTATCTTTTGTAGAAGAAGGCACCTTTCAGGTAGTGTCAGATGAGATGCCTGACGGATCGAGAATGGCAACCCTGCACTTAGCTATTTCAGACGCTACAGGGGATAATGCTATTTTTGAATATGTTGGTGGAAAGTTGAATATCTATCATAGCAAGGATTATAAGGTAATGACCAACTCTCCGACATATGAGAAGCAACTGGCTTTGGACGATTACTGGAAATCCATCGGCGGCTTGACATTCCTTCCGGGAACGAACCGTGCAGCAGATCGCTTTGCCCGCGCCAGTTTTTACATCAATGCTATTCCTAAAACAGACGATCAAAAGATAGCTATTGCCAGTGTATTCAGTGTGATTCGTAATGTGTCTGTCCCTTATGGTATATCTACACCGGAGAGTCCTGAAATTTCTTCTACACAATGGAGAACCGTATCGGACAGCAAAAACCTGATTTACTTCTTTGAATCAACTCTGACTCCGAATACTTTTTGGATAAATCTTCAGGATATGAACCTGGAACAAGGGGCTCCTGTGCTAAAGCTGTCTATCGCCAATGATGAGACATATAGCGGTAATGCAGCTAAAGACTTTAAGCCGGCACAACCTTTTAAATTTTTGGGTGTACAGGATTGATGGATAAAAAAGATGAAAAGTCTATTTTTTTCAGATGGACTTTTCAATTCTTTTGAAACTTCTTCATTAAAAGTAATATATCTCTATCTCCTTAAGAGAATTATATAAGTACTTATTCTAAAACAAATATGTTCTATATGCCGGTTTTTTCTGGCATACTACTGTAAAGATTTTTTCTCTTCAGAAAAAGTCATGGGTGTCTCATTGTTTTTTATAACAACGATTGAAAAAAATAACGTCATGAATAACCAATTAACAGACAGGTTGATAGAGGGATTGAGGGAAGGCGATCACAAATCATACGAAAGTATATTTATGACTTATTTCCCAAAGGTAAAATATTATATAAACGGCTTTGTTAAATCTATAGATATCGCCGAAGAGTTAACTCAGAATGTATTTTTAAAGATATGGGAGAATCGCCAAACGCTGGTCATATCGCAGAAAGGATTTGATTCATATGTATTTACTATCGCTTATAGGCAAACAATTGATTATATACGGAGTAAGCAGGTGCGAGAGTCATTTTATAGCGATCAGGTGGTTCATCAGACCGATATAGTTTGTACAGAAGATGAATATATAGCTGAAGAAACAAGGTTGTTGATTGAAATGGAAATAGAGAATATGCCTGAGAAATGTCGGAAAATCTATAGAATGAGTCGTAATGAAGGAATTCCTAACTATAAGATTGCAGAGCTATTAAACATAAGCCAAAGAACAGTCGAAAATCAATTGAGTTTAGCATTGAAAAGGATTAGGGGTGTACTGGCAATTTGTTCTTGAGAAAAAAAATGAAATTATTATTTAAAATAGTTGTGTTAAAAAATGTAAAAGATTTATTTGCATGTCGTGCGTAGATACATACTTGCCCGTTTTCTATTATGGGGGGACGATAAACACCAAGGCATACTGATGATGCTGCTAATAAAAATGTATAGTAAATTAATTAATTTCTAAAAATAATCTAATTATTCTTTGGATAATCAACTAACAGACACGGTCATAGAATCCTTACAGAAAGGAAGCCATAAAGCATTCGAAACGATATTTCTGAAGTATTTTCCTAAAGTAAAGTATTATATAAACGGCTTTGTTAAATCAGCAGACGTTGCTGAAGGACTAACTCAGAATGTATTTCTCAAAATCTGGGAAAATCATGAATCGTTTTCTATAACCTCAAGAGGGGTTAAAGGCTTTGATTCTTATATATATACTATAGCTTATCGGCAAACAATCGATTACATTCGAAGTAGGCAGGTACGTGAGTCATTCTATAATGACCAGATGGCGTTATATCCTGATCTGGTTGATACTGAGGATGAATATATTGCAGAAGAGACTATGCTGTTAATCGAAATGGAGATAGAGAATATGCCCGAAAAGCAGCGTGTTATATATAAATTGAGCCGACATGAAGGTATATCCAATGATAAGATTGCAGAACGATTGGATTTGAGTAAAAGAACAGTTGAAAATCAATTGAGCTTAGCAATGAAAAGGATAAAAAATGTCTTGTCATTTTTTATCTGAGTGTTAAAATGGTGTTTATTAAGATGCAGAATATTAGTGAGTTGATGTAAAAAGGAGAAAAAAGTTACTTTTTTGTCGTGCGTAAAAACAGACATAGCCGTTTTAGATAATAGAGGGTGAATAAGAAGTAAGCCTTTTGAAAATTGAATAACAAATCAGAACATGGATAAACTAACGAGCCAATTTTTTAAACTTATAAATCAATTCTTTGAAAATAGATATTCTAAGAATTTAGAAGATAGGATACATTATTGGTTGATTAGTCCTGAGAATTCTTTGGAAAAAGAAAAAGCCATGCGTCAGCAATGGGATTCGTTAAGTAACATAGAGGATTTATCATCTAGAACAGAATATGAGAAAATAAAGAAGATATTAGACTTCAAAGAAAAAGAGAGAAAAGTTCTATTTTCTAATTATTTACTTCGTATAGCAGCAGTGTTTTTGCCTTTGGTTGTATTTGCGGGAATATATTTTTTAGATAAGAAAGATAAAAAAGAGGATAATATACCAATGACAGTACTTTCTGTTCCTTATGGTAAACAGGAAGAAGCGAAACTTGCTTGCGGTTCAGAGATTTGGGTTAACTCGGGAAGCGAAATAAGTTATAATCAAAGCCTGGGAGATAAAGCAAGGACTGTCAATCTGAAAGGAGAAGCTTACTTTTCTGTAATGAAGCAAAATAATGTCCCATTTATAGTTCGTACGGAATATTTGGATGTTAAAGTCCTTGGAACCATGTTTAATGTTTCTGCATATCCCGATGAAGAAGCAACTATTGTTACACTTAATAAAGGTTCAATAGCTATTCATACAATGGACAATCAGGATTATATTCTAAAACCTAACCAACAGTTGGTATATAACAATAAGACGAAAGAGGTATCTATACAAAATCTTGATGTTAGTACTGCTAAAGATATTGCTGATTGGACTATAGGAAAGATGGCCTTTAACAATGAAACGCTTAGAGAAATTGTAATGGTATTTGAGCGTAAGTTTAATGTTGAGGTAGAGGTTGATAATAATGTAGATCTGGATAGAAGATATACAGTTACGATAGATGAGGGTGATAATTTAAAAGAAATAGTAGAAATTTTTGGATGCTTTGATAATAGTTTATCTTATAAAATAGAAGGCAATAAAGTATACATAAGTAACAATAAAACAGAATAATAAATATAAAAATGCAAGTGTGTAATAAAATGTACCCGTTTCGACATCGGTATGGGCTCAACTTGATAAAAATATCACTTTTCTTACTTTGTTTTTTTACTTTGCCGATGCTTTCGGCACAAGAGAAGAAAGTGACTATTACAGTAAATAACACGCCCTTGAATGATATATTCGCTCAAATAGAATCTCAAACGAAGTATTCTTTTGCTTTTGTCAATTCTAGTTTTGATGCAACACGTAAAATGTCAATATCGGTTCAAAATGCGGATTTAGGAATAGTATTGGACAAGCTGCTAAAAGGTACTGGTTATTCTTATTCTATCAGAAAGGGACGTATTTTTTTATCTCCGATTAAAATAGAAAAAAAAGAGGAAAAACTTATAGGAATCAAAGATGTTGAAGAAAAGCCTATTGTATCTGTTAAAACAGGAACAAAGACAAAGAATATACCTGTTGAGTTTTTATTAAGTTCTGAAAAAAAAAGGGTAGAGGTAGAAACTCTGCCACTAGTAAAAGATTCGTTGGATATAAATAAAACGGTAGAGATATTAAATCGTTTATCAGATCAAAAACTCACTTATTCGAAAACTCCTTTGTGGGCTGTCAAAAGCAATTTGTTGCTAGATCTGACAGGTTCTATTAGTCTTGGAACAGAAATTAAGACAGGAGAAAGGTATAGTTTCGATTTATCAGTCAGTTATAATCCATGGGAGTTTAATGTGAATAAGAACTGGAAGCATATACTTGTTCAACCTGAGATACGCTATTGGCTTTGCGAACCTTTCAACGGACATTTTTTTGGACTACACGGACTTTATGCTCATTATAATTTATCCGGGCTTCCTTTCTCGGACTATATGAGAGATAGTCGTTTACAAGGAGATTTGTTTGGTGTTGGTTTAAGTTATGGATACCAGTGGAGTCTATCCAAACGCTGGTCGATTGAAGGGAGTTTTGGAGTAGGATATGTGCATGCAAGTTATGACAGATATGCTTGTAAAACCTGTAAAGATTATATCGGTAGTGAAAGCAAAAACTATTTTGCACCTACCAAAGCATCATTATCCCTTATTTATTTTATTAAGTAAAAGTTGTAATAACCAATCGGAAATAAAGAATTGCTAGCATGCTTTTATACAAGTTAGCTTACAAAATCATTGTCTATAAATAATTATATATAATACATCTAAAGCCAGTAGTTAATGGCTAAAGTAAATAATATGAAACGATTACCAATACTTTTATTATCCATACTGATTACATTGGGCGTGTCGGCAAAAGGGTATACAGGTCAAATCACTTTTATAAGTAATGAGGTTAAAGAGGTAAACGATAGCCTTCAAGTATACTTTAAAGTAAATATTAAGGCGGGAGCAGTAAGTGACTGTAGTGCTATGTATATAACACCCCAATTGCTTTCGGGCGAATCGATCATTGAGTTTCCTTATATACTTGTCTCTGGCAATAAGAAATACAATTTGATGGAAAGATGGGAATCATTAAATAAACATAGATATCAATCCAATAGGCCCTATACAACTATTATAGCAAAAGAAAATACAGATACTTTGCTTAGTTATAATTTTAAAGTTCCGTATGAAATGTGGATGGATAGTGCACGTTTTGTAATCCGTCAGGAAACAACAGGATGCAGAAACGAAAATCACTTGTTTACATTTCTAATGAATAATAAGGTAGCATTGGAGCCTTATACTCCTTATGAAGTCAATACTTTGGTTGCATATATCGTACCGAAGGAAGAACTTAAGATACGAAAAATACAAGGGCAAGCATATCTTGATTTTCCGGTTGGTCAATCAGTTATTAGACCGAACTATCGTCGTAATCCAGAGGAATTATCAAAAATAGATGAAATGTTATCCGGTGTAATTAATGATCCGGATGTAAGAATTAAAAGTTTATTCATCGAAGGATATGCATCACCCGAAGGTTCTTACGCAACTAATGATCATTTATCATATGCGCGTGCAATAGCCCTGAAAAACTATATGAAAAATAAATTCCATTTATCGGAAGGTTTATTTCGGGTAAGTAATGTCGCTGAAGATTGGGATGGGTTAAAGGCTCTTATCCCCGGCAGTAATATCACGCATAAGGACGAAATAATAGAGATAATAGATAATACTGACATTTTTGACGGGCGTGAACTTAAATTGATGAAACTGGCAAAAGGTGTGCCTTATCGAAATATGTTAAAAGAACTATTTCCTCAGTTAAGGCGTGTTGAGTACCAGATTAATTTCACGATAAAAGATTATACCGTGGATGAAGCTAAAGGTTTACTGGGAAATAGAGAGTCGCAACTCAGCCAATTAGAGCTTTTTCAGATAGCTCAAAGTTATGGTGAGGAAAGTCAGAAGTTTATGGACATATTGGGAGAGATAGTTCCTAAATATTATCCGGACGATCAAACTGCAAATAATAATGCTGCAGCTGTTTTGATTACAAATAAAGAATATTCTTTGGCCAAAAGACTTCTATCCAAAGCAGATACAAACCCATCAACATTAAATAATATGGCAATTATTTTTTTACAAGAAGGTAACCTGGACAGTGCCGAAAAACTATTTAAAAAAGCATTGGAAGGAGGTTCTATAGAAGCTCATCACAATTTGCGTGAATTACAACTGAAACGCGATGATAATATAAAGCTGGAGCGATATAAAAGTAAGTAAGTGTAGTAAAGTAATTAATAAAATGATCTTGGAATATGAAAATGAGATAAATAGCTAGAGTGTTGAAAATCATTAGAAAACCATTAGAAAATCGAAGGTTAATTCTAATATTTTTCTAACTGAATCTATAAGATGTTCCTCAAATGATATACTTAGTTTTGCATTATAAATTAAAAACAGTCGATAATGTCAGAACAGAATAATGTATTAAGAAAAGACTGTAAACAGAAATTATCAGATCAAAAATTTATAAACAAAAAAATCAAAAAACGATTAATTTAAAACAATTTAAAAATGAAAGTATTTTTTAATTATTTAATGGCAACAGCTGCTTTGGCAGTAGGTTTTACAAGTTGTTCGAATGATGACGATATAACCGGTAATGGTGGTAATCCGATTCAAAATGGTAAAGCAACAACATTCACACTTTCGATAGCTCAACCAAAAACATATGCGGTAGATCCAAATGCTACGGTTGACGAATCTCAAATGAACACAGTGGATGTATTTATTTTTAATGATGCAGATGTTCTTGAAAAGCGTGAACGTCTAAACGGTTCAGATTTTACTCCGTCTACAGACAATGAGTATACAGCTAACAGAACAATTGCATCGACTGTAGGAGCTAAAAAAATCTATGTAGGTGTTAACTTATCAGATGAATTAGCAAGAGATGTTGCAAGCAGAGGCTTAACAGCAATACAACAAGTATCAAGTGCATATGACTTGATGAATCCGGCAAACGGATTTGCTATGTTTAGCAAGGTTGCTTCAACTGCAACATTTGTAGAAGCTACTGATGCTAATGCAGCTACAGCAAATAAAGTATCTGCAAGTGTAGCACGTTTATTAGCTAAAGTATCTGTAGAGAAAGGAGCTGCATTGCAATACAATGTATTAGGTGGTACTATATCAGACTTACAGTTCTCATTGAGCAACATAACTAAATTGTATTATATGCTTCCTAGCGTATCAACTTTTAGTCCTGCAAATACACTGGCTAGCTTTTATAAAGAGAATGCTTACAAAGCAGTAAATGCTAATGGTACAGCAATTAAAACAGCAAATGTATCGTATGCTTTAGAAAATGCGTCGGCTGAAAATCTTGAAGGATATTCAACTTATGCTTCTATCCGTGCTAAATTCTTACCAAGTACTGTAGTAAAATTGGCTGCTGCCGGAGATGGTGCTAGCGGATTGGTTAGTGAAACAGCTCCTTCAACACCTCAAACATTTTATGTAGTAGTTAATGCAGGTGTAAGATATTACTTCTTAAGTCAAGCGGATGCAGCTTCTTACAATACTGAAATAAATGGTGGTTCTGCTTCAACATTAGAGACTTATACTGATGGATATTGCTATTATAAAGCATACCTAAATCCTGCTGGTAATTATAATATTTATCGTAACAATCTTTATAAAGTTAACATCACAGCAGTAAATGGTATTGGTAAGAGTGGTGATGATATCACTGATCCTGAACAAGAAATCTCTAAACCAACTAATATAATGATTGATATTACAGTTGAACCTTGGGTTGAAAATAGCCAAGATACTGAGATCTAATGAAATTATAGCGGAATACGTTTAATACAACAAATTCCCCAAACAGTTAATGCCGTTACCGCAAGGTACTATTGCTTTGCGGTGCGGATTAACCTTAAGGCTTCTTTCTACTATTTTTTATATGATTATCAATTATTCGATAAAGCATTATTTTGAAACGAATGAGCCAATTATTTATAAAGAAATTTATAATGAAACATTTTAATTATATATCACTGTTATTTTTAACTTTTTTGTTGTTAATACTCAATTCATGTATTGATCAAAAACTGGAAGACTGTCTTCCTGAAAATAATGGTATTCATATTTATTTTACTCCTGCAGCAAGAAGTTATTCAGGTACTATACTGAATCCGGAAGAAGTGAAGGATGTAAAACTATTTATATTTGATGAAAAGGGGAACTATTTACGTACAGAGCATGATGCACAGCCATCATTTAGTTCTGATTACTATATGACTCTATTTTTAAATCCGGGTGTTTACACTTTTGTATCGTGGATAAACCTGGATACACCGTACAATCAAAATGAATATTCGACATTAGAAGAAATGCGGGTATACATTGAAAAAGATAAAGAGGATATTGTTAGTACAAATCCACATGCCTTGTTTCAGGCTTATGAAACATCAGTAAAAATAACAGATCAAACAGATCAAAAAGTAAGACTGTCTCTTACTCAAGATGTAAATACAATTAATGTAAAAACTAGAAATTTCGTGCCTGCTGGGTCTAATTACCGATTGACTATCACTGCACGTAATGGTATCTATAAATTTGATAATTCGTTTGCCTCGGATACAGATGAGGTTCACTATATAAGTTCCATGCAAGTAGGAGATGATTTGCAGTTGTCAGGTACACAAAATATACTCAGACTGAGCGAAGAGCGTAAGGATCCTACGCTGAAAATAGACAACCCATTGACAGGACTTGTTGTATATGAAGCTAAATTAATGGATTTAATCGCTAATATAAATACAAATGGAACTGTAATTGATATTGAAAATACGCATGTGTATGATATTCTATTGACATTCTCTCCCATGCACGACCCTAATACGCCTAATCTAGGTATTACCATATCTATAAATGGATGGATTGTTAATGAAGGAAGTGCTGAATTATAAAAGAATCAGATTCTAAAAAGAAAAAACAGAAGAACTAATGAAACAGTTATTTTTTTATATACTATTCTTATCCGTCGCTTTAGCCGGTTGCGTTGATGATCACGAAGATGGGAATTATCCTTCAGTAACTAGAGAAGGAGAAGTAAAGGTTCCATTCAGTATAAGTATGCCTGCTCAAATGCCAAAGACTTATGCTTTGGATGATAATGATGAGAACGAAGTGAAAACAATCGATATCTTAGCTTTCAAAGTAAATGGTAATGAAGAAACATTTGCTTATCGGGCGCAAGCCGAGCAAGGATCGATAGTAGATGATGGTGCTAATAATAAAAAGAAATTTATTGTTACACTACAGAAAGATGGTAGTCAAGCATATCGTTTTGTTGCTTTGGCAAATGCAAAAAATGAGTTGGATAATACTTTTGTTGGAGGTATTGTAGTAGGAACATCAAAAGATGTAGTAATGCAACAATTACAATTATCGGGTATCAGCAAATGGAATGTAAATAACGGTACTGAAGGATATCTGCCCATTCCAATGTGGGGAGAAACAACAAATAACATAGTAATCCAAGATAATACAACGATCACGGATTTGAAATTACTTCGCATGGTTGCTAAGATCAATGTGAAAATAGACCCATCAATAACAGAAAGCAGTTTTGCTTTATCAAGTGTGTCTTTATACAACTATTATACTGCCGGACGAATTGCCCCAGATCAAGCCAACTTGGTTTCGGGCAGCAGATCAACAGTTGATAAACCCACAGTCATAGGTACAACTACTAAAGGGCCGATCAATTACGAAGGTACAGGTATAGTTACTAATAATAGTATACTGAACAATATATATACTTTCGAATCGGCAGTTCCTAAAAATCAGTCCGAGGTTGATATGAGTAAAGTAACCACTCTGGTAGTAGGAGGTAAATACAATGGCTCATCCGTAGTTACTTATTATCGTGTTGATATAGTTAATGGAAAGAACTATTTGGATATATTACGTAACCATTTATACACCATTAACATAACCAAAGTGAAATCGGCAGGGTATACGACGCCGGAAGAAGCATTCAACTCTCGTCCTATAAATATTGAAGCCGAGGTTGTTGTTTGGGATGAAGCTTCTATAGGTAATATTGAGTTTGACGGACAGTTTATGCTTGCGGTTTCTCAAGGAAAGTTTGATTTTACAAAAAGCCTTTATAATGCATATAGTGAAGGTAATACAGTTAAAATTACAACTGACTACAAGAGTAATGATGGTACAGTACAAGGCTGGAAGGTATCTTCTATAGTTGATGCCAGTGGTAATCCTATAACTGATTGGTTAACAACATCAGTAAGTAGTGGTAATGCCGGTGTATCTACAAATATGCAGATATTTGTAACTGAAAATAACTCTGCACAACAACGTAAAGGGTATATTCATATCAGTGCAGGAAGGCTTACCTATGTGATTGAAGTAAACCAAAGCTTAGTTCCTCCTTTATCTCTATTTATTAAGAATACGGCAAGTGGGCAAGAAATAAGTGAGCTTATATTTGTAAGTCAATCAGCTAATGTAGTGCCAGATGCTCAACAATTTACGGCTTCATGGATGCCTATTGATAAAGAAGCTACTCTGACTTACTTGGGATTGGGCGGAAAACCTTTTAGTTTTGGCACAGGCTCTGATACACCCGGTTTGAATGGTGTAGTGAATACTTCAGGAGGAGGTACAGGTAAGCAAACATTTACGATTATTCCGACAGCTTTGACTCAGGCAGAAATAGATGCCAATCCTCTTATAGAGAAGGCTTCTAAATTAGACTTTACTATATCTAATGGAATTAGTTTTACATCTAAAACAATTTACCTTCGTCAGATCCGGTATGGTTTACAGGCAGTATTGAACCAATATTATATACTCGATAACTCACAACAAAGTATGAGAATAAAGTCTAACAGCTTATGGAAGGTTAGAAGTGTGAATGATTCTCAATCTTTATTGGTATCATTTGATATGAATCAAAATGGAGGTTATAATGTAGCAAATGGTGATCCTTTATTATTTACGCTAAGAAAACCTGTTACTGCTGCCGATCTTTCGTCTGAGATTATATTTACACTTTTTGATCCATCAGGCAAGTATCCGGATGTACAAGTGAAGATCAACCCGGTAGCCTGTGGTATAAACGGTGTAGCTGTACCTCAGAAAATAGGTAATAACACTTATTTGACTCATATGTATGGTGATAAATGTTGGATGGTCGAAAATTCGCGAGAAGGGATTCCTATTGCTTATAAGTATGAGGGAACTATTTCGGGAGGTAGCACAAGTTCTGCTTATGTAACTTATAGACCTACTGGCTCTCCTGCCCAGTACTATTATGGGGATTCCCGAACTCAAGCTTGTCCGGCGGGTTGGCATCTGGCAACAGTTACAGAGGCTGGAAATTTGAGAACTATCGTAAATACGGCCATAACTCAGAACGATGATACAAAAGGAGCTCAATATTGGGCCGGACCTAAAGCAGTAGGTTATCAATCAACTTCTGCTAGTGCAGCCTTGACAGGTGGAGCTTTCAATATTACTCCAACTTATTACTGGAGATACTGGTCAGAGCAAGGTTTTTGGTGGATATCAGGAAGTTATGCGATTGTAGGTAATAATGCAAGTTTAGGTGCTCCAACAACATCATACAATACTACAGCCTTTTTAGGTGTACGATGTGTTCAAGATTGATGTAAATTAATATATTATTATCAACAACGAAGAATACGGTTCTTCGTTGTTGATTGTATTATACAATTCGGAGTAAAAGAAATTGAATTCTAATATATTTCTAATGAGTTGTTTACTCTATATAAAAGAGGCTGTGTTTATCTTTGTAGAAGATAATAAGCAAATAAAAATAAATTCAAATGAATAAAGTAAACTTAGTTATATCAGGAATACTTCTGTTGTTGGTGATTACTGTCGCCTCGTGCGGAAGACAGGAGCAGCATTATATAGAGAAAGTCTTTAACAAGATGGTCAAAAGCAAGTCTCCGGGAGAAATAGCAAAGGCAAACTCTTATACAATTGATTCACTCAATTTTGTTCAACTCGATTCACTCGGTCTCACAAAAGAGTATATAAATGTATGGGTAAAACTATATGTAGATAAAGGTGTTACAGATGATTTAGTGAAAGATTCTAAGAGATTGATAGACAGGCTTGAGAAACAGTCTCCCAAAGATATTGAGGTTTTCATAAAGGCAATTGCCAATAGTAATGTTTTGGCACAACACCCAAATGTGGGAGCATCCATTGTAGCTTATCCGTACGGAATAGATGTATCTTCTGATGAATATAGCGAAATAGCTACACGTCTTTTGGTCTCGACCAGACTTCCGGGCAATATAGCTCCTGAAATTGAAGGGTTGCAACAGCAGCAAGGTGTAAATTCAACTTTAGTCTTATTTTATGATGGAGGGTGTGGGATATGTCAGAATCTTTTGGACGAATTAGATCGTAACTACGATAAACTGAAGGCCAAAGGAGTTAGAGTCGTTACTATATCGGCAGACGTAGATCAGGATGCTTTCGAAAAGAAGATTGCTAAATACCCATGGGTAGATAAACTATGCGACTATCAGTCGTTCAATGGAATAAATTTTAAACGTTTTGGTATAGCAGCTACACCGACTATGTTTTTGATAAATAAAGATGGAGTGGTTGTAGACCAGTTCAGTAACTTAAAAGACACAAACTTAATAGAAAACATTTAGACGAACTATAATCCAGAGTCCATAGAGTTAATAGAACTAATCCATATTGTTGTTGTTTAGATCCATAAACATTTAGTCTATTAACATCTATTTCAATCCATGTTGACTGTGAAGTCCGCATGGGTTATTTTAAACTTACTATATGTGTTTTAATTAAAATTATATATGTATTTTGACCCTCCGTAAGTGTACTATGTAAAGTTAGCTACAGTTTCAAGGGGACTCATTAGACAGATTCAATTACTAAGAAATAGAGTATGAATAAAATATTAAAAATAATCTCGATTACTTTCATAGGAATACTCTTCTTTTCCTGTGAAAAAGATGATGGTGGCAATGATATATTGCCGGCACCTGTTCAACATGTAATATTGGTATACTTGGGAGGTGATAATAATTTATCATCCGAAACTTATCAAAAAATAGAGTCTATCAGAGAAGGATGGCAAGGTGGAGCCGAAAAAAAAATATTGATATATACAGACCCTGCCGATGCAACTCCATCTTTAATCGAGATTGTCAAAGAGAACGGTCAGAATACGAAAAAGATAATCCGCACTTATGACGAAGAAAATTCGGCAAGCAAAGAAGTTTTATCTCGTGTAATAGGTGAGGTTACAAATCTCTATCCATCACCTTCATATGGCTTGATTGTTTTTTCACATGCTTCAGGCTGGCTTCCCGGCGGGACGTTGACAAGTCCCCGATCTATTATAATGGATAAAAAACAAGAAATGGAATTATCAGACTTTGCTCAGGCTATTCCTGATAAAACGTTTGACTATATCATATTCGAAGCTTGTTTTATGACAGGGATTGAGGTCGCTTATGAATTGAAAGATAAAGCAGATTACATTCTCGCATCTTCAGCAGAAATAGTTTCTCCCGGTTTTACTTATATATACCCTAAAAGTATAAACCTCTTATCAGGATCTTTATCAGGATTACGAGCATTTGGGGAAGATGCTTTTTCATGGTTTGATAATAAATCGGGATATATGAGGTCGGCAACGTTTTCCATTATTAATACATCGCGACTCGACTCTTTAGCTGATTGGGTGAAAATTAATTGTAATCAAGATAAGAGCATAGATATAAATACAATACAGCATTTCGACAGATACTCTTATCGCTTGTTCTTTGATTTTGAAGATTATTACAGCTCACTCCTGGAAACAGATAAGCAGAAGAGTGAATTGTCGGCATTGATCTCGAATTGTATTGTTTGGAAAAATGCAACTCCTGCTTTTATGAAAGACTATAATGGCTTTGATATTAAAAAGCATTCAGGCTTAACAACCTATATTTCGCAGGAAAAATTCTCGTTTTTTAATGACAAATATCAACAACTAAAATGGTTTAAAGCTTCTAATCAGGCTAAATGATTTAGTTTAAGTATTCTTTATATTGACACGCTCAAATGACTATAATCGTTTGAGCGTTTTTTTATTCTTGATATCATAACAATGTCAATACCAATACCAATATCGGCATCAGTATTTATGCTTATTATGTAGCAGGTTTATTTTTTAGACAGGCTTAACTGAATATTACACTTTTATTCGACGTTAAACAAAAATACTTGTATTATTGTTTTTATAACAAACAAACTTGGTGATGAAAATACTCTTGACCGGTGCAACCGGATATATTGCTCAACGTCTTTTGCCGGTTCTTGTTGATGCTGGGCACACTGTTGTATGTTGTGTCAGAGATATGAAAAGATTTCATATTGAGGATGATTGGCAACAACAAGTGACAAAGGTCGAAGTTGATTTTTTAAAGCCCAATTCTTTAACTAATATTCCCTTGGACATTGATGTGGTCTATTATCTGATACATTCTATGTCGACTTCCACTGGTGATTTTAGTGAAATGGAACAGCAATCAGCTCAAAACTTTGTCAATGGTATTGAGAATACTTCAGCCAGGCAGATAATCTATTTAAGTGGTATTGTTAATGACGATCATTTGTCACAACATTTGCAATCACGTAAAAATGTAGAAATGATCCTTTCCAATAGCAGTGTGCCGTTAACTACTCTGAAAGCAGGTATAATTGTAGGATCGGGAAGTGCCTCTTTCGAGATAATGCGTGATTTGGTAGAGAAACTACCGATAATGATTGCACCTCGCTGGCTTAATACAAGATGTCAACCAATAGCCATCCGTAATGTAATCCAATATCTGTCGGGTGTACTGCTTAATGAGCAAACTTTTAATCAAAGTTTTGATATTGGAGGCCCCGATGTATTAACCTTTAAGCAGATGCTATTACAATTTGCCCAAGTGCGTAAGTTGAAGCGCCATATATTGGTAGTACCTTTAATGACACCCAAACTCTCATCTTATTGGTTATATTTTGTAACATCGACCAACTTCTCATTAGCAAAAAATCTTGTTAAAAGTATGAGTGTTGAGGTTGTTTGTCAACCCAATAAACTGGGCGATTTATTTCCAATAAAACTTATACCATACAATGAAGCCATAGAATTGGCTTTTGATAAGATAGATCAGAATCAAGTATTATCAAGTTGGACGGATGCTTTGACAAGTCAAACTTTAAGAAAAGGTATTTCAGCATATATATCGGTTCCCGAAAAGGGATGTTTTCAAGATCAAAGGATAGTTAAACTACATAATCCGGATCTAGCTTTGGAAAATATCTTTGCCATTGGGGGCAAACGAGGTTGGTATTATGCCAATTGGTTATGGGCTGTTCGTGGGTTATTGGATAAAATGGTCGGCGGGACAGGTATTAGGCGCGGAAGAAAAAATGATACGGATATATTGCCTGGTGAGGCTCTTGATTTTTGGCGGATATTGGTTGCCGATAAAAGTAAAAAACGATTACTATTATATGCAGAAATGAAGTTACCGGGCGAAGCGTGGTTAGAATTTACGATTAACTCCCATAACGAATTGGTGCAAACAGCTACATTTCGTCCTTTGGGGTTGCTCGGACGACTCTATTGGTATTCAGTTTTACCATTTCATGCTTTTATTTTTAAAGGTATGGCTAAGAATATTGCGACAAAAGAATACTAAAATATTCATTATTACGCTATCTATTCATGTATTATAGACTTCCAACCTCCTGGTAGTTGTAGCCTATCTTATGAATGGCTTCTTCTATCTCTTCCTTATTTTTTATTGAGTGTATTATAATCACATACTCATCAGCTTCTGTGTCAATAAAACTTATTTGTAGATTGTTTTGCCTTAGCTTATTGTTAAACTTTACAAATACATCGTCGTGTGAGACCGTAATATTATCATCGAAGTCTTCGGGCTGAGGTAAAGATATATCCTGTACAAAATTTTGTTTAAGAAAAGATTGTATATTCCACTCTAAATCTTCTATTTCTGCCTTCCAATCAAGTGTAATTATTAAATAAATATTTTGGCTGTCCAGATAACTAATCACAGAATTTAGAGTTTCGTATTTGTCATAACTTTTGAGGTTATCTATAAAATGATTGATTTTGGATTTTATCTTTTTATTAGTTAAACATATATCTACAATTTTTTGATAGGCAGCTTTTTCTTGTTGATTAAGATAAGGTTTTGTTTTTTCTTTTTCTATACGCTCTTCTTGCAGTTTTCGTTTACGTTCGTTTTCGATGTTGATATTATATATGCTTTCAACAAGCTTTTGGGCTTGTTGTAAAGTATTCTCGATTTTAGTAATAATTGCTTTTTCGCTAACTTCTGTGTGTAAATAAGGAATCTGGAACCATTCTACCCCCGGTCCAGCAATACATTTCCTCAGTTCTACTTTATCCTTAATTCTTGCTATAAAATAGAATTCGGAAGGAAAAGGAGCATCATCCAGATCATAAAAAATAAGAGCATCCGGTAAAAAGAAAGTTCCTTCACTAGTCTTATATTCAAAATTATCTCTTCTTATATAAAGATAGTTGAATGTTGGTGTCTGCTTTAACTTTATTCCTAAGAAGGTATGGTTTATTGGGGGGATTTCTATTAATGTTTTATCAGTATTGTCTTTTATATATTGAAATGTATCCAAATTGATTATTGATGTGTCAATACTTTTACCGGATAGTTCTTCCTTGTTGTAATATATTCTGGGCATAGATGAAAATAAATATGTATTTCCTTGTAAAACAAAGATAGAAATAAAACATTGGAGTGAAGTTAAAATACAGAGAAAGGCAAAGACAAGTAAAATATTTTATCTTTGTGTCATTCAGTAAACAATAGAACTATGCACATTCTTATAATCGAAGACGAATCCGGTATTTATAATTTTCTTAAACAAGGTCTTGAAGAAGAGGGATATAATACAGCCATCGCTGTTGATGGCGAAAAGGGTTTGGAATACTTTAACAATAATCAGGTTGATCTGATACTTCTCGACTGGATGTTGCCTCGTATGGGGGGGATCGAAGTCTGCGAAGCTATTCGTCGAAAAAATACAGAGATTCCCATTCTATTTTTAACTGCTAAAGATACCGTAGAAGAAACGATCAAAGGATTAAAATCCGGAGCAAATGATTATATAAAGAAGCCTTTTAGCTTTGAAGAACTATTGGAAAGAATCAAAGTTCATTTCCGTAAAAGAAAAGAAGAAGTTCTACTTACTTTAGGTACGATTTCGCTTAACAGATCAACTTATCAGGTAAAAAACGGCTCTGAGGAGATAGCTCTTACTCAACGTGAGTTTGAACTATTGGAGTATCTGATAAAAAACAAAGGAGTAGTTTGCTCACGTGATGAGATAATAGAACATGTGTGGAATATAAATTTCGAATATGATACAGGTGTGATTGATGTCTTTATAAATGCTATTCGTAAGAAATTGAATATGGATAAAGACAATGGATATATAAAAACAATACGTGGAGTAGGTTATATTGTAAATGATTGAAAGAATGTATAATTTATCATTTAAAAGTAGAATCGCGTTTAATTATATTATAAGTACAGCTCTATTGACAGGTGTTGTATTTATGATTATTTATGTTGTGGTAAAAATTAGTGTATCGAATCATCTCGACCAAGATTTGCAGCGTGAAGTTGATAGACATTCAAAAGAAATAGAGGTGAAAGATGGAGCTATCGCTTTACGAAAGCATAAAGAATGGATGGAGCGTGAGCATAATACAGTGGGAGTCGATCCAGTATTCATTGAATTTCTGAATGCTGAAGGTAAGATTATAGATAAATCTCCTAACCTGAAAGATAGTGAGCTTTTATACACTCCCAATTATCCTGATAATATAGTGACGGAGGGTAAACTTGCCGATAAAAAGATAAGACAGGAGCAAATGCCAATATATGAAGATGATGAAATTGCCGGCTATCTGTTAGTAGCTGTATCTATAGAAGGATCTACAATTGTATTGGAGACTTTGAGGCATATACTTTTGATCTCTTACCCTTTTATTTTGTTAATATTATTTTTGGTCGCTCGAGTTATTGCGGGTAGAAGCATCAAGCCGATCAATGATATTATCGACACATCGAATGCTATAACCCGTGACAACCTTATTTCACGTATACCTTTGCCGCATAATAAAGATGAATTATACATTCTTTCGGATACCATTAACAATCTGCTCGATAGAGTTGAACAGGTTATTGAACGTGAAAAATCGTTTACATCATATGCTTCACACGAATTTCGTACACCTCTGGCTGTACTTAAAGGTACGCTGGAGGTGTTAATCAGAAAGCCACGAGGACAAGAAGAATACGAAGAGAAAATCAATTACTGTATCAAAGAAGTGGATAGGTTGAATCATTTAGTGGATGAACTACTTATACTTACACGATATGAGAATCAGAAACTGTCTTTAAAGCTTGAAGAGGTAGCAGTCGAGAATTTACTTTCTATTTGCTTAAATCGTTTCTCTGGGCAGATTCAGGATAAAAATATTCAGATACACACAAATGTTATTCCTGTAGATATTAAAGTAAAAACAGATACCTATTTATTTTCTACAATTATTAATAATATAGTTTCTAATGCCATAAAGTATTCTGGACAAGGAGGAATAATAAGAGTTAATGTTGCCAAAGAAAAAAATACTCTGGTTTTTGTTATTAAGGATAATGGTATAGGTATAGCTCACAAGGATCTTGATAAGATATTTGACAAATTCTATCGTTCATATGAGAATGATCACCCACAAATAAAAGGTTTCGGATTGGGACTTGCCATTGTAAAACGTTTCTGTGAATTATTACAGATTAAAGTTGAAATAGCCAGCCAAGAAACTAAAGGAACTGCTATAACATTGGTAATACCTCAATCTTAAGCAAATCTTAAGCATCATTTTTTAACATAATATTACCTTTACTTAAAAAAAGAGGAAGATGTTAGAAAAGATTATACGTTTTAGTCTGAATCGCAAACTTATAGTCCTGCTATTTACGCTTGTCATATTTTTTTATGGTATATATTCAGTCTTCAACATACCCATAGGTGCTGTACCCGATATAACCAATAATCAGGTACAGGTTATAACTACGTCTACAAAATTATCGACCGAAGATATTGAGCAGTTTATCACCTATCCGATAGAAATGGAAATGGCAAACTTGCCCGGAGTAAAAGAAATTCGTTCAGTGTCGAAATTCGGTTTATCGGTAGTTACTATCGTGTTCGATGAAGATATGGGAACCTATTTGCCTCGTCAGTTGATTGCCGAAAAAATAAAGACTGCTTCCGAGATTATTCCTGATGGTTTTGGTGCTCCCGAGATGGGGCCTATCTCAACGGGATTGGGAGAAATTTATCAGTACATACTGGATGTAAAGCCCGAATACAAAGATCGTTACTCGGTAGCCGATCTGCGTACTATTCAAGACTGGATTGTGAAGCGGCAATTGTCGGGTATTCCGGGGGTTGTAGAGATAAATACATGGGGAGGTTATCTAAAACAATACGAAGTAGCTATTAATCCGTCGCAACTAAAAGCCATGGATATAACGACTGGTGAAATTATTACTGCATTAGAGAAAAACAATAGTGTAGCAGGTGGGGCGTACATAGAAAAAGTCAATCAAAGTTATTTTATAAGGGGAGAAGGAAAAATAAACTCGATAGATGATATCGGGAATATAGTGGTCAAGAATAAAAACGGAGTACCTGTACTGATTAAAGATGTATCGACTGTTCGTTTTGGTAATGCTAACCGTTTTGGTGCTATTACAGGAAATGGAGAGGGCGAAAAAGTTCTCGGGCAAATAATGATGCTCAAGGGAGCGGATTCGAAAAAAGTAATTGATGCTGTAAAAAAACGTGTCGATGAAATTCAGCCATCTCTCCCCGAAGGAGTATATATTAATGCCTTTCTGGAACGAAGCGAGCTGGTTGCGAAAACAACCTTTACGGTAGCCGAAAACCTTATTTTAGGATGTTTGATTGTAATTTTTGTAGTTGTCTTGCTGTTAGGTAACATGCGTTCAGGATTGGTTGTAGCCTCGGTTATACCCTTATGTTTGCTGTTTGCTATTTCTCTGATGCGGATATTCGGAATAGATGCCAATCTGATGAGTTTAGGGGCTATCGACTTTGGTATTATTATAGATGGGGCGGTAATTATTGTCGAATTTATTTCGTTTCAGATAACTTCCAAAGCTAGTATGCTTTCCCATTTGTCTCTAACAGAAAGAAGACGAGAAATAAGTGAGATAACAGCCGGTAGTGCATCTAAAATGATGAACTCCGCCATTTTCGGGCAACTTATAATTCTTATTGTTTTTATACCTATTCTTTCTTTATCGGGTGTAGAAGGTAAGATGTTCCGACCGATGGCGCTTACTTTTAGTTTTGCTCTGATTGGAGCGATGATTTTGTGTTTGACTTATGTACCTGTTATATCATCGTTGGTACTTAAGCCTCAGGAACAAAGACGCAATTCTATTAGTGCCCGAATTATCAGTTTACTTGTTAAATTATACCTGCCTGTCATAACATTAGCTCTTAAGCATACCCGGAAAACATTAGCTGCGGCTGTTGGATTGTTGGTTATTGCTCTATTGGTATTTTCGAGAATGGGAGGAGAATTTATACCACAATTAGATGAAGGTGATTTCGTAATTCAGCCTGTATTAAAAACCGGAACTTCTTTAAGTAAAACGATAGAAACAACTACTCTGATTGAAAAAACAATTCTGGATAAGTTTCCCGAAGTGGATCAAATTGTGAGCCGTATTGGTGCAGCTGAAGTACCTACCGATCCGATGTCGATGGAAGAGAGTGATATTATTGTGAAATTAAAACCCAAAAGTGAATGGGTTTCGGCAAGTTCGAAAGATGAATTAGCTGACCTTATAAAAAAAGAGTTGGAGATAATACCCAATATGGATATTGAATTTACCCAGCCTATTGAAATGCGATTTAATGAATTGATCTCAGGTTCACGTTCGGATGTTGCCGTAAAGATATTTGGCGAAGATTTAGCTGTATTAGCCGAAAAAGCAGATCAGATAAAGCATGCTATCGCACATGTTGAAGGAGCATCGGATATTATAGTGGAAAAAATAGACGGACTTCCTCAAATGGCTGTTTCTTACGACCGTAAGCGAATAGCACAATATGGGTTAAATATATCGGATGTAAATGACATAGTTGCCATGTCTTTTGCCGGACAAACTGTTGGTACGGTATTCGAAGGAGAGCGCCGTTTCGATTTGGTTGTAAGGATGTCGGACGACTTGCGTAATGATATCGAAGATTTGAAAAACCTCTACGTTCCACTTCCTACCGGCGGACAGGTTCCTTTGCGCGAATTGGCAGAGGTAGGTTATACCGAAGGTCCTGCGAAAATATCACGTGATGATACTAAGCGTCGTGTAGTGATCGGAATAAATGTTCGAAGCAGGGATATGGAAAGTGTGGTTAAAGATGTTTCAGAGATAATTAATACTCAAATTAATCTGCCCACAGGCTATTATATTACTTATGGAGGTCAATTCGAGAATTTACAGAATGCTAAAAACCGTTTGATGATAGCTGTTCCTGTAGCATTGTGTCTTATTTTTATTTTACTGTATTTTGCCTTTGGTTCCCTCAGAGAAACTATGCTTGTTTTTACAGCTATCCCTTTATCTGCTGTAGGAGGTATCTTATTTCTATGGATGCGGGGTATGCCTTTCAGTATTTCGGCAGGAGTGGGTTTTATAGCCTTATTTGGTATAGCTGTTTTAAACGGGATTGTATTGATAGAACATTTGAAAGAATTAAGCCATAAGGGAATAAAAAGTATTGACGAATTGATACTGAAAGGGACTATTGACCGTTTGCGCCCCGTGACACTAACAGCAGCAGCGGCAGCCCTGGGTTTTCTTCCGATGGCGATATCTTCTTCCGCAGGGGCTGAGGTACAACGACCATTGGCTACTGTTGTGATTGGAGGACTTTTTACGGCTACTATGCTGACCATGATTGTATTGCCCGTTCTTTTTAAAATGTTTGATAAAAATCTGAGAAATAATGAGAAATAATTATAGTATAATACTCGTTTTAACAAGCCTTATTCTGTTAGATACTTCTGCATACAGCCAGAATGCCGATGCAGAACTCAGCCATCTGATAGAGCAAGCTTTTAATAATAATAAGGGCTTGAAATCGTATCAGTTACAAGTAGAGTCGGCAAAAGCTTATATGGGGACTGCTTACGATTTTAATAAGACTTCGGTATATTACAATTATGATGAGAACAATATTGCTGCCAATGATAAAGCTCTGCGTGTTTTAGGTGTCGAACAAACCTTTCTGTTCCCAACTGTATATGCAGCACAACACACTGTTTATAAATCTCAATGGGAGCAAAAGAAAGCGTTATATGAAATAGAAAAAAATAAATTGAGACTTGATATATCGCAGCTATACGAACAGATTGTTTACTTACAGAATAAAGAAAAACTTTATATGCATTTGGATACTTTGTATGCTGAGTTTTCGAGGGCAGGTAACCGCAGATTCGAATTGGGTGAATCTAACTACCTTGAAAAGATAACGGCAAAGTCAAAGTCAAAGCAGATACATACTACTTTAGTTCAGTTGATAAGCCAAAAAAGGGCAAGTTACGAGCAATTGAAGGCATTGATTCAAGGTGATGAAATTCCGCAGATAAAGAAAGATGATCTCGAACTGCTATATTTAGACGATCTGAGTATCGGGCGAGGTCTTCAAACCGAGTATATGGAAAGGGTTAGCCGGACATATCAATCGCAAATGAAATTGCAAAATCATAATTGGTTACCCGATATTAATATTGAACTTTTTACAGGAACCAACAGAGGGTTAGGATATTATCAGAATGGTTTTCAGATTGGTGTATCTATTCCGTTGTTCTTTTCGGGTAATATTGCGAAAAAGAAAACAGCCAAGCTCGATCTGCTAAGTTGGGAAAATGAACGCAGCAACAAAGAAATAAAAATGGAGCGTTTTTATATGCAAAAGCAAGCAGAATTGGATCAACATAAGGAGATGGTAAGGTATTATAACGAAAACGGAAAAAATCTATCTCAGGAGATTCTAAAAACAGCCGAAATGAGTTATAAAAATGGCGAAATAGACTTTTTCCAATATATTCAAAGTATGGAAAATGTAATTACCATAGAAATTGATTACCTTGAAAGTGTTTTG
Source organism: uncultured Dysgonomonas sp. (assembly GCF_934668725.1). Lineage (GTDB taxonomy): Bacteria > Bacteroidota > Bacteroidia > Bacteroidales > Dysgonomonadaceae > Dysgonomonas_A. Next base: position 114,102 of record NZ_CAKUOF010000013.1, read on the forward strand.
TCATATAACAAATCTTATTTAGAACTGTATTACTTTAATTTTAATGAGTAGAAGATGAAAAAGTATAATTATATATTATCAATTTTAGTAGGATTTGCCTTTATTGCATGTGGCGGAGAGAAAAAAACGGGAGAAGAACCATCGATGGTCGAAGAAGATAAATCTGTTGTAGTGGTGACACAGGATCAATTCAAGACCATGAACATGGAAATTTCTCCGTTGGTAGAAAAAGATTTCGATGTGGTTATTAAAGCTTCAGGTAGGATTGATGTTCCACCACAAAAAAGAGCAAAAGTAACTTCTTTTGTTGGAGGCTTTGTGAAGTCGCTGTCTCATATGGTAGGAGATAAAGTAAGTAAAGGGCAGCCTTTACTTACTTTAGAGAGTCCCGAATATTTAGATATACAACAATCTTATCTTGAAATTTTCGGACAGCTGTCTTATCTTAAATCCGAATATGAAAGACAAAGAACCCTTTTTAATGAAAAGATTGCTTCTCAGAAAAAATATTTAGAAGCCGAAAGTGATTATAAAAAGGCGAAAGCTACCTACGAAAGTCTTCGCCAGAAGTTACGTTTGTTGAATATCAATCCCGAACAAGTAGAGCAAGGCAAGCTGTCTTCATCAGTTACTGTTTATGCTCCTATATCAGGAGATATTACGATAATAAATGCGAATATGGGTATGTCTGTATCTCCCAGTGATGTAATAATGGAGATAGTTGATACTAAATCTTTGCATTTGGAGTTATCTGTTTTTGAAAAAAATGTATTCGACCTGAAAAATGGTCAAAAGGTAAGATTTATAATACCACAAATTTCATCTGACGAATTTGAAGCTGTTATATCGCTTATTGGAAAATCGGTTGAAGGTAACGACCGCATTATTACTGTTTATGCGACTTTGGATGATGCAGCCAAGCAAAAGCTGTTAAGTGGTATGTTTGCCGAAGCACAGATTGTAGCTGACTCTAAAAAGGTATTAAGTGTACCTGTCGATGCTTTGACAAGTGAAGAAAGTAATCAGTTTTTACTCGTACTCGAGTCTGAAAAAGAAGGCAATTATACTTTTAGAAAAACCCTTGTTAAAACCGGAGAACGGAATGGTGAGTGGGTCGAAGTCCTTGTTGACAATAATATAAAGGCAGATGCCCGGATATTGGTAAAAGGTGTGTATGATGTGATCTGATTATATACTGGTGGAGTAGGGTGGCGTCATAAATGTCTGATATAATATAGTATGTATTCATGTTGATAATTCTTTTAGAATAAAGAAGCGTCTGATAATATGCTTTCATTTTTATTATATTATTTCTACTTAAAATCTTTAACTTTGAGATTCATCAAACGAAGCCAAAATGAATACATCAGACCTGCTCAACATTCGCCTATATAATCAATTGCTTTCATCTCACAATTTGAAAGAGCCTCAGGAAATAGTTTCATATATGGGAGCTATGCAGTCTCAAGCACTTGATTTAGCAAAATGGGCTATCGGTGTACGGTTGGAAAACAAAACTCTAAAAGATGTTGAGGAGGCTTTGAATACAGGAAAAGTAATTCGTACTCATATTCTTCGTCCAACCTGGCATTTTGTTTCGGCGGAAGATATTCATTGGATGTTTGATCTTTCCAATCCCCGATTGAAGCCTATTTATCAATCTTATGCAAGGATGCGTGGTGTAGATGAAAAATTTATATATAATACTATTCCTTCCTTGATAAAAATTCTTGAAGGTAACAAGCATCTTACCAAACAAGAGATAACCGATAATCTTGCATATCAAGATATTATCATTAATGACATCAATGTCCTAAATCAAGTTATTCATTATGCCGAAATGGAAGGGCTTGTTATTAATGGTTGTCAAAAAGGAAAGCAGCAATCATTTACCCTATTCGAAGAATTTGCTCCCCGTAAGCAGACCCTTTTAAAACAAGAAGCTTTGGAGCGTTTAGCCCGAAAATATTTCATAAGTCATTCTCCGGCAACTATTCACGATTTTGCATGGTGGTCAGGATTATCCCTTACCGAGTGTAAACAGGCTGTTGATTTTATTAAACATGATTTTGTTTGTGAAACAATCAACGGACGTGTGTTTTGGATGAAGAACGACATCAAAATTCCGCCAACAGATAATCATTCGGTCTTATTGCTTTCTCCTTTTGATGAATTTGTAGTCAGCTATAAAGATCGTTCTGAAATAATAGAGGGTATTCATTATAGTAAAGTGATGACAAAAAATGGGTTGTTTTCGCCAACCGTTATGCTCAATGGGGAAATTATTGGTTCGTGGAAGAAAATGACACTGAAAGGGGCTACGAAAGTAGAATTATCTTTTTTCGAGAAAAAAAACAAGAAAGAACAGGATCTCTTTAAACTGGAAGTGAAAAGAGTGGAGAATTTTTACTCTAAAGGCTAAAGATGTATATCAGAAAGTATATCTCATATAGCAAGGAATACAAATACCAGTATTATACTCAAAATTCCACCCAGAAAAGTGATAACAATCAGCTGTTTCATGGAGAGCTGTTGATATTTCCAGATGTCATAGATAATATATATTGTAAGCGGTAACAGTATATTGATAGTTCTTATTCGTTGGATAAAATTTTCCTCCGAAAAGAACCACAAATCCTAAAAAGGTAAATAAAGAAACTACTATAATAAACTGGATTGGAGAGACTATGTCAGATGCTTTTTTTAGATGTAAGTCAGTCGAACAAAACACCATTTTTATCTATACTTAAAGGAGATTGAAAACACTTAAGGACTTCGGCTGGATTTATTAGATTTTCGTTATTAAATTAAGCCTATCCGGGAATTTACTACATTATTTTCTCGTCAAAAAAACACTTATTTATTTTTTATTTCTAATATTTAAAAAAAATACAGTTAAAGGCAAAATAAGTGATCTCTTTGTGTTAAAAAAATATATCTTTGTTTACTTATTTTAATTTAAATATGACCTGTTCATGTTAAATTAAACATATTTTTAATAAAAACAATCATTAAGTTAGTCCGATCAACAATTAACTAACAAAAATATTTATATGCAGTTAATATTTAGCATGATTGTTATGCTATTTGTCCATGCCTTAGCATTCAGGCAAATTAATCCTCTACATAATGGATTCCGTTCCTGCGATAAAATAGCCAACCCAACCTTAAAAAAATAACTTAGCCATTAGAGCGTAGCTTTATGAAAAAAGAACATTTATCAGATCTAATAGTCCTTATAATTAATAGAATATAATCTACTTTAATGAAAAAAATACTGCTGATATGTCTTACTCTATTTAGTATTCCCATCTTTTGTCAAACCCATACAAATCAAAATGGAATACAAACCTCTGTTATTGGAAATTTCACTGCTAATGGAACACAAGCAAGAAGGTTTGAAATTGCAACTGTTGGTTATAATTCTTATCATTGGCAACCTGGAGGAGTGATAATTATAGAGTTATTTCATAATAACTATTCAACTGGATATGAGAAGTACTCTGTTGAGATTGGATATGCACAAGGTGGACAAGGAAGTCCAGAGGTTAAATTAATCGACTCCCAAGGTATAAATCATAATGCTAAAATAACATTAGGTACATCCTATAACTTAGCAACACAGGAGGGAGGATATATCAATAAAGCCATTCCTGTATATTTGGATATAAGAAACTATAGCCATTATAAGGTTAGGCTTACTTATCTTCATACAAAAGTAACTACATTAGCATCACTTAACCAGATTCAAATTAACGAAAGTCCATCACCTATAAATATTCCGGATTTTGTTGTATCTACAATTATTCATGAAGATGTAAATCGTTCAGGTAATTTAATGATCAGAGGAAATGGAAATCATTTTATTGAAAAAGGTAATGTTGGTATAGGTACGATAACCCCTAAAGCAGCACTAGATGTAGCAGGAACTGTGAGGGCGAAAGAAGTCAAAGTTGAAATTACCGCTGGAGCCGATCATGTATTTAATAGCGAATATAATTTAAAACCATTATCAGATGTAGAACAGTTTATTCAAGAAAATAAACATCTTCCGGAAGTCCCATCGGAAAAGCAAATGCAAGCCGAAGGACTTAATGTGAATGAATTTCAAATAAAGCTTCTTCAGAAAATAGAAGAACTTACTCTCTATATGATAGATCAGAATAAAGAAATCCAATATATAAAGCAAGAAAACAAAGAATTAAAAGAACAAATAAAAAATCTGCAACAATAATGAAAAACATATTCTTCTTAATTAAAGTCGGGATACTATTACCTACACTTGTTCAAGCACAAGTAAATCAAAATCTTGATTTAAACAAAAAAAGTCAAGACTCTATTGCTTTCCATCAATCATTTATGACTGACAGTTCCTTAAATAATACTAATACTGTATCATTAAGAAGTACAGCCACAAGCAACTCAGGTAGCTTTACTATTGCAGGAGATCAGAATACTTATTATCCGGTTGCATTTAGTGACAATGGTTGGAATTCAAATGAAGTAACTATTTTAGAACTAGGTAGATCAAATGTTCATGGAGATTCTCAATGGAATGGATCAGTTATGGCTACATTCAAATTTCATGTAACAAGATGGGGGCATGGTTCTAATTTTGTAGATGCCGATATAAAGCAGAATCAACCTTCAGCTAAATATTTTATCGGAGGATGGCAAGATATAACTGGAACTAGTAATGGTTTATATTTGATAATTTGGTTAAGAGGGGCAGCCACTTATAATTATCATTCAAATTATCCCCAAACACCTCTATTTACAAACACTTCTTTGACTATAGAAGGTATTTCATACCCTTCTAAAAATCAAATAGAAAACTATGTTAATCCAAGTGGGACATCATTAGCTCGAAATATATGGGTAACAGGCAGCCAGTCTAATTATTTCAAAAGTAATGTTGGTATTGGCACAAATAATCCTAAAAAGCTTCTGGATGTAGCAGGAACTATTCATGCTCAGAATATAGAAGTAGACCTTATCGGATGGTCAGATTTTGTATTCGACACAGACTATAAACTTCCTTCATTAAAAGAAGTGGAAGACCATATAAAAGAACATAAGCATTTACCCAATATCCCATCAGAAATTCAAGTCAAAGAAGAAGGTATAAATATTGGTGAAATACAAGCCAAGCTTCTTCAAAAGATCGAAGAATTAACTCTCTATGTTATTCAACAAGAAAAGAAAAATCTGGAACTGGAACAAAA
>NZ_CAKUOF010000014.1 GCF_934668725.1 uncultured Dysgonomonas sp.
ATTCTTCAATTTTCCTAACGCACCCTCTGAGTTTGTTTTTCATTTTGCCTTGATGAAAAACGAAACAAAAGATCAAGACTGAGCCTCTTTGCCCGACCCGCTATGGACTCGAAAGCTAAAACAAAAGAAAAACATTTATCGTTGATATCCTTTTGTTTCTTAACGCTTTCTTCATCCTGCGGGTACCCCGTGCAACTGGCAAGGTCGGGAAGCCTGACGGACAAAAGCCATTTGCAGGCGTCAGCCCAAGTGCATCAGAGGCACAGCCGTTGGCTGACAAGTGAAGCAGGCGTAAAACAAAACGTGCCGACAGGCAGTAAGTTTAGTTTAGCCTGTAAGCTTTAGGTCAGACAGGCGAGTCACGCAGCACAAAGCCTTTTTGATTCCTTTTGCCCAAAGCCGCAAAAGGAATATAAGCAATCTTTGATTGCACGTAGTTAAAAGAGTATAATGAAATTGAACGTATATCCAACTACTAATTCGCATGATAAATAATTTCTATCTGTTTGCTTAAAAGCATCAATAGAAAACATTTAATGATATATTTAAACCATAGTTGCTTTTATCTATACATATAGAGCTCATCTAAAAAATAGATACTAAATAAGAAGCTGTATAAAAAGTGTAACTTTTGTCACTTTTGTAATGTTTTTAGGTGTTATGTGTTGGTAGTTAGGTTTTTATGAAGGTGACAAAAATGTACTGATGTTTGATTGATTCTGTTGCCTTTGTAACTTTTTTGTATAACTAATGTATGCTTTTGTAACCTTATTTTTTAGTCTTTAGACGTATAAATAATTGATATTTCGTTAATTTGTATATCTTTTAAATTCGCAGGACTATTTGTTGCTTTGGGAAGCAAAACAGCGATAGGTTGTTATAGTTTTAAAATAGATTATTAAATATTTTCTTTTACTTAAATTAGAATCATTTAATTATGTTGAATTTCCGTCTTCGGGTTTTTTATTCAGTGGCTACATTCTCAAGCTTTACTAAAGCTGCCGAAGAGATGTTTATCACTCAACCTGCTGTCACCAAAAATATAAAGGAGCTTGAGTCTGAATTGGGTATTCGCCTTTTTAATCGGATATCGAATAAAATAACTCTTACTGAGGCCGGAAAGCTTCTTCTGCATTATACGGAACATGTTCTGACTTTGGATAAGAAATTTATGTTTGATTTGGGGGTATTGAAGCAAAAATTTTCGGGAGATCTTAAGTTGGGAGCAAGCACTACTATCGGACAGTACGTGTTGCCTCCTATACTTGCAAAATTTAAGATAGAGCAGCCCGAAATGGAATTATCGTTACTGAATGACAATACGCAGCGGATCGAAACTGCTTTAATCGAAAAGGTTCTGGATCTTGGCATTGTAGAGGGTAATTCTAAAAATAGTCAGTTGAAATACATTCCTTTCATTAAAGACGAAATTGTGGCAATTGCTCATTCCTCACAACCTTTATTTGAGAAAGATGAGATTACACTGGATGAGTTTAAACAAATTCCTTTGGTGCTGAGAGAATTGGGATCGGGAAGTTTAGAAGTGATAACCGAAAAGCTAAGGCAGAAAAATGTAAAATTGAAGGATTTGAATGTTGTAATGCATTTGGGTAGTACTGAGAGTATTAAAACATTTCTGGCAAATTCAAATAGTATCGGACTTATTTCTATTAATGCTGTCAGCAAAGAAATTGCTAATGGCGAGTTTAAGATTATAGATATAATTGACTTCGAGATTGTGCGTAATTTTTATTTCATTCACTTGCATGGGGTTCCTTCCGGTTTTACTGAGATGTTTATTCAATATGCCCTTAGTTATTATAACCAGAAGTTATAGGAGATGAAATATTTGAATATACAACCAAGCTTTTTTTAAGAGACCTTTGTCTGCATAAATTAAACATCAAAAGAAATGAAAGTTAATTCGAAATTGTTGAAAAAAGGTACCTTTATAATACTGGTTATATTGTGTCTATTTCCTTTTGTGGAACCTCCGGTTGCCCTTTTGGCCGGTTTTATTTTGTCTTTTACGATAGGCCATCCGTACTTACATCACAATAATAAGATGACTAAGATTTTATTACAAGCATCTGTTGTAGGGCTGGGTTTTGGGATGAATATTTATGATGCAATGGCTGTAGGAAAAGAGGGGCTGATATTTACCGTTTCGTCTATTGTCCTTACTCTGGCTTTTGGTTTGTTGCTCGGGAAGCTATTTCATATAAATAAAAAAACGAGTGTCTTGGTATCGTCCGGTACTGCTATTTGCGGAGGAAGTGCAATCGCAGCAATGGTACCTATTATAGATGCCAATGAGGAGGAAACTTCGGTTTCATTAGGGGTTATATTCGTCTTAAATTCAGTTGCACTGTTTTTATTCCCTGTGATTGGACATTTGTTGAGTATGACGCAAGAGCAATTTGGTCTTTGGTCTGCGATTGCAATACATGATACAAGTTCTGTTGTGGGTGCTGCTCATAAATATGGGGAGGAGGCACTGAAAATAGCTACAACTGTAAAGTTGGAAAGGGCTTTGTGGATAATTCCGCTGTCTTTTGTAACAGCTCTTTTGTATAGAAAGGGTAAGGTATCTATTCCTTATTTTATTTTTCTATATGTATTGGCTATGATTATTAATACTTTTATTCCGACTATTCAAACAGTATCACCCGCTATTGTGATGATAGCCAAGAGAGGGCTGACTCTAACTTTATTTCTTATTGGTGCCGGATTAAGTAAGGAAGCTTTGAAGAAGATCGGAATAAAACCCTTGTTGCAAGGAATAATACTTTGGGCTTTTATCTCTATACTGTCGCTTCTTGTTATTCTGAACTTATAGGTAAGTTGACTATAAAATAACAAAGCAGGTATAACTCACTATACCTGCTTTGTAGTTTATATTTATAACTTAATTGTTTTGAGTTACTTCTCTTTTTAATATATCTGCTTGAATAACAGTGTTTTTTAAATACTCATATTCCAGCTGGAAGCATTCGCTGAAGATATTATCCTCAAGCAGGCTTTGCTCTATTTGCTTGGGTGTCCAGAACTTACCATCCAGTAGACTGATACTTTTTAATTGTTCCTCATTTTCTATTCTGGATACGAATAAGAAAACCAGACGCTTTACATCTTCATTCTCAAATACATATTTTAAAAGGAAGTTAAAAGGAAGTTCTTGCATATTTAGTGCTTTGGATATGCTATTTCTTACCGATATATTTATCTCGTGATTAAAGAGCATTAGCTTCTCGAAAGGGTGGTCATACATAGAAGGGCTTATGCTGTTATTGCTGGATCTCTTTTGAATGTAAATTTCTCCATTATGTATCAATGCAATGCGTACCATTGGATGCATGAACCGTTTCTTCATCTTGGACGATACTGATTTTGCTATTCGGCCTGTTACTTCTCCCGATTCGTTTACTATCGGCAACCATTCTTCTTTTCTTAGTTGCTTAACAATATTCCGGGTTTTAACTTCCTCATAAATAATAATCAAAGAAAGTATTACAATAGGGGTTATTATGTAAAATATATTGTTAATTAAAGAGTTGGGGTTTAGGTCGCGTTGAACTAATTGATAGATGAGTAATATAAAAATATGAAATGTCAATCCATATTGAGTAAGCTTTGCGACCTCAAAGAACTCTCCAAGAAATGTCTTTTGGATGATACTCTGCTTTTTTCCAAGATACATATTTATATAAGCTTTTCCTAGCCTTACATTAAAGAGAAGACTGACGAATATCACTTCGAAAAATACAAGGTACATTAATTCGGGTATGGAGGTTTTGTGTAAAATATACCACAAAATCAGAGTCGTAAAGAGTGATAGAAAATTAAGTATGAACATTAATCCACATGCATTGGACTTGGTATAAAACCTGAGAATAATATCAGCAGTGCCTGCAAAGAGTACTGAGATTATTAATGAATAACCAATATTACTAGTTGCTGTGAATAATGCTATATATAGTATACTAGCTAGCAACCCTAGTGATGGGTTTACTAAGTATTTTTTTACTCCTTTTGAAATCATAAATTACATATATACAGATGGTTTACTCCTTAATAGTGTTAGCACATGGCAACTGTTGTTTTCTAAATTATAACTTATTATTGCCTTATTTATCAGAGTTTTATATTAAAACAAATATCAATAAGTTTTGTTTATTGAGTAAATTAATATAGATTTTAAAGTATTGGGAATACTTTGATAGATTGTCTCTTATACGCATTGACTGTAAATATATATTATAAAATGTAATTCTACACGTTTATCTGTTGCAAAAAAAACGCAGAAGTTTTAGCTTCTGCGTTTTGGTATTATTTAAACTTCAAAAAATCAATTACTTTTGTATATAAATAATTTCTATTATGACTTCCTGGTATAGAGTGGTTTTGGTCTGGGAAGACAAAAAGCTCGAATTGCTTGTTTGATTTTATTAATGCAGACGTATACTCTATTGTATTTTGAAAGTGAACATTGTCATCAGCTGTGCCATGAATTAGAAGAAGTCTTCCGGATAAAGATGAAGCTAAAGTTGTAGGTGAACTGTTTTGATACCCTGAGGTATTTTGCTGGGGAGTTCGCATATATCGCTCGGTGTATACTGAGTCGTAGAAACGCCAGTCGGTAACAGGGGCGACTGCAATTCCTGATTTAAATACTCCCTTTCCTCTACTTAGGCTCATGAGAACATTATACCCACCGTAGCTCCAACCCCAGATTGAAATATTTGCTGCATCAATATAAGGTAAAGTGCCAAAGTATCGTGCAGCTGCAATCTGGTCATCAGATTCTTTTATCCCTAAATTCATATAGGTACATTTACGGAATTCCTGGCCACGGGCACCTGTGCCTCTTCCATCTACAGCTACCACTATATAATCCAGAGTGGTTAAGTAGTCAACCCAATCGATGTTAAAACGATCCAATACTTCTTGTGAATCCGGCCCACTGTATTGAACCATCAATAAGGGATATTTTTTGTTTGGGTTAAAATTAGCCGGCTTAAGCATCCATGCATTTAACGAAGTTCCGTCTGCACCTTTTACAGTGATAAACTCTTTTCTTGCCAATCCTAAAGTGGATAGTTTATTCTTTAGGTCTTTATTGTCTTCGAGAACTCTTAATTCTTTTCCCGAAGCATCATTCAGGGTTATATATGCAGGATTTATTGTGTTTGACCAATTGTTGACGAAGTATTTACCATTCGAGCTGAAGCTGGCTGTATTATATCCTGTTTTTGTTGATAATTTGGTTTTAGTACCTTTAAGTATGTCTACCTTATATATAGCTCTTTGAAGTGGACTTTCTTCGGCAGCTTGATAGTAAACGGTTTTACTTATTGGGTCGCATGCCAGAATTTCAATCACATCATAATTGCCAGATGTCAATTGCTTTTGTTGAACTCCGGTTAATGAATAAATATAGATATGGCTATAGCCGTCTTTCTCGCTGATGTATGTAAACTGGTCTCCTAGGAAATGAATTGAATTAAAGAATTCATAATTTATATATCTATCGTTTTGCTCTCTCAGAATTAGTTTGGCTATAGTTGTTCTGGGATCAGCAAAATACATGTTGAAATCATTTTGATCGCGATTCAATGTCATTATGGACAATTGAGAGGTTGGGGTAAATTCAATTTTAGGTATATATTCAAAGCTTGTATTAGCAGGGAAGTTTATAGGCCTGATGGTTTTTGATTCAATATCAAAAATATTGCAAGTTACTTTTGGATTGGTTTCGCCTGCTTTTGGATATTTAAATGATATAAAGTCTGGATATAGTTGTTGCTTATAGTTTTGAAAGGCAAATTCAGGAACCAACGTTTCGTCGAATCTGATATAGGATAATAGTTTGTTGTCTGGCGAAAAATCCATTAAGGAGGTTACACCAAACTCTTCTTCGTATACCCAATCGGTAGCTCCGTTTATGATTTTACCTATTTCTCCGTCTTTCGTGATCTGCGACTCTGTTCCATAGTCAAATTTAGATAGCCATATATTATTGTCACAAACATATGCAAGCATGCGTCCGTCACGGGAAAATACAGGAGCCATTTGTTTCGATTTATTGTCACTCAATTTGCGTATCATATTACGACGTATGTCGAAATAGTAATAATCAGCTTTAAATGAGCGACGATATATTGGCTCACTATTCGTGTAGATGATAAGTCGATACTCATCAGGACTCATAATAAACCCATCGAAAGATGGTATGGTACAATCACGTGCCGTTTGTATATCAAATACAGTTTCTACAGGCTGTCCTGTTTTATATGAATATTTTATGATTTTAGTTTTTGATTGATTGGCTTGGAAATAAAACTCACCGTCTGCCGAAGATGTTACCGAAGCTATTCCTTTAGCTCTGTATTCTCCATCGGTGATATCTTTTAGATTTAATGTCTGAGCAAAAAAAGAGGTTGAAATTAATATGGCAAGAAGCACAAAACAAACTTTTTTCATAGATAATATTATTTTATACAATACAAATATACATTCTTTCGATGTAGAATCGTTAACTTCGTTTCCTAAAATTAATGCAGTATGATAAATGAAGTTCCCTATTCTGATGTATTAGAAATCCGTCATAAGGTAATGTATCCTGAAAAAGAGATAGATTATGTTATTTTACCTGATGATGATAAAGGGTTGCATATAGGGTATTATAAAGAGGGATTATTGGTAAGTGCATTGTCTTTGTTTTTGAATAATAGAGAGTTGCAATTTCGAAAATTTGCTACGTTAAATGAGTATCAAGGGCAAGGTTATGGCACGGAATTATTGAAATGGGTATTGGATTATGCTAATGATATGAAGTTCGAAAGAGTCTGGTGTAATTCGAGAGTCGAAAAAGCTGATTTTTATGAGAAATTTGGATTTGTTAAAACCAATGATATATTCGAAAAAGACGGTCGGCAATTTATAATTTTAGAGAAGAAGTTCAACCAATAAGGCTTGAGACCTTAAAAAAAAATAATGAACACCTTTATTTTCTTCTATTTAACTATATTTGCACCTTTGTTTACATAGACACAAAGGTTGTAATCACGAATTTTTATAATAAACATCTAATTTTCAATATGAAAAAGTATAACTTAGTCAATAATATTTTCGGTTGGTTAAGCTTTATCATTGCAGCAATTACTTACTTGCTGACAATCGAACCTACTGCGAGCTTTTGGGATTGTGGTGAGTTTATTACTTCTGCATACAAGTTTGAAGTGGGTCACCCTCCCGGTGCTCCTTTTTTTATGTTGACGGGAAAGTTCTTTACACTCTTTGCTTCTGATGTGACTCAGGTCGCAAAAATGGTTAATACCATGTCTGCACTATTAAGTGCCCTAACTATTCTTTTTCTATTTTGGACGATAACCCATCTTGCTAAAAAGCTGATATATACAGATACCGACAATGAGATGTCATTAGGCCAAATGATTGCAATTATTGGTTCCGGTCTTGTTGGAGCATTAGTATATACTTTTTCCGATACATTTTGGTTTTCGGCAGTCGAAGGTGAAGTGTATGCTTTCTCTTCTATGTTCACAGCCTTAGTATTCTGGTTAATTTTGAAATGGGAAAACAGGGCAGATAAGCCCGGTTCAGATAAATGGCTTGTTCTTATAGCTTATGCTATGGGGTTATCAATTGGAGTTCACTTGTTGAACTTACTTTGTATTCCTGCTATTGTGTTGGTTTATTACTTTAAAAAGACCGAAACGCCTAATTTTAAAGGCATCTTATTGGCTCTTTTAGGTTCGATGGGACTAATTGTAGTCCTTATGTATGGTGTTATTCCCGGATTTACTAAAGTTGGAGGAGCAGTTGAACTGTTTTTTGTAAATACATTGGGATTCTCATATAATAGTGGGGTATTTGCTTATCTTATTATTTTGTTTGCTTCTCTTGTATGGGGGCTATATGAAACGCTATCAGCAAAAGGAAACTTGAAAAGGGCTAAAATAGCGTTTATCTTAACAATGGCATTATCTGGTATTACCTTTATAGGATCCAGTATTTTGCTTTGGGCTATTTTATTGGGAGGGTTAATATTTTTCTGTTTCAAGGGGAAAAAAGTTACTTTCAGACTGGTTAATACAAGTCTATTATGTTTGTTGGTAATTTTAATTGGATATTCTTCTTTTGCAATAATACCTATACGTTCTACTGCTAATACTCCAATGGACCAAAACTCTCCAGAGGATGTATTTTCATTGACAGATTATTTGAATCGTGAGCAATATGGAGATTCACCTTTAGTATATGGACGTACTTACGCATCTGAAGTGAAAAGAGATGCAAGCGGTAAGGCTATTGAAGCTTCGAAAAAAGCAAAGTATGCTAGAATTGTAAAAAAATCTCCGGACGAAAAAGACCGCTATTTTGTAGCGAGTGAAGCTCCTACTTATGAGTACACAAATACAATGTTATTTCCTCGTATGTATTCGGATGATCCTCGCCATATTCAAGGATATAAGAATTGGGGTGGAATTACAGATGCCAAAGTACCTCCTACATTTTTCGAAAATCTGCAATACTTGTTTAAATATCAGATAAACTTTATGTATTGGAGATATTTCATGTGGAATTTTTCCGGACGCCAGAATGATATACAGTCTCTTGGTGAGATAAATAATGGTAACTGGATGACTGGTATCAGTTTTATTGACGAGCATGTGTTAGGTTTAGGACCACAAGATAATTTACCTCCGGATATTGCCGGGAATAAAGGACATAATGTGTTTTATATGCTACCTCTTATTTTAGGGTTATGTGGTATATTCTTCCAGTTGACCAGAGGAAAGAAAGGGGAACAGCAATTGTGGGTTACCTTCATGTTGTTCTTTATGACTGGTTTGGCAATTGTGCTTTATCTGAACCAGAAACCTTATGAACCACGTGAACGAGATTATGCATATGCCGGCTCGTTCTATGCATTTAGTATCTGGGTTGGATTAGGTGTTGCTGCCCTTTGGGTTCTGCTTAAACGATATGTACCAGAAACAATTGCTGCTGCTGTAGTAACTGTTATTGCTTTGCTGGTTCCTATACAAATGGTATCTCAAACATGGGATGACCATGATCGTTCTAATCGGTATACTATGCGAGACTTTGGAATGAACTATCTGCGAAGTGTGGAAAAAGATGGTATTTTATTTACGAATGGAGATAATGATACATTTCCGCTTTGGTATGCCCAAGAAGTCGAAGGTTTCCGTACCGATGTGCGTGTCTCTAACTTAAGCTACTTGCAAACCGATTGGTATGTAGATCAGATGCGCCGTCAGGCTTATGACTCCAAACCTCTTCCCATAGAATGGGATGAGTCTCGTTATATCGGAGACAAGGGTATGTATGCATATGTAATTACAAAGAATCAGATAGAAAGTGTATTGAAGCAGCAGCTCGAGAAGCAAGGCGGTGCATCATGGATGGATAAAATGCAAAATGATCAGAATTTCAATTTTGGCAATTATTATGATAAAAATGCATTTACCGATACTGTTTCTTTAGATTATGTAATGAATATATTAAAGACGCAGGATAGTTATATTCCGAAGAATCCATTTATTGAAGGTGGAGGAAGTGAATTTATAATTCCCGGAAATCTTTTGTATATGCCTGTTGATACTACTGCTGTTGATTGGAAAGCTTTGGATGCTACAGCTTCTCCTCATATGCTGATAAATTTAGGAAACAAGAATGTTTTATATCGTCAGGAATTGATGATTCTGGAAATGTTGAATAATATAAATAAAGATAACTGGAAGCGACCTATATATTTTGCAACGACTGTCGGTAGCGATATGTATTTGAATCTGAAAGATAAGCACTTTATGCTCGAAGGTTTGGCATATAGAATCACACCGGGAGAAATAAATCCAACAGGAGTTAATACAGAAGTAGCTTATGATAATATGGTCAATAAGTTTCAGTGGGGGGGAATTGATAATCCGAAAGTTTATCTGGATGAGAATAACTTGAGGATGTGTAAAACGTTCCGGATCATGTTTAATGAACTTATTGCTGCTCTTATTAATGAAGGTAAAGATGATAAAGCTCTTACAGCATTGGATTACTGCCTGAAGGTTATTCCTGCAAGTACTGTTCCAATGGGAGGCGAGTCGGTTTCTTTTGCTGATGCTTATTTTGCAATAGGCCAACCTGAAAAAGCCGAAGCTGTGATTAAAATAATATTAGACAGATCGGAGGAGTCGTTAAACTGGTTTCATCGTTTGAAACCCGATCAGATGGCAGGTTCAACAAGTGACATAAGGAATAACTTTGATAATTTGTTGCGTATTGCCATGGTTTATCAACAACATGGAGACATGGCCAAATACAAAGCCTTAATTGAGAAATTGCAAGGCTATGCGCAATTATATTTTACAAACCGAGTACCTGCTCTAGGAAATTATGCATTAAAAAATATTACTGATACTTCAGTTAGAGGATATTATATTTCTGAGAAAGGTTCTGAAAATCAGAAGATTGAAGAGGAGTTGGCGCAGCAATCAATGCAGTTGATGCAACAATTTAGCCCCGCCCTATTAAAAGAATATACAAGTCAAAGCAGCAATTAAGATAATATTGCATCTATAGTGATGGAAGGCATAATTTTTTGCTTTCCATTATTATAGACGATATTATTTTTTAGAGAAATATGTTGATAGAACAACCACCGTTAGTATATAGACTCCTGTTTCCGGGAGGACATTGGAGGCTACCTAGCAAAAAAGAGAAAGTAATTTATCTAACTTTTGATGATGGACCAATACCGGAACTTACTCCGTGGGTTTTGGATTTACTGGATAAATACAATATAAAAGCTACTTTTTTCTGTGTTGGAGATAATGTCAGAAAGTATCCGGAGATTTATCAAGATGTTTTAGATAGAGGACATAAAGTGGGTAATCATACATTCAACCATATTCAAGGAATAAGAACATTTACCCGAAATTATTTAAAGAATACTGAACAGGCTTCAAAGTATATAGATTCTCCTTTGTTTCGCCCTCCCCATGGTCATATGCGTTTACCTCAATTTTTTATGCTTCGTAGGAAATATAAAATTATACTATGGGATGTTGTAACGCGTGATTATAGCAACCGGTTGAAACCGGAGGATGTTTTGGATAATGTAAAGAATTATGCGCGTAATGGTTCTATTATTGTATTTCACGATTCTCTAAAAGCTGAAAAAAATATGAAGTACGCTTTGCCCCTAGCTATTGAATGGCTCAAGGAGCAAGGATATGTTTTCAAAACAATAGAAGAGGGGCTGGCTGAGGTTTCTAACGAAGCAGTAGAGACGAATCTCCATAACTCAGAAAACGATAATCGTGAGCTAGTGCGTGATTGTAGATAGACTTCCAATCGCCTTCGATAAAGGCAGAAACCAATAATAATAGAGTGCTTTGCGGCTGGTGAAAATTAGTAACTATGCCGTTTACTATTTTAAATACATAGCCCGGGACAATCATTATTTGAGTATCAGCCAATAAAGTATTTATTGAATGAGAATCGAGATAATCTAAAATGTTCTTAAGGGCTTTTTCTTTTGATATCGTGTTGCAACTGTTATAGGGTTGCCATTGTTCCACTTTTAAAGTTTCAGGATTTGAATTCTGTTCCAAAGAAACTCCAATATGATATAGACTTTCGAGAGTGCGCACCGATGTCGTACCTACTGCAATTATATTCCCTTTGTGAGATAATATATGTTCAATAGTTTCTCGCTTCACCGAAATAAACTCGGAATGCATCTCATGTTCATTAATAGTCTCACTCTTTACAGGTTTAAAAGTACCTGCCCCAACGTGTAGGGTAACTTCATCTGTTTGGATACCTTTTTTCTTAAGATTTTCGAATGTTCTTTCCGTAAAATGTAGTCCGGCTGTGGGAGCGGCTACAGAGCCTTTAATCTTAGAATATAGTGTCTGGTAGGTTTCTTTATCCTTTTCCTCAGTATCACGGTTTAAATAGGGTGGAATTGGCAATTCGCCCACGGCATCAAGAATATCTGCAAAAGTATATTGAGAATTATTCCATTCAAATTTGATTACATGCGTATTGCCTGCCGATTGTATCCGTTCGGCTTTCAGTAATACAGTTTCATTATTTATTAGTACTTCCTTCTCGAGAATACCTTCTTTCCATTTTTTTAGATTCCCAATCATACATTGCCATGAACAATGATCTGTTGTTTGAAATATTAAATTGTAATCGTGTGGAAAATAAGGATCGAGGCAGAATATCTCTATTTGTGCCCCCGTTGACTTCTTGAAGTGGAGACGTGCCTGAATCACTTTCGTATTATTGAAAATCATTAGGCTGTCCTCAGGTAAGTAATCTGTAATAGACGAAAAACGGCTGTCGGTGATCGTTTTGCTTTTGTAGACAAGCAACTGAGAATTATCCCTCTCTTCGAGTGGATACTTGGCTATTTTGTTATCAGATAAATCGTAATTATAATCTTTGATATGTATATGACGAGGGTCAGATAATTCCATTTTTCTCTTTTTTTATCCGTCAAAATTAATCAACTTTGTATGAATATGAAAGTATTAAGGTGGCAGACCTTTTTATTTTTGTATTTTGTAGAATAATAGATTCAGCAAATTGTAAGAACAAATAGGTCAGAGACCTCAAAACAAGATATTATTATGAAAGTTGGAGATAAGGTACGTTTTCTAAATACAACAGGTGGTGGTATTGTAAAAGGTTTTCAAGGGAAAGATATAGTCATTGTAGATGATGATGGTTTTGATACACCTGTTCTTATACGCGAATGCGTGGTTATTGAACCTGCCAATGAGGCACAAGTGCGTCAGTCGGTAAAACCGAAAGCACAGGAAACAACTGCATATCAAAAGCAACCAAAGGCGGAAAGTCATGTTCCTGTTGTAGAAACAAAAGAAGGAGAACGTATTACTGCGTGTTTGGCTTATCTTCCTTTAGATATAAAGACACTCAGCACAACAGGCTACGAATGTTATTTGGTGAACGATAGTAATTTTTATCTCTCATATAATTATATGAGTAGATCAGACCAAGGATGGATTAGTCGTGCAGTCGGTACGATAGAGCCAAACACCAAGATTTTTTTGGAAGAATTTACGAAGACTGACTTGAATGATCTGGAAAAAGTTTGTGTTCAATTTATCCCTTATAAGATTGATAAACCTTTTAGCTTAAAGAATCCTTGCTCTTCGGAAATCAGAATTGATACGGTTAAGTTTTATAAGCTGCATAGTTTCAAAGAAAATGATTATTTCGATGACGATGCCATTATCTATTATCTGATGAAAAATGATCTGACAGAAAGAGAATTATTCGTTTCGGCAGAGGCTATTGAAGAAGCCATGAAGGAGAAAAAGCAATTGGATCGTCAACATCCGCAACCTATTAAAAAGAAAGATACAACTTCATCGATTCTTGAGATTGATTTGCATATCGAAGAATTGATAGATAGCACAGCCGGATTAGATGCTAAGGATATTCTTGAATATCAGATAACAAAATTCAGGGAGATACTGGACGAGAATAAAGCCAAGAAAGGTCAGAAAATTGTTTTCATTCATGGTAAAGGCGAGGGCGTTTTAAAGAAAGCGATATTGAGTGATCTTAAAACCAGATACAGTAATATGAATTATCAGGACGCCTCTTTTAAAGAATATGGATTTGGTGCAACTATGATTACTATAAAGTAATACCAAAAGTATTTAATGTCGTATTTGAAGGCTGTAGCTATTGATCGGTTGTTATTTGGAATGAAAATAAATAGATCTGAGACCTTAAAATAAAGCAAGTGATATGAAGTTTCGGAAGAAGTATAAGAATTTATTGAATGCTCTATTTATATTTATTATTGCATTCTCCTCCTTTTTGGCTTTTGAACCGTTGTTTGAACATTTGGGACAAAAAGCATCTCAAGAGTTTGCTGCTGCTATCTTCGGTACTATTTTTGCCGCTGTAATTACTATGGTATTGTTGAATAAGCAAACAGAGACTGAGGAGGAGAGAAGTCGCAGTGAAAAGGTTTTCGAGCAAAAGATCACTCTTTATAATCAAGCCATTGACACATTGCAAAGTATTTTCGAAAAGCAAGATGATAGAAATCAAATAATGTTGGAGAGATTTCACATCACGCAACTGGAATTTCTTCTTGCTAAAATGATGATGATTGGTAATGATAAGACAATAAATGAGTTTAAAGCTTTTTATGAGATTGTTACTAATAACTATTCCCCTCAAACAAAAATATTGTACTTAGATTCATCTGATAAGCAAACTATTTTTCGCTTTGCCGATTATTGCAGGGAGGAACTCGGGCTGTCTGATAAAAC
Organism: uncultured Dysgonomonas sp.; assembly: GCF_934668725.1. GTDB lineage: Bacteria > Bacteroidota > Bacteroidia > Bacteroidales > Dysgonomonadaceae > Dysgonomonas_A. The sequence goes on from NZ_CAKUOF010000014.1 coordinate 14,367, forward strand.
TTTGGAAAAAGAAACTTTAGAGGATATTGTTTTGCAGGGCGAGTTGTTTTATAATATAGAAGAAACAGGAGAACTGCACCCGAATGTTGTGGACACTATAAAAGATATTTATGGATATTTGGTGTTCGATCTGGATTTACCGACCCGTAATATTGTTTTTAAATCGAATGGTTTTGATGTATATATAACTAAAACTCATGAGGCTGAGATGTGTTTTTTGCAATGCACATTTGATGCGAGTACTGTTCGCTTGGTATTAGAACACGATCATGTAATAAAGGGATTTGCAAAGAATAAAGAAGATAATAAGTCCATATTCTTATTTGAATCATCGGATCGGGAGAAAGTGAAGTTATATATTTCCGATATAGAACGTGCCATAAAACAAAGTTATTTGCAATCAAAAAAGAAGTTCTTGAATTTATAAAAGATATAATTTTTAATGACTAAATATACAATGAAACAGAAGCTATTGGTATACTTATTGCTTTGTGCAACAATACTATTTTCGGGCTGTGGGGTAACTAATGACCTTACGAGTGCTTATAATGTCACTAAATGTGAATATGATTATAAATCGATTTCAAATTTAACCGTATCGGGGATGAATTTATCGAATGGAATTTCACCAACTTACATTCCTAAACTATTAGGAATATTGGGTGGAACAGCTTCATCGATACCAATGAATTTCACTCTGAATTTGGATGTGAAAAATCCAAACTCGACACCTGCTATAATGAACGGGTTACAGTATATCATCAGCATCGATGATATTCAGTTTACAACAGGACATGTTGATCAAACGATGAATATCGCCGCGGGTACAAGTCAAATTTTACCTTTAAATATTGGAGTTGATCTTGCAACGCTGATGACTAATAATTCAAAATCGGCAGTACAAAACATTGCTAAGAATTTTATTGGAATAGGAGATACTAAGTCTAATGTAAAGGTTCAGATCAAACCAACCTTTATGATTGGAGGGACACCAATTACATCTCCTGCGTACTTTCCTGTAAGCTTCACGTTTGGAGGTAAGTAACAAATGATAAAAACGGAAGAACCGACTAGTCAATCTGATTAATCGGTTCTTTTCTTATTTATATATGTCATTAATTAGAGCATAAAATCTGTTTGTGGAGGATAAAGTCCTATATATTCTTCAGTGATTTCGTCAGCATATGCAATCTTTAGATTATCCAAAAGATCTTCCTCTTCCAGAACTTCTAAAATAGTATGTATTGCTATGTTTTTGTCTACAACATAACAAAAAATATTCATTGTCGCCGATCCGATATCTCCTCCATCACAATGCCCATTACCCGTCCAGCCCAGACAATTGTTGAATAGCGATTCCACATAATCTCTTTTTTCGATTAGCTCTGCTTCAACAGCGTCTTTTTCATATGAATATTGAACAATGAATTCAGTTAAATCATTGACTTCTTCATACCCGGCTTCTTTTTGTTCGCTGATATATTTGGCTAATAGAACATCTGTAGAAAGATCATTATTTTTAGTATCCAGATTCTCAGTTTCCCCTACTTCTCCTAGTTTTCCTTTATGAATAGTAAGAGTTTTATCTTCATTTACCCAGATTTCAAAATAATAGGTTGCACTATCCGATTTCTTGTATAGTTTTACCATTTTCAGATCGGTTTCTTCAGTATTTAAGGCACTATCGTCATTCCATTCATTGATATTGGGAACTTTTCCCTTTGTATAATACTGCGAAAATAGATTTATAATTTCCTCCTGAGTAGCATATGTACGGCTATAGTGTTTGAAATTATCATCCGTTCCAAATACAAATCTTATTTCAGCGTAGTACTCGTTGTTTTGCTTGATTGCTTGTATGTAAATACTGTTTTCTATCGGGTTTTTAGGCTCTAGGATGATATAGCTGTCTTCATCCTCGCTAAGGCTCTGTATTGTAGTTTTAAGTATCTCCGGATCGTGTTTGCGAACGCTGCTTCCGTCTTTTATTAATTTGAATTGTATCATATGCGATTCATGTTTTCTTTAAGTAAATGGTCAAGCCCTTTGGATAGAAAATGTCCGAAATCAAGTTCGAAGTTCGGTGTAAATATATTTTTTCCTAACTGGTTTTTGATTTCAGATATCTCCCAGAAACGACCGTCGGATACCTCTTTCAGATCTATTTGCGGGATTTGATTGGTTATGGTATAGAAGCAATAAGTAAGTTCTCTCTCCCTGTCGGTTTCTATGATATACTTATCGAGGTAATGCAAGGTCAGATCATTTAAGCCTATTTCCTCTCCGGCTTCTCTTGACGCAGCCTCCGAAGGGCTCTCATTCAGATCAATGTGCCCCCCAACCGAAGAATCCCATTTGTCGGGTTGTATGTCTTTGGTTGATGAACGTTTTTGCATATATAATTTGCCTTCTTCATTGAAAACATGGAGATGTATTACCGGATGCAACAGCATAGAGCCACTATGGCACTCACTGCGTGTTGCTTGGCCTATTACATTACCTTGTGCATCTACTAGGGGGAATATTTCTTCTTGCATAATGTTATTTGTCTAAGAAGTTTCTTAATTCATTATTATTTAAATTCTCAACAATGCCATCAAATGCTAAACGGAAAGTACATCCCGATTTCCATTCCGAGCAACCATAGGCTGTTTTTCCTTTCAAAAGATTTCCTTTTTTACAAAGAGGACATAATACTGCTTTGTCAGACTTTTGTATTGCTTCTTTTTCTTTTTTCTTTTCAGTAGGCTCTTTTTTCTTGCGTGGAGAAGTCTTTTTTGCGGGCTTTGTTTCCGGTTCTTTTACTTCTTCTATTTCTATAGACTTTCTTGAATAATCGTTACGGACATTCATAACTATTTGAGTCAGCATTTGCTTTAACTCATCTATGAATATTTTTGTATCGTATTGATTTCTTTCTATTTGCCTTAGTTTGTTTTCCCAAATTCCGGTAAGTTCTGCCGATTTTAGTAATTCCTCCTGGATGGTTTGTATCAATTGTACCCCTGTAATTGTAGCCAGAAGATTCTTCTTTTCTTTACGAATATAATTACGTTTAAACAGGGTTTCTATAATGGCAGCACGCGTAGACGGGCGACCTATCCCGTTTTCTTTCAACGCATCTCTGAGTTCATCATTTTCGACAAATTTACCTGCTGTTTCCATTGCCCTAAGTAGAGTCGCTTCCGTATAATATTTAGGAGGAGAAGTCCACTTTTCAGTTAAAGAAGGTTCATGCGATCCACTTTCTCCTTTTTCAAATGTAGGAAGTATATTCTCTTCGTCCTTGTCATTACTTTCAGAGTCATCGGATGAGGAGTTATTTGATTGTTTTTCGAACACCACTCTCCATCCCGGATCCAGTATTTGTTTTCCGGTCACCTTAAATTCAACTTTAGCAGCTTCTCCTAAAACTGTGGTCGTAGACACTTTACAATTAGGATAAAATACAGCTATAAATCGTCGGGTTACCATATCGTATACCTTACGTTCATTTTCGGTAAGGGCATTTGCTCTTACACCTGTCGGAATGATAGCGTGGTGATCGGTCACCTTACTGTTATCAAATACTTTTTTCGATTTCTTGATTTTTCCGGCAAGTATGGGAGCTACTAAGTCTTCATAACCCATCAAACCTTTTAAAGTTGCGGGTACTTTAGGAAATATATCGTCACTTAGAAAAGTAGTATCAACACGAGGATAAGTCGTAAGCTTCTTTTCGTATAACGATTGTATTGTTTTCAATGTATCTTCTGCCGAAAAGGCAAATTTTTTGTTGCATTCTACCTGTAACGATGTCAGGTCGAATAATCGGGGGGGGAGTTCTTCTCCCGCTTTTGTTGTAACATCCGTTACTTCAAAATCTGATAATTTGATTACTTCGAGAAATTTCTCACCTTCTTCCTGAGTTGTAAATCTTCCTTTAGTTGCAGAGAAGGTTGTAGCTCTATAGATGGTTTTTAATTCCCAATAAGGCTCGGGTTTAAAGTTCTCTATTTCTAATTGTCGGTTTACAATCAATGCCAGAGTAGGGGTTTGCACCCTTCCAATGGATAAGACGGACTTGTTTTGTCCATACTTTATGGTATACAGTCTGGTTGCATTCATTCCTAGTAACCAATCGCCTATGGCACGTGATAATCCGGCCTCATACAGCTTGTCAAAATCACTTTGTGCCCGTAGGTTTTGAAATCCCTCACGTATCGCGTCTTCGGTAAGTGATGAAATCCAGAGACGTTTAACAGGACATTTAGCCTGAGCTTTTTGCATTACCCAGCGTTGTATTAGCTCTCCTTCTTGCCCGGCATCACCACAGTTTATTATCTCTTCAGCATTTGCAAAAAGGGTTTCGATAACCGAAAATTGCTTAGTGATTCCCTGATTATCTATTAACCTGATTCCAAATCGGGGAGGGATCATCGGTAGTAAATCCAATGACCAACGTTTCCATTGGGGATAATATTCGTGGGGTTCTTTGAGGGTGCAAAAATGACCGAATGTCCAGGTAACTTGGTATCCGTTTCCTTCAAAATATCCGTCTTTTTTGTTTTTTGCTCCTAGAACATTGGCTATCTCTCGGGCTACACTTGGTTTTTCGGCTATACAAACTTTCATATTAAAGAAGCATGTCTGCTATAATTCAAATAGACATGCTGTACATATTTTATTTAGTGAAACTTCTCTGATTTAAAAGACTGATATCTTAATAGCTTTCTTTTTCGTTAGGAAAGTCCGATTCTTTGACGTCTTTTATGTATGATTGTACAGCCTCACTCATTATCGTATGAAGGTCTGCATAACGACGTAGGAATTTAGGTGAAAAGTCTTTATTGATGCCCAGCATATCATGAATCACGAGTACTTGTCCGTCAACACCTCCACCTGCTCCTATACCGATCATTGGGATCGTTAATTCTTTGGCAACTTGCTCTGCTAATGTAGCCGGAATTTTCTCCAATACTATACCAAAACATCCAACTTCTTGTAGAAGGCGTGCATCATCAATGAGTTTTTGAGCTTCCGTTCCTTCTTTAGCCCGTACAGCATAGGTACCATATTTATTTATCGATTGAGGCATTAATCCCAAATGTCCCATAACCGGAATACCTGCATCGATAATCTTTTTAATATCTGCGATAATTTCTTTGCCACCTTCAATTTTTAAAGCATCGGCACCTGTCTCCTTCATTATTCTGATTGCAGCTTCTAGAGAAAGCGTCGGGTTGCCCGAACAGGTCCCGAATGGCATATCTACAATAACTAAGGCTCTTTTTACTCCATTTACAACCGATTTACCATGATAAATCATTTGATCGAGGGTCATAGGTAGGGTAGTAGTGTTTCCTGCCATAACATTAGAGGCTGAGTCGCCTACCAGAATTACATCCATACCTGCCTGATCTACGATTGAAGCCATAGAATAGTCATATGCTGTAAGCATTGAAATCTTTTCGCCTCGTTGCTTCATTTCCAGTAAACGATGAGTCGTTACTTTGCGGTTGTCCTCTGTATAAGTTGACATAATCTTTAAATAAAAGTTAGAATTTAATGCACACCTTAAAAAATTATACCTAAAAAATAGATCTTATATTCAAGATGGATAGCAAAAAGGTCTGAGACCTTTATTGATATTTTTAGCTCTGCAAATGTATAAAAAGCAAATGGTAATAAATATTTTAAACAGAAAAAGCTGCACTCGTTAACGAATGCAGCTTTTTCTGTAGTAATTAATGCTTAGAATCGATATCCTATAGTGAGTAGACCACTAAACATATTATTTTTAAGTTCAGCTTTGTCAGATCCTCCATACGTGTATAGATCATCTGTACGATTAAGCATTACAAATGCTATATCTGTATAAAACTGAGGTGTAAATCTATATCCAAGACCATAAGTGAAATAATTGGCATTTCCTACTAGAGAGAAGTTTGTTATGGTGCCTGCAGTAGCGGCAGGATGTGAGCCGTTTGCACTTCCGTTTCTAAGTATGTCTTTAACCGGGCTTTGTTGCCACATATAACCTACTCGCCCAGAGAATTGAGGTGTGAAACGAAATTCGCCACCAACTCTTAAAGTAGATGAGTTTCTAAAGTCTTCTTTAATATCTTTATTTGCCGACAGTCCGAAACCATCTCTGTCTTGCAGATTCATACAGCTATAGTTTGTGAGTTCATAGTCTGCACTTAATATGGCTCTTTGAGCAATAACTCCGGCTAAACTGAAGACCCATTTATCTGGTGTACGGAATTTATAGTCAGTAAAAACGACACCTTCTTCTGATACAGAAGAAATAGTTGTTTTTCCATTATCCATAAGTACGGTATAAGAGTCTGTCATATTATACCATGTTGGAGAATGATAAGCAACTCCAATTCTTAACTCTTGAACGGGTTTGAAAATAAGACCGGCTTTTACCTGCCAACCTGATCCGTCAGTCCTTAACTGGTTATCAAAATTATAAAAATGAGTTGGGTCAGCGTTCTGTCCTTCATATAAGTCTTCACTGTATAAGGTGGTTACGTTATAACTAATATCTGTAACCGATACGGTAAGACCTGCACTAAGCATATCTGCAAAAGTAGTACCCATGTTGAAATCGTAAGAATCTATAGATCCTCTTTCACGAACATGTAGAAAATTATCAACACTCGGATCTTTCATAGTCTGAATGACGGACTGATATCTGGTTCCATCACCTCCGGATATTGTTGGGGAGATCATACCTGTATTATAGGCTAGACCTCCTAGCCAATAATCTGAGGGTCTATCCCAAAAAGGTCTTTGATCTAATTCCAGATCTTTAGAAGGAATTCCCTCTACTCGGTTGGCTATATATTGCGTTTGTGAGCGATTAAGGAAGTTACCATACATAGTATATCTTCGATCAAAAGATTGCAGCCTGTTATATGAGAAACCAAAATTAATCAATGGAGCAACATCGCTATGTAATGGAACAGTTCCTACAAATGCTAAATTATCAAAGCTGAACTTGAATTTTTTATCATCAGCTTTAGTTCCATACAAATCGGTTTTAGTTCTTGTATTCGTGAAGTTCATAGTGGTTACTATCTCAGAAGTAGTATACACTCCAATTCCGGCAGGATTGATGGCAATCCCCGAAATGTCACCTCCTAAAGCTCCAAAGGCACCTCCCATTGCAACAGAACGAGCTGTTCCTTTCAATCCATTATAAGACAGGTTGAAAGCATCCATCTCTCCTTGTGCTAGTGCCGCTCCAGTGAAAGAAGTGGCAAGTAAAGCAAGAATAAAAATACGTTTCATGGCTATTGTTTTTTCTTAAAAAAAGCTATTTTAGTTTAAACAGCTAAAATAGCTTTTTTGTTTGTATTCAATTTCTTTTTTGTTCAATTAATCTTATCTGCGTCCTCCACTGCTACGGCCAGAACCTCCTCCACTTGATGATCGGCCACTACTGCTGGCTCCTCCTGATGAGGAACGGCTACTGCTAGGTGCTGATCTTTGCACAGAAGATCCGGATGATCTATTAGAGCTTCCTGTATTGACGTTTCTGTTGTTTGTTGCGGGGCGTGTACTGCTGCCACTGTTTGTTCTTGAAGAACCTTGGTTGCTTACTGCTCCACCTCTGTTATTTGTTGTACCTCTATTTGTAGTAGTACCTACTCTGTTTGTAGTAGCGCCATTTGCACCTCTGTTTGGCGAATTTGTAACGATTCGTCCTGTACTAGCATCATAAGTAGCATTCCTATTTACAGAAGTTCTTCCTCCTGTTGAGCCTGTTCCTCTATTATTATTTGTTGTGGTAGGTCTTGTACTTACTCCAGACTCTCTGGTTGAAGTACGTCCTGAATTTTCTCTGGTTGTACTGCTGCGAGTGCCTTCGTATCTTCCTGTTCCACGTCCTACGGCATCTCTACCTGTATTTGTACGCCCTGTTTCTCTGGTTGAAGTGCGTCCTGACTCTCTGGTTCCAGCAGAGCCACGTCCACCTGTATCTCTTCCTGATGCAGAGCCCCTGTCACGATTATTGGTTCTTCCGCTACCAGCTGCAGAGCCTCTATTGCGTGAAGAGTCTCGGGATGTTGTTCTTCCGGGTCTGTTGTAGTTGGCTCTCGGACGATTCCAACCGCCGCCCCAGGCACCACCCCAGCCCCAGCCGCCGCCCCAACCGGGTCCCCAAGCACCACCCCAGCCCCAACCGGGTCCCCACATGTTCCAGCCGCCGCCCCAGCCCCAGCCCATGTTCCAGCCCCAACCGGGACCCCACATGTTCCAGCCGCCGCCCCAGCCCCAGCCCATGTTCCAACCCCAACCGGGTCCCCACATGCCCCAGGGACGCATGCCCCAGCCCATGCCCATACCCATGTTCCAACCCCAGTTATTCCAAGGGTCGTTCCAAGGGTCGTTTCTCCAAGCCATGGTTGTGGTTAGACTGTTTGCATAATAGTCGTCTAAAGAACCATTCAAGACAAAGACATTAATGTTGTCATCGCTTGAGATTCTTACACTATTAGGAGCTTCGTATCTTAAATCAAACTCATTAGTGAAGCCACTTTGTGAATTGATATTCGCATTAGTGTATTCATCAACGCCTACCGAAACATCTCCTCGGGTAGAGATGTTTACATTATTATTGGCATTTTCTATATAAACATTGGTTGCGGGAGTTGTATTCCTTTGTGAATTTCGATTTTGTCTTCTGTTGGAGGAAGATGAACCATAGATGTCATCATCCCAATTTTGAGAGAAACTCACTAATGGCAACAATGTTGCTAATAATAACAATTTACTCCTTTTCATTATATTATCTCCTCTCTAGTTATATGTAAATTCGATTTCAATTTTTACTTATCTATTTGCTTAGACTTGCTAAAGTACTAAATGGTTTAATAGACACATCAAAGAAAGTCTATTTTTATATCAAAGATGCAAAAAAGGTGGCTCTGTTGCTCGTAACATCCTTAACAAATCTAAAAATACAGAATAGTTTAGATTCTGATAAATAGAGTCTGCTGAAAGCTAAACGTTTGAACTTTAATCTTTGTTTTTAGAAAACCACATTCTTTTGTAAAGAAACAAAAAAATACAAAAAAGAACAGATGTTCGTCTGTTTAAAATTTGAAAAAAGGAAAAACTTAGAAGCTTATTGTTATAAAAGCTATAATTTTGTCAATTATAAGGTTGGCTCTATAGAGCGAAGATTGTGATAGGTTGTAAATGCAATCAACTATCTTTACCTTTTTATTTAAATTAGGCATGTGCATAAATATTTATTAAAATGAATTATATTGAAGCGGTATTTGTTTGTATTCCTCAAAATGAGATCGTAGCAGAAGTGTTATCTGCCGAGTTGGCTGAAGTAGGTTTTGAAAGCTTTGTTAGCTCCGAAGTAGGTTTAACTGCTTATGTTCAGGAAAGTCTGTATTGCAAAGATGCAATTGAAAACGTTATTGCCAACTTTCCTTTAGATGCGAAAATAACCTATACAACAAATCTTATTGAAGGTAAGGACTGGAATGAAGAGTGGGAGAAAAATTACTTCAAACCTCTTATTATAGATGATCAATGTATCATTCAGAGTACCTTCCATAAAGAACCCGCTACTTATGCATATAATATATATATAGATCCTAAAATGGCTTTTGGTACCGGACATCATCAGACAACTGAACTAATGATTCGCGAAATACTGAATATGGATTTTAAAGGAAAAACAGTATTGGATATGGGATGTGGAACTGCCATTTTAGCTATCCTGGCCTCTATGCGGGGTGGAGATCCTATTTTGGCTATTGATATTGATGAGTGGGCGTATGATAATGCAAAAGAAAATTTGGATTTAAATAGGATTTCGAATGTAGAAGTTCAAATTGGAGGAGCCGAGCTTCTGACTCCCGATAAAACATTTGATGTTATATTGGCAAATATCAATAGAAATATATTACTGAATGATATTCATGTATATGCTTCTGTACTTAATGCCGATGGTGTATTGTTTATGAGTGGTTTTTATATAGAGGATATTCCTGCACTTACAGAAGAATGTAATAAAAATGGTTTGCTATTTGTGCATTCGCATAGTAAAGATAATTGGGCCAATGTGAAATTTATAAAGAAAGGGCTGGCTTAAGCCAGCCCTTTCTTATTTCTATAACACCTTAATAGATTATAAGCGAATTAGGATCGACATTAATATTGGGGTTTGGGGTTTCTTCGATGGCAACAATACTATCTACGATAAAACGGGTATAGCCTCTCCAGGGCAAAGCTCCAAAATATTCCTTGTAATGCAATTTTACGTTTTGTCCTGTCAGTCTCATTAGTTGTTTGGCTAATTCTTTATTTTCAATAGAAAATTCGAATTCATTAGATTGCAGACCTCCTGTTGTGCCGGTTTTTATGCCGGTTTGTATTAATTTACCTTCGTATGTTTTAAATATGATTCCTTTATGCATGACATAGTTAAGCTGTCCGGCTTTTACACTACTGTTTGCATAGGGAAAGTAGAAGTATGCAATACCCCCTCCTATAACTAATATTATTAGTACAATAAATATTTTACCAACTGTTTTTTTCCATGAACTGGTTGTTGTTCCCATTTTCCGATTTGTTAATTATTCTATTTGATTAACATTAAGTGAATCCTATTTGTTTATTTTTTCTTTGCTTTTTCTTTAGCAAGCCTTTCTTTTTCTTTACGCTCGGCCTCTCTTTGTTTAAGGCGTTCTTTGCGTTCTCGTTCTCGTTCTTTTAAACGTTCTTTTTGAGCTTTCTCTTTTTCTTTTAGCTCTTGTTGGCGTTGCTTACGTGCATCCTCCCGGGCTTGGACAGCTTGTTTTTGTTCATTTAGTTTTGCTTCTGTGGCAGCTCGTTCTTCTGCTTGTTTTTGTTTTTCAGCATTACTTATCGAATCCAATCGTGCTTTTTCGGCATCTATCAGTGCCTGTTCCTCGGCTTTGGCTTGAGCTTTGCGTTGTTTCTCTAAGTCCTTAAGACGTTTGTTTTCTGCTTTTTGAGCAGCTTTCTCTTCCTTAGTCAATTTTTGTTTATCCCCTGATGAGTTGAACAGATTTTTCAGACCATCTACAGGATTATTTATTATGTCGATTGTTTTATTGATAACATTATCAACTTGTTTTATCTGATCATCTGATAAAATATCACTGACCCCTATTTCTTTTCCATTATTTTCGGGCTCCTCTTCACTTACAAGAGGTCTAATTTTCCTGGGAGGTGTTGGATTAATCGGTTTCTCTTCGGGCTTAGGTTCTTCTATTGCAGGAGCTACTTCCTCTATTTTTGGTTGTGGCTTATCATCTTTTATTGGTGGAATTTGGTTTCGTTGTTGATTCCAGTACATGATGAGTTTGACCATTTCTTTTGTATAATGCTTCTCAAAGAATAAGAAATATTCATTGAGACTCTTACCATTCATCAATGCAACAAAGTTATCGGTAGATATGGGTAGAGGGATTATGGAAGGATCAAGCTCTGACATTAGTGAGTTTTTCTCAAAAGCTTTATCTATATACATTTCGATGTCAGCAAGAGATTTAAACCCTTTTACTTGTAATATTTCCAGAGAATTAGTCTCAGTGAAACTTAAGTCAAATGTTTGGTAAACAAAGTTCGAGAAGTTATAACTGGCGACATCGTATATAAGTTGGTTTTTATCGATTGTTTGCGATTTATAAATAAATAAGAGCATGTACTCTGCATCAGGATTAGCTGTAAAATCTACACCTGCCATTTCGTCGGGATTCTCGCCTGTGCCGAATCGTATATCCCAGATCATTCCACGCACAGGAGATGAATCGGATGACAATATTTTTCCTCCTAAAATGCCTTTCAGCATGTCTGATGCTAATGGTGTAACATCTGCTTTAGGATATTTTTCGATCAGATCACGTAAATGGGTTTTAAACTCATCGGGGTCATTAGTTTGAGCATAAGTGAGCGCGTTTAAGAACATAAACTTAGGTATCAATGCCGAAAGTGGATACTTTTCTTTCATCGACTGATAGTTTGCCCTTACCATATTTATATTCGCGGCCAGATATGCCTCGTATGTCTGTTGATAAAGATTATCTTCCAATTGATGCATATTTCTGAGATTCCATTCGTAATTAGGGTCAGCAAGTGCTGCCGCATAAGAACTCTTGGGGAAGGAGTTTAAGAGATAGCGTCTATAGAGCTCTGTCATCTCCTTATTCCCTAATCTCAAGTAAATCAGAAACAGTTGATAATATACTTCCTCTCTATTCGGTCCATTGGGGAAACGGGATAGATAGGTTGTAAAAGCGTCTATTGCTAGGTTGTAGTCTCCAAGTTTATCTTTGTATATTTTTCCTAAATTGAAATATGCATTCTCGATAATTTCATTAGATGCCTTTATGGCTTCAGGAGTCATTGGGATTTGTTGCAGATAGAATTCCGGAGAGTATATGTCTTCACTTATAGTTCCATCTTTTTTAGTTTCTACTATTTTGGATGAATCTTGAGGTGTTTGATCTGTTTCAGTATTGATGTTGTCTTCATCGAAAGTCGTTACACGCTTGTTTTTTCTACGCCAGTTATCCTCGGATTTTCGGGCTCCCCATTTTCGCTGGAAGGCTACTTTACCTTGACTTACTAATTGAGGATTATAAAAATAGAAAGATGATGAATTACCACCAATATTGACCGGTGCTGAAGGTATATTGGGAGAACTCTGTTCGAAAAATGGACTGTTTAGGTTTATCTCTGGGGAATTATTATTTTCCCTTTCTAATTTTTGTTGTTCCTTTTTCTCGGCTTCTTCTTTCTTTTTAAGATCCACAATTATTTTAGTAACAACAGCTACTTGCTCCTCATATGGTTTTTGTGCCAGGTATTGAAGGCTGTCTTGCAGGTGTATAGCTTCTATATAAACAACTAACTCATCCAGAACTTCTGCTCGAAGAGTGACTCTGGGATAAGCTTCATGTTTTTTACTAATGGAAGCTAGAGCTTCGGAATAGTTTGGTTGAGCTTTTGCATATTTTTGTTGTGCAAAGTAAATATCACCTAATGCAATTTGACTGAGAGCTTTGTCGTATCCGTTACGAGTGCTTGTTTTTACTGCTTTTTCGTATTCTGTGACGGCTTTTGCTGTGTCCTGATTATTTAAGTAGATATTTCCTATTGCATAATATACCTGATCAAGGTATTCTTTATTTTTGGGATCTTTACTCATTTTGGTAAGTAAGGATAATATCTCTTGTTTGTTAGAACTGTTTACAAACGAAGCTTGTTGCATTTTAGCGTTGAAAGAGTAAAGGTAGGGGGTGTTCAGCCCTGTTACACTTTCAAATGCTTGGAATGCTTTTTCCTGATTTTTAGTGTATGAGTATAACTGTCCTAATAAATACTTCATCCGTATTTTCTGGAAACCATCATTTTCGTCTTTTATGGCTTGTTCCAGAAATGGTATTGCTGCTTCATATTCTTTTCTTTTGATCAAAAAGTCGGCATATACTTTGTTGTACTCCGTTTTTAAATTATCCGGAACACCTCCCGCTAATTTTATTTTATGAAAGATATCCTCTGCTTCGTAAAACCATCCCATAGCAGTGTATGCTTTGGCAATCCATATGCGTGCTTCAGCTACAACATCATTATCTCCTTTGTAAAGGCGGGTTACATATAATAAGGTTGATACAGCCTGTAAGTAATCTTCGTTCTGGAATTCAGCTTTCCCTAATAGCAACCATGCATTTTTCAGGAAAGGATTAAATTCTTGTTGTTTGAGCCATGCCTGATATTCTTGATTTTTCCTTTTGGCAGGATCTCGTTCGGGTTTTGTTCGTATAGAGTGGATTTTTATTGCTTTTGTTGTTTTATCAACCGTTACATCAAAACTGCCTCCTGTTCTTTGCTTTAGTTCTTCCTCTTCAATTGCTCCCGGATATATTGATATTATCTGTGACAGATTGTCTTGATAACCTGCTTGTTTTGATTTCAGAGATTCTTTGTAGGCTTCGTTTGCATTAAAGTAGATGTTGTATTTGGTGTTTATAGCATGGTACATACGCATTGTAGACGTGTTTTTTTTAGAAGCACATCCCAATATTAAAAAAATAATTACAAACGCTATTATGTATTTATACTTAAACACCTTGAATTATAACTTTATAAGTTAGATGTAGATATACATCCACAACAAATTGTTTAATACAAAAGTAGCAGAATTATTGATCTTTGGAATTTTTGTAATTAATAAAAGTGTAGACGGATGTTGTGAGAGTAGTTAAAATATGATATACTTGCACCCGAATTATTGGAAATCGATTGATTTCGGTTTCTATTGGAAAATAAACAACTAACTATTTATGAAGAAATATTTTTTAGTATTCGTATGTTTAAGTGTGTTTGCCTTGTCTGCATATTCTCAACTTAGATTTGGAGTAAAAGGAGGATTAAACCTTTCCGGTGTCTCAGGAAAGAATATTGATGACTTTGTGGATAAGAATGTTACAGGTTTTCAGCTTGGAGCATCTTTAGAGTGGATGATTTTCGAGCAATTTGGATTGGAGGGTGGACTCTCTTACTCCGAGAGAGGTATGAAGTTTAAAGGAGGTGACAGGAATAAAATTGGCTACATTGATGTTCCTGTTAATGTTAGAGCGAAATTTCCGGTTTCAAAAACGATAAAACCTTATGTGAATGCAGGGCCTTATATCAGCTTTAAAATATCGGGCGATGATAATTTTGATGGAATGAAAGGGTCTGTAAATGACCAATGGAAAGCACAAAGCTTTGGGGCAGGTTTGAATTTTGGTGCCGGTGTAGAGTTTCTTGGCTTTTTGCAGATTGGGGCTAATTACGGTCTGGCTATGACTGATAATTATAAAGAAAGTAATGGTAATTATAAGGTAAAAGACAGAACGTGGTCTGTGACTGCTGCTGTATACTTTTAAAATTTTTGAAATAATTCAGGTGAACTTGCATAATATAAAGCTTCTAGAGATAGAAGCTTTATTTATTGGTGATAAATAGAGTTTATCAGCTTTATTCTATTATTAACTATCTAGTTTTCTGTAAATAGAGTGAAAAGGTGTACTTTTGTGTCCAAATGAAAGAATACAGATTAACAGATTGGTTACCTACAACCAAAAAAGAGATAGAATTGAGAGGATGGGAAGAACTGGATGTTATTCTCTTCTCGGGTGATGCTTATGTGGACCATCCGGCTTTTGGTGCTGCTGTAATCGGCAGAATATTAGAAAGTGAAGGTTTAAAAGTAGCTATAGTACCTCAGCCTAACTGGCGTGACGATTTGCGCGATTTTAAGAAGTTGGGTAAGCCTCGTTTATTTTTTGGAGTTACGGCAGGAGCTATGGACTCAATGATAAATCATTATACAGCCAACAAGCGTTTGCGGTCTGATGATGCTTATACGCCTGATAGTAAATCGGGTATGCGTCCTGATAGGCCATCGATTGTTTATACAAATATACTGAAGGAATTGTATCCAGATGTTCCTGTAATTTTAGGTGGAATAGAGGCCTCGCTGCGTAGGGTGACCCATTACGATTATTGGGATGATATACTTCGTAAATCTATATTGTTTGATGCTAAAGCCGATATTTTGGTGTATGGGATGGGAGAGCAGCCTTTGCGTGAAATAGTAAAAAGACTGAATGAAGGCCAATCAGTCTCTGACTTCAAAGATATTAAACAAACTGTTTATTTGACAGATTCTTATGATGAACAGACGAAAGATACAGTTCTTTTTTCTCACGAAGATTGTTTAAAGGATAAGTTAAAACAGGCAAAAAATTTTAAGGTCGTTGAAGAACAATCGAACATGATGAATGCTTCCCGGATTATACAACAATGTGGCAAGCAATATGTAATAATTAATCAACCTTATCCTCCGATGAAGGAGAATGAGATTGATGCCTCTTTCGATTTACCATATACCCGCTTACCTCACCCTAAGTATAAGGAGAAGACTATTCCCGCATTCGAGATGATAAAATTCTCGGTGAATATGCACCGTGGATGCTTTGGAGGATGTGCTTTCTGCACTATATCTGCCCATCAAGGTAAGTTCGTAGCCTCTCGATCTAAAAAGTCGATACTGAAAGAAGTGACCCAAATTACCGAAATGCCCGATTTTAAAGGGTATTTAAGCGACTTGGGAGGACCTTCTGCAAATATGTATGCCATGCGTGGTAAAGATGAGTCAATTTGTGGAAAATGTAAACGCCCGTCATGTATTCATCCGAAGATATGTAAAAACCTGAATGTCGATCATTCGGCATTGTTGGATATATATAAATCAGTAGACGCACTACCTAAAATCAAGAAATCATTTGTCGGGAGTGGTGTAAGATATGATATGCTTCTTCATCGTTCGGATGATGATAAATTGAATAAAGTTTCCGAAAAATATGCTCATGAGTTGATTAAAAATCATGTGTCGGGACGTCTTAAAGTAGCACCTGAGCATACATCAGATACAGTTCTGAATTTTATGCGTAAACCTAGTTTTAGTCAGTTTTATGCTTTTAAGAAAATATTCGATAAAGTGAATGACGATTATGGGATGAAACAGCAAATTATTCCTTATTTCATTTCGTCACACCCCGGATGTACAGAAGTTGAGATGGCTGAACTGGCTGTGACGACAAAGCCTTTGGGATTCAATTTGGAGCAAGTGCAAGACTTTACTCCTTCGCCAATGACATTAGCCACGGAAATATATTATACAGGTTATCATCCATATACTCTTGAAAAGGTATTTACTCCCAGAACTAAAGAAGAAAAATTAGCTCAGCGACAATTCTTTTTTTGGTATAATAACGATTATAAGCCTCAGATCATAAAATCGTTAAAACGGATGAAAAGGGAAGATCTGCTTAATAAACTATACCCTTCCGGTGTAGGAGGTGGGGCAGTTGATAAGGCTAAAAGCTATAATCCGAATTTTAATAAACGGAGAAGATAATTCAAATGCTTGGTGTTTTATTTTCACCGAGTAAACGAATACTTTTTTACAAAGGATAAATTATAATTGTTAACTTTACTTTTGTTAAGTAAACGGAAGCTTCTTTTACTTCTATTTTAGAGGTATGTATTGCTATTGCATGCTTAATATTTGTATGGATAACAAATAGGTCTGAGACCTTAAAATGAAAATATATGAATCAAATTTTTCAAGTATTTTGTAAGAATGACAATCAATACCATTATTTGCCTTTAGGTATTACTTTGGCAGAAGCTCAGAAATTATTGAAAATCGAAACGCCTTATCAAATTGTTAACTGTAAGGTAAACAACAAAACAGAATCGCTTGATTACAGACTGTATCAGCCTAAACATATTGAGTTTGTTGACTTGAGTGAATCTTCGGGAATGAGGACGTATGTACGTTCGTTATGTTTTATTTTGGCAAAAGCGATTTCAGAGGTTTTTCCCGGTGCCAGAATGCGAATAGAACATCCTATTTCGAAAGGATATTATGGACGGATAGATGGCAAAGATAAACTTTCGGAGAAAGATATCAACAAGATAAAGGCAGTAATGGATGACCTGATTAAGGAAGATATTCCATTTGTTGCATTAGAAGATGAAAAAGATAAAGTAATAGAGCTTTTCAGAGAACGTGGCTTTGAAGACAAAGCTTCGCTGTTGGAAGCCTCAGATTCGGTATATTCGAAATATTATCGTCTAGGTGACTATTTTGATTATTTCTACGGATATTTAGTGCCTTCGAGCGGATATATAAAGTTATATGATGTTGAGCCATATCTGAATGGCTTTTTATTACGTGTGCCCAACAGAAATAATCCGGTAGAGTTAGAGCCTCGTATCGAGCAACCTAAGATGCAACAGGTTTATCTGGAGCATTTGAAATTTCTGAATATATTGGGGCTGGAAAATGTTTCGGACCTAAATAAAGCTAACCGAAACGGAGGTATGTCTGATGTAGTGAAAGTCGCCGAAGCTTTACAGGAAAGATCTATTGGCGATATAGCTGAGAAAATAGCCGCCCGTTTTAAAAAGGGGGTTCGTATTGTGTTGGTTTCCGGACCTTCCTCTTCAGGTAAAACTACATTCCGAAAGCGTCTCGAGGTGCAACTGATGGTAAATCTTATTAAGCCTGTTGGAATTTCATTAGATGATTATTTCGTAAATCGTGCAGATACGCCTAGAGATGAAAAAGGCGATTATGATTATGAATCTTTATATGCCCTAGATCTTAAACAATTTAATGAAGATATGGCACGTCTGCTAAATGGAGAGAAAGTGTCTTTGCCTACTTACAATTTTACAACCGGACAACGAGAGTATAATGGGCATGAACTTCAGATAGATGAGCATAATGTGATTATTATAGAGGGTATTCACGGGCTAAATCCTGAATTGACCAAATCTATAGATGACAGTAAGAAGTTTTTGGTATATGTATCGGCTCTTACTACTATATCATTGGACGATCATAACTGGATATCTACTACGGATAATCGGCTTATCAGACGTTTGGTGAGAGACTTTAATTATCGTAATTATTCGGCTATTGATACTATATCGAGATGGAATAGTGTAAGGCGTGGCGAAGAAAAGTGGATTTTCCCTTATCAGGAGAATGCTGATGTGATGTTTAATTCTGCTATTATGTATGAATTGGCAGCATTGCGTAAATATGCTGAGCCTATCTTGATTCAGGTACCTAAAACAGCTCCTGAGTTTGCAGAAGCGAACCGCCTGCTTAAATTTCTTAGCTATTTCAGCTATATAAACGATTCGGAGATGCCACCTACATCGTTGTTGAGAGAATTTATGGGTGGAAGTAGTTTCACTTATTAAGATTATAGGAATAGTTTATATAGGCAATTAAGTAATAGAACATGCTTAAAAATGCATGGTTATTTGCCTGTTACAATAATTGTTTATATTTTTGCATCCGCTTTGCGTAATCTCTGACGGGACTAACCTGTGAATATTACGTATTGTTTTACAATATAAAGCTATAATAGTCATGGATTTAATGAAGATTGCACAAGATGCATTTGCTACAGGTAAAGAACATCCTCAATTTAAAAGTGGAGATACTGTAACTATAGCATATCGTATCAAAGAAGGTAACAAAGAGCGTGTACAGCAGTATCGTGGTGTTGTTATCAAAATCGGCGGACACGGCGCTAAAAAACGCTTTACTGTACGCAAAATGTCAGACAATATTGGTGTAGAGCGTATCTTCCCTCTTGAGTCTCCATTTATCGACAGTATTACTGTAAATAAAGTTGGTAAAGTTCGTAGAGCGAAACTATATTACCTACGTGCACTTACAGGTAAAAAAGCAAGAATTAAAGAAAAGAGAGTGGCTCGCGCTTAATTTTTTCTCACTTCATAAAAAAGCACTTCAAGCAATTGGAGTGCTTTTTTATTTCCATCGGTTTAATGCAAGAGCTACTAGCTGTTTGGACTTTGTTCTCAAGTAAAGGTAAAAAGCTCAGAACTCTTAACTTTATTTTTAAAGTTTATTGCTTAACTTCGTTCCTTGGAGGAAAAAAATGATAGACCAACTTACGATAGATAGGATAATGGAGGCAGCACGCATCGAAGATGTTGTAGCCGAATTTGTTACGCTTAAGAAAAAAGGGGTTAATTTCGTTGGGTTATGTCCGTTTCACTCTGATAAAACTCCTTCGTTTTATGTATCCCCTTCCAAAAATATATGTAAATGTTTTGCATGTGGAGAGGGTGGGAGTGCGGTGCATTTCATCATGAAACATGAGCAGCTTTCGTATTATGAAGCACTTCGCTATCTGGCTAAAAAGTATAATATCGAGATACAGGAAAAAGAACTCACCGAAGAGCAGAAGAATGCTTATAATGAGCGTGAGAGTCTTTTTATCTTAAATGAGTATGCACGAAATTATTTTGTAAATACACTTCATCAGCATAGTGAAGGAAAGACTGTCGGATTAAGTTATTTCCGAGAGCGGGGTTTTAGAGAAGATATTATAAAAAAATTTCAGCTTGGTTATAGCCTTGAGCAAAGAGATGCTTTCACGCAGGATGCACTTAAGGGTGGATTTAATAAAGATTATTTGGTTAGAACTGGTCTGACTATAGAAGGTGATAACTATATGGTCGACCGCTTCCGTGGTCGTGTTATGTTTCCCGTCCATACGCTTTCCGGTAAAGTAGTTGCTTTTGGTGGACGGATTCTTAAAAAAGCAGAGAATACCGGTAAGTATGTAAATTCGCCCGAAAGTGACATTTACCATAAGAGTGACCAATTATACGGAATCTATTTTGCGAAACAAGCTATTTCAAAAGCCGATTGTTGCTTTCTGGTAGAAGGTTATACCGATGTTATTTCGATGCATCAGGCAGGTATAGAGAATGTTGTTTCGTCTTCGGGTACAGCTTTGACCATCGGACAGATAAAACTAATTCACCGTTTTACACCGAATATAACCGTTATTTATGATGGTGATGCGGCGGGAATTAAAGCAGCCTTAAGAGGAATTGACTTATTGTTAGAGGATGGAATGAATATCAAAGTAGTTCTTCTGCCAAATGGAGAAGATCCGGACTCGTTCTCGCAAAAACAAAATGCTGAATCATTTACTAATTATATAAAGCAGCATGAGGTCGATTTTATTCGTTTCAAAACGCAACTCTTATTAGATGATGCAGGTGAAGATCCGATCAAAAGAGCTTCGCTTATTTCGGATATTGTGAATAGTATATCTATTATTCCTGATGGCATTATACGCTCTGTATATACTCGTGATTGTAGCGTATTATTAGGAGTAGATGAAAGGGTTTTGATAAATGAGGTTAATAAGAAACGTTTGGCTTATCTGGAAAAAGAGGGGCAAAAACAGCCACAGCAAGGTAATATACTTCCTGTTGAAGATGATTACCCTCCTTTAAATATTCCCGAAGAATTTCAACCCCCAATAGTAAAAAAATCACCTTTCGATAAATTTGAACTGGCTATCTTATACTATGTTGTTAGATATGGTATGTTGCAAATGATTCAACGTGAGCAGGAGGAGGGAGAAGAGCCTCATGATGATATAACTGTGCTTGAGTATATTAAATTCGATTTGGAGCGAGATGGTTTGTGGTTTCAAAATGTACTTTATAAAGCAATTCTGGATGAAGCTGTCAGTCTGATGGATGATCCTAATTTTATACCTGCCCGTTATTTTCTGGCTCATCCAAAGCAGGAAATAAGCCGTTTAACAGCCAGTTTACTAGAGGATAGATATGAGTTGAGCAAAGTACACACGAAACAGTATGGTGACGTTAAAAAGGAGGAAACTCCTATGGCTGAAGAAAAGCATTTAGAAACCTCTGTGCCTCGTGTCCTTATAGAGTTGAAAGATGCTTTTATTACGCATCAAATGAAGATGATTAAGGAACAGATGAAGCAGTTGCACAAGTCCGGAGATTCTGATGCGTCAATAGCTCTTATGCAGCAGTTAAAAGATCTTAGTGCTATAAAAAATGCTTTGGCAAAAGTATTAGGCGAGCGGGTTATACTCCGTTATTAGAGTTTGAGAGTAGTAATAAAATAATCCCTTGGAAATAAATAGATTTACAAGGGATTATTTTATTAAAAGATTGTATAATTCTATTACAGATATCCTCTTACGATGCCTCGTGGAGAGTTCTTTATGAATTCTACGATTAATTGAGATTCAGGTGTTTTTTCTAACTCTTGCTCAATTTTTGCCGTAGCATCGGAAAAATTATACCCTGATTGGTAAATCAAACGATAGATCTCTTGTATTTGGTTGATTTGCTCATTCGTAAATCCTCTTCGGCGTAAGCCTACTAAGTTGATTCCTGCATAAGCTACTGGGTCACGACCTGCAATAATATAGGGAGGAATATCTTTACCTAATCGAGTTCCACCTTGTATCATTACATGTTTTCCGATACGGGTAAATTGATGTACTAATACACCTCCGCTTAATATGGCAAAATCGTCAACTTCAACCTCTCCTGCCAATTGAGTTGCATTACCTATTATGACGTTATTTTGTATAATACAATCATGCGCAACATGGCTGTAAGCCATAAGCAAGCAGTTATCTCCTACAATTGTTTTTCCCTTTGAGTCGGTTCCCCGGCTTATCGTGACACATTCTCTTATCGTTGTATTGTTTCCTACAATTGCAATGGAATCTTCTCCGTGAAATTTTAAATCCTGTGGTATTCCAGATACTACGGCACCCGGATAGATTGTACACTTTTCGCCGATACGAGCTCCGGATCTGATATTTGCATTCGACATAACAAATGTGCCATCACCAATTACAGTATTGTCGTCAATATATGCAAATGGTTCTATGGTAACGTCTTTGCCTATTTGGGCATTTGGATGTACGAATGCGTTGGACGATATATTTGACATATCAAATTTTAAATTATTTATTTTTTACAATTTGCGCGGTGAATTCAGCTTCAGAAACGACCTTTTCTCCTACAAAAGCATAGCCTTTCATATTGGCTATTCCACGTCTTATCTCAGATGTGAAATCAAGTCTGAAAATTAGTGTGTCACCGGGTACTACCTTTTGACGGAATTTTACGTTGTCTATTTTCAAGAAGTAGGTTGAATACCTTTCGGGTTCATCTACTCTGGCCAGCACTAATACACCTCCAATTTGAGCCATTGCTTCTATTTGCAGTACTCCGGGCATTACAGGCTCCTGAGGAAAATGTCCTTGGAAGAAAGGTTCATTAGTAGTAATGTTTTTTACTCCAACAATATGTTGTTGCCCTATCTCGATAATTTTATCAACCATCAGGAATGGGTATCTGTGAGGTAATAGTTCCTTTATTTTATTGATGTCTAGAATGGGTTCCTTGGTTACATCATAAACAGGAGGTTGTACATCATTTTGCTTGATTTGCTTACGAATCAGACGAGCCATTTGATTGTTGATCTTATGACCGGGGCGTGTAGCTATCACACGGCCTTTAATCGGCTTACCGATAAGAGCCATATCTCCGATAATGTCAAGTAGTTTATGGCGTGCAGGTTCATTAGGAGACTGAATAGGTTTATTATTTATATACCCAAGTTCTGAGGCATTTTTATGAGCCACTCCTAAAAGGTCCCCTAATTTATCTAATGCTTCTTGAGATATCTGTCTTTCATATATTACAATAGCATTGTCTAAATCCCCACCTTTTATCAAACCCGCTTCGAGTAATTGTTGAATATCTCTGACAAAAACAAATGTTCTTGCACTTGC
Organism: uncultured Dysgonomonas sp.; assembly: GCF_934668725.1. Classification (GTDB taxonomy): domain Bacteria; phylum Bacteroidota; class Bacteroidia; order Bacteroidales; family Dysgonomonadaceae; genus Dysgonomonas_A. The sequence continues at coordinate 37,601 of NZ_CAKUOF010000014.1, forward strand.
TATTTCTTTCTCGAAGTCGTTCAAGTCATCAAGTGAAGCCGATTGATTAGGAATATAGGTTGACTCGAATTCGATGAAAGAATTTACACAGAAATTTTCATCGGGCAGAAGGATCAATTTTGAACCTGTTGCTTCATCGCGAACTTCCATTTTCCTGCGAACAATATAAAAATCACGATCAGCTTCTTGCTCTACCAGACCTACTCTCTTTATAGCTTCAACATATTTTATAGCACTTCCATCAAGTATCGGAAATTCGGGAGCGTTTACTTCTATCAAACAGTTGTCAACGTTCAAGGCATATAAAGCAGACATAGCATGTTCTACTGTACTGACCTGAATATCTCCTTTGACAAGAACAGTTCCTCTTTGAGTTCCTCCTACATTCTCGGCAAGAGCGTCTATAACGGGCTCTCCTTCAAGATCTATTCTTTTGATCTTATATCCGTGGTTCTCAGGAGCAGGATTAAATTTTATAGTAATGGGTAACCCCGTGTGTAATCCTTTTCCTTGTAGAGAAAAACTCTCTTTTAGTGTTTTCTGTCTTTCCATCTTAATCTTTTATACAAATCTCTTAGGAGATGTTGTCTTATTTAAGTAACGTTAAATATCTATTGTTATTTCTTTATTATAATTGTCTCTAATTAACCGGACAGAAGTCAGGTGCTAAAGACTATTTGTTTTGTTCAGCTTTTAATTGTTGTATCTCTTTTTCAAGTTGAGCAATCTGCCTGTACATGTCAGGTAGTTTAGGGAATATGATACTCGACTTGAAAAAATCTTTTACAGGAATAGCAGGTGCCCCCATTATTTTAGCATCATCTTTAATATTACTGATTATGCCAGATTGGGCTCCGATATTAACATTATTGCCTATTGTAATATGTCCGCCTAGACCAACTTGCCCACCAAACATACAATGTTCCCCTATTTTTGTTGAACCGGATACTCCAACTTGAGAGGCCATAACTGTATTGGCTCCTATCTCTACATTGTGGGCTATCTGGATAAGGTTGTCTAACTTTACACCTTGTCGGATAATGGTTGCATCCATTACAGCTCTGTCTATAGTCGTGTTAGCACCTATTTCGACATCGTCTTCAATAATTACGATGCCCATTTGAGGAATTTTCTTATATATATCACCCTCAGGTGCAAAACCGAAGCCATCGGATCCGATTACAGCTCCTGCATGAATAATACAATTGCTTCCTATTTTTGAGCCGGGATATATCTTCACTCCGGGATATAATATTGTATTATTCCCTATTGTACAACCTTCACCAATATATACTTGTGGATGTATCTGGGTATCGTTTCCTATAGTTGTATTCTCTGCTATGTATGCAAAAGCTCCGACATATATATCACTACCAAGTTTTGCACTCTCTGCTACAAAACTCATTGGTTCGATCCCCTTTTTCTTCGGTTTCGATTTTTCAACCATATCCAATAACATTGCTAACGCTGCATATGCATTGAATACTCTTATTAAAGTAGCTTTTACAGGTTTATCGGCAACAAAATCACTATTTACCAAAACAATACTTGAATCTGTTGTGTAAATGTAGTTTGTATATTTGGGGTTAGCCAAAAATGATAAAGAACCGGGTTTTCCTTCTTCTATTTTAGAAAAATCACTAACTTGTACATTAGGGTCACCTTCAATTGTACCCTTCAGAAAATCAGCAATTTGTTGAGCCGTGAATGAAAGTTGCATAAATAGGTCGAATATTCGATAAATATTGTTTTAAACTGCGAAATAAGGAATAATTTTCCAATAATGATGTTTTTTTGCCCAGAAAATACTAGTTTGCATGCTAATATAATCTTTATTAATTAATTCAACAGGTTAAAAGGCAGCAAGAAAAGTATATTAATATGAGAATATAAAAGATTATTATTTTCCATTTTTGTTCAGCCAGAGTGAAAAAATGAGCCAATAGAATTGTTATGCTACAAGACAGGATATAAAGGTTAAGCGTAGAATCTAAAATTAAAAAGAAAAACGCGATGATCGAAAAAAGTGATGTGATGTGCAAGAACTGGATATTGGCACGGATTCTGATTTTATCTCTAAAAGAGTTAGCCTGATAATCTAGAGATATAATAATTAATAGAATGAGGGCAATTGCAACTAATAATCCTTCTCCTAATAAGGAAATCGTTTCAATGGAATTATTCAGTAAAGGATATAGTTGTTCAAACGGATATAAGAATCCGGAGATATTATTTTGCCAAAGGAAAAAGACAAAGGTAAGCCAATATATTGTAGCGACTCCTAATATTGAAATTATAAGATTCTTGAATTTAAAGATTCGCATCAAACTAAATCCAATCCAAAAAATAGGAAGATACATTAAGAAATAGAACGAGAATAAACTGCTGGCTCCTATTACAAATCCAATTGCGTAAGTATTTCTGTTACCGGTTTTATCTTGATAAGATGAGTAAAGTAAATCTGTACATATAAGAAAGGCCAATGTGGATACATAGTAGGGTGTCATATATATAAAGACTGGATGAGAACTAAGGATTAGGCTCCCGAATATATATATAAGATAAGTCCTGCTTCTAATTAATCCATGCTTAGCATTTAATTGGGAGGCGTAAAATGATATTGCAAATACGAATAGTGTGCTGATTGTGAATGAAATGGTTCCGGAAGATAAGAAGCTTGTTAAGGTTTTTGTCCATAAATATCCTTCACCGATATATTCGTCGCAATGGTTTGCATCTGTAAAATAAAAAATAACTAAACGTATAACTATCGTTAAGAGTATAGAAAATAGTACAAGGTTCTTATTTTCTACAATATTTCTCTTATACAGTTTTATTGCATCCATTTGTAATTGGGTCAGTTTACATTTTATTTTAAGTCGAAACCTATATCTTTTCTGTAATATTTGCCATCAAAACACACTTTCTCTGCATTTGAAAATGATTTGTTAAGAGCCTCATCTTTACTATTACCATATGAGCTAATAGCAATTACACGTCCTCCATTAGTTGTAATTGAATGCTTATCTGCGATTGTTCCAGCATGAAATACGATGCTGTCATTGACAGATTCTAAACCAGAAATAATTTTTCCCTTCTCATAATCGCCGGGATATCCTCCTGATACAAGCATAACAGTTGTAGCATAACGATTGTCTATCTCCAGTCTTTTTTTATCTAAAGATTCGCTTGCAACACCTTCCAGAAGATCAACCAAGTCCGATTTTATTCGGAGCATAACAACTTCTGTTTCGGGATCTCCCATACGAACATTGTATTCGATAACCATTGGTTCGCCTCCAACTTCTATGAGTCCGATAAAAATAAAGCCCTTATATATAATGTTGTCTTTTTGTAAGCCTTCAACCGTTGGTCGTACTATTCTTTCTTCTACCTTTTTCATAAAGGTGTCATCTGCAAAAGATACGGGAGAAACAGCCCCCATACCTCCGGTATTGAGACCGGTATCTCCTTCCCCAATACGTTTGTAATCTTTGGCGACCGGTAGTATTTTATACGATTTTCCATCGGTTAAAACAAATACCGAGCATTCTATTCCGGATAGGAATTCTTCTATCACAACTGTATTGCTTGCTGCACCAAACATCCCTCCAAGCATGGCTTTGAGTTCTGTTTTGGCTTCGTTCAGATCATTTATAATGAGTACACCTTTACCTGCAGCCAAGCCGTCAGCCTTAAGTACATACGGAGCTTTCAGTTCTTCTAAGAATTTATACGCTTCGTCTATATTTTCATTAGTGAAGCTTTTGTACTGTGCTGTTGGTATATTGTGGCGCATCATAAAACGCTTGGCGAAATCCTTGCTCCCTTCGAGTTCGGCTCCTAGTTTGGATGGTCCTATGACAGGTATATGTTGAATATCTTTATCGTTAATGAAAAAGTCATAAATGCCTTTTACTAAAGGGTCTTCAGGGCCTACTACTACCATATCTATTTTTTTGTCGAGAACCTGTACTTTTACTGCGGAAAAATCGAGGGGTGAGATATTTAGATTCTCGGCTATTTGACCAATCCCTGCATTGCCGGGTGCCACGTAGAGTCTGTTGATTTTAGAGCTTTGTAATATTTTCCAAGCTAGAGCATGTTCTCGTCCTCCGCTACCTAATAGTAGAATATTCATAAAAGATATGAGTTTAAAGGTGATAAACCTGATTTTTGTCTATAAATATAAGTAAAAGTTTAATACTTATTCAATTTGGTTGACAAAGGTAATAATCTAAATTGGTATCTGCCAATTAGAAATATAGAATAAGAATAAGTAACAGAAAGTATTTAATCTCCTATTTTAAAGTTACAACGATAATTAGTGATTATACTTACTATGGGCTATAAATGTGTATGATGTTTTTAATGGTAGTCCCGGATACATATTTTTATAATTCACGCATCTAGATTCTTCTCCCATTTGCTTACAACAGTTGTTGCTAGAGCATTTCCCAAAACATTTGTCATGCTGCGAGCCATATCGCAAAAGTGATCAATCGGAATTAGTAATGCAACGCCTTCGGGTGGTATGCCAAACATAGCACATGTCGCAACAATTATTATCAGCGATGCACGGGGAACCCCTGCTATTCCTTTGCTGGTAAGCATTAATACAAGAAGCATTACTAACTGGGAAGAGAGGCTCATCTCTACCCCATATAGCTGAGCAATGAATATACTTGCAAAAGTCATGTACATCATGCTTCCATCGAGGTTGAAAGAGTAGCCCAATGGTAAAATAAAAGATACGATCTTAGGGTTACAGCCGAATTTTTCGAGTTCATCCACTAATTTTGGAAATACTGCTTCACTACTAGTCGTGGAAAATGCTATCAGAAGGGGACTTTTGATAGTTTTAATTAAAGAAAATACTTTCTTTCCCAAAATGATGTAACCAACGAATATAAGTATGATCCAAAGTGAAATCATGCCTACAGCAAACGCTGCAAGGAAATTTGCATAAAGTTTGAATACTGATAGACCGTGTGAAGATACAGCTGCTGTAATGGTTCCAAATACAGCGATTGGTGCAACCCACATAATATAACCTACAATTTTTAGTATTACATGAGTTATTATATCCAATGCCTTGCTTATAGAAGCTCCTTTTTCTCCAAAAGAGGCTAGAGCAACACCAAAAATAACTGCAAAAACTAATATTTGTAGTATTTCGTTGTTTGCTAAGGCTTCAAATAAACTTTTAGGTATAACATGGTTTACAAATTCTGCGAGAGTTAGTTTTTGGCTGTTGGCTATGAGGTCTGAGGCATTTGCAGTATTACTGAGATCAAGAGTCGATGCATCTCCTGGTTTTAGTACGTTTATCCAGATAAGACCAACCAGCAATGACACTAAAGAGGCTGATATAAACCATAGCATGGCTTTTCCGCCTACACGACCTACCATTTTCATATCACCCATTTTGGAAATACCTACAACGATGGTGCAAAAGACAAGTGGTGCAACAATCATCTGAATGAGACGGATAAATATGGTTCCCAATAATTTTATATTTTCCGAGACTATTGTGATCGTTTTTAAGGAACAGAAACTGTGGACTAATTGTCCTGCTATTATCCCGAAAATTAAAGCTAGGAGGATGTAATAAAAAAGGAGATTGTTATTCGACTTGTTTTCTGTTGATGTTGCCATTTGTTTTAAAAACGAGATTTGAGTTTGCTTTTGATTGTGAATTGATTGTAAAATTATAAAAAATGTTTAATTATCTTTCTTTCTTATTGTTTTTTGATATGTCCTTTTGTTGAAAAAGTGATTTTTGAAGTTGTTTAATATAACAAAAGGAGATATTTAATATCTCCTTTTGTTATCAACCTTTATCAGATGTGGTGTACTTCTTAATGAACCGTGCTATAATTTTCAGCTTAACAATCCTATTTTCAGCGTTTTAGCTGTCGAATAATTCATTTGAAACATAATAGCATGTTTATTTGATATCTTTTTTGATTGATAACCATTATTTTATAGCAGCGATTCTGCTGATATATTTTCCTATGATATCAAATTCTAAATTAACAATACTTCCTTCTTTTAATTGATGAAAATTTGTATGTTCGAATGTGTAAGGGATTATTGCAACTTGGAATGAATTATCAGTGGTGTTGAATACTGTAAGACTTACTCCATTTACCGTGGCAGAACCTTTGTCTACAGTAAAGTAGCCTTTTTTTGCCATTTCTTTGTCATATTCGTACTCGAAAGTAAAATACCAGCTGCCATCCGCTTCTTCAATCTTGGAGCAGCGGGCAGTTTGGTCAACATGGCCTTGCACAATATGCCCGTCGAGTCTGCCGTTCATAAGCATGCTTCTTTCGAGATTAACTTTGTCATTGATCTTGAGCAAACCTAAATTAGATCTGTCCAAAGTTTCTTTAATAGCTGTAACAGTGTATGTGTCTTCTGTTAAATCAACTACTGTAAGACATACTCCATTGTGTGCGATACTTTGGTCGATCTTTAATTCTTTTACAAAAGAGCAGTTAATTGTTAAATGAACATTCTCATTCTCTTTGTGTATGGCTACTACTTTTGCTGCCTCTTCTACTATTCCTGAAAACATATATGTACTGATTAAGTAATTGATTTATTTTACTATTACAAAAGTAAGAAATAAAATAAAAATAGGGGAAAATAAAAATATTATTAAGATTCGTATTTGCTAATAAGATGAATAGCTTATCTTTGCAGATCATACATACACTGCTGTTTTTAACACTAATCGGCATAAATTAGATTTATACGAATAAAATTTAACTATAAATGAAGAAAATTGGTCTAATCTTATTTTTTATTTCTACCATAATCTTAGGAGTAAGTGCTCAATCAAAGGGTAGGTTATGTGATTTTGGGATCACTTTTGAAATTAGTAATAATCCAAGTTGGGGATATGGTGAGCCTGTTGTGCTTTCTGTGGAGCCATTCTCTCCGGCAGAAAAAGCAGGAGTAAAAGTTGACGACATTATCATGGAAGTAAATGGGGCCGCTACCTATTTAAGAAACTATCCAACTATAGCATCGTGGCTTTTTGACGCTTCGTCATCTGATATAAAATTGACAATCAGAAATGTAGATACTTATTTTAAAGAATATGATATACTGCGCGATTGTAAAAGTGTAAATGCATTAAGTGAGTTTCATTTGTCAGATGCTTATGCTTTTTATAGTTTAGAGGATACAAATGATCGAGCATTTTCACTACCGGTTAAAGTGGATCCAAATACCAATGTCGATTTTTCTGATTATCATACCTTCGATTTCTTAAAAGAAGAAGGTTCGGTTCCGGATGTTGATTACTATATAAACAGCCAGATAGAAAAAGCTTTAATTGAAAGAGGTTTGGTTAGAAGTAGTCAGGATCCTGATATTATCGTTCAAACTTATTATAGCTATCAACCTAATTTAAAATATAATGCATCTGTTAGCAGTAAAAACTCATATTCATGGAGATATGATTGTGAAACTCAAGAAATGGTGAAGCTTCCGATTTTATCGGCTGATGACGTTAATGCAGAATCTAAAGGACAATATATACTTGAATTAGGGGTTCGTTTCTTTGATAAGAAATATATAAATAAAGATAAAATGACTCAAATATGGGACTGTCGTTCCAGAGAGTTTTTGACAGAAGATTATAGTATTGAAGATTATGCAAAAATACATGCTCCTTTGTTAATGATGCAGTATCCCTATTCATCTGCTAAAACTATAGCAAAATACTTAGTAAATAAAAAAGGATTCAATTATACCGGTTTGAACTTTGACTCTAAAGATATTGCAAATATAACAGATGTGGATGCCGGTTCTCCTGCAGCTTTGGCTGGTATTCGCCCGGGTGACCGCATTGTTAAGATTGGAAAGATTAAATTCGATTATTCAAGTGATGATTTGGAAAAGGCATATCGCAGATTTATTATCGAATCGATGCCGTTGAGAAATCCTAAAACACGCTTTATAGATGCTAATGGTTTCCCTGATTGTATGTACTGGAGTATCAACAGATATCCCGAAGTAGCAGAATTATTTAAGAAAGAAGCTATATATGCGCCATGTTTTAGTTATCTTTACGCCTTCAATAAATATATATCAGGAGCTAACCCTCCAAAAGTACTAGATATTGAAGTGAAGAGCCAAGGGCAAAAGAAGCTTGTAAGAGTGACTCCCCAGGTTCAGAGATCAGTTGTCATAAAGGCACTTTAAGTACCCGAAGTTAAATTAAAATAATATATAACTTGGTGAGTAACATTAATCTGCTGCTCACCATTTTGAATTTAATATGATTACAGTTTCTAATTTAGGAATCCAGTTTGGTAAGAGAGTTTTGTTCCAGGATGTAAATTTAAAATTTACTCCGGGCAATTGTTATGGTATCATTGGGGCTAATGGTGCAGGTAAATCTACTTTCTTGAAGATATTGAGTGGGGAAAAGGATGCAACCCAAGGGTCTTTTTCATTAGCACCCAACGAGCGTATGTCAGTTTTGTCTCAGGATCACTTCGCTTACGATGATCAGACAGTCTTAGATACAGTCCTTCAAGGGCATACAGTCCTCTGGTCAATAATGCAAGAGAAAGATGCTTTGTATGCAAAAGCGGATTTTTCGGATGCAGATGGTATCAGAGCATCAGAACTCGAAGAAAAATTTGCAGAGCTTGAAGGCTGGAATGCCGAGAATGATGTTGCCAACTTGTTGAGTGGTTTGGGTATCAAGGATGAGCTACATAACAAGATGATGAGGGATATGAGTGGTAAGCAAAAGGTGAGGATTTTACTTGCCCGTGCACTATTTGGAAATCCGGACAACTTATTATTGGATGAGCCTACCAATGATTTGGATATCGAAACCGTTATGTGGCTGGAGCAATATCTTTCGAACTTCGAAAATACAGTGCTTGTGGTTTCTCACGACCGTCACTTTTTAGATTCTGTTTGTACGCATACAGTTGATATTGATTACGGTAAAATAAATCTATATGCCGGTAATTATAGTTTCTGGTACGAATCAAGTCAATTGGCCGCACGTCAACAGGCGCAACAGAATAAGAAGGCTGAAGAAAAGAAAAAAGAGCTGGAAGAGTTTATTCGTAGGTTTAGTGCTAACGTTGCAAAATCTAAGCAGACTACCAGTCGTAAAAAAATGCTTGAAAAGCTTAATATTGAAGAGATAAAACCATCGTCACGTAAATATCCTGGTATTATTTTTACGCCGGACCGTGAACCGGGAAATAAAATTCTTGAAGTTGAAGGTTTGAGTAAATCTATTGAAGGTGTAAAGCTTTTCGATAATATTAGCTTTAATGTAGAGAAAGGGGATCACGTTATTTTTCTATCTAAAGATCCTAGAGCAATGACTGCTTTGTTTGAGATCATAAATGGATATGAGCAACCGGAAAATGGTACTTATGAGTGGGGACAAACCATAACTGAGGCTTACTTGCCATTGGATAACTCGGAGTATTTCAAGATTGACCAGAATTTAGTGGACTGGTTGGGGCAGTTCTCCGATGATACAAGTGAAATTTATATAAAAGGCTTTTTAGGCCGGATGTTATTTTCAGGGGAGGAAGTCTTGAAAAGTGCGAAAGTACTATCCGGAGGAGAGAAGATGCGTTGTATGATAGCTCGCATGATGATGAAAAATGCGAACTGTCTTGTGCTTGATTCTCCTACAAATCACCTTGATTTGGAGTCTATTCAGGCTTTCAATAATACATTGAAGCAATTTAAAGGAAATGTACTGATGTCTTCTCATGACCATGAGTTTATACAAACAGTATGTAATCGTATTATTGAACTTACTCCTAATGGAGCCATCGATAAACGTATGGATTACGATGACTATATTATTTCTCCTGAGATTAAAGCTTTGAGAGAAAAAATGTATAATTGATTATAATATACAACAGGGGTGTAATACCTGATGTTAAAGCCGGAAGTGAAAATTTACTTCCGGCTTTTTTGCTTTTATTATTGTAGTATATCTATCAGAGCACTTTGTATATCTTTGTATCTGAACTGATATTTGTTTAATTCCAGTTTTTCTGGAATCGCACGTTGTCCATCAAGAAGAAGAGTCGATGCTTCCCCCATAAATAGAGAAATCACGGTAGATGGAACTTTAAATATGCAGGGGCGTTTCAGCACTTTAGCTAATGTTTTGGAAAACTCTTTATTGGTCACAGGTGTAGGAGAGGTCATGTTTATAGCACCATTAATCTGAGGTGTTGTTAGCAAAAAGCTTATAATGCCTGCCATATCCTCTATATGTATCCACGAAATATATTGTTTTCCATTACCCATTGTGCCGCCCAGCCCAAGTTTAAAGATAGGCAGTACTTTAGCTAGCATACCTCCTTTCGATGATAATACAATACCTGTTCTTAAGAGGCATACGCGTGTTTTCGAGCTTTCGGCTTCCATGGCAAAAGCCTCCCATGTTGTACATAGTTTATGTGTGAATTCTTCATGTGGCTCTGTGTCTTCGGTTACTGTAATATCTCCCTTGTTCCCGTAATAGCCTATTGCCGAACCGGATATGAATACTTGTGGGGGATTTGTTCCTGCCTTAATAAGTTGAGTTAATTTTTTTGTTATCTCCCAACGGCTCTGGCAAAGCTTCTGTTTTTGCAATTCAGTCCACCGTTTCCCTGCTATTGGTTCTCCTGCCAGATTAATAATAGCATCATATTCGTCTAAGGATGTCAATTTTTCCAGCGAATCACAAAACTCAACATTGTTACCTAATATCGACTGAGCTTTCTCAATATTTCGACTTAATGCTGTAACAGTATGTTTTTTTTGCAAAAGCAGTGGTATAAGATGACTACCTACTAATCCAGTTCCTCCGGTAATAAATATTTTCATAGCTAATCTGTTTATTAAACGAACACTTATCCCCCCTTTTATGTTCTAGAAGTGAAATAATAGAATGTAAAGTTACCGGTTATCTATATTGCTGTAAAATCTTTAGAGATAGGTGTACGATAATTAAAACTTAAAAATATTTGATACTAGGTTCGATATGAAAAAAAAACTACAGATTATTATTCCTATTTTAGTTTGTTTCTTAGTTGGTTTTCTGGGTAGTCGTTTTCAAGAAGATGCTATTGCTAATTGGTATCCCTATTTGAATAAGCCTGAGTTAACACCTCCTAATATTGTATTTCCTATTGCATGGAGTCTTCTTTATCTATGTATGGGGTTGTCAATCGGTTTGGTTTTGAATACAAATAGCCGTAAAAGACAGTATCTCCTAAAAATATTCCTATTACAATTGTTCTTTAACTTTACATGGAGTATTTCGTTTTTTTATTTTCAAAACCCTTTAGCAGGTTTGGTTAATATTGTACTACTTGAGGTAGTAATGATTTATTACGCTCTTAGTGTATACCCAATTAAAAAGATAAGTTCGCTTCTATTTGTACCTTATATATTATGGGTGAGTTTTGCTTCTTATCTTAATTTTTATATTTTCTTGTATAATTGATTGTTAGCTATCGCTTTTTGAGTCTGAATAAGTTATCGTTAGTATACTTTCCAAAAGACTAAGGCTTGTAATCTTAAATTTGCTGGGATGATAAAAACGTCTATAACCTTAATGTGCTTTTATTAACAGAAATAACTACCTTTGTGGCATTAAAAATGGATTTTAAGTCATGGAGTATAATTTCAAAGAAATAGAAAAACGTTGGCAGGACTTTTGGGTTAAGAATGAGACCTATAAAGTGAGTGAAGAACCCAATAAGCCTAAATATTATGTCCTCGATATGTTTCCTTATCCTTCAGGGGCAGGTTTGCACGTCGGGCATCCTCTGGGTTATATAGCATCGGATATATATGCCCGTCATAAACGTCTCCAAGGCTTTAATGTTTTACATCCGATGGGGTATGATGCTTACGGACTTCCTGCTGAGCAATATGCTATACAAACCGGACAGCATCCTGTGATAACTACCAATCAGAATATCAATCGGTATAAGGAACAGTTAGATAAAATTGGTTTCTCTTTTGATTGGAGCCGTGAAATCCGTACTTGTGAACCCGAATATTATAAATGGACTCAGTGGGCATTTATTCAAATGTTCAATTCATACTTTTGTAACGATGAACAACAAGCTCGTCCGATTGATGAGTTGATTCAAGTGTTTGCATCCCAAGGGACAAAAGGACTGAATGTTGCTTGTAGCGAGCAGTTGTCTTTCTCCGCAGAGGAATGGAATGCAAAATCAGAAAAAGAGCAACAGGAAATATTACTGAATTATCGTATTGCTTACTTGGGCGAAACAATGGTTAATTGGTGTCCGGCTTTGGGTACAGTTCTTGCAAATGATGAAGTAATCAATGGTTTGTCAGAGCGTGGAGGATATCCTGTGGAGCAACGTAAAATGCGTCAGTGGTGTTTGCGTGTATCTGCTTATGCTCAACGTTTGTTAGACGGATTGGAGAAAATAGATTGGACTGATTCGATTAAGGAAACTCAAAAGAATTGGATCGGAAGATCGGAAGGTGCAGAAATGAAATTCAACGTAAAAGACTCGAATCTTTTACTCGAAATATTTACTACTCGTGCTGATACCGTATTTGGTGTAACCTTTATGGTGCTTGCTCCCGAAAGCGATTACGTCGCTCAATTAACTACTGCAGAACAAAAAGTGGAAGTTGAGGCTTATTTGGCTGCTACTAAAAAGCGTACGGAAAGAGAACGTTTGGCAGACAAAAAGATATCGGGGGTATTTACAGGTTCGTATGCTATTAATCCGATGAACGGTAAAGAAATTCCAATCTGGATTTCCGATTATGTACTTGCCGGATATGGTACGGGGGCGATTATGGCTGTGCCTGCACACGATAGTCGTGACTATGCGTTTGCTAAATATTTCAATTTGCCCATAATTCCTCTTGTAGAGGGTTGTGATGTGTCGGAAGAAAGCTACGATGCCAAAGAAGGTATTGTAACGAACTCTGATTTCCTAAATGGCTTGACTGTAAAAGAAGCCATCGAGAAAGCAAAAGAATACATCAAAGAGCATAACTTAGGACATGTAAAGACCAATTATCGTTTGCGTGATGCTATATTTTCGCGCCAACGTTATTGGGGTGAACCCTTCCCCGTATATTACAAGGATGGGTTACCTTATATGTTGCCTGTTGATAAATTGCCTTTAGAGTTGCCGGAAGTTGATAAATTTTTGCCAACTGAAACGGGTGAACCTCCGTTAGGGCGTGCAACCAATTGGGCTTGGGATACTGTGAACGAAAAAGTAGTTTCTGTAACGGAAATCAATAATACAACTATATTCCAATTGGAATTGAATACTATGCCCGGATTCGCGGGATCTTCGGCTTATTATTTGAGATACATGGATCCACATAACGATAAAGCTTTGGTTTCTAAAGAATCAAATGAGTATTGGAGAAGTGTTGATTTATACATCGGTGGAACTGAACATGCTACGGGTCATCTTATTTATAGCCGCTTCTGGAACAAGTTTTTATATGATATCAATGTTTCGTGTGAAGACGAGCCGTTCAAAAAACTGATTAATCAAGGAATGATTCAAGGGCGAAGCAATTTTGTGTACCGTATTAATGGTACAAATAGATTCGTGTCTTTGAATTTGAAGGATCAATACGATACTACAGCTATTCACGTAGATGTAAATATTGTAGATAATGATGTTCTTGATATTGATAAATTCAAAGCTTGGCGCCCCGATTATGCAGAAGCAGAGTTTATATTAGAAGAAGATAAATATATTTGTGGTTATGGTGTTGAAAAAATGTCGAAATCTTTGCATAATGTCGTAAACCCAGATGATATTGTCGAAAAATATGGAGCAGATACACTTCGTTTGTATGAGATGTTTTTAGGTCCATTGGAGTTGTCAAAACCATGGGATACGAATGGTATTGATGGTGTACATCGATTCTTACGCAGACTTTGGGCTTTATTTTATAAAGGAGATGAATTTATTGTAGTTGATGAAGCTCCCACAAAAGACGAATTGAAAGCTCTTCATAAGTTGATAAAGAAGATTTCCTCAGATATAGAGAATTTTTCATTCAATACATCTGTTTCAGCTTCTATGATCTGCGTAAATGAACTTACATCGCTCAAATGTAATAAAAAGGCAATATTGAGTGATTTGGTTATTCTTTTAGCACCATTTGCTCCCCATATTGCAGAAGAGTTGTGGCATTTATTAGGTAATACAATAACAGTGTGTGATGCTGTATGGCCTCAATATAATGAAGAGTACTTGGTTGAGAGTGTTATTAACTACACCATTTCGTTTAATGGAAAAGCTCGTTTTACCATTGAGTTTGCGGCCGATGCGACTAATGATGAAATAGAAAAAACTGTGATGGCACATAGCAGCTCTGCTAAATGGATGGAAGGCAAAACTCCCAAGAAAGTAATTATTGTACCTAAGAAGATCGTAAATATAGTTCTGTAATAATTTAAGTATATGCCCAAAAAGTATCTTAAAGAATTTTATTGGAAAGATTATCTCAATATTACATTAGGATTGGCGTTATATGCCATTGGTCTGGTGGGCTTTATTAAACCACAAGGTATTGTTACAGGCGGTTCTACCGGAGTCGGTTTGGTTGTGGAATATGCAACAGCTATTCCGTTTCAGTATACTTATCTGGCCATAAACTGTGTTCTTTTTGTCATAGCATTGAAAGTGCTGGGGCTAAGATTTATGGTGAAGACTATTTATGGAGTATTGATGCTTACTGCCCTAATAACTCTTTGTGAAAAATTTATAGTAGAAGCTGTTATTGAGAATGAACCATTACTTTCGGGCTTGATTGGTGGTATAATTTGTGGTGTGGGCGTTGGATTGGTGCTTAGCGTAAACGGAAGTACCGGAGGTACCGATACTATTATAGCAATTATTGGTAAATATAAGAATATTACCTTTGGAAGGGGTGTCCTTTTCTGTGATTTTGTGATTATTTCATCTTCATATTTTGTATTTCATGATTACCAGAAAATTGTAGCCGGTTTAATAGTATTGGGCGTTATGAGTTATGCTATGGATTTAGTTATTAATGGCTCAAAGCAATCGGTTCAATATCTTATCATATCGGATAAGCATGAAACAATAGCCAATGCTATCAATAAAGAATTACACAGGGGATGTACTTTGCTCGAAGGAATGGGTTGGTACACCAAAAAGCCCACAAAAATAATACTGGTATTGGCTAAACGTACAGAGTCAATCGAAATGTTCCGATTGATAAGAAGTATAGACGAAAAGGCATTTATTTCACAAAGTACTGTTCGTGGAGTATATGGTGAGGGCTTTGATAAAATCAAATGATGTAAATGATGGAGTTTCAGAATTATATATATGTCCAAATAGTTTTTTTGTTTGGGGTTCTCTTATTTCTTGATCGGGAAATTCTTCTAGCTAAAAAAAAATCTGATTCTGCAGAGAGAAAGCAGCTTTACATACTCCAGCTAATATTACTTGTTGGGGTGTTGGTACGATTAGTCAATTTATCTTATCCTTTTGGTGTGTATGTGGATGAGGCTATGGGAGCTTACGATTCATGGAGCTTAGCTAATTTTGGAGTTGATAGTAATTTGGCATCTTATCCTGTATATCTTAAGTCGTGGGGAACAGGGCAAAGCGTTTTATATGCTTATTTGGCACTTCCTTTTATAAAAGTATTTGGATTAAGTGCTGCGGTTTATAGGCTGCCCATGTCTTTGGTGGGATGTTTTTCCCTTTTGTTTTTTTATTTTACACTCAGAAAGACACACAGTAATACACTGCTGATATTTTGTGTTACGGTATTTTTGGCTATAGCACCATGGCATATAATCAAATGCAGATTTGGGCTGGACTGTAATATTTTCCCCGACTTGTTATTAATCGGCATTTGTTTTATTGTTCTAGCTTATACACGGTTGGCTTCACGAACTCGCGATTTATTGTATGTTCTTGGATTCTCTGTGTTGGCTATCAGTGCCTATGGATATGGGGTGAGCTGGTTTATGTTGCCATTTCTCTACCTTATATTAGTAGTTTATTTACTTAAGACAAAGAGTATTTCAAAGAAGGCTACCTCTTTCAGTATTTTAATCTCTTTTATATTGATAGTTCCTCTATTGCTGTTTGCCATATCACTTCTCACAGGAGGCGATCAATATCAAATTGGAAGTATTACCATTACTAAACTCGAAACAGGTAGGCATAATGAAACAACTCTTATGGGAGCCTCTGATAAGTTCGCTACCTTGCTGTCTTATCTGGGCGATAGTTTCCGGTTGTTTTTTTGGGGGATAGATAATGCCACAATCAATTCATTCTATCCATATGGGGTCTTTTACAATTTGATCTCTTTGCCAATACTTGGAATTGGAATGTATTATGCATATAAAGAAAAATCTTTTTTTAGTATAATCTTTTTTTTCGTTCTGATATCTTCTATTCCTATCCTTCTTTTGGTCGAACCGTCTATTTGGCGTTGGAATGTATTGTGGTTTCCTCTAATTTATTTTATTGGATATGGTATATTTAAGCTTTGTACAACTAAGCTTCATCGCCGGGTTATATTCAGTATTTATATATTATTGTTTTTAAATTTTATTTATATATATTCTAATAATAAGGGTTTTGTCCCATTTTATTCAGATAATTACGGAGAGGAATTAAAATTTGCTCAGACATTGGATATTGATAAAGTATATTATCCGGGTAATATGACACAGGCTGAAGCTTTATTTTATCATCCTATTGATCCTGCTATTTTTGCTAAAACCCGCCAAGATGAAGGTTGGCCTATAAAAGTAACACGCTCATATGATAACGTTGTAATCGGTTTGCCCGACTCTATAGAACCATATCCGCGAACGGCATATGTTGTTCTTACAGAAGATTTAAAATATATAGATCCCTCTAAGTTTAAAATAAGAAAAGGTAAGTATTATTACTCAGTCATCTGGAATGATTAATGGATATCAACAATAAAAATATAGTTATTACAGGTGCATCTTCAGGAATCGGATTATCCCTTCTGAAGATGCTTCTTAATTATAAGAATGTGAAAATTATTGCCGTTTCACGTAATGTTGACTCTATTCCTCTTCTTGAAGGAGTGGTTTTCCCATTTTCGGTAGACTTGAGTAATGAGAAAGGGGTTGATTGTTTATTTGAATATGCACTATCTGTATTTGATAAAATAGATATATTTATTGCTAATGCAGGATATGCTTATTTGGAAAAATTATCAGACCCTAGCTGGAGACATATCGAAGATATTTTTGCTCTGAATCTATTCTCTCCAATTTATAGTTTAGAGAAATTTGTAGAAGACGATACGCAGAATTTTAAAAGTTTTGTTTGTACGATTTCGGCAGTAGCTCAAGTGCCATTACCCTATTATTCGTTGTACTGTTCAACTAAAGCGGCTTTACATCAGTTTATAGAAAGCTATCGGTATGAAGCTCTTGATAATCTGCAGATAACGGCTGTGTATCCTGTCGCTACACGAACTTCTTTCTTTGAGAAAGCAGCGAAACAGAAACAGCCACCTGTTCCTTTTCTTAGTCAAAGCTCCGATAGAGTAGCAAAAGCTATTATTACAGGAATCAAGAGAGGGAAGAAGAGAGTGTATCCATCTTTTTTATTCCGAATATTTAATTTCTTAGGACAAAATTTACCTTTTATTTTTTCTTTATATTCGATCTCGGAGAAAAGAAAAGTCGATAAAAATATCCCCTCTTGATATATTGACTAAATTTGTAGCCTGTTCATCATAAACTTATTAGAAATAAATAATTTGACAAACCGTAAGTCATATACGCAGATTCTAAAATCGACAGGTATCTTTGGCGGGTCACAAATCTTTACTATTCTGATTGGTGTTATCCGTAATAAGATTCTAGCTGTTTTATTGGGAACGGCTGGTGTTGGGCTGATTAGTGTATACCAATCGACATTGGATCTTGTTAAATCAATATCCAGTTTGGGCATCGAAACTACAGGCGTACGTGAGATAGCTGCAGTCTGTGATGATTCGGGAGAAAGAGATGAACTGCGCTATATTATTTCAATAATTGACCGTTGGGCATTGATTTTCGCGCTGCTGGGCGCTTCTATTTGTTTGCTATTTTGTTATCCGATAAGTATGTGGGTGTTTGGTAACTCTTCACATTCGTTTCAGTTCGCATTACTTTCGGTTTGTATGTTTTTTACTATATTGGCTGCAGGACAGGCTGTTGTTTTACAAGGATTACGGAAAATATCCTATATGGTGAAATCATCCATTGTCTGGAATGTTTGTGGTTTAGTCCTTTCTTTACCCTTGTATTATTTCTATCGTTTGGATGGCATTGTCCCGGTTTTCATTGTCGTGAGCATAGCCATGTATTTAAGTGCATACTTTTACAGACGAAAAATCGAAATCCAACCGGTGGTTATCTCTTTTGATCAGTTTAAACGAAAAGGTATCTCGGTTTTACGGATAGGTTTGTTTATTGTTCTGGCTTCTATCTTGACGACTTTGAGCTTCTTTTTGGTAAGAACTATTCTTACTAAAAATACGGGTTTAGAAGCTGTCGGGCTATTTCAGGCAGCCTGGACTATAACGAATGTGTATTTGATGTTAATCTTGAAATCTATGGGGTCTGATTTTTATCCCCGTTTATGTACTATAATTAATGATAATACAAAAACAAGACTTTTAATTAATGAGCAAACCTATATTGTACTGGTAATTGCTGTTCCTATGATTGTGCTATTGTTGTTATGCTCTAAAATAGTTTTGTCTTTATTATATTCTCCAGAATTTGAAGGGGCATCAACGATACTTGATTGGCAGATTCTAGGTACCTTCTTTAAAGTCTTATCGTGGCCGCTTGGCTTCATCCTTTTGGCGAAAGGTAAAGGGCTGATTTATTTTCTTTCAGAGGCTTTATTTCTTATGGTATATTTGGGTGCTATACACTGTTTATATCCAGTCTGCGGTTTTGAGTCGGTTGGTATATCATATCTGATAGCATACTTTTTATATTTACCTGTTGTATTTCTTTTGGGGTGTAAATTAAGCAAATTCCAATGGACAATTGATAATATTAAAATAGGATTTGTTAGTTTAATTCTAGTTTTATTAGCTTTCAGTATTATTAAATATATTCCAAATTATAGTATCATTGTAGGGATGCTGTTGTTTGTAGTGTCTGTATCATACTCTTTATACAATTTGAATAAAGTATTTCCTTTGAAATCATTGTTGAATTTCTTTAAGAATTAGTATTGATTGAGCGAAAGATTGTAAATTTGTTGAAAATAGATAAAGATAATATGCTAAAACATTCAATCGGGAGTGTGACAAAAAATATGATCCGTAATTTTATATTACTAGGATCAGGAATAATAGTTCTTTCATGTGCCAGTATAGGATCTCCTTCGGGTGGAGATTATGATTTTGATCCTCCCAAGGTTGTTTCTTCCAGACCTGCTCCTAATGCTACATTTGTAAAAAGTGGTAAAGTAGAAATAGTATTTGATGAACTAGTACAGATTGAAAAGCCTATGGAGAAGGTTATCGTAACACCTCCACAAAGAAATTTTCCGATTATAAGAGCCCAAAATAATAAGGTTATAGTGGAATTAAAAGATACTTTAATTGCCAATACAACTTATACTATCGATTTTACTGACGCTATTGTCGATAATAATGAAAAAAATGCACTGGAAGATTTTGCATTATCTTTTTCTACAGGAGCTGTAGTCGATACTCTTTCTATTTCGGGAAAAGTACTGGCGGCAGATAATTTAGAGCCTGTTTCGGGTATTTATGTTGGTATACACTCTAATTTATCGGATACTGCATTTACAAAGTTACCATTTGACCGTATATCCAGAACTAATGAGTTGGGGAAATTTTCGATTAAAGGTATAGCTCCCGGAGAATATAAAATTTATGCATTGGACGATGTCAATAGAGATTACAAGTATGATAATCCATCGGAGGCCATTGCTTTTTTAGATAGAATTATTGTTCCTTCTGTAGAAGCGGCTGTTCGTCAGGATAGTGTATTTAACTTGAAAGATTTAAGTTTTGATACTATCCGTACGGTTCATTATACAAAATTTCTTCCTGATGATATTATATTGAGATCCTTTACTTCAGACTTTAGAAGACAATATTTACAGAAGTATGAGCGCTTGACAGAGGATGTGATGTCTATCTATTTTGGTGCGCCGACTGCTATGCCTAAAGTGGAGGCTTTGGATATACCGATGCCTATAACCGACTGGTCAGTTCTTGAGAGAACGGCCGGTAATGACACGCTAAAGTTCTGGATAACAGAAAAGGCTATTGCCGCAATGGATACACTAACCTTGAAAGTGTCGTATAATATGACAGATTCATTAAATAAACTTCAACCTGTAACCGATACATTAAACTTTGTTATCCGTAATAAGAGAAAGGAAAAAGATGATAAGAAAAAAAATAAAGATGAACAAATTACTTTCCTTACTCTCAAGACAGATATAGCCCAGTCTTTTGATGTATATAAGGATATTGATATTGAATTTGATTATCCGGTTAAGGATTTTGAAAAGAGTAAAATTATTGTGCAATATCAAGCTGATTCAACATATTTGAATGTTGACTATCTTTTGGAAAAAGATTCTCTTAATCCACGTAAATATCGTATACAAAATAAATGGATTCCGGGAGGGCAGTATAAGTTTGCTGTAGATTCGGCAACTCTGCATAGTTATACTGGGCTGTGGAACGATAAGCTCGAAGTTCCATTTAAAGTGAAGAAATTAGATCAATATGGTTCGTTGGATATTAATATTTATAACTTACCGGATAGTATGCCGGCTTTTGTTGAACTTCTCGATAAATCAGATAAACCGGTATACCGTGCAACGGTGAAAAACGATGTTGCATCTTTTGTATATTTGAATCCGGGTATATACTATGCACGAATTATATTGGATGCCAACGGAAATGGAAGATGGGATCCCGGTGATTATTCGGAAATGAGAGAGCCGGAAATGGTAATTTATTATCCGAAGACTTTCGAAATAAGGGAGTTTTGGGATATTACTGAGGACTGGGATCTGGAAGCACAGCCTTTAGATAAACAGAAGCCGTTGGATATAACCAAAAATAAACCCAAAGACGATGAGAAACGAAAGAAAATGATGGAGCGTAGAGATGCACAAAATGCAAAGAGAGACTCTCAACGTAATTCGAACACGACAAATGGGATGAATAATAATAGGCAGTATCCAAATAATCAGAATGTAGGAAATAGATATTGAAAGTAGAAATAGAATTTTAGAATAGACATATGAATAAATTATTAAATAATCTGATCGCTTTTATATTCATGTCTTTATTGACAATAGGAAGTGTATCGTCGCAATGCAGTGTTGATAATAAATATTTTCAAGCAGGCGAACAATTAAGTTATGATCTTTATATAAAATTTGCAGCTACAATTAAAGGTGGGTATGCAACCATGTCTACGCAAAATGTAAAATATGAGGGAAAAGATGCTTATAAGATGACTCTGATTTCTGAGTCGCAAGGATTTGCCCGTAAAGTATTTGAATTAAGTGACACTTTGGCTTGTTACACCACAAAGGGAGTATTACCGTTGGCATATTTTAAGGATGCCCATGAGGGAGGAGATTATACAAAGGAACGTTTGACCTATTCGTATCCCGGAGGCAATGATGTAAGAATACGTGCTATCAGATATAAAAATGGAGATTTTAAATTTGATGAGACGCTTAATTTTTCAGGCTGTACATACGATTTAATGAGTGTGCTTTTTTATGCTCGCACATTAAACTATCCTCAAATGACGATTGGCAAAGAAACAAAAGTCAATTTTGTAACAGGAAAGTCAAAAGTCAGTATGCGAATTGTATATAACGGAAAAGAATCTGTAAAGGCTAACGATAATAAAAAATATAATTGTATGAAGTTGACTTTGTACATTCAAGATGATGCTTTTGATGGAGGCAAAGAGGCAATGAAGGTATATATAACAGACGATGATAACCGTATGCCTGTTAAATTGGAAACGAAATTAAAGGTTGGTTCTACCCGTGCCGTATTGAAAAGTTACAAAGGTGTTAAGCACCCTGTAAATATTGTAAAATAAGCTAATCTTGATTTTTAGAGCTTTATCAATTTTTTATTTATAGAAAAAAGTCGTAAAAAAGTTCTATCTTTGCCAAGAATACATTAATAATAAGAACAATAACAATTTATGTCAAAAGAATTATTGCCCAATCTACCTTATTTGGTTGCCGACATTAGTCTGGCCGATTTCGGTAGAAAAGAAATAGAGATAGGCGAACATGAGATGCCCGGTTTAATGGCTCTTCGTAAAAAATATGGAGATTCTAAACCTTTGAAAGGTGCCCGTATTATGGGATCTCTTCACATGACTATTCAAACAGCTGTTTTGATCGAAACATTGACAACATTGGGTGCTGACGTACGCTGGTGTAGTTGTAACATATTTTCAACACAAGACCATGCTGCTGCTGCAATAGCTGCTGCCGGTGTTCCTGTATTTGCTTGGAAAGGCGAAACATTGGAAGAATACTGGTGGTGTACTGAGCAGGCTCTTAACTTCCCTGGAGGAAAAGGACCAAACCTTATCGTTGATGATGGGGGTGATGCTACCTTATTGATTCATTGGGGGTACAAAGCCGAAAAGGATGCTAAAACAATAGATCGTAAAGGCGGAAATCATGAAGAACAAGTTATTCTTGATACTCTTAACAAGATATTGAAAGAAGACAACCAGAGATGGCATCGTACGGTAGCTGATTGGAAAGGGGTTTCGGAAGAAACTACAACAGGAGTACACCGTCTTTATCAAATGATGGAGCGTGGCGAATTGTTGATTCCTGCTATTAATGTGAATGATTCGGTTACAAAATCAAAATTTGATAACCTATACGGATGTCGTGAATCATTGGCTGATGGGATCAAACGTGCTACGGATGTAATGATTGCAGGAAAAGTTGCTGTTGTTGCCGGTTATGGCGATGTTGGTAAAGGCTGTGCACATTCATTGCGTTCATACGGAGCTCGTGTAATCGTTACAGAAATAGATCCTATCTGTGCGCTGCAAGCAGCAATGGAGGGTTTCGAAGTGACAACTATGGAAGAAGCCGTAAAAGAAGGTAATATCTATGTAACTACTACAGGTAATAAAGATATTATAACAATAGATCACATGAAAGCGATGAAAGATCAGGCTATCGTGTGTAATATCGGTCACTTCGACAATGAGATACAGGTCGATAAGCTCGTTAGCTTTGCAGGTATCAAGCATACAAATATCAAACCTCAGGTCGATAAATATACATTCCCTGCAGGTAACTCTATTTTCTTATTAGCAGAAGGGCGTTTGGTGAATTTAGGCTGTGCTACAGGTCACCCTTCATTTGTAATGAGTAATTCATTTACAAACCAAACATTGGCTCAAATCGAATTGTGGCAAAAAGATTATGCGGTAGGCGTGTATCGTTTGCCTAAACATTTGGATGAAGAAGTTGCACGTTTACACTTGGATCAAATCGGGGTGAAACTGACCAAACTTACTCCTGAGCAAGCTGCTTATTTGGATGTGCCGGTAGATGGTCCCTTCAAAGCAGATCACTATAGATATTAATAATCTATAACTCTCATATATAAAGCCTTCGGATTAAATATAATCCGAAGGCTTTTATTTTGTAAATTAGTACATTTGTTAGACTTGAATTAATTTATCTGGATTATGACATCAATTAAAATTAAACGGGTTTATGAAGATTTTGAAGAAAGTGATGGTTACCGAATTTTAGTTGACCGTTTATGGCCAAGAGGTATGAAAAAAGAAAATCTTCATTATGATATTTGGGCAAAAGATATAACACCTTCAACAGCACTTCGTAAATGGTATCACCAAGATTTAGATGAAAATTGGGATACTTTTGTTTCAGCTTATCAGAGGGAGTTGAGTAATATGCCTAATATGGATACTTATGTTGATGAGATAAAAAAGCACCCTGTTGTGACTCTATTGTATGCATCTAAAGATCCGACACATAATCATGCTATGGTCTTAAAGAACTATATGGAGACCCTTTTAAAGTCTGTGAGGTAAGAGGAGGGGTAAAGTGGGTATTTAAAATAAGGAAGTTTAAAGCTTCCTTATTTTGTTTTTGTATGATAGGTATCACACTTTTCATATTGTTTAATTTAACATAATTGTGTTAGGGTATAGTGTGCTATTCTAACTCTTTATTTTTCAAGAATTCTTACTGTATGAAGTATGATATGTCGTGTTTTCTTATTGTTTATTGTATGATATATAATAAATTGTATTTCAAATATTTAACTTTGAATTTTTCTGTTTTGCTGTTTTTGTAATCAACTTCTTTTGTATATTTGCTCACAGCTAATCCTATTGATCCAGTTTAAGTTCAAGATATACCATGAAGCCTAATTTTATACATACCTATGTTTCTGTTGATTGTGTTGTCTTCGGTTTTGATGACGAGCAACTGAATATTCTCTTAGTTCAGCGTAACAACATAGAAGAGAATGATCCCAAAAGATTAAAACTTCCTGGTAGTCTTATTTTTGATAACGAAGATGTAGATGATGCTGCTTCTCGTGTTTTATATGAACTTACGGGTATAAAGCGTATGACGCTAAAGCAGTTCAGATGTTTTGCAGCACCGGATAGAGCAAGTAACCCAAAAGACATCAAATGGTTGGATCAAGCATATAAACCCGATATTGACAGGCTTATCACGGTAGCCTATTTTTCACTTTGTAAAATTGGACGAAAACTAAATGTCAGCAATATAAGTAAATATAAGGCAGTAGAGTGGTGTCCTTTGAGTGATCTACCGATCATGCCATTTGATCATAATAAAATTGTTGAGGCTTCTTTAATTGATATTCGTCGATGGATTGAGACGGATCCGGTTATAGTATTTGATTTATTGCCGCAGAAATTTACGATTAGTCAATTGCATCGTCTTTACGAATCAATCTATAATAAGAAAATAGATATTCGCAATTTCCATAAGAAAGTAGCTACTATGACGTATGTATTACCTTTAGCTGAAAAGCAATCGGGAGTGTCACATCGTGCAGCCCGTTACTATAAATTTGATAAAAAAGCATACAATCGCTTAAAAACAAGTATTTAAGCTTATTAACCAATCTTACTTATTTAATACTAAATAAATAAACTGGTCTTTGACCTTAATAACCATAAAACACATAAATCTTATGTATCTATTAGGATATGATATCGGTAGTTCTTCCGTAAAGGCCTGTCTGGTCGAAGCTGCATCAGGTAAGATAATAGCATCGGATTTCTATCCGAAAGAAGAGATGAAAATTACAGCCATCAAGCCCGGTTGGGCAGAACAAGAACCCGAAGACTGGTGGAGTAACTTGAAAAATGCTCATCAATCGATAATGACAAAATCGGGTGTCAAAAGTGAAGATATCAAAGCTATAGGTATTACATGGCAGATGCACGGATTGGTACTTGTCGATAAAGACCAGAAAGTTCTTCGCCCTTCTATTATCTGGTGTGATAGCCGTGCAGTGTCTTATGGCGAAAAAGCATTTGATGCTATCGGACACGAAAGATGCCTTTCTCATTTACTAAATTCTCCCGGAAATTTCACCGCTTCAAAACTGGCTTGGGTGAAAGAGCATGAGCCCGAAATATTTCAAAAGATAGATAAAATAATGCTTCCGGGTGACTATATCGCCATGAAGCTATCGGGGGATGCTGTTATGACAATTGAGGGATTGTCAGAAGGTATGTTTTGGGATTTCAAGAATAAATGCTTGTCGGAAGATGTCTTAAGCTATTATGGAATACCCAAGAGTTTCTTTCCGGAGATTAAACCTATATTCGGATTACAAGGGGAAGTTTCAGCCCCAGCAGCAAAAGAGCTGGGCTTGAAAAAAGGAACTCCAATAACATATCGTGCGGGAGATCAGCCTAACAATGCTCTATCCTTAAATGTATTCAATCCCGGAGAAATAGCTTCTACCGCCGGAACTTCAGGTGTAGTTTATGGAGTATTAGACCAATTGGACTATGACAAAAAATCGCGTGTAAATACATTCGCACACGTTAATTATACCGAAGAGTTAACACGTTTGGGAGTACTGCTTTGTATCAATGGTACAGGTATTCTAAATTCATGGCTCAAACGCAATCTGGCGTTAGATGGGATGTCTTACAATGATATGAATAATCTGGCAGCACAATCTACAATCGGTGCTAATGGAGTATCTATTATTCCATTCGGTAATGGAGCAGAGCGTGTATTAGAAAATAAAGAAGTGAATTGTTCAATTCACGGAATTAACTTCAATGTACATAATAAAGCCGATTTACTCCGTGCTGCTCAAGAAGGTATTGTATTCTCATATGAATATGGTATGGAGATTATGAAGGAAATGGGTATGAATATACACCTTATAAGAGCAGGATATGCCAATATGTTTTTAAGCCCTCTTTTTGCACAGACTCTGGCTAGTGTAAGTGGTGCGACTATCGAGTTGTTTAATACCGATGGTGCGGCAGGTGCTGCAAAAGGAGCAGGTATGGGAGCCAGAATTTATGCTTCTAATGATGAGGCTTTTGGTTCTCTTGAGAAGTTGTCGGTTATAGAACCAGAGTCTGATAAAGAGAATCAATACAGAGAAGCGTACCAACGCTGGAAAGAACTTATTAAGTAAGGTTTTATACTTGATAGAAAAAGAGCAATCACTTAAATTATTATAAATATCTAAATCATGGAAATTTTAAAAGGAACTAAAGAGTTTTTCCCAAATATCGGAAAAATCAAATTTGAAGGAAAAGAAAGTAAAAACCCATTAGCATTTCGTTACTACGACGAAAAACAAGTAGTTATGGGCAAGTCTATGAAAGACTGGATGCGTTTTGCTATGGCTTGGTGGCATACATTGTGTGCTGATGGTGGTGATCCATTTGGAGGTGCAACTATTCATCATCCTTGGAACAATGCCAATGATGCACTTAGCCGTGCTAAATATAAAATGGATGCAGGTTTTGAGTTCATGACTAAAATGGGATTTGGTTTTTATTGTTTCCACGATGTGGATTTAATTGAACCAGGTAATAATTGGGTGGAGTACGAAAAAAATCTGCAATCTATTGTTGAGTACGCTAAAGAGAAACAAGCAGCTTCGGGCATCAAATTGTTATGGGGTACAGCCAACGTGTTCAGTAACGAGCGTTATATGAATGGTGCGGCTACGAATCCTAATTTTGACGTGGTTGCATGTGCAGGTACTCAAATCAAAAATGCAATTGATGCTACTATTGCTCTTGGTGGTGCAAATTATGTATTCTGGGGAGGCCGCGAAGGTTATATGAGTCTTTTGAATACTGATATGAAACGCGAAAAAGATCACTTGGCACGTATGCTTATTATGGCTCGTGACTATGCCCGTAAACAAGGGTTCAAAGGCACATTCCTTATCGAACCTAAACCAATGGAGCCTACTAAACATCAATATGATTTTGATACTGAAACTGTAATCGGCTTTATCCGTCATTATGGTTTAGAAAATGATTTCAAAGTAAATATCGAAGTAAACCATGCTACATTGGCAGGTCATACATTCGAACACGAATTGCAAGCTGCTGTAGATGCAGGTCTTTTGGGTAGTATAGATGCTAACCGTGGTGATAATCAAAACGGATGGGATACAGATCAGTTCCCTATCGACTTGTATGAATTGGCTCAGGCTTGGTTAGTAATGCTTCCTGCAGGTGGTGTTGGTAATGGCGGAGTGAACTTCGATGCTAAAATACGTCGTAATTCAACGGATGCAGAAGATCTGTTCATTGCTCATATTTCGGGTATGGATACATTTGCACGCGGGTTATTGATTGCTGCAGACGTACTTCAAAACTCAGACTATACCAAAATGCGTGAGGCTCGTTATGCTTCATTTAACAGCGGTAATGGTAAGGCATTCGAAGATGGAAAACTAACTTTGGAAGATTTGCGTGCTATTGCTCATAAAGCGGGTGAACCTGCACAAATTAGCGGTAAGCAAGAGCTTTATGAAGCTATTGTGAATATGCATATCTAATATGATTCAAGTAAACAAGCAAGGCTTTTTTAGGTCTTGCTTGTTGCTGTAGTTTCTTATAATACCTTTAATACCATTTGAATGAAAAACGAAGCTAGTAAATCATACACCATCGGGTTGACTGTTATAGCCACCCTCGGGGGATTGCTTTTTGGATACGATACAGCAGTTATCTCGGGAACGGTGGAATCTCTAAGACATTTTTTTATAGATCCTATGGGTTTGCCTACTAATGAGGCAAATGCCATGGAAGGGTTTGTTATTAGTAGTGCTTTGATCGGTTGTATATTCGGAGCAGCTATTGCCGGATGGGTTAGCCAGCAATTTGGCCGTAAGAAAGCCTTATTTGCTGCAGCGATTCTGTTTTTATTTGCAGCAATAGGATCTGCATGGCCCGAAATCGGATACCATATGCCCGATGTGCAAGATCATACATTTGTGTATCATTTTGTATTTTATCGTATCATTGGTGGGGTAGGAGTCGGTATAGCTTCTATGGTATCCCCGATGTATATTGCCGAAATAGCTCCGCCTGAAAAACGGGGAAGTTTAGTTGCCCTCAATCAGTTTGCCATAATCTTTGGTATGCTGGTTGTGTATTTTGTAAATTACTTCATAGCTAAGCAAGGAGACACAGAGTGGTTACACTCTATGGGATGGAGATGGATGTTTGCCTCACTGGCTATTCCTTCGGGCTTGTTTTTTGTGCTACTGTTTTTTGCACCGGAAACACCCAGATGGTTGGTGATGAAGGGACAGAGAGATAAAGCCATGGATATTCTGACGAAGCTCGTAGGTAGTACTGTTGCCAAGAAAGAAATGGATGAAATTCAATACAGCTTTGATAAAGATGAAGCATCATCATTAAAACCATATTATAAATTTATGATGACATGGTTAGTGTTGTTTGTTGTTGGTCTTTTAGCTCTCTCTATTACCGGCGTGTCAAGTGCACTTGAAATATCTATGATTTGTAGCTTTATTATAGCTCTGTTTGTACCTATCCGTTCTTATGGGTTCGTTATTATAATAACAGGAGTATTGCTTTCTGCTTTCCAACAGTTTGTAGGAATCAACGTAGTATTGTATTATGCCCCTGAGATATTTAAGAGTATGGGATCGGGTACAGACTCAGCTTTGCTGCAAACAATTATTGTAGGTATAATCAATTTGTCATTTACCGTGTTGGCTATTATGACTGTCGATAAATTCGGTCGTAAACCCCTATTGATTATAGGTGCATTAATCATGGCTGTATCTATGTTGGGATTGGGAACTTCGTTTTCTCAAAATCTAAATGGAACATTGAAGTTGATCTTTATGTTAACATACACCGCCGGATTTGCCATGTCATGGGGACCCGTTTGTTGGGTTATGTTGGCAGAGATATTTCCTAACTCGGTACGGTCGTCAGTGATGTCTATTGCTGTTGCTGCACAGTGGGTTTCGAACTTCCTTATCTCATGGACTTTCCCGATTATGGATAAAAATGAAACTCTGGTAAGTGCTTTTAACCATGGATTCTCTTATTGGGTATACGGCGCTTTATCGGTATTAGCAGCTATTTTTGTCTGGAAGTTTCTTCCTGAAACAAAAGGGAAGACTCTCGAAGATATGGAGCAACTCTGGAAAAAATAAGGTTCCAGACCTTTTTGTTGTCATGTCATAAGGGTCTGTATATTAATTATCTATATAATAAAGGGCGGATAAGTAATATTACTTATCCGCCCTTTATTATATAATGTATGACAAAATGTCTTGCTCTTAAAGAATTAACATAGCATCACCATAAGTTCCGAAGCTGTATTTCTCTTTCACTGCCTCTTCGTATAATTCCATAACTCTATCGTATCCACCAAATGCAGCAGTCATCATAAGTAATGTCGACTGAGGAAGGTGTAGGTTAGTTACCATTGCATCAGCAATATTGAAATCATAAGGAGGGAATATAAACTTATTAGTCCATCCTTTGCTGGGTTTCAATTGGTGATCGGTGCTGACAATTGTTTCTATGGCACGCATCGAAGATGTACCTACAGCACATATCTTAGCTCCGTTAGCTTTCGCTTTATTAACAATATCAGCTGCATGTTGCGTAACTTCCATTTGCTCCGAATCCATTTTGTGCTTGGTAAGGTCTTCTACATCGATTTCTCTGTAGTTACCCAAGCCCGAATGAAGAGTGATGTATGCAAAGTCGATACCTTTTATCTCCATACGCTTCAATAATTCACGGCTGAAGTGTAGTCCTGCTGCAGGAGCTACCACAGCACCTTCATTTTTAGCAAATATAGTTTGGTATCGGTGTTTATCATCATCTTCTTCCTGACGACCCAAATACTTAGGGATTGGTGTCTCACCCAGAGCATAAAGAGCTGTCTTGAATTCTTCGGCAGGGCCATCATATAAGAATCTCAATGTACGTCCTCGCGAAGTTGTATTATCAATAACTTCTGCTACCATCGAATCATCGTCACCAAAGTATAGTTTGTTGCCTATTCTTATTTTACGAGCAGGGTCAACCAATACATCCCAAAGGTGGAATTCTTCGTTAAGTTCACGTAACAAGAATACTTCAATTTTTGCTCCGGTCTTTTCTTTATTACCATAAAGACGTGCAGGGAACACCTTAGTATCATTGAAAACAAAAACATCTTTATCGTCAAAATACTCAAGGATATCCTTAAATTGCTTATGTTCGACTTGACCCGTTTTACGGTTAAAGACTAACATACGTGACTCATCTCTGTTTTTGTTAGGATGGGTAGCAATTAGTTCCTCCGGAAAATCGAATCTAAATTGTGAAAGTTTCATATTTATATATCTGTTTATTTATTTCTTATTATTTATGCTAATCAGAACCTTAAAAGTTCTCTTGTCAAACTTTACCTTAGTTACAACAAGTAAACAAAAGTGACTCGTAAATGACTAAAAAGTGTAACTTTTGCGAATTTTATAAATCATTGTAATTCAAAAAGTAATGATTGAAAAGGTTACAAAGGTTACAAAAGTGACACTTTTTTCTGACCTTTTTTTCCTCTTATTAATGTAACCTATTTAATCCCTATCCCTATTATAGATAGATAAATATTCGCATTAATATCTGTCAATCAATCAATCTATGGATTGAGTAATATTGTCTATATCTTCAGCTTTCATACACTGATCGAGAGTTACCTCTCCGATTCTTGTTCGGATAAGTCCTGTAAGATGTCCCCCCGATTGAAGCGCTTCTCCGATATCCCGTGCTAAGGCTCTGATATAAGTACCTTTGCTACACACGACACGTATCTTTATACTGTCTTTCTCAAAATCGAGTAACTCTATCTCATCTATAACAAGTACCTTGGGTTTTAGTTCTACTTCTTCACCGTTACGTGCCAGATTATAAGCTCTTTCTCCATTCACTTTACAAGCCGAATATGTAGGTGGTACTTGTTCGATGCGCCCCAAAAAAGACTTTAGAGTTTCGTCTACCAGTTCTTTTGTTATATGTTCGGTCGGAAAAGTTTTATCTATTTCCGTCTCCAGATCAAAAGATGGAGTTGTTGCACCTAATTGGATGGTTGCAATATATTCCTTTTCCTGATATTGAAAAGTATCGATAAGCTTCGTCTTTTTTCCTGTGCAAACAATCATTACACCTGTTGCTAAAGGGTCTAAAGTGCCGGCATGACCGACTTTCAGTTTCTTGACTTTCAGATCCCTGCATAATCTGTTACGCAATTTTCGTACCAAATCGAATGATGTCCAGTTTAAAGGCTTATCTATATATAAAATCTCTCCCGAAATAAAATCCATCAGTATTCTAATATGAGCAAGTATCTAATTGTATTGTTATTTATGATAATGTTTATTTGTATTTATACTTGCCGAAGTAACAAATTGGTCAATCACATTATAGGATGTTCATCTCATGACCGGTTAATAAGAAAATAAGTATTGCAAGGCCTAAGACTATTCTGTACCAACCGAATAATTTGAACCCGTATTTGGTTACATAGCCAATAAAAAACTTAATAGCGAGCATGGCTACAACAAATGCGACTAAATTCCCGATAATGAGGGTTGTCATATTGTCTTGAAGAGTCTGAACACCGTTGGGCTCCATCACCAATTTGAGTAATTTATATCCTGTTGCTGCTGCCATTGTAGGTACAGCCAGAAAAAACGAAAATTCGGCAGCTGCCTTACGTGTCAGCTTTTGGCTCATCCCCCCAACGATAGTTGACATAGATCGGGATACTCCCGGAATCATCGCAATACACTGGAAGCAACCGATGATAAATGCATTTTTGTATGTTATTTCTTTGTCTTTATCAGGAGAGTTAAACCATTTATCTACAAATAGCATCACAATCCCCCCTAGTACCAGGGTTGTAGCTACTACATATACATTTTCGAGCATTTCGTCAATTATATCATTGAATAAAAGGCCTAGTACAGCAGCAGGTATAAATCCGATTAATAATTTTATATAGAAATTCCATGATTGGAAAAAGCGTTTCCAGTAAAGAACGAGTACAGACAATATTGCTCCAAATTGAATAATGACGGTGAATGCTTTTACAAAACTGGTACTTTCGATGCCCAATAATTGTTGAGCTATAATCATATGACCGGTTGATGATATAGGTAGAAATTCAGTAAGCCCTTCTACAATGGCTATAATAATAGTCTGTAGTGTATCCATTCTTTAAATAGTACGTTTAATTTGGTTATTATTTAGTGTGTTATGCTTTAGGGGAATCTTGTGATAAAGCATCTTCTTTTTGCTTGTCGGTTGGATATAATATTCCTACTATCATTATCAAAAAACCAAAGAAAGAAATCATTGGCCCTATAACAATACGTCGTGTACTAAATATATCAGGCTGAAAACCTCCTTCTATACTACTTGATGGCCCTGTCATTAATAAGAAACCGATAATAATCATGGCAAACGATGCTGCACAAATTATGTAATTAAGTTTACCTAATGCAAAATCTTTCTTTTCCATATTCTCTTTTAGTACAAGTATTTATTAAATACCGCATTCTTTAAATAAAACAGCTTTGGCTGCGGTGCTTACCAAAAATATCATTAACCTAAGATCATTAAGCGTGATACAGATTGTTTGTATTCATTTTTAAATATCTGTTTACTGCAGATGTCGTAGCCAAAAGTGGTAAAAGTATACCAAGAATGATTACAATACCATAAAGTACAACGAGGTTTTCGATTCTGATTATCGAAATTATTTCGGGAAATTCTTTTGTTAAAGTATATATCAATGCTGTAATTCCTATGTTTGCTATAATGGCTGCTATTACGCCATAGCCAATAGCTTTAATAACAAAAGGCCTGCGGATAAAACCATTAGTGGCTCCTACCAATTGCATGGTATTTATTAGAAAACGTTTTGCATAGATATTAAGTCGAATAGTATTCCGGATGAGTGTAAAGGATATAAACATTAATATAGCAGCCAATACCAATAGACCTGTACCTAGTTTTGACAGATTGGAATTTATCATCTGTATGGTATCTTCGCTATATAAAAAGCTTTTGACAATTTTCTGACCTTTAAGGCTTTTTTCTACAACCTTTATGCTGTCGATATTTGCGTATTCGGACTTTAGTGCAACATCAAAATAATTTGATGCAGGGGTATAGCCTAGTATTTCTTCCGGATCGCCTCCCAGCTCCTTTATTAGGTCTTGTTTAATTTCCTCCTTGCTGATAAAGGTAACAGACTTTATATATGGCTTTGCATTTAATTGTTTTTGAAGCTTGGCTGCTGCAGCGTCATTTGTATCTTCCGATAGTTCGATCGTAATGCTTAGATTCTCTTTGATGAAAGATGAAATTTCGCGCCCCATAACTGCCACAAAAAAAGTCAATCCCAATAAGAATAAAACGAGGGTAATGCTTACTGTTGTAGTTACTCCGGTTCCAAATAGAGATGTAGTCTTTAATTGACGATTTTTTGACATAAAATATTTGCTCTGCTTTTATTTTTGTATCTTCGATATAAGTGGTTTAGATACTTCACGCCTTAATTTGGTGCAAAGAAACAAAATATAATGCTGTTTTGTAGCATTTTTTATGTTTTTTAATTATAAAAATCCGCAATACAAGCTAATATGATTATTAGAATACCTTAATTTTGTTGATTCGTATCTAAATTACGTTATTTTTAAAACAAAGCCTGCAAGCTTATTGTTTTCATATATGTGTAATCTTTTATATATTCGCACATATTATAGAAAAAGTTTATTAATAGAAATTACAATTTTACAATAAAGTATTATATAAAATGCAAGAAGACCAAGATACAATATTGGATGAGATAACATCCGGTGATTATAAATATGGTTTCGTAACCGATATCGAGAACGAATCTATTGGTAAAGGATTGAATGAAGATGTTATCAGGCTGATCTCATCTAAAAAAAATGAACCGGAGTGGTTGTTAGAATACAGGTTAAATGCTTACAGGCATTGGCTTACGATGAAAATGCCTGAGTGGGCACAATTAGAAATCCCTGAAATAAATTATCAGGATGTAATATACTACTCGGCTCCTAAACAAAAGATAGCACCCGAAAGTCTGGATCAGGTAGATCCTGAATTGTTGAAGACATTCGATAAATTAGGCATCTCCATAAACGAACAGAAGCGATTGGTTGGAATGGCTGTAGATGTTGTTATGGACAGTGTTTCAGTTAAAACAACTTTTAGGGATGTGCTTTCGGAAAAAGGAATTATTTTCTGCTCTTTCGGTGAAGCGGTGCAAGAGCATCCCGAATTGGTGAAAAAGTATTTGGGGACAGTTGTTTCCTCTAAAGATAACTATTTTGCGGCACTAAATTCGGCTGTATTCAGCGATGGTTCATTTGCTTATATTCCCAAGGGAGTTCGTTGTCCTATGGAGCTTTCGACTTATTTCCGTATCAATGCAGCTAATACAGGGCAGTTTGAGAGAACCTTACTGGTGGCAGACGACGATTCGTATGTAAGCTATTTGGAGGGCTGTACTGCACCTATGAGAGATGAGAATCAGTTGCATGCTGCTATTGTAGAGATTGTTGCCATGGATCGTGCCGAGGTTAAATATTCGACTGTTCAGAATTGGTATCCCGGAGATAAAGAAGGTAAGGGTGGTATCTATAACTTTGTAACCAAGCGTGGACTTTGTAAAGGAGAATCCTCAAAGATATCGTGGACTCAGGTCGAAACGGGTTCAGCTATAACCTGGAAATATCCATCCTGTATATTGGCAGGAGATAACTCTACAGGAGAATTCTATTCGGTTGCAGTTACTAACCATCACCAGCAGGCCGATACCGGAACAAAGATGATTCACATAGGTAAAAATACCCGTAGTCGTATTGTTTCCAAAGGTATATCTGCAGGGCAAAGCCAGAACTCTTATAGAGGACTGGTAAAAGTATCTCCGAAGGCTGAGAATGCCCGTAATCACTCGCAATGTGACAGCTTGCTGCTTGGTGATAAATGTGGAGCTCATACATTCCCATATTCCGAAATAGCGAATTCTACAGCTATTATAGAACACGAGGCTACTACTTCTAAGATTAGCGAAGATCAGGTTTTTTATTGCAATCAACGTGGTATTGCTACCGAAGACGCAGTTGGTTTAATCGTAAATGGTTATGCAAAAGAGGTTATGCAAAAACTGCCGATGGAGTTTGCTGTTGAAGCTCAAAAACTACTTCAGATTAGTCTGGAGGGAAGTGTGGGTTAATCGAAATAATTTATAATATATAAATGAAAAGAGTATTTCAATCTGAAATACTCTTTTTTTCATTATAACAGTGAATAAAGATGGTCGTTTTACTCTATATTTTTTCTCACTTTTGTTAAGAAGTCTAACATCTCTGCAGAATCTTTCTTTTCGATGATTGAAAGTAGTTGCCCCAGTTCTTCTCTTATCTGTTCTACTTGTTGAGGTGTATAGGGGTTGAATAAAATCTCGGTCAATAGAAAGTCGTCTTCCGATAATAAGCCTTTGGCAATATCCATATGTCTTTTGAAGGTAGTTCCGGGTGCTTCCTGGTGTTTCATAACAGAAGCAAATACCAGAGTTGAAGCAAAAGGAATGGATAGAGAATAAGCTATTGTTTGATCGTGCTCGTCAAAACTGTACTCAAACACTTGCAAGTGCAGGCTTTTGTATAAATCCAAGAAAAATTTCTTCCCTTTTTCTGACGATTCGGATATTACGATGGCACTTTGGGTACTCAGATTGCGTAAGTCGGCAAAGGTGGGGCCAAACATGGGGTGGGAGGATGCAAATGGTTGTTTTACTGAAGCGTAAAATTCTTGTAATCCCGTTTTAACCGATGCTATATCCGAAATAATACAATTGTCGTTGATGTATGGCAGAATCGTCTTAAATGCCTCAATGGTATACTTAACCGTTACAGCATTGATGACTAATTCGGGATTGAATGCCGATATCTCGTTTGGATCGCTCATCCTTACCACATTATATGTGAACTTCAACCGGTCGGGGTTGGTGTCAAACATGGCAACCTCATGATCGGAACTCAATACATCTGAAAAGAAGGAACCCATCTTTCCTGCACCTAATATTAGTATTTTCATGACTTTGTATTGTAAAATATAGCCAGTTGCTATTTACATGGTCAACTGGCTATTTAATTTTTATAAAAGGCTTTGCGGCTCTTATTTATTTAATATGTCTAGTTGTACTCTTACTGATTCTTCGTGTATTGCTTCGAGTATAACACGTATACACTCAGGGTTCATACCCATTTCTGTAGCTTGGGTAATGCGTTTTGTTAGAATTTCATCATAACGATCGGTTTGTACAATAGTCATATTGTGTTCTTTTTTGAAAGTTCCGATTTCTTTAGAAACACGCATACGTTTAGCGATAAGTTCTAATAATTGATCGTCTGCTTCGTCAATCTGGCGGCGAAGTGCAGAAAGGTCTTCAGTTGTTTGTTTACCTTCGCGTATTACTAAAGAGCTTAGTATTTCTTTTAGCTTCGCAGGAGTTACTTGTTGAGAGGCATCACTCCACGCACAATCGGGGTTAGGGTGAGTTTCGATAATCAGACCTTCGAAATTCAAGTCCATAGCCTGTTGAGATAATGGTTGAATTAAGTCACGTTTTCCACCAATGTGACTAGGATCACAAATGATTGGAAGATCAGGGTAACGACGCTTCAATTCGATTGGTATATGCCATTGAGGTAGGTTACGGTATATTTTCTTGTCGAAAGAGCTGAAGCCTCTGTGGATAGCACCCAATTTAGTTAATCCAACATTGCTTAGACGCTCCAATGCTCCTATCCATAATTCTAAATCGGGATTTACAGGGTTTTTTACCAATACGGGTATGTCAACACCTTGCAAAGCTTCTGCAATTTCTTGTACAGCAAAAGGGTTGGCTGTTGTACGTGCACCGATCCAAAGTAAATCAACGCCGTATTTTAGTGCTTCGTATACATGTTTTTGAGTTGCTACTTCTGTAGAAACATACATTCCTGTTTCTTTTTTTACATTCTTCAACCAAGTTAAACCTTCGCTTCCGATTCCTTCGAAGCCTCCCGGTTTTGTACGTGGCTTCCATATTCCCGCACGCATTACTTTGATACCGTCAGCAGCTAATTGTTTAGCTGTCTCCATTACTTGATCTTCTGTTTCGGCACTACAAGGTCCTGCAATGACGAAAGGTCTTTTTGGGTCTACTCCCGGAAGTAAAATTGATTCTAATTTCATCTTGTTTTTTATTTTAATTATTGATTTTAATATTTGTCGGTTCTTCTGTTGTATTTCAATTTAGCTGTTCTATTAGCCAAAGCAACAGAAAGGTCTGAGACCTTATTTTATTTTCTGTGTCATTATAATTTCGTCGATATATGTATTATCGTCTACTTTAAAAATGTCTTTGCGTTTCCCTGATTCTTCGAAACCGTATTTCTTGTATAATGCTAAGCCTCTATTATTATTGGCATACACTTCAAGATATATAACCTCCAGAGGGGAATCGTTTTTAGCCCATCGCAATGCACTGTTTAAAAGTGCAGATCCGACTCCTAGTCCTTTCCATCCAGATAGCATGCCCATACCCAATCGGGCAACATGATACATTACTTTTTGTTGTAAGCCTGTAAAGTCAATATTACCGATAATATTTCCTTGGTGTACTGCTAGTAATAACAAGCTATTTTTGCTGTCAAGAAACGATTGGATCCACTTTTCTTCTTCCTCTAAAGATGGGTCGAATTCTCCTTTAGAATAGGGTATAAATTCACTTTCTTCTATATATTCCTTTACAACATGTATTAATTGTGCGGCATCGCTTTTTTGTGCCTCACGAATTACTATAGTGTCTCCATTTTTCAGAGTTGCTTCTATTGTTGTAAATTTCATGCCGAATTATTATACCAATTTCTTCACCCTATCCAATGCATCTTTCAACATTTGTTCGTTACAACAAAGCGAAATACGGATGTAGCGTTTGCCTTTATCCCCGAATATAAATCCGGGAGTGAGGAATACACTTGCTTCATAGAGAACTTTATCCGCCAGTTCGGCACTGTCTTTATACTTATCAGGAATCTTTCCCCACAAGAACATACCTACTTGTTTAGGATCAAATGTGCAGCCTAAGCTACTCATTATTTCTTCTGCATATTTGCGGCGGGCAGTATACAGGTTGATGTTATTTTCGATATGCCATTCTTCCGAGTTATTAAGTGCAGCAATAGCTGCCAACTGAACCGGTTTGAATTGTCCACTATCAATATTGCTTTTCACTTTTAATACCCATTGTACAAATTGAGCATTAGATGCCAGCATAGCCATACGCCATCCCGGCATATTGTGCGATTTGCTGAGGGAGTTCATCTCGATACAAATATCCTTAGCTCCATCAATTTGCAGAATGCTTAACCTGTTTGTATTTAAAATGAAACTGTATGGATTATCGTTTACAATTATGATCCCGTGTTTCTTTCCGAAAGCAACCAAGCGTTCATAAAGTTCCCTTGTGGCATTTGCTCCGGTAGGCATATTCGGGTAATTTACCCACATGAGTTTTACATTCGACAAGTCCATCTTCTCGAGAGCTTCGAAATCGGGTTGCCAGTTGTTGTTTTCATCAAGATCGTAGGTGTGTATCTTGGCTTGCACTAAATTACTTACCGATGTGTATGTCGGATAACCTGGATTGGGTACGAGTACTCCGTCGCCCGGATTAAGGAACGTCAAAGAAATATGTAAAATTCCTTCCTTAGAACCTATAAGTGGCTGAACTTCGCAAGACGGGTCTAAATCGACATTATACCACTTCTTATACCAATCAGCGAAAGCTCGTCGTAGTTCAGGAATGCCTACGTAAGGTTGGTACCCGTGAACATTAGGTTCTACAGCCGATTTGCATAGGGTTTCTATCGTTTCTTTTGAAGGGGGAAGATCGGGACTTCCTATGCCCAGACTTATTACATTTTTGCCTGCTGCATTCATTTCGGCAACCTCTTTGAGTTTGGTCGAGAAATAATATTCGCTGATAGAATTGAGGCGGTCTGCCGGAATAATCTGTTTTGTGTTCATATTTCTAAGTAAAGTTACAATTTAATGCCTTATCTGAAAGTTATGATTGCCAATAGGTATTTATAATTCACTTTGTCTCCCTTCGGGGTAGTCTCCCAATATTTTTAATTCACTTATTAATGGTCGTATAGCATTTAATGCTTGTTGGTATCGTTCGTAATCATCAAACTTCACGTCGATATAAAACTGGTATTCCCACTCACGCCCTATGATCGGAAGCGATTGTATCTTAGTCAGGTTGATATGATAAAACGACAGTACCGACAAAACTTGCGATAAACTGCCCTCATTATGCGGTAATGTAAATACAATGGATGATTTATTCAATACTTCGTCTTTTTGTATTTCATCCACAATCCAGCGGTTGCCAAAAATAAGAAAGCGAGTAAAATTGTGCTTATTAGTCTCAATTCCCCTCGCTAGTATATCCAATCCGTATATTTCGGCTGCTCTCGTGCTGCATATAGCTGCAGTACCCAGCATATTTTTATCTTTAATATCTTTAGCTGCAAGTGCAGTGTCTTCGTGCTCTACCACTTTTACTTTAGGTAAAGTTTCTAAGAAATCTACACATTGCATCAATGCAATAGGATGCGAAATTACTTCCTTTACATCATGTATAGTTTGCCCCGGCAATACAGCCAGACAATGCGAAACACGTTGCTTGTATTCACCTGCAATAGGTAACTTATTATTCTTTAGCAATTCGTAGTTTGGCAAGAGGCTGCCCGCTATTGTGTTCTCAATAGCCATAATTCCGATGATATTCGGGTCTTTCTTGATCGAAGTAAAGATGTCTTTGAATGTAATGCAGGGTACGATGTCAACCTCTTCTCCAACAAAGAAATTTTCTGCTGCTATCCCGTGATATGCTCCGAGTCCTCCTTGAATTGCTACCTTTCTCATTTGAGTAATTTCCGTTATTTATTTTGTGTGTATGAATTAATGTTTTAACTTTTTTTATTTGCGCTATGGTATTTGTTGATATCTATAGCTTTTAAATATGTCATTAATCTTTGCAAACCGCTTAAAATGAAAAAATCCCGTCAAATTTGACAGGATTTTATATATCTATTATGTTGTTTTTCGTTACTACATACAAAATCCTGTCTTACCTTTTAAAGTAAAAGTAAAAAAAGAAGTAATATGTAAAAGAAAAATTTCTCATTGCTTTATTTTGGGTGTATTGATTTGACAAAAGTAATATTTTTTTGACAAATGCAATTCTTTTTTCATAATTTTTTATTGATCTCTTATATATGTCATATAATTGGGGATTTTAATGTCTCTAAATGGGCTGCTTTTTATTGATTTTTTGGCTAGTTATTATTTCGTTATATAATTGTAGATTATTATTTTCTTTTGATTATATGTTATTATGTCGTTTTTTATTATTCTAACTGTGTATACTTAGTGTGTTTTTTTTGCATTATTTACTTTTTTAATATTTTTATATTATAGATTTATATAAGTGTGTAATATTTTATAAATATCAATAAATAAGTATCTTATTAATTATTATTATTTTTGTTTTTGCTATTAATTATAGTATTATTCTTATCTATTAAACTATATTATTTATTGATATTTTTTTGCGTTTTTATCTAATTAATTTGTCTTGAATATGATTTTCCAAGTTGATAAATTGCTGTTTTTTTATCCTTTTTACAAACTGGTTGTAGACTTTTTTTCTTGTGTTATTATTTCCTTCTAGAATTAGTCTTGATTGATTGTTTTTTGAATATAAAATAGGTCAGATTTCATAAAAAAATGGAGAATTAAAGAATTAGATATAACTTTGCGTTCGATTTATGATGCAGGTTTTGATTAATATTTAATCTGTTATCAATTACTTATAGCTTTGTGCTGTATTTTTTATAAGAATCTCAATGGGTTTAACCCTTAGCCAACTTAAATAATGAAAATTAGCAATATAGATTTTTCGGATCAACCCGTTTTTCTTGCTCCAATGGAGGATGTTACGGATATGGATTTTAGACTGTTATGTAAACAGTTTGGAGCAGATATGGTGTATACGGAGTTTGTTTCGAGTGATGCTCTTATAAGACATGTGAACAAGACGAAGGAAAAGCTAACCATATGCGATGCCGAGCGTCCTGTGGCCATACAGATATACGGACGCGAGGTAGATGCCATGGTGGAAGCAGCCAGAATCTGTGAAGAGGCTCAGCCTGATATTATAGATATTAATTTTGGATGCCCTGTAAAAAAAGTCGCAGGAAAAGGGGCAGGTTCGGGAATGATGAAAACTCCTGATTTGATGGTCGAAATTACTCGTGAAGTAGTGAAAGCTGTAAAGTTGCCTGTGACTCTTAAAACTCGTTTAGGCTGGGATCATGACTCTAAAATAATAGTAGAACTGGCCGAAGAGCTACAGGATGTAGGTATTCAGGCTTTAACAATACATGGTAGAACACGTAGTCAGATGTATCGCGATGATGCTGACTGGTCTTTGATTGCCGCCGTGAAGAACAACCAACGTATGCATATTCCTATAATAGGAAACGGCGATGTTACTACTCCTGAACAGTGCAAACTTCGTTTTGATCAGACCGGTGTCGACGCTGTGATGATAGGACGTGGGGCTATTGGCAATCCGTGGATATTTAAAGAAACGAAGCATTATTTAAAGACAGGTGAATTGTTACCAAAAGAATCTTTTGTTTGGTACTTAAATATTTTGAAGGAATATATTCAAAAGAATGTAGCTCATTCGGGTGAAAGAGGTGGCATTATTCATAGCCGCAGACATCTGGCTTCGAGTAATTTGTTTAAAGGTATTCCCGATTTTAAGCAGACACGTATCGCCATGTTGAGGGCTGCTACGGTTGATGAACTGTTCTCAGTATTGGATTCTATTCCTTCAGAATTCGAACTTCAATAATTCTATTTATAGATAAGATAAAAAAGTCGGATACTGGTTTCGCAACTGGTATCCGACACAAATTGAGTTAGTAGTAAAATCTTATTTTATGCTAAAGTCAGAAGCTAGAGCTTCGTACTCTGGATTTTCTGTGTCTAAATAATTAACGAGAAGAAGACCTCCTTCGGAATTGTATATATACATTGCATACTTTATTGCATCTTCCCATGTTTTTTTAGATTCGTTGAATGTCATGTATGAAAGCATTTGTAATTGCCCATCCGCAGTGTATTCATATTGGTACTTTTTATTTATATTCCACTTGGATTGGCGGGAATCCCATACGGATAATATTCTCTCACTCAGTTTCCCGTTACTGTCATATTTATTCTCGAATTGCTTAACAGGTGTCAGGTTTTTCCCATTTTCTCCAATACAAACTGTTGTTTTAGTAATTTGACCTTCTTTATTTACTTCATTATTTTTATAATAATTCTCTTTGCTAAAGGCGTCATTTATATTTCCGGCTATGGCAAAAATTACTATGCTAAGGGTGATTATTGCTGTTTTCATGATTTCGTTTTTTATGGTTAGCTTTTATATATAAGACTCCTGAAATAGATTATTCGTTACATTCAGAGTTGTTTTTTTGTATTATTTTTAATCGATATCCCAATTGTCAAAATAGTGATCTCTATAATGTATGGGTTCATCTATTATTACTGTTTTATTGGCAGGGCAATTAATTTCAACTTCGAAGAACTCTCGATTCCAAGGGTTATTCCTATTATACAGGTGAGGATTGATGAGCACTAAAGAATCCTGAATATTATAATTGAACTGAGCTTCTGTAGCTTTTGTCTTTGCCAATTGATAATTCCTTTCAAAAGCTGTCTTTTTTATTTTCAGTTCGAAGTTCTTATAAATTGTGTCTTGGTTTATGCGTATTCCGGGAAATATAAACCATGATCTTGGATTTCCATCTAGGGTATACAATTCGTTATTCCCATTTTTCCACCTGTATGCATTCTGTACATCTTTGTGTAATTGTACATAAAGTGTATCCGATGAGGTATTTATATCTACTCTATCCGTGAAGTCAGCGTGCTCCTTATAGTTTTTAGCTTGCTTTGCTGAAATAATCCCTAGGTATGAGCATGCTCCAATCCAAACTAATAATGCTATACCGAATATGATAAAATCTTTGGGAGTAATTTTTGTACAGATTATTATCCCTAAATACAGTAAGCAGGCAGCCGGTAAGAACCATATTATTGCAAGGGTTATATTCATATTGGCGGAGTACAAACCAAATATGCTTAATATCTCAGAAATGGAGGGCAGATCTAATGCTGCGGGGAAAAAAATGGCAAAACCTCCGGCCAGAGCAATGGCTATACCAATCATGAATATGATGGTTCCGCTTGCTGCTTTAATAATAGATCCGAGGACACTTCCCAGACGGCTTTCCTTGTGTCTGGA
This sequence comes from uncultured Dysgonomonas sp., assembly GCF_934668725.1. Classification (GTDB taxonomy): domain Bacteria; phylum Bacteroidota; class Bacteroidia; order Bacteroidales; family Dysgonomonadaceae; genus Dysgonomonas_A. The sequence continues at coordinate 81,736 of NZ_CAKUOF010000014.1, forward strand.
GATTTTGGCTGTCCGGTTCTCTATTGCTTCAATACTGGGATCTGCACCTGACATGGCTAACTTTTGCGTTAACGTTTTTGCTTTTGGCATGGCAATCCATAGTAAGAAGTAGGAGAGAAAAATATAGCCACTTAGTTTATCTGCTATAAATCCGGCTGATGCAATACAAGCCGCATAGCCTATCCTTATTAATACAACGTCTATATGAAAGTATTTTGCAAGTCCTGCGCATACCCCTCCCAGAATTCCGTTTTCAGTATCTCGATACAGTTTTTTAGTGATTACCGTATTCTCAGACCGTTGAGGTTTGTTTGAGCTATTTTCGGCATTGTCTGTAACTTCCTCTTCAAAATCGACAGGATTTCCCATTATTTCGATAATGCTTTTTGCATCTTCTAAGGTAATTATGCTTTCACTCTTACTTGCTTTCATTTGTAGGAGTTCGCACATACGTGCTTCTATGTCTGAGATAATCTCATGTCCATCTTCTTTATTCTCGAAATGGAATTTCAGATTGTCTAGATATGATTTTAGTATCTCGTATGCATCTGCATCTAGTGTAAAGGCATATCCTCCTATGCTGGCTTTTATTGTTTCTTTCATTGTGGTATTTTTTATATGTGTTCAGTGCATATATTACTCTTGAATATCTATAGATTTATTTTTTCTGATTCGGGCAATTGTATTTACCAGATCGGCCCATGCGTTATCCAATTCAGCTAGCACGGCTCTACCTCTATCGGTGATTGAATAGTATTTGCGGGGAGGCCCTTGAGTTGATTCCTCCCAGCGGTATGAGAGTAACTCTTGATTCTTTTGTCTGGTAAGCAAGGGATAAAGGGTTCCTTCGACCACAATCATTTCGGATTCTTTTAGTTCATTTATGATTGCAGAAGCATAAGCGTCCCCTTCGGATAATATGCTGAGAATGCAATATTCGAGAATCCCTTTTCTCATTTGAGCTTTTATATTGTCTACATTAATTGGTTCCATATTGCTAATTTTAAGTGTGTAAACTTTTGATGTATTACAGAGATTATTTATTTCGAATAATTTTTTAGATTCTCGGGAGTTATAGGTTCACCGTTCATTTCCATCTTTTGAATAACTGTTTCTGCCTTAGGCATAATAATCCATAGTATGATATATGCAAAGAAGGCAGATCCTCCGAGGATGAATACGATCACAAAAATGACTCTGATTATGGTTACATCTATGTCGAAGTACGATGCTAGTCCACTGCAAACTCCGGCAATTACTTTGTCATCCATATTGCGGTATAATTTTTTTCCAGTTTTCATTTTATATTCAGTTTTTGTTTGTGATTGATTACTTGTATTTGAGCTTGAATTTATTTCACCCAAACATTCTATAACTTTTTTTACGGAGTCTGATCCGATAACTTGATTCGGATATCGTACCTCTTTTTGGAATATCTCAGCAACTCTTGCTTCCACATCCTCCATTATTTCTTTAGCATCTTCAGGAGGAAGTGATGCTTCAAATCTTGCTAAATACGTTTTTAACTGAATGTATGAATCATCTTCAATTGCAAAGTTGACTCCTCCAATATTTACTTCTACAACCTTTTTCATATCTGTAATTTTTTATCTTTTGTCTTATACAATGATTTATGTTATGCAAATATATGTAAATAATTTAGTACTTTGCAATACATAATACCTGTTTGTGGATTGTACTTGGTGATGTGTTTTGGTTTAATTGTTTTATTATTAAATAATTATGTCTTTTTTGAATTTTATTATTTAACTTTATTTAACCTCTAGGGGCAAAAAAAGAGGAGATCTATATTGATCTCCTCTTTTGTATTTGTGTATTATTTATTTACCTCATAGATATAAATAATTTTATGCTTTACATTCTATCCGGAACTTCAATGCCCAGTAGCTGCATTCCACTTTTTATGATTTTAGCAACATTGGCAGATAGAGTCAGTCTAAGATCTTTTATTTCCTTATTTTCTTCTTTTAAGATCGAATGATCGTGATAGAACTGATTATATTCTTTCACTAATTCATATACATAGTTTGCAATAAGGGCAGGGTTATACTCATCTCCGGCTTGTTTCAGTGTACTTGCATATTCTGCTGTAAGTTGGATAAGTGCAGTCTCTTTATCGGTAAGAGCTGTTGTATTGACTAATGTATCGGGAATAGTCAGCCCCTGCTCGGCAGCTTTCCTTAGTACCGATTGGATACGTGCATAGGTATATTGAATAAATGGACCTGTATTTCCGTTGAAATCTATCGATTCTGCCGGATTGAATACCATATTCTTTTTAGGGTCTACTTTAAGAATGAAATATTTCAAAGCACCCAGACCAACTATGCGTGCAATATTAGCGGCTTCATCTTCTGTACAGTTATCTAATTTTCCCAGTTCGTCAGATGTTTCGCGTGCTGTATTTATCATTTCTTCAACCAGATCGTCAGCATCTACCACTGTTCCCTCTCTCGATTTCATGCGTCCCATACCTTTGGGAAGTTCAACCATTCCGTACGAAAAGTGAACAAGGTCTTTTCCAAATTGGAATCCCAGTTTGTCCAAGATGATAGATAGTACCTGAAAATGGTAGTTTTGCTCGTTTCCTACTACATAAATCATCTTGTCGATAGGGTAATCATCGTAGCGAAGTTTAGCAGTGCCGATATCTTGTGTCATATATACGGATGTACCATCACCACGAAGAAGGAGTTTCTGGTCAAGACCTTCAGCAGATAGATCAGCCCATACTGAGCCGTCTTCTTTTTTATAGAATATATTTTTGTCAAGTCCTTCGAGAACTTTCTCTTTTCCGTCTATATATGTTTCAGATTCGTAATATATTTTGTCAAAATCGACTCCCAATACTTTGTAGGTCTCGTCAAATCCGGCATATACCCAACTGTTCATCATTTTCCATAACTTTACAGTTTCGGTATCTCCTGCCTCCCACATTCTTAGCATTTCACGGGCTTCGGACATTAGTTGCGATTTAGCTTCGGCTTCATCTTTCGATAATCCTTCGCTTTGCAGTGTATCTAATTCTGCTTTATAATGTTTGTCAAACAGCACATAATATTCGCCTACCAAATGGTCTCCTTTTGTTCCGGTCGATTCGGGAGTTGCTCCGTTACCCCATTTTTTCCAGGCAAGCATTGACTTACATATATGAATACCTCTATCGTTAACAATATTGGTTTTTTTTACCTTATTGCCATTCGCTTTTAGCACTTCGGCAAGAGCAAAGCCTAACAGGTTGTTACGTATATGACCTAGATGGAGTGGCTTATTAGTATTGGGTGATGAGTATTCAATCATTACCAATGGCGAATTATCCGTAGGCTCTATTATTCCGTAATGTGGTTTTGAATTTATTTCAGAAAGTAAATCAATCCAACAGGAAGAGTTTATCTCCAGATTTAAAAATCCTTTTACAACATTAAAATCAGCAACTTCATCGCTGTTTGTTTTAAGCCATTCGCCAATTTCTTGAGCTGTTTGTTCTGGTCCTTTTTTTGATATTTTCAGAAAAGGAAATGCCACAAGTGTAAGATGTCCTTTAAATTCTTTTCTCGTTTTTTGAAGTTGAACCAAAGAGCTATCTACATCGGTGTTGTATAAATTTTTGATTGCTGAAATAATACTTGCAAGTATTGTTTGTTCTACTTTCATCTTTGGAAATGTTTCTTCTTTTAAATTCAGTTTTTAGAGGGCTTTGTTACCCTTTTGGCAATATAGGTTTGCCTTATATCAATTGAAGGTGCAAATCTACAAAAAATGATTGAATAGATAAGAGCTTGCCTCTTTTTATTGCTTTGCAAGTATAATAAGCAAAGCAACTTATATTGTGTAAGCCGGATATAATTATCTTGAATAGGTTTTATTCTTTAAGATCAGGTAGAAATAAAAAAGTGGAAAGAGATTATCTCTTTCCACTTCCTAAATCTTTGAGTACCGATTTACAGGTCAGATAATTCAGCTCCCGCTTTAAACTTAACCACTTTTTTTGCAGGAATATCAATTGTCGCTTTAGTTCTTGGATTGATACCCTTTCTTGCAGCTTTTTCTGATACAGAGTATGTACCAAAACCTACAAGTGCAATTTTTTCACCTTTTTTTAACTCTGCACCTACTGTTTCAATAAATGCATCTAGTGCTTTCTTAGAGTCCACTTTGCTTAGTCCAGCTTTTTCTGAAATAGCATTAATCAGTTCAGTTTTATTCATAATATTGCAATAAAAAAAAAAATAATTAATTAAACTGTATTTTAACGACTTACTTACATATTTAAACACCAAATATAGATTATAGTTTAGTAACTATCAAAAAAAAAACTAAAAAAACAGCCTTAAAAAGGTGTTTTAGGCTAAAAAAAAAGTCAAACCGGAACTCTTAGAGGTGTGTGAACGAAAAATATACGTAAATTTGTCTAAACTTAGAGTATACAAAAATAAATATGAATCAGAATAGAGGAGGAATGTTTGGATCGGTACCACCGGTTACTCTCAACTTAATAATTATAAATGTAATGTGCTGGCTGGCACAGATTGTGCTTGGTAATAAGGGTATAGATATCACTACTTATTTAGGGCTTCATTATTTTAAGTCGGATCTTTTCTATCCCCACCAGATACTAACGTATATGTTCCTGCATGATTCATCGTCAATCACGCACTTGTTTTTTAATATGTTTGCCGTCTTTATGTTTGGGCGAACTTTGGAAATGGTTTGGGGTGGAAAAAAATTCCTGTTTTATTATATTATGACAGGTATAGGCGCAGCTTTATTTAATATGCTGGTTGTTTATTTCCGTATCAATTCTGTAGAGAGTGGATTATCTCCCGAAATGCTAGCTGAAGTATATCGGAATGGAGCTGACCTGATAAGTACAGGACGTAACTATGCTGATCCGCTGTTGGGAGAATTCAATGGGCTTTTAAACCAAACCATGATTGGTGCATCGGGTGCGGTTTTTGGTATTTTGGTTGCATTTGGTATGTTGTTTCCGAATGTGGAGCTTATTCTCTTGTTTCTTCCCATACCGATTAAAGCAAAATACTTTGTAATTCTTTATGGTGTGGCAGAACTATTTATGGGAGTTTGGGACAGAGCCGGAGATAATGTAGCCCATTTTGCTCACTTGGGTGGTCTATTAACCGGATTTTTGTTAGTGTTGTATTGGAGGAGAAATAATAAAAGGGATGGGAAATTCTATTAAATCAATATTTAATAATCTGAAGTATCGCGATTCGTTGTCACAGTTGATTATTATCAATGTGGCGGTGTTTCTGATTATTGCATTACTGAGAGTTTTTGTGGTTCTTTTCGAACTGCCTGCTCCCGATTTGCGATCATACATCGAGGTCTCTTCTGATATTGAGACTACATTGAAACATATTTGGGTATTATTCACTTATATGTTTGTTCATTATGATGTTTTGCATATCTTGTTTAATATGCTGATGCTTTATTGGTTTGGGCGTATATTTCTTACTTATTTCACCCCGAAAAATTTAATAGCTCTGTATTTATTGGGAGGATTGGCAGGTGCACTTTTTTATATGCTGACATTTAACAGTATACCCTATTTCATCAAAATGAATCCTTCTTCGATGATTGGAGCTTCGGCTTCGGTGATGGCTATTATATTTGGTGCAGCTTTTTACAATAGAAATCAAGAAGTAATGATGTTGCTCTTTGGACGTATAAAAATTGTATATATTGCCATATTTATATTTGTTCTCGATTTTTTAGCTTTAGGAGGTTCTTCTAATCAGGGAGGACACATAGCCCATATCGGAGGAGCATTGTTGGGATATTTTTATGCCACTCAATACAAAAAAGGAAAAGATATTACTCGTTGGGCAAATCTTTTGATCGATAAAATTGTTAATTTGTTTAAAGCTAAACCAAATATGCGAGTTACGCGAAAGAACAATAAACCGGAAGACGATTTTAGTTACAATCAGCGTAAACACAACGAATCTTTGGAGGTAGACCGTATCCTGGATAAGATCAAGCAGTCGGGCTACAATAGCTTGAATGATGACGAAAAAAAACGATTATTTGATGCCAGTAACAAGTAAACAGATATTTGAATATATAAGGCGTACTTTCCGTTCTGTTGTATTTGGTGTAAATATATTCACCCTATTGCTTCTTCTGAGTTCTTATTTAAGTTGGAGTGTATCGCCTGTCCGTTCTGTTTTTTTAGCGTATTTGGGATTAGCCTTTCCTTTTATTCTTACGGCAAATCTATTGATTCTTGTTTTCTGGATTATAGCAGCCAGATGGAAAATAGTATTATTTAATGTCGTGGTATTAATTATCTGCTACAGTCCTATTACTACTTATTTCCCGGTTAATATTTTCTCACGATCGGCTCCCGAAGGAAGCATTAAGGTATTATCATACAATGTACGAGGATTCAACTGGGAATTAAATAAAAAATGGAATAAGGATATGCCTATGGTTCAATATCTGAAATCTGTAGATGCCGATATTATCTGTATGCAAGAGTATGTTGTTTCGACAAGCGATAAACATGCAAGTACGCGTAACCTGCTAAAAGTGCTACAAGTTTATCCTTACTATTCAGTAATACCTCTACGCCCGAGTAATGGGAGATATGAATACGGGTTGGCGTGTTTTTCTAAATATCCGATTAAATCTATTCGGAGCATACCTGTTGAAACTTCAGATAACGGGGTGGCAATGTATAAGATTGATGTCAATGGTAAAATAGTTACTGTGATTAATAATCATTTGGAGTCTAATAGATTGACATCTAAAGATAAGAAAATGTATAAAGACTTTTTAAGGGCTCGTGATTCTCATAAATTTGATGAAGTAACCCAAAGTCTAGAAAACAAATTGGGGGTTGCCTTTAGAAAACGGGCACCGCAGGTAGATATGGTGGCGCAATATGTTGCCGAACAAACAACTGATGCAATAATCGTGTGTGGCGACTTTAATGACAGTCCTATATCTTATTCATATAAAACGATAAAAAAAGATTTGAAGGATGCGTATGCTGAAACGGGTTTTGGACCGGGTATTACTTATCATGAAAATTATTTCTGGTTCAGAATCGATTTTATTATGTATTCAAAGAGTTTAAAAGCGTACGAGTGTACTGTCGATAAAGTGAAGTTCTCGGATCATTATCCGATTTGGACCTATTTAAGTTTTAACTAGAGTTTCGAAGTTTAAACTTTAAAATTTTAGTAGTTGTTGTAAGGTTGCTATAACTGTTTATAGTATAGCAATAAATAGTATTAAAAGTTATGTATAAAATTAGTAAGCAGTTTGCTTTTTCAGCATCTCATATATTAGAAGGGCTTCCCGAAGACCATCCTTGTTCGAGACTACATGGGCATAATTATATTGTGACAGTTTATCTTAAAGCTGACACTTTGAATGAGGTTGGGTTTGTAAAGGATTACAGAGAGCTGAGTCTCATAAAAGAATATATTGATAATAATTTGGATCACAGACATCTGAATGATGTTTTTACGGTAAATCCTACAGCCGAAAATATGGCGCGTGAGTTATATACTATTTTTGTCAAGGAAATTCCGCAGATTTATGCTGTCGAAGTTTCAGAAACTCCTAAAACATCTGCGATCTATGAAGCTTAATGTAAATGAGATATTCTACTCATTGCAAGGTGAGGGTGGGAGAGTAGGAGAACCTTCTATATTCATTCGATTAACGGAGTGTAATCTGGCTTGTTCGTTTTGTGATACAGATTTTGCCGAAGGAGATGATATGACTTTGGAGCAGATTGAGGGTGTTATCAGTGCATACCCTTGTAAATGGATTATATGGACAGGAGGTGAACCCACTATTCAATTAAAAGATGACCATGTGGTATTCTTTAAAGAAAGAAGTTATAAACAGGCTATAGAAACAAATGGAACGCGGAGAGTTCCTTCTATGATTGACTATATAACCTGTAGTCCTAAAAAAAGATATGAGGATATTCGAACAAAAATTCCATCTGTAAATGAAATTCGTATACCTGTTGGAGTAGGTGATATTTTACCTGATATATCTATATTTCCTAAGGCGGATAAATATTTTGTAAGTCCTATATTCGATGGAGATAAGATGAATATTAATAATGTGAATTATTGTGTTGATCTAGTTAAGCAAAATCCCGACTGGAGCTTAAGCTTGCAAGTTCATAAATTGATACATATCGAATGAACAAGTTTGAATTGAATATTCTCGGTTGTGGTTCGGCCTTGCCTACGATGCAGCATGTTCCTACCTCTCAGGTCTTAAATGTTCGTGAGAAGTTGTTTATGATTGATTGTGGCGAGGGAACTCAATTGCAGTTTAGACGAGCTCGATTACGTTTCAATCGCTTGAATCAAATATTTATCTCTCATTTGCATGGCGACCATTGTTTTGGTTTGATTGGTTTGATTTCGACCTTAGGATTATTGGGAAGAACCGGTGATTTAACTATTCATGCAGTTGCAGATTTGGAAAGAATTTTGCGCCCTCAGCTTGATTTTTACTGTAAGGATCTGTCGTTTGAAGTTATTTTCAAGTCATTCGATCATACAAAACATGAAGTTATATATCAGGATAGGTCTTTAAGCGTAAGTACTATCCCGTTAGATCATAGGATGCCATGCGCCGGCTTCTTGTTTGAAGAGGCTAAGAACGATTTGCATCTGGATGGTGAAGCTGTTAAGTTTTATAATGTTCCGATTAAAGAATTGGCAAAAATAAAGCAGGGTGCCGATTATATAACTGAGTCCGGTCAGATTATATCAAATAATCGGCTGACTAAGCCGGCTAAACCTTCTCGAAAATATGCTTTTTGTTCAGATACAGCTTATAAGGAGAGTATTATTCCAATTATAAAGGATGTAGATTTATTGTATCATGAATCTACCTTTTTGGATGAAGATAAGGCTCGTGCAAAGGAGACCCGACATTCGACTGCGAGCCAAGCTGCGGAAATTGCCTTAAAAGCAAATGTGGAGAAACTGATGCTTGGGCATTACTCTTCAAGATATTCTAATGATGCTTTATTTTTGGAGGAAGCGGTGAAGATTTTTCCTAATACTATTCTTGCTAACGAATTATTATTGGAAAAATTATAATTACCTGAAAAAAAAATCACTTTTGATATTTGATTTAACTAAAAAGAGTTACATTTGTAGAAGAGTAATTTAACAGATGAAGAATAATACTAAAATATTAATTTTTGCAATTCTTTTTGCTTTGCCGTTTTGGGGATTTTCTCAAGACCGGAAAGATGTATTTGGCTCTGATAAGCAGGGAGTTGAATTGACTATCAATGGCGAAAAGTTTGTTGTGGAAAATCTTCCTCAAGACGGGACTATCGAAGTCTTTAATATTTTGGGTACTAAAGTGATGACCTTCAATGTAAATAGTGGTACAAATTCTAACCGTGTGAATTTACCTAAGGGTTATTATATTCTTAAATCGGATAATGTAACAAAGAAAGTTGTAGTCAAATAACAACTGGATTACTTTAGTTCTCTCTCCTTTTTCGAGCTATTCTTGCCTATATCGCCTTAATAAGATCAAATAGCATATTATTATCCCTCAATATTGATTCTCTCAACTTCAATTTCTTTATTTAAAAATATAGATGCAGATTCTTTGAATTTGGATGCAGCCTCTGTGGTGTAATATTTAGTACTTTCGTTTTTAGTACAGGCTTCTTCTATTTCAGGATGGCGGATTAGATAGTTTTTGAGGCTTTCAGCTACATATTTTCCTTGCGAGAGTATCTGTAGTCTATCGGGAGCGTATTGTTTAATCTTATCAATTAAAAGTGGGTAATGAGTGCATCCCAATATGAGTGTATCTATATTTTTATCCATATTGAGAATTGTATCTAAATCTTTCTTTATAAAATAATCAGCTCCTTCGGTATTAAACTCATTATTTTCGACAATAGGTACCCACATGGGGCACGCATGAGAATTTACTGTAATATCGGGGTGTAGTTTGCCGATTTCTATAGTATATGATTCTGATTGTATTGTGCCCGGTGTTCCAACAATTCCAATGTGACGTGTTTGGGTTATATTGCCAATAACTTCGGCAGTGGGGCGTATAATTCCCAGTACTCTCTTATTCGGATTTATTTGAGGGAGATCATTCTGTTGAATTGTTCTGAGTGCTTTTGCTGATGCTGTGTTGCATGCCAGTATAACAAGGTTGCAACCCTGATCGAAAAGAGCTAAGACAGCTTGCTTTGTAAATTCGTAGACTACATCGAACGATCTTGTTCCATATGGAGCTCTGGAGTTATCTCCTAAATAGATGTAGTCATACTTAGGCAGCACTTTCTGTATTTCGGAAAGTATAGTTAATCCTCCGTATCCTGAGTCGAATACTCCGATTGGTCCTGGAATAAGATTCTTTTTCATAAGAGTGTCTCTTCTATAGAGACTTTGAAGACGGATGTTGAGGAATTTATCTTCGGATTTGTTGTAGTTTAGCTTTTATCATAGGATTTGCATCTATTGCATTGGGAGTAATGAATGCAATAGTGGGGTTTGCCATGTCATATATGACAGTGAAGCCTTGTTCTATACCTACTTGCTGAACGGCCTCTTTAAGCTTTTCTTTCAGTGGTACAATTAATTGTGCCTCTTGGCTTTCTACATCTTCTTGAGCTACTTTCATAAACCGGTTGATATTTTGTTCCAATTCATAAAGTTCTTGCATGCGCCGAAGTTTAATGCTTTCGGCCAGTTTATTTTGATTAGCTAAAAAATCGGTGTATTTATTGTTGTAGTCGTTTTGCATTACAGCTAATTCGTCCTTGTATTTCTGATTCAACTCACTAATAGAACGCGATGCAGCAACTTTTCCGGGGATTAGTTCCAATAATTCAATAGAATTTATGTAAGCAATCTTTTCAGATGTCTGAGCAGATATGGTGTTTGCGAATATTATTGATATAATGAATAATGCAGAAAGAAATATTCTTTTGGCCATCATAATAGATTATTAATATTATTGAATGGTTAATATGGACTTAGCGTAGATTCTTGAATTCTAACCGCCGTACCTGATTGATAGTTGTTGTGTTTTCGGTGGTATATTTTGTGGGATACCACCGATCAAGGCATGATTGCTTGGTTACAACTATCAATTGGTTCTTAGGTTATGGTTACAAATATAATAAAATCTTTTTATTATAATGTTTTCTTTACTTCAATTTGTTCAAAGGCTTCGATTATATCTCCAACTTTGATATCGTTATAGTTATGGATGTTCAGACCACATTCATATCCGAATGCAACTTCTTTTACATCGTCTTTGAAACGTTTCAGTGATCCCAGATCTCCTGAGTAGATTACAATTCCATCGCGAATAAGGCGTATCTTGTTCGAACGCTTGATTTTACCTTCTTTCACCATACAACCTGCAACTGTACCGACTTTCGTGATTTTAAATACTTCACGTACTTCGACATTGGCTGTAATTTCTTCTTTGATATCAGGTGATAGCATACCTTCCATAGCTGAAGTAATTTCTTCTATAGCATCATAGATGATAGAATATAAGCGAATTTCTACTCCATCTTTTTCTGCTATTCTTCGGGCTGCAACTGATGGACGTACCTGGAATCCGATTACAATAGCATCAGATGCTGCTGCAAGCGTAATATCCGATTCTGAGATAGCTCCTACTGCCTTATGAATAACATTTACTTGTATTTCTTCTGTAGACAAGCGTATCAGTGAGTCTGAAAGTGCTTCAACCGAGCCATCCACGTCCCCTTTTACAATTACATTTAATTGTTGGAAGTTTCCGATAGCAATACGGCGGCCTATATCGTCAAGGGTAAGTATTTTTTGAGTACGTAATCCTTGTTCACGTTGCAATTGTTCGCGTTTGCTCGCTATATCTCTGGCTTCTTGTTCTGACTCTAGAACATGAAACATATCACCTGCTTGAGGAGCTCCATTTAGTCCTAATATCAATGCCGGTGCCGCCGGTGCTGCTTCATCAATTCGCTGATTGCGCTCATTGAACATTGCTTTTACACGTCCGAAATATGTTCCTGCTAAAACGATATCACCTTGTTTTAATGTTCCGTTATGAACAAGTACTGTCGAAATATATCCGCGTCCTTTATCCAGAGATGATTCGATAACCGAACCTGTTGCACGTTTGTTCGGATTCGCTTTTAATTCGAGAAGTTCGGCTTCCAGCAATACTTTTTCGAGAAGCTCGTCGATTCCTATACCTTGCTTTGCTGAAATTTCTTGCGACTGGTATTTTCCACCCCATGATTCTACAAGGTAGTTCATGTTTGCAAGTGTTTCTTTTATCTTTTCAGGATTAGCTCCCGGTTTATCTATTTTATTGATCGCAAAAACAATAGGTACTCCGGCTGCTGCCGCGTGATTGATTGCCTCTATTGTTTGAGGCATAACATTGTCATCGGCTGCAACAATAATGATTGCAATATCGGTAACTTTAGCTCCACGAGCACGCATTGCGGTAAAAGCTTCGTGACCGGGAGTGTCCAGGAATGTTATTGGTCTACCGTCTTTAAGCTTCACATTGTATGCTCCGATGTGTTGTGTGATACCACCCGCTTCACCTGCAATAACGTTAGTTTGGCGGATTCTATCCAATAATGAAGTTTTACCATGGTCAACGTGTCCCATTACGGTAACGATTGGTGCACGTGGCTCCAAATCTTCTTCATTGTCTTCCTCTTCCGAAATTGCTTCAACTACCTCTGCACTTACATATTCAGTTTTGAATCCGAATTCTTCGGCAACTATATTGATTGTTTCCGCATCTAAACGTTGGTTAATGGATACCATCATACCAATGCTCATACAAGTGGAGATGACTTTTATCACAGGTACATTCATCATATTAGCTAAATCGTTAGCTGTTACGAATTCTGTGATTTTTAATGTTTTGCTTTCTTGTTCTTGTAATTCGAGTTCTTCTTGTTGTCTTTGAGAAACTGCGTCTCTTTTTTCTTTACGATATTTTGCACCTTTGGCTTTTCCTCCCTTGCTGGTTAGTCGGGCTAAGGTTTCTTTAATCTGTTTTTGTACATCTTCCTCGCTTACAGCTGCTTTCGGTGTAAGTACAGGTCTTCGTGGATTAGCATGTTTCGCCTTATTGTCTTTTTGAAGATATGGATTTGTAGCTCCCGGAGTCGCTATTCCTTTTTCAATATCCACTTTTCCTTTTTTGATACGGGCTCTTTTCTTTCTAGCCGGATCATCCGGATCGTCAAGTTTCAGAGTTTTCTTTTGCTCTTCAACACTCTCTTTTTTCAAAAGCTTTACCGTATTTTCTTTAACCTTTTTACTGTCAGATAGTTCTTTGTCGATACGTTCTTTTCTCTTTTCAGCTTTTGTCTTTTTCGCAGGACGAGTTTTGTCGTTGATAGCACTTAGGTCGATAGTACCTTTTACTACGATATTTGACTTTATAGTAGGGTTATTTAGGCGGAATACATCATCGTCTTCTCCGGCAGGGCTTTGTGCCGTTTCTGTCGGATTTTCCTTCTCAATAGCCTTATTGTCTTCTTTGGCTTCGATAATAGGTTCCACCACTTTGGGTTCTTCAACTACTTTATCGGCAGCTTTTACGGTATTTTCAATTTCTGTTTTTTCAGAAACTTTCTCAACTTGCTTTTCTGTCTCTACTTTTTGAGCTACAGGTTTGCTTTCCTCTTTTTCGATATGAAGAGGTTCAATTACCTCTACCTTCTCTTCTTCTTTTGTCAAAGTTGAACTTTTACTTTTGTTTAGATTGTCTAAATCGATTTTGTCAACAATCTGAATATGGGGTTTTATATCTTCCGGGATAACTGTTTTAATCTCCTCGCCTTTTTTACTTGGTTGAGGAGTATCGTCGCCTTCTTCTTCCGAAGATTCCGATTGAGATGTTTTTCTCTTTTCCTTTTGCAACTCTTTATTTCTATCAGAGGCTAGTTTAATTTTCTTGTCTTTTCCAAATTCATTCACAAGAAGGACATACTGTTCATCGTCAATCTTCGTATTAGGATTTGCTTCAACAGCAAAGCCTTTCTTCTGCAGAAATTCAACAAGACTATTGATCCCTACATTCAAATCCTTTGAAACTTTAATTAATCTTATAGACATACGTTTTTTTTAAATCATGAAAATTGAACAGGCTGAAAAAGATTTCGGACCTTCCGGCAAATACTTGAGGTCTGAGAACTTATTTGTTGCTTTGGTAAGCACAATAATCTAGGTTAGTTACATCAGTAAAATAAAACATTTTAAATATTTAACATAACTCTGATTATACAAAAGTATTAAGAAATCATAGAATTACCAAATAAGAGTTATTCTTCATCTTCAAACTCTGCTCGTAAAATAGCAAAAAGCTCATCAACTGTGTCTTCCTCGAGGTCGGCTTCTCTGGCGATTGTCTCTTTAGAAGCAGCGAGAACGTTCTTAGCTGTAACATACCCAAGTTTTTTCAGTTGCTCGATTACCCATTGGTCGATTTCGTCCCCAAACTCGTCTAGGTAGATATCCTCTTCGTCAACTTCGTCTATGTCGCGGTAAACATCAATAGTATAGCCTGTTAACATGCTTGCCAGTTTGATGTTTAAGCCACCTTTTCCAATTGCTAGTGAAACTTCTTCGGGACGCAAGAATACTTCGGCTTTCTTATCCTCTTCATTTAATTTGATAGTGGTAATTTTAGCCGGACTTAACGCCCTTTGGATATAAAGGTTCATATTTGATGTGTAGTTGATTATATCGATGTTTTCGTTTCTCAACTCACGAACAATACCATGTATACGCGATCCTTTCATTCCCACGCAAGCACCTACGGGGTCGATACGGTCATCATACGATTCTACAGCAACTTTGGCTCTTTCGCCCGGTATGCGTGCTATTTTTTTTATTGTTATTAATCCGTCATTTATTTCGGGCACTTCCAATTCGAATAGTCTTTCCAGGAATACAGGAGAAGTTCTGGAAAGAATAATCTTAGGATTGTTGTTTTTATTGTCAACTCTTTCTACTACAGCTCTTACATGTTCACCTTTGCGGAAAAAATCGCTTGGGATCTGCTCTGTTTTAGGAAGTAGCAGTTCTTCTTTTTCGTCATCTAAAAGAAGGATTTCTTTTTTCCAGATTTGATAAACCTCTCCGGAAACAATCTCTCCAATCTTTTCTTTGTATTTGTTATAAAGGCTGTCTTTTTGAAGTTCAAGAATTTTTGAAGCCAGCGTTTGACGTAAGTTTAGGATGGCTCTGCGGCCAAAGTCTTCAAAGAAGACCTCATCGGTCACATCTTCGCCTACAGTAAAATCTTCATCTATTTTTTTAGCTTCCGAAAGAGAAATTTCAGTGTTTGGATCTTCCAGTTCGTCGTCTTCTACTATTGTACGATTACGCCAGATTTCCAAGTCTCCTTTGTCAGGATTGATAATGACATCATAGTTCTCGTCTGTCCCAAACATTTTTGCAATTACATTGCGGAATGAGTCTTCAAGAACGCTTATCATTGTCATACGGTCGATATTTTTCAGATCTTTGAATTCTGAAAAAGTATCAATCATGCTTATAACTTCTTTCTTAGCCATAGTTATTTAAATCTGATTAGATATTTTGTATATTTTACTTCATCGTATTTGAAAGACAAATCTTCTTCCACTGCTATTTTGCGTTTAGCTCCTTCGGGTTTCTCCATTTTGGTGATAGTTACAACAAATGTTGTATCATCACAGTTTTTGAGTATCCCTGTTAGTTTTTGTCCTCCTTTAGTTAAGACTTCAACTTCATTGCCTATGTTTACTTCATATTGTCGGGTTATCTTGAAAGGAGATGTTACTCCCGCCGATCCGACTTCCAGTTCGAAATCTTCAACATCACGATCAAGTTTCGATTCGATATGTTTGCTTAGTGCAATGCAATCTTCTATGCTGACACCTTCTTGACTATCTATTTCTACAATGATAATATTTCCTGGTCTTATAGCAACATCAACCAAAAATATATGGGAATTTAGCAAAAAGTCTTCAGCTATATCTTGTATTTGTAATTTATCAATCATTTGTATTTATATCAACGAATGAAAAAGGAGAAAGCTTTAGCCTCCTCCTCCTTTAATATGAATGCAAATATAGTAGAAAATATTTATTATTGCAAATTTTGATATTTTTTTATCTCGGAATCAATTTGTTTCAAATTTTAACTGTCATAGGATACTTATCGACTAAGTTGCGAGGTGTAAGATTTTATTTGAATTGCTCTTCATAGAGCGAATAATACTTTCCTTGCAATCCGAGAAGTTCTTCGTGACTGCCATGTTCTATAATTTGCCCATGTTCGAGAACCAGAATTTTATCGGCATTGCGAACGGTTGAGAGTCGGTGGGCTATAATAAAACTAGTTCTGCCTTCCATTAATTTGTCGAGGCCTTTTTGTATAAGCAGTTCGCTTCGGGTGTCGATGTTGCTGGTTGCTTCGTCTAAAAGCAGAATGGCGGGATTGGCAACAGCCGCCCGTGCTATATTTAATAATTGGCGTTGCCCCTGGCTCAAGTTAGCCCCGTCATTTTCCAGCATAGTATCGTATCCATGCGGAAGGCGTTTGATGAATGAATGTGCTGCAGTTAATTTGGCTGCCTCCTCTACTTCTTCGTCTGTTGCTTCTAATCGTCCAAAACGGATATTTTCGCGAACTGTGCCTGTAAACAGATGCGTGTCCTGCAGAACAATAGCCATTGATTGTCTAAGATTGTCTCGCTTTATTTCTTTTGTGGAAATACCGTCAATAGTGATCTCTCCCGATTTTATGTCGAAAAAGCGAGGCAGCATATTCAGTATCGTGGTTTTACCTGCTCCTGTAGTTCCTACTAATGCTATTTTTTCTCCCGGTTTTGCCTTCAATGAAACTCCTTTCAGGATTAATTTTTCGGGTTTGTATCCGAAATAAACATCCTGCATGGTAACCTCGCCTTTGATATTTGTCAAGGTGATGGCATCGGGGTTATCTTCGGGTTCGGAAGCTTCGTCTATTACTTCAAAAATACGTTCGGCTCCGGCTATGGCAGCTTGTATATTGTTGTATAAACTGGCAAGCTCATTGATCGGACGACCGAATTGTCTCGAATATTGAAGGAAAGCTGCTAATCCTCCGACATCAAACCCTCTGAATATGGCAAGCAATGCTCCAACAATTGTAATGATTACATAATTGAGTGTATTTAAGTTTTGCATAATGGGCATCATCATTCCCGAATATAGTTGGGCTTTTTCGGCTTTCCCTCTTAAGTTCTGGTTAAGAGTGTCAAAATCAGCTTCTACTTTCTTCTCGTGTCCGAATACTTTTATCACTTTTTGTCCGCTGATCATCTCTTCGATGTAGCCGTTTACTGCTCCCAGGTCTTCTTGTTGTGCTTTGAAATATTTTTTGCTTCGTGTTACAATCAATTTAGCACTCAGAAACATAAGAGGAACGGTTATCATGGTTACCAATGTGAGTATCGGACTTATATAAACCATAAGTATAAATATCCCGATAAGGGTTAGGGCACTGGATAGTAAGTCGGACAGGCTATCGGTTAAAACATCACTGATTTTGTCTATATCATTGGTGTAACGGCTCATCAAGTCGCCATGTTGATGTGTGTCGAAATATTTAACAGGTAATATTTCCATTTTCTTGAAAAGATCCATCCTGAGTCGGGTGACGGTCCGTTGTCCAATTTTATTCAGTAAACGGTATTCGATATAGGTTGCAGCCACTCCTGTTAAATAAACAACACCCAGCAAGAGCAATATTTTGAATAATCCGGTAATATCTCCCGGTATGATATAGTCATTGATTATCGGGCGAAGCATATATGAACCTAACAGGCTTGATATGATACTTACGACTATTAAAAAAACAATAATATATAGGAGGCTACGGTCGCATGATAGGTATGACATGAGCCGGAAGAAAGTTTTTTTTCCTTCTTTTGCTCTTTCTACAGGTTTTGAATGATCTCCGTGTGCCATCAGAATGCTAATTGTTGTGAATTGTATATTTCCTGATATACTTTCGATTTTTCTATCAATTCGGACGGTTTGCCTATTGCGTTTATTTCTCCGTCTTCGAGAACTATTACCCTGTCGGCCGACTGCATGGTGTTTATTCGCTGTGTTACTATAAATACCGTCGTCTCTTGTAGCATAGTGTTCAGGTTAGTCCGTATTTTTTGCTCCGTATTCGAGTCTACAGCACTCGTGCTGTCGTCGAGAATTAATATTTTAGGTTTCCTCAATAGTGCACGGGCAATGCATATGCGTTGCTTCTGCCCCCCTGAAACATTGATTCCTCCCCGTCCTAATTTTGTATTATAGCCATCCGAAAATGACATGATGAATTCATGTGCTTCTGCTGCTTGAGCTGCCTGTATAATTTCTTCTTCTGTTGCATCGGGCTTACCCCATTTTAGATTTTCGATAATTGAGCCGGAGAATAGTTCGTTTTTCTGCAGAACCATGCCGATTTTGGAGTGTAGTTCGTCCAGATTATAATCTTTTACATTTATTCCATCAATCAGTATTTTTCCTGATGTGGCATCATATAACCGGGGGATGAGCTGTATCATGGAGCTCTTGGCTGATCCGGTGGCTCCTACAATGGCAATTGTTTCTCCTTGCTTGATATGGAAATTGACATTTCGCAGAACATCGTTTTCCCCTGCATAATGACGGAAAGAAACATTCTGGAAAATCACTTCGCCTTTTTCTATCTTATGTTTGTTTTGTAAGCCTTCGGGGGTATTGGTTAGCGAAGGGTCGGTGTTCATCACCTCTAAAATACGTTTTGATGAAGCCGAAGCTCTTGCAAATGCCATAATAGTCATCGATAGAAGCATTAGTGACATGAGTATCTGCGACAGGTAATTAACAAAAGATATAAGCTCTCCTACTTTGAGATTGCCTGATACTATCTTTTGTCCTCCGATCCATAAGATGAGGATGACGGATATATTCATTACCAGTTGCATGAGTGGAAATACCGAGACCACAATGTTGGAAGCCCGTATAACCATATCGCGTAAGTCTTCGCTGCTGTTGGCGAATTTTTTCGTTTCGAAATCTTCTCTGACAAATGATTTTACGACTCTGATATTGATGAGGTTCTCCCGGATTATACCATTCAGGTGGTCTACTTTTTGCTGTACTTTTATAAATAGAGGAAATCCTTTTCTTAGGATGAGGTATATTCCGATGCTCAATACGGGAATCATCCCGATAAGCACCAAGGCTAAGTCGGCATTTATCTTTACGACAAAAAAGATTGCCAGAAAAAGAATCAGCGGAGAGCGTAATAATATCCGCATAGAGATAAGTATTACTTGCTGAATCTTGGAAATGTCGTTTGTCAGGCGTGTGATTAATGATGCGGAATTGAAGCGGTCTATGTCCGAAAATGAAAGCTGCTGTATTTTATTAAATAATTCGGTTCGGAGGTCTGTGCCAAATCCGATGGATGTACGTGAAGAAACATAAATGTTAAGAACACTGGCGACTAATCCTGCAACAGAGATCAGTATCATATAACCTCCAACCTGAGTGATAACTGTAAGGTCGCGTGGCATAACACCGTTGTCGATAATCTTAGCCATAAGCAAAGGCTGTACGGTCTCACACAGCACAAAGATGAGTACGAGAAAGGGACTGATTGCCAGACCTAGTTTGTATTTCTTTAAAATTTGCCAGTATTTTTTCATCCGATATTACAACCACCCGTTTTCTTTATACCAATTTATTGATTCTGTTAAACCACGCTCAAGGTTGTACTTCGGTGTAAAACGCAAATCTTGTGCCAAAGGTTCAATGTCGCAAGCCCAGTTGCGTTGTTTCATTATTTTGTATTTATCCCGATTAAGTGTTGATGGTTTTTTAGTTATTCTGGAAATGCTTTCGGCAATAACAGATATTAGTTTTAGTATACAAAGAGGTACTTTAATACTTATGACATGTTTTTTGCCAAGTACTTTTTTTACCAGAGCCGTATATTCCTTGTCTGTGTGGACGTCTCCGTCTGCTACAAAATAACTTTTGTTTGTGAGAGGACTCTCCAAGGCTAAAAAAGCAGCATCAACCAAATCCTTTACGTATATAAATGTCAGATGCTGGGGCTTAAATCCTGCACCTACGTCTAGTCCTGATTTTACAGTCTTTAGCATCAAAAAGTAGTCTTTCTCACGAGGTCCATACACTCCTGTCGGAAGGAGTATCATGTAGGGGAAATTGGTAGTGTTTTGTAAATATTGTTCTGCTTTTAACTTGCTTATTCCATAAGCTGTATTTGGATGAGGTGTATCGGTTATTTTTAATGGGGTATAATTTACTTCATCACCTAAACCATAAGCACTGAGGCTGCTCATCAGAAGAAATTTATCCGGAACGCAATCGGCTTCCTGCAAAGCATCTATGAAATTTACCGTGTTTTGATGATTTATGAGGTCGAAGTCCTTTGGATCAAGACACTTTGTTATCCCTGCATTGTGTATAATGTAGTCGATTTTTCCAAATGTATTTTTGAACTCTTTTAGCTGTTCAACAAGCTTTTCCTTATTTCCGAAATTTAGCTCTACAAATAAAATATTGCTGTCTTGCAGATATTCTCTGCTGCTGCTTTTTCGTACACCCGCCCATGTTTGAAAGCCTAGACTTAAGGCTTTTTCCACTAAAAAGCTTCCAATAAATCCGCTGGCTCCTGTTATTATTATTTTTTTCATTCAGTTTAATAATTCTAAATTAGAAAGGTTTGTGACTCCTATTTTCGTCCTAACCAAGTCAATGTGTGCCATAACCCTTCAAGAGGTCCTTGTTTGTGCGATTTTTGCCACCATTTACAAAATTGTAATTGTAGTACAATTATAATAGACCCTATAATCAAGCTGCTTGTGTAACCACAATAAGGAGAAAGATTCAATCCTATAGGGAAAAATATAAAGGCTCCTATAATGGATTGAGATATATAATTGGTCAGACTCATTTTTCCATACACTCTGAACCATGCAACCTTTTTTTGAAAAGTCTCTTTCTGGAAAACAATCACAAATGAACTAATGAGTACAAAGGTAAACAATAATTTTTGCCACATATCGAATATTACGCCTATAGTATTCTTTATGAATAGATCGTTATTAGTATCGAATAATTCTACTTTAAGCTGATAGACAGGAGCAAACAGGATTGCACATGCGATTAAAGCTTTAATCCAAAGTTTTATATTCTGAGAGTTTGAGAGGAATAATTGTTTTCTGGAAATTAGTAAGCCTAAAAGAAAAAGACCAGCTGTTTGCAGAAAGCGTCCACCTTCCACAGCCCATAAGAAGCTGGCTAATTGCCCTGTCGTAATATTTGCCCAAATGAAGGGTAGAAACTCTCCATTTTTATTTATTTCTATAATTTGAGAATAAAGATCGCCATTCATTTGTGTTGGCAAGACGAAATCTGGATTAATAAGCCCCGATATGTAATAAAACCATTGCATAGGTTGTAATAAAAGTATAATCATGAAGATAAAGATTGCTTTATCATTCCATTTTCGAACAATAAAAAGAACGGCTCCTACTATTGCATATAAAAGTAAGACATCACCACCGGGGAAAAACATTGCGTTGAGTGTAGCAAATCCTGCAAGGAGTAGCAGCCTCCATAAAAAACGAAAACCAAAGTCGTTGCCTTTGTTTTGTTGATTTTTAAACTGTATAGCAAAAGTGAATCCAAACAGGATAGAAAAAATAGCATAACCCTTTCCTGCAATCAAAGAAAAGACTACACTGAAGACTCCTTTGTCAAGAATATTAAGCCATTCGGGCTGTGTGGATGGGTTAGGGTAGATAGGATAGATGAAATGTTCAACACTGTGAATTAATACGATGAGAATTACGGCAAATCCACGCAGGGCATCTACCATTTCTATTCGAGGTGCTTTTCCAATAACTTCTTGCTGCATGAAAATAAGGTCTTAAGAGGTGTATAATTATGGATTTTAAACTTTGGTTTGAAAAGGGAAGATAAATATATTAAAATTAAATCTATTGTGCTAATTCTTTAAATTAGTAAGAGTTTGTATACGATTGTAAGTCAGAATAAATAGGAATGATTATATTTGTATTTATAAGCAAGAGAAATAAGCCGTTTAAATAGAACTGTTGTTTGTTTAAATGCTTATCGGGATAACTAAAGCAGGTCTTAAGACCTTAACAGAAATAGAATACACGTTTATGAGTAAAAGTAAAATACCTCAAAAGACCACACCGAGAAGGAAAAAAAGTGATATCATTGCTGCAACTATCAGCTTTTTCAATAATAACACCAGTAATTCTTATAACTACAAACAAATAGGAGCCGAAATAGGTATTAAGAAGCAACCCGAGCGTTTAATGCTAATGACGGTACTTGAAGATCTGGTTGAAGATGCTTTTATTATAGAAACAAGTAAGGGTAAATACAAGTCGAACACCAGAGGCGTTCTTTTGGAGGGTATATTCGAAAGAAGAAGTAACGGGAAGAACTTCTTCGTGCCCGAAGATGGCAGCGAAAATGTATTTGTAGCCGAACGTAACTCTGCACATGCTATGAATGGTGATAAAGTTCGCATTCAGATGCTGGCTAAACGTAAAGGCAGAGGTTCGGAAGGTGAAATTGTAGAGATACTGGAAAGAAAACAAACCCGATTTGTGGGAACACTGAATGTACAAAAGCATTTTGCATTCCTCGAAATGGATAGTAAAATACTTGCCAATGACATTTTTATCCCGAAAGATAAATTGATGGGAGGTAAAACCGGGGATAAAGCACTTGTGGAGATTGTAGAATGGCCCGAACGTGCTAAAAATCCTGTAGGAGAAGTGCTGGATATATTGGGAGAAGCCGGAACTAATAATGCTGAGATGCATGCTATCTTAGCCGAATTTGGGCTGCCTTATAAATACCCGGAAAATGTAACGGCCGAAGCAGAAAAAATATCGGATGTAATTACAGAAGAAGAGATTGCCAAACGTGAGGATTTTCGTTCGGTTACCACATTTACGATTGACCCCCGGGACGCGAAAGACTTTGATGATGCATTGTCTATCCGTCAATTGGAAAATGGAAATTGGGAAGTCGGCGTACATATTGCCGATGTTACTCATTATGTAACCCCCGGAGGTATTATAGACAAGGAAGGCGAAGAACGTGCTACTTCAGTTTATCTGGTTGACCGTACAATTCCCATGTTGCCCGAAAGATTGAGTAACGGATTGTGTTCGCTTCGTCCTAACGAAGAAAAACTTTGTTATTCGGCTATTTTTGAGTTGAACGATAAAGCGGATATAAAGAAATACAGAATAGGGCGTACCATTATAAATTCAGACAGGCGTTTTACGTACGAAGAAGCTCAGGAAATAATAGAAACCGGTGAGGGCGATTTCAAAGCAGAAATTTTGAAACTGGATGAACTTGCCAAGAAATTACGTGCCAAACGGTTCGAAAACGGAGCTATCGGTTTTGAACGTGAGGAAGTCCGTTTTGAGATTGATCCTGACGGAAAACCTTTGAGCGTATATTTCAAAGAGCAAAAAGATTCCAATAAGCTGATCGAAGAGTTTATGCTTCTGGCAAACAAAACAGTGGCAGAATTTATTGGTAAAGTACCTAAAGGGAAGAAAGCGAAGACATTTGTATACCGTATACATGATGTGCCTAATCCTGAGAAGATGGAAAGCTTATCGCAGTTTATCCGCCGCTTTGGCTATAAAGTGAAAGTCGATGGCAGTAATGCGGCAGTAGCCAAGTCTATCAATCAATTGTTGGATGATGTACATGATAAACCCGAAGAAAATTTAATTTCAACAATAGCCATCCGTGCAATGGCAAAAGCCGTATATTCCACCTCCAATATAGGACATTACGGATTGGCTTTTGATTATTATACGCACTTTACGTCTCCTATACGCCGTTATCCGGATATGATGGTACATCGCCTGTTGACCCACTACATGGAGGGAGGACGCAGCGTAAGCGAACAACAAACGGAGAACGAATGTAAACATTGCTCGGATATGGAGCAACTGGCCGCGAATGCCGAACGTGCTTCGATAAAATATAAGCAAGTGGAATATATGTCGGATAAAATAGGACGTGTATTTAAAGCCGTTATTTCGGGTGTTGCCGAATGGGGTGTATATGCCGAAATAGAAGAAAACAAATGCGAAGGATTGGTACCTATGCGTGAGCTGGATGATGATTTTTACGAGTTCGATGAAAAGAATTATTGTTTAAGAGGTCGCCGCAGCAAAAAGGAGTATCGTCTGGGAGATGAGATCAATGTAAAGGTAATCAGAACCAATCTCGAAAGAAAGCAATTGGATTTCACTATTGTAGACTGAAATGATTTTTCTAATTTTGCACGCTAAACTATAGATGTTAAGGATTAAGGCTATTTTATGGCATTATCTAATATGTCGTTGCAGTTATAGTTAATGTATTTGGGGTATTAGTGTTCATTTAATCAGATAATTAGGTGTTATTTAACTCGGTAGGCTTCGCTATATTCTTTGTTTTTGTATTCTTTTTGTATTGGTTTGTTTTTAACAAATCATTAAAATGGCAGAATATATTCTTGGCTGTCTGTAGTTATTTTTTCTATGGCTGTTGGGACTGGCGTTTCATGTTTCTATTAGGTTTTTCTACCTTTCTGGACTATTTTTCAGGGTTGAAAATCTTTGAGTCAGGCACTGCTTCGAAGAAGAAGTTCTGGTTAATACTCAGTGTGGGGCTTAATCTTGGATTTCTCGGATTCTTTAAATACTATAACTTCTTTATAGAGTCGTTTGCCGAATTGTTGTCATCCGTAGGATTCACACCTCATATGGCAACACTTAACATAATACTGCCTGTAGGTATCTCTTTTTACACATTTCATGGATTGTCGTATGTCTTTGATATCTACTTTGGTAAAATAAAGCCAACCCGCAATTGGATCGATTATTCTCTTTTTGTAAGTTTCTTTCCACTGTTGGTTGCGGGTCCAATCGAAAGGGCTACCCATTTACTTCCACAGGTCGAAAAGCCCAGAACGTTTAACTATACTAAAGCGGTTGACGGGTTGAGGCAGGTTCTTTGGGGGTTATTCAAAAAAGTAGTGGTAGCCGATAATTGTGCCGAATTAGCCAATACCATATTCACTAATCATCAACAATATTCGGGCAGTACTTTAGCATTGGGTGCTATGTTATTTGCGATACAAATATACGGTGACTTTTCAGGATACTCCGATATTGCTTTGGGGACTGCTCGTTTGCTGGGATTTGAATTATTGCAAAATTTCCGGTTTCCTTATTTTTCCAGAGATATTGCCGAATTCTGGAGGCGTTGGCACATCTCATTATCTTCGTGGTTCAGAGATTACCTGTATTTCCCTTTGGGGGGAAGCAGGGAAGGTATGGCTAAAACCATACGCAATACATTTATTATATTCTTGGTCAGTGGATTTTGGCATGGAGCTAACTGGACATTCCTTGCATGGGGTGGGTTGAATGCTCTGTTTATTATGCCATCCATTATATTCAAAACAAACAGGCGGAATCTCGACACTGTAGCCCAAGGGCGGAAGTTGCCTTCTATACGTGAGTGCGGACAGTTGATTCTTACTTTTTGTTTAGCGAGTTTTGCCTGGATATTTTTTAGGGCGGAATCTATATCGGATGCATTTACATATATAAAAGAAATGTTCTCTGTATCCTTGTTTCAGACCCCCGAGGTGATGTCGGGAAAAGTAATAGCGATTGTGGTTATATTTATGATTATTGAATGGCTTGGACGAGAGAATAAATATGCACTCGAAAAATTGACCTTGAAGTGGAAACGTCCGCTTAGTTGGGTTTTTTACTATTTGATAATATTGGCAATACTTTGCTTTACGGGAACTGAGCAGCAATTCATATATTTTCAATTCTAAGGGATGAAGTCATTTTTAAAGAGTGTATTTCGATTTCTGATTATACCGATAGTCATTTTTTTGCTGTTGGTTATTGGTTATATTGTTTATGACCCATTTCAGGTTATACATTCTTATGATAAATATACCTCATTGCAAGTCAATCGCAGTTATATGTCGACGGAGGTGTTTCTGAAAAATTACAAGAAGGAGCATTACAATTCGTTTATTTTTGGAAGTTCGCGTATCTTCGGATATAATATAGATTCATGGAAAGAGCATCTGGGAACTGATGCCCGTGTGTATTCTTTCGACTCATATGGCGAAAAAATCGACGCTGTTTATCATAAACTTAAATTCCTTGATTCTTTGAATGTTGATATTAAGAACGTCTTATTATGTCTTGATGTTGACTTCACTTTCAATTATAATGAAAATGAGCCCAGGTTTCTATATATGGAGCATCCGCTTCTTTCGGGAAAAGGCTGGTGTGATTTTCATGAAACGCATTTCTCAGCCTATTTTACACCATCTTTTATCATTTCATTTTATGGAAATAGAATTTTAGGACTTAAAAATAGCTATATAGGTCGGCACTATTTTTTTGTTCAGGCAAGTTTTGACCCAAAGACGAATCGCCCTTTCAGGTCAGATTTAGAGGAGCGTATTAAGAATGAACCCGATTATTACGATGCGCCCATGTTTTATACAGTAAGGGATACGCTAATAGTAAGTCAGTTTATTCAGATAGATAAGCAACATGAAGAAACTCTTCGAGGAATAAAGCAAATATTTTCGAAGCATAATACCAATTATAAAGTGGTTATAAATCCTCTTTATTCGCAAGTGAAGTTCAATCCACAAGATATGGATGCAATTATAAGTGTATTTGGCAGTGAGCATGTATACGATTTCTCCGGAAGAAATGAGTTTACAACATCCAAGTACAATTATTATGAAGAGTCGCATTTCAGACCTTTTGTGGGGGATAGTATCATGAATATTATCTATGGTAAACAATGAATACAGGGGTAATATAAAACTCCTATTGTGATATTTTTTTATTATGACTAATTTTGGGGAAAATATCACTAAGGCATAAATATGTAAGGTCTGTGACCTTGATTTGGATGAAAACCTAAAACAAAAAAGATATGAAAAAAGTTGTGTTAATCCGTCACGGTGAAAGTGTATGGAATTTAGAAAACAGATTTACCGGATGGACAGATGTTGATTTAACAGAGAATGGTGTTAAAGAGGCAATCAAAGCCGGTAAACTTTTAAAAGAAAGAGGTTTTAAATT
Source organism: uncultured Dysgonomonas sp. (assembly GCF_934668725.1). Classification (GTDB taxonomy): domain Bacteria; phylum Bacteroidota; class Bacteroidia; order Bacteroidales; family Dysgonomonadaceae; genus Dysgonomonas_A. The sequence goes on from NZ_CAKUOF010000014.1 coordinate 109,006, forward strand.
CGAAAAAGCGTATACTTCTTATTTGAAGAGAGCTAATAAAACATTGAATACGATCCTAGACCAAATGGATTTGGATTGGATTCCTGTTGAAAAATCTTGGCGCTTGAACGAGAAACATTATGGAATGCTTCAAGGTTTGAACAAAGCTGAAACTGCTGAAAAATATGGCGATGAGCAAGTTCTTATCTGGAGACGCAGCTATGATGTACCACCTGCTCCACTTGATCCTACAGACCCACGATCTGCCTCACAAGATCCACGTTATGCAGATGTACCACCGGCATTCATTCCTCAAACTGAAGCATTGAAAGATACTGTAGAACGTATTCTTCCTTATTGGTTAGAAGTTATCTATCCTGCTTTGGAAAAACACGATGAAATTATTGTTGCTGCTCATGGTAACAGCTTACGTGGAATTATCAAATACCTGAAAGGAATTTCGGATGAGGATATCGTATCATTGAATCTTCCAACAGCTGTTCCTTACTTATTCGAGTTTGATGATAACCTGAAACTTGTAAATGATGAATTCTTGGGTGATCCGGAAGAAATCAAAGCTTTGATGGATGCTGTAGCCAATCAAGGTAAAAAGAAATAAGGTTTACGAACCTGTTCTAATAAATAAGGCGTTGTTCAAATGAACAACGCCTTATTTTATTTTGAAAGAATGACTTTTTTTAGAATATTCTGAGATTTATAACTAATGGCTAAGGTTCCACTTGCCAAAGTAATAAAAAGGTCTGAGACCTTAATTTATAAATGCCTCGTAACCTAGGCACTCGTTTTGTCTGGCAAACCGAGTATCCAAATAATTATTGTAAAATTCATTAGAGTATTTAGCTGCAAGAACTTTATCCTTTTCACTTCCGTTTAAGACAATATTGTGCCAATGTGTACGGCTCAGCATGAGTGTTGCATAGGCTTTTTGTTCTTTGGTTTGCGCTTTCTCGTAGGCTTTTTCGTAATACTCCTGAGCAATAGAAGCTGTCATATATGCACTTCTCCACGGGTCGAGTACTTTCGTATTCCCATAATAGGCATCGCTTCCGCTCCAGCTGTAAGAAACCATCATCCATGAGTTGCCCCAATAGGTTGTATTGAAAAAGGCATGCCCTAATTTGAGATAAGCATCTGCCGATTTTTTAGAATCATTTCCTTTAGCTGTCGTTTCAAGGTCGAGCAATGTTTTCACAAAACCGGTCTTATTAAACTTGTATGTGAAATCGCGGCTTTCTTGAGAATACAGATTCTTTGGAATAAAAGGGTCTTCATTCAAGTAGTCCTTAAAATAATACGTTGTATCCCAGAAGTCCTGCTTCATGTCGGCAAACGATTTGTAGGCAGTTTGTAAGTCCCTGTTACGGAATGCAATTGTACCTTTTAAATCTCTGTAAGCATCTATCGGATTGAAGGGCTGATCGCAGATATACTGTTCGAATTCGCTCTTATTCGTTTTTTGTAAAAGTGCGATTAATTGGTCCATATCCGAAACAGAAGCATTATAGTCTAGTTGCCTCATAACTCCATAATAATCGGAAGAATATCCTTGTGTATTCCAAAATGCGTCTCCCTCATAACTGCGGTCTTTGTTTGATATGTTCTTTAAAAGACAATAGGATACAATGTCTCCTTTTTTCTTCAATTCATTTGATAATGCCAGATCCAACGTGTAAATTATTCTGTTGTAATTATCATAACTGGCTACGTCTTCATTTCGGGAGCTATACATGTTTTCTTTATTTTTGCCGGATACTGCCCGAAGCTGCGATTTCAGCTTATTTATTTCACTGACGTAGTTTTTTTTGAAGCTGTCACTTGTTACATCATCGGTTTTTATGGATAACCAAATATTCTCAATAGACTTTTGTAATAATATAGACGGATCGGCTTTCGTAGATATTGCAGTCAGATACTCTTTGGCATCGACTCCATTTTCTTCTAAGAGAGAGAGGTGAGCTAAGGCAATAGTGTAATAATCTTTTTCGTCCTGCTCTTTAGTCTCATTTCTGAGGGTGATTACAAATGCTTTAAGCCTTTTAAGATATTGCAGGTCTGTTTCGAGATTCTGCTTTTTTATTTCGGTTGTTTCTTGGTCATTATCCCAACTGTACTGATATGCTTGTGAGAATGGATTCTCTTCCGATTTTAAGTAAATAGAACTTATTAACCAATCCTCCAGCTTATTTATCTCACGCATAACCATAAATGTGAGGTACTGACTGTTTTTATCCAGATTATGGATGTTCTGTATAGAATCTAAAGTACGTCCCGGATTTTGGATTGATCTGAGTACGATCTCTACACTTTTTTCTTTATCGGTGAATGTTGATGGTGTAGGTATGTTGTAATTGTACAATTGCACGGATCTGAGTTTTTTCTCATCGCTATTGTCAAAGACCTGAATATAATACAGATTGGCATCGGCTTTCCTATCGAGTCTGTCCAATGACATGGCTTTGAACAATCCTGCCCATACAGACATTAGACTGTTAGGATTAATTGTTTTAAAATAAGTGTCGAATATTTCGGAAGCCTCTTGGTATTCCTCCAATTGCCAGCTTAAACGCACTACCTGAAATGCATATCGCTCTTTTAAGAATGGAGATTTTACAGCATTGAGCTTTACTTTTGCTTCAGCCAGTAATTCGTGTTTCTGGGCTATACTTTTATTAGGAGCTTTATTAGGTTCATCCTTCCATTCTTCGAAGTTGGCATCGATGAAATCATATTCGGAGGATTCTGCTTTCTTGGCAAAAAGAAGGTAATCGAGTATGTCTTTATGCTTTTTATCGGCAGTAAGATACTTTATTAAGGAGTTGCCCTTATATTCCTTTAATCCCGAATTTTCGAAAGAGCTAATAAACGCAGTCGGATCAGTATTATATTGTATCTCATAAATGTCATCCACGCTGATATCTTTTGATGTTGCTTTTTGCCATTCGGTAATATTGCGGGTGCGGTCGTTCCCCATCGGGTCAGGATTCATATTATAGAATAACGAAGCTGTAGTGTAAACAAAAGGGCTCATCGATTGCATCCACGGCAATTGAGCTTGAAATGTCATAGGTCGATATTCCCATTCAAATTCCCAATAACCACAGGCTTTTAAATTTCCTTGTGTTATAAATAGGCTAATGAGAAGAGTCAGTATAGATATTTTTGATTTCATCTGTTGGTATATTATTAGTGTCGCCCCATGCAAAAAATGTAATGCGTGAGTACTTATCTGTTTTTATTTCAGAGAGTAAATATTGGGATAATTCTTGTAACTCTTGTTTGGTGAGGGCTTCAATTCTTATTTCATCCCCCGGACGGGCAAAGAAATCCCCTATAACCATTTCTTCATTGAGGCGAAACCTGTTTTCGGCGATTTGAGTATATTGTTTATTATTCGAGTAGTTTTCGCAGGTTGCATTTCTGATTACTCCTTTGAATTCCTTATTCCGGAAAATTACTCCCCAACTGAATAATGGTAAAGCAATATCTGTTTTCAACGGATAGCTGACTCCCGATACATATTTCTTTATTTCATTGATAGTTACTATCGAGTTTTCGATGTCATACTCGTTGGCAGCCTGCAAATTATAGCACATCAATAATACTCTTTTTACGGGCGGGATACCTGCCTCCGTCGGATTCTTGTATTGCCAAAGCCGTAGGGTAGTGGTTATCTCTTTATCGGGAATAGAAGTTTGCAGCTTTTCGATGAAATAAAAGAATTTATCTTTTGTGCTTTTCGACCAATCGCAATCTATCAGTATCTCCGAGTATTTGCCTGCAAAATTTTGAACAGCGAACTGCTCGTTGGTTTGATCTATTCTACTTTTTATTCTTGTTGCCAATGTATCCAATTGTTCCTTGGATGATTTTTCAAATACATTATTCGAAAAGAATATGGCAGGGGTTATATGCTTGCAAGGTAGAGAGTCTTTACTAGCCAATATGGTGCTTATTGGTTTGGCTTGTTTTGATCCGGCATCCCATCCTACATCGAAGTAGCGGATATGCATGTGATTGGCTATAGTATGCTTCCATATATTATTATCCTCAGCATCAAATGTGAAAGTTGTTTTCCAATAACAAAAGGAATTTTGCTCGTCAAGACTCCTTTTTTCTGACGAATTACAACTGACAAATAGTGTGATAATTAATGTGTATAATAAATATTTCAATGCTATAAATATTTTGTTCAAAGGTATAAAATAAGTAAGATGAACTATTTAATGTTATGCTTAAAAAAATATAACCGGTAGTGACTGTTTTCGGTACTTGAGCAATAGAAAGTCTAATGCCCTAGATGATTATTTTGTTAGAAATAGTTGATGTTAGTTTTCTTATTATAAATAAAACCAATCATTAATTATGCCTTATCAAAGGGTTTGATATCAGAGTCTTGACATTTTGATAGAAAACAATAGAAGAATATTTGTTTTAAATGGCTGGATATCTTCAACAAATCACTAATTTAGATGTTCAATATTACACAGTAAGAAAATATAATATCAAAACTTATAAAATATGAAAATCGGATTTGTTGGTTTAGGCAAGATGGGTGGCAAAATGGTTGAACGCCTATTGAATCATGGACATGAGGTTGTAGTTTATAACTTAACTTCAAAAGAAGTAGATGAGGCTGTAAGCAAAGGTGCTGTAGCTGCTAAAGACTTGACTGACTTAGTTGGAAAATTGGACGGACGTAAATTAGTATGGTTGATGGTTCCTGCCGGAAAACCGGTAGAAGAAAACATTGCAGAGCTTGTTTCGCTATTGGGCAAAGATGATATTATCGTTGATGGTGGAAACAGTTATTGGAGAGAAACTGTAGAGCGTGGTAAGAAAGTTGCCGAAAAAGGCATTCATTATATAGATTGTGGAACCAGCGGTGGCGTTTGGGGACTTCAAAACGGTTACTGCTTGATGTATGGTGGCGAAAAAGGTGCTTGTGATTTTGCAGAGCCTATTTTCAAATCGTTAGCTCCTGAGAACGGATATATTCGTTGTGGAGAAAGTGGTTCGGGTCACATGGTGAAAATGATTCACAATGGTATCGAATACGGAATGATGCAGGCTTATGCCGAAGGTTTCGAAATTATGAAAAAGTCTCCATATGATGTAGATTTAGAAAAAATCTCTCGTGTATGGATGCAAGGATCGGTAGTTCGTTCATGGTTACTTGAATTAATTGGTAACGCATTGGAAGGAAACGAAGACCTGACAGGTATTAAACCTTATGTGTCTGATAGTGGTGAAGGTCGTTGGACTGTACAAACTGCTATTGACTTTGATGTACCTGCTCACGCAATTACGGCATCATTGTTTACCCGTTTCGAATCAAGAGAAAATGATTCTTACGCCTATAAATTATTGTCAGCCTTGAGAAATCAGTTTGGCGGTCATGAAATGAAAAAAGACTAATGTCTGTAAAGTAAGGGTGTATAATATACGCCTACTTAGATAAGTCTATGTATTGAGGACGCTATAATATGCCCTCTTTTAAAGAAAAAAGTTTATGAAAAAAATAACAGATCAGGTCTTGGTAATTTTTGGTGCGTCGGGAGATTTGACGTACCGTAAATTAGTACCGGCTCTTTTCGATTTATACAAGCAAAAATCATTACCCGATAATTTTGTAGTTCTGGGGGTTGCGCGTAGTTCTTTCACAGACGAATCGTTTAGAGAGAAAATGATTGATGGTATTCGTCAATTTGCAATATCTAAAGATGCTGCGGAAAAAGACATTGATACTTTCTCCGAAAAGTTATTTTACCTTTCGATAAATACCGATGATGGAGCTGAGTATTCAAAACTGGCATCTCGTCTTCAAGCATTTGATGAGGAGAAAGGAACAGATGGTAATTATCTGTTCTATTTGTCAACTCCTCCTAACCTATATCCTTTGATCCCCAGATTTCTGGCTCAGCAAAAATTGAATGAGGGTAAGGGGAAAATAAGACGTATTGTTATCGAGAAGCCTTTCGGTAATGATCTGAAATCGGCAGTAGAACTCAATAAAAGTCTTTTGAAGGACTATAAAGAGCACCAGATATACCGTATGGATCATTATCTGGGTAAAGAAACGGTACAAAACCTATTGGTTACACGTTTCTCAAATAGTATCTATGAACCTTTATGGAATCGGAATTATATCCACCATGTCGAAATCACAGCTGCCGAAAGCATCGGGGTTGAAGGACGTGGAGGATATTACGATAACTCGGGGGCTATGCGTGATATGATTCAGAATCACTTGTTTCAGTTATTAGCCTTAGTGGCTATGGAACCGCCTACGGTGATTGAGTCGGATGCTATCAGGAATGAAAAGCTGAAGGTGTTTCAGGCTATGCGTCCATTGAGTCAGCTTGATATTCAGAATAATGTAATCAGAGGTCAGTATACGGCTGCAAACGTTAAACGTGTTCATCAGAAAGGTTATAGGGAGGAAACGGGAGTTGATCCTAATTCTCGCACCGAAACCTATGTTGCCATGAAGATGTTTGTTGATAACTGGCGTTGGGGAGGTGTACCATTTTATCTTCGGACAGGGAAGCGTTTACCTACCCGTGTGTCCGAAATTGTTATACACTTTAAGCCGACTCCACTGAACCTGTTTGTTGACAATAAAGAATATTGCAGCGATGGAAATGTATTGGTAATACGTATACATCCGGATGAGGGTATTTTATTGAAAACAGGCATGAAAGTTCCGGGAAATGGTTACAGGGTAAAAGAGGTGAATATGGACTTCCATTATTCGCAGCTTCAAGATACTTATGTGCCGGGAGCATACGAACGCTTGTTACTCGATGCCATGTTGGGTGACTCTACCTTATACACACGTGGGGATGCTTTGGAATTTGCTTGGAAGTTTGTTCAGCCGATACTCGATTACTGGGAGTCAAATCCGGATGCTCCATTGTATGGATATCCCTGCGGATCATGGGGACCTGCATGTGCCGATAGTTTGATTGAAGGTGAAAATATGACTTGGAGATATCCGTGTAAAAACCTATCAGACGATGGTATATATTGTGAATTATAAGTTTCAGGCTATTTGGTTGCTAAAGCAATAAATAGTTCTGCGAACTTAGATATTATCAATTACTATGATTATGGATAAAAAGATTAATATATACAAAGATGTTGAAGCCCTCAGTGAGGGCTTTACGTCATTATTAAAAGAAGAGTTAGCTAAACGCGAAATTGTGAATGTTTCGCTTTCGGGAGGTTCTACTCCTAAAGCTCTTTTTAACTACTGGGTAGCCAATTGTAAAGAGTCTATCGACTGGAATAGGGTTGCATTTTATTGGGGAGATGAGCGTTGCGTACCTCCTACGGATGAGATGAGTAACTTTGGAATGACTAAGAGTTTATTGTTTGATAAGATTCCAACAATAGACAGAAAAAAAATCCATCGTATACATGGCGAAAATGAGTCAAAAGAGGAAGTTCAATGGTATACATCCATCATGGGTAAGTACCTGCCGAAAGAAAATAATCTTCCTGTATTTGATATTATGATGTTGGGTATGGGTGATGATGGTCATACGGTTTCTATATTCCCTTATCAGATAGAGCTGTGGAATGCTGAGGCTGATTGTGTGACAGCACAACATCCCGAAACGGGTATGGAGCGTGTCAGCTTAACAGGGCGTGTTGTTAACAATGCCCGGAATATAGTTTTTTTGGTGACGGGAAAAAATAAGGCTGATAAGGTGAAACAGATAATAGAAGAGCGTGAGAAATTTGTGGATATTTATCCTGCAGCAAAAGTAAATCCTGTAAATGGAAAACTTTTCTGGATGCTGGATGAAGAGGCTGCAAGTCTTTTGTAAGCAAATTATTGTCAATATCTAATCCATTGCTGTCTAAAGTGATGGATTTTTTTGTTTTTATATGCTTCGTTCTTCTCGTATTTATTATTCATGAACTTCAACGGCTTGTTGGTCTGGCTAACTGGAAGGATATTCACAATGTGCATGAAATCGTTAAAATAAAAAAATGTACAACTCTTATTATTTATGTCAATCAGTAGCTGGGATTATATGTTCTATTATTCTAACGCACCCTTTGGGTTTGTTTTTCATTTTGCCTTGATGCAAAACGAAACAAAAGATCAAGACTGAGCCTCTTTGCCCGACCCGCTACGGACTCGAAAGCTAAAACAAAAGAAAAACATTTATCGTTGATATCCTTTTGTTTCTTAACGCTTTCTTCATCCAACGGGTACCCCGTGCAACCGGCAAGGTCGGGAAGCCTGACGGACAAAAGCCATTTGCAGGCGTCAGCCCCGGTGCATTAGTGGCGTAGCCGTTGGATGACAAGCGAAGCAGGCGTAAAACTAAACGTGCCGATAGGCAGTAGGTTTAGTTTAGCCTGTAAGCTTTAGGTCAGACAGGCGAGCCACGCAGCACAAAGCCTTTTTGATTCCTTTTGCGGATTTGGGCAAAAGGAATACAAGCAATCTCTGATTGCGCGTACTAAAAAGACAATTTAATTGAACATTAAACATACCAGATTAACTACTGATTCGCATTATTTATTGATTTATCTATAATTA
>NZ_CAKUOF010000015.1 GCF_934668725.1 uncultured Dysgonomonas sp.
CAAGCAATCTCAGATTGCGCGTAGAAAAGACAATTTAATTGAACATTTAAACAAAATAAAGTAATTATTGACTGGTATAACTCATATCATATAACTACTTATAGTGAGTGAAATGTATAAATATCCCTATTTCATGGTATTGTGTATACCTTAAAAGCCTACTTTCTTTGTATTATTCAAAATCAATACAATTAATTCTAAATACAAAAGAACAAAGTCATGGCAAAGATAGGTATATACTATGGTTCTACAACCGGTAACACTCAAGATTTAGCAGAACGTTTAGCAAAAGCATTGGATGTAGCATCTGCGGATGTACACGATGTAGCATCTGCTTCAGCAGACTTCAGTGCTTATGATGTGGTTCTGTTCGGAACATCAACAATGGGGATGGGAGACTTTCAGGACGATTGGGAATCTTATATCGACGATGTCAAAAATGCAGATCTTAACGGTAAAAAGGTCGCTTTATTCGGTTGTGGAGACTCTTCTTCATACAGTGATACTTTTGGTGATGCTTTAGGTAAAATTTACGAAGTAATAAAAAACAAAGGCTGTGAGATAATAGGTAGAGTATCTATCGAAGGATACACATTCGACAGCTCGGAAGCAATCGTTGACGGGCAATTTGTAGGATTACTTATCGATGAGGATAATGAATCGAATCTTACAGACCAGCGTGTTGCTTTGTGGTTAGAAGATTTAAGAAAAGTAATTTAAAAGGTTTACAGCCTTAATATAAGTTTCTTACATTAGAATTCTCCATTATGCTAGTTTTCAATCATCATATTTACGAATTCAAAAAAGGAGTCAGAGACATGGTACTCTGTACACTTTCCGGGAAATTGGAGGAAAAAGTAAAGGCTAAGCTCGAAAGAAATGAGATTAGTTATATGATACAAAAATTGAGAAACGGGAATATTAATGTGTTTTTTGGAAAGAAAGAGTGTCTGGTTGTAGTGGACAAGCTATGTAAAGATAAATCTTTAGACCAACTATCGGCAGAGGAAGATTTTATGATCGGTACTTTGCTGGGGTATAGTGTAAGTGAGCAATGCAGACGTTATTGCAAAAGAAAAAAAGAAACAAACGTCATATTCAGTTTATAGTGAATCATTTCTATTGATAGTTTTTTAGTTGATCATTAAATGCCCTAAGCTGTGATAGCTTGGGGCATTATATTTTAGATTATTTAATTATTCTCCCATATATTCTATGACATTTATAACCGCTAGGGCTTGATAAAGTAATTTCTCCGATAATAGTAGTCCCGGATCCTCCAAAAGTTTGGTCTTCAACAAAACGATATTCTATATAAGAATTAGTTTGCCTAACAAACTCCAATGTTGGAGAAACCCATATATTAGACTCTCCCTGATTGATACTTAGTTGAAATATACCTCCGATCTTGATATCTCCGATATTTACATCTTTGATATTACTGCATTGAGCATTTAGGTCGTTACATAAAAAAGAAAAACTGATGACTAGAGTAAATAATACGAATAACTTTTTCATAATTTAAAGTGTTAAGGTTGAACAATAAATAGATTACATAAAGCTTGTTGACTGTGAAAATAAGAAAAATATATATACGAACGAAATATAAGTTGTTAAAATATAGGCTGATATGTATTATACATATCAGCTTATATTTCCGTTTTTTATCAACTGGTATTCTGTTTATTTTACGAAGATGTAATAAAGCTACCTCTCGTCTGTAAATATCCTCTAGCAAAGTAAAGAGTATAATAACAGATAGTCTGTTTATTAAGTTTTATTTAGGGTAATCTTCTAATAATATTTTATATAGGTAAGAAATTTTCTCCAAGAGTAGATTCATTCATCGAAGCATAAGAATAATGCTTGGGTAAGAACCACGAAACGTATCCCATAATTCCGTTAAATTGCTCCCTGTCTTTAAACTTATCGGGAGTAAGATTGAAGACCAGTTGCTGAGAAAACTCTTCTCCCTTGGGTCGGTTTAATAAAGCTATTTTTGCATCATTGATTTGAAGACTCTCAAAAAACAGGCGTAGAATCCTTCTTGTATGCTCAGGTATGATATATTCTGAAGGTTGACCTACGAGTACTCTCTCTTCGCTTTCTAAAACTTCATCGGCTTTCTGCATATCCCAGTTGTTGGATTGCGTGTAAAATTCATTCCTGAGGTGAAAATTTACAATATCTCCATAAGAAAATACCCAGTCAGGATTTCCTTTTTCCGGATTTATAACAACACCTAATCCCTGCTCTAGAAGAAAATCATGAATCATATTATTGATTACATAGCATTGAAAAGGTTTATTTGGTTCAGGAGTATTCAGTACAAAATAAGGAAAGCCATCAGGGCCGCTAATTACCTGAGGATCGCTGCATACAAAACTGGCATCGGCTACATTTGCCAGGAATGCATCTCTCCATACCTCGTCTCGTAATTCATCTTTTACATTAAATAATTCCGTCAAAATTTCAGTTTTTTTCAAATCACCGTAGTAAGGCTCTTTTTCTGTCATAAAAGTGTTCGTATATATGTATAATGAAGGTCGTAGACCTTGTTTAAATTTCGTAGATCAGATATATGATAAGTAACTTTAATTATTTATTGTTATGTTTTATATGATAACTGATTGTTGTTTTAATACTTATCCAATCAATAAAAAGTACTGATACCTTAGCTCATGAGACTATCCTCATATTTTCAGCTAAAAGTATATCTTTGTTGTATAATATGAAAGCTTAAGAGCCACATTTGATGAAAAAATATTTGCTTTTTGTTTCTCATTCTTATGCCTATTCTATTCTTCGCCCTATTCAGGAAGAAATATGGAGAAGAGGCGATGAGGTAGCATGGTATATCGAAGACTCATCCCCTCTGTTCCTTAGAGAGAATGAAAAACAGCTGAAGACAATAAAAGATGTGATGGATTATAATCCTTATGCAATTTTTGCACCGGGTAATTATATTTACGATTTCTTTCCCGGAATAAAAGTTGAAGTTTTTCACGGGTTATATTATAAGCGAACCGATTATGGAGATCATTATAAAATCCGAGGATTCTTTGATATTTATTGCACTACAAGTGGCTTGTTTACACCCACTTTCAAAGAATTGGAAGCTAAACATCGTTTCTTCAAGGTATACGAAACGGGTTGGAGTAAATTCGACAGTTATACAATACCTAAATCGGATGATGTAAACAATGGAGTAAATATTATATATGCTCCGACCTTTACTAAGAAACTAAATTCAACGGAGGATCTTTATCCCCAGATAGTCTCTCTTATTCAGCAAAAAAAATGGAATTGGTTTTTTTCTTTTCATCCTAAAATGGATAAAGAGACAAGCGATAAGTATAGGGATTTAGCTGAAACATACAGCAATGTAACTTTTTGTGATACAGAAGACAAACTGCCTTTGTATCAGAAAGCGGATGTTATGCTAAGTGATACATCGTCTGTTATCTACGAATTTTTATGGTTCTACAAACCTGTTGTTACTTATAAGAATACATTTCCGGCTAATCATCTTCTGGATATTGACAATCCCGAAATATTAGGTGAGACTATTGAGAGAGCACTTCAACACCCTGCTGATTTAATGGAGAATATCAAGCGATTTATGGATCAGGTTCATCCATTCCGAGATGGAAAAGCATCAGTGAGGATACTTGATGCCGTGGATGATTTTGCAGCAAACTATAAGGGTAAAATAAAAAAGAAGCCATTGAATCTTTTTAGAAAACTAAAATTGAGAAAGAAAGTAGGCTACTTTCCTTTTGGTCCTCGTTATAAAGTAAAATAATAAAGCTATTACAATGAAAAGGAAAAATACAATATTCACAGCAGTTTTCTCCTTGTTTATCATTCTATTGATATCATGTAAGAATAATAATGTTTATGATGAAATGCCCACAGGTAAAGAACTTGCCGTTGCATACGAAAAACTTCTAAAACAAAATAATCTGGTAAGAGATTCGTCGGCGTCTTTCTTTGATATTGGAGCTAGCTTTGTAATATATCCCGATAATAAAGTAGAACAAAATCAGGCTTCGGTGTATATAACTGCCTCTCAACCAAACAGAGGTGTGTGTAGGTATATCTATAATATGACGACAGATAAATTTGATTCTTATCAACTAAATTCTGCTGATTCTTTGGGAGTGCTGTTCTCTCGCCAAATATTTCCTTCATTCGAGCAGCTAGATGTAGTGAGGGGCAGCTTGTTGAGGAGAAAAGAGGTAAATCATCCTCAGATATCTAATATTCGTTTTTATATGAATTCTCTATCAATTAAGCCCGAAATAGAGGTTATAGTTGAAGATGTTGAAAATCCGGATAGCTCGCAGATTTATATTTCCGATATAAATGGAAATATAATTAACTAAGAAATATAAATATAATATAAAAAAGAGAAGCGCTGCAGAGAACATAATCTGCAGCGCTTTTTGGATATTTGAGTTTTTACTTACTTTAATAACTCAGCTAGTTTTTCAGATAACTGATCACCTCTAAGATCTTTGGCTATAATCTTCCCGTCTTTATCTAAAAGTACTGTGTGAGGGATACTATTAACGGCATAAGCTGCACCAAGTTCGGTTTTCCATCCTTTCAAATCCGATATTTGAGGCCATGTAATATTAAGATCTTTGATCCCTTTCTCCCATGCTGCCTTATCATCGTCTAAAGATACACCTACAATTTCGAAACCTTTATTCTTATATTTCTTATACGCTTCTACTACCAGAGGCATTTCCTTACGACAGGGAGGACACCATGATGCCCAGAAATCAACAAGTACATACTTCCCTTTTCCGGCGTAATCAGACAAAGATATTTCTTTGCCATCGGGAGTAGTTCCTTTTATGTCAACAAATTGTTTTCCGATTTCAGTTCCTTCAAGAGCTTCCAAGCGTTTCTCCAATTTTAAAATTCGAGGATTGGTTTTAGTCTTGGGATCAAGAGTTGGTAACAGCTCGTTCAGTTGGGCAGCATCAAAAGAAACACCTCTGTCTATAAGTACATATACTCCAAGGGGATTGGTAATATTGGCTTTTGTAAAATCAAATACTTCTTTTTTTAGTCCGTTATATAAAGAATCGTATTTATCATCTAATTCTTTCTCATATTCAGGTGTAAGAGTTCCTGCATTTTCGGCATCTTTGCTTAATTTCGATAATGCACGAAGTTCATCGGATATTTTATTTCTTTTATTCGAGAATTCCTGATACTTGTCATTCAATGGTGTACCTTTCACCGTAGCCACAAATGCTGTATCAAAAGAAACATCAATGTTTCCGCTTTCAATTGCAATCAGTACAGGTTTAGATACACCTTCAGCTGATATAAAGCGTAGCATAGGGCTGTCTTCCGCTATACCTTTAAATACAAAAGTCCCGTTTTGTACTGTTGCAGTATCAACGGACACAAACTCTCCTGTATTTTCATCTATTGCCTGTAAATATACCAACAGGCTGTCGGATCCACCGCCTGATAAGTTCCCTGTAAGAGTATACTCCTTAGGTGTAGGTTTTCCTGTGCATGCAGCCATCAATATAACAATGGTTGCAAAGAATAGAGACGAAATCTTTTTCATTAATATTACATGATTAATAAATTGAGTAATTAAAAGTATTTAATTATAAATTGCATAAGTACAAACAGTTCTAACTATTATTGGGTTAGTACAATAGCTAGAACTGTGACTTTAGTATCATTTATTTCAATAATTCGCTAAGCTTTTTATCAAGTTCTTGTCCTCTCAAATTTTCGGCTACGATTGTACCATCCTTGTCAATCAATACCGTGTAGGGGATACTTGTTACATTATACGGAGCACTCAATTGGCTGTCCCAACCTTTCAGGTCTGACATTTGAGGCCATGCCATATTCAGGTTTTTGATTGCAGCAGTCCACTTGCTCTTATCGTCATCTAAAGATATACCGACAATTTCGAAGCCTTTGCTTTTGTACTTTTGGTAAGCAGCTACTACGTTAGGCATCTCTTTTATACAAGGTCCGCACCAAGAAGCCCAGAAGTCAACAAGAACAACTTTGTCTTTTCCTGCATATTCAGATATAGAGATTGTTTTTCCATCGGGAGTTGTACCTGTAATATCAATGAACTTCTTGCCAATTAAACTTCCTTGCTGTGCTTGTGGCTGATCGTCAAGACCTAATAGATTATTGATGAGTTTTTGATATTCGGGGCTGGCTAGTTTTAGTAAGTCTTGAACTTGGTTGTCATCAAAAAGGTCAATGAACGAAACCAAATAAAACTCACCTATTCTATTGGACATGTTTTCTTTCACAAAATCATATCCTATTGTACTCATTTCTTTTTGCAAACCTTGCATTTCATCTATGTATCCTTGACGTTCGTTTGGATCGGTTACCTGAGCAGCTTTAGCATCCAGAGTTTCCATCTTCTTGGCAACAACTGTCAGTTTGTCGAAAAATGCCTGACTCTTTTCGTTCAAAGGTGTTCCTTTTACTTTAGGTACACTATCGATATACATTTCGATATTACCTTTTTCGTAAACAAAAGGTATTCCGTTTGGAGTTCCCGGAGCCGGTTCCTTAACCACTACATAAGCAACACCTACTTCTGTAGAATCATTAAGGTCGAAGCTAAATGCACCGTCTTTTATTATAGTAGAATCTACCGGTTGAAAGGGAGCATTAAAGTCTTTCATCGTCAATAGATACACTTGTTTTCCGTCGTTGTCCCCATTTGCAAATTTACCGTTCAGCTGACTTTTCTGCGAACATGCTGACAGCAAAAGTGCTATGGCTGGCAGTAAGTATAGGAATTTTTTCATGTTAATTGTTTTTTATTTTTAAAATTGTGAAATTCTTAATTTTATTGATTGAACTATTGAATAACTTTAGTCCAATAACTCTTGTAATTTATTTACTAATTGAGTTCCCCTGAGGTTACTGTCAATTATTTTTCCGTCCTGATCCAATAATAATGTGTATGGAATACTGTCGATGCCATATAATTTGGCAGCCGCACTTTTCCAGCCTTTTAGATCCGACATTTGCGGCCAAGTCATGCCCAAACGGTCTATAGTACCTAGCCATCTGCCCTGATCCTCATCCATAGATATTCCTACGATCTCAAAGCCTTTGTCCTTGTATTGTTTATAAGCATCTACCACATACGGCATTTCTTTAATACAAGGTCCACACCACGATGCCCAAAAATCTATAAGAACAACCTTATTTTTACCTACATAGTCAGATAATGCAATATCATTACCCATTGGGTCTTTTAATTTGATGTCTTTATAAGTAGCACCTGCAACTTTTAGATTCTGAGCTTCATAATACGAAATAACTTGTTGCCCTAAATCGCTGTTCCTGAATTCAGGTCTCATCATAGATGTTAATTCCAATACTTGATCAGGGGTGAGTACCTCAAATGATGAAAGGGCAATGAATTCGCCCAAATCATTATTGATATTTTCTTTGGCAAAGTCATATCTGCTTTCTTGTAATTGTTTCATTATAGCTTGCCCTTCCTGCATCATTTTAGCCTGATTGTCCGAAGTTTGAAGCATCTGTGAATAAGTTTGAACAACGTTCTCGATTTGTTTGTTCAAAGAGTCTTGTAAGTTCGAAAAATCCTGAAAACGATCGTTGCGGAGAGTTCCCGTAACTTTGTTCTGTTTGCCAATTGCCAGATTTATCTCTCCTGGCTCTGCCAGGAAAAATGCAGGAGCATAACTTATGGGTTCTTCTGTTGATATAAACCTCAAAGCAGGCTCATTACCTTGAGTTGATTTCGTAAATTCAAATTTGTTGCCTTCAACAATGGTACTATCAATATTTGTGAAACCATTTCTTGTCTCATTCAACTGTTGCAGATATACTTTTTTACCGTTATACTGATTGTTTTCAATACTGCCTTTGAGTGTATACGTATTATTTTGAGCACAAAGAGCCGATGAAATAAATAAAAATAAGCCTAATACTTTTTTGTACATAAATGATTTATATTTGGGTTCTAAGACCTTTTAATTATTTTATCAGGTAAAAGTGATGCGAGTTATTATAACTCAATACTAGCATAAAGTGTTCACTTTTACTTAATTTAATAACAAAAGTATAGAAAGTATTTGATTTGTAAGGAGAGCCATGTATATTTTAAGTAATCTTAGTTTTATTAACCCACAATAAGTTACAAAAAGTATAAAAATGCAGCTCCCGGTCTTATAAGTCTCAGGTCCTAAAAAAATACATCTATTTCTTTAAAGCTGCATCGTATACCTGAAGTACTCTTTTACGGGCAAATTCGTGGTTAACAATGGGGCGGATATAGTTTATTAGATCGAATTCGGGAATCCATTTTTTGATATAATCAAGGTGCTTATCAAATTTTTCGGTTTGAAGTTGGGGATTGAATATTCTGAAATACGGAACAGCATCACAACCACTGCTGGCTGCCCATTGCCACCCTCCGTTATTGGCTGCAAAATCAAAATCGAGTAGTTTATTGGCAAAGTAAGCTTCGCCCCATCTCCAGTCGATCAGTAAATGTTTGATGAGAAACGAAGCCGTAATCATCCGTACGCGGTTATGCATAAATCCGGTTTCGTTCAGCTGTCTCATTCCTGCATCTACAATCGGATACCCCGTTTTACCTTCGCACCATGCTTTGAACTCACTTTCGTTATTCCTCCATGCGATATTGTCATATTGAGACTTGAAGGCCTTACCCTCACAAATATGTGGAAAATGCCAGGTTATAGCATGATAAAATTCCCGCCAAATAAGTTCATTAAGAAAAGTCTCATTCAGTTTTTGAGCTTTAGCTACTAGTTTTCTTATGCTGATTGTTCCGAATCTCAGGTGGATACCTATTCGCGAAGTACCTTCTACGGATGGATAATCTCTTCGTTGACTGTAATTAGATATTATTTCATTATTAATTTCTGCCGGAGGAAAGCTGATTCCTGTTTTCTCTGGGAATCCTAAATCGGACAGGCTGGGAATAGAATCGCTGTTGAATTGGTGAAAATTGGAGAACAGGCTTTTATTGTCAAACGATTCTAGATCTTTTAGGCAAAGCTTCTGCTTCCATCGTTTCGAATAAGGAGTAAAAACGGTATAAGGTGTTTTGTCATCTTTCACTATATCGTCTTTACTAAAGATAACCTGATCTTTAAAGCTCACAAAATCAATTCTCTTTTTATGTAATAGACTTTCTATATGTGTATCCCGTTTTCGAGCCGAAAGCTCATAATCTTCATTTGTGTAGACTGCTTTTATAGAGTATTTCTGACATAGCTTCTCAAAAAAAGCTTCCGGAGTGGAATGACCTATTTCTATAGAGCTTCCATGGGTATTTAACTCTTTTCTTAAGATCAGTAATTGTTGATGAATAAATTCAACTTGTGCATTTTGAGGTGCTTCAAACTGTTTCAGAATATCTGTGTCGAAAATAAAAACAGGCAGAACACGATAACCACTATTTAAGGCATGGAAAAGTCCTGCATTATCATCGAGCCTCAAATCTCTGCGAAACCAGAAGATAACAATCGGATCAGATTTCATTCTTTTTTAATATTAATTAGCTTAATTAGTACTTATTGTAAATACCCAATTCAAAATAGATAACCAATGGATAGAGAAATTGTTCGACTTTTAAATCCGTAGCTATCTCTACTCATATCAGCGAGCCCCCAATTGGGACGAAGAGCAAATTCATACCTGTTTACTTGGATAGCTAATAATCCCGATAAACCATAGTTGAACTCACTTAAGTCGTTGGAATTAGGATGTATATCTGCCTCTTCTACAATATGTGCTGCTTTATCTGTTGCCAAGTTTACCCCAGCGAATCCACCTAATCCCAATAACAATGTGGTTGAAGAGGATAAATGACGATAGAAACCAAAATAAAGGTAAGTATTTAGATCGAATTGGTTTAAATTTTCATTCTCATTGATGTAATAGTCTGTTATAGAATGGTGAGTAAATGCAGTAGAGAATTGCGTCATCAGAAAAAATGAATTGCTGCAATCACTTCTTAACCAACCACTCACTTCGATAAGTTTTCCGGGGTTTGCATTTCTGTCCCAGTCACTAAGACCTGTAATGGAGGATAAGCCTAAATCAAGCGAAATACCACCTTTGTAGAACTCTCTATTCTTAGCCAAACCAGAAGCCTTTCCAGTTGCTTTGCTCTTTTTAGAAGATCTTATACCACCACCATATATTTCATCTTTGAATTTATCCATATTTTCCGAAGGCATGGGTTTCGGCATGTTTTTGTCAGAGTGAGTGCCGGGGATAATATTTTTTGTTTTTTCGTATTGGGTTTTCACAATAGACCAGTTGCATTTTAATAAAGGATAAGGATTTGTGATGTTCAAATCATCGATAATACGCCTATTATATTCCTCCTCATTAGGAAGGCTTCCATATAATAAGGCATTGGTCATGGCAACAGGGTCTATTTGTGTTTGAGATTCCGCCATTTCTAAAAAGGCTCTTGCTTGTCCCTCCATTATGGTATTCAATATCTTTTTATCGTTGCTCCATTGCTTTTCGGTTTCCGTCTTTATGCTATTGTAAATTTGAGGGTAGTATTCTTTTACGATGTTGATACTATTCGATTGGGTATACACCGATAATATGCTTATTATAAAAATAATTACAGTTAGTGATAGTTTTTGGTTTTGCATATTTGTTTAATTATATGGTTTATTCAAGGTCTTTAAATTAGGACTAAAGAAATGTGAAAAAGTTTAAAGGGATGAGGATAATTTTTCGAAATAGTAGAAGAAGAAAGCCAAGTAGTATTTAATTCTGTCAACTTGTCTTTTCTTGTTTTCCTGATACATCTTCCTTTTAAGACTTTTTGGCAGTTTATCCTTTTGGCACAGATTTAGCTATAGATATGACTGAGAATATCAATATCAAAATATAACAAACAAATAATAAAAAACTAGAATTATGAGTATTAAACCTTTAGCAGATAGAGTGCTTGTAAAGCCAGCTGCGGCAGAAGAAAAAACTGTAGGAGGAATCATTATTCCTGATACCGCAAAAGAAAAACCATTAAAAGGCGAAGTTATTGCCGTAGGTAACGGAACAAAAGACGAAGAAATGGTATTAAAAGCAGGAGATCAGGTACTTTATGGTAAATATGCCGGTACTGAAATAGAATTGGAAGGCGAAAACTTTCTGATCATGCGTCAGTCTGATGTACTTGCTATTATCTAAGTATTCCAAGTAATGAAAAGATCTTAGATCTTAATTTTATCTCTAACGTTTTAAAAGAATTAGAAAATCATGGCTAAAGAAATTAAATTTAATATTGATGCTCGCGACGAATTAAAAAAAGGAGTCGATGCATTAGCAAATGCAGTAAAAGTAACTTTAGGACCTAAAGGTCGTAACGTAATTATCGAGAAAAAATTTGGTGCACCACATATCACTAAAGATGGTGTAAGTGTAGCTAAAGAAATAGAATTAGAATGTCAGTTCCAAAATATGGGAGCTCAATTGGTAAAAGAAGTTGCTTCTAAAACCAATGATGATGCCGGTGACGGAACAACTACAGCAACAGTGTTGGCTCAATCGATCATCAGTGTTGGTTTGAAAAATGTAACAGCAGGTGCTAACCCAATGGATTTAAAACGTGGTATCGACAAAGCTGTTGCTAAAGTTGTAGCAAATCTGAAATCTCAATCGGTGGCTATTGGCGACGATTTACAAAAAATAGAACACGTAGCCAAAATCTCTGCTAATGGAGATGAAACAATAGGTAAGTTGATTGCTGAGGCTATGGGTAAAGTGAAAAAAGAAGGAGTAATCACTGTAGAAGAAGCAAAAGGTACTGAAACTTATGTAGATGTGGTTGAAGGTATGCAATTTGACAGAGGTTATATATCTCCATATTTTGTAACAGATACAGAAAAAATGGAAGCTGATCTTGAGAATCCATATATTCTTATCTATGACAAAAAGATTTCGGTATTGAAAGATATCCTGCCAATACTTGAGAAAACAGTTCAATCCGGACGTCCTTTATTGATAATCGCTGAAGATATCGACTCTGAAGCATTGACTACTCTTGTGGTTAACCGTCTTCGTGGTTCGTTGAAAATTGCAGCAGTTAAAGCTCCGGGATTTGGTGACCGTCGTAAAGAAATGTTGGAAGACATTGCAATCCTTACCGGTGGTGTAGTTATTTCAGAAGAAAAAGGTATCAAATTAGATGCAGCTACTATTGATATGCTTGGTACTGCAGATAAGATCACTATTAATAAAGACAATACTACCATTGTAAACGGAGCTGGCGACAAAGCTGCGATCTCTGCACGTGTAGGTCAAATCAAAACTCAAATCGAAAAAACAACTTCGGATTACGACCGTGAAAAACTTCAAGAGCGTCTTGCTAAATTAGCAGGTGGTGTTGCAGTTCTTTATGTAGGTGCTCCATCGGAAGTTGAAATGAAAGAGAAAAAAGACCGTGTAGACGATGCTCTTTCTGCAACCCGTGCTGCTATCGAAGAAGGTACAGTACCCGGAGGTGGTGTTGCATATATCCGTGCAATCGAATCTCTAGATAACCTGAAAGGGGAAAATGATGACGAAACCACAGGTATCGAAATCGTAAAACGTGCTATTGAAGAGCCTCTTCGCCAGATTGTGAACAATTGTGGAAAAGAAGGTGCGGTTGTAGTACAAAAAGTACGCGAAGGAAAAGGTAATTTCGGATACAATGCACGTCAGGATGTTTATGAAGATTTAGTTTCTTCCGGAGTAATTGATCCGGCTAAAGTTGCCCGTGTAGCTCTTGAAAACGCAGCTTCTATTGCTGGTATGTTCTTAACTACAGAATGTATCATTGCAGATAAGAAAGAAGAAAATGCAGCTCCAGCAATGCCTCCTATGGGCGGCGGAATGGGTGGGATGATGTAATAAATCATTCGCTGTAATAAATAATTAATGATAAAAAACGCTTTCGGAGTTTTTCCGGAAGCGTTTTTTGTATTATTTGTGTCAACAAGGTTATTTTAGGTAAATTGGATTTTATTCGGTATGTTTGAATCCAGCTAATATTTACAAAATAATAATATAGGTTTGTGACCTTTAAAGTAATCTATCTATGAAATTTCAGAAAATAACGATGATTGACGCTTGTCGTTTAACCGAAAATGCAATCCCGGAAATTCAAAAACTGTCTAAAGAACCTCTGAGTTTGTTTTGGAGTTACCCTTCGTCGGAGGAAGAAGTTATTGCGCGGATTGGTGATAGCGATTGTGTTTTAGTAAGTTTTCAAACCCGGTTCACTCCACGAATAATAAATGCTGCTCCCAACCTGAAATATATCGGCATGTGTTGCAGCCTTTTCAGTGAAGAGACTTCAAGTGTTGATATTCCTGCTTCACGGGAAAGGGGGATTGTGGTTAAGGGAGTAAAAGATTATGGAGACGAAGGTGTTGTTGAATTTATTTTTAGCCAGCTAATCAATCTGGGCAAGGGATATGGCAAATATCAATGGAAAGAAGAGCCTTGCGAGCTTGGGGGAAAGAGTATTGGAATAATAGGTATGGGTACTTTGGGTAAAATGGTGGCTACGGGAGCTCGTTCTTTTGGCATGAAGGTTTATTATTACAGTAAAACACGTAAACCGGATGAAGAAACTAAAGGAGCGCGATTTTTGCCTCTTAAAGAATTGATGGCTACTTCTGATGTTGTTACTATTCATTTGCCTCGCTATACAGTTCTGGTTAATGAAGAAGAATTTGCCTGTAAGAAGAAAAATTCAGTATTTATTAATACCTCTTTCGGGCCTCTGTTTGATAAAGAAGCTTTTGTAAAGTCTATGAATGCGGATAAAACTTCTTTCGCTTTTTTTGATGCAGATGGTGCAGGGATATATTACAAAGAATTTTCAGAAATGGATAATATAATACTCTATGATAAATCAGCAGGGTTTACACGAGAGTCAAAAGAGCGGTTATCTCAAAAAGCGATAGAGAATATGACTTTCTTTTTGAAAACAGGTCAATAATATTATTATCTCAGCTTATTCTTTAATGGGCTGTTTTCTAGAGTATACTTATAATGAATAAAGAAATAAAAGATCCTCGGATAGAAGTTATTATGCCCAAAATAATTGTAGGAAAACGGGTGCAGCTTACTTTGTTGGAAAATGGTGTAAAAACAAAAGAATTATGGCAACAATTTATGCCGAGACGAAATAGCATATTTCAGACAGTCAATACGAATCTTCTTTCTGTTCAGATATATCCTGATACTGTCGCTTTTGATAAAGACATGGTATTTGAGAAATGGGCAGCAGTAGAAGTTTCTCATTTGAATGTTATCCCTGATGGTATGGAATCATATACACTGCAAGGAGGGTTGTATGCTGTTTTTATTTACAAAGGAATAGCTGCCGATTTTATGAATACCTATCAATTTATCTTCAGTGAGTGGTTGCCCAATTCTCCTTATATATTTGACAACAGAGAACAATTTGAAGTTATGGACGAACATTATAGGCCGGACGATCCTCAGGCTACAGAAGAAGTGTGGATACCTATTAAAGCAAAAGAATAGGTGTTTGAATTTGTGTTAATGGGATATAAACTTCCTTCGAGTTTTTTGTATCAATATAAATAGGCTATCCGAAATTAATCGAATAGCCTATTTTTCTATATATAACGAACCTTAGTTTTATTATTCAGCAGCAGGAGCGTCTGTTTGGGGAGCTTCTGCGTCTTTCTTCACTACCGGTCTCTCAGGACGAGGAGGACGAGGAAGAAGAGCCTTACGTGATAGTTTTATTTTGCCTGTTTTAGCGTCAATATCTACCAGTTTAACTTCGATCATATCGCCTTCTTTAAGTCCCGATTCTTCGATTGTTTCAACACGATCCCAAGATAGTTCCGAGATATGAAGTAAACCGTCTTTACCGGGTAAGAATTCACAAAAAGCACCATATGGCATTATTGAGCGAACTTTTGCAGTGTATACCTCTCCAATTTCAGGAACGGTAACAATACCTTTGATTCGAGCCATTGCAGCATCAATTGAAGCTTTGTTAGTTGCAGATATTTCGACACGACCTTGATTGTCTATTTCTTCGATAGTTACAGTAGCACCTGTTTCTTCTTGGATACCTTGTATGATTTTTCCACCAGGTCCGATAACAGCACCGATAAACTCTTTGGCGATCATTATGATTTCGATGCGTGGAGCATTTGGTTTAAGATCGGTTCTTGGCTCGGAAATAGTTTCCAATACTTTACCTAAGATATGTAAACGACCCTCGCGAGCTTGGTTTAATGCTTTTTCTAATATTTCGAATGATAATCCGTCTACCTTTATATCCATTTGAGTGGCAGTGATACCATCTCTGGTTCCACAAACTTTAAAGTCCATGTCTCCCAAGTGGTCTTCGTCACCCAAAATATCCGAAAGTACGGCAAAGTTTGTTCCTTTGTTTTCAGAGATAAGTCCCATTGCAATACCTGTTACAGGTTTTTTTATGGCTACTCCGGCATCCATAAGTGCTAATGTTCCTGCACAAACAGTTGCCATAGACGACGATCCGTTAGATTCCAGAATATCGGATACGATACGAATTACATATGGATAATTGGCAGGGATCATTGGTTTCAAAGCACGATGAGCTAAGTTTCCGTGACCGATTTCGCGACGACCTACGCCTCTTTGTGGACGAGCTTCACCTGTAGAAAATGGAGGGAAATTATAATGTAACAAGAAACGTTCTTTACCGTTAAATAATACATCATCTACAATCTTCTCGTCTAGTTTAGTTCCTAGAGTAACAGTTGTCAACGATTGAGTTTCACCACGAGTAAAGATAGCCGATCCGTGGGCTCCGGGTAGATAATCTACCTCAGACCAGATAGGGCGAATTTCGGTAGTCTTACGACCATCCAGACGTTTGCCTTCATCAAGAATCGAACGGCGCATTGCCTCTTTCTCAACGTCGTGATAGTAGCGAGAGATTAATGCTCCTTTTTCAGCCAATTCTTCGGGAGTTAGAGCTGCTTTATACTCTTCAACAACTGCATTGAAGTTTGCGATACGCTCATGTTTGTTGGTGTTGCATGATGCAGCAATAGCATATGCCTTAGCATAACACTTATCCCACACATCTTTGCGTAAATCTTCGTCATTAACTTCATGACAGTATTCTCTTTTTACAGTTGTTCCGCAAAGCTCCATCAATTCGATTTGTGCTTGACACTGTACTTTAATAGCTTCGTGTGCAACTTTAATAGCTTCTAGCATTTCTGCCTCCGAAACCTCTTTCATTTCACCTTCAACCATCATTATATTATCGATAGTGGCACCAACCATGATGTCCATATCGGCTTTAGCTAATTGCTCGAATGTAGGGTTTACTACAAATTTGCCATCAATGCGACCTACTCTCACTTCGGAGATAGGACCATTAAATGGAATATCTGATACAGCAAGAGCAGCAGATGCTGCAAGTCCTGCAAGCGCATCGGGCATATTCACACCGTCCGATGAAAACATTGTTATAGTAACAAATACTTCAGCGTGATAATCGTCCGGGAATAATGGACGTAAAGCTCGGTCTACTAGACGGCATACCAGGATCTCAGAATCCGAAGCACGGCCTTCTCTTCGAAGAAATCCACCGGGATAGCGACCTGCAGCAGCAAATTTCTCTTTATATTCAACTTGCAAAGGCATAAAATCTACACCCGGATTTGCATCTTTTGCGGCACATACAGTAGCCAATAACATGGTGTCACCCATTCTTAACATTACAGAACCGTCTGCCTGTTTTGCTAATTTTCCTGTTTCTAAGGTGATAGACCTTCCATCACCTAAATCGATACTTTTTGTAATCGGTTTAATCATAATTCTTTTTTACTTCTTAAAATCGCATAAAGTTACTCAAAGTTTTTTAATAATTGTCTTGTCAAATAGATTAAAGACAGCTAAGTATATAAAAGTTCGTTCATAAATGCGTTTTTTGAAAATTTATATATATACTTGTTAAGTTTTTCAGATATGATAAACATTTTGGGGTGCCCATCTGTTTATTTTAGTCATAAGCACAAAGTTTTTTTAATATTTATATTATATGAAAAAGGGAATAGTTTTATTATTTGCATTAGCCTTATTTAGTTGTAACAATAAGCCAAAAGAAGTGGCTGTTGAAGGCACAGTAATGGAAGTTACAGACACAGTGGTTGTAGTGGATGATCACCATAATGCGATGAATTCACTGGATTATAAAGGTATATATAAAGGTGTGTTGCCTACTGCTTCAGGAAGTGGTATGGATGTCGTGATTGAATTATCAGATAGTACTTACACTAAAAAAGTAGTTTATGTAGGTAAGAGTAATAGTGCTATTAATTCAAAAGGAACTTATTCTTGGAATAAAGAAGGTAATACAATAACATTGGAAGGTGAGGAGAAACCAAATCAATATTTTGTGGGTGAAAATACCTTGACTCAGTTGGATGTTGATGGTAATAAAATAAAAGGTGAAATCGAAGAAGAATATATCCTGAGGAAATAAAAATAAAAAGTAACAAAAGAAAGAGACATCTAATAATTATTAGATGTCTCTTTCTTTTGCTCAAAAATGGTTATTTTATTGAGTTTATTGTGATATTTTTTAGGGATAAAATAAAAATCCTCTTCAGGTGTGTATTTTTGTTAAGTTTTCTTGAACATATTCTTAGTTTTGTCTGTTTCTATGTCGATATGGCGTTAGTGAACAGTTGGTGTCTAATAAGGAAGGCATTTGAGTTAGTCGTTTTGAGTAGAGATAATAAAGAAGTGCATTGCTTATTCGGAATAGTTTAAAGAAAGAAGTGACTCACTTTTTTCTTAAGGGATAACTGCTCATTCGTTAGAATTTATTTATATTATTAGTTATTTATTTAGTATATGAAAGGCAAATACAATCTTAATGAGCAAGTTGTTTCTGTGATAAAAAGCTCAGTTCCAATGGGTAGCAATATAATCAATGAATTGATGGAATTATTGCCTATTGGTCGCGAGGCTATTTATCGGCGATTAAGAGGAGAAGTTCCTTTTACATTCGAAGAAGTAGCAAAAGTATCTCTAAAGATGGGCTTTTCATTAGATGCTATTGTTGGGATTGAAAATCAAGACCGAGCAGTCTTTGATCTTAATGTATTGGATATAGACAACCTTAATGCTGATTACTGCAATCGGGTAAATGGGTATATTGAATTTTTTCGAGAATTGCGTACTCAAAAGAATGTAAGAGCTCGTTTTGCATTCAGCACTTTACCTTACTCTTTTTATCTTCCTTTTGATAACTTAGCTAAGTTTCGTCTTTACCGATGGTATTACCAAGTTAATAAATCACAGTCTTCGATATCTTTCTCTGAAATTATAATGTCGGAAGAGGCGTTGCAGGCTCACCGCGATTTTATAATAGAAAGCCGTAGTATACAGAGAGCTGTTTATATACTTGACCGTGAGATATTCAACTCGATAATAAAAGATATAAATTATTTTTTTAAATTAAATCTCATAACTACCGAAGAGCTCGAGCTGTTAAAGGGGGAGTTGCTGGAGTTGATAAATGAGTTGGAGACTTTAGCTATATCCGGGGTTTATAAGAACGGAACAAAGGTTGCCTTGTATTTAGCCAATGTTGATTTGGAAGCCTCCCATTCACACTTCGAATCTGAGATAGTTGGGGTGTCTCATCTTAGGGTGTTGGCTATTAATGGCTTGGATTCTCAAAGTCCAAGAGTGTCAGATGTTCAAAAAGAATGGATTGATTCGTTGAAGCGTTGCTCCACTCTTATTACTCAAAGTGGAGAGGTGGATCGCTTTGCTTTCTTCAGGAAGCAGCGTACTGCGGTTTCTCTTATTGGGCGTGATTGATTTTTTTTATCCATTTTCTCACTTTTTTATAATTTAAATATTTTGCTAAATATTGAGTATTATTTATGTAAATACTCCTTTTTTGTCTTTTTAAGAGATATTATGATCTGCTTTGTGTCTATTTAGGTGTTTCATTTTGTTAAATACTCTTTTTTCGCAAATATCTATTTACTATCTTCTGAAATTGGTTGCTACGAATTTAGTAAAAACACTAAAATTAGTATCGGCTTGCGATAATTTATATATATTTTTACTCCCTGAAAAGTAATAAATCAAACTTATGTTATTAAAAATAGAAAGATGTAATAAAATGATCGTCTTTCATTCAAATGTGAAATCTTCAATCCGAGAAATGTTATTTGAAAATATAGATTGTTTGGGTTTAGGTAATCAAATAATTGTTTTGGATCTTAGATTGTCGAAAATAAATTAAGATAACTGTAGTGTATTTATAGGTAGTAGAAAGATCGCATATAAAAAAGGGGAAATTATTATATATCAACAAAATTTGAATTTACAATATGTTACTTGAGGTAAAAGACCGCTTAAATTAGCTTATCCAAATTATTTATTAAATGATTGAATATCGGTGTTAAATTTTTAGTGCTGATTGTCCTTTCTATGTCTTACTGAGCCATGTACGGGTGTTTTTGACTCTATTTTGGTTTGGTGATCAGGATCCTTATGTTAATTTTTAACGCGATTAACTTTTGTGTGCTAAAAATCGTGTAATAATTGCTAAAATAATAGCTGTATATATCTTAAAAATAAATTGGGTAAATAAAACGAGTTTTATGGAATCGGAAAGAATTATCAAAATTACTATTAACAAATACCCTTTTTTCTCTTATTTATCTAATCTTTTTCATTTTTCGATTAAACATGTTTATGAAAAAACACTATGTAAAACATTGATTTAGATATGACTATTATTTTGGATCTCTATGGTCATTGTTGCATTTTTTTTCTTCATAAATAATACGCAAAACATTGTAAAATAAGAATATAATAAACTATAAAAATACACTTTAATGAAAAAACTAAGCATATTATTCTTGTTCGTACTTATTTCTCTATTTAGTGTTGCTCAAGAATTACCGAGTGAACTTTATTACGAGCAGGAGATAAAACATAAATATGCCCGATATGACCATGGGAATGGTTATACAAATCCCAATAACCCGAATAATGATTATAGTAATAATGAAATGTATGTTCAACGGATTGAATCGTATTTTGAAGTTGAGACAGGTTATATGGATAATCCTTATTGGACAAGCTCATGGTCTAATTTCTCTTATCTGATTGATATGTTTAGTCATTTACCCAACTTTGAGACTTTCAAAAAGTATATGTTTTCGGATTATTTCAGCAACTTCTGGTCAAATATAAATAAGGATAAAAGTAATCAGGACGAAAGATATAGATTTTATCAAGAGTTAAGAATGCCGAAAGCTACCCCCGTAAATGCTCCGGCAACACATTCTTTACTCGGTATTGTTATGATCGGTATGTTATATGCGATCCTAAAAAGGAGAAATAATACAATTGCAGTAGAAGCATAATGACTCTTGATTTAATATTTTATAGTAAAAAATAAAAGACTTCATATAAGTTCATAGATAATAAAAAAGAATCACAAAAAAGAAACAAAATGAAATTACAAAGCTTATTATTAATAGCTATCGCATTCATGACAGTGTCATGTGAGAAAGCTGAAGAGAATGTACCGGTGTCTCCTGTATCAGTAAAATCGGCAAGTATAAGTTTGCAGATTGCCGGAACTGGCGGTGTTGAAACGAGAGCGACAGGCAATCCTAATCAGGAGGAAAAGGTGTTAAAACTGGATGCATTCGTATTTAATGCAGATGGTTCTCTTGAAGCATATAAATCGGCAACTAGTACAGCTAATACAATTACAAAGGTAGATAATATTGCAGTAACAAGTGGTGCGAAAAAAATATTTGTGTTGGCAAATTACGCCAGTGATGCTTCCTCAATAAAAACATTAGATGATTTGAAAAAGGCAGTTGCTGACTTGAAAAATGAGAAAGATAATGGTCGTCTGACTATGGCGACCAATATAGTTGATGTGACTATTCTACCCGGCAAAAATTATATTGGATATTCGTCGAGCGTTTCGGATGGAACTTCTTTGGCTCCACATTCTTATTCTCTGACAAGACTGGTTTCTCGTGTGAAAATTGAAGATATGCAATGGCAAAGTAGCGAATATAGTTTTGACGACTTGACTGCGTTTGTGATAAATGCATCAAAAAGCTCATCAATCGCAAATTTAGGAACAGCATCTGCTCCAGCAGCTTATTATGAAGGTCTTTCCGGCTCGGGCGACTTATTCCCATCAGCAAGTACTGTATTATCGGGATCAGATAATTTCTTGACAACTGCAGCTAGCAATAATAATACTTATTTTTATCTGTATGAAAACCAACCCGTAAATAATGTGATGGCTTATCCTACTATCTTGGTGATAAGAGCAAAAGTCAAACAAAATAATGTTTATATCAGCAATGTACCAGGGCGTGTAGATGCCAGTGGATATACTTATTTTCCTGTAGTTATAAATAAGGAAGGAACAGCGTCTACCGTTTCTGGAGCAACTGATGGGCATACTTATATTAAGCGTAACAATACTTATAGTATCAAAACTGTAGTAAAAGGTCTGGGTGTTAGCAATCCATTTAGCTCCGAAGCTCCATCGTCACTTAGCGTACAAGTAAATGTTGCGGCTTGGTCTTTGAATATTTCGCAAACAGCAGTTTTCGAGTGATCAGAATTATTTATTATATGTGTAGTGTGTTTTAAGAGATACAGTTATACTGTCCAAATTATAAATAAATTATGTGTTTTATAAGTTAAACAGTATTAACGACGACAGTTATAATTGTATATTAGAGGGTTGTCTCCCTGCTTCACAACCTGAGGTTTGTATCCGGTTAGGAAGAGGGAGATGATTTTTTTTTTTAGTTTTATATCTGACAATATCGTAAAGCTAAATAAGCAATAGTTCCTACTGAAGTTTTTAAGGCTTCCTCATCAATCAGAAATGTTGGAGTATGTAATCCGGTGCAATGCTGTCCGCCAATAACTCCATATCTATAAAAGGTAGTAGGATAGAGTTGAGAGAAAAAGCCAAAGTCTTCGGCTGTCATTCTTTTAGGTAAACCTCTAACTTTGTCTTCACCCAAGTATTCAACAGCAAAAGATTTTGCCATGCGTGTAACTTCCTCATCATTGAAAGTGCATGGATAACCGTCATATATCTCGATGTCACATTCGCAGCCGTATGCTTTGGCTGTATGAATGGCGATATCACGAATGATTGGTTTCAATTTGTTTCTTTCTTCCTCATCCATACAGCGAAGCGAACCTGCCAGAGTTACCGTATTGGGTATAACATTAGTAGCACCATCTGCAATAAATTTACCGAATGAAAGCACACAAGGCTTAAAAGGGTTGGAGCGTCTGCTGACTATTTGTTGCATAGATACAACCAGTTGAGATGCGGCAAGTACCGTATCGTTAAGATCTTGTGGTATTGCTCCGTGACCTCCTTGTCCTTTTATTCGGATATGAACCTCATCAGCGGAGGCCATAACAGTACCCGGTTCGAAACCGACTGTACCAACAGGATAATCAATATAGGCATGTTGTCCGATAATTATATCAGGTTTATAGGTGTCAAAAATTCCATCTTTGAGCATGAGGCTTGCCCCTCCCGGATGTTTTTCTTCTCCGGGTTGAAAGATAAAGAGGATAGTTCCTGCAAATTGATCTTTCATTTCGTTGATTATCTTGACAGCCCCTAATAAGCTTGCCGTATGAGTGTCATGTCCGCATGCATGCATGACCCCCTCATTTCTCGATTTAAAATCAATGTCGTTTTGCTCCGTGATAGGAAGTGCATCCATATCGGCACGAAGGGCGATTGTTTTGGAAGAAGGTTTCGAGCCTTTGATGCAAGCCAGAATGCCATAGCCTCCAATTTTATTTCGGTATTCTACCCCCCATTCCTGTAATTGTTTTTCGACATATAATGAGGTATTCTCTTCTTCAAAAGAAAGTTCAGGGTTCTGATGCAGATGCTTGTAATGAGCTACTGTATCACGATGATATTTTTTGACCTTTTCGGTTACGGTTTCAACTAATTTTTCGGACATAACTTCTGTAATTTAAGTGAAAGAGAGAGTCTAAAGATATAAATAACTTCAACTATTTAATACGATGTTTTATCACCATAGCGACATCGGGTTGTTATACATGCCAAAGCAATAAAAAGGTCTGCGACCTTGCGACCTTAAAATTACTAAATATATTGGCTTCGAAGTTTCATATCAAGCAAAAGTTATTCTAATTTTGCAAGATCAATTATCGAATCCTCTAGTTATGTCAGAATATGAATACGTGCTGAAAACCACAAAAGGACGTGCACGTTTAGCTATATTATCATTTTATTTTATTCAAGGACTTGGTTTTGCCAGTTGGGCGAGCCGTATTCCCGACATCAAAACCTCTTTGTCGATGAGCGAAGCTGCTCTGGGTACGGTTTTGTTTGCTCCAGCTTTGGGGCAGTTGGCAGCTATGCCTGTTTCGGGAGCTTGGGTTGCCAAGTATGGAAGTATCCGTATGTTGGCCATTGCGATGGTTTTGTATTGCTTTATACTCGTAACACTGGGGCTTGCCGTAAACTCGACAATGCTTTTTGTAAGTTTATTTTTTTTCGGATTGTGCTCTAACTTTCTGAATATAGCAGTTAATACGCAAGGTTTGCGGATGGAGGAAATCTATGGAAGGCCCATAATGTCATCTTTTCATGGAGGATGGAGTTTTGCCTGTGCATTGAGTTCTGTTTTTGCATTGTCTATTGCTCCATTCAGGATCGAACCTTATATTCATTTTATTATAATTGCCATAGTTATGTTGGGCTTGATGGTTTTCAGGTTGAAAGACTTGATACCCGATCCACCTAAAAAGAATACAGAACAGAAAGAGACAATATTTAAAAAGCCTGAACTATTACTCGTTCAGTTAGGATTGATCGGATTCTTCGGGATGTGTTCCGAAGGTGCCATGTTCGACTGGAGTGGCGTCTATTTTAAAGAAGTGGTACACGCTCCCGAAATGATTACGGTTATGGGTTTTACCATTGTGATGACTTTTATGGCTATCGGGCGGTTTCTGACTGATAAGTTATCTGTAAGAATAGGAAAGAAAAGAGTTTTGCAATTGGGTGGAATACTGATTTTTACCGGATTGATGATTTCTGTATTATTTCCCTATCTTATCCCTTCGGCTATTGGTTTTATGATTGTCGGATTCGGAATATCCAGTATTGTTCCTACCATATATAGTATAGCCGGACGTAATACCAAAGGTTCTCCGAGTATTGCACTGACTATCGTTTCGAGTGTGAGCTTTTTTGGTTTTCTGCTCGGACCTCCTATTATCGGATACATAGCCGAACTTACCAATCTGAGATATTCGTATGCCGTAGTCTCGATGTTTGGGTTAAGTATTACGCTTTTAGTAAGTTTAATCAAGTCGTTGAAGCATGTTCGATAATATTTTTTTGCGATATAGAGCCAAGTATTGTACATTTGTAAAGCACCTAAAATATAAACAATGATTATAAAAGATGCTAAGTTTGTTATAAGCAACACGGATTATAAGCAATGTCCGACAGATGGTAAACCCGAATATGCGTTTATCGGTCGGTCTAATGTCGGTAAATCTTCTCTTATAAATATGATTACTAACCATAAAGGGTTAGCAATGACATCGTCGAAACCCGGAAAGACTCAATTGATAAACCATTTTATCATAAATGAAGAGTGGTATCTGGTCGATCTCCCCGGTTATGGATATGCTCAAAGAGGTAAAGAGGGTAGGGAAGCCATCCGTATAATAATAGAAGATTATATTCTCAATAGAGATGATCTTACCAATCTTTTTCTATTGCTTGATAGCCGTCACGATCCTCAGCAAATTGATATGGAATTTATGGAGTGGTTGGGCGAGAATGATATTCCATTTGCAATAGTTTTCACCAAAATAGATAAACTGAGTAAATCGAAAGTCAAAGAAAATCTTGCAAAATATACAGAAAAGCTCGAAGAGACTTGGGAAGAATTGCCTCCTATATTTATAACCTCTTCCGAACATCGAATCGGCGGAGAGGAAATTTTAGATTATATAGAAAAAATAAATAAAGAGCTGAAACACAAAAAATAATTTTGTAAAACTTATTTTCGTTTTAGCAATGTTGCTTTTTAACCCTAACCGGAGTATTATGTTATGCTTTATCAATGGGGCGTAAGAAGTGGTGAATGTGAAATGTTTAACGGAACTTATTAGAAATGAATCCAAAATATATGCAACGAGCCATTGAGTTGGCCGAAAATAGTGTGAAAAATGGTGGTGGTCCTTTTGGGGCTGTAATTGTGAAGAACGGAGAAGTTGTAGCCGAAGGCTCCAACTGTGTAACTCTGGATAATGATCCTACAGCTCATGCAGAAGTAACTACTATCCGCAAAGCCTGTAAAGAACTCAATACATTCGATTTGAACGGATGTGAAATATATACTTCGTGCGAACCTTGCCCCATGTGCTTATCGGCTATCTATTGGGCTCGTATCGACCGTATATATTACGGATGTTGTAAGGAAGATGCCAAAAATATTGGTTTTGACGACTCATTTATATACGAACAAATCGAACTTAAACCGGAAGAGAGAAGTATCCCTTCTACTCAAATACTACATAAGGAAGCATTATCAGCTTTTCGGATGTGGGAAGAAAAAGATGATAAAATAGAATATTGAAACTATTACATTTTCGAACACGTATAAGTAGAGTATTACAACAATATAGATTTTCTGTTTTTTGTTTTCTCTACTTTTTTTTATTAGCCTTTTATTTGAGAACTGTGTTTATTGATTGGAATCCTTTGGTTCAATCATTCAGTTTGTCTACACATGCAAGCAGCTTGGTATATGCTGCATTGAATGCTATTATCGTACTGTCTCTTTTAAATCTTATCTCTCATATCAAAAGGGTTGCCATAATATTTGTGTTATTACTGGCAATAATAATATCTATAGAAGCCACTTTGGCCATTGCTTTTTCGTCTCAAGTCACATTAGGTTTGTTTTCTTCTGTTATTGAAACCAATAAACATGAGGCTTTAGGAGCAATCAAAATGTATTCTTACATAGCTATCCCTCTGCTTATTGTTACAGGTGCGATCTTATATCTGGCTTACCGAGAGCTCAAATCTAAAAAGCCTTTTATTTTACTCTCTATTCTACTTGTAATTGTCAGTTTTGGTATTTGTTATGGTTCTGTTTACCTGTTGATGAATAAGTCACAAAGAAGAAAAGTTCCTGAAGAATTGAGAATCTCATCACTTATGCATTTCCATTCCGTTTTGGGGGTGAGGCTTCCCCTTCTTACGAATGTGGGATTTGCCACTGTGATTTACTGTCAGGAAATGTATCGGTTCAAAACCGAATTAGCTAAACCTAAAACTTTACCTCAAGAAATAAGCTTTTTCACTACCTCAAATAGTCCTAATACTATTTTTGTAGTTCTGGGCGAAAGTTCTTTGCAAACGCACTATAGCCTGTATGGGTATAATTTGCCAACGACTCCATTTCTTGATAGTCTGAAAAATGCTGATCGTTTATCATGCTACCATGCTGTATCTCCTGCATCCATTACACGGGACGCTTTAGGGCTGTCTTTGAGTTTTGCCACACCATTGGATCGCCAACCATTGGTTGATAACAAGAATGCAGTTGCTCTGGCTAATGATGCCGGGTATGAATCTTATTGGATATCTAATCAGGATAAAATAGGGATGCATGACAGTTATATCGGATTAATTGCTTCGTATGCTGACACTTCCTGTTTTTTCAATTTTCAGAAAGATGATCTGGAGTTAATCCCGATTGTTGAAAAATTATATAATCCTAAAATTAAGCAGATATTTTTTATTCATTTTAAAGGGAGTCATCTCGAGTATAAGGAGAAATACGATAAGGCAGATTGCCGAGTCGTAACCAATGATTTTAATACAACCTTAGATTATGATCGAACCATACATCATACCGATCGGGTTATCGGGTTGTTGTATAATACAATAGTTAATAAACTAGATACGAAAGCAGCCTCTTCCTCGCTTGTCTTTTATTTTTCGGATCACGGAGAGATCATAAACAAAGGGCATGGCTTTCTGGATAAAGATATGGATCAGTTTATGATTCCCTTTGTTGTGATACCTAATAATGATACAATTGATACTAACCATATTATCCATAAATATCTTGTTGATGGAAGATTAAATACTACAAATTTTAATTATATCCTCTCCGAGGTGATGGGCTATAAAATTTCAGAAAAAGGAATAGAAAAAGCTAAAAATGATGGTCTTTATTATTATCATGTAGATGGTAAAACCTATCTGTTTAATGACATAAAGAAATAAAATCAGAAGTAATATATACTCATTTTATTTTAAGAGTGCCATTTTCAAATATATTTATTAAATTTGGAGTTCTTAGTTGATAAAGTCATCTAATCATGAAATAAAAAGGTCTGAGACCTTAAAACCATAATAGAAAAGAACGATTCAAATTCTTGCAAATATGAAAAAAATCAATTTTAGCGCAGGTCCCTCAATTTTACCACAACAAACAATCGAAGAAACAGCAAAAGCTATTTTAGATTTCAATTCGTCCACATTATCTCTTATGGAAGTTAGCCACAGAGGTAAAGATTTTATCGCTGTAATGGATGAAACTATCGCATTGTTTAAAGAATTATTGAATATACCTGAAGGCTATTCTGTAATATTTTTAGGTGGAGGTGCCAGCTTGCAGTTCTGCATGGTTCCTTTTAACCTTTTGGAGAAAAAAGCCGCTTATCTTAATACAGGAACATGGGCAAGTAAAGCTCAGAAAGAAGCAAAATTGTTTGGCGAAGTTATCGAAGTAGCAAGCTCAAAAGCCGATAATTTTTCATACATACCAAAGGATTATACTATTCCTGCTGATGCGGATTATTTCCACATAACAACTAATAATACTATTTTCGGAACCGAATTACATACCGATTTGGATTCTCCGGTGCCTTTAGTTGCCGATATGTCATCAGATATATTTTCACGAGTAATCGATGTAACTAAGTATGGTATTATATATGGTGGAGCGCAAAAAAATCTGGCTCCTGCCGGTTTGACATTTGTTATCGTAAAAGATGATATCTTAGGGAAAGTTTCTCGTAAGATACCAACGATGTTGGATTATAAAACACACATCGATAACGAGTCTATGTTTAATACTCCTCCGGTAGTACCTATTTTTGCAGCTTTGCAAACTCTTAAATGGTTAAAAGCTAATGGTGGAGTTCCTGCAATGGAGAAAAAGAACAAAGAAAAAGCTGCTTTATTGTATACCGAAATAGATAGAAATCCATTGTTCGTAGGAACTGCAGCTAAAGAAGACCGTTCATTGATGAACGTATGTTTTGTAATGGCGAAAGGTCACGAAGATAAAGAAGCCGATTTCTTGAAATTTGCAGTAAGCAAAGGTCTTGACGGATTGAAAGGTCACCGTTCAGTTGGAGGATTTAGAGCTTCTATTTACAATGCTATGCCTATCGAAGGTGTTCAGGCATTAGTAGATGCAATGAAAGAATTTGAAAAACAAAATGCATAAGAGGTTGCAGACCTTTTCACATACAAATCAGATATGAGTATAAAAGTATTAATAGCAACAGATAAACCTTTTGCAGCAGAAGCGGTAAAGGGAATTAAGAATGTAATAGATGCAGCGGGCTATGAATTGGTTTTGCTCGAAAAATATACAGAAAAACAACAGCTGTTGGATGCTGTGGCTAATGTAGATGCAGCTATCATCCGTAGCGATATTTTTGATAAAGATGTTTTTGCTGCAGCCAAACAACTCAAAATAGTTGTACGTGCAGGTGCAGGATTTGACAATATTGACTTGGAGGCTGCAACTGCTCATGGAGTATGTGCAATGAATACTCCCGGACAAAATGCAAATGCAGTAGCCGAATTAGCTTTTGGTTTGGCTGTATATGCAGTGCGTAATTTCTACAATGGAACATCGGGTACCGAGTTGGCCGGTAAGAAACTGGGAATTCACGCTTATGGTAATGTAGGGCGTAACGTTGCCCGTATTGCAAAAGGGTTCAACATGGAAGTATATGCATTTGATCCTTTCCTTTCGGCGGAAGCTATCGAAAAAGAAGGCGTAAAAGCAGTGAAAACAGTTGAAGAATTGTATTCTACTTGCGAATTTGTTTCGTTACATATACCTGCCACGGCAGAAACAAAGAATTCGATCAATTACGAATTGTTGAATAAACTACCTAAAAAAGCATTATTGATAAATACTGCTCGTAAGGAAGTTATCAATGAAGCCGAAATTGTGAAGTTGATGCAGGATCGTACAGATGTGAAATATGTAACGGATATTATGCCTTCCAATCATACTGAAATGGTTGAGAAATTTGAAGGAAGATATTTTTCTACGCCTAAAAAAATGGGTGCTCAAACAGCAGAGGCGAATACTAATGCTGGGATAGCAGCAGCTAATCAAATCGTTGATTTCATAAAGAACGGAAACGAACGCTTCAGAGTAAATAAGTAATATCTTATTCTATTAATAATAAATGAGGTTATTCATATTGAATAACCTCATTTTGTTTTGTTATAGGGAGTATTTTGTTCTATACCTAAAAGCTCTTAAAAAGCTTTGATACCTTAATTTAATCTAGAGATCTGTTTTACACCTTTTACCGTCCGCAATTTTTTCATCAAGCTTTCGAGCGTATTTGTATCTTGCAATGTTACGGATAAGTTACCCTGAAACAATCCGTCATTTGAATCTATACTGATCGAACGTAGTGTTATTCCTTGTTCTTTAGAAATGATGGAGGTCAGGTTGGTTACAATACCAATATCGTCAGCACCTACAACACGCAATATAATGGTGTAACTTGATCCTGATTTTCCCGACCATCTGGCAGGTATAACCCTATAACCGAAACGCGAAAACATATCGTGGGCATTCGGGCAATTAGTTCGATGTATCTTTATTCCTTGTGATGAGATAAAACCAAAAACATCATCTCCATATATTGGGTTACAACATTTGGCTAAAGCGTAGTCTACCCCTTTCAGGTCTTTATCCAATATTAGTTCATCCGTAGACTTGCTGTTACTTTGAGTTGTATTTTGAGCCGGAATTGTATATCCTTCTGCACTGACCAATTCATGTTTGTCATGTATTTCTGCCTCTCGTTTTTCTAATTCAAGATATTGATCTATCACAGAGTTTACATCTAAACTTTCCTGCGCTATTTTTATATAAAAATCAGTAACGGTTTTAAACCCCTTTTTCTTTATCAGACGCATCAATACACCTTCGTCTTCATCAATTTTTCTATTCTTGAAGCGACGCTTAAGTAATTCTTTAGCGTAATCGACTTGCTTGTTTGCTTCTTCTTTTAGTTTTTGGCGTATTTTGTTTTTAGCTTTTGTCGTTGTGACGAAATTCAGCCAATCTTGCTTGGGCGTTTGATTAGCCGAAGTCATAATTTCTATTTGGTCACCACTGTTCAGTTTATGACGAATAGATACATTTTTTCCATTTACCTTACCGGAGATGCAAGTAGAGCCGAGCTTAGTATGTATTGAGAATGCAAAATCTAAAATGGTAGCTCCTTTGGGTAATTTGTGTAAATCACCTTTGGGGGTAAACACGTAAATTTCATCATCATAAAGATCCAGTTTGAAATCTTCAAGCTTCTCGTTATTGGCTATGTTCTTATTTTCTAGGGTTTCTCGTAAAGTCGTGAGCCAGTCGTCGATATTCGATTCACTTTTCACACCTTTATATTTCCAGTGAGCAGCCAAGCCACGTTCGGCAATTTCGTCCATACGACGGGTTCTGATCTGTACTTCTACCCACCTAGATTGTGGTCCCATCACTGTAATGTGCAGAGATTCATAACCGTTACTCTTTGGTATGGACAGCCAATCTTTAAGCCTTTTAGGGTTGGGTTGATATAAATCCGTCACAATAGAATAGATTTGCCAGCATTCGGCTTTCTCTTTTGGTTGAGGAGAATCAAGTATTATCCGGATAGCAAACAAATCGTATATAGACTCGAACTCGACTTTTTGTTTTTTTAGCTTATTGTTTATCGAGTATATTGATTTTACCCGGCCTTTTATATCATATTTAAGCCCTGTTTCTTTCAGTTTTTCTTCTAGAGGTGCAATGAATTCTGCAATATATTGGTCGCGTAGGACTTTGCTCTCATTTAATTTTTGAGATATGTAATCATATGTCTTGCGATCAGTATATTTGAGGTATAAATCTTCCAGTTCGGATTTCACATTGTATAACCCCAGCTTATGTGCCAGAGGTATATATATATAGGACGACTCTATAGAGAGCTTTAGTCGGGTGGCTTCATCTACTTCATTGGCCGATCTCATCAGATACAATCTGTTGGCAATCATAATCAATATGACTCTCATATCTTCGGCAAACGAAAGTAAAAGCTTGATGAAATTCTCTGATTCTAATGTTGTTTGATTCGCTTCGAGATGATTAATTTTCAACAGGCCTTTTACAATATCAGCAACTTCTGAGTCGAATGTCTGCTTAATTTGTTCTATTGTGATTATCTTATTAACCGCAGGTCTGTATAGAAGATTGGCTATTACAGCAGCTTTTCTTAATCCGATTTCTGTAATAACAATAAGTACAGTATTTAATACGGTAATGAGATGAGAATATTTGTTACCATCTACTTTATAGATGCCTTGAGTGAGCCCTTCTTTTATAGCAAATCTTATAAAAGCTTCTTCCTTTGAAGATATTTGTAAGTCTTTTGACTTTGCAGACAGTTGGTTTAGCAAAAACTTAAATTCATCCTCTTGTTCAATACGATCTTTCATTACCTATATTTACTATTTATCCTAAAAACATGTATATACACGAAATGTAAAAATAATATTTTCAATCCAATTGATGTTTTGTTTTTGTTTTTTTATTTCAAATAAACCAGTTATTGAGTCTTCTATTTTCTTATTCACTGGAAAAACATTTGTACTTTTGGGATAAATTATACGTAATATGAATGCAGATAAAATACAGCGATTAGAAAAAAATGAAAAGTTTAGAAGTACATTCTATGCGAAAGAAGTATGGAAGAATTATGCTATAGTTCCACCATCCGGGGTGCTTTTTATTGCATTATTTGGTTTTCTTTATCTCTTTAATGTAGATCGTCTGATCAGTTTGTATGCCATACCCTTTATAGTTTTATTATTATTGGGGACAATATGGTTGAAAGCGACCCGGAAATATATTATAAATCAAAAGTTATCGGAAGAAAAGCCATTTGTAATTTGCCTGTCAATTCCTTTAATGACAAAAGACGGAAAAACAATTATGATGTTTTCAGCAGGAAATAATAGACTTAACAAATATTACTTGGATAAAGAAAAAAAAGAGATTTTAGAGAGGGTGTTATTAAATTCTGATTATCTGGATTTTAATTCATCGAGGAAGTCCTTGTTTGCTATTCCAGAAACAGATATTTGCTTGATTTATCCTTCATTTTCTGATCGACTATTAAACAAAAATAGAGGTTTAACTGTTAATAGTTATGTGATATTTGATAATTCAGAGAAGATCAGGTATATAACGCCTCGGGAGATGAAGAGTTTTTCTTGAGATTAAATGTTAAAAAATGCCTATTTTGCATCTTATTGACTGAAAGATATTGTTTTAGAATTTTTCTATGATTATCTTTGTCCCGAAATCGTGATTTTATTGTTAATATTCACGTTGAAAATAAAGTACGTTTATGTTAAATTTAGGTATCAAAATAAAGAAAGGATTTGTAGTATTATCATTTTTGCTACTTATTTCATTTGCTGCTAATTCAGTACCTGGATCTTTCGCAGCACCAACCAGTTTTCTTCCGATGGAAGATGCTCTCTCGGCTG
The DNA here is from genome assembly GCF_934668725.1 of uncultured Dysgonomonas sp. Classification (GTDB taxonomy): domain Bacteria; phylum Bacteroidota; class Bacteroidia; order Bacteroidales; family Dysgonomonadaceae; genus Dysgonomonas_A. The sequence goes on from NZ_CAKUOF010000015.1 coordinate 32,987, forward strand.
CACGTGCTACCCCGGAATTTGTTAATGAAAATATTAAGCCTTACAGACAATCTTTTAATTTAGGAAATCAGTCGTCTCGAAACGGTTATATTAATTTTACTTCGACCGATATTCTGGCATTTATATTTTTGGCAGGTGTATATCTGATGTTTGTCAGACGTAACTCGCAATCCAGAAATGCTTCTTTTTGATATAAAGAAGATCAATTAAGATAATATCCCCCTCTCATATATTAAAGCAAGCCTAGTCAGGATTGCTTTTTTTCTTTTATAATATACCGATAGTGGATATCTTTTCTATATTTGTGTTATATTAATCCTAAATATGATTTCTTATGCATCAGATATTTACAGACAAAGATATTGAAAAACTAAATCTTCAGGGTGTAGACATTGTTGAAGTTCAAAAGCAAATTGATCGTTTTAAAACAGGATTTCCTTTTCTGGAAATTGTAAATTTTGCGACTGGGGGGAAAGGTATTACTGTGTTTGATCCAGAGGCTGCTGATAGGTATGTAGCTATATGGAATGAATATGCACAATCGGGTTGCTCCATAGTTAAGTTTGTGCCGGCATCGGGTGCGGCTAGCCGTATGTTTAAAGATTTATTTGAATTTCTACAAAGTAAATCAGAGCTTCCGGATACTGATTCAGTAAAGATGTTTTTTGATAATATTCGAAAATTTGCGTTTTTCGATGATCTGAACTCTGTCTGTATAAGAGAAAAGGGTGAAGATGTTGAATCTTTAATTACTTCTCGTAGATATAGGGATGTTTTAGAGGCTCTTCTTCTTAAAAGTGGCTTGAATTATGGTGGACTGCCTAAGGGTTTGCTGAAATTTCATACATATAATAATGGTAGTAGAACACCGGTTGAAGAGCATCTAGTTGAAAGAGTTATGTATGCTAAATCTGCAAAAGACGAGGTTGCTTTGCATTTTACAGTTTCTCCGGAGCATCGTGAGTTGTTCGAAAAATTGACCTCGAAGGTTTCCGTTGACTATGAGGGGATGTTTGGGGCGAAATTTGATATTTCTTTTAGCGAGCAAAAAAAGAAAACAGACACAATTGCTGTAGACGAAAATGATGAGCCATTTAGGGATGGAGAAGATTTGTTATTCAGAGCCGGAGGGCATGGAGCTTTGATTGAGAATTTAAATGATCTTTCGGCTGATATTGTTTTTATTAAGAATATTGATAATGTTGTCCCGGATAGGTTTAAAGACGGAGAAGCTTATTATAAAAAGGTGCTTGCCGGATATTTGGTAGATATTCAAAGTCGGATTTTTAGTTATTTGGAGTTGATAGATTCTGGCGTGTATTCTCGGGAAGAGCTTTTGGAGATTCTTTATTTCTTACAGGATGAATTAAATATAAAGAATCCGGATACTAAATACTTGGAGGATGCTGAACTTGTTTTATACCTTCGGAAAAAGCTTAATAGACCCATTAGGGTTTGTGGTATGGTTAAGAATGTTGGAGAGGCTGGTGGTGGACCGTTTTTTGCAGTGAATGAAGATGGTACTATCTCTTTGCAGATATTAGAAAGTTCCCAGATAGATTTGACCGATCCTCGCAAAAAGGATCTGTTTGTTAAAGGAACACACTTTAACCCTGTTGATGTTGTTTGTGGAATGAAAGATTTTAATGGGGAGAAATTTAACCTCATAACATTTATTGATGAAAATACAGGTTTTATAAGTAAAAAAACAAAAGAAGGAAGAGCTCTAAAGGCTTTGGAATTACCCGGTTTGTGGAATGGAGCTATGTCTGACTGGAATACTATATTTGTGGAAGTCCCTTTGAGTACTTTTAATCCGGTTAAAAGTGTTAATGATTTATTGAGAAAAGAGCATCAATCTTAGTTGATGATTTGGTTTAAAAAGCTCTTTTGTTAATGTTTATTTTGTTTAAAATATATTTATCTTTATATTTGTGGCTTCAAAAAGTCGCAAATAGTGATTTTTAACAGAACTTTAAATGACAAAAACAGCATTAATAACAGGAGTAACCGGACAGGATGGAGCATATCTGTCAGAATATCTAATTAAGAAAGGGTATATTGTCCATGGTATAAAAAGAAGATCATCTCTTTTTAATACAGATAGGATTGACCACTTGTATCAAGATCCACATGAAGATCACAGAGAATTAATTCTTCATTATGGTGATATGACTGATAGTATGAACTTAACTCGAATAATAGGAGAGGTTCAGCCTGATGAGATTTATAATCTGGCAGCTATGAGTCATGTGAAAGTAAGTTTTGATATTCCGGAATATACTGCAAATGCTGATGGTATAGGGACATTGAGGTTGCTAGAGGCAGTTCGTCTTTTAGGATTAACAAATAAAACTCGTATTTATCAAGCTTCAACTTCTGAGTTATATGGGTTGGTACAAGAAATACCTCAAAAGGAAACTACGCCTTTCTATCCTAGAAGTCCATATGCTGTAGCGAAGTTATATGCTTATTGGATTACTGTAAACTATCGAGAGGCTTATGGAATGCATGCAAGCAACGGTATTTTGTTTAATCATGAGTCTCCTCTTCGCGGAGAGACATTTGTCACAAGAAAAGTAACAAGAGCTGTCTCTAGAATTGTACTAGGTCTTCAAGATAAAGTTTTCATGGGCAATCTTTCAAGCAAGAGGGATTGGGGACATGCCAAAGATTACATTAAAGCAATGTATTTAATCTTACAACAAGATACACCTGATGATTATGTTATTTCCACAGGAATAACAACGACTATTAGAGACTTTATTAAGATGTCGTTTGCAGAAGTCGGGGTGACTGTTGGTTTTAAAGGAGATAATGAGTTCGAAGAAGGTTTTATTGTTGATGTTGACGATATTAAATTTGTGAACAAAGTTGGTGTCGAATATTTGGGAGAGTTTAAAAAAAGAATTGGAAATTCTGTAGTAGGGGTCGATCCTGCCTATTTTAGACCTACAGAAGTTGATATCTTAATTGGCGATAATACTAAAGCTAAGCAGAAGCTTGGATGGGAACCTTCATATGACTTAAACGGATTATGTGAAGATATGATGAGTCATGATGTTGCCTTGATGAAGAAAGAAGAATTTCTGAGAAAAGGAGGCTATAAAATACTTAATTATTTTGAGTGAAAAATGATTGATAAATCATCTAAAATATACGTAGCAGGACATCGCGGATTAGTTGGCTCAGCTATATTGGCTAATTTAAAAGGTCGTGGTTACTGTAATTTTATATTAAGAACACATAGCGAATTAGATTTGAAGGATCAGTTGGCTGTTGCTCAGTTTTTTGAAGAGGAAAAGCCTGATTATGTGATTTTAGCGGCGGCTAAAGTTGGAGGGATTATAGCTAACAATAAATATCGGGCAGACTTTATTTATGAAAATTTGATGATTCAAAATAATATTATTCATCAAGCTTATCTGAAAAAAGTAAAAAAACTCGTATTTTTGGGTAGTACTTGTATATATCCCAAGGAAGCATCTCAACCGATCTCGGAGGATGAATTATTAATGTCTCCTTTGGAATATACAAATGAGCCTTATGCAATAGCTAAGATTGCGGGAATTAAAATGTGCGAAAGTTATAATCTTCAGTATGGTACAAATTTTTTAGCAGTAATGCCGACTAATTTATATGGACCAAATGATAATTTTGATTTAGAAAAATCACACGTTCTTCCAGCTTTGGTGAGGAAAGTGCATTTAGGAAAATGCTTGTATGAAAATGATTGGGATTCTATCAGATTAGATCTTCAGTCTCGACCAATTGAAGGTATTGATAATAAATCAACCGAAAAAGAGATTTTATATATATTAAATAAATATGGTATTAGTCAGTCCACAGATCAAAATGTAAGTATTGAGATTTGGGGGTCTGGTAAGCCGATGAGAGAGTTTCTCTGGAGTGAGGATATGGCTGATGCTACAGTTCATGTAATGGAGTCTGTGAACTTTTTAGAGTTAATAGATGTTAGTATATGTACGGAAGTTCGAAATACTCATATAAATGTGGGTACAGGTACGGACATATCGATAAAAGAACTGGCTTTGCTGGTTAAAAAGATAGTAGGGTTTAAAGGTGACTTTTGGTTTAATACTGAGAAACCTGATGGAACTCTAAAGAAACTAACAGATGTTTCTAAGTTGCATTCTTTAGGATGGAAGCATAAAGTGGAAATCGAAGAAGGTATAAATTTGATTTATAATTGGTATAAAAAATACCAACTAAAATAGAATTAAACTGTTTAACTATAATTAATTGATTATGAAAAAGGTAAGTTTACTTTTGTGTTTAGCTCTTGCTGGCATAAGTGCTACTGCTCAAGAAAGTGGTGTTAGTGCTGAGGCTGGAAGAAAAGCAACTTTTGCTCGTAACGGATTCTGGGATAACTGGTTTGTCGGTGCAGGTGCAGGTGCTAGTGTTTATTTTGGTCCAGGTGATCAACATGCAGATTTTCTAGATCGTATGACTGTTAATCCTTCGGTTTTCGTGGGTAAATGGTTTAACCCATACTTAGGAGCACGTTTCCGCGGTCAAGGTGGAAAAATCCATTCATTTAGTGGAAACCAAGGTCAAAACATGTATAGCATGACTCATGTTAATGCTACAGTGGACTTTATGTTCAACGTAACGAATTACTTGGGTAAATACAACGAAAATCGTTTTTATAACTTTATTCCTACTGTAGGAGTTGGTTATGATCACCGTTTCGAAGATAAATTCAAACAACGTGGATTTAATGGTCCTACATTCAACGCAAGTTTGTTGAATACATTCAGAATTTCAGATAGATTATCTGCTTTTGCTGAAGTGGGTGGATTTATTGTAGAACAAAGATTTGACAGAGGTCCTAAAGGTAAAACTCACTGGAATGGTATCGCTACAGGTACTGCAGGTCTTATGTTGAAAGTAGGAAAAGTTGGCTTTAACGAAGCTGTTCTTATGGATCAAGATCTAATTAATGATTTGAATGGACAAATCAATAAATTAAGAAGAGAAAATGATGACTTGAGAAACCGCAAGCCTAACTGTCCTCCAGCAGTTCCATGCCCAGAGGTACAACCAGCTGCTGTAGCTCCTGATACTTACATTCCTAATGTAGTATTCTTCCGTTTGAATAGCGCTAATATTGATAATAATCAAGAAATTAGCATCTATAATACAGCTCAATTCTTGAAAGCTAATCCAAATGCTAAAGTTAAGATTGTTGGTTATGCTGATAAATTAACTGGTACAGCTGCATATAACCTTAAGCTTTCAGAAAGACGTGCTAAAAACGTTGCTAAAGTTCTTGTTGACAAGTACAAAATTAGTAGCGACCGCATTCAAACTGAATGGAAAGGTTCTTCTGAACAACCATACAAAGAAAATGCATGGAACCGTGTTGCTATATTCTTCGCTCAATAATAGCTTAGAACATACTATAAAAAGAAGCTGCCTTAATAGGGCAGCTTCTTTTTTATTGACTTAATTGTGATGATTCTAATTTTATTTCAATATTAAATATATAAAGAATGAAAGCCCCCAAAATCTTTTGGAGGCTCTTCAGTTTTATTACAAATCTGTTTCTATCGGAAGAGATTGACTCTTATTTTTCGGCTAGTAATGAAGTATTATTACTATTTATAGAAGTCATATTTAACACTATAAGATACTTTTTGTATTGTTCCGCAGATAAAATACTTTTTGTATTTGCCAGATTAAATGCTAGTGCTTTTTTTACTTCTTTTTCAGAGTTCTCTCCACTGCGAGAAGCTCTTTCCATTTTCTGAGAAGATAATTCGAAAATTTCTTTTAAATATCTCTGTTGCTCGTAATCAGCCTCTAGATAATTAACTAACCCGTTGAATTTTTCTTTATCATTCAACTTTGATAAAAAAGAGTAGTCATTGTTTGCAGCAAAAGCAGCATAACCTAAAGAAAAAATAGCCACAGCTAAAATAAATAAACGTTTCATAACCTAAAATTTAAAAATAAAACAATCTTTTGATAACCGTAATTGTAACCTAAATAAAAAAGACAGAACATACCTAGATTATTATCCTCATGGTATATTCTGTCTATAGATTTATGATACAAATATAAGGTATTTTTTCTTAATGTTAGATAATTAAGTAATGTTTTGTTGATATTTTGATATTGAAAATATTGATAGGGAATCATACTGGTTTATGTGTGTAGTTATTTGTTTATTTATTTGCCGATATGTTGCATTATAATAACTGTTTAGTCGAAGAATATGGCATTAATAAAACATGATCGCATTCTGTGAATATCTTTTTTCTATTGTTTTCGTTTTATTTATGACTTTTTTATGCTAATCGAAAAATAAAATATCATAACTTTATATTTGCGAGTCTGTAAAAAACAAACTATCTTTATTCTTTTCGTTATCTCACTTATCTTTTGAATTAGTAACAGAATAATTTTTATTAAATGAAAACAGAACAAACCTTATCTGAATTAAAGCGTCGATTTCCGAATGAACCCGAATTTCATCAAGCTGTACATGAAGTTTTAGAGTCAATAGAGGAAGTATATAATCAACACCCGGAGTTTGAAAGAGTAAATCTTATTGAGAGACTTTGTATACCGGAGCGTATATTTTCTTTTCGTGTAACTTGGGTTGACGATAAGGGGCAAGTACATGTAAATATGGGATATCGTGTACAACACAGTAATGCTATTGGACCATATAAAGGAGGAATACGTTTTCATTCATCGGTAAATCTGTCTATCTTGAAGTTCTTGGCTTTTGAGCAGACTTTTAAGAATTCACTTACAACATTACCTATGGGTGGCGGAAAAGGTGGTTCTGACTTTAATCCGAAAGGAAAGTCAAATGCTGAGATTATGAGATTCTGCCAAGCATTTGTAACTGAACTTTGGAGACATATCGGACCTGATACAGATGTACCTGCAGGAGATATTGGTGTTGGAGGTCGTGAGGTTGGTTTCATGTTTGGTATGTATAAGAAATTAGCCCGTGAATTTACAGGAACGTTTACAGGTAAAGGTTTAACTTTTGGAGGTTCATTAATTCGCCCGGAAGCTACAGGGTATGGGAATGTATATTTCCTATTGGAAATGTTGAAAACTCGAAACATAGATATTAAAGGTAAAAAGTGCTTAGTGTCGGGTTCGGGTAATGTTGCTCAATATACTTGTGAGAAATTGATTGAACTAGGAGCTATTCCAATGACATTATCTGATTCGGATGGATATATCTATGATCCCGAAGGCATCACTAAAGAAAAACTGGAGTACGTAAAAGAGCTTAAAGATCTTTACAGAGGACGTATCAAAGAGTATGCAGAGAAGTATAACTGTAAGTATGTTGCAGGAGGTCGTCCATGGAATGAAGTTGCTGACATTGCATTACCATCAGCTACCCAAAATGAGTTGAATGGCGATGATGCTAAAACGCTTGTTGCGAATGGTGTTATTGCAGTATCTGAAGGTGCTAATATGCCTTCGACTCCCGAAGCCGTGAATGTATTCTTAGATGCTAAAATACTATATGCACCGGGTAAAGCAGCTAATGCAGGAGGTGTTTCGGTATCAGGCTTAGAAATGTCTCAAAACTCGGAACGCTTAAGCTGGTCAGTAGAAGAGGTAGACAACAGATTAAAGACTATTATGAAAGATATCCATGAGAATTGTTCTAAATATGGAAAAGATGCTGATGGTTTTATTAACTACGTAAAGGGTGCTAATATTGCAGGCTTTATGAAAGTTGCTAAAGCTATGATGGCACAAGGCATACTATAATAATTCGCCTGATAATAAAAAGAAGAGCTACTTTCTAAGTAGCTCTTCTTTTTATGCTTTGAGTACCACTCCGTATTTTTTCTTTCCGTTTATTTTGATGACTAAAGGGTTGTTAAATCTTACATGACGAATGGCATCAGATTCATATAAGGCCGGTTGACTATTGAGAAATACTTCGTCAAAAGTACCGTCTTCCTTTAAATAAGAGTTGATCGTAAAATAGCCCACACCAAAAGAAGTCAGATTCTGAAAGAAGTGAGTGCCCTGACTGGGCTCTATACGGTAGTTCTCCAAGCCCGATTCAACCAAAAGGCGCGCATTGCTTATATGAGGCCATTTTACAGGTATTCCCAACCAGGAATCGCTGCTTCCCCATCTTCCGGGTCCCACCAGAATATAACCTCTATCCTCTTCCGTAAACTGTTTGTTTAATTTTTCTATCTCATAAGCTAGTAACTGATTATTAGAAGCATTGAAGTTTTCGGTCTTCACATATACAATGTCATATACATCATCTATAATTCCATTACCTAAAGCATTATTAGAGGTTAGGATAGTATCTTCAATAGCCAATTTGGTCAGATCTTCATTCAGTACCTCTTTGTTTTGAACAATAGGTCTGATCTGAAGCAGGTAGAAGGTGGCTTCATCTTTATTTTTTAGATTAACGGCAAATTCAATCTCTACAGCCCTTCCCATTTCAAATTGTGTAATTTTTAGAACCTTTTGAAGTACGCTTGCCAACGGAAACAATTCGTGTTGAAGAATATTGGCAAATGAAATAATTTTGCGTCCACCCTCATAGAATCCCTCATATATAGCCTGGTCGATAGGATCGAATGTCGAAACAATAAACCGAAGCGAATCATCACTTATAGCATCATTAACATTTAGTTTCAACAGGTTAAAACCATCGTTTATTGAAAATTCCTGAGTAATATCCTTCATGTCGAGTGCATAGAACTGCCTTTGAGTTTCTCTTAAAGCAAAGTCTACCGAGCTCAGTTGCAGTATATTGTTGGGGTGGTGAGGCGAGAACCGAAGTGTTGTTCCACCGTCCACTATGTATTTACCAAGCCCTAATGCAATATTGGCAATACCTTCTTCTGCTTTTTCGTGACCGATAGGGTAGAAATTCAGAGAACGTGTCACCCCCGACATTGTGGGGTAGAAGCGGTCTCCGTATCTGCTTCCTACAACTTCCTGTAGTACTATACCCATTTTTTCCTGATCGATTACGTTCTGAGTAGCAGTCATGTAAGCCTTGCTGTCTGCATAAAATACTGACGCATAAACCGATTTTACCGCAGCTTTAACCAGTTGTACCATTTTCTGCTTATCTTCTAAAGCAGGTACCATATAAGTAGAGTATATACCGGCAAAAGGTTGGTAATAAGAATCTTCAAGCAAACTTGAGGAGCGTATGGCCAGAGGCGATTTGACAGCTTCGAAGAAAGTAAGAAAATCTTCATCCAGGCTTTCGGGTAAGTCTGCATCCAAAAAATGTTGAAGGATTTCTTCATCACTTTTATCCGATAGAGCTATCGGGTACAAATTGTTTGACTCCATAAAGTCATCAAAAATATCAGTACAAAGCACTACCGTTTTGGGAAGTAAGACCGGGAAATTAGGATGTTCGTTTAGTTCGAAATTAGTTTTTACTATATTTCCCAGAAAAGCGAGCCCCCTCCCTTTGCCCCCCAATGATCCGTTACCTATACGTGCAAAATTGGAAAACTCATCGAAGCGGTCTTTCTCGAAGACAGCAATTATACCCGAATTTTTCATTCGCCGATACTCAACAATAGTATCATAAATAATTTTTCGTGCCTCTTCTATGTTGGTCAGGTCATTTACATCAATTTTTTTTAGAGTCTCGGCAATGGGAAACATGGCTCTGGAATACAGAAACCGTGAGAAGTGGTTGTGAGACATGTGGTAAGTCAACGATTTATCAGGAATTGTTAATATCGATTTCTGTAAATCTTTCAGATTTTTTATGCGGACAATTTCTTCTCCGGTATCGGGATCGATTATAATAAAATCACCAAAACCAAATTGCTCCACAATTTGAGTCCTGAGGTCAAGAGGATAACTTTTTGAGTTTTTATCAATAAAGCTACACGAAAGCTCATCAGCATATACTTTGTTACTGACCTCCGATGAGTTGAATATAATAGGTAGGAATCTGTCTTGCGTCTTTATCCATTTAGCGAGATTATATCCGGCAAGTTTCTCTTTAACACCTCCGTGCATGTAGCTCATATCGGTAACTATCCCCAATATATTATTTTTGTATTGTTTATATATAACGGCAGCTTCCTCATAGCTTCGTGCAAGAAGAATCTTGGGTCTGCCACGCATCCGGAGCATCTTTTGGTGCTCGTTAAGAGCCTCTTTCGAGAATTCGCGAGATTCCTTCAATACAATCTTGAAGAGAGCAGATAAAGCTGACGAATAAAAACGGATAGAATCTTCGACCAGTAATATAATTTGTACACCTACCATTTTTGTATCGTGTTCCACATTCATCGAGTCTTCTATCAGCTTAATGATGGCCAATAACAGGTTTGAGTTTCCGAGCCAACTGAAAACATAATCGGCAAAAGTAAGATCTTCCGTTGCAAAGCGTTTAGATACTTCTTTTGAGAAAGCAGTTAATACGATCAAAGGTATTTCCGAATACAACCTTTTGATTTCTCTGGCTGTTGCAAACATATCGGCATCATCCATATTCGGCATGTAGATAATAAGCTCATAATGGTTTTCTTTAAGATGTTCGAATGCATCTTCAGCCGTAGATACCTGAGTAAACCGCGGTGGGTAACGCAGGTTTAGAGATGTGTATTCATCAAATATCTGTTCATCTACACGCCCGTCTTCTTCCAATATAAAAATATCATACTTTGTAGCTATCAACAGAATGTTGTAGATACGCTTGTTCATCAAGCTGGCAAATGAAGTATCTTTAAACTGGTACCGTTTTATATCCGATATATTTTGCATATATTTATAAGTGATCTTAATGAGTAGCTTTTTACTTAAAGCTTAAAAATAGGAATAATAATTTGGCTTGGAAAACGAGTCTAGAAAAACTTCTGAAATAAGGTGACATATAAATGACATAAAGTAATCAATATACTTACAAGAGTGACAATTTTTATATATCTAGTGTTACTTTTGTAATTATGTTAATAGCTTGTTTATCTGTTCATAATCTTAAAAAAGGTGACAAAGGTGACAAAAGTTACACTTTTTTGTAATTTTAGTTTTTCCTTCATTTTATTCTTCAATACTCTTATTGGATAGATAAATGTCTACGGTTTTTTCAACAGTAAATAGAATACCAGAATCAAATCAGAACTATAATAGTTTGCACTTGTTATACTAGTCTCTGGCCTCAGTTATAATGTGAGCCCGAGCAATAAAAAGGTTAAAGGTTATGGAAAAGAAAAGATTAAAACTCAGTGTGCTCGATCAGTCACCTATCAATAAAAACAAAACGGCTTCGGAGGCTTTACGCGAAACTACCCGATTGGCTGAATTAACCGACCGGCTGGGGTATACCCGTTTTTGGGTATCGGAACATCATAATGCCGAAAGCCTTGCCGGAACATCACCTGAGATATTGATTGCCCATTTAGCGAATCATACCCAAAATATACGGATTGGTTCGGGGGGGATTATGCTACCCAATCACAGTGCTTTGAAAATGGCTGAGAATTTCAAACTTCTCGAAGCCCTTTATCCTAATCGTATAGATATGGGAATTGGTCGTGCGCCCGGTACGGATAGGTTAACAGCATCGTTGCTCAATCCAAGTAATCGTTTCGATGAGCAGGATTTTATCCAGCAGCTTTATCATCTTGATAGCTTCTTTCATGATGCAGACAAAAAAGATACTATTTACAGTAAGGTAAAAGCATATCCCTCTATCCTGACAGTACCTCAACGTTGGTTACTTACTTCGAGTGGTGAGAGTGGAATGATTGCCGCACATTTTGGAATGGCGTTGTCTTATGCGCAATTTATTAATCCACATTTGGGAGCTGATGTAATACAGGCATATCGAAAGAACTTCAAACCATCGGACGATTTGAAAACTCCACAAGCTAATGTTGCCATCTTCGCTTTTTGCAACGAAGACGAAGAAGTGGTAAGGAAGCAACAAGCCGTAATGGATTACCGGTTTATCCAACTCGAACGGGGGGGAGGGCTTGCTCCCGTTGTCTATGACGATATTAAACATATGACATACTCCGAATTTGAACTTCAACGGATTCAAATAAATAGAGGCAGAACACTGTTTGCGACTCCTGAAATAATGAAAGAAAAATTAATTGGTTTAGCTGATGATTACGGAGTGGGTGAAATTATGCTTGTGACTTATGCCGAAAAGTTCGAAGACAGGCTGCATTCTTATGAGTTATTAGCGGATATGTTTCAGCTAAATTAAGCGAAGAAGATATTCTTCCGATGTCAGTAGCACTAAATATTTATTGTTACATCTTACAACTATAATGACCTCTTGCTATTATGCTTACCAAAGCAATAAATCGGTCTTAGACCTTAAAATAATAAATATGTAAGGTTACTTATAAGTAAGAGGCATAAAAATGTATATATTTGCATATTGGGTTATTATGTCTTCTTATTGGTGTAAAAACCCATTAGTAAACAAAATATTATTTATTCAAATTCTCTACAAAAAATGAAAATTGCTATTGTTGGCGTAAGTGGTGCTGTCGGACAAGAATTTTTAAGAGTTCTTGACGAACGCAATTTCCCGTTTGATGAATTAGTCTTGTTTGGTTCAGGCCGTAGTGCCGGAAAAGAATACACTTTCAAGGGTAAGAAATATACGGTGAAGGAACTGAAGCACAACGATGATTTTAAGGGAATAGATATTGCTTTTGTTTCGGCAGGAGGAAGTGCCTCTGTTGAGTTTGCCCCAACCATCACGAAACATGGTACTGTAATGATCGACAATTCGAGTGCCTTCCGTATGGATAATGATGTTCCATTGGTTGTCCCCGAAGTAAACGGGGAGGATGCCAAAGTACGTCCTCGCAATATTATTGCAAATCCTAACTGTACAACTATCCAGCTTGTAGTTGCATTGAAACCTATCGAAAAGTTGTCACACATCAAACGTGTACATGTAGCTACTTATCAGGCAGCATCGGGTGCAGGTGCTACAGCTATGGACGAATTGGTTAATCAGTTTAAGCAAATAGTAAACAACGAACCTGTTGTTGTTGAAAAATTCGTAGCCCAATTGGCATATAATGTAATACCTCAGGTAGATGTGTTTACCGAAAACGGTTATACAAAAGAAGAAATGAAAATGTATAACGAAACACGTAAAATTATGCACTCCGATATCGAAGTGAGTGCAACTTGTGTACGTGTTCCGGTCATACGTGCTCACTCTGAAGCAACTTGGGTTGAAACCGAAAAACCTATTTCTATAGAAGAAGTTCGCAAAGCTTTTAGTGAAGGTAATGGAGTCATCCTGCAAGACAACCCTGAAAATAAAGAATATCCGATGCCGCTTCATGTTGCAGGGAAAGATCCGGTTTATGTCGGTCGTATTCGTAAAGACCTTACTAATCCAAACGGTTTGTCGTTTTGGTCGGTAAGCGATCAGATAAAAAAAGGTGCAGCATTAAATGCCGTACAGATTGCCGAATACCTTATCAAGGAAAATGCATTGTAAAAGAGTTGATTACATATTGCCGTAATAGAATTAAGGGAGTATCTTTACGAGATATTCCCTTTACTTATAAAGGCTATATGAGCGACACCTGAAAAACTGCGAATCGAGAAACAAAAAGAATACTCTAACTATATGAAAAAATTACAATTTTTAAAACCCCTTTTAAACTTTGCTTTTATAGCCTTGCTGATTACTACAATCAGCCGGTTTATATTGTTTTTAATATACAAAGACCGCGTATCTGTTGTTGATAATTATTGGGAAATATTTCCTATTGGCTTGAGAATTGATTTGATTCTTATATGTTACCTATCGTTTCTTCCTGCCGTACTTGTATCGTTTTTGCCCGATAAAGTAGCGAAATACACAAGTCGTTTTTTAACTGGCTATTTTGTTCTATTCCTGTTCCTGATCTTCTTTATGGAGATTGTTAGCCCCGACTTTATAGATCAATATGACACACGTCCCAACAAATTATTCCTCGAATATCTGATATACCCCAAAGAGGTAGCCAATATGTTACTCAAAGGACGAGTTTGGACTGTTGTAATTGTTCTCGTTTTATCGGGAGCAGCCCTTTATCTGGGCTTAAAAAAGGGGGCGAAGCTATTTAAGGTTCGTCCGACAGAATATAAGTACAGATTACTTTTGTTTCCATTGTTAGGTTTCTTTTTATTTTGGGGAGCCAGAGGCAGTTTAACCAGCAAAAGACCGATCAATCCAAGTAATGCCATGTTCTCAAATGACCAGCTCACCAATTGTCTGGCATTAAATTCGACATATACACTTTTTTATGCAGCTTATGGTCTGAAAAATGAAGTAGATGCCAGCAAAATGTATGGAAAAATGGAACCGGAAGAGGCGATTCTCCGTGTGAAAAAATATATGAATGTGGCGGAGAATAATTTTACAGATACCGATTTACCGTTGACACATATACAGATGCCTGATACTTTAATGAACAGACCTTATAATCTGGTTATATTTTTGCAAGAAAGTCTCGGAGCTGAGTTTGTTGGAGCTTTAGGAGGAATGCCTCTTACTCCCGAATTGGATAAATTGGCTAAGGAAGGCTTGTTATTTAGCCGACTTTACAGTACAGGAACTCGAAGTGTGCGGGGGATAGAGGCTGTGGCTACCGGATTTTTGCCTTCACCATCGGAAAGCGTGGTTAAGCTGAGTGGAGCTCAAACCGATTTCTTTACACTGGGAGCTTTATTGAAGCAAGCCGGATACAATACCAGTTTTATCTATGGAGGGATGGCCAATTTCGATAACATGGCATCGTTCTTTAACGGTAATGGCTTTGATAATATCATAGACGAATCGGTAATGGATAAGGATGGCAATTCTTATGCTTTCAAAGGTACTTGGGGATATTCGGATGAAGATTTGGTGACAAAAGCAAACGAATATTTCAAAAGTTTGGGTGATAAACCATTCTTTTCGTTTATGTTCTCGAGTTCAAACCACGATCCGTTTGAATTTCCCGACGGACGTATCGAGCTTTATGAACAGCCTAAAAATACAGTTCATAACGCGATCAAGTATGCTGATTTTTCAATAGGTAAGTTTTTCGAGTTGGCAAAAAAAGAAGATTATTTCAAGAATACCATATTTGTAGTAATTGCCGACCATAATACGCGCACCTATGGAAAGAATTTAGTTCCGATCAATAAATTCCGTATTCCGGCTTTAATATTGGGACCTAATGTTCCGCAAGGTGTAAAATACGATAAGCTATCGAGCCAAATAGATATAGCACCCACTTTATTATCCTTTGTTGGGATGAAAGTTGAGACCCCTATGCCGGGACGTAACATACTTCAACTTCAGGATAGCATTCCGGGACGTGCTATCATGCAATTTCATGATATCAATGCTTTCAGGGTAGAAAATCAGGTGGTGATTATGCAACCCAATAAGCAACCCTTGCAGTTTGAGGTTAAAAATGATACAACACTCATTCCAGTTGAACTAGATGCGGAGTTGGCAAAAGATGCCTTAGGGCATGTTATAGCTGCAGATTATCTGTATAAGGAAAAGAAATACCGATTGAAGTAAAATTTTATATATAAATATAAAAAGGAGAATAGTTGTCAAACTATTCTCCTTTTTCGTATCTGAAATTGTCAATATTTACTTCTGTCTCTTCTGGTCAACATCCTTTGCTACATTGCTCGGATTCGGAGTAGTATCTTTCTTTTTTACCCCGCTTCTTTCCAATAAAGCATCAATAGTAGGCTCTTGACCTCTGAATTTAACATATAACTCCATCGGGTCTTCGGTGTTTCCTTTTTCAAGAATATTTTTTCTGAAAGCCTCCGCTGTTTTTTTGTTGAAAATTCCATTCTCTTTGAAAGCTGCAAAAGCATCAGCATCCAATACTTCCGACCATTTGTAACTATAGTATCCGGCCGCATAACCTCCTGAGAAAATATGCCCGAACGAGGTCGACATATTAGTGCCATCGGCAACAGGAAGCAGCGCGGTTTTAGACATTGCATTCTTCTCGAAGTCTTTAACATCGCCTGTATACGGATTTTTCAAAGTGTGCCAAGCCATATCGAGATAACCGAACGATAATTGACGATAGCATAAATAACCGGCATTGAAATTAGAAGCATCTATCAGTTTATTGACTAATTCTGCAGGAATTGGCTCGCCTGTTTTGTAATGTACCGCAAACCTGTCCAGATATTCTTTTTCGGTCAACCAGTTCTCCATCACCTGAGAAGGCAGTTCTACAAAGTCACGGGCTACGTTAGTTCCCGATAGAGTTTCATAAGTACACTCGGTAAGCATACCATGTAAACCATGTCCAAACTCATGCAAGAAAGTTTCTACCTCATCAAATGTCAATAGAGCAGGATCAGATTCGGTAGGACGGGTAAAGTTCATTACCAATGATACGTGAGGACGTGAATCTTTTCCATCACGTTTATATTGACCTTTGTATTCGGTCATCCAAGCTCCCTGACGTTTGCTTTCGCGGGGATGGAAGTCAGTATATAATACGGCAATGTAATTTCCGTTAGCATCGAACACTTCGAATGCTTCTACTTCGGGGTTGTATACCGGTATATCTGTATTCTTTTTGAAAGTGATTCCATACAGGTCTGTAGCCAGTCCGAAAACACCTTTCTTTACATTCTCCAATTCGAAGTATGGGCGTACCATCTCGTCATTCAAATCATACTTTTCGGTTTGCAGCTTTTCAGAATAATAAGCCCAATCCCAAGGCTGAAGGTTTAGTTGTTTGCCTTCAAGTTTTGACGCGTAATTCTGAACATCTGCCACATCTTCTTTAGCTCTTTCAGCAAAAGCATCGTATAGATTATCTAAAAGATTGAATACACCTTTTTCGTTCTTAGCCATCTTATTTCGCAAAGTGAAAGTAGCATAATCAGGATATCCCAAAAGTTGAGCTATCTGAAGACGGAGGTTTGCTATTTTTCTGACATTTTCCTGGTTATCGAATTCACCGCCTGCGACACATTTTGTACTATATGCAAGATATAGTTTTTCACGTAAATCACGACGATCCGAATACTTCATAAAGCCAATATAGCTTGGTCCCGAAAGGTCAAACATCCATCCCTCTTTGCCTTTTTGTTTAGCTTTAGCCTTAGCTGCATCACGTACACTTTGAGGTAAACCGGCAAGATCCGCCTCATCGGTAAGCAACATTTCGAATTTGTTGCTTTCTTTCAGGGCATTTTGTCCAAAATCTAGAGTCGCTTTGCTAAGTTCGGTTGATAACGCTCTGTATGTTTCTTTATCTTTAGGAGAAAGAGTTACCCCTTTGTTTTCAAATCCCTCATAGATTTTTTCTGTTAAACGTATTTGTTCAGGAGTTAATCCCGAATCATTACGTTTATCATATACAGCTTTGACACGGGCAAAAAGATTCTCGTTTAAACCAATGTTATTGCTGTGTTCCGACAACTTAGGTGATAACCTTTGCGAAATCTCCATCATTTCGTCATCGCTTTCGGAGCTCAGAAGGTTGAAGAATACCGACCCTACATTCGATAATAATTCACCTGATTTCTCATAAGCCTCAATGGTATTTGCGAAAGTCGGAAGATCAGGATTATTCACAATTTGATCGATTTCAGCTTCTTGATCTTTTATTCCTTTTTCGAAAGCAGGCTCATAGTGCTCATTCTTGATTTTGTCAAAAGGAGGTGTCCCATGAGGTGTTTTATATGTTGAAAAAAATGGATTTTGTGAATTAATATTAGTTGCCATAATTGCTGTAAATAAAATTAAAATAAAGGTTTTTCTCATATATGTATACTATCAAGTTACTAAATCTATTGTTAATAATGATTCAATTTGTAAGCAAAGTTCTTCTTTTTTCTTCGTAAGTGCAAATTAATGTTTGTATTAACAGGAGAGATACTTGAAAATAAACAATAATAAAGTTACTTTTGCATAACTAGGAATAGTCTCGACTGCTTCAATGTAGAGAAAATATGTCTGTAAATTTGCTTATTGCTTTGTTAAACAAAATAGCTATAAACAGTTATACATGTTAAATGTAACATCAAATATTTTTTCTACTTGCATATAGAAAAGTCAGGACGTATTTAGATAAAAACTTCAAATTACTGCACTATAATTATGATTGATTATATAAAGGGAGAAATAGCAGAGTTAACACCTGCTTCGGCAACTCTGGATGTTAACGGAATCGGATACTTTATCAGTATCTCTCTGAATACCTATTCGGCATTGGAAAACAAACAAAATGCAAAATTATTTATTTACGAAGCCATTCGTGAAGATGCACATCAGTTGTTTGGTTTTATAAATAAGCAGGAGAGAGAATTGTTTATGCATTTGATTAGTGTTTCGGGTATCGGAGCTAGTACCGCGCGTATGATTTTGTCGTCGATGAATCCCTCAGAGTTGGAGGTTGTCATATCATCAGGTAATGCCGATATGTTGAAAACAGTGAAAGGGATTGGTTTGAAAACTGCCCAGCGTGTAATAGTCGATCTCAAAGACAAGATAAAGGTATCGGGAACTCTTGAGGCTGGAGATATTCCGGTGAATAGCGAAACTGCTAATGAAGCTATAGCAGCTTTGGTTATGCTAGGCTTTAACCAGGCTCCTTCCCAAAAAGTCGTGTCGAAACTAATGAAAGACAACCCCGGCAGTACAATAGAACAAATCATAAAGGCTGCATTGAAAATACTGTGAAAAGATTCCGGATCAAGGGCTAAAGCGATATTTAGTTGAAGAAGAATTTTAAATATTATATTCTCTTATCACTCTTTATTTGTGGTATAAGTTTATTCTCCGGTACTACCGGACAGCCGGACTATGCCATGCCCGCTATAAATATGGATGTTGCTTTGCCTCAAGATACGGGAGCTATATACCCGGTTCGGAAAACGCAGATTACAAACTACGAAGACCTTATACAAAAGACACCCGTTGACCTTCGCGATCCGTCGAATGTGAAAACGGAAGTGGAGTTTGACGTAAAGCACAATATCTATTTATTTCGTACCAAGATTGATGATGGCGAGTGGGTTACGCCTTTTACGTTGAACCCCCAGCAGTATATGGACTATTCGTTAAAGGAGTCCATGTCACAATATTTCAGGGCGAAAAATTCCGAAGCATTCGATCAGAAAGATAAAAAGGAAGAGTTTTCTCTGAAAGATATTAAAGTAAATCTAGGATCTCTGGATCGTATTTTTGGTCCCGGAGGAGTACAACTCAAAACCCAGGGATATACCGAAGTTTCTGCAGGTATAAGGCATACAACTACAGAAAATCCGACTTTAGCACTCAAAAACAGAAGCCGTACGATGTTCGATTTTCAACAGAAAATACAGATGAATGTCAATGCTTCAGTCGGAGATAAAGTTAATTTTGGGCTAAATTATGATACCGAAGCTACCTTCGATTTTGATTCGAAACGACTCAAACTTGCTTATGAAGGCGACGAAGATGAGATTATAAAATATCTCGGAGCTGGAAACGTGGCTCTTAATACCACCAATTCGCTTATTAGCGGAGGAGCATCCTTATTCGGTATTCGAGCCGACTTGCAATTCGGGAAATTAAGAATAAATACAGTAATTTCTCAACAAGAATCGCAAACACAAACCGTCGGTTCGAAAGGCGGGGTACAAACGACTAACTATCAGTTTGACGCTTCCAGGTACGATGAAAACCAGCACTTCTTCTTAACCCGGTATTTTAGAGACAAGTTTGATGAGGGAATGAGTAAGCTTCCGTTTGTAAATTCTCCTATATTGATAACCAGAATAGAATTATGGGTGACTAATAAGCGGAGTAATTTTGATAATGCTCGAAATATAGTCGGATTTGTAGACTTGGGAGAGCATGGAGATAATATAAAGAATAAAAATAAATGGGCCAGCCAGGGTGCATCTATTTTTCCAAGTAATAACTCAAATAACTTATATACTGTTGTAAACAGTTCCTACTCAGAAGCACGTAATATAAGCAATGTAAATGAGGTGCTGACCAATAAGGCAGGTCTTGTAAGTGGGCAGGATTACGAAAAACTCGAAAGTGCCAGATTGCTGGATGCCAATGAATATACCTTGAATGCACAGTTGGGGTTCGTTTCCCTGAAATCGGCTTTAGCAGACGATGAAGTATTGGCCGTTGCCTTTGAATATACAATGAATGGGCAGGCATATAGAGTAGGAGAGTTTGCCAGTGAAATACCTAATAAAATAGAACCAGGAACCCCTAAGTCGGGCGCTTTATTTATAAAACTGGTAAAACCTGTAGCGTTGTCTCCCAATTCTTACGCTTGGGACTTCATGATGAAAAACGTCTATCGCTTAGGAGACAGGCAGATACAAAAAGATAAATTCCGCTTGAATATTACCTACCTGAGCGATACAACAGGTACTTATATCAACTATTTACCTGCCGGAGCAATTCAGAATAAGCTTCTTTTGAGGGTAATGAACTTAGACCGCTTGGATGCACAAGGAAACCAGCACCCGGATGGTATTTTTGATTTTTTACCCGGTTTTACAATCCTTCCCGAAACAGGTAGAATCATATTCCCCGTAGTAGAACCTTTTGGCTCCCATCTTCGTAAAGAAATAGCTAATGATGCTATTGCAGATCAGTTTGTTTATCAACAATTATACGATTCTACACAATTCGTAGCAATACAAATTGCCGATCGAAATAAGTTCAGAATCAGTGGTTCTTATCGTGCATCGTCTTCAAATTCGGTTATAAACCTGAATGCCATGAATGTTGCACGAGGATCGGTAGTGGTTACAGCCAACGGAGTGCCTTTAATAGAAAATGCCGATTACACAGTCGATTATTCAGCCGGAATAGTGACTATCTTGAACCAATCACTTATTGATGCGGGAACCCCCATAAATGTAACTCTTGAGAATCAGGCCTTATTCAGTATGCAGAGGAAGACGCTGCTCGGTTTGAATCTTAGTTACGATTTTACCAAAGACTTTACCATCGGCGGTACTATCATGCATATGTATGAGAGACCATTGACGATGAAAGTGGGGATCGGCGAAGAAGCTATAAAGAATACAATCTGGGGTTTGAATACTTCTTATCGTACACAATCGCAGTGGTTGACCAATTTGATTGACAAGCTTCCTTTCCTTACGGCAACAGTACCATCCCAGATATCTCTGAATGCCGAGTTTGCCCATATGATCGGGGGACACTATCAAAACCAGTATTTACATGGTTACTCGTATTTGGATGATTTCGAGTCGGCAAAATCGACTATTTCGTTGAAAAATCCTTATGCATGGAAACTGTCTTCGACACCCTCTATGTTTCCAGAGTCAAAATTAAGCGACGATATTCAGTACGGTAACAACAGGGCTCATTTGTCGTGGTATACAATTGACAATCTTTTTACGCGTAAAAATTCGTCTTTAAGACCCAGTTATATTAATGCAGACAGTTTATCGAATCACTTTGTAAGGGAGATTCAGCAATCGGAAATTTTCCCCAATAGAGATATTTTAGCAAATGAACCACCTCTGCTTTCAACTCTTAACCTAACCTATTACCCTCAAGAAAGAGGAATGTACAACCTCGATGCAACTAATATCAGTCCCGAAGGTAAACTTTTGAATCCTGAAAAAAGATGGGGGGGGATCACCCGTAAGGTAGATAACAGAGATTTTGAAAGTACTAATATTGAGTATATACAATTTTGGTTGATGGACCCTTTTGTTTACAATGATCTTCCGGAGTATAAAAATGATGGAGGAGATTTATATTTTAATCTGGGGGATATTTCGGAGGATATTTTAAAAGACGGTCGTAAATTTTATGAAAACGGTTTGCCTTTAGATGATGATCCAACGGCTTATACATATAACGTTTGGGGCAAAGTTCCTACTCGGCAGTCTACCGTATATGCTTTTGACCTCTCGGGTGGGGCTGCATCCATAGCTAAGCAGGATGTGGGCTTAAACGGTTTGAGTAGAGCCGAAGAAGCTCAATTCGAAACATATAAAAACTATCTGTCAAATTTTAGAACTAAGATTTCGGGAGCAACAGAGGCCGCCATGTTACAAGATCCTTTTTCCCCCTTAAACGACCTTTCGGGAGATAAGTATCACCATTATCGCGGCGGAGATTATGATAGAGAGAGACTGGGAATTATTCAGAGATATAAATACTTTAATGGAACCGAAGGTAACTCCGTAGAAGGAGATTCAGGTTCCAATGGATTCTCTATGGCAGCTACTATTCATCCGGATGTAGAAGACTTGGATCAGGATAATACTATGAATGAAAACGAACGGTATTATCAGTACAAGGTACATTTACAGCCTGACCAAATGGAGGTGGGGCAAAATTTTATTTCGGATAAGCGTACAGTTGAAGTGGAGTTACGGAATGGACAGAAAAGCAATATAACATGGTATCAGTTTCAGGTGCCTATTCGTACACCTCAAAAAGAAGTCGTAGGAAATATTAAAGATTTTACTTCAATACGTTTTATGCGTATGTTTCTTTCCGGTTTTAAGCAAACTACGTATTTGCGGTTTGGAACATTAGATTTGGTAAGGGGAGATTGGAGAGTATATACACAAACCCTTCAGGATGGTATAAATCAGGGATTGGGTTCACTCAATATCTTTGCTGTAAATATAGAGGAGAACAGTACAAAAACTCCTGTTAATTATGTGCTTCCTCCCGGTGTGACACGTATTGTCGACCCAAGCCAGCCACAGGTAAGACAAGAAAATGAGCAAGCATTGGCGTTACAAGTTTTAAAATTGGAAGCAGAAGATGCCAGAGCTGTATTTAAGCCTACCAGTTATGATCTTCGTCGTTACAAACGCTTGCAAATGTTTACTCATGCCGAAAAACTGATCGATGGACCCGAAGTCACAGATGGTGAGATGACCGTCTTTTTAAGATTAGGGTCTGATTACAGAAGTAATTACTATGAATATGAAATACCTTTATCCATAACCCCTCCGGGCAATTACAATACAAATAATCCTACCGATCAAAGAATAGTATGGCCAACGAATAATATGTTCGATTTTCCGCTGGAGATTTTAAAAAATCTGAAACTTAAAAGAAATAAAGAAAAGAGACAAACCGGATCGAAAGTCTCATATACAGAAAGGTATTCGGATTATGATCCGGAAAAGGTAGCCAATAAAATAACCGTAATAGGTAATCCGAGCCTGTCGGAAGTAAACGTAATAATGATAGGTGTACGTAATAACTCGCGTACAGTTAAATCGGCTGAAGTGTGGGTAAATGAGTTGCGTTTGACCGATTATGATGATGAAAATGGATGGGCAGCACAAGGAAACCTGAATGTTGCTTTGTCCGATGTCGGAACAATCTCCTTTTCGGGCAGAAAAGAAACCTCAGGATTTGGTTCTATCGATCAAAACTTGATGGAGCGGCGTTTAGATGATTTTTATTCATATAACATTGCTACAACTGTCAATCTGGGACGGTTTTTACCCGAAAAAGCCAAAGTAAGCCTTCCTTTGTATTATTCTTATTCTAACCAGACTATTACGCCGAAATATGATCCGCTCGATCAGGATGTGACTTTAAAGGAATCGTTGAGTATTGTAGAAACAAGAGCCGAGAAAGACTCTATAAAAAGTTTGGCTCAAGATCGAACTACGACAAAAAATTTGAGCTTAACCAATATGAAAGTAAATATTCAGAGTAAGACACCTATGCCTTATGACCCTGCAAACTTTACTTTCGGCTATGCATATAGCCAGACGGAAGTGAAAAATCCAACAACTGTTTACGATCAAACAAAAAATTACAAAGCAAGCTTAAACTATTCATATTCACCTACAATGAAGACTTGGGCTCCATTCAAAAGGATGAAAAGCAAAGCGCCACTTGCCAAGTATCCAAAATCGCTGGGGATAAATTATTTACCAAGTAATATCTCTTTCAATTCGTATATGACCCGTTTTTATACCGAAACATTGGTGAGAGATTTAGACGGATATATTTTAGGAGGAGGTAGTACAAATGATAACCTGTTTTTGACTTGGAGTCAGAATTTTTATTGGGATCGTGATTTTAGCATAAACTGGGATTTGCTGAGGAATCTGAAAATAAGTATTCAAACAGGTACCCGTGCAGAAATAGAAGAGCCTTATTTGCAGGTGAATAAGAAGTTAAATAGAGACGATTATGAGATTTGGAGGGATGATGTGCTGCGAAGTATACGTAACCTGGGGGATCCTTTGGCGTACAGGCAGACTGCCAGAGTAACATATGCGTTGCCCTTAAATAACATACCGTTTTTAGACTGGATAAGTTCATCGGCCAATTACGATAGTGGATATACTTGGGATAGAGGAGCAGTTATAGATTCTACAGTCGAGGTTGGAAATACTATAACCAATAATATGACCTTGACTCTTAATAGTAGGCTAGACCTTACATCGCTATATAACAGGTCGTCGTTCTTAAAGAAAGTAAATGACAAATTTGATATTAATCGCCGTCGTCAGAATTCTCAAAGAGAAAGACGCCCTTCCGAAAACCGAAAAAAACGCTTCGAACAGGAAGTTCGATTAAATACCGATTCAGCTACAATCGTAAAGCATGGAATGAATACGAAAAATATTCAACTTGTAGCCCGCCAAGGCAGTAAGTTATTTAAGGTTAAATACAAGCGTATCGATGAAAATACCATACGTATCACGACGAAGGATACAGCACAAATAAAAATAAATATTGTAGAAAAAGGAGATCAGGAAGAG
Organism: uncultured Dysgonomonas sp.; assembly: GCF_934668725.1. Classification (GTDB taxonomy): domain Bacteria; phylum Bacteroidota; class Bacteroidia; order Bacteroidales; family Dysgonomonadaceae; genus Dysgonomonas_A. The sequence goes on from NZ_CAKUOF010000015.1 coordinate 57,752, forward strand.
AGTACATTGTACAAAATAGCCCAGTATACAGCCCGGGGATTAATGTCAGTAAGGTCGGTGTCATTTAATTACTCTACACGCGAAGAAACGGCTATTGGAGGCTTCCGACCGGGCATTGGAGACATCTTCGGACAAAAACAAACCGAATATGGAACGACCCCCGGTGTTGGGTTTGCTTTTGGGTTTGACGGTGGTGAAGAATATATAGATAAATCACTTCGTAATGACTGGTTGATTTTGAATGAAAGGAGTATAAGTCCTGCGGTATATAATTCAATTCGTAAATTTGATTTTGAAGCCCAAATAGAACCTATACGCGGATTGAAGGTTAGGCTGACTGCTCTGCACGAGAAAAATGACCGGACGACATTCCAATACGATAGTCAGGCTAATGTCACAAAAATATTTGGAGGAAGCTTTACAATGAGCACAATTGCCATTGGCTCAAGTTTCGAGAATAGTAATGTTGGCAATAATTATCAATCGGCATCATTTAATAAATTCCTAAAAAACAGGGATGTTATAGCAAAGAGATTGACCGACAAATATTCGGGTATTCGTTATCCCAAAGTCGGTTTTATTGCTGAAGCAAATTTAGGTGGTGAAAAATTTGACCCAAAGCATGGTGCTGTAAACCCCAACTCACCGGATGTTCTGATCCCTGCCTTCCTTTCAGCCTATACGAGTGGAGGTAGTGCCAATAATATTGCTTTAACTGCCTTCCCCAAATTGTTGTCGATGTTGCCCAACTGGCGGATAAATTACGATGGATTAACAACTCTACCTTGGTTTAAAGATAAATTTAAGAACTTTATACTATCACATGCTTATACAGCTCAATATAGTGTAGGCTCATATTCATCATTCCTTACTTGGATTGAGGCCGGTGATAATATGGGATTCATTAAGAGTCTGGATGATATAGCTATGCCTTTGCCTACTTCGGCTTATGATATATCATCGGTTAATCTGATCGAACAATTTAATCCATTGCTCGGAGCAGAAGGTACTATGACTAATAACCTGACCTTGAAAGCACGTTACAATTATTCGAGAATGTTGAACCTTAGTATCACTTCATTCCAAATAGTGGAGACACTTCAAAAAGATTTTGTTGTGGGGGCGGGGTATCGAATTAACGAATTTAATAAGCTGATTGGACTTCCTATTAAAAATAACAGAGGATTCAATAATGATTTAAATGTGACAGCAGATATCTCCAGAAGAACCAATCATGCCTTGATACGCCGCATAGATGAAGGATTTACCGATGCTACAGGTGGTAGTACAATATTGACCCTCAAGTTGTCAGCCGAATATACATTAAGTCGAGCCCTGTTGTTACGAGCCTTCTACGATCGTGTCGTAAACTCACCATTAATATCGGCAAGTGCTTATCCAACATCTAATACTAATTTCGGAATAAGCCTTCGATTTACTCTTACAGAGTAGTAGAAGAGTTGTCTCTGTTCTATATTAATAGACTTTGGCTGCTTTTTATAGATGAATTCTATTTATTTTCTTTATTTTTGTCTAAGATTTTTAATAAAATGAAAAAATAAGTATCTTGGAATTTTAAGTCTAAATGTTAAACAAAAATAGATTATCTTTGTTTTAAGATATTATAGGTACTTGATAATTGATCGGTTATAATGTATATGGAGAATAAAGTAAAATGAAAAAATCAACGATATGGTTACTCGCAGGGGTGATGGCTTTCACCTTTTTCGGTCTACTGTACTTGCAGATTAGTTATTTCCGTATCTCTCTTAAAATGAGGAATGATCAGTTTGAAGAGGCAGTCAGCAGAAGCCTCTATCAAGTGTCAAAAAATTTAGAGCTGGATCAGACTAAGAAATATCTGGATCAGGAGATAATTGATTTCCAGAATAAAAATGGGTATAAAGACCCATTGGGAGGAGAAAAAACAGTAACACATACTCAGCAAATACAGATTACTGACCCTACGGGTGCTCCTATCATGAACATGGAGTATAATATTTCTCAAACTACCAGTTTTAAAACGCCAAAGAACGCCAGTGCTTCGCGCGGAGGAGCAAATGCTTTAGCACAGGCATCATTTAATATACAAGAGTTGTTTAAACAACGTTATGATTACCAAAGGCAGTTGTTGGATAATGTAATTTATAAATTAATCCAGACATCAAGCATGGTTCCTCTTGATGAAAAGCTAAATTATAAAACATTAAACGATAATATAAAGGACGAACTCCGATACAACGGTATCGATTTACCTTTTCGGTTCGAGATTGTAGATAAAAATGATAAACCTGTGTATAAACAGGAGAATTATGGAGAACCTGATAAAAATGCATTGTATACACAGGTATTGTATCCTAATGATCCGATTGATAAGTTAAACTATTTGAGAGTATCTTTTCCTACAAAGAAAGATTATCTTTTTAGTGATGAGATCTCGTTTATAGTACCGGCTTTTGTATTTACATTAATTCTATTGGTGACATTTATAATATCAATCTATTTAATATTCAGGCAGAAGCGTTTGTCGGAGATGAAGAGTGATTTTATGAATAATATGACCCATGAATTGAAAACTCCCGTGTCGACAATTTCATTGGCTGCCCAGATGCTAAAAGACCCGGGAATAATGAAATCACCGGAGATATTTAAACACATATCGAGTGTTATAAATGATGAGACTAAACGCCTGAGCTTTCAGGTAGAAAAGGTGCTTCAGATGTCTCTTTTCGAAAAACAAAAGGCAACCTTGAAATTCAAGGAACTAGATGTAAACGATGTAATTGTGAGTGTAGCCAATACCTTTCAACTTAAAGTTGAGAAATTTGGAGGAAAAATTGATATTGATCTCGAAGCAAATGATACACTAATAAATGCAGATGAGATGCATTTTACAAATGTTTTATTTAACTTGCTAGATAATGCACTTAAATATAGACGCGAAGATGTGACCTTAGAGTTGATGATAAGGACATGGAATCAAAACAATAAGATCTGTATAAGTGTTGAAGATAATGGAATAGGTATAAAAAAAGAAGATGCAAAAAAGATTTTTGAACGCTTTTTTAGAGTATCTACCGGAAATTTACACGATGTAAAAGGCTTTGGATTGGGTCTGGCTTATGTTAAGAAAATAGTTGAAGACCATAAAGGAACTATAAAAGTAGAAAGTGAATTGGGACAAGGGACCAAATTTATTATAAGTTTATTCAATATAAAGTAGAGATATTATGGAAGAGAAGTTGAAATTATTTTTATGTGAAGATGACGAAAACCTAGGGATGTTACTCAGAGAGTATCTCCAAGCAAAAGGATTCGACACCGATTTATATCCGGATGGAGAAGCCGGCTATAAAGGCTTTGTTAAAGAAAAATACGATTTGTGTGTTTTAGACGTAATGATGCCAAAGAAAGACGGAATAACATTGGTAAAGGAAATTAGAGCAATCAATCCGGACATTCCAATTATATTTTTAACAGCTAAAAATATGAAGGATGATATTTTGGATGGTTTTAAAGCCGGAGCTGATGATTATATTACTAAACCTTTTAGTATGGAAGAATTGGTACTTCGTATCGAAGCCATTTTCAGAAGAGTAAAAGGTAAAAAAGGTAAAGATCGTCAGGTATATCAATTTGGTAAAATGGTTTTTGATACTCAAAAACAAATTCTAACCATTAGTGGAGAAAGCACCAAATTGACAACAAAGGAATCAGAACTTTTAGGATTGCTTTGTGCTCATGCTAATGATATTTTGGAACGTAACCATGCTTTAAAACAAATATGGGTAGATGATAACTACTTTAATGCCAGAAGTATGGATGTTTATATTACTAAGCTAAGAAAGCTGTTAAAAGCCGATCCTGAGATTGAAATTATCAATATTCATGGAAAAGGTTACAAGTTAATAGCACCTGTAAACGAAGAAGCTGATGATAGCGAAGCTTAAATAAAAACGTTACTACTATAAAAAAGAAAGTCAACTTTAATTTAAAGGTGGCTTTCTTTTTTATGAAGCCTGCCTATGAATATTAATCTTAGATAATCTATCTGATGATACTACCTAAATCTGATAAGGGATTCTCAATAGTAAAGTTTATAATTGTATTGCTGATACTTATATTTTCTACTCAAGGTTGCGATTCCGGACATAAGGCGAAAGATATCAATCAATTAAAAGTATATCGGAAGAGCTTTAAAGTCCCACTAAAAGGAAAGAAAATTCTTTTATATGGCGACAGTATTTCTTCATCGGAATACCCATGGTACAAATCGGCACTTGAGGAGTTAACCGGAGCCGAAGTATATGCAGGTGGCTTTCCCGGATATACTACAAGTCAGTTAGCTAAAGACGCACAATTGCAGCTGATTTTTGACTATAAGCCTGATATTATAATCTGTTTAGTAGGAGGAAATGATGCCGGCGTAAAAGGTGAAGTGGGTACTTTTGGAGCAACAGATGAAATTCTGGTTAAAACAACTGATATAACAAAAGATTATTCAGGATATACTTTTATACAGGCGGTAGCACATATAATAGAAAAAATTGATGGGCATTATAAAATGGATGAAAATACCCACTTATTAAATGCTGAATATATCTCTCCCGAAAAACCTCTTCTTGTATTTTGTACTACTTTGCCTCAAAAACGTAGCAATCGGTTTAATAAATTTTCAAGATCCGATAATTGGCTCCGTAAAAGAGATGCAGTTGTTGAATGTTGCAATAAATATAAGGTTCATTGCATAGACTTCTATAACTTATGTGACTGGGACTTTTCCAAGGAGCCATATTGGACTCCACCTACAGATGTCTATACTAACAGAGGCATATTTACAATGGATGGTGTCCATCCAAATCAAAAAGGATATGAGGATATGGCTCGTATCGTTTATGAGGAACTGGCTTTAGAATCAGCCGATAATCTCGAACCGAGCAAATTTCAATAGAAGCTGTTTTACCCCCGCATTTTCGAATTCTACAGTTGCTTTTCTGCTTGCAGCATCTCCTTCAATAGCACTGACTGTACCTATACCAAATCGTTCATGTTTAATAACCGCACCTACCTGTATTCCGTAAATATCCTTGGTTAAAGGAGTTTTGGGCTCGGCGGTTCGTGCATTTACAAAATTGGGTTTGGAATACTTATTTTCTCGTGATGATATTTGAGGTGATTCGAAGATCGAATTTTCTTTTTGTTGTACTTGTCTGAGCTCTTCCCTTTCCTCCCTGTTTTTTCGTACAGTATCCCAGAAGTTGCCTTGTGTTTGTTGCGAAAATCTAGCAACATTACCATCCAATACACCTGCATTGGCATTGAGATATTCGGGATTTATGTCTTTAAGAAAACGGCTTGGATTGCATGAGTTGGTCTGACCGTTACGAAAACGACTCTTTGCATAGGTAAGCATACAGAACTGCTCGGCTCGCGTTATAGCTACATAAAACAGGCGGCGTTCTTCTTCCAGCCCTTTGGGCTCGGATTTTGTCATAGAGGATGGGAAAAGGTCTTCTTCGAGTCCAACTACGAATACATTTTTAAACTCCAGTCCTTTCGAAGCATGAATAGTCATCATAGTAACCTTCTCATGGTCACCTTCTTTATCGGTATCCTGGTCGCTTAATAAAGATACTTCGGATAGGAAATCAATCAATCCGATATTTTGTTCCCCTTCCTCAACTCTCGATTCGCAAAATTCATGTATACCCCCTAAAAGTTCCTGCAAGTTCTCTTGACGGCTCATGCCTTCAGGAGTCTGGTCTTGATAAGCTTCTCTGGCAATGCCGCTTTCTTTGACTATTTTAGTTGCCAATTCGTAAGCAGAAGCTACCGGGAGTTCTTTTATAAATCCATCAATCAGAATCTGAAAGTCTTTCAGTTTTTTAGCTGTACCTGCGTTTACGTTGAGGTTATACGATAAAGGGTCGTTTATCACTTCCCATAAACTGAGGTTGTGAAGTTGTGCTGTCTCTACAACTTTGCCCACGGTTGTATTTCCGATTCCCCGGGTGGGATAATTGATAATACGTTTAAAGGCTTCTTCATCTTTGGGATTGACTACCATACGGAAATAAGCAATAACATCTTTTATTTCTTTTCGTTGGTAAAAGGATAGTCCTCCATAGATACGATAGGGAATGTTTTTCTTTCGAAGTGATTCTTCAAATACACGCGACTGTGCATTGGTTCTGTAAAGAATGACAAAGTCACTGTAAGATGAATCCCTGTGGCGGCGAAGGTCTTGAATTTTATTCGCCACTATAACCCCTTCCTCGAAGTCCGAAAACGCACTGGCTACTTCCAGTTTTTCACCTACCTGATTTTCTGAAAATACATTCTTCTGTATCTGCCCCTTATTTTGTTTTATGAGGCTATTAGCAGCATTTACGATATTTTGAGTAGAGCGGTAGTTCTGCTCCAATTTAAATATACGGGCTTCAGGATAGTTACTCTTGAAATTAAGAATATTATCGATATTTGCTCCACGAAAAGAATAGATGCTTTGTGCATCGTCCCCTACTACACATACACGATGGTGTGCATCTGCCAATTGTTTAACTACAAGGTATTGAGCAAAGTTAGTATCCTGATACTCATCTACCAGGATAAACTGGAATCGATCCTGATAGTTCTTTAAGACCTCAGGGTGATCTCTGAATAACCTATTGGTGTAATATAGCAAGTCGTCAAAATCCATGGTATTAGATGCTTGCAAGCGGGCATTATATGACCTGTAGATATCTCTGACCATCGGAACCTTAGCTTTCATATCATACTCCTGCATCTCTTTGCTTTGTGCATAGGCAACAGGCGACACTAAAGCATTTTTTGCATTGGATATCATCGATTGTATGCGGGCAGGCTTATATACTTTATCATCCAGTTGATATTCTTTAATGATGGTCTTTATCAGATTACGCGAGTCTGCCGAATCGAAGATGGTGAAATTAGACGTAAACCCGATCTTTTCAGCTTCGGTTCTAAGAATCCTTGAAAATATAGAGTGGAATGTACCCATCCATAAACGGCGAGCCACACTTTCGCCCATCAATTGACCCACACGTGCCTTCATTTCACGCGCAGCTTTGTTGGTAAAAGTGAGCGATAGTATATTATGCGGAGGAAGCCCCAGATGTAGCAGGTAGGCGATTTTATAAGTAAGCACGCGTGTCTTACCCGATCCGGCTCCGGCTATAACCAAAGAAGGACCGTCATTATATTCAACAGCTTGGCGTTGTGATTCGTTGAGTTCTTGTAATAGATTATCCATATATAGTACAAAGATACATAATGCAGTAAACTCATTGAAACAAATCAAACAAATTTATTACAATGAGTTTATTGAGCCAATAAAGAAGCTGACATTCACAGTCTTAGATTGCAAACGTCAGCTTTGTTGAAAAAAGGGCATTCTAAATTTTAAAAGGAAGAAATACTTCCTGATCCGCTAACTGCTTTATTTAGTTTCTTGGGAGTTCCTTTATACTGAATATATCCACTTCCACTTATTTTGGCAGAAAGTTCATCGGTTGCATATACTTGTGCACCTCCCGAACCTCGTATCAAACAGGTTGTGTTTAAGGTCACCATATCACTGGCATTAATGTTGCCGCTGCCACTTATTGATACATCGCTATTAGTTGCTTTACCTTTCAGTTGGGCATCTCCCGATCCTGCTATAGCAATAGAGAAATTATTACACTGTAATTTATCAGCGGTAATATCTCCCGACCCTGCAATTGAAATGTCTAATGAAGGTGATTGAACTTCGTTTTTCAGTAGTACATCACCCGATCCGGCGATTCTGACTTTAGCCAGAGATGCCGAGTTTGTGTAAGCTTTAAATTTGCTGGGTTGGATATTTCTGCCTTCAAGAGATATTTGGAGAGCACCATTTTTAACTTGTACTTTTACATACTGGTGAAGATTCTCGTCTATTTCGATACGTAAATAGGGTTTTTGATTACTCTTTTGCTCATAAATAACATCGCAAGATCCGGCAATCGAAATTTCGGAATATGCAGGTATATTTTTTTCTACAGAGGTAACCCTTTTGTTTCCTTTTGTAGAACTATTAGAGCCTGCTTTACAGGATGTAATTATTACTAACAGACATAAAATTGCTAAAATCTTTCTCATAATTGTAATTTAGGTAAAGTGAAATAATACTGCAAAACCGAATATTAATTCTATTGCTATTTATACTAAGACTTCTTTATTTTACTATATGTTACAGCAGACTTCTTTTTTTGATTATTCTTTTGCTTTTATACTACCGATACCACTTGTCGACAATTCTTTGTCCTTAGGGTTTCCTTTATAATTGATTTTACCGATGCCGCTAACATGGGCTGAAAGCCGTTCAGAAGCATACAAGTCTATATAGCCCATTCCCGAGACGGAACAATTTGCATTTTTCGATTTCAATTCATATGCATTAATGTTGGCTTTTCCGCTGACAGACATATCAGAGTTAGTAGTCTCTCCGCCTAATGTTATGTCTGCAACTCCTGACATATTTATTTTCAGGTTTTCGCAATATAAATTTCCGGCTGTAATATTTCCGACTCCCGATCCCGATATTTCGAGATTTTCGGAGTGAATAGAATCTTTCAACTCGATATTACTAACTCCACTCGAAGAAAGCTTGTATAAAGAGGTCGAGTTGGTAAATATCGTATAATATTTAGGGTTGATTTCGGATGTCGACTTAATTGTTAGTTTATTGTTTTCGACAGTTGCCGATATATAGTCAATTAGATTTTCATCAACCTCGATACGTAAATAAGGCTTCTCATCTGTTTTTTGTGTGTAGACTATATCAAATTGATTGCTAACAGAAATACTGCTATAGTCGTCTATGGTTATTTCTTTAGAAATCATCTTGCCATTTCCTTTTATTCCACTCTTAAATGCCGACATTTTGCATGAAGTCATAACTACGATACTCATCAATACACATACTAGTATTTTCATAATTGTTTAGGTTTTTCTTATATGACTACTTCGATGTATGTTTGGTTACAAAAAGATAAAAGAAAATGTATAAAAAAGAACAAAGTTGTATCTAAAGACATACGATCTCTTTAGATACAACTTTTCATTTAATTTTTATTTGAGATTTTTGTATCTTACCAATGCTTCTAAGAAATAATAATCCGCATAACATAAGGGAACATCTATTTCCGATTTATGGGGGATGCTTCCCACACAATGCATAATAATGAAATTGGTATTCGCACCTAAAATTGCTCTGTAATTGGGAGATGCCAGGCTATAAAGCATTTTTATAGCTGTTTCGGTATATAATTTATTTTGAGTAAGCTCTCCTAACTCAAATAGGGCAGAGCAGGCAATGGCAGCAGCTGATGCATCTTTCAGTTTTTCCTGAAATTCTACTGCATATGATTTTCCCTGAGGTGTATATCCTGCCTGTCCGACATTAAAATCCCAGAGAGGGACAAAATCGGCAGGTAAATTTTTTATGAAGTAGTCAGCCAATTGTTTAGCTGTATTCAGATAAATTGAGTCCTTAGTTTCTCTATATACCATTGTGAACCCGTAAATAGCCCATGCCTGACCGCGAGCCCATGTCGAATTGTCGCTAAATCCCTGAGCTGTTCCTTTAAACCTGACATTTCCCGTTATGGTATCGTAATCTAAGACATGAAACGAGCTGAAGTCTTCCCTGAAATGATTTTTGAGAGTCGTATTGGCATGCTTTACTGCAATGTCATAGAATTGTTTATCCCCCGATATTTTAGATGCATTGAAGAGCAATTCGAGATTCATCATATTATCGATGATAACCGGATAAGTCCACTTTGTAGTATCGCCCCATGCCTTACCTCCGTTCCAAGACTTTATGGATTGAACTTTGTCACTGTATCTTGTAGATAGAGAACGTGCGCTCTCGATGAGTATATCTTTGTATTCCTGCTTAGGAGACAGACGGTTAGCATTGCCATAGCTGCAATACATCATAAAACCAAGATCGTGATTGCCTGTATACGTTTTTAGAGGTTCGAGTGAATGTGTCCATTTTTCGGCATTGTTCCTCCATATTGTATCATTAGTCAATTCATACAAATACCATAACGAACCCGGAAAAAAACCGGGAGTCCAGTCATACATATCGGTAACTCTGAGTGTCCCATTCTCGTTAGCAGTCCGAGGGTAGTTTTTACCTGTTGGCTCACCTACATTAGCAAGCATTAGTTTTGTTTGTTCAGAGGCAAATTCTATATTTTCTTTAATGAAACTGTCTTTCTCGTTAGTGCATGATGGAATAAAGAAACTTCCCATTAATAAAAAGATGAATACTGTAGTTTTTGATGTCTTCATAAGGTATAAGTTAAGGTTGTTAATTCCAAAAATAGGAAAAAATAATCTTTTAATATCTGTTTTTCAATATAAATAATTGATATTTAATTGAAAAGAGGGCGCTTTCTATTTAAAAACCTTTTATTTCCTTGCATAGATATAAAGTTTTGTAAATAACTGAATAGCTGTTTTGTAGTATATTTAAGCCACAGGATTATCTATGTAATTATTATTTATCAATGCAATGAAGAAACTTATGAACTTGCATTTATATATATTATTGCTTTAGAAATGGATTATTATAAAGGCTAAAGGTGCTGAATATATATAATCTAATAAGGAAAGAGTGAGTTCATATGATGATTTTCTATATCTTTATGATCTGTGTAGATGTATAATTATATGCTTCCATATAGTTTTGGTTGCTAAATCAACAAACAGGTCACAAGCCTTTAAAATAAAAATAATATGAAACTTATTAATGGTACAATTATCCTGGCTTTAGCTTTCATGGTGATTAGCTGTGGTGGGAATACTAACAAAGAGAGTGAACAAACTGATTCTGTGGAACAAGTTGCGGATAGTAATAAAGTAGCAGCAGGCACTTATACCAATGAGCAGTTGGGGTATAGTATAAGTTATCCAAAAGATATACTTATTCCTCAGAATACTTCGGCAAATGGTGATGAGCAAATATTTAAAGCAACTGAGGGTAAAGCAGAGTTGATTATTTACAGCGACAAGCGTGTTGATAAAAGTGGTGCTGCACTTTCTTTCAATACAGCTTATGAACTAGATATTGCCGATAAAAAAGGTCGTCAGATTGCTCATAGTGCATTGAGTCCTAATTATTATGTTATATCGGGACTTGATGGAGACATGCTTTACTATCAAAAGACAATTTTCACAAAAGGGGCTTTGGTTACAGCAGTTCTTAAATATCCCAAAGAGGAAAAAGATACTTATAATGCGATGATTTCTCCGATATTCAATTCTTTTAAATAAAAATATCTGTATATCAGGAAAGAATAGGTATTATGAGAGGCAAGACAGAAGTCTGCAAGTGAGTATTAGATAGACTTTTTTTCGGGAGCTTTTCTCTTCATATTATGTATTAGATGCTTAATGGCACTAATGGGGTGGTAGATAATCATACGTGGTCCCGAATAGCGCATGATGATTTGCATCTTCTTTCGTAAAGTGATCTTATAACAGTGGATAGGGCATTTCTCACAGGTCGGTTTGTCGTTTCCAAAACGGCATCTGTTGAGTTGTTGATAAGCATAATCTTTTATAACCCGGCATTCTTCACAAAGTACTGTTGATGAATTATGCCTGTTCCGGCAATAAATGGCAATCATTTTGCTTACAGTTATCTTTTCACTTTCAAGAGTATTCATTATAACAAAAATACGATTTATCTTCTATTTTAAAAAAATAAAGAGGTATTCCAGCTAATGGAATACCTCTTTTGTATTAACTATAACTATAAACTTTATTTATGCTGCACGATTTTCATTTTTTGTAAGGCGTGCTCCTTTTATGATCTCTCTTTTATCACTTCTATATTTATCTCTCAATGCTTGAATTCTTTCTTTTTGAACTTCGGGTGCTATACGGGTCATTTCTACCGCTTTTTTCTCTTTTTCGAAATTTGATCTTAAATCAGCTAATTTTTCAGTTGTTGCAGCATCCAGCTTCATTTGTTTTCCGCCTCTGTTTCTGTTTCCAAAGTTTTTACCGCCTCTGTTGTCTCCCTTTGTTTTTTTGTCAATCATTGCTTGCCATTTTACTTGTTGCTCGGGTGTAAGCAATGCTTTTATATTTTCCTGGTGAGTTTTACGTAAATCTTTTTGTTGGTTTCTTAATGCACTGTTTTTAGTTTTAAAATCTTCCGACAAAGCTTTCATCTTTGCTTGTTGTTCGGCTGTCAGGTTCAACTCTTGAAGGGCTTTAGTTCGGTCTCCTCCTCTGTGTCTGCCATCTTTTCCCTGAGCTGATACACCAAACGAAATACTTGCTAATAATGCTAATGATAATAATATCTTTTTCATATTTTCTTACTTTTAATTGTTTATGCATCTTTGACCTGAAATAATAGTGGAGGTTTAATCTATTTAGATTCTTTAATAAAGCAGTTTAAATCCGATATAAGGGCTTTCTCGTTAGCCGAAGCGCACTCCGTGGTATTTATACAGTTTATTGATAATATATATTTTAACTAAATATGGGAATGATTTTTTTTGTCTAATTTTTTAGACGAAAAAGGTACATACTATTGTATGTCTAAAAATTTAGACATATATTTGTTTCATAATATCAAATAATTATGCAACTGACAAAAGCGGAAGAACAAATAATGCAAATACTATGGACTTTAGGGGAGGCCACAGTACAAGATATATTAAAGGAGTTTATAAAAGATAAACCGGCAAGAACTACCATAGCTACAATACTCGGAATATTAGAAACAAAGGAGTTTGTTACTCATAGAACAGATGGACGGTCGAACATTTATTGGGCGACTGTAAGAAAGGAAGACTATTCTAAAAAGCAATTGTTCGGCTTTCTTAAAAACTACTTCGACGGTTCTTTCTCGTCCATGACTTCTTTCTTCGCTAAAGAGACTAATCTGTCAATAGAGGATCTGGATAAGCTTTTGGAAGAAACAAGACAGTCATTGCAAGAAGACCAAGAACAAAAAAGGAAATAGATTATGAAAGAGTTTATTATATATATAGGTCAATCGGCTATTTGCATCGGAATATTTTTTATTGTTTACAGAATTTTTCTTCGCTCCACTACATTTTTCCATTTCAATCGTGTATTTCTCTTAATGGGACTGATAGCATCGTTCATTTTGCCCATGATACGTTTTTCGTACGAAGTTATGATTCCGATATCTGTGCCTTCTTTTTCTCAACCATCGACGGCACACATGGCCGAAACGGGGGAAATAAATGTATGGTTTCTTTTGTTAGCTGTTTACCTAATTGGTATTATAATACAGTTGTTACGAAACTTTAGGTCATACCGAAAAATAGTCCGATTAATAAGACTGGGAGTATCTACCAATACTCGTAATTACAGATTAATAGACAGTCCTCTGATAAAATCACCTTTTACTGTACTCAATTGTATCGCCATCAATACAAAGAATATGACTGAGACAGAAAAAGACGTAATATTAAAACATGAAATAACTCACATATCTCAAAAACATTGGATAGATCTACTCTGCAGCGAATGTGCACTATTACTGCAATGGTTTAATCCTTTGATGTGGTTATACGTGTCTTCACAGAAAGAGAATCACGAATTCTTAGCAGATAAGGCAGTAATAGAAGCAGGTATTTCTCCTGCTATATATCAGGCTGCCCTTATCAATCAAAGATTTCAGGGCCCGGTGTTTTCTTTTTCTAACTCATTTAATTATTCAAATCAATTAAATCGTTTATCTATGATTAAGAAAGCAAAAACTTCACCTTGGAGAAGAGCCGCTGTATTAGCTCTTGTTCCTTTCTTTGGATTATTCTTTTGGGCTTCGGCAATACCTCGTTTTATATTTAAATCAGCAGACAAAGACTCTCATAATTTGTCTTCTGATCTTGTACAAGACTCAATAAAAATTATTGGTATTACACCTAATGGATATAATTCGTTACAGGTTACTGGCTCTAGATCCGACAGTACGATCAATACTTCTGATCCGGTTAAAGCTTTGTATATTATCGATGGTAAAGAATCGTCACTTTCCGAAATGAAAGGACTGGATCCGCAAAATATAGAATCTGTCTCGGTGCTTAAGGACAAGTCAGCAATAGTTGCATATGGGAATAAAGGAAAGAATGGAGTAGTAGTAATTACAACAAAAAAGAGCGCTTCGGTATCTCTCCCGCTAATGATAAATATTAGTGACCCTTTACCTTCAGACAAAGAGCAGTCGGGTTCGAATACGATATCTGTAACTTCTTCAGACAACGAAGAGGGTTTTAAAATGACAAATATTAAAGCAGATAACCCTATAGTATTTATAAATGGAAAAGAAGCAACGGGTGAGATACTTCAAGCATTAAGCCCTGATAAAATAGAACGTATAGAAGTTCTGAAAGCAGATAAGGCTATTGAAGCATATGGGGAAAGGGCTAAGCACGGTGTTATACTGGTTACTCTAAAATAGAATAAGCGTGATAGAGTAAGTATGATGTAATTAAATTATATCTGTATTTGAACCACGATGGATTTTTAAGATAAGGATGAGTTTTTATCTATACTGAAAACTCATTCTTATTTATATAGTAATCTCAAAAGAAATCGATAATCTTAGACATAGCCCACAGCCATAGTTCTTGCGATAAACAGTATTGATGTTATTATATCAAATGGAACGTAATTTTTCGAGAGCCAGTACTGCCATACCTTTCTGTCCAAAATGGTTTTGTGGGTCAATCGCAAGACACTCTTCAAAATCTTTGATAGCGTTATTTATTTCTCCACTATTAGCAAGAGCCAATCCTCTGTTGAAAAATAATTGAGGATCAAAAGGATCCAACTCTATCGCTTGATTATAGTCGTTAATTGCTTTTTCAAACTCTTTCATATTAACATAGGCTGCTGCTCTGCAACTTAAGTTAATTGTATTATATGGGTTTATCTCAATAGCTTTATTGTAATTCTCAACAGCTTCTTCATACATACCTAAATCATCGTAAGTATATCCCAAGTTACAGTGGTAATCGGCATTATCGGGATCAAGAGTGATTGCTTTCTTATAGTCAATTATAGCTTTCTGATATTCACCCAGTTTATTAAAAGTATTGGCTCTGTTATAGTAAAAAGCAGGAATACTGTTTGCTATTTCGATAGCTTTGTCATGATATTGTATTGCTTTTTCATATTCTTGCAGTTCTGAATATGCTACGCCGGCGCTACTGTATCTGTCGATTTGCCGGGCAGAAGATTCTGTCTCTGAAGAAAAATTCTGCTTTTCTATTTCTTCAATTAATGTTCTGAGGGCAGTTGCTCTTTCCGCTCCCGGGGGGTGAGATAAAGCATCTCTTAATTTTTCAGAATAAAGAGATGAATAGTTCTCTTGTTCATAAGATTGGCTGTTTTCGGATTTATCCAGTCCTAAAAATCCTAATATTTTATTTAATCCGCTGTTACCCATATATTAAAAGGTCGGAGACCTATCCGTTTTTTTATTTATATATACAAAAGTAATTAAAATAGCCTCAATAAGGAATTATCAACTGAACCGATATCGAAATTAGCTATAATATTTTATAGCTTTAAACTCGTGAATCTTCTCTTTGCTATTAGAGAGAATGCAATAACCGAATGTATTTTCTACTTATCAATCAGAAGTCTGTTTTATTTTGGTGTATTTAATATAAACGAAATGAGAATCTATTTATTTTAATAATGATCTTTTTGCACAAGATTACGATTGGTCCGACAACCGAAAAATCGAATTTAAGCAAGATACTATGCAGATAGAACAATCGGTCAGGGATATGCTGGATAAAGATTATTCGACATATGGTATGATTGAAGCTGTCCACCATCTGGAGCAGGGGTATGATGTGCTACTCAATAAATATTATAAGGAGTTATTAAGTATCCTAAACAATGAGAATAAAGAATTACTAAAGGCTAGTCAGCGTAATTGGATCTCTTTGAGAGATAGTGAAAAGAAGTTGATTCGGGGAATGAAAAATCAGTTTTATGAGGCTTCCGTAGGCGGAACTGTTTGGAGTGTTATTGCAGCAAATGCAGACGCTGATATTACACGTCGGCACGTTTTTGAATTATATAACTTATTGATGTTTTCTACACTCAACTGAAGTTTAGAAATAGAGAGAAGGTTTACTTCGTACGTAGAATAAACCTTCTCTGTTTTTTTAACTGTCTTTAATAACTAATCAAGCTTTCTTGTTTTTCTTTCTATTTGGGATAATTACCGGCTCTGTTTTAGTGGTAATGCTATTTTCATTTTCCGGTTGTTGGATTAGCCATGATTTCAACTCATTTACTTTTCTGATAAGGCAGCTGGCACATGACTGAGGAACTTCAGCCAGATTAAATACTTCATTATACAGTCCATAAATGCGGCTCATACTGTAGCGGTGGGTTGAGTTTACTTCATCTAGTAGCAATTCAACTTTTTGTGCCAGTGAAGCTTTCGTTTGTGTTCTTTTTGTAAATGTCATATAGTGATGATTTTATTTAATTATTTTTGATTTATTATCAAGATGTAAAACTATAAATATGGTAATCGAGAATACAAGTCCAGTACTCCATATTAACCATGAGGATAAGAGGATAGATATAATCGTATAGATTATCCAAAGTATATGAAACGTTAGGCAAGGTTTACAGTTAAATGGTTTACGATTAAACAGAGTTGAAAATCGAGCCAGTGAAAAATATTTATGTTGAGTTAATATTTTCCCTAATAGCATACCTGACAAATTGATAGATATACAAATTAAAAATAATCGTAGCATAAAGAGATCTTTTTCTATATAGATAAAAAATAAGAAGAGACCTATTTGGGTCTCTTCTTATTTTCATTAGTTCTATTAATCAGATTTATTTATTCTTCCAGATTATCATTCGAATCAGGGGATTGTACCTTCATCAATTTGGTAATTACATCGATTTGCTTTTGAGCTTTTTCAATCAATCTCTGGTTGTGTGGTTCCAAAGACATTACTTTTATAAAGTCGTCAAGACCCTGTTGATATTGTTCGGTTATCTTGCAAGCTAAACCTCTATTGAAATATGCCTTAGTATAGCTGGGGTTTAATTCGATGGCTTTGCTGTAATCTTCGATAGCTACACTGTGTTGGCTGTGGTTATAGTAAATATTTCCTCTGTTAAAATAAGTTTCTGCTAATTCGGGGTTAAAGCGAATAGCTTCGGTATAATCTTTTACAGCAGCATCGTACGCCTGCTTGTTTGTATGAGCATTGCCACGGTTGAAATATCCCTCTGCATTTTCGGGAGATATACGCAGTAGTTCATTGAAATTGAAAATTGCAGCATCAAAATCTTTCAGATACGCATATGCCAATCCTCTGTTTAGGAAAGCTTCCTCATTATCGTGTGACAGTTCCAGAACTTTGTCATAACTGGTTATAGCCTCAGGATATTCTTCTTGTTTAAAATAGGCGTTAGCCAGGTTTTTGTATGTCTCTAACCCTGCTTTCTGACTTAATACAACCTGATTATAATCGTTTATCGCTAGTGCAAATTGATTGGTTTGGAAATATGCATCAGCCCTGTATCTGTATACATCTGTATTATTGGGATCAAGTCGAAGAACTTCATCAAAGTCAGCAATTGCTTTCTCGTATTCTTTTTTTATAAAGAAAGATTCTCCTCTCTTAAAATAGGCATGTACTTCATTGGGTTTATTCCCGACTGTTTCCGTAAAGTCAGCAATTGCTTTATCATATTCACCAATGCTGAAGTATACATTTCCTCGGCTAAGCATGTCTACGCTGGCAGGATCAAGACGTAAAGCCTCATCACAATCAGCAATTGCTCTGTTATGGTCACCTTTTATATTATATGCACTGGCTCTGTTATTATATGTTTCTGCATTCTGTGGATCCAATTCAATGGATTTGTTAAAATCTTCGATTGCTTTATCAATCTCACCACGTTTTAATAGAATTGTTCCTCTAAGGTTATAAACCACTGCATCATCAGGGTTTAAACGAAGTACTGTATTGAAATTGTCAATTGCCCGGTCGTATTCATTTCTTGTGTAATAAACTAATCCACGACTATAATAAGCTTTGTCATAATCCGGAGAAATAATAATCGTAGCATTATAGTCGTTAATTGCCTTATCCAGTTCTTTTATTTTAGAATATGCAAGTCCTCTGTTATAGTATGCTTCCTTATCATTCGGATTAAGTCTGAGTGTTGCATTAAAGTCTTCAATAGCTCTGTCGTAATTGTCCAGTGCCAAATAAACCAGACCTCTGTTGAGGTAAGCCTTTATATTATTAGGTTTGATTCGTAAAGCTGCATCAAAGTTTTCAATTGCTTTATCGTATAATCCTTTACTTTTACATATCATGCCTCTGTTAAAATATGCTTTGGCATCATATGGGTTCATTTTGAGGGTTGTATCGTAGTCTTGAATAGCATCATCAAACAATCCTAGATTGAAATATGCATTAGCCCGATTATAATATGCATTTATATAGTTTGGGTTCAACTGTATTGCTTCATTGTAATCTTGTATGGCTTTATCAAACAGTCCCATGTTACTCAGCGTAGTGCCTCTGCTATAGAATGTTTCGGCATCATTCAGATTCAGGCTTATTGCTGTGTTGTAGTTCTCTAAAGCTCTGTCGAAGTCGCCTTTGTCGCTATACGCAGTTCCTTTATTAAAATATGCTTCGGCATAATCGGGGTTCAGTTGTAGTGCCTGATTGTAATTCTCAATCGCCATATCATATTGCCCCTTGCTGCTGTAGGCAGTTCCTTTGTTGTAGTAGGCTTCTGTATAGTTGGAGTTTAATTCAATTGCTTTATCATAGTCAGCAATTGCTTTGTCGTGTTCGCCTATACTGTTGTAAACATTACCTCTATTGTTAAAAACCTGAGGTTGGTTGGCATTTATTTCGATTAGTTTAGTATATGTTTCTATAGATCTGCTGGTATCTTTATTGGCAGAGTAGGCTTGTGCCAAGTAAAAATAGGTTTGATACAGTAAGCTGCTTTTACGGTCTTTGTCTATAACTTCATCTTTTTCTATATTTTTTGCAATATCTTCTAATGATGCTATTTTGGTAGTCATATCTGCTTTGCTTATCGCAGCATGAATATCAAAATTATAGCTTGACGTGCGTGCATCTTCTTTGATGTTGATTCCTATTTTTTCAACTTCCGAAAGAGTACTTTCCACTTTGCCTAAGGCGGCATTGATCTCATCCTTTCGGTCATCTATTTCTTGAGTCTTTGCATCTATTTCTTCTTTTTGAGCATCAATTTCAAGTTTTTTCGAATCAATATCTTTTTTCTTATGATCTATCTCATCATTTTTATCAGTCACTTTATCTAAAGTATCTTCAACGGCTTTCATTCGGTCTTTCAACTCCATAAACCCAAGGAAAGAGAAAATAAGGGTGATAAGAGCTAATACAGCTGCCCATACAAATAGCAGCATTACTGTATTGTCGGCTGTCCGTGAAAGCATACTCGAATATTCGGTTAACTGAGCGGTTGCTTGTTTGATAATGGCTTCTTCTGCCATCTGGGCTTTCTGGGTTTTAACCAGATTGATGCTGTCGATATAATGACGCCCTATCTGGTCAGTTGCTACCACATATTGAGAATTGTCACGTAGCATACCGAATAGCTCTTGCAGTTCTCTGTTATTTTGCTCGGCACGATTTACTATCCGGTTAGTATTTGTATAGCTTATGCCTCCTGCTATAAAAGTGAGAGCGATAAGTATGCATGCAAACCATCCAAAATTGATAAATCGAGAAGTTTTCCTGTTTTTGTCAATAGCCATAATACAGCTTTTTTATAATAGTAAATTGAAAATTTTAATATGGTTAATATGTAACAATGCAGCAATATTTATTAAGTATTTCTGCATACTTAATAACATGTTAAATAGAATGTCTATAATGGGTGCATTTATTGTTAATGTTATTATGATTTCAAAATATATCTACGTGTGTAATAGATATATTTTTCTATGAAATACAAAAATAAGAAAAAATATTAACATTTAACCGTTTAAATTGAAATTTTAAATGTGAAAATAACTCAGGGTATTTTTACATAAGCCTGTATTCTTTTTGTATATGCTTCGATCATTTTATTATCTTTATCATCTAATTTTATAGTTAGAGTGTCAATTTTAGGTGTATGGATAAGATTTGTAGGATAATAAAGATTAGTGGATTTATCGTAGGGTTACTTCTTTTAGTTGTTTTGTCCTCATGTAGAAGTAGTAAAACGGTACTGTATAATCCTGTAGAAGTGGAGCAGTTGTCACGTGCTTTGCGTATACCCATTAATAATGATGATCCTAATATTCCTTTGTATGCCGAAGCGTCTTTATGGTTGGGTGTACCCTATCGCTACGGAGGCAATACCAAGACCGGTTCAGATTGTTCAGGTTTTGTTTGGCAAGTTTATCGTAGAGTTTATGGAAAACATCTGGAAAGGTCATCTGACGATCAAGCAAAGAAAGATGTACACAAAGTTGGGAAGGGTGGCTTAAAACCGGGAGATTTAGTCTTTTTTAGAACATCCCGAAAATCTAAAAAAATAGACCATGTCGGTATTTTTCTTAAGGATGGCTATTTTGTGCATGCTTCTACCAGTAAGGGAGTTATTGTGAGCAGTTTGGAGGAGGATTATTATAAAAGGACTTGGCAAAAAGGTGGGAGGGTGAAATAGCTCGCCGATATATGAAAAAATTAAAAGGCTAGCATATCGACAGTATGTTAGCCTTTTAACGTTTTTGGAATCTCTATATATCGTCAGGCCATGGTGTTGGTTTTCCGGTTGCAATGAAGCTTGGACGTTGGGCACTTACTTTTCTTAGGTATTTGCCAAGATCTTTCGAAAGACTTTTTACTATGTTGCGATGTTTTTCTGAAAGATCAATCGTTTCACCTATATCTGCGGAAATATTAAAAAGTTCTTTCTTGCCGCTTTCGTAATAATATATTAGTTTCCAATCACCATCCCGAACAGAGCACGTTGCGCCTATTCCGGGTCCTGTGGGGCCCCATATATTAGGAAAATTCCAATATAATTTTCGCCCTTTAGCAGGATTCCCGCTTTCAGTTAATAGAGGTATAAAGCTTTGTCCATCGATGGGTTGAATTGTTTTGTAGTTTTTTATTTTTGCCATTTCTAAAATGGACGGATAAAAATCTTCGATGATAAGATAGTCGTTGCACTTTGATCCTGCTCTTATTTTGCCGGGCCAGGAGACAATCATAGGTTCACGTATTCCTCCTTCATAAGCAGAGCCTTTTCCGCTATTAAGAGGAGAGTTCTGCGTGTGAAGTTTTCCGCTGCGTGTGGTGGCCGCCAATCCTCCATTGTCAGATATAGAGAGAATAACCGTGTTGTCTGATATTCCGTTTATTTCCAGATAATCCATCAGGTCTCCCAAGCTTTTGTCCATGCCTTCGATAAGAGATGCGTATGCAGCCTCTACCTCAGACATTCCTTTGTTTACATATTTGTTATAGAATCTCATGTCTTTCTGAATGGGGATATGTATGGCATAATGTGCCATATATAGGAAGAAGGGTTGCTCCAGTCTTAGAGCACGATCAAGCTCCTTTTTTGCTTCTAATGTAAGAGCTTCTGTAACAAATATGTCTTGCCCCCAATATTTATCAAGTCCGGGTATTGCTTGTAGTGGGCTTTTTTGTCCATTTGTCTTATTGCCAAAATTTTCACTTCCCAGGTAGCTGGCAAGCCCTCCACCCGCATGTCCGGCTATATTTACTTCAAAGCCCAGATGGTAAGGACTCTCACCCGGTGTGTCTATTGCCCCAAAGTGAGCCTTCCCGCAGTGTATGGTATGATAGCCATTGTCTTTTAGTACTTGAGCTAATGATGTTACTTGATAGGTATGTTCGATATTGGGTATCTGGCAGATTCCATTGATATTCCATTCTGGAGGTCGTATTATATCACTTTTGCCGTCGTTTGTCTTGTTTTTCTCTAATGTCCAATTTGTCACACGATGTCTTGCTGCATTCATGCCGGTAAGCAGGCTGACTCTTGATGGTGAGCTCACGCTACATGCATAGGCTTGGGTAAACATCATTCCCTTATTTGCCAAGCGTTCCATGTTTGGAGTTTCGTAGAGATTGTTCCATGATGTTCTTTCTGTCCAAAAAGGAAGAGAGCTGTCTTGCCACCCCATATCATCAACCAAAAAGAGAATGATATTCGGGCGGTCTTGTGTTTTCTTCTGAGCAAGAGATGTCAGAGGGACAAATACCATTAATGGTACGATAGATTTCCATTTCATGTCGGAGGTCAATTAATGTTTTTCATAGGTTATATCTTTAAAGGTATAATTTTTATTCGTTTAGACTCTACATTGGATAAGCTTTTAACTGTATTTAAAATTATTTGATTTATACCTTATTTGTTGTCATTTGTTCTATCGAAAGTGATTGCATAGATTATTGTAAGAAGAGCAAAGTGAGGATTGGATAGATTGGGATAGCTATATTAAGTTTCAAAATTATTTTTTATCACTATAATGAAGGAAAAGAGGTGAGTGATTGTGTGGATTAAACTTTCAGATGTTTGGTCTTGTTCTAGTTTTGATGTGAAGAATAGAACATTTTGGCGTGTCTGTCGTTTAAAAGAAAGTTATTTATAAAATATTTGAATATGAAAAAGTTAATTGGACTGTTGTTTTTGTTGCCCTTGTTGTTTGCATCGTGTGCATCAAATAAAGAGACGGTAACGATGATTGTAGCTTCGCAGCAAGGAGATTGTGTGGGGGTAGCACCTCAGAAATGTTTGTTAGTGAAAAAAGGTGGAGATGCTGACTGGACATTTTTTTATGATCAGATAGACGGATTTCAGTATGAAGAGGGTTATGAGTACGTGCTGGAAGTGAAGGAGGAAAAAGTTGAAAATGTACCTGCTGATGCGTCGTCGCTAAAATATGTTTTAGTGAAAGAGGTGTCTAAAACACCTAAAACTTCAGAAGGATTACCTGAGTCGGTTAAGACTGCCTCGCAAAAATATCAATGGGGTGGGCGTGTTTTGAAAACTTCAGAGGAAAATATAGGGCGTGGAGCTGCTGAAGGAAAAATGAGTGCAACTGTTTTGGAAGTATTGGTTACCAGTACCGGAAGTAATGATTTTAAGGAAGGGGATACAATTCATTGTGAACTTGTAGTTTCTCCGCAGGTTGTTCCGGTTGTTGGGCGCGAGTATGTTTTTAAGGCTAAAGATATGCATCCTGCTCATGCTTTGGGTGTATATATGCTGGAAACAGACGTGCAAGACCTGGTGCAGTAAATGCAATGATATATAATGTAAAGCAGCGGTGGTTTTGAAACATCGCTGCTTTAGTTTTTTATGCTTTCTCAGCATTCGGCTTTTCGTAAAGTGAATTTTCTTCTTAGGGCAAAGTCTTTCTGCCTGCAGATGTCGCGTCGAATTTTGGAAATAATTTCACTTATACGACTTTGCGAAAGTGATGTGATGTCCGACAGGTCGGCATAGGTAATTGCCGGTTTAAGGCGTACATACATCTTGAATAGTTCAAATTCATGAACAGGGTATTTTGAATATACAAAATCAAATATATCATTTTCAAGTTCCCATTTACTTCTGATTAATTCTTCATCATTCTCAGAATCATCTATCTTGTCGTGGTTATTCAGGGGGGTAACTATGCTTTGTGATTCCTGTATATTTATCTGCATAAAGTTTGTGAAAAATGCCCGGTGGAAATATGCTTTATAATCGGCTATATCTAATCCGCCAAAGCGTATCTTGTCATATATTCTTAAAAAAGTATCGTTTAAAACATCTTCATCATAAGTATCTTTATTTATTAGTTCTGTTTGAAGTCGTAGGTAAAGTTGTCCGAACCATTCTTTAAATAAGTCGGCTTTTGCTTGATTTTCGGGTGTTGCTACCGCACCCGGTTTTATTTTGATATATTTTTTGCCTTTATTGTTTGCGCCACTGTTTCCTAGTCTCATTGTTGTTTGATTTTAGTTGGTTTGGGGAGATTTAAGATGTTTCGGTCTTAACGGATAGTCAAGCATATTGACCATACTCGATTTGGTCAACTATGTTGATTATTCGTGCCTTGTGTCTGATCCGGTCGATAATTTTCTCAAGGTTGGGATTATCAGATTTTATTTGCACAATAGTATCTCTATTAATTCGTATAGAACGAAGATTCTTTTGTTGCCGCTTTGTGCGATCAAGTAGTTCTTGAGCGTGTTTGATTGCTTTTGTGTGATCAAATGTTTTGTATTGTCTTTTTGTTGTAGGTGATTGAGTTTGCATAATTGTTTTTTTTAAGTTTGTAAATTGGGTTTGTGTTTGAGGAGAGTCTTTTTATCCGGCAGTTCTAAAGAAATCGCCAGACCGTTCAAATAATTCTTTGTCTTCGTGGTAACGTTCCATGGCCCATTCTTCATCATAATTGTATGAATTGTCAACTCTTTGGTGTTCTTGCTCAAATGCAGCATTCCATAATAATTCGTCGGTTGTCATATTTTGATTGGCTTTACTGTTTATTGATTATAGGATAGTATACTTTAAGGGTGAACGATATTCCGCTTGTTTGTTTTATTTTCTGATTTGTTGTTTATAATATTCATTAATTATTAGGCATTTATTGTTTAAATTTATATCTTTGTATACTGTTATTTCGAATTGATAATGCAATTATATTCGATACACCGAATGTGTGCAAGTTTTTAAAGAATAAATATTCGATATTTCGTCTATTTGGAATGAGTCTAAATTATGTGATATGAAAAAATCAATAAATGAGCGCATTAAAAAAATAGTTGAGCAGAGTTCTAAATCAGTCAGGGCTTATGCTGAGTTTGCTAATATAGCTCAAACAACTTTGAATGATTGTATTAAAGGCTCAACAGAGCCTAAATTTGGTCTGATTGATAAAATAATGAGCGTTGAACCGAATATAAATTCAGATTGGTTGTTAACAGGCCGAGGCGAAATGTATCGAACTGATGACCATGATGTGAATCTAAAGCTGGCGGTTGATTCTGAGCAGGAGCCTTATTTTGTCAATAGCTCTGGAGTCAAATACTTTGAAATGCCTAACGGACGTTTTCGTATGCGTGTACCTTTGATTCCGGTTAAAGCATATGCTAAATATATTGATGAGTATCGTGATGCAGAATTTGTAAACGATCTGGAGGAGGTTGAGTTTATTGTAGATAGAGTAGGGCTTGGGCGTTATTATGCCTTTGAAATAAAGGGAGACAGTATGGATGATGGTTCAAAACGCAGTATTTGTGATAAGGATATTGTTTTGGCTCGAGAGTTATCTAAGGATTATTGGCGTGATAAACTGCATAATGATGAATACCCTTTTTGGATTATAGTATTGGGTAGTACGATTGTCTGTAAACAGATAATTGACCAGAATTTAGAGCGTTGTGAAATAACCTGCCATTCTTTGAACTCATCTCCTGAATATGCCGATTTTGTACTAAGTATGAATGATATTAGTCAACTTTGTAATATTGTAGCCCGACAATCGGTGCAGTTTTAAGGCTTGGCTTCTAAATTATTTTTTATCTTTATTGCATCATTCTGAGTTTGTTAATTTAGAATGTGAGAATATGTCATCGGATTTATAACGATAAGAATTTCTCTGCTTGTCAAAAATAAATGGGGTGAAGCCCTTAAATTACTACAGCTATGAAAGGAAAAACCGCCGTGCTAGGCATTGATATCCAAAATGATTTTACCCAACCAACCGGAGCATTATTTGTAAATGGAGCCGATGCTGATGTGAGGCGAATGGCAACCTTTATAGAGGAATACGGTTCGAGTATCGATTATGTTGCGCTTACTCTAGACTCGCACCAGCCTATACATATTGCCAATCAGCATTATTGGCAAGATATAGAAGGCTATCCACCTGCGTTATTTACTGTAGTGCATGCAGCTGATGTTGAAAGCGGAAAATGGATGCCTCAGTATAATAAAGAGTTGGCTTTAAAATATCTCAAAGATTTGGAGCAGAAGGGCGAAGTATGTACTATATGGCCTGCCCATTGTATACAAGGCAGTAAGGGATGGGCGATAAATGAGATATTGATAAAAGCCCTTTATTCTTGGAGTATAAATGAAGGGGTAAATTATGATTTGTTTTATAAAGGCATTCACCAGGCTACCGAGCATTACAGTATTTTTAGGGCTGTAGTAGAGTATGAGGATAGTGAGGAAACAAAACTAAATAGGAAGTTGTTAACTAAGTTGGAACAATTTGATAATATTATAATAATGGGAGAGGCGGCAGATTATTGTGTTGCCAACTCATTAAATGATATGCTGGAGGTGGCACCGTATCTGGCTGAAAGAATAATTATCTTAACAGATTGTTGCTCATGGATTAACGTAGAGAATGAGAGGGCAATAAAGATGTATGATGAGGCTAGGAGACAAGGGGTTCGTTTTGCGATATCGGATCAGTTCAGAGATTAGTGCGATATTTTCATACCCTCAGATAAATATATAATTAAGAAAGATGAGATTGACTTACATATATCATAGTGGATTTGCTATTGAAGCGGAAAATTTCACGATTATCATTGATTATTACCAAGATTCTACCGATAAGTTGCATGGAGTTGTGACGGATAGATTATTACATCGCCCCCAAAAGTTATACGTTTTGGTTTCACACGGGCATGCCGATCATTTTAATCCTGAAATCCTTCAATGGAGAAGTAAGAGGTCTGATATAACGTATATATTTTCGAAGGATGTTGAGAAGCTGCCTAACATGGATTTTAGAGATGTAATTTTTATAGACAAGGACGATTCCTATAAAGATCAGATATTACATATTGATGCTTTTGGTTCTACTGATTTAGGTGTTTCATTCAGGATTAAAGCAGATAATAAAATGATATTTCATGCAGGTGACCTGAATAATTGGCACTGGAATGAAGAATCTACAGAAGAAGAAATAAAGGATGCGGAGAATTTCTATTTAAAGGAACTCAATCACGTAGCAGAATCGACACCTTTTCTGGATGTTGCAATGTTTCCTGTTGATCCACGCTTGGGTAAAGATTATATGAAGGGAGCGGATCAGCTTCTGAAGAAGATTCCGACAAGCCTTTTTATCCCTATGCATTTTGATGTGGCATACGAAAAAGCAGCTGCAATAGAAAGTATTGCTGAGAAATACAAAACAAAGGTTTTTATTCCTTTGCACAGGGGCGATGTTGTTGAAATATGAAGAGTGAACTAGAGTTGTAATAATTATAATTAAGAAAAAGAAATATGAAGATAGTAAGCAGGTTTGATCACTTCAATATTAATGTTACCAATTTAGAACGTAGTATCGAATTTTATCAAAAAGCATTAGGTTTGTCCGAACTCAGAAGAAAAGAGGCCTCTGACGGATCGTTTATACTGGTTTATTTATCGGATGGAGTGAGTCCGTTTTCGTTGGAGCTTACCTGGCTTAGAGATCACCCCGAAGCGTATGAGTTAGGGGAGAACGAGAGTCATTTGTGCTTTAGAGTACAGGGCGATTATGATGAAGTCCGTAAATATCATAAAGAAATGAACTGTGTTTGTTTTGAAAATGATAAAATGGGATTGTATTTTATTAATGATCCAGATGACTACTGGATTGAGATATTACCTCTGGTAAAATAAATAATACTCATACATACAAGAAGCCCCGAAAATTTGCTTTCGGGGCTTCTTGTATGTATGATTTTATGGTCGAAATAATATTATCATTATTTTATCGAAGTATACAAGAATACTTCCAGCCAACTAAAAAGATATTTTGTCCCGAGGCTTCGGTGTATCGCTGGATAATGGTGTCCTCGTCTATCCAGAGGTCGGGTTTTAGTGTTTCCATTGTATTGTTGCATAGATTGCAGCAATTTTGTGTATCAACTAAATGGTGGAATTGTATGAGGCTTATATCGCAAACATTAAATATATTGGGTATCCAAATGATGGAAGACTCTTTGTAATTAATAAAATAGGCATTTGAATCAACGTGTTTTCGTCTCGAACGGGGAAACTCACGTTCTAAAGCAATAGTGCTGCGTCCGATAAGGGACTGAGCTGTTTGAAGAATATTTTTTATCGTGTTCGTCGATAAAGGATTAATCGTTTCTTCCATAATATTGGTTAGTCCTTGAATGAATAAAATGAAAAAAAGTTTTGTGTTTGTTTTGTTTATGTATCCTCTATATTGTTCTTCTATACTATAAAGGAGCTTTATTAAGCAGTAGATTGTCAATATAGAATTGGATTATCCTGTAAAATATCCGTTCATACATATTTTATAGTCATATTCAGACAATAACTTAAGACTGCAAAAATAAAATATTATTGCTATTCTTTTACCTGCTTTCTATTGATCAAGGCTTTTTTTATTTAGAGCTAATTGATAATAATTTTTATAATTATTTATATAAGAATCGTTTAATGCTTCTTTTAGGGGTTTTGTCGAACTCCTCTTTTCTTACTGTATAGCCGATAATCTGGCTATATTTAGGCAGGCGTTTATTAAGATTGCTTACTTCTGCTTTCAAGAGGTTATCAATGCTTTCTTTGGGATGATCGGCTTGTATAGCATCTTGATCAGGGAAAATCAAAGCATGTAGTTTTCCGTCCCGTTCAACGATAAGTGATTCGGCTACATAACGGGTGTTATTTAATAACTGCTCTATTTCCTCTGGATATATATTTTGACCCGAAGGTCCCAAAATCATAGTTTTAGATCTTCCTTTAATATAGATATAGTCAGCTTGGTCCATTACTCCCAGATCTCCGGTTCTAAGCCATCCGTCAGCGGCTAGGACTTCTGCTGTAGCCTCGGGGTTTTTATAATATCCCAGCATGGTATTTGATCCTCTCACAATAATTTCTCCTGTAATATTCTGAGGGTCGGGCGAATCTATCTTTACTTCCATTCGATCGACGGGTTTTCCGCATGATGTAGCACGATATGTTTCCCAGAAATCATACGAAATAAGCGGACCGCATTCAGTCATACCATATCCAACGGTATAAGGGAACTTAATTTTAGAAAGAAATTTCCCGACTTCACTGTCTAATGCTGCTCCTCCAACTACGATTTCCACAACTTGACCTCCAAAAACCGATATTAATTTGTCTTTTACTTTAGAGAATATTTTCTCTTTGACGAATGGTATTTTTATAAGGGTCTTTGTTGGTTGCTTATTCAGTTCAGTGAATACTTTGGATATGATTATTTTCTCTATAATCAAAGGTACGGCAATAATAAGAGTTGGCTTAACCTTTTCGAATGCATTCATTATGATCTGAGGAGAAGGTAAACGGGTAAGGAAATGTACATGGCAACCTTTGGCCACAGATAACAGTATTTCAAAGGCCAAACCGTACATGTGTGCCATAGGCAGCATGCTTACGATACCATCTCCGGGCTTAACAAACGAAATACTTTCGATTGCAAATTTGGTATTAGACCATAAGCTTCGATAAGGAATCATAACTCCTTTAGGTTTGCTTGTGGTTCCCGATGTATAGTTGATAAGAGCCATCTCCTCGGGTTGTTCTTGATGGAATATTAAATCGTTTTTGGAAAATCCTTGAGGATATTTATTTTTTATTATAATGCTGAGGTTATCACAAACCTGATTGAGTTTTTGAGAATTTGATTTTTGAATAGCATAATCTTCTATGGTAATAATAGTCTTTACATTTGGCATTTTAAGCGGATCGACCTTGTCCCATACATGCTCTCCTACGAAAAACACTTTAGCATCGCAGTGGTTAACAATATTGTGGATACTCTCTCCGTCAAAATCATGTAATATGGTTGTTACTACTGCTCCGTAGCTCATAGCTGCAAAAAAGGTTACCGCCCAATTTGTGCAATTGCGACCGCAAAGTGCAATTTTATCCCCTTTTTGTACATCTATAGTTTCAAATATGATCTGTAATTCAGCTATTTTCTGAGCAAAATCTTTAAATAGCAGAGTACTTCCATTATAATCACTAAAAGCAGGTTTTTCCCAATTGGCATGTATACTGTTTTCTATTAAGCCTAAAAATCTATCCGTATTTTCCATGACTGCTATTCTATATAATCGGTTATATACCGATAAAATTGTTATTATCTTGATCTCTTTATAACACCAACCAAAGCAATTAAGTTGGCTGATCTTATGTATTTATTATAAACCTTTGATCTAGTGCAAATATAGCGAAATAATTAACGAGTCAAATCAAAAAATACACTTTGATGGAAATCTAGATAGCTCAGATTGATCCCCTGATAAGGGATATTACTTTGTTAGTTTGGACTTTATATATATGGAAGCAATGGTTTTTATTATATTTGTACGTTTTACGTCAATGAATAATAATTTAAAATATAAGAAATATTATGTTAGGTTTAGTCTTATTACAAAGTGTAGAGAAGATCAGCACTTCTTCTCTTGAGCCATTGATTCAAGGATTGTTAGAGAGGTTAGTTGGGTTGGGTGAAAAGCTGATTGCTGCTGTCCTTGTATACTTTATCGGATCTTGGGTTATCTCGTGGTTACGCAAATTTCTTAAAAAACTATTGAGCCGTAAGCAGGTAGATGGAGCCGTATCTTCATTTATAAATAGCTTGGTAAATACATTGTTGAGAGTAGTTTTGGTGGTAGCTATTATCGGTATACTCGGTATTCCGACAACGTCTTTAGCGGCTATTATTGCTGCCGGTGGGCTTGCTATAGGTATGGCGATGAAAGATAATCTATCAAATTTTGCCGGAGGTGTCATGATTCTGATGAACAAGCCTTTTAAACTGAATGATCGTATTTTGGTTCAAGGTATGGATGGTGTTGTTATGGAGATTGGTATTCTTTATACTATACTTCTAACTGCCGATGGGCGTACAATTTATATTCCTAATGGACCTCTTTCTACCGGAAATATAACTAATTATTCTACTCAGGAAAATAGGAGAATTGACATAACTCTTAATATAAACTACGGGAATGATGTGAACCAACTTAAAGATGTATTGGCTACTGTAATTAACCAAAATGAGAAAATTCTAAAAGCTCCCGCTCCATTTGTCGGAATAACAAATATAAACAATGGAAATTTTGATATTATGATACGAGCTTGGGTACTCAATGGAGATTATGGCGGTGTAAGTGTCGATCTTAATGAAGCAATCTATGGTGCTTTATCCCAAAAAGGAGTCTTTGTATCGTCCTCTCTTTCTGTAAGAATGATAAACTAGAAACGAAAAAACAGGTTGAATAAATTGATTCCGCTAAAGATCAATAATATTTAATAGATTTATAAAATGAGAAAAAACGTAATTTTTGTATTTGTTTTTGCTGCTGTAATCTGGGGCTTGGTTCAGCTGCATACCAAGAGTTTAGAGGATTCAAAGGACGGATCGTTTAATGTAAAGGGGATTGCTGTAGTATCATACCCTTCGAGCGTTGAAGAACGTAATAACATTCCATTCGAATTATTAATTAATCCTGCAGATAAGGCCTTGTTACCTGATAGTACGGACTATGAGAAATTCAGACCCAACTTAATTTTATTGGAGAAAGGGTTTAATGAGAAAGATAGCGTTCAGTTAAAAGAATTTCCCAATATAGTAGTGAATGCGGTAACTATAGATAGTTTTGATGCATCGATTCTAGAAACCGAATATGCTGTATCTTTAGCTAAGGCAATAAATAGTATTATATATCAGAATGCCGATCGGACATCGTCATCAGTATCCGATTTGAAGGAGCTGCCTATTAGTCAGATAAATGGAGCCAAAGTGTTGAGGTTCGAATACAGGCTGGAGAGTCAAAATAGGAAAATACTTAATATTATTGTTTCTTACTTATTTAAGAATGATAAGCAGGTTGAGGTAACTTTAACATCGCCAGATAAAGATTTGAAAAAATGGACTTCAATTTATAACGAAGTTTTGAATAATATCTCGATCGACTGATTCTGTATCGGATAGAAGTTTCAGAAATTTAAATTCGAAAAATAATCCGTTGTTTTGACAAGTTCAACAACAATAGGTCGTTATGATTTTGGAATATATCATTAAAATTAAATAGTTGAAATTACTTACTTAATAAAATGAATAAAAAATACACTACACTACTATTTTTACTATTACTTCTTGTTCAAACTAACCATATTTGGAGTAAAGGCATACCGGCAACTCATCTTCGTAAGATTGATATTCTGAATATAGGTTCAATAGCTTATCCTCAATTTTTGGAAGAGAGAAGTGATATTCCTTTCAAAATTCTGGTAGATGAAGAATTTCGAAAATTGATGAGTGATTCGGTCGATTATGAAAAATTCCGTCCTACATTGATATTCTTCGAAAAAGGATTTGTAGCACCTCATTCTCCCGCTAAAAAGATTTCATTCGGATATATTAGTGTAACAGCATTGTCCGGCACTTACCGTTTTCCCAAAGAGTTGTCTGAGATTCAAAAAGCTAAAATAGAAAGTAATATCAAACAAGATGTTGATACAAACCTGGTCGGAACCAAATTCTTAATAAAGAAATGGAATCCTTTCGAATTTAAAAATATCAATGGTTTAGTTGCTATTCAGTATTCATATGAACAGACTTTGGGAGGAAAAGACCAAACAAATATTATTACTACCAATCTGTATGATTCCGATGTCCAACTTCAGATAGTATTATCTGCTCCCAAAAAAGAATATAAGAAATGGTTGGCATATTATAATCAGATTATACAAACGTTTAATCGAAAAGTGAATATTGCTGATATAGCGACCTTTGAATATCCGACAGAAATTCAAGATCGAAAAGATATTCCTTTTAAGTATTTAGTAGATAACGAATTTAAAAAGATATTGGGTGATTCGATTGATTACGAGCAATTTCGTCCCGGATTATTATTTGTGGAGCGTGATTTTGAAATAACCGACACTACAAATGTTGCTCCTTTTGGAAGCTTAGCGTTTAATGTACTGCCGGAGTATAATAAGAGGATTTTATCAAAGGATTCTATAAAAATAGATGTTTTGGAGAGTAGAATTAAACTAAATATACAGCAAAATATCGATTCTACTGATTACCGGATAAATAAATGGGGAGAGTTTAAAGTAGTAGAGTTAGGAGGAGTTCCGGCGATACAGTATTCATACGAGCAACAATTAAGAGACGAGCAGCCTTCGGAAGTTCACTCTACATATATATTCGATAAACCGGCACAAATTCAGATAAGCATGTCTTCTCCAATAACCACTTTGGCGGACTGGAAAAATCGTTACGATGAAATATTAAAATCCTATCAACGCTTGGTCAATATACCGAATGTAGGAACAATGTATTATCCTGTGCATCTTGAGGAGAGAAGCGATATTCCATTCGAAGTTTTAGTGGATAAAGAATCTAAAAAGAAATTGGGTGATTCGATTGATTACGAACGTTTCCGCCCGACTTTATTATTTCTTAAAGATGATTTTAATCAGAATGATTCGACTCAATTAGAATCGTTCAGTAGTATAACAATAAATGTACAGGAAGGAGATTTCAGCAAATTAAGCCATCCCGATTCCATTAGTCACAGTACTATCGAATCTGAAATAAAAGCCTCTGTGGAACGAAACTTGAAAAATACAGGTTATTCTCTGATTGGTTGGGATTCATTTGAGTCATATATCGTAAAGGGAAGTCGTATTATCAGCTATTCTTATACTCAACAATTGAGCGGAACCGAACCTAAGCATATATGTGTAACTTATTTTTATACACCCACTATACAGATGCAAGTAACACTTACTTCGTCCGAGAGTGAATATCCATTCTGGAAAGCAGAATATGATCGTATGGTTGATTCTTTCAGGCTTTCAGGTTGGAGATAACATTTCTAAGATAAATAAAAAAGATCGAACCATTGTGGCTCGATCTTTTTTTATTCTCTTCTTTCGATTTTACTTTATGAGATTAAAAATGTGATCCGAATTAGTCGTATGATCGGGATTTAACTCTATCAGATAATCGGGAAATACTTCCAACAGTGTGAATGAATATCCGTTGATACGTATAAAATGATTAGCACTCCCTTTTTTCTTGTGAATCTGATAAGGAAATTTTCCGAGTAAACTTCTTTGATTATAATACTGATCTCGTTCCTTAGAGTCACAATCTGCTTTTGTATACGCTTCTATGGATACACTATCTTTTTCGAATTTTAGAATATTGTACGTCGTAACCAGACACCCTCCATCTTGAAACGATTTGCAGGATTCGCTTATGACAATCGAATACTCTTTGTTTTCGAGTAGAGTATTTTGTGTTTTACCCGAAAGAGAAACTCCTAGTAGCGTAATTATAATCAATAGAAATTTCATCGTCTCTCGCTTCTGAAGTTTAATAACAGCAGATAATCACTTACAGCATCCTGCAAAATTGTAGACAGGGGCTTATCTGATGGAATAACTTTCATTTCGAATGTTTTATTTCCCTCTGTATAAGTACCTGAAACTTTATCCATCACCAATTTGCTGTTTCCAAATTCGCGGTACTCTTTGTTTTCTGTACTTTTCATAGAAACAAACTCAAGGCGGCTTATCATATCATTTACCTTGTCGTATAAAAGCCATATATAGAGCTTGTTCTTATCTTCCTCTAAAATTCCGTTTCGTCTAACTTCTACTATTTCAATCTTTTCATTATCCAGATGAAATAATAATTTATAACCGGGTTTAACCATGTCTGATAACTTTATTTTATTACTACTACTTTCTTTTAATTGGGAATATCTGTAATCCTATTCTATTTCAAATCCATATGTTTTACCTTTTTCGGTAGCAGGTATTCCTGTTTTCATCCATACAGGAGCTGGATCGCCTTTCAGGTAGTGGTCGAAAAACTGTTGTAAGCGAATACTCAGGTCTTTGCAATTGCGGCGCTCTTTAAGATTATGAGCTTCGTTGTTATATTGTAATAACCATACTGGCTTGTGTAACCTTCTGAGTGCCATAAAGTATTCGATACCCTGATACCAAGGCACAGCACCATCTTTATCGTTGTGCATTATTAATAGAGGCGTTTTTACTTTGTCGGCAAAGAATATAGGGGAATTTTCCTTATATAGTTCGGGAGCCTCCCACATAGTTGCACCAATACGAGATTGGGTTTGTTCGTACTGATACTGACGGCTTCGTCCGGTTTCCCAACGTATGCCTCCGTATGCACTGAACATATTGGATACTGGTGCCCCTGATCCCGCAGCTTTAAACATGTCAGTTCGAGTAACAAGGTATGCTACTTGATAGCCTCCCCAGCTTTGTCCTTGTATAGCCATGTTATCACGATCTATCCAAGAGTTTTTAGCTAACTCCTCTACTCCCGAAACTATTGAGTTATATGCACTTTCGCCCGGATGTCCTGTTGTATACTGAATGTCAGGCGTGAATACAATATATCCTCTGCTGCAATAGAACGGAATGTTGATAATAGAACGGCTTGGTGCAGGTGGAGAATATTGATATAAATTGTCCGAGTGCTTCTCGTAGAAATATACCATCAACGGGTATTTTTTATTGGGGTCGAAATTTTCAGGTTTATAGATAATACCTTGTGATTGTTTACCATCAAAAGTAGTCCATTCCATAAGTTCGGCTGTTCCCCAATTGTATTCTCTCATTTGAGGGTTGATGTCTGATAATCGGGTATCTGTTTTCCAATTATCCCCGGTGATAAAAAGATCGGGTGAGGTATTGAAGTTGCTCTTTGCAAACAGATAAACTTCTTTATCTTTCGCTTTTTCCGGTGACGAAAATATATATTCATCCATGATTAATGGTTTTAAATTAGATTTCCCTAATTCGTAAAAACCATGTTTTTTGCTTGTATTATCAAAAGCTGAGAGTAATATCTTTTCATTATCTTTAATAAACCGGCTTTCTTTATCCGTTTTGATATATCGTAATGTTAACTTATTGTTACGACCTACATTTTGGGTGATATTTACAGGAGTTTTTACACCGCTAGGATCAAGTTTCCATATATCATAAGCATCGTATACCAAGAAAGCACCGTCTTTTTCCATCCAAGCACCTAAACCGTATGAATTGGGGATGGAAGGAGTATCGTTCTTCTCGTCCCAGAAATTGATATTAAGTTTATCAGTCAAGCATATTTCTTTTCCGGTATCAAACGAATAGGCATAATATTGACGGTCATTAACATTGTACCATGCAAGATATTTGCCATCAGGAGAAAGACTTAGTTCAGCCTGTAAACCTGTTTGTATTTGTTTTGAGGTGTGATTATTAAGATCGAGAATCCAAATATCATTGGTTAATCTTGCGGCAACGTCCCATTGAGTATCGAAAAGATAGTTCAGATTAGATGTGCCTAGTGCGTATTTACCATTGTTCTCGTCCGAGATATTTACTATTGGCATCTGTTCTGTTGCCAATTGATAGAACTTAAAACCATCCTCCAGATCAACATAAGAAAGATAAGTCTGCTTTTTCTTTTTTTCTAACTCGATTAATTGTTGAGGCTGTATTAATGGCTCTTGCCAATGCCACAAATCGAGTTGAGCTTTTTCAAAATCGGGGATAGTTGTATCTTTGGGTAGGGCTATAGGTGCAGTGCCCAAAAGAAGCCTTTTGCCGTTCTTGCTAAATTCCGGGTTGTAATTTTTGCTCACATTCCACTCTCTTGGCATTCCAGCCTTATTCTTATCAACGATAAGTTTGGCAGAATCATCATGTGTTGAGAAATAATATAAGCTGTAGTTTTTTATCTCTGCTTTTAGACTATCTGTTGTTGCTAAAAAAGCAAGTCTTTCTCCTGAATCGGATAATGCAGGGTTCTTATAAAGCGTTTTACCTGTAGAAACTGTTTTTCGATTATATTTGTCTAGGTCGAAATAAATAACACAGGGTTTATTTATTGTGTCTTTAGCTTCGGGTTTGGTAACTACTGCCAAACTTTTCCCGTTTCTGCTAAATATAAAATCAGTCGCATTTTTTACAGTATCTTCTTTTGCTGTATAGATGTTGCGAACTATTAAAGTACGTGCTTTTTCATCAGCTTTCGCTTTATCCTTTATTTTAAGGGTATCATCTACGGTATATACCAAATAGTCGGAGAAATCTTTTCCTGTTTTGAATGTTTTTACATTCGGAATCTTTGATAACGAGAGCTGGTCTAGTGAAATAATAACCAATGAGTCTTTAGGCATTTTCTCGTCAGCCGTTTTCTTTATTTTAGCTTGACGTGTCGTTTCATAAGGTGCTTTTATCTG
This sequence comes from uncultured Dysgonomonas sp., assembly GCF_934668725.1. Classification (GTDB taxonomy): domain Bacteria; phylum Bacteroidota; class Bacteroidia; order Bacteroidales; family Dysgonomonadaceae; genus Dysgonomonas_A. The sequence goes on from NZ_CAKUOF010000015.1 coordinate 95,119, forward strand.
AGCTATAATATATTTTTGATCAGGTGTAATTGAATAATTATATCCACGAGGAACAATCAACTCTTTTTTATTTGAGAGATTGCGTATTAATAAATAATCGTCTCCTTCTTGTGCTTTGACCACTGTTGCAGCATATTTTGCATCGTTGGAAATTGCCATTTCAGAGAGACTTTTCCATGAGTCATAAACAGTGTGATCTAACACTTTTTTTTGTGCCGTAATAGAGAGTGAACTGATTATTGAAAAACAGAGAATCAGGTATTTTGAATACTCTTTTCTAAACATAAAAGATATATTTATTGATTTTATACAAAGTTAATAAAATAAAACGAGCCAATCCCTTTGTAAATAAGATTGGCTCGAATGATTTGTATTTAACTATATGATCTTAGAATACCATCGGAACTTCCATCAATAGAAGCCTTGCATCGTCGGATAGGGATTCGATGGTAAGAGATTCCGTATCCCATATTCCAAGTCCGTCTCTGTTGTCAAGAACCGTCCCTGAAACATTAAAGCTGCCTTGTATAACCATGGCAAATACTCCGTTCGACTTCGATTTCAGGTCATATTTTTCTATTACTCCTTTGTCGAAAGATCCTATGGAGAACCATGCGTCCTGATGTATCCACAATGCGTTTTCGGAAGGAGTAGGAGATACAACCAATTGGAATGTATTTTTATGGTTCAAAAAATCCAACGTCTTTTGTTCGTATCTGGGTGTTACATCCTTTTTATTGGGAAATACCCATATCTGAAACAAGTTTACAGGTTTATCTTTTTGTGCATTAAACTCGCTGTGATAAACTCCTGTACCTGCACTCATAACCTGTATATCTCCCGACTCGATAACACCTCCGTGTCCCATGCTATCTTCGTGAAGCAAGCTGCCCGATAGAGGTATGGTTATGATTTCCATATTATCATGCGGATGAGTTCCAAAGCCCTTACCTCCGTCTATAATATCGTCGTTCAATACACGTAATGCTCCGAAATGTACTCTTTCGGGATCGTAATAGTTTGCAAAACTAAATGTGTGGTGTGCGTTTAACCAACCATGTTGTGCGTGACCACGTGTTTCTGCTTTATATAAAATAGTTTTCATAATTTTTCTTCTTTTTTTAATTAAAATTGATTTTTATCAGACCTCAATGAATAATGATAGAGGTCATAGATAATGCACCTGCTACTATTTTGTCATTAAACAGATCGGCTTTTTCTCCTTTCGTTTGCAATGCCAAAGCATATATCATCGGAATATAATGATCCAATGTGGGCATAGCTAATTGTGTCCATTTGCTTAATGACTTGTAATGAATTAAAGAGCGGTGATCGCCTAGTTCTATTTTTTCTCTAAAAAGATTGTTGAGTTCAATAGCCCAGTCGTAACCATGTTGGGCATTGAAATCGTCTCCTTCTACTTGCAGCATACGCAGATTGTGAATCATATTGCCGCTGCCTATAATAAGTACCCCCTTTCTTCGTAAATACATTAGTTCCTGAGCCAAATCATAATGGTACTGCATATCTTTGGTATAATCAATACTTAATTGCAGTACGGGAATATTGGCTTTCGGGTAAAAATATTTCAATACGCTCCATGTTCCATGGTCTAATCCCCATTCGTAATCTGTTTCAATTGTAAAATTCTGAGCGTTTAATTTTATATCATTTGCCAGGTCGGGAAACCCCGGAGCCTGATATTGTTGCATGTACAACTCGCGAGGAAAGCCATAAAAGTCGTGAATTGTTTTTGGGGTTTCCATAGCCGTAACATATGTTCCCCGAGTTTCCCAGTGTGCCGATACGCATAATATCGCTTGCGGCTGAGGAAGCTCTCGTCCCAACTCAATCCACTTTTTCGCAAACTCATTGTCCTCAATGGCATTCATCGGTGTACCATGACCTACGAATAATACAGGCATTAACGGGGTATCGCTTAAGTACGATAATTGTTTATGTAAATGTTGTAAACTATTTGTTGACATATTTTTTATAACCCTCCTCCATTATATTTAGAATAAAAAAATCGGCTTTAGCTAACAGTTGCTAAAGCCGATCAGGAAAAAATTCACTGTCAAAAAACTCTCTCTTATTTAGCAGCTTTAGCTATAATAGTTATTTGTAATTCAATATTGTCATCGATGAACTTATCCTTTAAGTCAGCAAAGATACTTTTTGAACCATATTGAACGTTCCATTGTGTACGGTCAATAGTGAAAGGTACAGTTACCGCTTTGTAAGCATCACCTTCTTTTGTAATTTTAGCATCGAATGTGATATTCTTATCTACATCTTTCATTTTCAGATTACCGCTTATACGGTGTGTAATAGAATCATTACCTGCAACAGCTTCTACTTTAGTAATTGCAAAACTACTTGTAGGATATTTTTCAACATCGAAGAAATCTGCACTCTTCAAGTGATTAACCAGCATTTCGTTCATTTTCTGATCGGTAAGATCTTCGTCTACAATTGCATTCATATCTATGATAAATGAGCCTGATGCTACTTCTGTTCCGTTAATTGCCAGACTACCCTCTTTTATACCGATAGTTCCGTGATGGCTTCCTCCCGGCTTAGTTCCTACCCAATGGATAGATGATGCTTGCGTATCAACAACTAGTTGTTCGCCACTACCGTTAGCTATTGCTTGAGAGTCTGTTCCTTCAATTTTGTTTTTAGGACTATTGCTACATGACGCAGCAAATAATACAATTGATAATACTAATAAATACGATTTCATAATTGTTTTTGTTTATTATTCTGATGCAAATATAAATGGAGTTTATTTATTCTCAAAATAGATGTTTTTATACTTATCTATTAAAATTTTTATAAATTTGTGTGAACTCTTATTATAACGCATAAATGCCTCTTTTGTTTGTTTATTCCCGTCTTTTATTGCTGTTATACTAGTAACTTTAAAATAGATATCTTGTTTAAAATTAATTCGGAAGATGATTATTCACAGTTTTACAAATGATTATAGCGAAGGATGCCACCCTTCTATTTTGCAAACCTTAAACCAAAGCAACCTTATTCAGCAAGCTGGATATGGTGATGATATATATACGTTGAATGCAGTCGAGGCAATTAAAAGCAAAATTGGGGATAACAGCGTTGATATACATCTGATCTCAGGAGGTACACTAACCAATCTGCTGGTATTGGCATCTATATTGAAACCATTTGAGTCGGTGATAGCAGCCCATACAGGTCATATCAGTACGCACGAAACAGGAGCGATAGAAGCAACAGGGCATAAAATAGAAGAGGTTATTAGTCCCGATGGTAAATTGACTTGTGATTTGATTAGACCAGTATTGAATAAGTTTCCCGAATATCATACCGTAAAACCAAGAGTTGTTTATATCTCTAATTCAACCGAAATAGGTACTGTATATACAAAGCAGGAGTTAACCGACTTGTCCGATTTTTGTAAAGCAAATGATTTGATCCTATTTATGGATGGAGCAAGGCTTCCTTCGGCTTTGATGGCTGCATCTAATGATCTTACGCTTTCCGATGTGGCTCACTTAACAGATGTCTTTTATATTGGGGGAACTAAGTCAGGAGCTTTGCTAGGAGAAGCGGTTGTTATCACAAATGATACGCTGAAAAAAGACTTCAAATACCATCAAAAACAGCGTGGAGCCATGATGGCAAAGGGTAGGGTACTTGGTATTCAGTTCGAGCAGTTATTTAAAGATGATTTGATTTTTGAACTGGCGAATCATGCCAATAATTTAGCCGCCAAGATTACAGATGTAGTTAAAGAGTTAGGCTACTCTTTCCTCACAGAATCTGACTCCAATCAAATATTCCCTATCTTGCCCAATAAGGTAATTGATAAGCTAATTCTCAAATACGGATTTTATGTATGGGAGCCTGTTGATGCTGATAATTCTGCCATAAGAATGGTCACTTCATGGGCAACACCGGAAGAGAAAGTCGATATGTTTATAAATGACCTCAAAGAAACATGTAAACTATGGTAAATCTCGAATGGTACAGAACTTTTAAGGCAATTTACCAGAATGGCACATTAACTAAAGCGGCTCAGGAGTTACTTCTTTCTCAGCCCAATGTGAGTGTTCAGTTGGCTGCACTCGAAAGTTATATTGGTCATGCTTTGTTTATACGGCTACCCCGAAAAATGGTTCCTACGGATTATGCCAAGCAGCTTTACACACAGGTTATAGAATCAATCGATAATCTGGAAAGGGTTGAGGCTGAGTTTAAAAAAACGATCCTAAATAAGAATACCACTATAAAATTAGGCAGTCCTGCCGAATTCTTCAGTATCTATCTGGCTAAGAACGTATCACAACTGAAGTCTTACCTGATTGTAGAATATGGGTTGGCTTCCGACTTGATAGATAAATTGGTCAGTAAAGAGTTGGATATAGCTATAATAACACAGCGTAATGCTACACATGAATTTCTTACGTATGAACCTCTATTGACAGAATCTTTTAATATTGTATGTAGTCCTGATTTCGACTCGACTGAATTTGATGTTCTGGTTGAATCTTCTGATTTAGAGCAGATTGAAAAGTGGTTGCAGACTCAACAGTGGTATGCTTACAATAGTAATCTGGTATTAGTTAGAAGATTTTGGAGGGAGAACTTCAAAAAGCGTCCTTTGCTTAAACTACAGGCTGCGATACCTGATAATAATGCTATTTTAGAAGCAGTAGCAAATAGTAATGGCTTAGCCGTATCGTCTGACCTTATCGCCGGCAGAGCTTTGGATAACGGTACTGTCAGAGTCTTGTGGAAAGGCTTTCAACCTGCAACGAATGAGTTGTATATTGCTTATGATAAAACAAAAATAGAGCCTAAACTATTAGATGAAATTAGAAACTTTGTGAATTTAGGTTTGCAGCGTTTTCGAGATAGATAATTTTATTCGGGAATAATTGTTGCAGCTTTGTGAAAGTCGAGTTTCTTATATTTCTTTCTTAGTTTTTCGTCTAACTGAGCTTTATCGTTGGTAAAATAAACCATGCCTGTATCAAAGTACCAGGTTCCTACATAATTAAGGGTATTACTTTCTATTGTAAAAACAAAACGTTTCAGGTCGCGTTGACTGATTCTGTTGTTATCTATTTTTTCTCTTAAACTGTCAGTTGCATCAATTCCCTTATAAACAGGCTCAATTGTACCATTACCTCCATACCATTTACTATCTGTCCACCAATAATCCAATATAATATAGGTACCGGGTTCGAGGAAGTAACAAAAGGTATTTTCTTTTGTCATCTTGAAGGTTGGCTTTACTCTGAACGAAAATACCTCGGTGGTCGTTATATTGACTATCCGTATATCCTGAGGAAAACCGATACTGTTAGTAGATAAGCGTTGTATAAAGCTTCCGTAAATAATCGCCTGACCGGAAGTCATTTTATCATTCTTTTTAACCTCTTTCAGTTCGGTAGTCTCCTGCCCGTTGGCAAAGAAAATAATCGAAATCAAAAATACACTTAATACTGTTGATCTCCTTATTGTTTCGCTGACCTTCATATTGGTATATTAAGTAAAAGAGAATATTCAATAGACAAACTCTCCGGTATACTGAGCTGTATTTCCACAACCATCGGTAGCCGTAAACACAATCTTGTGAGTGATTCCTTTCTTTAATCGGGTAGGATCAAACTTATATGTATATATCGAAGATTTCATGTCGTGTGTGAATAGGGCAAATTTGCCGTCTATAGTTCCTTTGAATGTTGCTATCCCACTGAGATTGTCGCTCATACGTATCCTTATCTCATCTTGGGGAACGACTATTCTTCTTTTCCCTTTTCCCGATGTTTCTATGCGGGTGATTTTGGGTGCCTCTGTATCAGCAGAAACCGCTAAACGTATTCCCAATTCACGGATATTGGCTATGATAGAACCATTTTTATAAGAGCCTCCTATCCACGATGCCCTGTTGTTTATCAGTTGAACTACACCGTATTGCTTTTTATTACTTAAGGGATCGGATGATAGTTTTATAGTTACCTCTCCTGATTTATCAAGGGGAACAGGTGTACTATTTACTGTATAAACATCTGAATAATATTCTGTCGAGGAAGCTTGAGACAGTGTAAAACAGACATCGTTATATAAGTTACCCTTGGGAATTGATAAGGTAAACTGATTGGTCTGGTATTTATTATCCTTATCCCAGATAAGAACCTGATTGCAAACCGATGGAGTTATAATATTCTGTTTTTTACCAATAACGGTGAAATCATACACAGACTTATTCCCGTACAAATCTTCTAACTCATAAGAAATCCGGTAAGGACGCTCTTCGTTGATGTTAATATAGCCACTGTTGGTAGATGAATAAAAAGGTAATTTATTGCCTGGTTCGATAAACGACTGCATGTAAAACGATTTGTTAAGTCTCCAGTCAGCAAATTCAGTAAAAGTATTTATCATACGGCTTTGATCAAAAGGAAAGCCGTCTACTTCCGATCTGAAAACTTCTTTATTATCTACTGATAAGCTTACAACCCGCACCCCATAGATATTAGAGGTTGCGTCCATTCTATCATACGCTTTTATTCCAAGCCCTATTAACCCCCATGCTTCAATCGGTTGTTTGAGAGGAGAGTATCCTCCACCTTTTAGCTGTGTGACAGATTGACGGAAGGGAAGAACTGTTCCATTGATGACTCCTCTTCCGGGAACAGGATAAGCTGCAATTCCTTTTACTTCCGGCGATTTATTATCAGCAATAAATTTCTTATAATATACTAAAGGGTCTAATGCTTTTTCGGTCTTAGTATCCCTTATTTCGAAATGCAGGTGTGGACCACCTGATCCGCCCGTATTACCTGTATAGGCGACTAAGTCTCCTTTTTTTACCGGGATTTGATAAGGAGAAAGTTTTACATCAATCCTAAAGTTTTCCTGTTTATATTGTTCTTGTTTTACATATTCGGATATCCGTACATTATAAGAGCTCAAATGTCCGTAAACCGAAGTCTGTCCGTTAGGGTGATCTATGTATAATGCGAGTCCGTATCCACTGGGTGAAACACCTATTCGGGAAATATAGCCGTCAGCTATACTGTAAACAGGCTTTCCTTCCACACCTTGCGTCTTTATATCAATTCCCGAATGAAAATGGTTATTGCGAAGCTCTCCAAAATTAGCACTTAATAATAGTGGTATATCCAGAGGGCTGCGGTATTCTTGTGCGAAAGTATTGAGCGATAATAATAGAGATATAATAACGATAATTTTGTTCATTGTAAGTTTATTTTCAAGAGTTCATCGAGTACAAAAAGTAGTCAAAAAGGTGACAAACTGATATTACTTTTGTAACTTTTGTTGTTTTCGTAATCGTCTTGTAATCAGTTGATAATTCTTCAAAAGGTTACAAAGGTTACAAAAGTGACACTTTTTGAATGTTTTTTTCTTTTCTTTCTTTTCCTGTTACCTTTTTTGTTTTTTATCTCTTTTATTGATAGATAAAAGAATGATATTCAAACCTATCAAGATGCCAGACCTATTTGTTGTTTAGGTAAGTAAAAAGTAATACATAGTTCTGCCAACTTAATCGCGCCCCAAGGTACAATTAATAATATCTTTAGCGACTTCTTTTTTATTCTTTAATTCGAAATTGGTGCGAAGTCCGTTTTTATTGAGAATGGCTATTTTATTGGTGTCGTGCTGGAATCCGGCTCCATTATCATTCAGAGAATTGAGGACAATATAATCTAAATTTTTCTTTGTGATTTTATCGAGTGCGTTTTGCTCTTCATTATTTGTTTCTAATGCAAAGCCAATCAGAATTTGTCCCACTTTTTTTGCCTTCCCCAGCGAAGCAGCGATATCTTTATTGGGAATCAGTTCTAAAGTCAGGTTACTACCTTCTTTTCTTTTGATTTTATTATCCGCTTGTTCTTTAGGACGATAATCAGCCACAGCAGCACACAGTATAGCAGCATCACTATCCGTAAATTCACTTGTTGCAGCCTGGTACATTTGTTCAGCCGATTCTACATCAATTCTTCTTATATTGGGATGTGTGGTCTTTAAGGATACGGGACCGGCAATAAGCACCACATCCGCACCTCTTTCCGCACATTCTTCAGCCAGTGCAAAACCCATTTTTCCGGAAGAGTAATTTCCAATAAAACGAACAGGGTCTAGTTTTTCATACGTTGGTCCAGCCGTTATCAGGATTTTTTTTTTTGAAAGAGACTCCTGTTTCTCAAAATATTCTTTGATGTAAGCCATAATATTTTCAGGTTCTTCCATACGTCCTTTACCTATCAGGTGACTGGCTAATTCGCCGGATGCCGGTTCTATTATATGATTACCGTATGATTGAAGGAGTGATATATTACGGGCTGTGGATGGATGTGCAAACATGTCAAGATCCATTGCCGGAGCAATAAATACAGGTGCTTTCATCGACATATAGGTTGTAACTAGCATGTTATCTGCAATTCCGTTTGCCATTTTACCCATTGTAGCGGCTGTAGCAGGTGCTATAATCATAAAGTCAGCCCACAAACCAAGGTCTACATGACTATGCCATGTACCGTCATTGGCACCGAAAAAGTCACTTACTACAGGCTTTCCTGTTAAAGCAGATAATGTTACAGGAGTAATAAATTCTTTTCCTGAAGGAGTAATCACTATCTGTACTTCGGCACCCTCTTTAACAAATAAACGAGCTAAAGATGCTGCTTTATATGCAGCAATACTGCCTGTTATACCTAATACTATATGTTTACCTTTGAGTGTCATTTCTTTATTATCTAGATTGTATGATTTACAAAGGTAATAAATAGGTGTGAGACCTTATACCTCTTTTTTCTTGAACGTGTAATATTTGTTCAGAAAGAATTGTAAAAAAGCGATAATAACTGTAATAGCCAATTTCGCTAAATTTTGGATAATCTTAGGAGCTATCGATAGGTCGAAATGAGTGAATGTGAAACTTATAAGCTGAACAAAAATAGGAAGTAATACCGATCCGATAACTAATCCTACACCTGCAATGCCGAAAAAGGAGACAGCCCTTTGCCAGATTTTGTCGGTAGCTTTAAATGTAAAATAGCTGTTGAGAATAAAGTTATTGGTAATTGCCAGTATTGAACTGAGGATATGCGATGCAATATAATTGATACCAAATACATCTCTGAAAAGAAAAAATGCAGCCCAGTCCACACCTAACCCGACAAGGCCTACTATTCCGTATTTTGCTAATTCTTTGAAAGACTGTTTCATTAATTTATAAACTTAGATATCAGGTTGTTTATATTATGGCGTGATTCTTATAATGATAAATAGACCTGTTATTACTATTTAAGTCGCAAAGATAGGGCTTTATTTCTTTTTGAATTTGTCTTTTTGTACGATTATTATTTAAAATTTTACTTTTATGGACTCTAAATAATATAAAAATGATTATTTTTGAATTAGAATACTTTTAGAACAGTTATTTATTGTGATAGACAAAAAGGTGAAATTATCGGTTTTGGGGTTCTCGTTTAACCAAACACAATCAGGTACATATGGCTTGGTTTTGGCTGAAGAGGATGGTATTAGACGTCTTATGATTGTAGTTGGGACGCCTGAAGCTCAGTCTATTGCCTTTAAACTGCAAAATACATCTCCACCACGTCCGTTGACTCACGATTTATTTTACTCCTTTATTTCTGAGTGGGGAATTGTTCTTCAGGAAGTGCTTATTTATAAATATGACAATGGTATTTTCTATTCTAAATTGATGTTCAAGCAAGGGGAAAAAGAAATATCCATAGAATCGCGTACATCTGATGCCATTGGTATTGCTCTTAGAAGTAAGTCTCCGATATATACTACCGAAGAAATCATGCAGAAGCTGGCAATTGTATTCAGTGAAGGCGAAGATGATATCGATAATAAAGAAATCGTGTCGGGTAACGATGCAACAGAGTATATGGATAGCTATGCTTTGCTTAGTGAAGAAGAGCTGAATTCGATGCTACAAGAGGCGATCGATAACGAAGATTATGAATTAGCATCTGTCCTCCGTGATGAAATGGATAAACGATTTAACCATTAAGGATTACAATCTTTATCACTTTAAAATACAACATTAAGGTCTGACTTTTTACTTCAATGGATAAAACAATATTTTATGCACCTGATATTCAGCAGGACAATACCTTGCCACAAGATGAGTCGGCTCATTGTGTGCGGGTATTACGTAAAAAAGAAGGTGATGAGATATTGATAACCGATGGAAAAGGACATTTTTTTGATGCGGAAATTGTAGATGCCCATCAAAAACATTGTGTAGTAAATATTACACAAACAAGAGTTGAACCTAAACCTTGGAGTAATTATTTACAGATTGCATTTGCCCCCACTAAAAATTTAGACAGGATCGAGTGGTTTGCCGAAAAAGCAACAGAAATAGGTATAGATCACTTCACTCCTTTATTATGCCGATATTCGGAACGCAAGGAAATAAAATTGCCACGTATCGAGAAAATACTTATCTCGGCAATGAAACAGTCTCAGAAAGCTGTACTTCCCCAATTAGACGAAATGATTTCTTTTTCTAGTTTTATTAAGAAGCCTTTCGATGGACAGAAATTTATAGCCCACTGTTATCCACAGGAAAAACAACTATTGAAACATATCTACAAAGCAAATGGAAATGTTCTGCTATTAATAGGGCCCGAAGGCGATTTTAGTGAGCAAGAAGTAGAAGAAGCGTTGAAGTATGGCTTTGAACCGATTAGTTTAGGGGAGAGTCGTTTGCGGGCAGAAACAGCCGCTTTAGTAGCCTGCAATACAATTCAGGTACTGAACGGTTAACTTAATGTCCTCTGCTTAAAAGTTAGATAGCGTCTGAGTTATACTATTTTTATCTAATAAATAAGATCACTATAATCTTATTTATTTGCCACATCTTTATTAAATTCGCGTAGAGCCAGAATGGCTTTGTATAATTTCTTCTTGTAGTAACCTTTGAATATAAAAGATTCGTACCTCTTCATCGAATATTTAATTACGTCATACTCCAAAGACCTTCTAGCACTCTCAACAAAGGCGTCGATAAGTGGTTTAAGTGCCTCATTAGGTTGAGGAGATTGATTACTCTCTTTAACTGGTTCGTTCATACCTGCCGTTTCTTTTGGATACGTAAAGATAATAAATTATAAGAATCAGCGTTCGAAATGTGAAAGCGGAACTCTTAATAAGATAACAAAAAAATGATAAAAGCGATTTTCTTCGATATAGATGGCACTCTGAAAAGTTTTAAGACGCATTCTATACCCCAATCGGCAATTCATGCAATTAATCACGTGAAGAGTAAGGGCATCAAAGTATTTATAGCTACAGGTCGTTATTTTAATCAGATAGGCGATTTGAATGGCTTAACTTTCGATGGATTTATAACATTAAATGGAGCTCATTGTATAAATGGAGAGTATCAAACAATTTTTACAAATCCAATTCCCAAAGAAAATATAGAGGCGTTATTGCGTTATCATAAAGAGATCTTTTCGTTTCCATCTATATTTATAACAGAGAAACGGGAAGTGATTAATTTTATTGATGAAAATGTAAGAGCAATCAGCCAATTGGTGGATGTTCCGCTATCTCCTGTCGGTCAGTTAACCGAAGCAGAGATGGCTGAGGTTCTGCAAATCGATGCTTTTATAAATGATAATCAAGAGAAGGAAGTTTTAGGAACGGTTCTGACTAATTGCGATGCGAGTCGTTGGCATCCTCTTTTTGCAGATGTTAATGTAAAGGGCAACAGCAAACGTACAGGTATTGATAAGTTTCTTGAATATTATAAATTAAATCTTTCCGAAACAATGGCTTTTGGAGACGGAGGTAATGATATTCAAATGCTAGAATACGTGGCTCTCGGTGTAGCTATGGATAATGCCGGAGATGGGGTTAAGCTAGTTGCCGATTATGTTACAGATTCAGTTGATGACAATGGTATCTCTAATGCATTAAAACACTTCGGACTTATTTGATAAAAGGATTTAAACGGGCGAAGCTATAACCAAAAACTGTTTATACTTTATATCATCCAATGAATTTAATAATACTTTGTTGATAAGTGATGTAAGACAAAAGGGGCTAACACCGTTGATACCTGTTATCTGATCTATTTTGTATCCGCTATCTTCAAACATTCTTATAATACTTTTCTTTGTAAAGAAACGAAGATGTGTTCTATCTAAAATGCCGGAGTCTTTATAGCGCCAATCTTTTTGAAATAGTAGCTCTCTTAATACTTCGACATGTCTTATGTTGGGTATCGATGCTATAATTTTCCCCTCATGATGTAGATTGTCTTTTATCTTTGATAAGCAAGTTTCAGGATATGGCATATGTTCAAGTACATCATTAAAGAATATACAGTCAAAATATTTTTGAGGGAGATCACCTGATACTTCATCGAAAGAGCCTATTAAAACTTTATCCAGTTTTGTTTTTGCTATTTCAGCAACATCCTTGAACATTTCAATACCCCAAGTTTCTGCATCCCTTTCCTCTTTGAGTTTTGCTGAAAAAACTCCTGTGGCACAGCCAACATCTAAAGTTTTTGCTATATCCAGAGGTATAAAAGGAAAGATTTCTTTTCTATCAGAGCTATAATAATCAGAGTCTTGCATAATATGGAATATGATAATATCATAAAAATTAAGACCTAAAGGTAATATTTTAGTTTAATTGAGGATTAAATTATCCGGCATAAATAATCGATTAAAGTTATTTTCTAAAACCAATCAGGGTGAAGTCCTAAATTAGACTTCACCCTGATTGATTTGTTTTTATTATGTCATGATGCAAAAAGCAGCCTAACGCCCGCCCCGAGAACGTATATTGGGATTGACGGGAATATAACAAGGCTTGAAGTTCACAGCCATATTATTACTGGTAACTGTTCCACACCGGTCGGTAACTATTACATGGTAATAAGTAGTTCTCGACTGGATCAGTGTCGGTGGTGTATAGGTTGCAGCAGTTGCACCTGCTATGTTAGTCCATCCGGTTGTTCCATCGGGGCTGGATTGCCATTGATAGGTATATACTCCACTGCCGCCTCTGATGTTACAGCTCAGGGCATTGGCTACTGTACGTACGCATACTGCCTGACTGTCTGTAACTGCACCGGCAACCAACGGTTTGTACACATTTACATATACGCTGTCCTGTACTGGATCGCCGCAAAACTCGGGCATAACGGTTACTCTGTACCAGCCGGTCATTGTGGTGTCTGCATCGGCTATCTTAGGGCTTTGTACAGTCGTTGAGAATCCGTTAGGTCCTGTCCAGTTATACGCTGTATTACCTAGAGTGATACATTTTAATTGAATTGTATCTCCGGTACAAACATTATTGTCTTCGGCGTAAACGATACGGGCGGTGCTTAGTTTGGCCATGGTAATCTGTTGGCTGAAACTGTTTCCGCACTGATCCATAATACGTGCTGTATAGGTAGAATCGGCTTCCCCGTAATCGAAGTGTACTTGTCCGGAAGAGACTATCTCGGGGATATTGATCTGAACGGTATTGTCTTTGTTCCAGAGCTGGTAAGTATAGGGAGCTACTCCGTTGATGGCTTGCAGCAGGATAACTCCTGTATTTCCATCGGTACATTCGTAGGCACTACTTCCCGTTTGGCTCAATGCTAACGGGGCTGCGGTGTAATTAATGGTTTTTGTATTGATTACACAATCATTAGCGCTATTTGTATTTAAAATACCCAGGGTATATGTTCCGGGAGTTGATAATACAAATGATCCTCCGGGAGAGATTACTGTCCTGTCAAAGCCTGCCGGACCGTTGGTCAGCCTGTAGTAAGTTGTGGTATTTGCACCCTGGTAAGTCATCATTCCCGAAGGTGTAACCCGCATTCCCGAACAGGTATTTTGTGTCGTGTAATCCAA
>NZ_CAKUOF010000016.1 GCF_934668725.1 uncultured Dysgonomonas sp.
AAAAGACAATTTAATTGAACATTAAACATACCAGATTAACTACTGATTCGCATTATTTATTGATTTATCTATAATTAGAGTTGTGTAGTCGAAGAGTCGACTTCGATAGATTTATTAAAATCTAATGGAACAATAAACAGAAACTTAAAGAGTGTCACTTTTGTCACCTTTTTTTATTTTATACTCTGTTTTATAGCTTGTTATGATTATTACAAAAGTGTACACTTTTTATGGTTTAAATGTCAGTTTTGTATAGGAAAATGTCACAAGGATGTCACTTTTTTGTTCCTTTTTTAGAAGCATATTCTTGAGTTGTCTAAGCTTTCCGGCTTGTTTATGTAATGAAGGTATTGGGGTGTTATTAATTTAAAGTATTTTGTTAATTAACAACTCAATTGTAAAGCCCTTTAAGCCTGAACATTTTTTTTGATTATATTTGTAAAATCTGAAATCAATCATAAAATAATATTCATGAAACAAAAAACACTAAAGACTTGTATTCTTGTAGGTTCGGTGTTTCTCTCTTCACTAATTAGTCCGAACAACGTAAGTGCTCAGGACATGATGGGGAAAACAGGCCTAATTAAACTTTGGGCGGGCTTAAAGGAGAAACAGCCCGAAGATCAGATGCCTCATGGTAAAGCCCCTTTTCAAACATCGGAAAGAAAAGCAAAGCAAAATATCCCGACTAAATTAATACCTACTCAGCAAGGTGAGTGGATTATTTCGGATGGTTGGGAGCTGGGTTCATCAACACAGGTTCTTGAATCTAAAGAATCTATTTTTAGTCCCAATTTCGATACAAAAGACTGGTATAATGCAACTGTTCCGGGAACAGTGCTTACCACACTTGTAGATCAGGGAGAATATCCCGATCCTTATTTCGGTCTTAATAATATGGCTATACCCGATACTTTGGCATATATGAAATGGTGGTACCGTACCACTTTTGATTCGCCGGTAAATACCGATGGCAAGAAAGTTCGTCTTTTGTTGAATGGTATAAATTACAGGGCAGAGGTTTTCTTTAACGGCAAGAAACTGGGTAATATAACAGGTGCTTTTATTCGTGGCGAATTTGATGTTACTTCACTTATCAAATCGAGTGGTAAAAACGTGCTGGCTGTTTTGGTTTCCCCTCCCGATAATCCGGGTATTTCACACGAACAATCGATGGTTGCAGGACAAGGTCTGAATGGTGGACAGTTAAGTTTGGACGGACCTACTTTTGTGGCTTCTATGGGTTGGGATTGGATACCGGGTATTCGCGACCGAAATATGGGTATCTGGCAGGATGTTAGGCTGAAAGTGGGAGGTGATGTGTTTATTGGTGACCCTCAGGTGGTGACTAATCTTCCGTTGCCTGATACAACAAAAGCAACTGTTAAGATTATTGTTCCGGTAAAAAATTTATCGGATTCTCCCGTTCAGGGAACATTGTCAGCTAAGTTCGAAGGTGTAGATGTCAACTTACCTTATAGCTTAAAAGGAAAAGAAGAAAAGATTTTGACTTTTGATCCAGCTAACTTTAAAGAGCTGAATATAAAGAACCCCAAATTGTGGTGGCCTAATGGATATGGTGCTCCACATCTGCATAATCTCGAATTGCAGGCAAATGTAGGTACAACTGCTTCTGACTTGAAAAAGCTTCGTTTCGGTATACGTGAGCTTTCGTATGAGTTAATGATAAATACTCCTGCTAAAGGAGATCACAGAATCGCTTATACTCCAGTGGATGTTGAAATGGGTGGCAAACCTATTTTTGATTATGAAAATGTAGTGAAGGTAGGTGACCCTAAATTAAACAGGACTATTCCTACATTGCAAAAAGGAATAGATGAATCTGTTGTTTTTGAACAACTATCGAATGACGATCCCGTAGGTCAGTACTTTGTGTTCCGTGTAAATGGTGTCCGTGTCTTTATAAAAGGCGGTACATTCGGAATGGATGATGCTATGAAGCGTATCTCGGAAGAGAAGTTCAGGACTTATTTTCAATTGCACAAAGATGCTAATTTCAACTTGATCCGTAACTGGGTGGGTGAAAATACCGAAGAGTTATTCTACGATATGGCAGATGAATATGGTATGCTTGTTTGGAATGACTTCTGGATTACAACGGATGATACAGTAGAGCCTAACGATTATCAGTTGTTTATGAAAAATGCAACGGATGTTGTGCGTCGTTTCAGGACTCACCCATCTATTGCTATCTGGTGTCCACGTAACGAAGGGTATGCTCCTGAAGGAATGGAACCACAATTGGCTAAGATGTTGGCAACGGAAGATCCTACCCGCCACTATCATGGAAACTCTCGTTTCTTGAATGCGGTAAATAGTGGACCTTACGGATTCTTTAAAGATCAGTCGCGTTATTTCACGGAAACAGCCGAAGGGTTTAATACCGAGTTTGGAGCTCAGGCTATCCCTACAGCAAATACAATCCGTAAGTTTATAGCTCCCGAAGATCAGTGGCCAATTAATGATGTATGGGCTTATCATGACTTACACCATACAACTCACTTTTTCGAGGACTTTATGGCAGCCGTAAACAGTTATGGCAAAGCCAATAGCATGGAAGATTTTTCCAAGAAATCGCAGATGGTAACTTACGATACATGGAGGGCTATGATTGAGGCATGGAACAGTCGTATGTGGGATAATACAACAGGTCTTATTATGTGGATGAGTCATCCGGCATGGCCTAGTATGACTTGGCAGACTTATACGTATGATTATGAAACTCCGGGTTCATATTTCGGAGCTAAAAAAGCACAGGAGCCTGTACATATCCAAATGAATCTGTCTGATAATAAAGTGGTGATTGTTAATTCTACTCGTGAAGGGTATAAGAATATGACAGTAAATGTTCGTTACTACCACATAACAGGTAAGGAATATTTCAATAAGACAGCGAAATATGATGTACCTGCAAATAGTAAAGTTGACTGTTTTATTCCTGAGCTTCCGACGAAGGATGTACCTAAATATACTTTGATCCGTCTTGAATTGAAAAATAGTAAAGGAAATATTGTTTCAATCAATGATTATTGGAAAAACTGGGGTAATATACAGTCCAATCAAGCATTGAATGCATTAGGTAAGCCGGAACTAAAATTGACGTTAAAAAAGAATATCGGCTCTAAGTTTATTTATGAATTAGAAAATGTTTCGAATGAATTTGCGGTTGCCGTAAAACTAAATGCGAAAAGTACAATAACAGGAGAGATAATATTACCTGCTTATTTTTCGGATGGGTATATAAATCTACTACCCGGAGAAAAACGTAAAGTTGAGTTAGTTTTGCCTGACATGACTCCTGCTAATTTTAAGGTGATAGCGGAAGGTTATAACTTTGATTCGGTAGAATTGTAAGATTACTTATTATTCATTGGATATATGCTAAAGAGGGTTGGGGGTTTTCCTGACCCTTTTTATTTATCTATATGGTTTGATGTTAAAGTTTTGTTATATTTGCATTTTTAATAAAATTAACAGAAAATAACTGATGGAAAATAATTATTCATTCCAAGGATCTACTCCGGAAAAATTGGAGCTTACTTTATCTTCTTGTGATTTTTTAAGGGAAACTGTCAAGTGGACAAAGTTTCTTTCTATTATGGGGTTTATTGGTATTGCCCTTATGGTGCTACTAGGACTTTTTATGGGAGTCGCTTTATCTATGATGCCATCTGCTAACCAGCCTCCACTTCCGTTTGCTCCGGGTTTATTATCTCTGTTTTATCTGGTTTTTGCCGCTGTTTATGCTTGCCCTGTTTATTATTTGTATAAATTCTCGGTAGATGTAAAGGGGGCATTGGATTCAATGGATTCTAATCTTTTAGAAGATGGTCTGTCTTATTTGAAGTCACACTACAAATTTGTCGGGATAGCTACTATTGTGGTTATATCTCTATATATTCTTTTCTTTATAGGGGCATTTTTCGTAGGCATATCTGCTGCTTTTATGCATTGATTAATATATGGAAGAAGACCGATTATAATCGGTCTTCTTCTTTACGTATTTGTTATTTTATCTCGGCAATCCTGCTGCCGTTTTCTATCTCTTTAACAGTAACATGTATAGTGTCATGAGGTAAGAGTGATTCTATCCTTTCAGGCCATTCTATAAAGCAGAGAGACCCGCTAAAGAAATAGTCTTCGTATCCGAAGTCGAAAGCTTCTTCTTCTTTATTTATTCTATAAAAATCAAAGTGATAAATTAGTTCGCCCGAGTTGGATCTGTATTCGTTTACTATCGCAAAAGTAGGGCTGTTTATGACGTCATCTACTCCTAGTTTTTCACAAATAGCTTTGATGAAAGTTGTTTTTCCTGCTCCCATCTCACCGTGAAAAGCAAAGACAGTATTGTCGCCCATCTGTTTAATAAACTCGGCTGCTGCATCCGCAATATTGTCCAGCGATTTTATTTCTATAGTTGTCATGATCTTTATATTTTTGATTTATGTATTGTTATTTCGGATTAAGGGTGACTAACGGTAATAACATCTCTTCTATTGAGATTCCCCCATGTTGAAACGTATCTGCATAATAAGATGTGTAATGATTATAATTGTTAGGGTAAGCGAAGAAATCTTCATTGAGAGCAAATATATATTTGCTGCTAAGGTTGGGTGAGGGAAGACCTATCTGTGAAGGGTTTCGGCTTTCGTATACCTTTTTATAATCATAATCCAGATTTTTACCGACTTTGTATCTTAGGTTTGTATTTGTTGCTTTATCACCTATTACTTTTATTGGGTTTTTTACCCTTATTGTACCATGGTCGGTTGTGAGGACAATGCTGTATCCCATATTTGCAATATGTTTGAACAGGTCGCTGATACTTGAATGCTTAAACCATGATCTGGTTAATGACCGGTAGGCAGCCTCATTTGCCGCTAATTCGCGTATCATCTGCGAATCGGTTCTTGCATGCGAAAGCATATCTACAAAATTAATGACAATAACATTTAATTGGTTATTGCTAAGTGAATTCAGGCCTTGGATAAACTTGCTGCCATAGGCCGAAGTATGTACTTTATTGTAAGAGAATGAATAGCTTTTTCTGAATCGGTCTATTTGAGCTTGTATCAATAGATCTTCATTTAGGTTTTTGCCTTCCTCTTCGATTTCTTCAACCCAAAGATTGGGATACATCTCAGATATCTGTAGAGGCATTAACCCCGAGAAGATAGCATTGCGAGAATATTGTGTAGCAGTAGGTAATATCGAAAGGTACATATCTTCATCAAAAGTGAAATCGGGTGCAAGCATATCTCTTATGGCTGCCCATTGATCTAAACGAAAATTATCTATAAGGATGAAGAATAGTTTTTCTCCATTATCCAGTCGGGGAAATATTTTTTTCTTAAATAAATCGGGACTAATAATAGGTCTTTCATTCGGATTTTGTATCCATGATACATAGCTTTTTTTTATGAATTTACAAAAAGAATTATTAGCATCTTGTTTTTGGGCTACGATAAGTTCAAGTAGGGGATTTTGTGTGGCAGTAAGTTCCATTTCCCAGAATACAAGCTTTTTATATACCTCGACCCATTCTTCGAATGTGTATGAATCTCCAATTTGCATACCTATTTTGCTGAACTCTTCGCGATAGCCCTCTACGGTTGCTTCTGTTACAATATCATGTTTATGTAAATTTTTTTTAATGGATGATAGAATTTGATTCGGGTTAACCGGTTTAATCAAATAGTCAGCAATCTTCTTTCCTATAGCGTCAGTCATGATACCTTCGTCTTCACTTTTGGTAATCATGATTACAGGTATGTTGGGATCTATTTCTTTTATTTTAGTTAAAGTCTGTAGGCCTGTAAGCCCGGGCATGTTTTCATCCAGAAATACAAGGTTAAATCGTTCCTCTTTGCAGCAATCAAGAGCGTCTTGTCCACTATTGACTGTTACTATTTCATAGCCTTTATCCTCTAAGAAAAGTACATGAGGGCGAAGTAATTCAATTTCGTCGTCTGCCCAAAGTATGCGATATTTTTTCATATAATTATCAATTATCTATTCTTAGATTTTAGTAAAATTCTTGCTTTTACGTAAAATGAAAAAGAATTTATCAATCTAAGTAAATAAAAATGTCTCTGACCTCAAAGTTAAGTATTTCTATATAACAAGAGTGTAATTGTGTGAGCTTAAATTATATCAATAGCTTTTTATTCGAGTAATAAATGAAAATAATGAGGTGTTTTTTTTGATATGTGTCTGATTTATTGTATTTTTGCACCTCAAATTACGAAGAGGTAGATTGTCTTCATGTGGTATCTTTTTGATACACACTTGATTGGCTATTTGATCTTGTCGTATTTGTAATGTAGTTTAACCAAATAAAAATTGAATTTTTTAAGTTCTAAAAATTAAAAGAAATGCCTACAATTCAACAACTAGTAAGAAAAGGTCGGGCTGTTTTGGTTGATAAGAGCAAGTCTCCAGCGTTGGATTCTTGTCCTCAAAGGAGAGGTGTTTGTGTGCGTGTGTATACAACAACTCCTAAAAAACCAAACTCAGCTATGCGTAAAGTAGCACGTGTGCGTTTAACAAATGGTAAAGAGGTAAATGCTTATATCCCAGGAGAAGGACATAATTTGCAAGAGCACTCTATTGTACTTGTTAGAGGTGGTCGTGTTAAAGATCTTCCCGGGGTGCGCTATCACATTGTTCGTGGAACATTGGATACTGCCGGTGTGAATGGTCGTACGCAAAGACGCTCTAAATACGGAGCTAAGAGGCCTAAAGCAGGAAAAGCGGCGCCAGCAGCACCAGCTAAGGGAGGAAAGAAAAAATAATTTTTCGTTCCGATAATCGACATTTTTAATTAATTCAAGTATTAAAGTGTTTTTTAGTTTATTGGGTAGGCTACTATAAGGTTGAGTAAATGGCTCGGCGGAGCTGTTGAAGACAGGGATATCGGCAACCAAAAACAAGAACAAAATTTTTTAAACAAAAATGAGAAAAGCAAAACCAAAGAAAAGACAGGTGTTACCAGATCCTGTTTTCGGTGATGTAAAAGTTACAAAATTCGTAAATCACTTGATGTACGATGGTAAAAAAAGTACTTCTTACAGTATTTTTTACACAGCCTTAGAGGTGGTTAAAAATAAACTTCCTAACGAAGAAAAGAGCTCTTTGGAAATTTGGAAAGCGGCTCTAGATAATGTGACTCCTCAGGTAGAAGTGAAGTCTCGTCGTGTAGGCGGTGCAACATTTCAAGTGCCAACAGAGATTCGTGCAGATCGCAAAGAATCTGTATCTATGAAAAATCTTATCCTTTATGCTCGTAAAAGAGGTGGTAAAACTATGGCTGATAAGCTAGCTGCAGAGATTGTAGATGCGTTCAATAGCCAAGGGGGATCATATAAAAGAAAAGAAGATATGCACAGAATGGCTGAGGCTAACCGTGCATTTGCTCACTTCAGATTTTAATTAAGGAGATAAATTATACAATGGCAAAAGTTTTAGATAACTTAAAAAATACCCGTAATATCGGGATTATGGCTCACATCGATGCTGGTAAAACTACCACATCGGAACGTATTCTTTTCTATACAGGATTAACCCACAAGATTGGTGAAACTCATGATGGTACTGCCACTATGGACTGGATGGATCAGGAGCAAGAGCGTGGTATTACGATCACATCTGCTGCTACTACAACTCAGTGGAAGTATGATAATGAGATGTACAAAATCAACTTGATTGACACTCCGGGGCACGTTGACTTTACTGTAGAAGTAGAGCGTTCATTGCGTGTATTGGATGGAGCGATTGCTACATTTGATGCGGTGTCGGGTGTTGAACCTCAGTCAGAAACAGTTTGGCGTCAGGCTGATAAATATGAAGTTCCACGTATTTGTTATGTGAACAAAATGGACCGTTCGGGTGCAAACTTCTTTGAGGTTGTTCGCCAAATTCGTGAAATGTTAGGAGCAAATCCATGTCCTATCCAAGTGCCTGTAGGTGCAGAGGAAAAATTTGCAGGTATTGTTGATTTGGTGACAATGAAAGCTTATTTCTGGCATGATGAGACTATGGGTGCTGATTATCATGTGGAAGATATTCCTGCTGATTTGGTTGCTGAAGCTCAAGAGTGGAGAGATAAAATGTTGGAAGCTGTTGCCGAATGCGATGATGTTTTAATGGAGAAATTTTTTGATGATCCTTCAACTATTACAGAAGATGAAATCAGAGTTGCTATCCGTAAGGGAACATTAGCTATGCAGATTACTCCAATGTTGTGTGGATCTTCTTTTAAAAATAAAGGAGTTCAACCATTATTGGATTCAGTTTGTGCTTATTTGCCTAGCCCACTAGATACTCCAGCAATTGAGGGTACAGATCCGGATGATTCGGAGAAAGTGATTGTGCGTCACCCAAGTCCGGATGAACCATTCTGTGCTTTAGCGTTTAAGATTGCTACAGATCCATTCGTAGGTCGTCTATGTTTCTTCCGTGTTTATTCAGGAGAATTGCATGCAGGATCTTACGTATATAATACACGTTCAGCTAAGAAAGAACGTATTTCACGTCTATTCCAAATGCACTCAAACAAACAAAATCCTAAAGAGGTGATTGGTTGTGGTGATATTGGTGCAGGTGTAGGATTTAAAGATATTCGTACCGGAGATACTCTTTGTGACGAAAATCATCCTATCACACTTGAGGCAATGGACTTCCCGGATCCCGTTATCGGTATATCTATTGAGCCTAAAACTCAAAAAGATGTTGATAAATTGGCGAATGGTTTAGCTAAATTGGCTGAAGAAGATCCAACATTCCGTGTACATACCGACGAGGATTCAGGTCAAACTATCATCGAAGGGATGGGTGAGCTTCACCTTGATGTTCTTATTGAGCGTCTGAAACGTGAGTTTAAAGTAGAGTGTAACCAAGGACGTCCTCAAGTATCTTATAAAGAGGCAATCACTGAAACCGTTGAGCTTCGTGAGGTTTACAAGAAACAATCGGGAGGTCGTGGTAAATTTGCAGATATCATTGTTAAAGTTGGTCCAGCCGATGCAGAATTCGAAGGAGAACTTCAATTTGTTGATGAGGTGAAAGGTGGTAATATTCCTAAGGAGTTTATACCTTCAGTTCAAAAAGGATTCTTAAGTTCTATGAAGAATGGTGTTCTTGCCGGATTTGCTTTGGATAAGATGAAAGTTACTTTGGTTGACGGATCGTTCCACCCTGTGGATTCGGATCAGTTGTCATTTGAACTTTGTGCTAGATTTGCATTTAAATCGGCATCTGAGAAAGCTCGCCCTGTATTACTAGAACCAATTATGAAGCTTGAGGTGGTAACACCAGAAGAGAGTATGGGGGATGTAATCGGTGACTTGAACAAACGTCGTGGTCAAGTAGAAGGAATGGAATCAAGCCGTTCCGGAGCTCGTATTGTTAAAGCAAAAGTTCCATTGGCTGAAATGTTCGGTTATGTGACAGCATTGAGAACGATTACTTCTGGTAGAGCAACATCAGCAATGGTGTTCGATCATTATGCAGAAGTTTCTTCGTCGATCGCTAAACAAGTGTTGACTGAATGTCAAGGTCGAGTAGATCTTATTAAATAAGAAAAAGTGTTTTGCAGACTGTGATTAGTAAATGACTCTTAATCACGGTTTGCATTACTATATAAAAATAACCATTAATTAAAAAGACTGAAATGAGTCAAAAAATTAGAATCAAACTGAAATCTTACGACTACAACTTGGTTGATAAATCAGCTGAGAAGATCGTAAAAACAGTGAAAGCTACGGGTGCTGTAGTAAGCGGACCTATTCCATTGCCTACTCACAAACGTATTTTTACTGTTAACCGTTCGACTTTCGTTAACAAAAAGTCACGCGAGCAATTCGAACTATCTTCTTATAAAAGATTGATCGACATCTATAGCTCAACAGCTAAAACTGTAGATGCTTTGATGAAGCTTGAGTTGCCAAGTGGTGTAGAAGTAGAAATTAAAGTTTGATAAACACGTAAATCAATTAAAGAAATGCCAGGATTATTAGGAAAAAAAATCGGAATGACATCCGTTTTCAGTGCCGAGGGAAAAAATGTTCCATGCACTGTTATCGAAGTGGGTCCTTGTGTTGTTACTCAAGTGAAAACTGTAGAGAAGGACGGTTATGAAGCTGTTCAAATAGGTTTTGTTGATGCTAAAGATAAGCATACTAGCAAACCTCTACAAGGTCACTTTAAAAAAGCAGGAGTAGCACCAAAAAGACACTTGGCCGAGTTCAAGTACGAAGAGAATTACAATTTGGGAGACGTTATCACAGTAGATGGAATGTTTTCAATGGACGACCCTTATTTGGATATAACAGGTGTGTCTAAAGGTAAAGGTTTTCAAGGTGTTGTTAAACGTCACGGTTTCGGTGGTGTTGGACAAGCAACATTAGGTCAACATAACCGTTTACGTGCACCGGGTTCTATCGGAGCTTGTTCTTATCCTGCTAAGGTATTCAAGGGAACAAGAATGGGTGGACAAATGGGTAACAAACAAGTTACTGTGCAAAACCTTGTGATTATTAAGATAATTCCGGAACACAACCTTCTATTGGTTAAAGGTTCTATCCCGGGTAGTAAAGGATCAATCGTTAGAATAGAAAGATAATGGAACTTAGTGTATTAAATATAAGCGGTAAAGATACCGGAAAGAAAGTGTCGTTGGACGATGCTATCTATGGAATTGAGCCTAATGACCATGTTCTTTGGTTAGATGTAAAGCAGTATTTGGCGAATCAACGTCAAGGTACTCACAAATCTAAAGAAAGAAGCGAATTGTCGGGTAGTACTCGTAAGCTTATCAAACAAAAAGGTGGAGGTGGAGCTCGTCGTGGCGATATCAAATCTCCAATTTTGGTTGGTGGAGCTCGCGTTTTTGGTCCAAAACCAAGAGACTATAGCTTTAAATTGAACAAGAAAGTAAAAGTTCTTGCTCGTAAATCTGCATTGGCATACAAAGCTAAAGACAATCAAATCATAGTAGTTGAGGATTTCAACTTCGAAACACCGAAAACAAAAGATTTTATTGCTTTGACTAAAAGTTTGCAAGTAGCTGATAAAAAGGTAGTTTTGGTTTTGTCAGATCAAAATAAAAACGTATATTTGTCGGCTCGTAATTTGGAACGAGTTAAAGTTGTAACTGCTTCTGAGATAAATGCTTATACTATCTTGAATTGTTCAAGCTTAGTTTTGGCAGAATCTTCGGTTGCGGTAATTGATAAACTTTTAAAAGCATAAGGAGGTAAAAAATGGGTATTTTAATTAAACCAATTCTGACAGAAAAGCAAACAGCGATTTCAGAAAAATTTCCAAATCGTTATGGTTTTCGTGTTGCTCCTAATGCAAATAAAGTTGAAATCAAAAATGCAGTAGAGCAAATTTACGGAGTGAAAGTGGATGTTGTAAACACAATGAATTATGCCGGAAAACGCAAAAGCCGTTTTACTAAAGCCGGTGTAGTTAGTGGTAAAACTCCTGCTTACAAGAAAGCAATCGTAACCTTGAAAGAAGGTGAAGTAATAGACTTTTTTAGTAATATCTAAGATAAAAAATGGCAGTACGTAAATTAAAGCCCACAACACCGGGGCAAAGACACAAAATTATTGGTACATTCGAAGAAATCACTGCAAGTGTACCAGAAAAATCTCTTGTAGTCGGAAAGAAAATTTCAGGTGGTCGTAATAATACTGGAAAGATGACAGTTCGTAACGTAGGTGGCGGTCATAAAAGAAAGTACAGACTAATTGACTTCAAGAGAACTAAAGACGGAGTACCTGCTACAGTGGCAACAATTGAATACGACCCGAATCGTTCGGCTCGTATTGCTTTGTTACATTATGCAGACGGAGCAAAAGCTTATATGATTGCTCCTAACGGATTGCAGGTGGGTCAAACAGTGATGTCAGGTGCTAATGCAGCTCCTGAGGTAGGAAATGCTTTGCCTTTGGCAAATATCCCTATTGGTACAGTAGTACATAATCTAGAATTACGTCCAGGGCAAGGAGCGAAATTGGTTCGTTCGGCTGGCGGGTTTGCACAGTTAACTTCTCGCGAAGGTGACTATGCTATCGTTAGGATGCCTTCTGGTGAAACACGTAAAATACTTTCAGCTTGTAAAGCAACTGTAGGTAGTGTTGGTAACTCTGATCATGCACTTGAAAAATCAGGTAAAGCAGGTCGCTCTAGATGGCTTGGAAATCGTCCTCGTGTTAGAGGTGTAGTAATGAACCCTGTGGATCACCCAATGGGTGGTGGTGAAGGTCGTGCTTCAGGAGGACACCCAAGATCACGTAAAGGATTGTATTCTAAAGGTCTTAAAAC
Organism: uncultured Dysgonomonas sp.; assembly: GCF_934668725.1. Taxonomy (GTDB): domain Bacteria; phylum Bacteroidota; class Bacteroidia; order Bacteroidales; family Dysgonomonadaceae; genus Dysgonomonas_A. The sequence goes on from NZ_CAKUOF010000016.1 coordinate 12,355, forward strand.
AAGAGCTCCAAAGAAACATTCTTCTAAGTATATAATTGAAAGAAGAAAGAAGTAACCTGATTTAATTTAAAAAATTATGAGTCGTTCGTTAAAAAAAGGCCCGTATATTAATGTAAAGCTTGAGAAAAAAGTTTTGGCTATGAATGAGTCAGGCAAGAAAGCTGTTGTTAAGACATGGGCAAGGGCTTCAATGATTTCTCCGGATTTTGTAGGTCACACTATAGCTGTACATAATGGAAATAAATTTATTCCTGTTTATGTAACAGAAAATATGGTAGGTCATAAACTAGGGGAATTTGCTCTAACTCGTACTTTCCGTGGACACGGTGGTAACAAGAAGAGATAATCAAGCAAAAGCCAAAATTTTATTCAACAAAAAAGAAACATTAATATAAAATGGGTAAGAGAAAAAGAATAGCAGCTGACGCTAGAAAAGAAGCTAAACAAGCAGTTTCTTTAGCTAAGTTGAATAACGTTCCTACTTCACCACGTAAAATGCGCTTAGTTGCAGATATGGTAAGAGGTATGGAAGCGTTTAGAGCTCTTGGCGTTTTGAAATTCTCAAATAAAGAAGCAGCCGCAAGAGTTGAAAAATTGTTGCGCTCTTCTATTGCTAACTGGGAAGCTAAAAATGAGCGTAAAGCCGAGAGTGGAGAACTTTATGTGTCTTCGATATATGTAGATGGAGGTGCGATGTTAAAAAGACTTCGTCCTGCTCCACAAGGTAGAGGTTACAGAATTCGCAAACGTTCGAATCACGTAACTATTACAGTTGATGCACTTAGTAATAAAAAACAAAATTAATTTAGCCAGATGGGACAAAAAATCAATCCGATAGCGAATCGTTTAGGTATAATAAGAGGATGGGATTCTAACTGGTATGGCGGCAACAATTACGGTGATACTTTGTTAGAGGATAGCAAAATCCGTAAATACTTGAATGCTCGCCTGGCAAAAGCTAGTGTATCTCGCATAGTAATCGAAAGAACTTTGAAACTTGTAACTATTACTGTATGTACAGCTCGTCCCGGTATTATTATCGGAAAAGGCGGTCAAGAAGTAGACAAGCTAAAAGAAGAACTAAAGAAAATTACAGATAAAGATATTCAAATCAATATATTTGAAATCAAAAAACCTGAGTTAGATGCAGTAATAGTAGCTAATAATATCGCACGTCAACTAGAAGGTAAAATTGCTTATCGTCGTGCAATTAAAATGGCTATCGCTTCAACTATCAGAATGGGTGCTGAAGGTATAAAAATTCAAATCTCTGGACGTTTGAACGGTGCTGAAATGGCTCGTTCGGAAATGTACAAAGAAGGAAGAACTCCACTTCACACATTCCGTGCTGATATTGATTATGCTCATGCTGAGGCTTTGACTAAAGTTGGTTTGCTCGGTATCAAAGTATGGATTTGCCGTGGAGAAGTTTACGGTAAGAAAGACCTTGCTCCGTCATTTGTAGCATCTAAGGAAACAGCATCTTCTCAAAACAGAGGAGGTAATGATAACCGTAGATCAAACGATGGAAGAGGTTTCAAGAAAGGAAAGAGAAAATAAGAATTAAACATTTGAAAAAAGATGTTACAACCGAAGAAAACAAAATTTAGAAGACAGCAAAAAGGTCGCATGAAAGGTAATGCCCAAAGAGGCAACCAACTTGCTTTCGGTTCGTTCGGTATCAAGACCCTTGAGACTAAATGGATTACCGGACGTCAGATCGAAGCGGCTCGTATTGCTGTGACTCGTTACATGCAACGTCAAGGTCAGGTTTGGGTAAGAATTTTCCCAGACAAACCTATTACAAAGAAACCTGCTGAAGTGCGTATGGGTAAAGGAAAAGGTTCGCCAGAAGGATTTGTGGCACCTGTTACTCCGGGAAGAATGATTTTTGAAATCGAAGGTGTATCTTTTGACGTAGCTAAAGAAGCATTGCGTTTGGCTGCTCAAAAATTACCAGTAACTACAAAATTTGTAGTACGTAGAGATTATGACTTAACTCAAAATTCTTAAGCACGATGAAGATTGCAGAAGTAAGAGAATTGTCCGATAAGGATTTAGCAGAAAGATTGGATGTCGAAAAACTGGCATTGAATCAATTAGTTTTGAACCACAGTGTGACTCCATTGGATAACCCTGCTAAGATTAAAGAAAAGCGCCGTGATATCGCTCGTATCTTGACAGAGTTGCGTCAAAGAGAAATAAATAAAAAGTAATAAGAGCTGATGGAAACTAGAAATTTAAGAAAAGAAAGAATCGGGGTCGTTTTCAGTAATAAAATGGATAAGACCGTTACTGTTGCTGTAAAATGGAAAGAAAAACACCCTATCTATGGGAAGTTCGTTAATAAAACGAAGAAATTTCATGCTCATGATGAAAAAAACGAGTGTAATATCGGTGATACTGTAAGAATCATGGAAACTCGTCCTTTGAGCAAACTAAAAAGATGGAGATTAATCGAAATAATCGAAAGGGCTAAATAAAATGATACAACAAGAATCAAGATTAGTAGTAACGGATAACAGTGGTGCCAGAGAGGCTCTATGTATTCGCGTACTAGGAGGCACAAGAAGACGCTATGCATCTGTAGGAGATATAATAGTAGTTGCTATCAAAAATGTGATCCCTTCAAGTGATGTTAAGAAAGGTGCAGTAACTAAAGCAATGGTTGTGCGTACAAAAAAAGAAGTACGCAGAGCAGATGGATCATATATCCGTTTTGACGACAATGCTTGTGTATTGTTGAATGCTGCCGGTGAAATCAGAGGAAGTCGTATTTTCGGACCAGTAGCAAGAGAGTTGCGTGCGGTGAATATGAAAATCGTTTCTTTAGCACCAGAGGTACTTTAATCTAAATAAATCTAGACGGTAATGAGTAAGTTACATATAAAGAAAGGTGACATTGTTTATGTAAACACCGGTACAGATAAAGGCAAGACTGGTCGCGTTGTTAAAGTCGTTATTGACAAACAACGTGCCATTGTCGAAGGTCTGAACATGGTATCTAAGCATACAAAACCTAATGCGAAAAATCCTCAAGGAGGTATTGAGAAAGTAGAGGCTCCTATCCATATATCTAATCTTAATGTGGTTGATCCTGAATCTGGAAAACCAACAAGAATAGGTCGTAAGGAATTGAATGGTAAGCTAGTGCGTTATTCTAAAAAAACAGGGAAGGAGATTAAATAATGAGCAATACAACAACTCTTAAGACAGAATATAAAGATCGTATTGTTTCTTCTCTGATGAAAGAATTCGGTTATAAGTCATCAATGCAAGTTCCTGTTCTTAAAAAGATTGTAATCAATCAAGGTTTGGGAATAGCTGTGGCAGACAAAAAAATTATAGAAACAGCAATCAATGAATTGACTGCTATTACAGGTCAAAAAGCTGTAGCGACAGTATCTAAAAAAGATATTTCGAACTTTAAGTTGCGTAAAAAAATGCCTATTGGTGTGATGGTTACATTACGTCACAATCAGATGTACGAATTTTTGGAAAGACTGGTAAAAGTCGCTCTACCTCGTATTCGTGACTTCAAAGGTATCGAAAGCAAACTTGATGGTCGTGGTAATTATACATTAGGTATCCAGGAGCAAATCATTTTCCCTGAAATTAATATTGATGCAATTAATAAAATTCTGGGAATGAATATTACCTTTGTAACTTCTGCAAAAACAGATGAAGAAGGCTATGCTCTTTTGAGAGAATTTGGTTTACCATTTAAGAACGCAAAAAAAGAATTGATATAAGATGGCAAAAGAATCAATGAAAGCCCGTGAGGTTAAAAGAGCAAAATTAGTCGCTAAATATGCAGCTAAAAGAGCTCAATTGAAGTCTGAAGGAGATTACGAAGGTCTTCAAGCTCTGCCTAAGAATGCGTCTCCGGTTCGTCTACATAACAGATGTAGTATGACTGGTCGTCCAAAGGGGTATTTACGCCAATTTGGAATTTCTCGTATTCAATTTAGAGAAATGGCTTCTAAAGGCTTAATACCAGGAATCAAAAAAGCTAGCTGGTAATAATAAAGAATTTTCTTAGAATTAAATATTGTTCCGGTTTTCGGAATTAATTTAAATCAATTTAATAATGACAGATCCAATAGCAGATTATTTGACGCGTGTTCGCAATGCGATTATGGCTAAACACAGAGTGGTAGAAATACCAGCGTCAAATTTGAAAAAAGAAATCACAAAGATTCTTTTTGAAAAAGGCTACATACTTAACTATAAGTTTGTAGAAGAAGGTCCTCAAGGTTCAATTAAAATTGCCTTGAAGTACGATCCAGTAAATAAAGTGAATGCGATTAAGAAATTAATCCGCATCTCGACTCCAGGTCTTCGTAAGTATACAGGATATAAAGAAATGCCAAGAGTCCTTAATGGTCTTGGTGTAGCTGTATTGTCTACCTCTAAAGGTGTTATGACTGACAAAGAAGCTCGCGACTTGAAAGTGGGTGGAGAAGTTTTATGTTATGTTTATTAATTAAGAGGAGGTATACTATATGTCAAGAATTGGAAAATTACCTATAACTATCCCCGCGGGAGTTACCGTAAGTGTGGATAAAGATAATTTGGTTACCGTTAAAGGACCTAAAGGTGTATTAACTCAAAGTGTAAATCCTGATATCAAAGTTTCTGTCGACGGAGAAGTGTTGACTGTAACTCGTCCTAGTGATGAAAAAGAGCATCGTGCTTTGCATGGTCTTTACAGATCGTTAATAAATAACATGGTTATTGGAGTTTCTGAAGGATATCGTAAAGAGTTAGAATTAGTTGGAGTTGGTTATCGTGCATCTAATGCAGGACAACAATTAGATCTTTCTCTAGGTTATACTCACAACATTCACATGATGTTGCCAAAAGAGATAATCGTAGAAACTAAATCCGAGAGAAATAAGAATCCTCTAATTATTTTAGAATCTTGCGATAAAGAGCTTATCGGACTTGTATGTGCTAAAATCCGTTCATTCCGTAAACCTGAACCATATAAAGGTAAAGGTATTCGTTTTGTAGGAGAAGTAATACGTCGTAAGTCAGGTAAATCGGCAGGTAAATAATTTACGTAAACTGTAAAAAAATCATGACAACGAAGACAGATAGAAGAAATAAGATAAAGTTAGGTGTACGTAGTAAAATACAAGGTACAACTGAACGTCCACGTTTGACAGTTTTCAGAAGTAACAAGCAAATTTATGCACAAGTTATTGATGATTTAACTGGAAAGACGCTAGCTTCTGCTTCTTCTCTTAAATTGAGCGAAAAAGCTCCTAAAAAAGAGATGGCGGCTAAAGTTGGTGAACTAGTAGCTAAGGCTGCTCAAGAAGCAGGCGTTACATCTGTAGTATTTGACCGTAACGGTTATTTATACCATGGTAGAGTTAAAGAAATGGCAGATGCTGCCCGTAAAGGTGGACTTAAATTTTAATACAAATGGCAGGAATTAATAATAAAGTAAAATCGACCAACGATATCGAACTGAAGGACAGATTGGTGGCTATCAATCGTGTTACAAAAGTAACAAAGGGTGGTCGTACATTCAGTTTTGCAGCTATCGTCGTTGTAGGTAACGAAGATGGTGTAGTTGGTTGGGGACTAGGTAAAGCCGGAGAGGTTACCACAGCCATTGCTAAAGGAGTGGAAGCTGCTAAGAAAAACCTGATTAAAGTTCCGGTATTGAAGGGAACTATACCTCACGAACAAATTGCACGTTTTGGAGGATCAGAAGTTTTCATCAAACCAGCTTCTCCCGGTACAGGAGTAAAAGCAGGAGGTGCGATGCGTGCTGTGCTTGAAAGTGTTGGTGTAACTGACGTTCTTGCAAAATCTAAAGGTTCTTCCAATCCTCACAACTTAGTGAAGGCTACAATCGAAGCTTTAGGTGAACTAAGAGATGCATATACTGTTGCTCAAAACAGAGGTGTATCTATGGAAAAAGTGTTTAAAGGTTAATTTGCAAGAAAAGAAAATTATGGCAACAATTAAAATTAAACAAGTTAGAAGCAGAATCAATAGCCCTATTGATCAAAAGAAAACATTGGATGCTTTGGGGTTAAGAAAATTGAATAGAGTGGTTGAACATCCAGATAATCCAGCTATAAGAGGGATGATCGCGAAAGTGAAACACTTGGTTTCTGTAGTAGAGTAATAATCTAGTAAAAGATAAAAAATCTAAGCATATGAATTTATCGAATTTAAAACCTGCTGAAGGTGCTACTAAAACAAGAAAAAGAATCGGTCGTGGTACCGGATCGGGTTTAGGTGGTACTTCTACAAGAGGTCATAAAGGTGCTAAGTCTAGATCAGGTTATTCAAAAAAGATTGGTTTTGAAGGAGGTCAAATGCCTATTCAACGCCGTCTTCCTAAATATGGCTTTAAAAATATCAACCGTGTTGAATATAAAGCTATCAATTTGAATGTACTTCAAGATTTGGCTGATGCTCAAAAACTAACAAAAATTGATATTCAAACTCTGATCAATGCTGGTTTTGTTTCATCTAAGCACTTAGTGAAGATTTTAGGTAATGGAACATTAACTGTAAAGTTAGATGTTGAGGCTCATTCTTTCTCTAAGTCAGCAGAAGCTGCTATTACAGCAGTAGGTGGAACCGCAACAAAACTAAAGTAAGATGGGATTTGTAAAAACAATAGAAAATATATGGAAGATTGAGGATCTGCGCAAACGGATTCTCACTACCTTCTTTTTCGTAGTGATCTATCGTTTTGGTACACATGTAGTGTTGCCGGGCGTAAATCCTGCAGACTTGGAAGCTCTTCGCCACAGTGCATCCGGAGGATTATTAGGCTTGCTTGATATGTTCTCTGGTGGTGCTTTTGCAAATGCTTCTATCTTTGCATTGGGTATTATGCCTTATATCTCGGCTTCGATTGTAATCCAGCTGTTGGGTATAGCGCTTCCGTACTTTCAAAAACTACAAAAAGAGGGAGAAAGTGGACGTAATAAACTTAACCAGTATACTCGTTATCTAACATTAGTAATACTTCTATTCCAAGGCCCTGCATACTTATTAGGTGCTTTGCAAGGAGCAGCTCCTGGTGGATTTTGGAGTTTTCTATTGCCTTCAACCATCATCTTGGCAGGGGGTAGTATGTTTGTACTATGGTTAGGTGAGCGTATTACAGATAAAGGAATTGGAAACGGTATTTCGTTTATAATTCTGGTTGGTATTATAGCTCGATTGCCTCATGCTTTGGTTGGAGAGTTTACCTCTCGTCTTAGTGATAGTGCTGGTGGTCTGATCGTATTTTTGCTTGAAATAGTATTTTTACTTTTTGTTATTGCGATGGCAATACTTCTTGTACAAGGTACTCGCAAGATACCGGTACAGTATGCAAAACGTATCGTTGGAAATAAACAATATGGTGGTGCTCGTCAGTATATCCCACTAAAGGTGAATGCTGCTAACGTAATGCCTATCATTTTCGCTCAAGCGATAATGTTTATCCCGGTTGCTGTAGCTGGATTTACAACTGCAGATAAATCTGGATGGTTCATGCGTTCTATGACTGATAATACCAGTTGGTTATATTGCCTTATATTTGCATTTCTAATTATTGCATTTACATGGTTTTATACTGCGGTTACTATCAATCCAATACAGATGGCTGATGAATTAAAAAGAAATAATGGATTTATTCCCGGAATTAAACCCGGAAAGAAAACGGCTGATTATATAGACCTTATTATGTCTCGTATAACCTTACCCGGTTCGTTATTTTTGGCTCTAGTTGCTATCTTACCTGCTTTTGCAAGTTTGATTGGAATTAGTAAAGAGTTTTCTCACTTTTTCGGAGGTACTTCTTTATTGATTCTGGTTGGGGTAGTATTGGATACTTTACAACAAATCGAGAGTCACTTGTTGATGAGACATTATGACGGTTTGTTGAAGTCAGGTAGAATAAAAGGTCGTTCAGGATCAATTGCGGCATATTAAGAAAGTTTAGTATAGATCAATGATTTTCCTAAAAACAGAAGAAGAAATAGAATTAATGCGTGAGAGTAACCGCTTGGTTGGTATGACTCTAGGTGAAGTTGCCAAACATATCAAGCCAGGGGTTACTACACTGCATTTGGATAAAATAGCTGAAGAATTTATTAGAAGTCATGGGGCAATCCCATCTTTTAAAGGCTATAAAGGTGCACCCGGCACTATTGATTTTACTGGGAGTATATGTGCTTCGGTGAATGATGTTGTAGTACATGGTATACCTGGAGGCTATGTTCTTAAAGACGGCGATATAATATCAGTTGATTGCGGAACTGAAAAGAATGGTTTTTGTGGAGATTCAGCCTATACTTTTTGTGTAGGAGAGGTGTCTGAAGAAGCTAAAGCTTTATTAAGAGCTACTAAGGAATCTTTATATAAAGGTATAGAAAAAGCCATCGAAGGTAATCGTATCGGTGATATTAGCGAGGCTATCCAATCTTATTGCGAGAGACAACGATATTCTGTAGTGCGTGAGTTGGTTGGACATGGTATTGGTCGTAAAATGCATGAAGCTCCGGAAGTACCTAACTATGGTAGAAGAGGAACAGGTCCTTTATTAAAGAAAGGTATGTGTATTGCTATTGAACCAATGATTAATCAAGGAAGCAAGAATGTTGTGTTCGAAAGCGATGGATGGACGGTAAGAACAAAAGATAGAAAACTATCTGCTCATTTCGAACATACAGTTTCGATTCGAGAAGGTAAAGCCGATATTTTATCCACGTTCGAGTTTATTGAAGCTGTATTAGGAAATAACGGAATCTAATTTAATTTTTATTTATGGCTAAACAAGCATCAATAGAGCAAGATGGCGTAATTGTCGAAGCATTGTCTAACGCAATGTTTCGTGTAGAGTTAGAAAATGGACATGAAATTACAGCACATATCTCAGGTAAAATGCGTATGCATTATATTAAAATATTGCCAGGGGATAAAGTGAGAGTTGAAATGTCTCCATATGATTTGACTAAAGGTCGAATCTCTTTCAGATACAAATAAAAAAACAAGATATGAAAGTAAGAGCATCATTAAAGAAGCGTACTGCTGATTGTAAGATCGTCAGAAGAAAAGGTCGCTTATATGTAATAAACAAAAAAAACCCTAAGTATAAACAACGTCAGGGATAATTTACTAATTTTGCAAAAATAATCTAGTATATGGCTATAAGAATAGTTGGTGTCGATTTACCGCAAAATAAGAGAGGCGAAATTGCCTTGACATATATATATGGTATCGGACGTAGTAGTTCTAATAAAATTTTAGAACAAGCAGGTGTTGATCGAAATATCAAAGTGAAAGATTGGACAGACGAACAAGCAGGTACAATTCGTGAATTGATTTCAAGTCAATTTAAAGTTGAAGGAGACTTGAGATCTGAAGTTCAGTTGAACATTAAGCGCCTAATGGATATTGGTTGTTACCGTGGTATTCGTCACCGTATTGGCTTACCCTTAAGAGGACAAAGCACTAAGAATAATGCCCGTACACGTAAGGGTAAAAAGAAAACTGTTGCAAATAAGAAAAAGGCTACAAAATAATAGTTTGATATGGCAAAAAAAACAGTCGCAGCTAAAAAAAGAAACGTTAAAGTTGACGCAAATGGACAAGTTCATGTGCATTCTTCATTTAACAATATTATTATTTCGATTACAAACAGCGAAGGTCAAGTAATCAGTTGGTCATCAGCTGGTAAAATGGGTTTTAGAAGTTCTAAGAAAAATACCCCTTACGCAGCCCAAATGGCAGCTTCAGATTGTGCTAAAGTAGCATATGACCTAGGCTTGAGAAAAGTGAAAGTGTTTGTAAAAGGTCCAGGAAACGGACGTGAGTCTGCAATCCGTACAATACATGGTGCAGGAATAGAGGTGTCAGAAATTGTTGACGTAACTCCACTTCCTCACAATGGATGTCGTCCTCCAAAACACAGAAGAGTTTAATCCCAATTTCTAAGTTAGAAACTTGAGTTGTGATTGATTGCAAGTAACCCTCTCTGTAATCGCGGCTGCACAATTCTCGCTTCTTTTTAATGTTTTAATTTAAAAAAAATGGCAAGATATACAGGACCAAAATCAAGAATAGCCCGTAAATTCGGGGAGCCTATTTTCGGACCAGATAAAGTTCTTTCTAAAAAGAACTATCCTCCGGGACAGCATGGTAATGGTAGAAAGAAAAAGACTTCTGAATATGGTATTCAGTTGCGTGAAAAACAAAAAGCTAAATATACTTACGGAGTATTGGAAAAACAATTCCGTAACTTGTTTGAAAAAGCTGCTAGTGCTCGTGGTATTACAGGTGAGGTTTTATTACAATTCCTAGAATCGAGATTAGATAATGTTGTATTCCGCTTAGGTATAGCTCCTACAAGAGCTGCTGCCCGCCAGTTGGTTTCGCATCGTCACATCTTGGTAGATGGTAAAATTGTAAATATACCATCTTATTCTGTTAAACCAGGACAAATAATATCTGTTCGCGAAAAATCAAAATCTTTAGAGGTTATTGATAATGCTTTATCTGGATTCAACCACAGTAAATATCCTTGGATAGAGTGGGATAATTCATCTAAATCAGGTAAGTATCTGCACCTACCAGAAAGAGCAGATATTCCAGAGAACATAAAAGAACAGTTGATAGTAGAATTGTATTCTAAAGATTAATTTCATGGCGATATTAGCATTTCAAAAACCCGATAAAGTATTGATGTTAGAAGCGGACAACTTCTTCGGTAAGTTCGAGTTTCGTCCGTTGGAACCTGGCTACGGTATTACTGTAGGTAATGCTCTTCGCCGTATTCTCCTTTCTTCTCTTGAAGGTTTTGCTATTACTTCTATAAAAATCGATGGTGTTGAGCATGAATTTGCTACAGTGCCGGGAGTTATAGAGGATGTAACAAATATAATCCTGAACCTGAAAAAAGTTCGATTTAAACAAATAGTCGAGGAAATAGAGAATGAGAAAGTAAGCATTACTATTTCGGGTTCCGAAGTGTTCAAAGCTGGAGATATAGGTAAGCATTTATCCGGATTTGAGGTATTAAATCCAGAGTTGGTGGTTTGCCACTTAGATCCAAGTGCGAATCTTCAAATTGAGTTGACCATTAACAAAGGTCGTGGATACGTTCCCGCTGACGAGAACCGTAATCTTTCGGATGATGTTAATGTAATCGCAATTGACTCTATCTATACTCCGATCCGTAATGTGAAATACTCTATCGAAAACTATCGTGTAGAGCAAAAAACAGATTACGAAAAATTAGTGATAGAAATATCAACTGATGGATCTATACATCCAAAAGATGCACTGAAAGAAGCTGCGAAAATTCTAATTCATCACTTTATGTTGTTTTCTGATGAGAAAATCTTGTTGGAGCAAACTGAAACTGATGGAAATGAAGAATTTGATGAAGAAATACTTCACATGCGCCAATTATTGAAAAGCAAGTTAGTAGATATGAACTTATCAGTTCGTGCTCTAAACTGTTTAAAATCGGCTGAAGTAGAAACTTTAGGAGAGCTTGTTCAGTTCAATAAAAATGACCTTCTTAAGTTCCGAAACTTCGGTAAGAAATCTCTTACAGAGTTAGATGAACTGTTAGACAGTCTGAACCTTTCTTTTGGAATGGATATATCCAAATATAAATTAGATAAAGATTAATAAGCGATGAGACATAATAAAAAATTTAATCACTTAGGTCGTACTAATACGCATAGAAACGCAATGTTGTCTAACATGTGTGCTTCTTTAATCATGCATAAGCGTATTTTTACTACTGTAGCGAAAGCAAAGGCCTTAAGGAAAGTTATTGAGCCTATCATTACTAAATCAAAGGAAGATACTACTCATTCAAGACGTTTAGTATTCCAAGATCTTCAAAGTAAATCAGCTGTAACAGAATTGTTCCAAAATATATCTGTAAAAGTTGCAGATCGTCCAGGAGGATATACTCGTATAATCAAAACTGGAAATCGTTTAGGAGACAATGCTTCAATGTGTTTTATTGAGTTAGTAGACTACAATGAAAATATGTTGAAAGAAACTGCTAAAGCTGCTGCTAAACCTAAAACACGTCGTTCTAAGAAAAAAGCTGATGATGCGACTGTAGTAGCTGCTGACGAGGTTGTCAAAGAAACTAAAGCAAAAGCTCCTAAAGCTGCTAAAGCTAAAGTAGAAGACGAAGACAAAAAGACTGAAGAATAATTTATATATTACTTCTTTTAAAAAAAGCACTCTCAATTTTGAGAGTGCTTTTTTTATCACAACTCTTGAGAATATTTAGTCTTTTATAATTATTGTAACATGTAATTTTAAGCTCTTTTTTTATGTTTCTTTTTCCTGGATATATGTAGCTGTCTATTTTAATTAATAACTGGCTTATGTTTATTTAATTCGCTTTATATTGGATGATTATATAGTTGCTATAGGTATAAAATAAAAGACGATAAATAACTATTTATCGTCTTTTATTTTATATACCTTACTTTATTATTAGAACTCAGCATTATTAGGGGTTCTGGGGAATGGTATAACATCTCTAATATTTCCCATACCTGTAATGAAGAGCATAAGACGTTCAAATCCTAAACCAAAACCGGAGTGCGGAGCTGTACCAAATTTGCGGGTTTCTAAATACCACCAGATTGGGTCTGCATTCATTCCCGTTTCTTTGATGCGACTCATAAGCTTATCGTAGTCAGCTTCACGTTCTGATCCGCCAATGATTTCTCCGATTTTAGGGAAAAGCACGTCCATACCGCGAACTGTTTTTCCATCCTCATTCTGCTTCATATAGAAAGACTTGATTTCTTTCGGGTAATCAGTCAGAATTACAGGACATTTGAAGTGTTGCTCAACCAGATAACGTTCGTGCTCCGATTGCAGATCGGCACCCCAATATACCGGAAATTCGAATTTATGCTTACTTTCTTCCAGAATCTTCACCCCCTCTGTGTAAGTTAAACGGATGAATTTGTTATTGGTAACAAAGTTTAATCTGTCAATCAATTCTTTATCGTATTTTTCAGCTAAAAATGCGATGTCATCTTTACAATTCTCAAGAGCATATTTGATTAAGTATTGTAAAAAGTCTTCAGCTAAATCCATGTTATCATTGATATCATAGAATGCAACTTCAGGTTCTATCATCCAGAATTCAGCCAGGTGACGAGGGGTATTAGAATTTTCTGCACGGAATGTAGGACCAAAAGTATATATAGCTCCTAATGACATAGCCCCTAACTCTCCTTCTAACTGTCCTGACACTGTAAGATTGGTTTGACGTCCAAAGAAGTCTTGGCTATAATCTACTGCACCTGTTTCGGTACGAGGAGTGTTGTTGAAATCCAAAGTCGTAGCCTGGAACATAGAGCCTGCTCCTTCAGCATCAGAAGCTGTGATGATAGGAGTATGTAAATAAAAGAATCCATGATCGTTAAAGTACTTATGAATAGCAAATGACATATGATGACGCATACGCAAGATTGCTCCAAAAGTATTTGTTCTTGGACGCAGATGCGCTATTTCTCGCAGATATTCTAATGATGGACCATTTTTTTGTTTTTGCAGGGGGTATTCTTCAGGGTCTGCGATGCCGTATATTTCGATTTGCTTGGCCTGTATTTCGCAGTTTTGTCCTTGCCCTTGTGATGCTACTAACGTCCCGATCACATGAATACATGCACCTGTTGTAATCTTTTTCAGCAATTCTTCATTGAAGAGTTCTGCATCAGCTACGACTTGGATATTATTTATTGTAGAACCATCATTTAAATGTATAAAACTTACAAATTTATTGCCTCTGCGGGTACGTACCCAGCCTTTTGCACTTACGGTTGCTCCGAAATCATCTCTGCGGAGCAAGTCTGAAATTTTAGTTCTACGAATTGTTTCCATTTTTAATTTAAGTTTGTCCTGACTAGGGTTATAAGTAATCTTAGATATTATTGCTACTACACTTATTAGAGCAATAAAAGGTCTGTAACTTTAAATATTTATTGCTGCTTTCGCATGTATAGCGATCTTTGTCATTATACGTGCAAAAGCAGCAAACAGGTGTATCACCTTATAATTTTATTTATTCAAATGCACCCATGCGAAGCATGTTTACTTCTGATTCTGTTAAGTATCTCCATCTGCCACGAGTAACATTTTTCTTGGTGAGACCAGCAAAATATACACGATCTAATTTTAATACTTGATATCCTAATTTTTCGAATATACGACGTACGATACGATTTCTACCTGAATGGATTTCGATTCCTACTTCGTCAAGTACATCTTCAGCAACATAAGCAATTGAGTCTGCATGAATTTCTCCATCATCAAGCATAATACCATCTGCAATGGCTTGCATGTCTTCGATAGCTACTTCTCTGTCAAGTTTTACTTGGTAAATTTTCTTCTTTACATATTTAGGATGCATTAACTTCGAAGCTAAATCTCCGTCATTTGTAAGAAGTAGTACACCTGTAGTGTTTCTGTCTAAACGACCTACGGGATAGATACGTTCAGGACATGCTCCTTTTACTAGGTCCATAACAGTTTTTCTGTTTTGAGGGTCGTCTGACGTTGTAACCGTATTTTTAGGTTTGTTTAGTAATACATATACTTTACTTTCCAGACGTACTGGTCTATCTTGGAAAGTTACAGTATCTCCTCTTTTGACCTTAGCCCCCAGTTCCGAAACGAGCTCTCCGTTAACTCTTACTACTCCGGCTGTAATGAATGAATCGGCCTCGCGTCGCGAACATACACCTGCGTTAGCAAGATATTTATTTAGGCGGATTGGTGTTTCAGGATCTAGATTTTCTTTGTACTTAACAGGTTTAAATAGCTGTTTAGGCCCTTTGTTTCTGTTCTGATCTGAACCTCCCGATCTTTGATCTCTGTCATAAGGTCTGCGATTATTATCACGTGATTGATTGTTTGGGCGATATGACCCACCTCCACGCCTGTCATCCGAATTATAATTACTTCTTCTTTCTCCCGAATTGTAATTGCTGCGTCTGTCGTCGTTGTTGTAACTACGTCTTTCTCCGGAATTATAGCTACTGCGTCTGTCATCCGAATTATAATTACTTCTTCTTTCCCCCGAATTGTAATTGCTGCGTCTGTCGTCATTGTTGTAGCTACTGCGTCTATCATCAGAGTTATTGTCTCTGTTGATCACCGGACGAGTGTCTCCTACACGAGGACGTTTTTTCTTAGCTTCGCCCTGATTGTTTTTGTTGAGAGACGGCTTATTTGATGATGAGTAACCATCTCGGCTTTCATTATCTCTGTCTGTAATCATCTGTAATAAGATTTAAATTTTAATAAATCAATTAATTATAATAACCTCGCGGCTATATTTGGGTTTATACTCCAGTATATGTATGAGGCGTTATTTTTCTCAGTTCATTTTTTATCTCTTCACTAACAGATAATCCGTTAATGAAATTAGATATTGAGAGCATTGTGATTGCTTCGTTGGTACGAGTCAACTCTTTAAGTGCTTCGTAAGGTTTTGGATAGCCTTCGCGGCGTAATATTGTTTGTATTCCCTCGGCTACTACTGCCCAGTTTTTTTCAAGATCATTATCCAAAGCATCTTTGTTTAAAAGTAATTTACTTAATCCTTTTAATGTACTTTGAAGAGAAATGATGATGTGCCCAACAGGAACTCCTACATTTCTTAATACAGTCGAATCGGTAAGATCTCTCTGTAAGCGTGAGATAGGTAATTTTGCAGACAGATGTTCCAATATAGCATTTGCAATACCTAAATTGCCTTCGGCATTTTCGAAATCTATAGGATTTACTTTGTGAGGCATGGCTGATGAGCCGATTTCTCCCGCTTTAATTTTTTGCTTAAAGTATTCCATCGATATGTACTGCCAAAAGTCACGATTCAAATCAATCATGATAGTATTTATGCGTTTCAATCCGTCAAAGATTGCTGCCATGTTATCATAATTAGATATCTGAGTTGTGTACTCTTCTCTTACTAAGCCTAATTTCTCGGATACAAATTTAGAGCCAAATTCTCTCCAGTTATATTGAGGATAAGCTACTGTATGTGCATTGTAGTTACCGGTTGCTCCTCCGAACTTAGCCGAAAAAGGTATAGATTTTAATAAACTAACCTGATTTTTAAGTCGGCTTACAAAAACCATAATTTCTTTCCCGAGACGGGTAGGGGATGCCGGTTGCCCATGAGTTTTAGCTAACATTGATACCTCTTGCCATTCATCTGCTTTGCTTTGTAATAGGTTTATCAATTCATCTAATAGTGGATAATACGTATTATTCAATGCCTCTTTCAACGAAAGCGGGATAGATGTATTGTTTATATCCTGAGAAGTAAGCCCGAAATGAATGAATTCTTTGTATTCGTCTAAATGTAGAAGATCAAATTTTTCTTTTATGAAATATTCAACTGCTTTTACATCATGATTAGTAATACTTTCAATCTCTTTGATATGAGTTGCGTCTTCTTCTGAAAAATCAATGACTATTTTTCTTAGTTCAGGAAAAATACTGTGACTAATATCTTTTAATTGGGGTAACGGAAGTTCGCATAATGCGATAAAGTACTCCACTTCAACTAATACACGGTATTTGATCAGTGCATATTCCGAGAAATAATTAGCTAATTCTTCGGTTTTGCTACGATAACGACCATCAATAGGGCTAATGGCTGTTAGGGTATCTAATTTCATGATGGTAATTTGGGTTTTATTGTGTGATAACTCCTTTTTGATCTTCCTGAATACCTTACAAAGGTAATTATTAAATCAATAATCTGTAGTCGTTTAGAAGAAAAAATAGGATAAAATATATCATAATTAGTGAAAATACGATAAGTATACTTATTTTTGGTGTAATATGTTTTATTACCTATTTAAATCAGCTTGGTAAAAAAAGGAGTATAATTAGCAGGTGTAATGATGTCTGTTTGCTCTTTTATTAACTAGACCAATAAGTTGTTATGCGAACTTGATTTTAGTAGCTTTTTAGATTTAGAGGGTAATGTTTTTTGTATTCAATATCTTAATATGCTTCAGTTATTTTTAAATCCAGATATTATAGAAGCCGGCTGTGATGAAGCCGGACGTGGGTGTTTAGCAGGTCCTGTATTTGCGGCTGCAGTTGTGCTTCCTCCCGATTTTAATTGCGAATTACTGAATGATTCGAAACAACTTAAAGAAAAAACAAGATACGCTTTAAGAACTATTATTGAAGAACAGGCTTTAGCCTGGGCAGTAGGGATAGTTTCTCATACCGAAATAGATCAGATAAATATTTTAAATGCTTCTTTCTTAGCTATGCATAGAGCAGTTTCGGATTTAAAGGTTGTACCGGAACATTTACTGATTGATGGAAATCGATTCAAGAAATACGAGAATACACCTCATACCTGTATAGTAAAAGGGGATGCCAAATTTCTTTCAATTGCTGCTGCATCTGTATTGGCAAAAACGTATAGGGATGATTTTATGATGCAATTAAATGATGAATATCCTCAGTATGGTTGGAACCAGAATAAAGGCTATCCCACTGTAAAGCATCGACTAGCTATTGAGCAATATGGGGTAACTCCTTACCATCGATTGACTTTTAATTTGACAAATAAACAGCTTAGTTTCGATTTTTAGATTCCTGATTTTAATGCAGTCTCCAAGCTATCGGCTAATTCATTTAAGAAGTAGAATGTACTTCTTTGGATATTTATTCTAAGCTCTTGTTGTGGTCCCGAAACCAATGCAGATTTCGTTATGGTATCTTCTGCTTTCACACTTTTCTTGGTATTATGCAATTTATAGGTAATTCCTTTAACTTCGAAGACACATTTACCATTCAAAATAAAGGTGTTGAGATGATAAGTCATTATAACTTTCTCTCTAACTTTATTTTCATTCTCAGGAAGAAGAAGCTCTATTTTTGACTTTACAATTATTTCTTTATTCGTATTGTCGTATCTTATGTTGGAAATTAAAGGATCCGAAGCATAACGTTCCTTACCCCATTCTTTAACAATCAGGAAGCTTTTATTAGGATCAGCATTGTTAAGCGATATTTCTTTCATTAATACTACTTGGTTGTCAAATAGAGGGGCATATGTGAATTTATTATTTTGAAGCAAATCCTGTGCAAAACTATTAGCTGGTAGTAGTATCAAAAGAAATACGAAGCAGATTGTTATACTTTTTAGTCTAGTCATAATTTTTACTTGTTGAGTAATAATGAATTTTTATTATCCATGCTTTTGTAACTGCAAATGGATTTTAAACTCTAAAAAACAGATGGAATTACAAATAAGTTTGTGCTTTTCTTACAAATTTATGAAAAATAAAGTAGTTTAGATATGCTTTGTGTATTAAAAAAGAAAAAGGGAGAATAATTATTCTCCCTTTGCTATTAGATAGTTTTTTAATGTATTGGAGTACATTTCCAGAATCTTGGTTCTCAAGAATGGTATGTCTTTGTTTTCGAGTTTAATTTTGTCAATTTGTTTTGCCAGATATTCTTTAAAATCGGCTTCTTGTTGATCTGTATAATACTCTTTATATTGGCTTGAATTTATCAATAGATCATTCGCAATATAATTACAGGGATAAAATTCGTAATTCAAATGAATTTCACGATCAATGATTCGAGCAACTGCTGATGTGCGCTCTTTCTTATCCAAAGACTCTATAGAATCTAATTTGTCGTTAATTTCCTTTCCGAATCTAAAATGTATTCTACCTTTAAAACCAAGTAGTCCGATCTCCATATTTCGAAGGTCGTCTATTTGTGCTTTCTTGTATTCGGGATTATCTCTTTTTAATTGAAACTCCATTGCTTTCAGATAATCGCAAGGATCATATTCATAAGAAATTGATAAAGGCAGTATATTAAGGCTTTTGATTCTTTCGGTAAATTCTCCTGATGGTGCAGATAATGCAAGCATTTTTAATACACTTTCTTGAGTCCTGTCATTAGAGTCTTTAGCCCTTCCTTCTCTCTGAGCCAGCCAAACCGATTCTTTCTTATCGTTGATTACATGATGGATATACTCTGACATATGTGAGGATACTTCGAGCATTTGTCGAACAGAAACACCTCTTTTTACTAAAAAGCTTTTGTTGAGACGGACTAGTTTCTCAATCCAAGGATGAATAAGTAAATTATCGCCTATTGCTATTTCTGTTGTTGTTAAGCCTTTTTCGTTGCGCATAATGTTTAACAGTCCTGCATCTAGTATTATATCCCGGTGGTTAGATATAATTAAATGAGAGTTCTCATCTATGTTTTCCCATCCTGAACTGGTTATTCCTGATGATGTTTTATTTGCCAATGCCCATACAGTAGGGGCGATTATCTTTGATTGGAAATCAAATTTTGTATTATACTTCAGCATTTCTGAAGAAAATTCCTCCCAGTTTATATCAGGAATTATATACTTTACGGCATACATAAAGCCAGGGTCGACTAGTAACTCTTGGATAGCTTGCTTTACATCTTTGTCTTCTAAAGGGGCTATATCAACGAATTTATTATCGCTTATCATAAACTTTTTTGTATTTTTTGATATTCACATTCAATAATCTCGGTTAAAACATCAGTCATGTTTAAACCGGCAGCCTTAACCTGTTGTGGTATAAAACTTGTTGTAGTCATTCCGGGTGTTGTATTTACTTCCAGTAAATAAGGTATATTATCAGATATAATAAAGTCAGCCCTAATAATTCCTTTCGCTCCTACAAGATCGTATATCTTTGAAGTCAGTTGTTGTATTTCTAATGTTGTTTCTTCAGAAAGATCGGCAGGTGTTATTTCTTCAACTTCTCCCATATATTTAGCGTTGTAATCGAAAAATTCATTCTTCGTGATTACTTCTGTTATCGGAAAAACAACTTCATGTTCACTTGTCTTATAACATCCGCAAGTAACTTCTCTTCCGCTTATAAAGCTTTCGATAATTACATCCGATGCCTCAGAAAAAGCAAAATCTATTGCTTCTTGCATTTTATCGATTCCTTTTACTTTGGTTGTCGCAAAACTTGAGCCACCGGTGTTCGGTTTGATAAATACCGGAAATTTAAGTACTTCGGCAATAGCGTTAATGTCGTATTTGGAGTCTTTGCTTAAATAAACTGATTTAGCAACATTTAGTCCGAAATTTTTCAGGAAATTATTACACACAAACTTGTTAAAGGTTAGAGCTGAAGCCATCCAATTACACGAAGAATAGGGAATATTCAGCATGTCGAAATAACCTTGCAAACGTCCGTCTTCTCCAGGTGTACCATGTATGGTTATGTAAGCAAAATCAATTTTAATTTTGGCAGAATTATAAATAATACTGAAGTCATTTTTGTCAACGAGATATTCTTTTCCTTCAATTTCTGCTGTCCAGCCTGTTTTGTCTATTTTAATCTTGTAGACATTATAACGGTCTTTGTTCAGGAACGAATAAATACCGTTCATGCTTTTTTCGGATACTACAATTTCAGAAGAATATCCTCCCCATATAATTGCAACATTTTTATTCATGGTAAGCGTTACTTATAAAATGTGAGATATCAGACTCTTTATTAGTTTATAAAACTATAACATCTGCTGATAGTTATAGTTTTTAATACGACATTTAATACTTCTTTTTCACTTTATATCTTCCGATATATTTAGGTGTCCAAGTTAAACCTCTCGATTAGATATATATCCTCTCCATTTTTCAATCATAAGAGTCATATCTTCAGGTAATGATGATTCAAATAACATTTCTTCTCCTGTACGAGGATGAATAAACCCTAAGGTTTTAGCATGTAGTGCTTGGCGTGGACATAAATTGAAGCAGTTTTGAACAAACTGCTTGTATTTTGTAAACGCAGTACCTTTTAGTATAATGTTGCCTCCATATCGCTCATCATTGAATAAGGTGTGCCCAATATATTTCATATGAACACGTATTTGATGCGTACGACCTGTTTCGAGGCGGCACTTAACCAGAGTTACATAGCCTAGTCTTTCGAGTACTTCATAGTTGGTTACGGCAGGTTTGCCTAGTTCAGAATCTTCAAAGACACTCATTTGTAGCCTGTCTCTAACATTCCTCCCGATATTGCCTTCGATACGACCCGAATCTTGTTCGACCGCTCCCCATACTAATGCGATATATTCGCGTTTGGTACTTTTATCAAAAAACTGTTTTGATAAATGAGTCTTGGCCTCAGGGGTTTTAGCAATTACTAATAGACCTGAAGTGTCTTTGTCGATACGATGTACTAAGCCCAAACGGGGATCTGTGGCATCATATCCAGCTGTATCTTTCAGATGAAAGGCTATGGCATTTACTAAAGTTCCGGTGTAATTTCCATGCCCAGGGTGTACAACTAATCCCGCTTGTTTATTGATGACCATTAGATCTTGATCTTCGTATACTATTTCTATAGGGATGTTTTCGGGGATTATCTCAATTTCGCGACGGGGACGATCCATAACTATAGTTACGATATCGTTGGGCTTAACTTTGTAGTTGGACTTTACGGCAACTCCATTAACCAAAATACAATTTGCATCAGCTGCATTTTGTATTCTGTTGCGTGATACACCGTCTATGCGTGTCATGATGAATTTGTCGACACGTAATAAACCTTGTCCTTTATCAGCTACAAACCGATAATGTTCGAATAGTTCGGACGAATCTTGTTCTTGATCCCCTTCCAGTAGATCATCTATATCTTCAAGCTGATTAATCATTCGCTGAATGTTTCACTTCCTTCAATTTGTAAACTGTCTGCAGAAGTGTCGTTTGCATTGCCATTTCCTACTTTCAATGTAACAGTGGAGCCTTTAGGTATTCTTTGGCCACCTTTTAGTGGAGAACCTTTATATTCTACACCATATACTAAGTCTTGAAATTCGGATGGAACAGAAACTATGTTTATTTGAGTTATTCCTAGTGCATTCAGAAGTGTTTCAGCTTGTCTCAGAGAGGCATCTTCCAGATCCGGTATAGCAACTAAAGGTTCATTCTTCGCTTGTATCGTGAGATAGATTGTCCGACCTTGTTTTACACTTGATTTACCACTTGGTATTTGTTCGAGGATAGCTCCGGGAATACCATCTTTTTGGAAAACCGAATCAACGACTTCATATCTGAGGTTTTTAGCCGAAATCATAGCAGCAGCGTCTTCCACTTGTAGTCCTTTCAGATCAGGTACTTCTATTGCTTCGTTATGACGTGTGTATTGATTGACGAAAAAAAGTGTGATACCAATAAGAATAATAGCAATGATTATCATTGCTGCAATATTTCTTATGTATGTATTATTTATTATTTTTTTCAGAAAACTATCTGTTTGTTTATCTTTTCCCATTCTATATATAAAATCACTTATTCCGAACTGCAAAAGTATTAAAAAAAAGAGATCTAAGTTATAGCTTTTGGTTTTTTTAGTAAACCAAAAGGATAATCTATTCTTGTAGATTATCCTTTTAATCATATCTAAATATATATATGTGTATTATTCAGGTTTGGTGATAGGAATTTGACGTTTTACACCTTGACTCAAAGATATCATCGTTTCCGTTGCAACAACACCGGGAATTTCCTGTATTTTGTTGTTTAGTAATTCCATCAAATGTTCGTTATCTTTTGCATATAGCTTTACTAGTATAGTATAAGGACCTGTAGTAAAATGAGATTCTACTACTTCCGGTATTTTATCTAATTCAGGAATTACGGTTTTATACATAGAGCCTTTTTCTAGTTTTACTCCAATGTATGTACAGGTGTTATAGCCTAGGACTTTTGGGTTAATAATATAGCCTGATCCAACGATAACTTTCATTTCGATCATTCTTTGTACACGTTGATGTATAGCAGCTCTTGATACACCACATTCAAGAGCAACATCTTTGAATGGAATTCTTGCATTCTGCGAAATGATTTCGAGAATCTTTTTGTCAAGTTTATCAATTTTTTCCATATTCTTTCTTTTTATTCTATTTATGTGTCAAATATAGTGGTATTTTTTTATCTATGTATTTTTTCTTGATAAAAAGTGCCTCTTTAGCTAACAAATTATTTAAAATAATACTGCTTCCTATGTTGTATAATGTTAGTACTATACTAAGTGGTAGTTATAAGATGCAATGCAGTATTGTTATTTCTCATTTTTTTCTTTATTTGATACCTTTTGTTTTGGAGGATTGATATTTTAATATATTTTTGCGCCGGATTTAACAGAATGAAGGATATTTTAATAAACAATATTAGAATATTGGTATTTTATCTTAATACAATAATTAGTTTCTGATAATTACACTTACTTACATTCTAAACACTAAAAAAATAAATAGAATTAATGAGAAAAATTAAGATGTATGTTTCAGTACTTATAGTACTGGGTGCTTCGTTTGCATTTACTTCATGTATCGATGACAGTGAGTCGTCGAGTGTGAAAGAAGTTCGCGAAGCTTATGCTAACCAGTTAAAAGCTCAGGCTGAATTGTCTAAAGCTCAAATTGAAGCAAGTAAGATTAAGGCAGAAGCCGAAGCTCTTTTGATTCAAGCCCAAATCGATCAGGTAAAGAGTCAAACAAAATTAAATGAAGCTAATGCGGCTTTAGTAGTTGCCCAGACAGATGTTGAAAAGAAAAAAGCTGAGACAGATCAATTAATTGCAGCCGAAGAACTGAAAAGCATACAAGCCCGTGTTAAGCTTGAACTGGAGGAGTACAAGTATAAGCTTGAACAAGTTCAGATTGTAGCAGAGATCGAAATGCTAAAGCTTCAGGCCGAATTGGATAAATCGAAGAATCAGCAAGACGAAGTTTTAAATAAAGCAATCAATGATTATAAGGTATATATCGGAGAAGTAAATTCGCTGAAAAAGTCATTAGCCAAAGCTGAATTGGATTTAGTATATCAAAAAGCGATTCTGTCGGATTTGAAAAGTGCTACTGAGGCAAATACAGAGAGTAGTATTCGTCTCTATAATAGCTGGATTCTAAACACCGAAGCACAAATTGTAAACGATAAAAAGCTTATAGCGTCATGGAATCAGATATTGACAAATATTAATGCTACTAAGTTAGAGAAAGAAATAGCCGAAAAAACAAAACAATATCAAGCTCTTCTTGTTACCCAAGCTACTGTATATAAAAATTATATTACCGCTCGTGCCACATTTGAGAATGGGGCAAAAAAAGATCTTGTAGACTTTCAGTATTTGCTGGGGAAATATTATACAGGGAATGCTATGCCTAATAATATGACCTATTATTCCTTAACTGAAATAAATACGACAATAGCGGAAGAAACAAAAAAATCCACTAGTTATCAAGCTTTGCTGGATGCAAATAATATAGCAATAGGTAAATTAAAGGCCCAGACAGAGGCATTGTATGTTGCAAAAAATAAAGCTAAAACGGAGTCAGATAATCTTTATGCTGCTTATGAATTAGCTCGCGATACGTATTATAATAATTCGACTTCTGAAAACTATACAAAGATGGACGCTGCATACAATAAGTACCAAGCAGCCTACTCAACTTATAGTACCGCTAATAATGCTTATTACAACAACCAAAATTCGATTGGTAATTTAGAGTATCAGAATTCAGAATTAAGCAATTCTTTAAACTATGTAGCAAATGCGTTGGCGAAGGCTAATAGGCAGAAGGCTGCATATGCCGGAGACGCTAATAAGGCAAAGGTATTAGCTGATGCTTATATTGCTGCGGAGAAAATTTATAATGCGGCGTATACAGTATATGTAAATAATGACAATGAAGTTCGTAGTATGTCTAATTATTTACAGCAGTTGAATACTATATATTATAGTGGCGATTTAATTTATCCAGGAGGTAATAGCGGTATTTGGACAAGCTCAATTGAACAAGTGAAAGAAAGAATAAAAGGGCTTGAAAACAGAGTTTTGGATTCGGAAGCTAATTTGGCTCAATATAAACGAGATATTACTAATGCTAAAGAATTGAATAAACGAGCAATTGCAGAGTTGGATCAAAATATTAAAAATGCAGAAGCCGAAATTGCTACTTTGAAAACTTTATTACCTGCTGCAGAAAAACAAGCGAGCGATGCTAAGGCGATTGTTGATGCACGTATGAAATAAATAAAACCAGAAGTCAATGAGAAAAAGATTTAGTTCTATTATATTTCTATTTATGCTGGTGTGTGGTACGTCAGTAGCTCAGGATGATGCAGGTTTAGGCCCGGAAAAGGGCGATGTAATGCTTTCCGTTAATTTTGGAGTGGGCTCTTACATCGGTATGTCAGCACCAAAACCTAATTTATCAGAATACACGTTATCTGCACCTATGTCAGGATGGTTCGATAAAAAGCCCATTCTAGATGTAGAGGCTAAATGGTTTGTATCAAAAGATTGGGCATTAAAGCTTTCCGGAGGTTTTACTTATAGTAATAATCCCGGATATAGCGAGGTTATAGGTACAGAAAGTACCGATCCTGGTTCTGTGCCAACATATAAAGCTGTGCCCAATAGTGACAATATGCAGTATGCTATTGGATTGGGGGCTAATCGTTATTATGAGTCAAGGAGCAATCGATTGTTTTTCTATTTTGGAGGCGAAACTGGCTTTGCTTATGGTAGGGTAACAGCTAAAGCGGATAGCGAAGAGTATATGGGTGCTTCTGTTGCTGAAGCTTATGCTTTTCGATTGGCTCCCGTTTGTGGATTTGATTATTTCTTTGATCAACTGTTATTTGTGGGGGTGGATGTACGTCCAATATCTTATCAATATACAGTCTATAAAGAGCGTCCTCAAGTCGGACTTGGGAATTTATCATCAGATAATCATACTATCTCGTTTATATCTCAGCCGATGATAAAGCTAGGTATTAAATTCTAAAAGTAATTAGTTGTAAATAAATAAAAGAGCCGAATCATTTGATTCGGCTCTTTTTATGTGATTGAACAAGAGAATAATTATTTCTCAATGTCAACTAATTCGATATCGAATATAAGTGTTGAGAATGGAGCGATATTACCAGCTTGTTGTGCACCATAAGCTAGGTCGTAAGGGATATATAAAGTCCATTTTGAACCTGCAGGCATTAATTGAAGAGCTTCTGTCCATCCTTTGATTACTTGACCAACACCAAATACAACAGGCTCTTTTCCTTCATTAGTTTCAAATACAGTTCCATCAATTAAAGATCCTTTATAGAATACTTTAACTCGGTCACTAGCTGTTGGAATTGCTCCTGTACCTTGTTTGACAACTTTGTATTGAAGTCCGCTAGGAAGCGTTACAACACCTTCTTTAGTTTTGTTTTCCTCAAGAAACTTGTTGGCAGCTTCGATTTGTGGGCCATTTTGTTTTTTTAATTCTTCCTCTTGCTTAGCTTGAGCTTTAGCTTGTGAAGCCATCATCTTAGCTTGAACTATTTCTGTTGCATTTTCAACAGATAGTTTTTCATGTTTCAACGAGTTAAGTAGACCTGCAAGAAGTGCAGCTTTGTTTACTTGTGCAGAATCTAATACTTGATTTTGGAAGTTTTCTGTCATTTGTTTCAACTGACCTCCAACTTGAAGACCGTTGAAATATGCATCTTGATCTTTGTTTGTACTGTTGAAGCTTTCGTTCAGACCTTTGATGAATTGAGCAAGGTTTTTAGTATTTGCTTTATTCAAAGAGTCAATTTTAGAAACTAATGCTTTCTCTAATTGAGCTTTTTTAGCAGGATCAGTTTCTGCAGCTATACGTTGACCTTCTACAGCCTTAACCATTGCAGTATCTTGTATAACTCCTAGTTGAGCAAGATATTGGTTTAATCCACCTTCAGATAATTGTACTCCGTAAGCGTAAGAAAGAGTATCAACCTCAGTCTTTAGGTTCGCATTAGGAGTGCCGGCGCCTCCTTGACAAGAAACAGCCATTGTTCCAATAGCAGCAATTGCACTAAGTGCAAGGATTTGAAATTTTTTCATTTAAAAAAATAATTATTTTATTATTAATTATACAATATCCAATACTTCGACTTCGAATACTAATGCTGAATTAGGTTCGATAGATTGTCCGGCTCCGGCTTTGCCGTATGCCAAATTTGAAGGAATAAATAATTTCCATTTAGAGCCTACAGGCATTAATTGAAGAGCTTCAACCCATCCTTGGATCACTTGATTAACACCAAATGTCGCAGGGGTACCGCGTTGTACGCTACTGTCAAATACAGTTCCGTCTATAAGTGTACCGTGGTAATGACATTTAACCTGGTCTGTGGCTAGAGGTAATTTACCTTCTCCCTTCGTAATAATTTCGTATTGTAATCCGCTGGGCAGAGTAACTACTCCCGGACGTTTTTTGTTCAGTTCTAAAAACTCTTGACCTGCTTTTTCATTGATCTCAAGTTTTTCGGCTTGTAATTTTGTAAAGTAATCATTAATAACGCCCTTTGCTTCATCGTAGCTCATCGATGGTTGATTATCGTTCAATACATCTTCTAAAGCTTTAGCAAATACATTGATGTCGATTTTCTTGATACCTGAGCTTAAAAAATTGTTTCCAATACTTAACCCTAGAGCGTAACTTATTTTATCCATTGCTTTTCTGTTATTCGGGCTTTTCCTTTTTTGAATACCCTACGTTGATTTCTGATTTATAATCTTGCAAAAATAATTCTTTTAGCGATATTTTATCTAACTTTCATGCTTGAAAATCAAAGAACTTAATGATTTATTTGTTAAATCTTATAAAAAATATTTGAAGTGAAAAATATTGTCGTTTTAACCGGGGCAGGAATGAGTGCCGAAAGTGGAATTGCAACTTTTAGAGATTCAGGAGGATTGTGGGCCCAACATCGTGTAGAGGATGTAGCAACACCCGAAGGATTCAGGCGAAATCCTCAACTGGTATTGGATTTTTATAATAAAAGAAGGCGGGAGTCTTTATCTGCTAAACCGAATGACGGGCATCTTGGGTTAGCAGAGATGGAAAAAGAATATAATGTACGGATCATTACTCAAAATGTAGATAATTTACATGAAAAGGCCGGTAGTTCT
Organism: uncultured Dysgonomonas sp.; assembly: GCF_934668725.1. Taxonomy (GTDB): domain Bacteria; phylum Bacteroidota; class Bacteroidia; order Bacteroidales; family Dysgonomonadaceae; genus Dysgonomonas_A. Next base: position 40,377 of record NZ_CAKUOF010000016.1, read on the forward strand.
TCTGTCATACATCTTCACGGTGAATTAATGAAAGCGCGCTCATCGATCAATCCTGATAAGATTTACCTTTTAGACCCTAATAATCCAGATATAAAAGTAGGTGATATGTGTGAAGATGGTTCTCCTCTCCGCCCTCATATAGTTTGGTTTGGCGAGGCGGTACCTATGATGGGAATAGCGGAGGAAATAGTTCGGAAAGCCGATGCTTTGGTGATTATCGGGACATCTTTGAATGTATATCCTGCTGCCGGACTTATTAATTATGTACAAGCCGGAACTCCCATTTATATAATAGATCCGAATGAGGTTGTCGTGTCAAGGGGGAAAATTAATTTTATAAGGAAGGGTGCTTCTGAAGGAGTTGCTGAGTTAAGGCGCTTATTGAGAGACGAATTTAGTAAAGACGCAGAAATGTGACACATGCTTATGTCTGTTCATTTCTGCTTATAATAAAAATCTAAGAGGATTATTTTACTTCTTCGTAATCAACGTATTCACCTTCTTCTTTTCCGAATATTTTTTGGTGATTATTGTCGTTGTATGCGTGTTGATTTTGTTGGTCTTCGTATCTATTATTAGCTGATCTGCCATGATGAGAATTGCTGCTTGTTTGTTTTGTAAACAAACGAAGAAATCTCATTACAAAAGCTCCGATCAGGCCTATGATTGCAAATAATATTACTAATATGAATAATAAGAAGCTACCCATTTACTTTTACTAAATAATGTGCAAATATTTATTCTTGTCTTGAATAATTTATAAACAAACCTTGGTCTGTTTATGTAAATATACAAGTAATATCTATTCTAAAAAAAGCTTTTTTGAATATTTAACGACTATATAGTGCTTCTAACTAGCGGTAAGGTTACCCTATTGGTTTAATTTTGCTTTGCTAACTTTGCGGTAATAGCAGATAGTATGATATAGAATATGATACCGGCTGAAATGCCAAGTACACCCCAGTAAAATATGGCTATGACCATAAAAAGTATAAGAAGATACCTAAGTTCATTTCCTTTAAATTTCAGACTTTTTATTTTTAGCGAGAACATGGGTATTTCTGCTGTTAATAAAAGGGAAAATATGATTACCAGAGCGATTATTGGATAAAAACTGAAAAGTTGAGTGAACTCATCCCGTGTACTGATTCCATAGCATAGGCTAATCCAAAATAATGCATTTGCCGGTGTAGGTAATCCTATAAAAGTAGTTGTTTGTCTTTCGTCAATGTTAAATTTTGCGAGACGCAAAGCCGAGAATATGACAAGTAAGAAACTTATATAAGGAATTAATTCTTTGATATAATATGAACTGCTGTCTGATATATAAATAGGAGATCCTAATATGTTGTTATCGGATAATAGTCTGAAGACGACCAATGCTGGAGCCAGCCCAAAGCTTACCATGTCGGCAAGAGAATCCAGCTCTTTGCCTATTGGAGAGTAGGCTTTCAAAATTCTTGCTGAAAAACCATCGAAAAAATCAAATACAGCGGCAATTATAACCCAGATTACAACCCATAGATAATTTCCATTGAATGCCATGACGCAGGCAATACAGCCCGAAAGAACATTCATTGACGTGAGTATGTTCGGGATATGTTTTTTCATGCGTTATTTTGATGAGGAAGTATTCCTATTACTGTTTGATTGCCTGTAACTTTTTGATCCATAGTTACATCTATTGTTGTGTTAAGCGGTAAAAAAAGATCTACACGCGACCCAAGCTTGATAAAACCCATATGTTCGTCGATATGTGCTTCGTATCCTTCGTCAGGATATGTAACAATACGTTTGGCCATAGCCCCTGCAATCTGGCGCATAAGTATCTCTACTCCATCTTCCCGTCTTATAACGACGGTAGAACGCTCGTTTTCGGTGCTTGATTTAGGTAAATAAGCTGCCTGGAAACGTCCGTTGTGATGTCTTTTCAATATTACCTTTCCATTGATTGGAAACCAATTTGCATGTACGTTTAAAGGAGACATAAAGACTGATACTTGTAGTCGCTTATCCTTGAAATATTCGGGTTCAAAGACTTCTTCTATTGCTACAATTTTTCCATCGGCAGGAGAAACTATAGAATTAACCATATCTCCTGTAAAACGGCGATATGGACTTCTGTAAAAATTCAGAACAATAAGGAAAAATACTACAGATACACCCAGTATTAAAAAAGTGAATGTGTTTTTTCCAAAAAAGTAAACCAGACTACTATTTAACACTAATAGTATACATATAAGTATTGCTAATTCACTACGCCCTTCGTGATGGACCTTCATTCTTATAATATTTTGTTATTATTTACTTTTTGACAAGCAAAAATATTCTTATTTGTCGACACTGCAAAATAATATATATTTTTTCAAAAATAAAGATCGGGTTCTGTATTGTCTTACTGAACCCGATCTTATTATTTATGTGTATTTACAACACATACAATGAGCTGATAGACTCATTGTTACATACTCTTCTGATTGAATCTGCGAATACATCGGCTACGGAAAGAACTGTAACTTTTTCGCACTTTTTAGAATAGGGTATGCTGTCGGTAAATATTATTTCTGTTAAAGCAGATTGGTCTACACGTTCTGATGCTGGGTCAGACATGACAGCATGGCTGGCAATAGCTCTTACCGATCGTGCTCCATGTGTTTGCATTAAGTCTGCAGCCTTGGTGATAGTGCCTGCTGTGTCAACGATATCGTCAACAAGAAGTACATCCATGCCTTCTACATCACCGATAATTTGCATTTCTGAAATTTCGTTTGCTTTTTTGCGCAACTTGTAGCAAATAACCATAGGTACTCCAAAGTATTTAGCGTATGAGCTGGCGCGTTTTGTCCCACCTACATCAGGAGTTGCGATTACAAGATTCTCACGATCGAGAGTTTTTATGTAGTCCGAGAAAATTGCCGAGGCATATAGATGGTCTACAGGTACATCAAAAAAACCTTGAATTTGGTCAGCATGTAAATCCATTGTTATAAGGCGGTTGATTCCTGCTGCACTCAGCATATCTGCTATAAGTTTTGCGCCTATAGATACGCGAGGTTTATCTTTGCGGTCTTGTCTTGCCCATCCAAAATAAGGTATAACTGCAACAATAGAACGAGCTGATGCTCTTTTAGCTGCATCAACCATTAATAATAGTTCCATCAGGTTGTCTGATGTTGGAAAAGTCGATTGGATCAGGAATACCTGACGACCTCTGATTGACTCTTCGTATGATACCGAAAATTCGCCGTCAGCAAAGCGTTCGATATTCATATTGCCGAGTGGACAGCCTAAACTATTACAGATTTTTTCAGCTAAGTAACGAGATTTTGTTCCCGAGAAGATTTTGAATGGTATCTGTTCCATTTGTTCCATTGATGAGTTTTTTTATTGTAATTGTAGATTTATCGGGTGCAAATTTATAAAACAATTTGTTAAGAAATGAATATCAGCGCATAAATTATCCCTTTAAGGTTTGATACCTTTTTATTATTGGTAAATTATAGATGTTCCGGTTTGTTGTATTCATTTTATATTTTTTCGAATAGACCTTTATGTTTCTTTTTCTCGAGCTCTTCTATGGCGACTTCATAACCCACATTAAATATTTCCTTAGTATGGTCTAATGTAAACATCGCATAGGAAGATAACCGATCAGGTTCAATTAGGATGTCACAAAGTTTTCTATCAGCCAAAGAGTTGGATACTGATATGTAGTGGAACGATCTTTCGGCGATGTATAATAGTGAATTTTTGTACTTTAGTTTTGTCAGAGGAGCTACATTTACTCCTATTATGGTTTCGCAATCGAAACGAATGGGAGTAACAGGGAAGTTTTTAAATAAACCTCCATCCACATAATGTACTTTTTCTATTTCTACGGGAGTAAAAACAATGGGGTAGGCGCAAGACGCAGTAATTGCCGGAATGAGCGGGCCTTTATCAAATACTACACTGGTTCCATTAGCAATGTCTGTGGCTACGACCTTTAGCGGAATTTTCAGTTCTTCAAATGTCCGGGCTTTGAGATGTGTTTTTAAAAATTGCTTGAACCGGTCGGCTTTAAAAATTCCTGTGTGAGGAATGGTTAGTTCTGCAAATTCTTTGAAGGCTTTTTTGTGGAAGAACGAGAGTATTTCTTCAGGGCTGTTTCCATCTGCGTATAGTACTCCGGCAAAAGCTCCTGCACTTGTGCCTGATACAATGGAAGGGCGAATCTCTTTTTCTTCTAGGGCCTTAAGTACACCTAGATGGGCAAACCCTTTTGCTCCACCACCACTCAGGGCTAGTCCTAATTTATATTTGTAAGTTTCGGTTATGCTCATAAAAAGTTTCTGAGTTTACACGTAAAAGTACAATATTAAAACTAAATAGTGGGCTAATATCAAATATTATAAGGTTTCAGTTTTTTGCTTTGTTATAGAGGTGGCTTCCGGTTGTCTAAGAGGTAAATTCTTAATCAACGCTGAATTTAAGAAACGGAACCAATTTGGGAGCAAAGGGCTGGATATACTTATAGGTAGCCGATCCGTTTTGGATCTTAGGAGCTATCAGCTGGTGGTGTTCATCTGCCTGAACAATGAGATTGATAACAATACTTATTGCAAATAACCACTTTGTGAGGCATAGTGCTACTCCTGCTAATTTATTTAGAGTACCCATTTTGACTGTTTTGAGTATCTCCTCCATCATAGTACCCAGTAAATAGAAGGATGCTATAATTATCAGAAAAGTAAGAGCATATGAAAGAGGCGGAGCCATATATGGCGGTATTTGCTTTATGTGTTGTATATAGGGGAGTACCAAGACAGATAGCTTTCCGGATAGTACAGCCCCGACTATGAGGCCTGCTAGTGTTGATAATTGTTTTACTAGACCTGTTTTATATCCTTTAATGATACAATATATTATTACTATGAGAATGCAGATGTCGAACCAATTCATTAATCAAGATTAAGTAAATAATGAAATCTATATACTGTAGAAGATATTGCTCTGTAACTTGGCTATTTTGAGACCGTTTGTAGTTGGGGTTTTATATTTGCCAATATTGTAAAAAGGTCTCGGCCTAATATGACAAAAGTAAGAATTAAAAAATTAATTCCTACTTTTATTTATACAGAAGACTAAACGAATAGTCTATTCAATTATTTTGCAGCTTCGTCAGATACAGTTAATTTACCTCTACCTTTTGCTCTGCGAGAAGCTAATACTCTACGACCGTTAGCTGTCGCCATTCTTGAGCGGAATCCGTGTTTGTTTATTCTCTTTCTTCTAGAGGGTTGAAAAGTTCTTTTCATTGCTATATTATATTATACGTTATTGTTTCTGATCGATTTTGGCTTGCAAAAGTAGATAGTTTATTTTAAATATACAAGTATATCTTTATTTTAAGTGTCTTAAAATAGTTATTTCTGTCTTTTTTATTTAAGTGTAACATCTTTTGTTTATGGCACTTTTTCTATCGGGTAATAAGTATATGTCTTATTGATCCTGAATTTCGTTTGATGCTTTAGTTTGTTCCGAAAGAATTTTTTCTGCTTTAGCCATAGCTGCATTAATGTTGGGGCAAATATTTTTTTCTCCCAGGAGTTCACAAAAACCAAATTTCTCAAGGGCTTCTCTTACATTAGGTCTTACACCGGATAAGATCATCCTTATATGCTCATCCTGAGATTTTTTACATAAACTTTCAAGGTTATGCATTCCTGTGGAATCGATAAATGGAACTTTCCGCATCCGAATAATTCTTACCAGCGGTTTATCTTCAATAACCCGCATGCTTTCTTCAAATTTATTGGCTATACCGAAGAAGAAAGGACCATCAATCTCGTAAACTTCAACGCCTTTCGGAATTATGAGGTTGTCGTCAGACGAAGCTCCTTCTTTATCTGACGGATTTAGTTCATCTGTAATTACCGATACTTTTGTAACCTCCATGATACGTTTCATGAATAAGAATACAGCTAATAATAAACCTATTTCGATAGCTATGGTAAGGTCAAAAATAACAGTGAGAAGAAAAGTTGTGACTAAAACAATTACGTCTGATTTTGAGTTGCGGAGCAACGCTATAAAAGATCTCCATTCACTCATGTTGTATGATACAACAATAAGTATTGCTGCTAAACAGACCATTGGAATATGTTGTGTCAACCCTCCCAGAAATAACACGACCAATAATAAAAACGTGGAGTGTACTATGCCTGCAATCGGAGTGCGCCCACCGTTGCTAACGTTGGTCATCGTACGAGCTAAAGCGCCTGTTGCGGGAATACCCCCGAAGAGTGGAGTGAAAATGTTAGCAATTCCTTGAGCTATAAGTTCCATGTTGGAATTGTTTTTTTCTCCGGTGACACCATCTGCAACATTAGCGGATATAAGAGATTCTATTGACCCCAAGATTGCCAAAGTAAATGCGTAAGGGAATAGTGTGTTGATTGCTTTTATGTTAAACGTAATTCCTTCTATATGGGGTAATTCATTATTTATACTAAAGCGGTCGCCAATGGTTTCAACAGAATTTATTCCCATATAATAACGTAAAAAATATACGATAACAGTAATCATGACAACCGCGATGAGTGATCCCGGTATTTTTTTTGAGACTTTGTGCGAAAAAATAATTGTTAGCAAACTTAAAATGCCTATTCCTAGTGTGACAAAGTCAATAGTGTCTATATGAGATATGTATTGTTGCCATTTGCCAAGAAAATCAGGAGGTATATTTTTGATGTCGAGCCCAAAGAAGTCTTTTATTTGAGTGGAGAATATCGTGACGGCAATACCGCTCATATAGCCTACAATGATGGGGTAGGGGATGTATTTGATTACGACTCCCAGTTTGACAACCCCCATTAATATGAGTATTACTCCCGACATTACAGTTGTAATTACCAGACCCTGAAAGCCAAATTGCTCTATAATATTATATACTATAACAATAAATGCACCGGTGGGGCCTCCGATCTGGACAGTGCTTCCGCCCAAAAATGAAATGATGAATCCGGCGATAATGGCTGTATATAGCCCTTTCTCCGGACTTACTCCTGATGCAATACCAAATGCAATAGCGAGTGGGAGAGCAACAATACCAACAATTAAACCGGCCATGAGGTCGGCCATAAACTTTTCCTTATTATAGCCTTTTAAGGAATCAATAATTTGCGGTCTGAATGTCTTTAAAAAATCCGTGTTCATAGCTTCTTTTCATAACCTGTAATTCCGAGTTTGCAAAGGTATGAAATGATTTTGGCTTTACCTCATAATCGAAAATGCTTTTGTTTTAACATCAAAGGTTAATCTTAAAATGGTTTATTTTCCTTAAATTTGTAATTCCGTAAACTTTCTCGGACAAACATATCTTATCAAAGATATTCTGAAGTAATATAGTATTAGCTAATAAGTAAATATGATTACAACACGACGGTTGTAATTATATTTGACTAAAGTGACAAATGGGTTTCATACCTTTTATTGGATATTAATGAATTTTCGTATTTTATTTTTTTTATTGGTTCTGGTTATTTGTTTCGAATCATGTAGAGGAAACAAAGAAGAGTCGTCTGTAGATAGTGTAGAACAGCCTAAAGTATATACTCGATTTAGGGGTGCATATAAATCATTTAACGATATGCCCGAATTGCATTTGGAAGCTGCCCAACGAAAAGGAATTCTTCCAATGACTGAAAGAGGAGATACAGCCAAGTTTTTGGGTCAAATGGTTCGTTTGCCTATGGAGTTGGATTTATATAAAATTGATAAACTCTCCCATTCGGTTCCTTATCTGGTAACCGATGCTTCAAAACTCTTGGTTCAGATTAGTTCTAACTTCAGAGACTCGCTTATAAGTAAGAAATTACCGGTTTATAAATTAGTTGTAACCAGTGTAACCCGTAGTCTCGATGATGTTGCTTCTCTTACAAAACGAAACGGAAATGCGAGTAATAATTCGGCACATTGTTATGGTACTACTTTTGATATTTCGTGGAAACGATTTCAAAAGAGGGGGCCTGAAGGAGTCAATGATGTGAGTACTGATCGTTTGAAACTTATACTTGGGGAAGTTTTACACGATTTGAGACAACGAGACATGTGTTATGTTGTACATGAAAAAAAACAAGCTTGCTTTCATATAACGGTTCGCTGAAAAAGATACAGTGATGAATAGATATTTCATGTATTTGGCTTATAATGGAGCTAATTATTGCGGATGGCAAATTCAGCCGAATGGACTTTCAGTACAAGAAGTCATCGAAAAATCGTTGTCCACACTATTGCGTATGCCTATCACAATTGTAGGCGCAGGACGTACTGATGCAGGAGTTCATGCCCGCGAAATGGCAGCCCACTTTGAAGCAGAGGTGCAGGATGTCACATTGCTTACGAATAAGTTGAACCGGATTCTTCCTAAAGATATAGTTGTATATAAAATTGTACGCGTCAAAGAGGATGCTCATGCCCGCTTTGATGCAACCTCACGTTTATATAGGTATTATCTGACTACACAGAAAGATCCTTTTATGTACCCTTATAAGTATAAAGTACATGGAAGTATAGATGTAGAAATGATGAATAAATGCAGCCGGATTTTATTTGAATATATTGATTTTACCAGTTTCAGTAAATTACATACCGATGTTAAAACGAATGATTGTAAAATAATACATGCTCAATGGGAACAGCAAGGCGAGGACTATGTATTTACGATACAAGCAAACCGTTTTTTGCGGAATATGGTTCGCGCTGTTGTGGGTACACTATTGGAGGCGGGTAGAGGTAAACTGGATGAGGCCGGAATGAGGCGAGTTATAGAGGCCAAAGATCGTGCTGTTGCCGGACTTTCGGTTCCCGCACATGCATTGTTTCTGGAAGAGATAGGGTATCCACCTCATATATTTGAAGTTGAATAACAAGATGCTTTTATCTATAATAAGAGAAGAATACTGAGGCTCAGAAGTGACCTTAGAAAGCCATAGCTAAACTTGTCACTTTTGTCATCTTTGTAATGTTTTTTAAGGTTATTTTCTGTAAATCAGCAAGTTGTAAAATGACGAAATTGTACAGTTTTTATTGAATTGTAAGGCATTTTTGTAACGTTAATGTAATGTTTGTGCTTTATTCCGAATAATTAAAGAGATATGAAAATATCTCGCAAAATATTTTAAATTACTAAAGATGTATACTAAACTATTGAAAAAGATTGTCGAAGATGAGAAGTCAGGAGGAATTATACTGATACTTTGCACAATAGTTTCTTTAATTATTGCGAATTCAGCTTTTGGAGAAGGATATCTCCACTTCTGGCATTTTCCCTTATTGGGTTTGAACCTCGAATTATGGATTAACGATGGGTTGATGGCGATATTCTTTCTCTTGATCGGTTTGGAATTAAAGAGAGAGGTATTTATCGGGGAGTTTTCACGCCCGCGTAATGCCATATTACCGGTTGCAGCAGCATTGGGAGGAATGGTAGTACCTGTTGCTTTTTTTCTTGTATTTAATTTAGGTTTGCCGACTCAATCGGGATTAGGTATTCCTATGGCTACAGATATTGCTTTTGCATTGGGAGTTTTATCATTGTTGGGGAAACGGGTGCCTGTATCGTTAAAAGTCTTTCTAATGGCACTGGCTGTTGTTGATGATCTGGGGGCAATCCTTGTTATTGCTCTTTTTTATACTAAAGACTTGATGCTGCTTGATCTTTCAATAGCTCTGGGGATATTTGCGTTTCTTATTGTATTAAACCGATTGAAAGTTTATTCGTTGATCCCTTATTTTATCGGGGGGGCAGTGATGTGGTATTTCATGCTGTTATCAGGGGTGCATGCTACTATTTCAGGTGTATTGTTGGCAATGGTTATTCCTTTTGCCGGAAGAACCGATGGTCGCTCTCCTTCTTTTGTAGTTATGCATAAATTGCATTTGCCGGTAACCTTTCTGATACTACCCGTTTTTGCTTTGGCGAATACGGCTGTTACTATCTCCTCTGATTGGCATACTCTCTTCGCAGAACCCATATCGTTGGGTATTCTTTCGGGGTTGTTGTTAGGAAAACCAATCGGTATAGGATTAGCTTGTCTTATTGTTGTTTGGGCGAAATTCTCGAAACTGCCTGCCGGAGTGAATTGGTATAATATGATTGGTGTCGGATTGCTTGGTGGGATTGGTTTTACCATGTCAATATTTATTACTTTGCTTGCTTTTAATGATCAACAAATAATAGACATATCTAAGATAGTAATATTAGTGAGTTCCCTTATGGCCGGAATCCTAGGATATCTATGCTTGCATTTGACCTTAAAGAATTCGAAGTGAAAATATTAAAATAATAAATTAGGTCTACGATCTTAAATAAAATATGTGGTTAGGTTTAGCATTTCTTTCGGCTTTCTTTTTAGGTTGTTATGATATAAATAAAAAAATGTCTGTTCATAATAATGCGGTAATACCCGTGTTATTTCTGAATACATTTTTTTGTACATTATTTTTGCTGCCATTATATCTTTTATCCCGATTTGGCTCTTCTTTGGTTGAGAATACAATTTTTTTTGTTCCGACAGTAGATTTTGAAGCTCATCTTTATATTATACTTAAGTCGCTCATCGTATTATCATCTTGGATATTCGGGTACTTTGCTGTTAAACATTTACCGATAACAATAACAGGTCCGATTAATGCCACGCGTCCGGTGATGACTCTTGTAGGAGCATTACTTATTTTTGGAGAACGTCTCAATCTCTATCAATGGATAGGGGTTTTACTTACTATCGTTTCGTTTTTTTTGTTATCCGCTACGGGAAGAAAAGAAGGAATCAACTTTCGTCAGAATAAATGGATATTTTTTATATTTATTTCAGCTATTCTGGGTGCAGTAAGTGGTCTTTATGATAAATACCTCATGCAGCGTATCAGTTCTACATCCGTTCAGTTTTGGTACAACCTTTATCAATGCATAATGATGTTTGTGATACTTATTATATTATGGTATCCTAAACGAAAATCAACGACAAATTTCAGTTGGAAATGGAGTATTCTTCTGGTGTCGCTTTTTCTGACTATAGCCGACTTTGTTTATTTCTATGCATTGACTGATCCGGATGCCATGATTTCCATTGTATCTATGGTTCGGCGTAGCTCTGTTGTTGTTTCTTTTATTGGAGGAATAGTCTTCTTCCATGAAAAAAACTTAAAAGGAAAGGCCATAGATTTGATCTTAATAATAATAGGAATGTTTTTCCTATATTTGGGTACTAAATAAACGACTGAATTTTTCTAATTATAGTTATGTGCGAAAATAACAATTAAGCTCTGTAGGTGAAAAATATATGGGCTTATATATAAGGTGATTACGACAAAATGAAAAAAATATTCTTTATACTTGCTTTACTTGTTACTGTTTTGATAGTTCAGGCACAAAATATCTCACCATTAGTAATTGCTATGCCTGATGATATGCTGATCGGAGTTACTTTGGATCAACGTAAATTATTAATAGCACCTGAAAACGATACTATTGAGATTGCGGCTGTTAATGCTGTGGGAGATACGGTGAAGCGTCTTGGCTTTTCTGAGGATTTCATATCGTTGCAGACATCTAAAGTCGGTAATCTGCAAATTAAGCTTCTGCCATTAGTAAATAATACTCAAATAATAGGAGTGATAACTACAGTATGTGGTTCGGCATGTGATAGCCGGATTAGTTTTTATACTACAGATTGGGAGCCTTTGGCTCAGTCCGACTTATTTCCGCAGATCAGTAAAGATAACTTTATAAAGAATGAGGTTGATCGTAATTCTGAGAAATTTCAGAATGCTTATGCTGCTTTAGATATGACTCCGGTTAAGCTTAGTTTTTCGGAAACCGATAAGAATATTACAGCGGTTTATGATATCGAAAAATATATTTCTAAGCAGGATTATGAACAATTACGCCCTTTTTTGAAAGAGACGCCTGTGGTTTATACATGGGATAAGTTTGTATATAAATAAAGTACTCCTCCAAATGAAAAATTTGATGAATGAACTCTTTATTGCCGTGTATATTTAAGATACATGCTAGAAGGCTCTGAAAATTTTAATTATATATAGATATAACAAAAGAGGTTCACCGGAATTCCGCTGAACCTCTTTTCTATTCATATCACTCATGAAGTAAATTATTGTATTCAGGATGGCGATCTATATAGGTCTTTGTATATGAGAATAATGGGTTAACTTTGAGATTGTTTTTTGTTATATAGGAGAGTATGGCTTTTGTTAATGCTCCGGCAATACCCAAACCTTCATATTCTGTTTTAACTCCGGTATGAGTCACATTTATGATATTGTTTTCTTTATAGTAATTCACAACACCTACAATTTCCAGATTTGAAATTGCTTCAAATCTGTATTCATCCGGATTATGTCTTATCTCGTATTCCATAAAATATTGTTGTTATAATTAATCAATTTTGAGATTTTTGGACTAACTTACTATTGTAAACAAATATATATAAAACATGTTTATAAAATGGTTTCAATTACTTTTTTGATAAGTGCATATTGTCTATTTTTAATGCACTGATTTTAATGTATATTTGTCTAACAATTTAATCTGTTCGCTAGATAAAGAAATACTACTGCATTAACAGTGGTATTTGCTATATCATCGTTTTTTTATTTAGTTAGATGAAAATAATTGCTTTATAATAAGATTTTTATAGTACTAAGATAGTAAGTATGGGAAAGAATAAATTAGCAAAATTTGCTAATATGGAGGAATATCCTCATGTTTTTCAGTATCCTTTTGCAGTGTTACAAGAAAAAGGATTTGAAATGAAAGGAAAATGGAATGAAAAATTTTTCAAAAATACTAATCCAATAGTGCTTGAACTCGGATGTGGTAAGGGAGAATATACTGTTGGATTAGCAAAATTATATCCGGAGAATAATTTTATCGGGGTTGATATTAAAGGTGCCCGAATGTGGTCGGGAGCTAAACAATCTTTGGAAGAAGGGTTGTCAAATGTTGCTTTTTTGAGAACTCATATAGAGCTGTTGGCTAATTTTTTTGACCAAGGTGAGATCTCTGAGATTTGGATAACTTTCCCCGATCCTCAGATGAATAAAGTAAATAAAAGAATGACGTCGACTCGTTTTATGAAACTTTATGGACAGTTTTTGAAACCAAATGGAGTAATTCATTTGAAGTCTGATAGTAATTTTATGTTTGCATATACTACGGAAATGGTTAAACTGAATAATCTCGAAGTTTTATTTGGGACAGAAGATTTATATCATTCGGGATTGGAGGACAATGTGTTGACTATTAAAACTTTTTATGAGCAGCAATGGATTGCCAGAGGGTTAAATATCAAATATGTGAAGTTTAAATATTCTCATAAAGATGAATGGGGAGAACCCGATGTTGAGATCGAGCAAGATAGTTATCGTAGTTATGGGAGAAGTAATTCTCAAATATTGACAAAGCGAGCTGAATAGTAATTCAAATTTTAAATAAATATATTGATGAGTATTAAAATATATCCTAAATTGGTTCTTGATGCACTCCGCAATGTGCGTTACCCCGGAACAGGAAAGGATGTCGTAGAAATGGGCTTTGTATCAGATGATATTCATATAGATGGTAATAAAGTCAGTTTCTCTATGTCTTTCGAAAAGCCTAATGACCCTTTCATTAAATCGGTAGTAAAGGCGTGTGAAACAGCTATATTGACATATGTCAGCCCTGATGTTGACATAAAAGGAAATATTGAGGTTAAAAAAATAGAAACACAAGCTCCCGCTGCACCCGTAAAACTATTACCTGAGGTCAAAAATATTATAGCTATATCATCAGGTAAAGGAGGAGTCGGTAAAAGTACCGTTACAGCTAATTTAGCGGTGGCTTTGGCTAAGCAAGGGTATAAAGTCGGTGTGCTTGATGCTGATATATTTGGTCCATCCATGCCGAAAATGTTTGATGTCGAAGATGCTCAACCCATGCTTGAACTCGTAGGAAATAAAGAAATGATAATTCCTATTGATAAATATGGAGTTAAAATGTTATCAATTGGTTTTTTTGTAAAAAAAGAAAGCGCAATTGTTTGGCGTGGGGCTATGGCAGGTAATGCCTTGAAGCAACTTATTACTGATGGAAATTGGGGCGAACTGGACTATTTTTTGATCGATTTTCCTCCAGGAACAAGTGATATACATTTGACTTTAGTTCAAACTCTAGCTATTACCGGAGCTGTGGTTGTGAGTACTCCTCAGGAAGTAGCTTTAGCTGATGCCCGCAAAGGTATTGATATGTTTACTAACGAAAAGGTAAATGTGCCTATATTGGGTCTAGTAGAGAATATGGCATGGTTTACACCTGCTGAACTACCTGATAATAAGTATTATATTTTTGGGAAAGATGGGGCTAAAGATCTTGCAGGAGAAATGAATGTGCCTTTACTTGGGCAGATACCTATTGTGCAAAGTATTTGTGAAGGTGGTGATACCGGTAGTCCTGTGGCTTTGAATGAAAACTCTGTGACTGGTGCAGCTTTTGCTCATCTGGCAGAGAACTTTGTGGCATCTGTAGATCGGAGAAATGATGAGGCAGATCCAACTAAAAAGGTTGAGGTACATCTTAAATGACTAGAGGTGATTTAAATAAGAAAAGCTAGTCTCAATGACTAGCTTCTTTTATCGATTATTAATACTCAAGGTAGTACCATTCGCCATTAATGTACTGCCATCCTTGTGCTCCACCTTTTATCTTTTTTAAATCTTTATTTTCTAATTTTTTTAGATTTTTGATTGATTTCTTTTTCATAATTGATTTTTTTTTGATGTTTTATTGTGTTTCTTATATTGCAAATATATATCTGATATGTAGATAATTATATAATAAAATAATCATATTTTTATCGAATAATGTGCTTTTTGAGTTAAATTTTTTTCTAATATATCTGTGTCTGTTTTGTTATTATATAATTGTAGGATGAGTGGTGTTGTTTGTTTTTGTTTTATATTTGAATTTCTAGATATTGTTGCCGAATAAAATGATTTAATTTTACGACTTTATGAAATATACTTATATGACGCGTTTATCTATTTTGGCTGTTGGATTAATATTTCTATTGCAAGCTCTGCTGGTGTATCGTTTATACCAAACTAATGTTGACTTGCTTCAGCGAGAGTTGAATCTAATAGTAGAATCTGTTCATAGTGTAGAACTGAATATTCGTGTGGGATATAAAAAGGAGTCTGAGACTCCAGATGTACAATATCGTGATACTCCCCCTCCCGGAATTGACACAACAAAAGTAAAACGTCTTGATGTGCGAGATAGAGATAAAAGTAAGGATAGAGGTGTTGTGTCTGTGATGGCTTTGGCTATGAATGAATTTGTTAGTTTAAAGCATCCGATGAGCTTGCAGCGAATAGATAGTTTGGTGCAGGTTGCTTTTGATGAAAAAAATATAAAGTTGAAATTTTATTCAGAGGTTATCGACTTGGAAAACAATCAAGTATTGGAGACGACCTGGAAAGGTTCGTCTATGCCCTCAGATATTTTATATTCGAAGCAAATTCCGTTGAATATAAAGCAAACTAAAGCTCTTCGGTTGGCTCTTATTGATCCAATGTGGAAAATATACCCTCAAATGGTTTGGATGCTTGTTCTTTCTTTATTGCTTTCTATCTTCTGTATATATAGTTTGTATGTTCAAATGAAAACTTTAGCGAAACAAAGACAACTGTCTAAACTGAAAAATGATTTCTTTTCGGAAGTATCTCATGAATTTAAAAGACCTTTGGCTGTCTTGCTGCAATCGATTAACTCGTTGAGTAACGAAAAAATTATAGCTAACGAAGAAAAAAGAATGCGAATGCTGAATATTGCGGAGCAGGAAATTCTTAAGATGACTAATAAAACGGAGATGCTGTTGAGTTTGGCTCAGGAAGAAGAAGGGCTCTTTGAGTTGAACCGTACTGAATTTGATTTTGCAAAAGTTGTTTTTGATCTTGTCGATAATGCTATTGATACAACACCCGGATCTCCCGAAATTGATATTACTAATGAATTGAAGAACCCTATGATTTTTGCAGATAAAGATCATATCGAACAAGTGGTTTCGAATTTAATCAGTAATGCAATAAAATATTCTAAGGAGTCTATTGATATTCGTATTAGATTGTATCAGGAAAATAATAATATATGTATATCAGTTAAAGATTCTGGTTTAGGAATTTCACCTGAGAACTTGGATGTTATTTTTGAAAAATACTCACGTGTAGGTAAGACGACTCATGCTAAAGGACATGGTATCGGTCTGAATTATGTAAAACGTATTGTTGAAAAGCATGGTGGTAGTATTTCTGTTGATAGCCAATTGAATATAGGAAGCCAGTTTATTATAAAATTACCTTTAGTAAAGAATATAAATTGATAATTAATTTATTAGAGTCAGTTAAACTTTATTATCTTTGCAAAACATATTAATTTTAAGCACATTTTACAAACTTATGTCTATGGCAAATATACTATTAGTAGAGGATGATGATAACCTAGCTTTTATGTTGTCGGAAAATCTAGAAGTTGAAGGATTTGGAGTACAACATGTAAAAAGAGGTGAATATGTAATGGAGGCAATTGACGAAAATCCGATTGATCTTATATTAATGGATGTCGATTTGGCTGGAGATATGAACGGATTTGAAGTTGCAGAAAAAGTACGGCTATCTAATACTTCTTTGCCTATAATATTTACCACAGGAAAAACTCATTTCAAAGATGTTGAACGAGGGCTCAAGTTAAGGCATGTAGATTACCAAAAGAAACCTTATGGAACAAAGGAACTATTGGCTCGGATCAATAACCTTCTCAATAGAGTGACAGAATCGGGTTCTAAGAAATTTGTTTTCTCCGGCTTTTCGTTTAGTCCGATTGATCAGGTAATAGAATATGATGGACAGGAGCTTAGAGTTGCAAAAACGGAAGCTGCTTTTTTACGCTTGCTTTGTGAAAATGTAAATGGAGTTGTAACCAAAGAAAGTATTGTTTGGCTTTTATGGGGTGAAGAAGATGTATATCAGAAAGAACACTCGTTAAATAATCTGACGCATAAAATAAGAAAATATTTGGAAGGAAATCCTTATGTTGAATTAGTTACAATTTCTAAAGTCGGTTATAAACTTATGGAAAGATAAGTATTGTTTATATGCCAACCTATTTTGGATGGGGTATTTTATATAGATAAAGGGGAACATAATTTATTATGCTCCCCTTTATTATTTATTTGATTAAATAATGAATACCATCATCCTGTATTTCTCATTCCGGCAGCGATTCCCGAAATAGTAACCATCAACGCCTGTTCTAATTCCTGAGGATGTACTTCATTACTCCTTACCCGCTGAAGTAATTCAACTTGAAGAAGGTTCAACGGAACAGTATAAATGTTTCTCATCGCAATATTGCTGGCGATAAGAGGAAGATTTTCCATCAATGAATTATCATGAGCGATATTTAATATTGTAGCAGTATCCTTTGCTAATTGATTGCGTAATTCTACTCCTAAATATTGAATGTTTTTATCAACTAATCGTTGGTCATAATAAGCAGCAATACGGCTGTCTGCTTTAGCATATACCATCTCAAGCATGCTTATGCGGGTATTAAAGAATGGCCAGTCTTGATACATGGTCTCTAATACATTCATTTTTCCATTATCAATAACCTGTTGTAGAGCCTGGCCTGCTCCCAACCATGCCGGAAGCATAAGTCTATTTTGTGACCAGCCGAAAATCCAAGGAATAGCACGCAGACTTTCGACTCCTCCTGTTGATTTTCGTTTCGCAGGACGTGATCCTAGAGGCAATTTTGCCAATTCGGCTTCAGGTGTTGCCTGATAGAAATAAGGGATGAAATCATCATTATTTCTAACAAGGTCTTGGTATATCTTACATGAAATGTTCGATAGCTCATCCATTGTCTCTCTCCATTCTTGTTGAGGTGCGGGAGGAGGTAATAGGTTTGCTTCCAGAATAGCATCTATATAAAGAGATAATGTTGAAATCGCCAGATCGGGTAGTCCCAATTTGAAACGGATCATTTCACCTTGTTCTGTAACTCGAAGTCCTCCTTTTAAAGAGCCCGGAGGTTGAGAAAATAGTGCTATTTTAGCCGGTCCTCCCCCTCTACCGATTGTTCCTCCTCTACCGTGAAACAGGGTGAGTAAAACTCCGGCATCATTACATGTTTTAAGTAATGCTTCTTGTGCACTGTATTGTGCCCACCCTGCTGCAAGTGCTCCTGCATCTTTGGCTGAATCGGAATAACCGATCATAACCATTTGTTTATTGCCGATGATACCTCTGTACCAGCCTATATTGAGCAATTGCTGCATAACATCAGAGGCATTGTTGAGGTCGTTCAGCGTTTCAAATAAAGGTGCTACTGGAAGCATGTAAGGGCATCCTGTGTCTTTTAACAATAAGTGAACAGCAAGAACATCGGAAGGGGTGCGAGCCATTGAGATAACATATACAGGAATTACTCCTTGTGGAGTTTCTGCAATAACTTTACAGGTATCCAATACTTCTTTAGTCTCAGGGCTAGGGTTCCATTGTTGAGGTATCAGCGGTCTTTTCGAAGACAGTTCTTTTATAAGGAATGCTTGTTTCTCAGTCTCAGACCATGCAGCATAGTCGCCTAATCCCAAGTAGAGAGTCAGTTCCGATAATGCTTCGGTGTGCCTGGTACTTTCCTGGCGTATATCGATATTAACCAATGTAACTCCAAAACATTTCACACGACGTAGGGTATCCAATAATTTATCTTTTGCTATACTTTCCATACCGCATGCGATAAGTGATTCGTAGCATTTAATAAGAGGTTCCCATAATTGATCGTTATGAAAAATAATATCATCATTTATTGTTACGTGCTTTCCTTCGATTCTCTCGTCCAGATATATAATAGTCTTTTTAAGTTTCGAACGAAGTTTTTTCATTAAAGCTCTATACGGTTCTTGCACTTCTGAATCGCCCAGATAAGTTCTAAACTCAGGAGTACAATTAAACATCGACAATTCCTTAACCAATACTTCTATGTCTTTTAAGAAAAGGGTCGCTGCACGTTTGCGACTTTGGAGCAGAACGTCTTTGGTAACTACGGCTGTAACATTCGGGTTACCATCACGGTCTCCCCCCATCCATGAGGTAAAGTGTATTGGGCGTGCTTCTACAGGAATAGTATACCCTATAGAGGCTTTTAGTTGCTTGTTAAATTCTTTCAGAAAAAACGGTACAGCTTCCCATAAACTACTTTCTATTACATCATAGCCCCATTTGGCCTCTTCGTTAGGGGTTGGTCTATCTTTTCTTATTTCCGCCGTAAACCAATACTGGATAATAAGCTGTTTTAATCGGCTCATTATATGTTCTCGTTTATAGCTTACAATATCATCGTGATCCAATTGCTGAAGACACTCACTTACTTCATTAAGGTTGTTAATTAAAGAACGTCGGTTTATCTCTGTAGGATGAGCAGTCAAGACTAAGTCAATAGATATTTCATCAATGGCCTTCTTTATATCTTCATCTTTTACGCCTTTACTTTGCAATAACTCATATATATGCGG
The DNA here is from genome assembly GCF_934668725.1 of uncultured Dysgonomonas sp. Taxonomy (GTDB): domain Bacteria; phylum Bacteroidota; class Bacteroidia; order Bacteroidales; family Dysgonomonadaceae; genus Dysgonomonas_A. The sequence goes on from NZ_CAKUOF010000016.1 coordinate 59,993, forward strand.
GAAATTTACTGGGTTATCTTTTCCCATTGCATGTTGAGATATAGTGTCATACTGCTCGGCTGTATTAGTCAGGTTGAGAAACTGGTTGAATGCTTGTGCAACCGGTAGAAAATCTTTGTCGGGCAGATTCTGAAGAGTTTCCACCAACTTATCATGTGCCTTTGTATCTCCGTTATGAGACGCTTTTGATAATTGGCGAATTGTTTCGACGCGTTCAAAGGTGCCTTCACCCAATGCCCCCTTGATGGTTTCACCAAGTAGTTTTCCGAGCATTGCTATGTTGTCGTTCATCAAAGAATTTGATTGACTCATAGTTTCTTTTTTTATTAGTTTATATTCAATATATCCCCTTTATAAAAGGTATTAAATCAGTTATAAAGGAGATATTGTTTTTATTCTGGCAGAAATAAAAATATTTACTCATTTATTAGGCTGAATAATTCCTCTGCTGCTAAACGTGGACCTTCTTTAGTTTGACCGTCAATGGCAAGAGATGTATGTATCTCACCGATCTTAACCTTGTTCTCATTCATCTTAGTGAAATATTGGCGAACCAATTTCTCTGCAACTTCTCTTTCCTGAACAGGTCCGAACGGATTCGCAAAATACGATTTTACTAAACCAACCTCAGTTGTAGTTCCTTTTGCTTTTCTAGCTCCGTCTTCAAAAACTTCGATGGCTTTATCCAGATTATCAAAGAATTTGATTTTCTGATCGGTTTCAGTATAATTATTGGCATATAGCATATAATCTACTTTGTACCCTTTAGAAATAACTTCGTAAGTCGAAACCGGAATGGTTACACGGGCATTTACTTTATCAGGATTAGTATATATCCCACGGTCTAATTGTTGATAAGCGTATGAGGGATCAAGGTCATCCACACGGACAAATGCTCCGATCTCTGTACCGTATCCTTTTACCGAACCATCGGCTTCTATATTCAAATAACCCATGTCGTCAAAAATGATACGCATGTGTCTGATATATTTTTCATTCAAGTTACGGAATGCCTCTAAGCTTTCGGATTTCCCCGCACCACTATCACCCATGATGATAATATTTGCTTCTTTTCCATTTTTTAATGCAATGTTTACCATAGCACCATGTATTGGCAAACGACCATTCTCCATTTGTTTCACGTTGTGAAGTGTCAGGAGCATTTTTTTCATATAACCGAAATAGTCGATATCATCACAATAGTTTGCATATCCGATAAGAATGTCGTTTTGCTTGTCCTTATAATAGAACGTGCGTTTTTCTTCATACCCATCAGCATACCCGAATACATATATCATATCAGGTTTCTTGCCTATATAGCTGCTTGGTGTTGCTAATTCGAATAGATTAGACAAGCCTAAGCCGTGATCGATAAAATCTTTATGGAAATAAACAAATGTAAGCATATTTCCAACCCAAGCAGGAAATACAAACCATTCGTCATCATTCAGAGATATATTTGCAATAGGATTCGAAGAGTGCTCCTGGAAAATTCCGTCACGTGTATTTCTCTTAGTATAAGTTATTAATGGAGGTTGAAATATCACGGTGCTAATAAATGGTACGGCAGATAATCCTTTATATTCAATAGGGCAATTCCATGAAACTTCATCATTGAGAATAAGACCTGCATTGGCACCGGCTATGAGCTGGCGGTATACTCTGTGCTGAAAACCCATAACAGTTTCTTCAATACGACGATAAGTCGCAAGAATAAGGTCGTTGAATTGTGAGTTTGCCTGAGTAAATCTAACATCTTGTAGGCCTTCTCCGAGGCTTGAATTGCGTACAACAGAGATTCGGTCTAAGCGTCTCCAATATGAATATAATAGTTCGATAAGCTCTATGAATAGATCTTTATCAGCAAAGCAAACCGAATACCTGTTGTCTACCTTTACTATTTCGTTCTCGTCACAAACGGTTAGGAATTTAAACACCTGAACGAGTGATTGCGCAAATTCGTCATCTTTGTTATTGAAGAATTTAATATAATAGTCATATATGATGACATTATCCTTCTTCAATACTTGAATAAATGAGTCGATTACTTTTTTAAAACCATAACTATTCAAAAGTTTCTGACGGTTGTCACAATATTTCAGAGAGAAATTGATCATCGCTTTTCCTCGACTGATTGTAAATTCGTTTAGCATTGTTTATTCGGTTTTGTTTATAATATTAGTTATTAGAATTCTTTTTGATAATCCAGAGAGTATATTTGTTAGATACAAAATCTATTTTCAAATTTAATCATTTTAGTTGTATTATAAGAATTGATAAATGACTAATTTTTGTTTTCAGGCTTAGCTTTCCTATTTACTTGTTTCGTTAGATGGTATAAGCGATAATTCGCCATTTATTTTTTTCAAACAATCAAAGCAGAGGCAACTTCCATATGTATCCCTTATATATTCTCGTGTACCTTTTGTCAGGTTTAATTTTGCGCAATTACATAGTTCTATCTGATCTACTCGACATTCGAATATCGAAAAGCAACCAGGACATTTTTTATCCATTCTTTTTATGTTTAAATACCAAATAGTTTATTTGGATAATGTGTTGCAATAACTTTATTTCCCGAAAGTATTTGCTTGTATTATTTTGGCAGGTCTTCTGACTTACTTCCTTTCCAAACTTCCTTCCCGTTTTTATAAAACAGTGGTTTGAGTATTGTTTAGAAACTTTCAATGAAGCTTACAGCAGCGGGTCTGTTCCGGATTTTCACCTGATTCCCTTTTCATTATTCCATCAAGCATTGTGATAGAATAACACCAAAAACAGATGTAAAGATAGTAAAATGTATGATTAATGGTGGTTGAAGAAACAAAAAAATCTTCCCTGAATGAAGGAAAGATTTTTTGTTCCAAGAATGTGCCTATAGGAGAAGGAGAGTCCTATAAAAATTGAGATATTATGGAATGTGTTTTCCGGGCACTGTTTTAGATTTCGAGTTAGTAATTGATTGTTTGTTATATATGTTTGATATATTCTATTTTAATGCAAATTAAGCTATAAAGCATCAAGCAGGCTATAACCAAAAACTCTTTTTTTTCTCAGATTTAATTCTTTCGGCATATTTAACTATATAGGGCAAAACAGCCCTTTTCTGATATTCAAAAAAGGGCTGTTTTATATAAAAATCTTTTGTTTAGAATTTTAGGCTTATTCCTCCAAGGGCATTAATACCTTGATTAGTGTAGCCATAATATCTTTCATACTTCTGGCTCATAACATTGTTTACTTTTACATAGAATGATAGCCAGTCTAAAATATTGTAGCTTCCTCTGATATTTAGTTCGTTGATATTATCCATAGTGGTTGAAGTATTATTTACATATGTTTTACGTCCACCTTCGAATATATAGTTAACAGAGAAAGTGAGATTCTCTATAAATGAAAAATCAGCATTAAAATCAAGAGTGAAACTAGGTAACCCCCATGCTTCTTTTTTATCAGGAGCTGTATCCGTTAAAGTATACTTGCTGACATTGTAAAAGTGGGTCTGTGCTTTTAGCGAAAGATCGGTATATGGGATCAATTTTGTTTTTAATGCCCCGCCAAAATGTCCGGCACCTAAGTTTGCATACATCATTTCAGAAACATTACCCCATGATGGAGATTCGTTTGGAACAAATAGGTGTTCGTCTTTCGTATATTTATAACCGCCGAAGATATCAAACTCAAAACCGTTTATAACTCCTGATCTTACACCTATTTTTGCATCGTATAATGTTTGAGAAATAAATACACGTGATGCGGGGTTGATATATCGATTCACACGGTTCATTGCTACAACATTATTGTCGTTTATGCCTCCATCTACATTGAAATATAGTAAACTTTTTTCATCGAAGTTCCAAGATGTCTTAATAGAAGGGGCAACAACAAATTTATTTTCAATGTCAGATGCCCAATTTATGTTAGCCCCTAATGACAATTGAAAATTCCCTCCGTCTATACTATAATATGGCTTAGCTTTAAAAATAGTCAGATTATGAAATGGATCCTTTTCTAACAAAGGAAGAAAGTCTACGTTGCTAAATGTTTGGAAAAAGATACCTCCTTCTATACCGGCTTTATGGTCTGTTTGTACAGGAGCTGCAATGTTAACCAAAGCGTCGAATATGCTACCTGAGATCCCATCATAATTTGTGTTGGGGCCATATTTAGTTGAGAAATTATTGTATTTAATATTTGCAGAGTAGTATAGTACATCACTTCGTTCTTTGGATGTTATTCCTGTCTCGGCCTCAATAACATTAATATTTTGATTGTTTTTCATAAAACCTTCATACAGAGAAGGGGCTTGATCCGCTGTGCTGAATACGAACGGATTGCCATAATAGTTAAACGTGTTATTAAAGAATGATCCATTCAAATACCATGTTAATGATTCAAAGTCATGGCTGTATTTTGCTTTTATCAGATTCTCCATGTTTTTCGCTTTCGCTTCATCAAGAAGAGAATTAGGATTTAGGTACTTTATTTTGCCATCAGCGGAGTTGTGGGTTGCAAAAATATCTAACCGGTCATTTTTCGAATCTACGATTCTGTATCCGGCTGCACCATCTAAGTTGGAATACATACCTGCTCCAAACAAGAAATAGCCGCGATGTTTACTGTAGTCTATTTTTGTTCTGATATCTCCAGATCCGGGATTCCCAATCGGATAAGAGGCGATGTTCGTATTCGGGATGTTGTTCTCGAACTTGATATCATATTGCTTCTTTTGTGGTTCATGTAGAGCCGGAAGCGTATTCACTTTTGAAGCATCCTGAATGGTTGGTGTATATTCTCTTTCGAGAGAAACCTGACGGTTAAGCGTTGTATCTTTGGCAGCAGTTTGGGCTGATATGTTTATGGATGCAACGCTTAATCCCAATGTGCTAATAAATAAAGTTTTATATAATGTATTCATTATCTTTTAATTTAAGTAAGGCCTCAGACCTGTTTGTTACTGTATTTTACCTCTACTACAAAGGTTTTGTTCTTATCTATTTAATCGCGTTAAACGGTCGTTTATCATAGATTCTATATCAGCTTCATTACCTGTATAATTTGCCTTTAAACTTTCAAGATATTGCTTGGCTTGAAACTTGTCTCCTTTAGCCTGATAGGTATCCGATAATACGATTATAGCTTGAGCCATCCAATAGGCGTGAGGTGTACCTTGTTTCATTAATGCAAGGACTTGCTGTTCAGCCTTATCGTAATTACCATTTTTCAAATAAGTTTTAGCCAATAGGTATTGTGCCTCTGCACCATATACACTGCGTGTATCGGTTGCTGCTTTCTGAAGGTCATCCATAGCCTTATTAGTTTCACCTGTGTTCAAATAGGCCTTGGCTCGGTATAAACGAGCTTCGCTAATTATCTCAGGAGAAGTTTTGCTTTGTGCAAGTAAGGCTGTTGCAACAGTGATAACTTCAACATCTTTATTTAAGTTATTGGCTACTTTAAGTATTCCCAATTGAGCCGTATTTTTATCCTCACTGCTTGTTGCTGTACGCATCATTTCTTTGTAGGCATTGTATGCAGCTTGATTATTGCCTTTGTCCAGTTGTATTTCGCCTACTAGGGCAAGAGCTTTGTTGAGGCTTTTTGAATTACCTGAATTAATAGTATTGTTGAATGCTTGGAGTGCAGTATCATAATCTTTCTTATTGTAAGCTATGGCTCCTATATAATAATGTGCATCGCCTGCAAACTGACCTTGAGGATACGATTGAAGGTATTTGTTCATCGCATTGGCTGCTTCGTTTGCATGACCTTTCATGTATATATTTTCAGCTGCAAGGTATGATAATGAGTCTTGACGACTAGCTGTGATAAGAACTCCATTACCCAGCGAGTTTGCAAAACTGGCATATGAACCGATATCGTTTATATCTCGATAGATACCTTCGAGGCTTTGTAGAGCAATACGTGCTTCTTCCGAGTTTTTGTGTAGTTGTACAACTTGTTTATAGGCTTCAATCGCTTTTTGGGGGTTGTTGCTGTTGTAGTAGGATTGTCCTAATTGAACACCGGCTTGTGGAGCTACATTGGAGTTCGGATAATCACTTAATAATTTTGTTAATATTGGAATTGCATCTGCTTCGCGATTTAGCATGATTAATGCACGGCTTTTCTCATACATGGCATCATCGTAATATTGAGAATCGGGATATCTTTTCATCATAACATCCAGTGCGGCAATTTTTCCATTGTAATTGTGTTGTAAACCCAATACAAATGCTTTTTGGAAGTCGGCATATTCGGCACTTTGAGGATTATTTACAGATGCTTGAGAGTATGCGTTTGCCGCTTCAATAAAATTACGATTGAATAAGTAAACATCACCTATACGATTCCATGCGTCCGAATAAGTCAACTGTTGTCTGTTTCTTTCCTGAGAAGTATATTGTCTGAAACTATTCAAAGCATTATTATATTGTTTCAGATTGAAATAAGTATATCCTAGATTATATAAGGCATTCGAGTAATTGTCATCCGAGGCATTACATACTGATAAATAAGTCTGGTAATCTTTAATTGCTGCCGGATAATTGTTTTCCCTGTAATAGGTTTCGCCACGCCAGAAGTAAGATTCGTTTTTAGATTTTACATCATAATTGCCCATATTTATGCAAGCATTGAATCTTTGGATTGCCTGATCGTAATTTCCGTCAATAAAGTCTTGGGCTCCCAATTGAAATAATATAGTTTGCTTTGCTTCGAGTATCTGTCTGCCGGGGTTACGCATTTTATCAATTGTAGTAAGCGCAGCCTGATAATTCTTGGTAGAAAGGAGTGTTGATGCTAACTGATTATTGATTTCGTTTGCATACTTCGAATTTGGGTATTCGTTTAAGAAGCGTTGTAATACAGTGATAGACTGATCAAAGACCGAAAGGGATGTCTTATGAGCCAGCATAGCATAGTTGTATAGTGCAACTTCGCTGATTGCTGGATCGAACTGCACGCGTGATGCTGCATCAAACGCCATTAACGCATTCGCATTATCATTTATTTTCAGGTAGTTTTGACCGAGTAGCATATATGCTGTTTGTCCCAGTTTATTATCTGTAGAAGCAGCAAATTGTAAGGCTTTTATTGCATTCAGGTAATCTCCTGTTTGAGTATATGCAGTACCGAGTTGCAACATATCTTCAGCGAAGGGTTTAGACTCCGAAGCCAGGTATTTCTCATAGTTCGAAATAGCACTATTAATATTACCTTGTCTATAATAGGAGTTTCCGAGTATGCGATATACTTCTGCCGAGTTTTGATTATTAGGATAAGCACTCAGGTAATTATTTCCTGCATTGATTGCTTCACTCAGGTTATTCTTTAGGAATAGCCCTTGTGTTATGAAGAATAAAGATTGTTCTTTGTATTCGGGGTTATTTTTAAGACGTTCGAATGTCGTTAGAGCATTATCGTATTTGCCTTCTTGAAAATCGATGTATGCTTTGTAGTAAGTTGCAGGCTCATAATATTTATTGCTGTTACGAGCCAGTAATTCGAATTGATTTGCGGCTACAGATCTTTTCCCTTCCTGAAGATTGGCAAATGCCGATCGGAATGTATAATCCTCCTGATCCTTTTTTGATAAATAATCAACATCCGCTTGTTCGAACCAATATAAAGATTGATTCCAGTCCTTTTCATTGAAATAAGCAGAACCTATGTAAAAACAAATATCATTCCTGTGGTATGACTCCGGATAAGTATCCAGGTATTCTCTGAGAATAGTGACAGCACCTTCTTTTCCCGTAAAATAGGATGAGGCTGCAATCATATAATCTGCCTCCAGTTTTGCATTCTGGTCGTTAGAGAGTCTCTTAAATTCTGTAAGTGTATTTTGTGCACCGACAAAATTGTTGTCTAAAAACATCTCTTTTCCCTGTATAAATAAACGTTGAGGTAATTCATTGCTTATTCCTCTTTGGGCATACGTTAACTGTAGGGTAGATGCTATTCCTATCCCTGTAATAAGTAGTATTTTCTTCATAAATTCATCTTTTGTATTTTTTCGATCCCCATTTTAACGGAACGTAGTCCGAACAATGCGGGGTTTAAATCGGCTATAGGTATAAATTTCAATTCGGCAACATCGTCTTGTGCACTGAACTGAGAATTGCTTCTTGTTTTGCATAAAAAGAAAAGATCGGTAGTTTCTACCTGAAAACCCGAATATATGTAGAGGTTTGGTATTGAGAATAGATATTTGGCCGATATCACTTCTAGTCCGGTCTCTTCTTTGACTTCTCTCACGACTGCTTCTTCTGCGGTTTCATCCATGTCTACAAACCCTCCGGGTAAGTCATATGTTCCTTTGGCCGGTTCGTGAGCACGGGTTGCCACCATTATTTCATTCTTATCGTTGATAATTACTGCAATTGTTGCTGATGAAGGGTTAAAGTAGTAAATAAAGCCACATTCTTCACAACGTTTAGATTTGAAATTGTTTTCAACAAAATGGTCAGATCCACATTTGGGGCAGAATTTAAACTGATATAGAGGATGTTTCTTTACTGGCATAAAATTTTTATATTAAACTTACATACACAGTGTACAAATATAGTTATTTATAAGATACATGTTTTATGAATATATGTTGTTTATATTAAAAAGTATAATGTCTAAAAAAACTTAACGAATGTTTGTATATGTTAATATATGTCAGTTGGTTTGTGTGGGTATTTTTGCGAAAATATTAGGATATTACTTTTTTCTATGTTAAATATATTGAAATATATCAGAAAAAAGAATTTAGACAAGAAAAGATGATAAAAAGGTTATAGTATAACTTAGAAATTTATTGTTACTTTGTGGTAAAGTTGGTTGTTTGAATATAAATTGTTAAAATTTCATTTCTGTTATGAATGTACGTAGTACCTACATGGTAAATCTCGTGTCAACGTACCTCTCATTATGTAATGTTGTGCACAATAGGAAAGTCATAGGCGTTCAATTGGATTTTGAACAGAAAGATTCTTCTATTCTCGCAATATCTAACATTTTGAAGGATTACGATCTGCATTGTAAGACTTATTACTCGGATTTTGATACCTTGAAGAAAGACAAACGGAAAGGAATATTGCATCTAAGAATAGATGGAGGACGTTACGTTGTCCTGAAAAGTTTAGGTAGCGAGGGTAATGTAGTTTTTTATGATCCTGTAATCAATAAAAATATTGAAATTTCTAAGTTCGCGTTCCAAAAGTTGTGGAGTAGCATCGTAATATATTCCGATGTAATGCCATCGTCGACTGAACAAGAGGTTAGCAAAGAGTGGGTCGCTAAAAAAAGTGTACAGGACTAACTTCTTAGTAGTTTGAGAAGAAAGTCAGAAATGTTTTTCTGAGAGTGGTTTTTTGAGAAATTTAGGGGGAAGAGAAAGTTGTTTTTATTAAAATTTAATTACGTTTGTCTTATAAGTTACTTATAGAACATAACCTTTAACTCATGCAGTCTTTTCCGTTTTTCAGTCAACATGATGCTATGGATTGCGGTCCTACGTGTCTGCGTATGATTGCTTCTTATTATGGCAAAAACTATTCGTTGGAGAAACTACGGCTCAGTTCACACATAAATAAAGAAGGGGTATCTTTGCTTGGGATAAGCGAAGCTGCAGAGAATTTAGGCTTCCGCACCATGGGTGTTAGCATTACATTTGAGCAGTTATTAGACGCTCCTCTTCCGTGTGTTGTGCATTGGAACCAAAATCATTTTGTCGTTGTTTATACTGTTAAACAGAAAAGGTCTGGATATGTTATTTATGTAGCGGATCCTGCCGGTGGAATGTTGCAGTATACCAAAGATGAATTCTGTAAATGTTGGTTTTCTTCATATATTGACGGAGAGCCTCATGGAATAGCTTTATTACTGGAACCCTCTCCTGAGTTTTATCAACAAGAAGATGATAAAGAAGTAAAGAAAGGGTTCCGGTTTTTATATTCGTATTTGAAGCCTTATAAGAAATTAGTCTTTCAGCTTATTTTAGGGCTTATTTTTGGCAGTTTACTGATGTTGGTTCTGCCTTTTCTTTCTCAAGCCATTGTTGATATTGGCATAAATACTCAAAATCTTAATTTTATCTATGTAATACTGATTGCTCAGTTGGTTTTAACACTAAGCAGTTCATCCGTTGAGTTTATAAGAGGCTGGATATTATTACACCTAGGTAGCCGAATTAATATTGCCTTGATCTCGGATTACTTGATTAAAATGATGCGAATGCCTATGGGGTATTTTGATACAAAGATGGTTGGTGATATTCTCCAAAGGATTAATGACCATACACGTATTCAGGATTACTTAACCAATTCAAGTCTAAATGTTATTTTTTCAGTATTTAATATATTCGTATTTGGTATAGTATTGTGTCTTTATAGCCTTAAAATTTTTATTATATTTCTAATTGGTAGCTCTCTTTATTTTCTTTGGGTTTGGCTTTTTATGAAAAAGAGGGCAGAGCTTGATAATAAAAATTTTGCTCAAAAGTCCGAAAATCAAAGTAATATAGTTCAGTTGATTACCGGAATGCAAGAAATAAAGCTTAACGGATGCGAACAGCAAAGGCGTTGGGCCTGGGAAGGGATACAGGCTAGACTTTTTAGATTACGTATCAAGGGACTGGCTCTGGCGCAATATCAAGATTCGGGTGCTATATTTATTAATCAGACGAAAAATATATTAATTACGGCTTTGGTTGCAAAGTTTGTTATTGATGGGCAGATGACACTTGGTATGATGATGGCTGTTCAATATATAATAGGACAGCTTAATGGTCCTGTAGATCAGATTATAGACTTTACACGGAAAACACAAGATGCTAGATTGAGCTTAGACCGTTTAAGTGAATTACAGGAAAAAACAGACGAAAGTACAGAAGATTCGCAACGTATAAAAGATATACCAACGGGTAAAGATTTGATTGTTGCCGGATTATCTTTTAGCTATGATGGAACATCTGAAGGAGAATATGTCCTTAAAGATCTTGCGATTCGCATACCTTCCGGAAAAAAGACAGCTATAGTTGGTACAAGTGGCAGCGGAAAAACTACATTGCTTAAATTATTGTTGGGATTTTACGCACCACAAAAAGGAATCATAGGTTTGGGAGATAACCGTCTCAATAACTATAGTTGGCGTGAATGGCGAAAAAAATGTGGGGTCGTTATGCAAGATGGATTTATATTTTCCGATACAATCGCTCGCAATATTGCCCCTGCATCAGATATTATAGATAAAGAAAAAATGGTGCAATCTTGTATTACTGCTAATATACATGATTTCGTAGAGTCTTTGCCATTAGGATATAATACAAAAATTGGGGTTGAGGGGCATGGATTAAGTCAAGGCCAGAAGCAGCGTATGCTTATTGCTCGTGCTATTTATAAAGATCCGGAATTTGTATTTTTGGATGAGGCTACCAATGCTTTAGATGCTAATAATGAAAAAGTTATAATGGAGAATTTAAATTCTTTCTTTGAAGGGCGGACATCATTAATAGTAGCGCATCGTTTGAGTACGGTTCGTAATGCTGACCAAATAATTGTTTTGGAGAAAGGGCAAGTTGTCGAAATTGGTACTCACAACGAATTATCAGCCAAAAGAGGGGCTTATTATCATTTAGTGAAAAATCAGTTGGAGCTTTAAATGAGAGAAAAATTAGATAATATAGAGTTGCGTAGTGATGAAGTTAAAGATATATTGACGCGTCCACCCCATTCACTAATTAGATACGGGACAACTGTGATATGTCTTATTCTATTATTATTTTTTATAGGCTCTTTCTTTTTTCGCTATCCGGATATAATTCAAGGGAGTGTAATTATTACAACAGAAAATCCACCGGCACGCATTGTCGCAAAAGCTACCGGAAGAATAAAAGAACTTTACATTACCGACAAAAGCACTGTTAATCAGGGAGATTTAATTGCAGTAATAGATAATCCAGCAAGTACATTTGATGTACAAAAAGTCAAGCAATTGTTGATTGAAAGAACTCAAGTCTCAGATTCGGTGGTTGCTCTAGATACAGACTTTATTTCGAGAACCTATGAGTTGGGTGAGTTACAGCCTGCATTTTCTTTGTTTTCCAAAGCAGCAATAAATTATCAAAATTTTGAATCATTAAATCTGACTAAACAAGATGAGCTAGCTTTGAAAACTCAATTAGCAGGCAGAAATAACTATGCTAGTAATCTACAAAAACAATTAAGATTAAAGGAGGAGGAATTAGCGGTTGCAAAGTCTTTATATGATAGAGACCGGGAGTTGTATAATAAAGGAGTAATTTCAAAATCTGAATTTGAAATTACGGAACAAAGCTATTTAAATATACAACAATTACTTCGCCAGCTTGAAGGATCAATAGTTACCGAACAAATCGAAAACTCCAAATTGAAAAGTTCTGTATCAAAACTGACTATGGAGTACTTACAAGATAAGAATACTAAATATCAGGAATTGGTTACTGCATATCGTGAGTTGATGGCGGAAATAGAGAACTGGGAACAAAAGTATTTACTGATTTCTCCTCAAGCAGGTACTATAACCTTTAATACTGTTTGGTCTAGAAATCAAGTGGTGAATGTTGGAGATCATGTTTTTGTTATAGTTCCTAAGGAGCCGGGAGACCTTATCGGGAAACTGGATGCTCCATTGTCGGGGGCAGGTAAAATAAAAGAAGGACAATTGGTGAATATAAAAGTATCAGGCTATCCATATCTCGAATATGGAATGTTGCAGGGGTACGTTCGAAATATCTCATTAGTTTCCAGCGGTAATTACTATACTGTAGAAATATCCTTGCCTCACAAGCTTACCTCTACTACGGGTGTTGATTTTAAATTTACGGGAGAGTTGAGCGGAATAGCAGAGGTGATAACCGAAAACCGTTCTTTAGCATTTCGTATTTTAGCTCCATTGAGATATTTGTTAAAGAATAATTTCTGATTATATAATCAATAAAATGCTAAACAAGAGATCCTTTTGATCGGATTCTTTTATGAATCCTTTCTGAATACCCCATAAATACAGGGATTTAATACCTTTTATAGCCTTTATATTCTATTAGTTTATCCTATATTTGTTGATGTGAATTAATATTTATTGGGGAATGAACGTTTTAGAAATTAAACGAATGGACTTTTGTTATAAACAAAGGTTTGTTCTGAAAAACTTTGAGCTTTCCATAAAAGAGGGCAGTGTATATGGCCTTATTGGTAAACCGAAATCAGGAAAAACAACAGTGTTAAAATTAATCTTAGGTCTATTGAAAACAACTTCATCAACAATTTCTCTCAAAGGCCAAAATTTTTATGGGTGTAGAGATAAAATTCAGAAAGTAGTCGGTAATATTATCGATTTACCTTATTACCAGAATTTTTTAACAGTAAGAGAAAACTTCAAGTATATTGATATGCTCTTTTCTTATGGAGATTTACGGATTACGGAAGTATTGCGCTTCATCGGACTCTATAAATATACAAATACTAAAGTCCGAAAGCTGACAGTAGCACAGCAGAAGTGCTTAAGTATAGGAATCGCATTATTTCATGATCCGGATTTTTTTGTTTTTGACGATTTATTGAGAGGGCTGGATGAGGATTCGAGAAATAATGTTTGCGAACTACTTCTCAAAATAAAAGGGTTAGGCAAGACTGTATTATTATCCTCTCGATATTATACGGAGCTGTCGTCTGTTTGTAGTCATATTGGGTTATTAGAATCCGGCTGTATCGTAAAAGAGGGGGTTTTACTAGATTTTGGCGAATTTGATTTTGGAGATTTTTCTCCCCATTTGCAACACTACTAATTCAGGCTACTTCTTATTACTATATTTTTCTTTATTTTTTTATAGTTTAAAGTCTTGTTATTATGTGCTTTGTAATTCGCTCTTAAAAAACTTTCAAAAAAAGTCTATAAAAGATTTGGACTGTATTAAAAAGTCTACTACTTTTGCACTCGCTTTGAAA
>NZ_CAKUOF010000017.1 GCF_934668725.1 uncultured Dysgonomonas sp.
TAGACTTTTTTTGAAAGTTTTTTACGTGATATCCTTAACTGCTATACAAACAGTGTTTTATAACATAAATTATTTTTCATTGCCATTCAAGTTTTATGGCAGATTGGAAAATGAGTAAACAAAAAAGGAATCCACTAGAGTTATGAAAAGGTAGAAAATCGTCTAATGAGTATTCAATTGTCAGTTTACATTATATAAGCTATTTCATAAAATGAAATCGGCAGACCTCATTAATTTTTCATCTTTTCAAATTCATATAATGAAAACTAGATCTAATCATGATTTCATTTTTTTATAATATCTTTGAACGCTCTTTAGTTTTATAGTAACTCTGTATCCTAAGAAATATACACTAACATTAATATCTATATGTTTTTTAATTCAATTGAATATGCCATTTTTTTACCAATTGTTTTTATCCTTTATTGGTTTGTATTTAAAAAATCATATAAAATACAGAATATCTTATTAGTTATATCCAGTTACTTTTTTTATGCTTGTTGGGATTGGCGTTTCATGTTCCTTCTTGGATTTTCGACAATTTTAGATTTCGTTTCCGGCTTACAGATAGCAAAAGTTAATTCTAAACTAAGTAAAAAAATATGGCTTATACTTAGTGTTGGTATAAATTTAGGTTTTCTTGGAGTTTTTAAATATTATAACTTCTTTGTTGAGTCTTTTGCTGAGCTATTAGCTTCTTTTGGGCTTACTGCTCACTTTACTACATTGAACATTATTTTACCGGTTGGTATCTCTTTCTATACTTTCCATGGACTTTCATACGTATTTGATATATATAATGACAAAATAAAACCATGCCACAGTTGGATAAATTATAGCTTATTTGTAAGCTTCTTCCCTTTACTTGTTGCCGGACCTATTGAACGTGCAACCCATCTATTACCGCAAGTTGAAAAAGCCAGAACTTTTAATTATAGTAAATCAATTGATGGATTAAGACAAATTCTATGGGGACTATTTAAAAAGGTAGTAATTGCCGACAACTGTGCAGTTCTGGCTGATAATGTATTTAATAACTCCGACCAATATCATGGGAGTTCATTAATATTGGGTGCCATCTTCTTTACAATTCAGATTTACGGTGATTTTTCGGGCTATTCTGATATTGCTTTAGGCTCAGCCCGATTATTAGGTTTTGAACTATTGAAGAACTTCAGCTTTCCTTACTTTTCAAGAGATATTGCCGAATTTTGGAGACGCTGGCATATTTCGCTGTCATCTTGGTTCAAAGATTATCTATACATTCCATTGGGGGGAAGTCGAGGCACTATGGTTCAAACAATCCGAAATACGTTTATTATATTTTTAGTTAGTGGATTCTGGCATGGGGCTAATTGGACTTTTTTAATGTGGGGAGGACTAAATGCGCTTTTTATAATGCCCTCTATAATATTCAAATCCAATAGAAGAAACCTGAATGTAGTAGCTCAAGGACGTATACTACCTTCAGTAACCGAAGTATTACAAGTGGCTTCAACTTTTTTACTATCTACTTTTGCCTGGATATTCTTCAGAGCTGAAAGTATTCATCACGCATTTTATTTCATCAAAGATATTTTCACTCCTGAACTGTTTAGTTTACCTAAAATGTATTCCGGACAAGTGCTCTTACTTATTCTTTTATTTTTTTCTGTTGAATGGATGGGAAGGGAAAATAACTATGCAATTGAAAAAATAGGACTCAAAGTAAAAAGTAGTTTTTTACGTTGGGCATTCTATTATACTATTGGAATATTGATTTTCCTTTATTCAGGACATCATCAGGCATTCATTTATTTTCAATTCTAAATTAATGAGGAGACTTATCTTATATACATTGCTATTCATTACTCCTTTTATTGTGAGTATAGTAGTAATAGAGTATTTGTTAAGAAAAATACCAAACAGTCATATGGTCAAAGCTGACGAATTTCAAGCTAAAATAAAACAAACAAAGATTATTATTTTAGGGAATTCACATGCTGCCAACGCTATAAATCCTGACTTCTTATCCAAAGAGGCTTATAATTTAGCTCAAGGAGCTCAAACTTTAAATATTGATTACGCTCTTCTATCTAAATATCAGGATCAGTTAGATTCACTAGAGTATATTATAATATCTATGTCCTATCATTCACCATGGTTTAAGCTTTCAGATTTAGAGTACTTTAAATGGATGGGGAAATATAATAATATCTATTTTGATATAAACATAGAGCATAACCCTCTAAAAATGTTTCTTTTTCTGGATGAACCAATCAAAAAAGATTTAGAGTATATAAAATTATATTATTGGAATAAACGCCCTATAACATTTAATTATATCAATGGATTTATGCCAGCACCGCCGGCTTCCGATTTTAAAAAAATAGAAAAACATGCTAAAGATGTTGCTCAAGGATTCACTGTCGAAGACTTAACGCTTAGATATAATGAAAATTTAGGGTATTTAACAAACATAATAGAGATAGCTAAAAAGAAACATAGTAAAGTCATTTTTATTACTACACCTTGTTACCCGACATATATTGATAACCTAAATAAAGAACAACTTGGCTCAATGCATCGTTTAATGGATAGTATCCAGAATAATGAAGATGTTTTCTACTATGATTTTTTAGAGGATGCTCGAAGCTATACTCTTGAGGATTTTAACAATGGAGATCATCTTAGTTATTTAGGAGCTCAGAAAGTTACTTTTAAAATTGATTCTATCATAAAAGAAATAGAAGCGAAAAACATAGGTAAACGATAAATAAATTACCGAGTATTTGACAATGAGAAAATTAATAGTATATACTCTGATATTCATTAGTCCATTTATTATTACAGTAATTGGGCTTGAAACGCTTTTAAGAAAAATACCTAATGCCTACATGGTTAAAGCTGATTTTCTTAAAACAAGTTCGAGTAATACACAAATACTTATACTCGGAAGTTCGCATGGTATAACAGGAATTAATCCCGAAGCTTTTTCAAAAAACGCATTCAATACTGCAAACTATGCACAAACATTAGATATAGACTATAAAATTTTAGAAAAATATCAGGATAAATTAGACTCTTTAGAGTATGTTATAGTTCCTTTATCGTATCATTTGTTATGGACTAATATTGAAGACCACCCACAAAGATGGAGACGTAAATATTACAATATATATTATGATATAGATATAGAACAAAATCCTCTACAAAGATTATTGTTTCTGGACGAAACAATGAAAACTAACCTTCAACACATTCAAGACTTTTATTCTAAAAAAGAAAACCCCATACCTGATTTAACTCCAAGAGGTTTTGTTGCTTTACAACCAGCCAAGAATGCCAGTATAATTAAAGAAGTCTCTGAAAAAGTTATTTCGGCTCACACATCCTCGAACTTAAATTGGAGGTATGCCGAAAATGTAAATTATTTAAAAAAGATCATTGAAATAGGGAAAAAGAAGAATGCCAAAACTATTTTTGTTACAATACCTGCACATATATCATTTGTAAAGCTGCTTAACCAAAAGCAATTGAAGATATTACACTCAACAGCAGATGAGTTAGCCGATAACAAAGATGTGTTTTACTATGATTGCTTAAACGATTTTAATAACAGTACCAGCAACAAAAATTTTAAGCTATTCTTTGATTCGGATCATTTAAGCTATCTTGGTGCCGAAGTATTTAGCCATAAGTTAGATTCAATAATTAAGGTTTTAGACAAAAGAAATTAAATTTTTGATTTTGTCGCTCTTAACATTTCCCTTTTTCCCGGAGGACCAGGTAAACGCTCTACATTATATCCAGCCTGTAATAACATACGCCTCACAACTCCTTTCGCACAATAAGTCGTAAGAATACCGTCTTCACTTGTTAAAGTATATAAGGTATCAAATATTTCTTGTGACCACATCTCCGGCTGCTTCTCCGGTGCAAAAGCATCAAAGTAGACTATATCAAAAGTGATATCAGAAAGGAAAGAAGAATCTAGTTTACTAAAATCAGTTCGAATCTTTGTAAGATAAAAATGGGGGGTGATCTCATTCTTTATGTCCCAATCACAAGCGTGCAGTTGTATATAGTATTCTTTTATTTCGGGCTTATCACTTTCCACATAATTTAATTGTCTGATTATCTCCATTGGTAATGGGTAAAGTTCTAGACTTGTGTAATCTATTCTTTTGTTTGTATCTTGTGCTACACACAAAGAGAGATAGGCATTAAGCCCTGTTCCAAAACCAATTTCAAGAATTTTTATATCATCCTTTGACGAATGTAATAAACCTGCTTTTATAAATATATGATCGGATTCTTGTTTTGCTCCATTTACCGAATGATAATGCTCATTAAGAGTGGGAACAAAAAGTGTATGAGAACCATCTTTTGTTAATTCTATTTTTACTTCCTGTTCCATTATCAATTCAACTTATACGAGTATTATATTTTTTCAATTAATGCCACAGCATAGGATGAAAAGCCCTCTTCTCGACCAACAAATCCCATTTTCTCTGAAGTTGTCGCTTTGATCGATATATCGTCTATATCTATCTCTAAAATATCAGCCATTACTTGTTGCATTTGAGGTATATGAGGATTTATTTTAGGTTGTTCGGCACAGATCGTTGCATCTATATTTCCTATTCTATATCCCTTTTCAGTAAGTACTTCCAATGTTTTTTTTAGTAGTAATTTGCTATCTACATCTTTATATTCTTTAGCTGTATCCGGAAAATGAAACCCTATATCTCTGAGGTTAGCTGCACCCAATAAAGCATCGCAAATAGCATGAATAAGTACATCTGCATCAGAATGTCCCATTAATCCTTTTTCAAAATCAATTTTCACTCCACCCAGCCATAAGTCACGACCTTCTACCAAACGATGGACATCATATCCAAACCCTACACGTATCTTCATTATAATTCTTCGATAAATATTGTAAAAGTAATTCTTCACTAATAAAGTTAGCAATTACCTTATTAAATACACTAATTTAAAACTTACACTAAGATAATATGATTAATATTTTCAATTATTTAAATAGATTTCTCAAACCATCCATGTCAAATCCCAGCGAAAAGCGGATTGTCTGATCTAAAGGATTAGATTCTGCTGTTGAAATTAAGTATGCTGCATCAAGTTGAAATACATTCATTTTGAAACCTGCTCCAAATGAAAAATATTTTCGATTACCTTGTCTTTCACTTTCATGAAAGTACCCACCTCTAACCATAAACTGATTATTGTATGCATATTCCATACCTGCAGACCATGCTATTTCTTCCAGCTCCCCTCTAAATCCATAAGGGGAATCGGTAAAAGACTTAAATATACCTCTAATAGGTGATGTATCAGCCACTTCTCTTTGTCGTGCTTGAAAAGCATCATCACTTTCCGTCTCTCCTTGTACAGGGCGAGACGGAACTAAAAGTTTATTCAAATCCATACTAAATGCCAAGGTATTATATTCATCCAAAGGATATGTAAGAGATGCTCCCAATCTCATATTTGTTGGAAGAAAATAACTGTTAGCCCCTCCATCCATTGATATTTTTGAGCCAATGTTTGATATATTGAAACCTAGCCCTAACAAACTCTCTGCGGAACCAATCATTACATACGATTCATTATACCCGGATATGTCGGCTGCAAAAGCATTACCGGGCGTTGTACCATCATCAACCGATGTAGTATAATCTGTACGAATATACCGCATGGCAACACCACCTGAAAATGTTTGTGTTAGTTTACGCGAGTAGGCTACATCAAAAGCCATTTCATAAGGAGATACCACTGATCCGAATTGTCCATTTAAGTCAACTTCGGGTATATCACCAACCGAGAAATAACGGATTGAAGCACTTATTGCCTGATTATCCTCATTCCCGAATTTATAAAAGCCTGAAGCATATACCAAAGCTATATCCTTTACAATTTTACGTAACCAAGGAGTGTACGACATTGATATTCCAGCTTTAGTTTCGAGAAACGCATATTTTGCAGGGTTCCAATGTTGTGAATAAAGATCGGGTAAAGTAGCTGCTCCAACATCTCCCAAACCTCCTCCTCTTGCATCAGGTGCAATCGTTAACGATGGAACCGCTGTTATAGGAGGATTAGCTAACTTTTGTGCATATCCTGTAAATGCAATAAACAGGAAAAGAGGTGCAAATAAATATTTCTTACTAATTTTTATCATAAGTTTAAGCATTATCATTATTCTATCAAGACCTTAGATCGTTTTGTATTTTGGATAAAAAAGAAAATTCAGATTTAGTGAGTAACTATTAATTTTTGAGACTTAATGGACGAAAGTTTTCCATTGAGACTTACTTGTGCCGTACAAATATAAACACCCGGGCTTAAACGTGAACCACCGGAGTCATTCAAATTCCAATTATAAGAATATCGTTCCATATAATCTGCATTTTTCTCTTCATGTACCCACATAAGAGCTCCTGTTAACGAATAAACCGATATCTTCACATCGATATTTGTGCCAGGGGTATTTGTGTTCAGCACAAAATTGGTTTCATCTCTTGCCGGATTACCCCATATTTCGAAATTATATACTGCCGGTTTGAAGTCGTTACTAATAATAAAATCAATAGTCTGACTTGCGGAGTTGTTCCAAACATCCCAAACTCTTAGTTCCAAAGTATGGTATCCTTCATCTAGCTCAGGAAATTGATACTTTATACTTCCTTTTTTTGTTGAATTATCAGCATTTTCAAAATAAGGGGTCATATCAATCTCTGTCCGATTATTAAGAATAAGTACCATATTATGTCCTATACCACTTGATAAATTTATTCCTGTATCATCCGATATATCAGCAAAGAAGAGAGGTGTAGAGTTTACATGATCTCCGTTTTTAAATTGTGGAGAATTCAAAAACATGTTTGAAATAACAGGAGGATTGGTTTCTTCGGGCAGATTTGTATTTGTTCCTCCTACTGTATAGTTATAAAAAGAACCTTGGGCTTTTTTATCCCCTGGCTCATTATGGGCATAAAAACTCATTTTGCCCTTCCCGCCGGTATATAAAATATCTTTAGGAGCAACAAAGTTTATTTCAAATGCACCTTCTTTAATTTCAACACTACCCGAAAATAAAGTATTCGTATAATCTTTATAGCTCATGGCAACCTCTTCACTTAAACCCTCAGGAGTATTACCTCTAGTTCTTAGGGTTTGTTCCGAATCAAATATGACCGATTCTAATTTACCATTAAAATCTGTCACTATCCCTCCATTCTGATTGACAATATTTCCTTTGATAATTATATTATCTAAGGCCCGTATATTAAGGTCTTTTTCATCAGCAGCCAGCCCATTCATTTCTGTAACTTCAACGCGGTAAGTCTCATCCGGATAATTTAATTTCAATGCAGGATCTCCTAATAATTGAAACTTAAGCTTATTCATGTCCTTCAACATGTCTTTTTCCAATTTCGCATTACGAATTATATCTCCCATACGGGCTGCTTTTCCATCTTTAGGTTTCAACAAGTGCTTCGTTATATTATTATTCATAAGAGTGTTATCAACAATAAATACAACTCTTACCGTAGAAAATAGAGCGATAGCACCTCCATTAGGATTCAACAAAGCAACTCCTCCCCCTGAAGTATCATCTGCATCAAAACGACTAAAATCACAAGTTGCAGTTATCCATAGAGGTAATCTGTTATTATTCATTGAAGTTATATCCGAAAGTTTTAATAAGAACTCATGAGTCCAAGAATCTGTAGCACCATGGCCTATAAAATTCAATGCCAAAGTTCCTCTGCTGATACGATCAAGCACGGCTTGCGTAGCATCAGGATAACGAGCCCCATTGGCTCCTACTATTCTTTCATACGAATCTTCATAAATACGGTTTAATATAAAGTCAGGATGGTTGGCTGCTGTATAAGTAGCAAACCTTTCGGCATCGAGCATATGCCCTCTCTCCGATGCGATTGAATGATTGGGGGCAATTGCATCATCTGCAATAAAAGTTATATTATTTTGCCATATTCCCCTATTTGAATTCTCTATATATGCGGCTATTTTATTTACAGCTATTTGAGCTTCGTTTTCAGTTCTCACAGGCAAACGTCCTATAGAAATATCGAGTTTGTCTAAAGCTAAATCACGTCCTTCATTGTCATCCAAAAAGCCTAAATAATCATCAGTCACATAAGAAGCTGTCTCCTGTAAAGACTCTTCCGTTTGATAAGTCAAAAGCATTGACTTTTTATTTTCAGCAGTCCAATTAGATTGAATAAAGCGATTATCAAATGTACCTCCTCCAAAAAGGAAAAGATATTTAGGCCTATCTTCTTCAGAGGTACTTCTGTCATAGAACATTTTTACAAACCGACGATATGCAGTTATATCGGGGTTTCCAGATGAAAACTCATTATAAATATCATCCGGACTAACAATTAACGATCTTAAACCTTCCTTCTCATGCAATCTGGCAACTTGTTCTGCATAAGATTTCAAAAATGGTTGAACTATAATTATCATATCAGGACTTGTACTTGCATGCAAGTTCTGATTCGTCACTTTACCCACAAGAGTCGGGGAAGGAATTGTTTGAGAAATATCGACTAAAGCATATTCATGTATATCGGTATTAGATGCACCGAAACTTAATGTTGTACCCGACAACGACGCATCAATTTTTCTAACTGTCGTATTGTCCGTAACATCCCAGACCAACATAGAGTTACTGGCTTCGGAAATATTGAACTGAATATCTCCCCTATTTGTTTTATTACGAAACAAAGTTACAGTTCCATACGGTTTCAATACTCGCTGATAATTTACTGTAATATAATTAAGATAAAGATTCTGATCGTTTGTCCATCCTTTTTTATAAGTAAGATTCAATATTGACTTGTTTCGCAAATTTGATCTGACTATTGTATCATTTATTGTAGTCGCCTTGGTATAATATTCGTTAGTTACTTCTGTCTTATGACTTTTTACCAGTCCACCATCTACAGACACGCTCAGCATGCCTACAGGTACTGTGACTCTCGATATAAAATCATATCTTATAGTAGCAGGTGCAGAAGTTACCCCTTCGAGAGGTAGTGTAAAATCCTGAGAAGTTTTAGTTTTAAAGCTTTCTCCAAAAAATTTGCGACCGGTTTCGGCTATATTTACAAGCTCTTTCTCATGTAAATAATAGTCATCAAAAGTGTTAACAGAACTCGACGCGGAAGAAGATGCCTGAGTAGTCATTAGTTTAGGCTGATCCGGGGACTCTGTAACAAAATAGTAAGCAACCTCATCTGCTTTAGTATCACTATTCTTAGAATACGGATTTTGTTCATGGACAAATTCTTTCAGTTTTTCATCATATATCCATTTAATACCACCACGGGCATAAAACAATATATAATCTCCTTTTCCAAAATTAGCTTGGTCTTTACTCATCCAGATAGAAACCTGAGGAAGATCATCTATGTAAGATTTTGTAAAATCTTCATCCAGAATCCAACCTCCGTAACCATATATCTTTACATTTTGGGGATTGGATAACCCTATTTTTGCTAATTCCTCATACGTTAGTTTATACACACCGGTAGCCGGTACTTTTATTTTATACCAGTTTCCTTGTGATAATACAGAATTAGCAGCATATCTACTACCATCATTATCAACTGCAAAGAGTCTTATGAAGGAACAGATACTGAAAAAAAGTAGTGTATAGAAATATCTTTGCAACAGTTTTTGTCTTAACATATAAATTAAGGTCTCAGACCTCACTATTACTTATAATATATTCATGTTAGCGTACATAAAAATCAAACAGTTTCTTGTCGTCCAAAAAACCCTCCAAGTGATCGTCAATATCGACACGTCCCACTCCAGCCGGAGTCCCAGTAAATATAATATCGCCGATCTTCAATGTAAAGAAACGGCTCACGTAAGCTATTATTTTATCAACTGAGTGAATCATATCAGAGGAATTTCCTATTTGAACCTGATTACTATTCTTAAGTAACTCAAATTTCAAATTATCCATAGAACTGGAAAGGTCCTCTTTGGAAACAAACTCTCCTATTACAGCTGAGTTATCAAAACCTTTAGAAAGCTCCCAAGGAAGTCCTTTCAATTTTAACTCTGACTGCAAATCTCTTGCTGTAAAATCTATTCCCACAGTCAGCTCGTCATAATAACGATGAGCAAACCTTTCTGCAATATTCTTACCTAATCTGTTTATGCGTATTACAATTTCGACTTCATGATGAATATCATTCGAAAAATCCGGTATAAAAAAAGGTTTATTATCTTTCAATAAAGCAGAATCGGGTTTTATGAAAATAACCGGGTTATCGGTAGTAGCAGAATCAGCCCTCCCCATCTCATGATTATGCTTCTGATAATTAAGACCTACGCAAATAATCTTCATCCTTAATGTGTCAAATTAGAATACAATATACAGAATTTGCAAAGATAAAAATATTTTCCTACTAAAATGACGATATTAATGGATACAACACTTATTATTATACATAAAACCCTAAAGAATCAAAAAAATAGATACAATTGTATAACTCATATCTACCATTATATCTATATTTGTACTGCAATTTGTTATATTTATTTTATCCCACAGACTATGAATACCTTGGAAAAAATGACAGCAGAAAAGCTGCTTAGGATTAAGGCTATAAAGCTTCAACCATCAAATCCGTTTACATGGGCGTCCGGATGGAAGTCTCCCATATATTGCGATAATAGGAAACTTTTCTCTTATCCAGCAATCCGCAATTTCGTAAAAATCGAGCTTAGTCGTTTGGCTATGGAAAAATACCCTGATGCCGATGCTGTAGCAGGTGTAGCAACGGGAGCTATCACTCCGGGAGCATTAGTTGCCGATGCACTAGGTTTACCTTTTGTATATGTACGTGCGACACCCAAAGATCACGGATTGGAAAACCTTATTGAAGGCGAATTGAAACCCAACAGCAAAGTATTGGTCATAGAAGATCTGATCTCAACCGGAGGAAGCAGCCTTAAAGCCGTGGAGGCTATTAAGAGAGATGGTTCTGAAGTAATCGGTATGATTGCCATATTTAACTATGGTTTACCAATTTCAAAAGAAAATTTCACGAAATCAGGTGTAGAGCTTACCACGCTTACCAATTACGATGCAGTATTAGGTGAAGCGTTAAGAATCGATTATATAGACGAATCGGAGCTTGAAACACTTCAGGAATGGAAAAAAGATCCTGCAAACTGGAAATAAGGTTACAAACCTTTTTTCCTCCTTTTGCAAGGACTATAGTTAGAATCTTTGATAGTACTTTTATTTACTTAATATCGTAAAAATGGCAGAATATATCAGCGATATAAAAACAATACCTTATTCGGATCAGGATGTTTTTTCGGTTTTATCAGACCTGAGAAAATTAGACTTGATTAAAGACAAAATACCTCAGGACAAAATCAAAGATTTTTCATATGATCAAGATTCTTGTACCGTAACAGTAGACCCAATTGGCAAAGTTCGATTTGTTATTGTGGAACGTGAACCTAATTCTACCATTAAATTTGAAGCAGAACAACTTCCTTTCAAATTGAATTTATGGATTCAATTGAAACAATCTACTACAGAAGAAACAAAAATGAAGCTGACCGTAAAAGCTGACATAAATGCTTTCTTAAAACCCATGATATCTAAACCATTGCAAAATGGGCTTGATAAAATGGCTGAGACATTGGCCACTATACCTTATGGTGATTTAGCCGGAAAGTAAGGGTCGATGACCCTTTTGTTGTTTTGGGAATACTGAATAAATAATTGAAATTGCTTAATTAAGGAAAAGTTGACGAATGAAACTTTGGCAAAAAAATACACTGGTTAATAAAGATATAGAAGAGTATACGGTTGGTCACGATAGAGAAATGGATTTATATCTGGCAAAACATGATGTAATGGGCTCTATGGCTCACATAACCATGCTCGAATCAATCGGATTACTTGCAAAAGAGGAATTACATATCCTACTTAAAGAGCTCAAATCAATATATAATACAATAGAAGAAGGTCATTTTACCATAGAAAATGATGTAGAAGACGTTCACTCACAAATAGAATTAATACTTACCCGTAAATTGGGCGATGTGGGGAAAAAGATTCACAGCGGCCGTTCGAGAAACGATCAGGTACTGGTCGATCTAAAACTTTTCACCAGAGAGCAAATTAAAACTGTAGTAGAATCGGTATCAGATCTTATCGAGATACTTTTACAACAAAGCGAAAAGTATAAAAATGTCCTCATACCCGGTTATACTCACTTACAAATAGCAATGCCATCGTCATTCGGATTGTGGTTTGGCGCTTATGCAGAGAGCCTTGTTGATGATTTACAGTTACTTCTGGCTGCATTTAAAATTTGTAACCGAAACCCTTTAGGCTCTGCTGCCGGATATGGTTCTTCATTCCCATTAAACAGGCAATTAACAACAGATTTGTTAGGATTCGATTCTATGAATTACAATGTTGTATATGCTCAGATGGGAAGAGGTAAGATGGAACGTACCGTAGGCTTTGCCATCGCTGGCATAGCGGCAACCCTATCTAAACTATCTTTTGATGCATGTATGTATAATAGTCAGAACTTTGGATTTATAAAATTACCCGACGAATATACTACAGGATCGAGTATTATGCCTCACAAAAAAAATCCTGATGTATTTGAACTTTCGCGTGCAAAATGTAACAAGCTGCAAGCATTACCAACAGAAATCACTTTGATAACCAATAACCTTCCTTCAGGCTACTTTAGAGACATGCAGCTTATCAAAGAAATCTTCTTGCCTTCTTTTGATGAGCTAAATAACTGCATTTCTATGATTGGTCGTATGATAAGCGAGATTAGAGTAAATGAAGAGGCTATCAATGATGACAAATACATCTATATATTTAGTGTAGAAGAGGTCAACCGCTTAGTATTAGAAGGCATGCCTTTCAGGGATGCTTATAAGAAAGTAGGTTTGGATATAGAAAGCGGTAAATTCTCACACAACCGACAAGTGAATCATACCCACGAAGGCAGTATAGGTAATTTATGCAATGAAAAAATAGAATTATTAAGACAAAATATAGTAGATCAGTTTGATTTCTCCTCAATAGAGGCTGCCGAATCAAAATTATTAAACTCTGCCAATTAAGGTCAAAGAGACTTTATTATTGCTTCGGTAAGTATAATAACTAGAGCTAGTTCTCTATATAAACGTAGTATTAAATTTACACTACTTAAAATTTAAGAATGGAGGATACTGAAATTATTTTAGTACGCATATCGGGACAAGACCGTCCGGGTGTGACCACTGCTTTAACAGCAATATTAGGACATTACAATGCCACTATACTTGATCTCGGACAGGCAAATATACATCATTCGCTTTCGTTAGCAATAATGTTTGAGTCTCAAACCGAAAAATCAGGATATATTCTTAAAGATCTATTATTTAAGGCTGACGAACTAGGTGTTAATGTCAGATTCTCTCACTTGAGTAAAGAAGCTTATTCTACTTGGGTAAATCTTCAAGGAAAAAATCGTTATACTGTTACTATTTTAGGACGTGAGCTAAATGCCACACATATATCCATAGTAACACAAGTATTATTGGATAATAAACTTAACATTGAGAAGATCACACGTCTGACTTCTCGCATTCCATTGAATAAGAAAGATAGAATCGGTCGGTCTTGTATCGAATTATCGGTTCGTGGAACTATAGAACATTTTAAGGAACTGCAAAAAACATTCCTTACTCTTTCTGCAAAATATCAAATTGATATTGCTTTCCAAGAAGAGAGTATGTATCGCCGAATGCGCCGTTTAATATGCTTCGATATGGATTCAACTCTTATCCAAACAGAGGTTATAGATGAACTTGCCGATCGTGCAGGTGTAGGAGAGGAAGTAAGAGCTATTACCGAGTCGGCCATGAGAGGAGAAATAGACTTTTCGGAAAGCTTCAAAAGAAGAGTCAGTCTTTTGAAAGGGTTAGATGAATCAGTCATGAAAGAAATTGCCGAAAATCTACCTATAACAGAAGGAATGACCCGATTAGTACGTATTTTGAAAAAGAGTGGATACAAGATAGCTATCCTTTCGGGTGGATTTACTTATTTTGGTAATCACTTAAAAGAAAAATACGGGTTTGACTATGTATATGCCAACGAATTGGAAATTGAAGACGGCAAACTTACAGGAAAACATGTTGGGGATATTGTAGATGGTAAACGTAAAGCCGAACTGTTACGTTTAATTGCTCAAGTCGAAAAAGTAGATTTAAAACAAACAGTAGCCGTAGGCGATGGAGCAAATGATTTACAAATGTTGGCCACTGCCGGATTAGGAATTGCTTTCCATGCAAAACCTAAAGTTAAAGAGAATGCGCAACAATCTTTATCTACTGTAGGACTCGATGGTATATTGTATTTCTTGGGATACAGAGATTCAATGCTTGAAGGAGATTATTAAAAAGTAATCAAATATAAAAACAAAGTCCCGAAGATTTCCGGGACTTTGTTTTTGGATATAGACTTTATTTGACCATTAATTTTATACTTTCATTTAATTCAGGATTCATATTATCCTTGATTGATAATATAAATACTCCTGATGGTAACCTGGAAGAATTAATAGAATGGTCTTTCGTTATAACTTGCGTACGACCTGACATATCTATAATTCTAATCTCAGCAGTATTGGTTTGTATCGGAAAATCTATAAATAATATATCTCCTCGTAATACAGGATTAGGATATATCACAGTATTTGTTTTTATTTCACTAATAGTTTCAATTGATCTGAGTGTAGATGCTAATGTCTTAAACCTGACCAATAATTTAGGATGTTTATTTACATCGGATGATTCTTTCGAATAGAATTGTGCATCCGTTTTTCCATCACTTCCTTTAGTTGTTGATGAAACATGTAATGAAATGACTCTGTTACCTTTCTTATATTCAGACTTAAGATATTCCGTAATATCAAAAAGCACATCATTCCCTGCAGGTAAACCATTAGCAGAAGAAATAACTGCTCCTAAAGCAGATGGCCTGTTTGTCCACGTTAAGGTTGACTCTGTCCATATATTTGCTACCGGTATAATTTGCCAACTGGTGCTTTGGATAGAAGTATTAGCGTACGATACAGACAATTTTAAGGAGACATTATCTATTTCATCAAAACTGGTATTTTCGAGATTAAATTTAAAATAAACTTCCCGATTATAACCGTCGCCATCTTTTTTAATTGTCAAAGTATTTGTCGCCCCATAATTTGTATTTGCAAAAGTACCATCTCTTACCCAGGCATCTTCGACAGCAGTAAATTCGGACGATTCCATATTACTTTCTCCTTTTTCCTGTAACATTAATTGTGGAGCCTTAAGAGGATCACTTCCTTCTTTGGAATAGAATTGTGCATCCGTTTTTCCATCAGTTCCTCTGGTTATAGATGAAATATGTAAACTTAAGGTTTTACTATTATTCTTAATTTCACTCAATACAGCCTGAGTTATATCCACCATAATATTCGATCCGGCAGTAACCGTCGGAACTGTCGTTATTATATTAGCAGTGGCAGGTCTATTATTCCATGTTATACTTTTCTCGCTCCATGTATTATCAGCGACATATCCTATATTCCACTGAGTATCATGAATTGATGTATTAGAGTTTGCTACATACAGTGCTAAAAATATATTTTGATATTTATTTATATCGATATTCTGTAAATCGAATTTAATATAAGCTTCGCGATTATAGCCATCTCCATCTTTTTTCACAACTAAAGTATTGGTTGTTCCATAATTCGTATTTGCATAATCTCCATCTCTTACCCAAGAGTCTTCTATTGCATAAATATATTTATACTTAACTGAAATATATTCCGGAGTTTCTTCATTTACAACATATCTGTAAGTAGATCCGGCATAAGGATCAGGATACTTAGGTAATGTACACTTCAACTCTTTAGTTCCTTCTACAATGGGAAATTGGGTTCGTAAAGTAATGTTAGACTGCACTCTCGATGGATCTGAAATATGAAGTTCAACCTCAGATGTTCCTATATTTTTAACTATTAAGGCACATCCCCTGTCTGCATAAATTGAAATATCGCCTTCTGTAAATGTGGCAGCCTTATAAAAAATCAAACTTAAAATATTCAACCCTTTATGTCTTACGACCTGGACCGAATCTGTATTTGCCAATATCTCAATATCAGCATTAGAATAGGCATTCATTTCTGCTGATGTAGTTTTATTAGGAACAACGATATATGCATAACTCCCCCCACTTGGTTTTAGTCCATGATTAAACCACATTTTAAATACCTCTTTTGTAATCATCTCATCAGAAGAAGGGGTATTAATCGATTTCCATGTTCCAGTCTGGTTTTGATTAGTGATAGAAATATTTCCCCCTTGAGGAAAAATATAACCTACCCCATTGTGTAAGACCCATGACAGACCTTCATAATTATGTGAACCTTTAGATAAAATAGTTTCAGCTCCATTTGTATTGGCAATCACACTTCCTTGAAGCAGACTTTGATTAAGTGTTGTATTTATTGCCTGTGATGCCGTTGATGTTATACCTGCTCCAAGGCAAACAACCTCATTGTCAAAAAAGAACCATGATTTTTTAGCTGTTGTATTAATATTGTAATTGTTATCATTCAACCAATAAGTACTTGCACCATATTTTCCATCGGAAACCCCTCCGGCAAAAACACTTGTACCCAGCTGCCCCCATTGTGCCGGTTTGGGTATAGAGGTTAAAGATGGCGCTGTTACACCGGGTATTTTCGCCCAATCCCATACAGGAAAAATATCTACATATTCATCACCATTAATAGCAATATCAGTTGCTCCGTCTGTAAGGAAGTATCCTTTAAGGTTTTCTTCATTGCCATTCTCATTCCTACATGTATATTTCGATGCAGTTCGTACATCGAAGGTATAACCTGAACGTTGATGCAATGTATAATCAGACCGCCAAAAATGAGTATTCGATGGCTTCAGTCCATATCCGGGGGACTCTGTTCCTCTTAAGCGCTTTACTGCTGCATCATATTCCTCTGTATTCGCAGGATCAAGTGCAATCATCCGATTCACAACTGTTGCAAAACCTGATTGACTAAGACCGTTTTTACGGCTCACTCCACGTCCCAGTACATTATAAAGAAAATATTTTCCTCTCAAGATCGGTAAATAAATATTTCTCATGAATTTACTTAGTAGCTCCAATTTCTCTCCAGACAGAGCATAAGGCGTATTTACCATATATTCGGCAATACTTGATATACCATTCACAAATACATGGCCGTAACCTCCCACATATAACTGATTACCATGCTGCTGATACGAGAAGTCATGTTGAAGTCCCTCTCCTGTTGTCAAAAATATAGGAAAATATACTTGATCTGCCCCAAAAGATAATACAGCGGTATCTTTGGTCAAACACCCCCTATATATCCAATGTGTAGCAATATCCAGTTTATTAGCTCCGGTTCCTTGTGAACCGGGCTCATCAGGTTTTCCCCCTTCACTTTTCATACGATTTATCAGTTTATTTTCCAGGTCTGCCGGTAATGACTGCGCTCCTGAACGCATAAGAATCAACATAACACCCATTCGCTGAGGACAAGCAATCTTTTGCTGATACCAATTGGTACTTAAAGGATGTTTATCATACCAAAAACCGAGCATCTTTACAATCGTATTATAAACGGTCGTATCCCCCCAGTATTTGCTATTAGTCATTGTGTAAGCAAGTACCATGCTCTTCATCCTGTCTAAGTGCCCAATCGGTTTCCAATCAGTCTGGGCATTATCTGCATAATCAATATCCGGAAAAGAACCATCTTCCTGTATAACGGACAAATAATAAGTAGTATTATTTTCCATAGTCGCCACATTAACACTTTTATGAGCAGATTGAATGCGACCCATAATTACATCAAATACATCAGCCGTTATACCATCTGATGCTTGATTCTGGGATGCATAAAGCCCATCAAAAGATGTTAATCCAATAAGTAGAATAAAAAAATTCAGCCAATTCCTATTCACATAGAAATGCTTTTTAATAATGTTTTTCATGTTCCTAAATTTAAAGTTTGTAATTCTGTGTACAGTTAAGCTCTGTAATACGTTCAAAATATAGTATATTATACCCATACCGCAATGCTTATTCTTTAATTTAACACTTACATCAATTACGAATACATAAAAAAACTAGCCCTACTTCCTTTCAGAAGCAGGGCTAGAGACAATATGTTAAATTAATATCTGGATCAATTCAAAATTAACCGCATTTAGATGCACCACAATTACTACATTTCAGGCATCCCTCCTGATAAACTAAGGTCTCTTGTTCACAAACAGGACATTTTTGACCTTTCAATTCAGCACCATTAGGAAGATACTTTTTCAAAGCTCTCTCAACCCCATTCTTCCATGTATTAATTGTTTCACTATCCAACTCTAAACCTTGTACCAGTTTAATAACCTGATCGATTGGCATACCATATCGTAATACGCCCGAAATCAATTTAGCATAATTCCAATACTCAGGATTAAATTTACTATTCAAACCTTCAATTGTAGTTTTATAGCCTCTCTTGTTCTTAAATTGGAAGTCATAACTGCGCTCTCCTTCATCATCAGTACTTTTAATGATAGCACCCTTACTTACTTGCTTGGGTAGCATAATCCCCTCATCTTCATCATTAAGACCTGTAAATATCTCATAAGGACGCCCATCTAAAAGCCCTATAAATGCAATCCATTTTTCTTTATTATTTTGGAATCGGATTACATCTGCCTCTAGTTCCTTCGGACGAGAAGTCACCAAGATCGGACGTTCGTAACATTCTTCCTCTTTGGCTTTTTTATCATCTGCGGCCAATAATACACCAGCACGAGAGCCGTCTCTGTAAACAGTACAACCTTTACATCCACTCTTCCAAGCCTCTATATATAGTGTATTTACCAATTCTTCTGAAACATCCGATGGTAAATTTATAGTTACACTAATCGAGTGGTCAACCCACTTTTGAATACGACCTTGCATTTTCACTTTTTGTAACCAATCTACATCATTAGATGTTGCTTTATAATAAGGAGACTGAGCCACTAATTGATCTAACTCTTCTGATGTATATTTTTTAGTTACAGAGTGTCCTTTCGCCTCCATCCAGGTAACAAATTTGTGGTGGAATACAATATATTCCTCCCATGAATCACCATTCTCATCAACAAAGTCAACTTTTACTTGTACATCATTGGGATTCACTTTACGACGACGTTTATATACAGGCAGGAATACAGGCTCAATACCCGACGACGATTGTGTCATCAAGCTGGTTGTTCCTGTTGGAGCTACTGTAAGACAGGCAATATTACGACGACCATACTTTTCCATTTCAGTATAAAGAGTCGGATCTTCTGCACACAATCTATTAATAAACGGATTATTTTTTTCTCTTTCAATATCAAAGATTTCAAAAGCGCCACGTTCTTTAGCCAAATTAACTGATGCACGATAAGCAGCAATAGCTAAAGTACGATGTACTTCTTCTGCAAAAGCTGTAGCTTCTTCTGTTCCATAACGAAGATTCATTGCTGCAATCATATCACCTTCAGCAGTTATACCTACACCGGTTCTGCGGCCTTGCAATGTTTTTTTGCGGATTTTCTCCCACAAGTGTCTTTCTGTTTGTTTTACTTCGTCAACTTCAGGATCTTCATCTATTTTCGATAGAATGTTATCAATTTTTTCTGTTTCAAGATCAATAATATCATCCATAATGCGTTGAGCCAATGCTACATGTTTTTTGAATAATTCAAAATCAAAATAAGCATCGTCAGTAAATGGATTAACGACATATGAGTATAAGTTAATCGCCAGCAAACGACAGCTATCATAAGGACAAAGAGGTATCTCACCACATGGATTAGTAGATACTGTGCGGAAACCTAAATCAGCATAACAATCCGGCACAGATTCTCTGATAATTGTATCCCAGAATAAAACTCCCGGCTCTGCCGATCTCCAAGCATTGTGTACTATTTTTTCCCACAATCGCGAAGCATCTATCTCTTTTGTTGTAGTAGGATCGTTTGATATAACAGGGTATTGTTGAGTATAAGTTGTTCCATCAACAACAGCCTGCATAAAATCATCATCAATTTTAACGGAAACATTTGCACCTGTAACTTTTCCTTCTACCATTTTTGCATCGATGAAAGATTCGGCATCAGGATGCTTAATAGAAACACTTAGCATTAAAGCTCCACGACGACCATCTTGTGCAACTTCGCGGGTAGAATTTGAATACCTCTCCATGAATGGAACCAAACCGGTTGAAGTTAATGCTGAATTCTTAACAGGAGAGCCTTTGGGACGAATATGAGAAAGGTCATGTCCTACCCCTCCTCTACGCTTCATTAATTGAACCTGTTCTTGATCGATATGCATAATTGCACCATATGAATCAGCAGAACCATCAATCCCTATCACAAAACAGTTAGAAAGAGAAGCTATTTGAAAATCGTTGCCAATACCTGTCATCGGACTACCTTGAGGTACAATATACTTAAACTGATCAAATAAGTCATATAGTTCCTGGCTTGTAAGTCCGTTTTCATATTTCTTCTCGATACGAGCGATTTCATTGGCTAACCGCCAATGCATATCTTCCGGCGAATGCTCATAAATATTACCTGCAGCATCTTTTAATGCATACTTATTGACCCAAACCTTAGCAGCCAGTTCATCTCCTTTAAAGTAAGCCAGCGCTGCTTCACAAGCTTCATCAAAAGTGTAGATTTTTTGTTCCATTTTGAGGATATTCTTTAATTTGAAATTCTATTCTAATCTTCTTTATTTTTCAGCAACACAAAACTACCGAGTAATAACGAATGTTACAAATTTTAAAACAATTTGTTTTCAACAAAGTTCAATATTTCCCAAAATAAAAAATAAACAACTGAAATATAGTAATTTAAAAAATACTATCTGTTAAAAAGTTTTCCAAAATAAAATTACAATAAATTTGGTTCTGTTATATTTTTTAATACTAGACCATTCTATCAGCATAATAAAATTATTGGATTTGAGATAATATTTTTTATTTTTCTTATAAAAAACAAATAAAAAAAACCCTGTCTAAAATGAATCGGACAGGGCTATATTATTTTAATAAAACTAATTATATCAAGACATATAATCTAAATTATATCAATTTTATTTCTTTTCCCATTTTGTGTTACGCATATCTCCTGTTTCTGTAAAAGCTTTGTGAAAAGCAAAACAGTTATACATATCAAAAGGAGTCTGCCCTTTAGGTGCATTTGCAATATATTCACGCAACAAAGGTCTGTAATCCGGATGGGCACATTTCTCTATAATTTCATGAGCGCGCTCTAATGGAGATTTTCCACGTAAATCAGCAACACCATATTCTGAAATAATAATTTTCACAGAGTGTTCACTATGGTCTTCATGGGATACCAAAGGAACAAAAGCACTGATTTTACCATCTTTTGCAGTAGAAGGTGTTACAAATACCGAAACATAAGCACCTCTTGTAAAGTCGCCCGATCCACCGATACCGTTCATCATTTTAGTCCCCATAACATGAGTTGAGTTGATATTTCCAAAAATATCAGCTTCCAACGCTGTATTTATGGCAATGATACCTAAACGACGAACTATTTCTTGATTATTTGAAATTTCAGAAGGACGAAGAACAGTTCTTTCTTTAAAGAAGTCCAAATTTTTATATATTTTCTCAATACAAGGATTACTTACAGTTAAAGAGCATCCACTTGCAAATTTAATACGACCTGATTCCATCAAATCGATAACCGCATCCTGAATCACCTCAGTGTAAACCTCAAAATCAGGAATTTCTTTACTCTCTCCCATTGCTGCTAATACAGCATTTGCAATATTACCTACACCAGACTGAATCGGAAGGAATGATTTAGGCATACGTCCCTCGGCCATCTCTTTAATAAAGAAGTTGGCTACATTATTACCAATCTGAGTAGTCACTTCATCAACAGGAGCAAATCCTCCACCTTCGTTAGGTGTATTAGATTTTACTACAATAATCTTGCTTGGATCTACTTTTATATGATCTTTACCGATTCTATCACGCACCGAATAAATAGGAATCTCTCCACGGTGAGGAGGGTCTTGTAATTCTACAATATCATGCATACCGCGCATCTCTTTCGGATTCCATGTATTCAACTCCACAATAACCATTTTTGCCAGACGGGCTACTGTAGGAGAAATACCAACTCCACAGGTTGGAACTATTTCACCATCCTCTGTCACATCACAAGCTTCAATTATCGCGACATCAACCCCACCCAAAAATCCATAACGTATTTCTTGTGCTAATGAAGAAAGGTGCATATCAAAATAAGGAACTTCTCCCGAATTGATTGCATTTCTTAAATCTTTATTTGTCTGATAAGGTGTACGGAATTTGATTGCATGTGCCCTTGCCAAAGCTCCATCAAGCATATCGCCAGTAGAGGCACCTGTAAACATTCCAATCTTAAACGGATTACCCTTTGCATGCTCTTCTTCTGCAAATTTAGCTAAAGCTGTAGGTACAATTTTGGGACATCCGGCATGTGTAAAACCACTAAAGCCGACATTGTCATCATTTTTGACAAGGCGTACCGCCTCATCTGCACTCATAAATTTTAATGCCATTTCTTTATATAATTGATTATAATTTGTTCCAAGTGATTAGTATTTTCTCTCGAAGATAAGTGTGTGGATAAAAGCTCTTTTATAATCCTCTGTTGTATTCAACTTTAAATCAAACGATTCCTCAACAACATTTTCGTCTTTCTTAAAGTGCTCATCATCTGTAAAATTCACTTTAGACTGAAGATCAATATGCTGCTGAACAGCCGAAACCCCTTCTTCTACAAAAACATATCCAATAGATTGTGATGAATATGTATTCAGATATTCGGAATTACTTGTACTTTCAACTACTTGTTGGGGTTTTGAGAAAAGCGCAGGCACTGAAGAGATAATCGGACGTACCGGTTGAGAAAGAGTCCTTTCTTTATTTTTTTTAGCTTCTTTTTGATAAGTTCGTACAATATTTACAATTACAATAACTGCAACTATTACATATACGATTACATTTTCCATACAAATCAATCTATATTCTGTTGAGTATTTTGCACCTCACAAAGGTACGAATTATGTATTTGAATTTACAACTTTTTGTCAAAAACATTTTCATGGTCAATAATCCTTTATATCTACTTATTATCAGCAAAAAATGAAGAGATTAGTCGTTCTTTGAATGAACAAAGAAAAACCTTTACTCCTATATAGCATCTTCCATTTATCTCAAGTAAATTCACATTATCTCAGCTATTAAATCCATATAAATAAACTACCTTTACAAAATGAGCATGTATATTTGCATACATTAGAATATAAATTAGAATCATTTTCGTATATTAAACACATCATTCTCATAAACCAACTATAAGAATAAATAAAATGAAATTTAAAATCTTACTTTTATTCATCTCTGTACTACCTCTCTTTTCCTCATGTATAAAGGATGAACCTCTAAATAAAGAAGCTGATATAGAATCCTTTTCTTTACCTGATAGTATTCTGGTAAATTCAGTAATAAGCAATAACAAAGTTACTCTTATAATAAAAAATACCAATTTCAATAAAAAATTGGCACCCCAGATTACAGTTACCCCCGGAGCTACTATTACTCCGGCATCAGGTGACACTGTTGACTTCACAAACGATGTTACTTATACAGTTGTTTCCGAAGATAAGCAATATACCAAAGTGTATACTGTGAGTGTGACTTCGTCTCTCAGTCTGAAATTTGACTTTGAAGATTGGTTTATGGAAGGTGGATTATGGAAATACCCTGCCTTAACAGATGATATGTGGAGTTCGGCCAATCAGGGAATCATGACTGCAAAACTAGGTAAAGTAGACCTTTATCCAACCAGATCCACAACCGACTGCTTTAGCGGAAAATATGCAGCCCTACTCGAAACTCAAAGAGGAGGAACTTTTTTGGTGGCAGGTTATGTTCCCATATTTTCAGGATCATTATTCAGAGGAGACTTTAAACTTAATATGGCAAGCCCTCCCCAATCTGCTCTTTTCGGACAAATACATCCAAAAGAGAGTGGCAAACCTATAAAGATGACCGGATATTATAAATATACGCCGGGAGATACATTAATCAACCGAGAAGGGATTGTGCCAAACAAAACAGATGAGTTTTCTATATATGCAGTAGTATATAAAGTCACAAAAGGAAATGAAGGTCTTTCTGAATATTTGAATGGAGAAAATATCCTTACATCTGATAAGGTTATATCAAAGGCAATACTGGAAGACAGATCTCCTAAAGCTCAATTCACGAAATTTGAATTACCTTTTGTATATACTGAAGATATGAACTACGATTTATACAACTACAAACTCGCAATTGTTTTTGCTTCAAGCAAAAATGGAGATTTCTATGAAGGTGCAGTAGGAAGTACTCTTATAGTAGATGATGTAGAAGTCGTATGCAACTTAAAAAATTAAAGATACAATAATATATACTTCATGAAATCACTAAAATACAAACTAATACTCCTGCTATTATTTTTCTCAGGATTTAGCATATTCAGTCAAGAAAGAACTGAAAATCGATTCGAACATAAAATTATTGCCGGTTTCAATATTGGAGCAACCACCCCTACCTCTATCCCTGCTGAAATACGCTCTATAGATGCATGGTGGCCACAGTTTACGCCGCAGTTGGGCTATAATATCACGTATAATCTTAATCAAAAATGGGGATTAGGCAGTGGAATTTCTCTTGATTATAAAGGGATGGGGACAAGGGTAACCGTTAAATACATCTATACAAGTATCGTAATTGAAGATGGAAGTAATGATGCCCTTGAAGGCTACTTTGTCGGAAAAAATGAAACTGTTGTAAAACTGGCATATGCAACCATCCCCCTGTATGCAACATTTAATATCGACCAGAGTTGGCAATTACGGGCAGGAGGTTATGTTTCGTATTTGTTTAGTGGCAAGTTTTCGGGGACAGCCTCTGATGGTTATATCCGTGTAAATGAACCTACAGGTGAGAAGGTAGAGATTACAAAAGCCAGTTTTGATTTCAACGACAAACTTCGAAACTTTGATTTTGGACTTATATTAGGAGCCGAGAAAAAAGTCAACGACAGATTTGGAATCTACAGCAATCTAAATTGGGGACTAACATCCATATTCCCCTCTGACTTTAGAGCCATCGATTTTAATATGTACAACATATACCTCACTATAGGGCTAACCTATAAACTATAAAGAAAAAATAAATTGACTAGATTATAAAAACGTTCCACTCATTTGGAACGTTTTTTATTTGAACATTGCCGGTCTACTACTACCGTAATTACCATATTGTTGCAAAACATTTTCGATTAACACTATCTGTATCTGTAAATGTATTCTGCCTATTTTTATATCGATTTGTCTAAGGATATCATATAAATAAACTATTTTTGCTACATATTTATAACATTAATAGATTATGAGCAACGAATTAGGACTGGACTTTAAATCCACGACTGACAAAAAATTGTTCATCGAGACGTATGGTTGTCAGATGAACGTAGCAGACAGCGAAGTGGTAGCATCGGTAATGGAAATGGACGGCTACAGAATGACTGAAAAAATAGAAGAAGCGGATGCAATATTTGTAAACACTTGTTCTATACGCGACAACGCCGAACAAAAAGTTATTCAACGCCTTGACCAACTGAATGCCATAAAGCGTAAGAAGAATAAAAATCTCATCATTGGGGTGTTGGGTTGTATGGCTGAGCGAGCCAAAGAAGAACTATTAGACAAACATCATGCTGATATTGTAGTAGGACCTGACGCTTATCTGGATTTACCTAATCTGATAGGTGCTGCCGAAAATGGAGAAAAAGCAATCAATGTACAGCTTTCCAAAACCGAAACCTATAAAGATGTAATACCTTTAAAGATTGGAGGAAATCATCTTTCGGGATTCATTTCCATTATGCGTGGATGTGACAAAATATGTACTTATTGCATTGTTCCATACACCAGAGGTCGCGAACGAAGCAGAGATCCTCAAAGTATCGTTAATGAGTTAAATGATCTAAAGGCTAAAGGTTTTAAAGAGGCCACTTTATTAGGTCAGAATGTAAATTCGTATAAATTTACTCAAGAAGATGGTACAATCGTTGACTTTCCAGCACTTCTTGAACTTGTTGCTAAAGAAGCTCCTAATATGCGTATACGTTTCACAACATCCTATCCTACTGATATGACAGATGAAACACTTGAGGTCATCGCTAAGTATGACAATTTATGCAAGTTTATCCATCTGCCTGTACAATCAGGAAGTACAAAAATTCTGGGTGTAATGAAAAGAAAATATGACAGAGAATGGTACTTGAACAGAATAGAAGCAATTAAAAGAATTATACCGGGATGTGGACTTTCTACCGATATAATGTGCGGGTATCATTCTGAGACAGAAGAAGATCATCAAGAAACTCTATCCTTGATGAAAGAAGTAGGTTTCGATTCGGCATTTATGTTTAAATATTCGGAGCGCCCGGGAACATATGCTGCAAAAAAATTAGAGGATAATGTACCAGAAGAAGTAAAGACAAGACGTCTACAGGAAATCATTAACCTCCAAGTCGAGCTTTCACGTATTAGTAACATCAACGATATTGGCAAGGTATTTGAAGTTTTAATAGAAGGATTTTCAAAAAGATCGAAAGAACAGCTTTTTGGAAGAACATCACAAAACAAAGTCGTTATTTTTGATAAAAACAATCACCGTATTGGAGAGTTTGTAAAGGTCAAAATAACAGGAAGCACTTCGGCTACACTTTTTGGTGATGTCATAGAGTGATTAACAAAAGTTAATTACAGTCTATGAATTCAATTCTTTAATCAAAATAGTATTACTTTAGATTATCAATCTAAACAATAAGAGATATTTCTTGTTAATTATATAACAATACAAATAAAAAGTTACTAATAAAATAAATATTACAACTATGGGAAAATCAAATTCAAACTTATTGTTTTTAGCTATTGGTGCTGCCATTGGTGCTGCAGCAGGTTATGTTGCCGCATCAGATAAAAAAGAAGAATGGATGCACGAAATCAACAAATTAGTTGATAAAGTTAAAAACAATGTGAAAGGTTCATGCTCTAAAGTTGAAGATGAATTGGAAGAGCTTATAGAGGATGAAGAATAACAACGAAGAATATCAAAACTTTAGTGAACTTATAGATGAGTCAAAAGCAGACTTATCAAGCTATATAGAAAAGCGTCTTACACTTATTAAACTCAAAGCTTTTGAGAAAATTGCAAGTGCATCGTCCTTTATTATATATGGCCTGATGATGAGTGTTTTTGCACTCATCTTGTTCATTCTCATCCTCGTTGGATTAGGATTTGTTATTGGTGAATTGCTGAATAACTATGCGGCTGGTTTTGGAGTTCTGATACTTATTACATTAGTTGCTTTATTGGGTTTAATACTTAATGCCAAAAGAATCCGAAGAGCTTTTGTGAACATAACTTTACGTACAATCAAGAAAATAGAAGTGGATGAAGACTAAATTATCACCTTTACAAGAACTTCGATTAGAAAGAAGCCAACTAAAGAATGAGTGTACTGAGTACGAACAAAAATTACAAGGTAATTGGCAATATGCCAAAGGGCATTTCGGTCGATTAGCTGTAGGCACAGTTCTATCTTCAGCAAAAAGTGGTATTGGTGACTTATTTTCCCTTGTATCTGGGAAGAAACAAAACTCCGAGGAAGAAGAGGAAGAAGATAAGTCGTCTTCAGTAGTCACTCAAATGCTTCTTGGTGCAGCTCCCTTTATTTGGGAGATGGTGCAACCCATGATTGTAGGAATGATTATGAAAAAAGTAAAGTCTCTCTTTGGAGGAAGCGAGAAAAAAAAGAAAAAAATAAAGAAAGTAAAGAAAAAAGCCTCAGATTTGGATTAACCAATTTCTGAAGCTTTCTTTTTATAATTAGTTTGCCGTCCTAATCTTCCTTCAAGGCTACTATACTACAAGCTTATATACTTTTATTCTGCCACTTACCTCTAGTTAAATATAAATAGGATAATACCATAAGAGTTCCCCAATACACATACTCTACAGTCCAACATACTGCAACCGATGACTTATTGTGAATAACTATCACATACATAACTCCAACATAGAGAACAATTGTAATCATCTCGAAGATTAGTGCCCAGCGAGTATTACCCGTTCCGGATATCGAATTAAACAAAACTGTACCAAGACTACATATCGGTAAAGCACAAACCAATACGATCAATGGCATAATGGTTTCTTGTACCAAAGACATATCTTTATTAGAAGCAATTAGTCCGATCCAGAAATCAGCCTTTACTAAAGTAAATAATCCCATAAGTATTACAATACTTAGATTTAACAAACAAATTCGTTTAATTAAAGGCCATACTTCATGGTACTTACTTGTACCCATTGTATTACTAACCAATGTATTTGCCGTAGTAGACAATGCATTCATCGGAATAAAGTAGATCATATAGAAAGTTCGGATAATATTAGTAATTGCCAAATCTCTTTCTCCGTGATTCTCTATCGCTAAAAAGAAGATAAACCAAGTAGACATAGAAATTGCATACTGTGCCATTGTAAATACAGAAATATTAAGAATACGTTTGATGACAGAAAAGCGAAATTTCATTTTATGGAAGCCATATTTTCCTAAATCTACAGTCTTAAAAGTATATATTATAAAAAATATAATTGAGGAAATCTCTGCAATAACCGATGCCATACCAGCTCCAGCTATACCCAATTGAGGAAATCCAAAATTTCCAAAAATAAGAACATAATCAAATATTATATTTACAACAGTCATCACTGCTGCATTCAGAGTAAGAACCGAGGTTCGTGCAATCCCTACATAAAAAGCTCGAAACATTATATTTACTGATGCAAAAAAGAAACCAAATGTTCTCCAATGTAAATATTCGGAAGCAGCTTCATAAACATGATGAGACTTAATCAGTGTTGGCAGTAACGTTTTTGAAAAAATATTAGAAAGTCCATACAACAAAGCTGCAAAAACCAAAAGAAACATCATTCCCTGAAGAACTATAGTTCCTATTTGATCATAGTTTTTCTCCCCATTCCGACGCCCTATCATTATCTGAGCACCTATACTGAACCCAAACCCCAGCATAAAAAATGCTATATAATATATACCTGCCAGTCCGGCAGCTCCAAACTCAACCTCCCCTACTCTACCCAGAAATATTGTATTGGTAATTTGCATAACATTCTGTGTCAGCAAACCTAGCATTATGGGAAGACTTACCTTCCAAATATCTTTATACGAATATGCCATAACTTCAATTCGGCTAATCTAAAATAAAAAGGGATGACTAAAATACATCACCCCAATTCTTATATTAAATTATTACTTTTTTAATCTATTAATTTATTTGTTTTCGTATCGGGAAATATGATCCAAGGCTTGAACGTTTTCGCTTCTTCAAAATCCAGAATGGCATATGATATAATAATTATAATATCGCCCGGCTGTACACGCCTGGCTGCTGCACCATTCAGACAGATTGTACCTGTTCCACGCTCTCCTTTAATGATATAAGTCTCGAAACGTTCCCCGTTATTATTATTTACAATAGATACCTTTTCCCCTGC
The DNA here is from genome assembly GCF_934668725.1 of uncultured Dysgonomonas sp. GTDB lineage: Bacteria > Bacteroidota > Bacteroidia > Bacteroidales > Dysgonomonadaceae > Dysgonomonas_A. Next base: position 29,838 of record NZ_CAKUOF010000017.1, read on the forward strand.
TATCATATTAGCAGCATCCATTAAATCTTCATCAATAGTAATACTTCCGATATAATTTAAGCTGGCATCGGTTACAGTAACTCTATGAATTTTTGATTTTAAAACTTCTATTTTCATTCTTTTCAATTAAGGCTCCTGACCTTTTTATTGTTTCTGCAAATATTAATTTATACAGATATTGTTAAGAGTAATATATAATATTATCAATTAAACGAACTTCACCACAAAAAACAGTAATGCAGCCTACTGCATATTGGGTATCTTTCCAATCAGATATTTGCTGTAAAGTATTTCCATCTACAATTTCGAAGTATTCAACCTCTAAAGAAGCAATTTTGTTAATATTTTCTATAACCCAAAATCGAAGTTCTTCTACTGTTTTATTATTATATAAGGTCTTACTCTCCGATAAAACTCTATATATATTGACGGCATCTTTCTTTTGATCTTCGGTCAATCGTTGATTACGGCTACTCATAGCCAAACCACTATCTTCACGCCTTATAGGCATCGGTACTATTTCGACCGGAATATTTAATTGGCGAACCATTTGTCTGATAATTGCCAATTGCTGAAAATCTTTTTCACCGAAATATGCTTTATCCGGTTTCACAATATCGAATAAACGACTTACAACTTGAGCAACACCATTAAAATGTCCGGGACGGAACTTACCTTCCATCACTTTATCTAATTGTCCGAAATCGAATTGGCGATTATCCGGCTCAGGGTATATTTCCTGTACAGAAGGCACAAAAACGATATCGACACCGGCATAATTTAGAAGTTTAATGTCTTCATCAATCGTTCGGGGATATTTCTCCAGGTCTGTCTGATTATTGAACTGTGTCGGGTTTACAAAGATGCTAACTATACAAACATCGTTTTGCTCACGGCATTTTTTCACTAGAGAAATATGTCCTTCATGTAAAGCTCCCATAGTAGGAACAAAACCGATTGTTTTTCTCTCATTTTTACTTATCGACACTGCATTTTGCAGATCATTAATAGTGTATAGAGTTATCATAAACCTTTACCTCAACTGGCCTTTAAAAAGATTGTGCAAAGCAACTAAATTTTTATGAGAAATAAAATTTTAGAAAGACTTCATTTTCGGAAAATTCATCTTTAACTAAACCTCTACAAATTTTCATTCTGAGAAAATTGCTCAAAACCAATTTTTTTTTTATTATCTTTGTACTTTCATATAATTGAAGACAGTATACAATGAGCATAAAAAGAGTTTTATTTATTACACAAGAAATCACCCCTTATCTTCCTGAATCTTTACTAGCAAATACTTGCAGATACCTACCTCAAGCAATACAAGAAAAAGGCAAAGAAATCAGGACTTTCATGCCTAAATTTGGAAATATAAACGAACGTCGTAATCAACTGCATGAGGTTATACGCCTATCTGGGATGAACCTTATAATAGATGATACAGACCATCCGCTTATTATAAAAGTAGCATCAATACAGGCAGCGCGCATGCAAGTATATTTCATTGATAATGATGATTTTTTCAGTAGAAAAAATACTATTATGGATGATGATAGGCAAGAATTTCCGGATAATGACGAACGTAGTATATTTTACGTAAGAGGTGTGCTTGAAACAATAAAAAAACTTCGCTGGATTCCGGATGTAATACATTGCCACGGATGGATGACAGCTTTGACTCCTTTGTATATTAAAACAGCATTTGCTGATGACCCCTGCTTCAAAGATGCTAAAGTTGTTTATTCATTATATAATGACGATTTTAAACAATCATTCTCCGATAAATTCGCTTCTAAACTTAAATTAGCCGGAATTACGGATAAATATACTAAAGATCTTACCACCGGTGAAGATATTAATTATATTAAGTTGACCAACTTTGCCATGAAATACGCAGATGGTGTTATTCAAACTGCAGAAACGGTTAACCCCGCTTTATTAGAGTATATTAATAATAACAAAATCAAATTTCTTCCCTATCAGGGAGATGTAGACGAATCGGCAGATGCAATCAATAGCTTTTATGACACTTTGTAATTATACAAATTCATAAAAATATTGAAAATTGTTTTTTTGTTTTTGCAGCTACGTATTTTTTCTGATCTTTGGGCAACCAAAATGTAATTTAAAAGCAGAATGAAAGTAAAGTCCGTATTCGCGATAGTTTCTTGTTTTATAGCATTAGCTTTTGCATCCTGTGATGATGATTTGAACTCAATTGGAGGAACAATTCAACCACCCGCAGATAGTATATCTATATTAACCGATACATTAGCAATAAAAGCAAGAACCATATCAATGAAGGATTCGGTATATGCCCGAACCATAAATGGAGTATTAGGACAATATGAAGATAATTTGTTCGGAACCATAAAATCAGATTACTTATGTCAATTTTATTTCCCTGAAGGGGGTAAATTCCAAGATAATTTAATAAAGATTGATTCCGTACAGTTTGCTATTGATTTTAATAGTTATAGTGGAGACACACTTGCTCCAATGGGGTTATCAGTATATGAAGCTACTAAGACAATTCCCGAAAACTTCTATACCAACGCCGATCCAACAAAGTATATTGGAGACAAGCCAACTCTTTTAGCTAGCGAAGCTTATACTATAAGTGGAGCAAAAATTGTATCAAAAACCACAAACCAGCGTGAAATTATAGCTGATCTAGGTATTGAATTTGGAAAAAGAATATACAATGGCTGGAAAGATAAAAAATTTACAGATAATACTTCCTTTAATAATTTCTTCAAAGGTACATATGTCACAACAAACTTTGGGTCGGGCAGTTTGATTAGAGTACTTTTCACATCTATTGATATCTATTATAAATACAATGATGTATTAGGCAACCACGATAATACAGCCGACACTATAAGAAATGCGACATTTTCATTGACAGTAACGCCTGAAGTTATGCAACTAAATCATATCAAGAATAAAAATCCGGATGAATTATTTGTTGAAGGAACAGGTGCTACATATTTAAAAACTCCGGCAGGAGTCTATACTGAAGTAACTTTTCCGATCAATCAGATTAGGGAAAATATGGCTAAGAAAAGTTTCAAAACAATAAATACAGCACTATTCACACTGAAAGGTTATACTGAAAAAGAATCTACAGCTAAATATGAATTGGGTCGTCCTACGACATTATTACTTATTAATAAAGATTCTATTGATTCATTTTTCAGCCAAAGAAAATTATACGATGGAAAAACAACAGTTATAGGCACAAGAGAAAGCAACAATATCTATAACTTTGCAAATATATCTACTCTGATCAATACATATAAAGATATGAATTTGACTAAAGATCCTGTATTTGCAGTCATTCCTGTAGAAGTAGCTTACAAAACAGATGCAAACGGAACAAGTTATCTGACCGGTGTATTTAATTATATGCAACCTGCAACCAGTATAATCAGAAGCGATGAAAAAAATATGAGACTTAGCCTTATATACAGTAAGTTCTAGAATCATAAGAAATATTCCCCAAAACAGCTACCTGACAAATTTCAGGATAGCATAACGAAAGTTATCAGATGCTGTTAAGAAATAAGAGAAAACATGCAACGTACCTATTATTCCTAATTTATTTGGGGTACTTTGCTGTTGTCTCTTTATTTGTTCATATGCACGTGTATGAAGGAGTTATATACGTACATTCACATCCATACCGAAAATCACAAGATATACCAAACAACTCTAACAAATTACCATTAGAGACTCATCAACACACTGCAGCTTCATTCTTTACAGCAAATCAATTATCTAATATAACATCCGGTGAGGCAAAGTCGTTTATTTCTACAGATATTATACTGACTTCTAAAAAGATATTCTACTATGAATATGATGTCAGCCCTGTAATAATTACTCCACAAAGGCAATTTAGTTTACGAGCTCCGCCATTAGTTTAATACTTCATTATAAACAAACATCTTTATAGACAGAAAGGCTCTATTCTTTCTGTAAAATTTTATGTGCTATTAATCTAAATAACACATAAAAGACATCCACATATTTAATAAAATTCAATCTGATACTCTATTACAGGGTTTGGATAATAACCTCATTATATTAATAAGGTTACCTATAGAAAGCTGCTTTTCGAGTAGCCCGGAAGTTGCTATTCTCCACATTATAAAATGGCTATTATTTCTATAGATTAAAAGATGAAAATTATGAAATTACAATATATACTCGCCATACTACTTCTTTCAATATCATTAATGCACATATATGCAGGTCCCGAACACATAGTACATATTTCCGGACAAGTAATAGATGCTAAAACAAAGGAGCCAATAGTTGATGCCACAATTTCTTTGGAAGGAACACGCTCTCAGGCTCTATCAGATGATGATGGAAATTTCCTGATAAAAAATATTCATTCCGGAAAATATATAATACAAGTACAAGCATTAGGCTATGCTATAGAAAGGCAAGAAATAAACCTAGCCCCTTATAGCACAAAAAAAATAGTAATAGAGCTCAACTTCGAAAATTACGAATTAGCAGAAGTTGCTGTAACAGCTTCCATTTCCAAGCTAAAAAGAGATATTTCTCCCATTGTTGTTTCACAACTTACGCCAAAAACATTCGAGGCAACTCAATCTCTAACCCTTTCTCAAGGGTTAAACTTTAGTCCTGGAGTACGGGTTGAAACGACTTGCCAGAATTGTGGTTCGCAAGAGGTAAGGATTAATGGACTAGAAGGTCATTACTCTGAAATACTAATTAATAGCCAACCTGTAGTCGGAGCATTGACCAAAACTTATGGCTTAGATCAAATTCCTCTTAATATGGTAGATGAAATAAATATCATACGAGGTGGAAACTCCGCTCTGTATGGATCACATGCTATAGGAGGAGTTATAGATATTATTACAAAAGAACCGGAGAATAATTATTATGAAATCAAGTATAATCTTTCTCTTATCGAGGGAAAATCTGCTGACAATATGCTATTATTCAACACATCGCTCATTGATAAGAGTAAGACGTCAGGCATTAGTGTATTTGGTAATATGAGAAGTCGGAACCCTTGGGATGCTAATGATGATGGATTTTCTGAAATTGGTAAAAACAGAGCATCTTCTTTAGGTTTCAGTTCATTCTTAAAACCTAGTAAGGACAGTAAAATTGCAGCAGAATATCGATACACCTCGGAAGAACGAAGAGGAGGGGACAGCTTTAATAAACCTCCACACGAAGCAAATATAGCAGAATACAGCCACTTTAAGATACATTCGGGCTCTGTAGACTATTCTCAGCATCTTAAAGGCAATAAGCACCGTTTAAATATACACCTATCTATCCAAGATGCTTATCGTGATAGTTATTTCGGAGCAGAGCACGAACCAAATGGATATGGGAAAACCACAGAATTAACTTTAATTGGAAATGTTAAGTACGAGATGAATATAAATAACCTTTTATTTATGCCTGCCAAATTTGTAAGTGGATACACTCAAAGCCACGACATGCTGCGAAATGAAATTCCGGGATATAATTACAAACAAAATCAAAATATCAATATTGGAACTTTATATTTTCAAAATGAATGGCAAAACGAAAGATTATCCATAGCTATTGGAGCACGATTAGAAAAGCATTCTCTTGTTGATAATCTAAATATTATGCCAAGAGTGAATGCACGATATAAAATAGTTAGAGATGTCAATTTACGAGGAGGATATACTGTCGGATATAGAGCACCGGAAATTACAGGAGGAGACTTAGATATACCAATACAAGGAGGAAAAGCAACCTTATTAAGTTTTTCCGACAATATAAAACCTGAACGATCTCGAAGTTTCTCCGGAGGGCTTGATACTAAATTTTACAACGAAGATTTTTATTCATACTTTCTAATAGAAGGATTCTTCACCCGCATAGATAATGCATTCATAGATCGATTTATTGGCGAAAATGAAACAGGAAATACACTGGTACAAAGAGAAAACGCCAACAGAGCCACCATATCAGGAATCAATTTTGAAACATCGATACAACCATACGGATGGCTTCAAATAGATGGTGGATATACTATTCAAAAAGGTCGATACAAATCACCTGAAAGATGGTCAGACGACGAAACCATAGAACCTACTAGAAATATACTAAGATCACCGGAACAATATGGTTTTATATCAGCAACAGCTAGCCCACGATCACCATTCTCTATTGCTTTTTCAGGAACCTATACAGGATCTATGTATGTACCACATCTCGCCGGATATATCGAAAATGATGAGTTAAAGAAAACACCTCAGTTTTTTGATATGACAACAAAAATTACTTATTCTTTTAAGCTGAATACATACAATAAAGCAGAAATAAGCTGTGGAATACAAAATATTTTTAACAGTAGACAACATGATTTTGATAAAGGAATCAATCGAGATGCAGACTATATATACGGTCCATCTTTACCCCGAACTTACTTTATAGGATTGAAATTAAGCTCTTTCTAAAAAAAGAAAAAATTGCATCTCGTTCACATATTATCTAAAACTAACAGAAGAATATAAATATTACGCTGTTAATATAGACTAATGAGATGCAATTTTTATTGGGTTCTATAAATTTGATGTTATCTTTGTTATATAGAATAATACTTTATTCTGTTAATAGAAATGCTTGATACTATACTAAAAGGAATATTCATAGGACTATTAGTCTCAGCACCTATGGGTCCCATAGGCGTCTTATGCATACAAAGAACTTTGAACGAAGGTCGGCTTCACGGATTTATATCGGGATTAGGAGCCTCTTTATCAGACATTGTATATGCCATAATATCAGGATTGGGAATTAGTTTTGTTATGGATTTTGTAGAAGAAAATCATTATCCGCTACAAATAGCTGGTAGTTTTCTTCTTCTTATTGCTGGCTACTATATTTATCGATCTAATCCGGCAAAAAAATTATTTAGACAAGATGAAAAGACATCTCCTTATTGGAAAAACCTGGTTTCTTCATTTTTCATAAATCTGACAAACATAGGCATCTTATTTTTCTTCATAGCTATGTTTGCACGCTTCAATTTTATAGATGCTAACAACTCATCAAAAAATATAGTTGGAATTTTATCTATTGGCTTAGGTACAGTTATCTGGTGGCTACTCGTATCTACCGTTGTTGATAAAGTTCGATCAAAATTTAATCCAAGAGGGCTCAAGATATTTAATAATATTCTAGGGATAATATTGTTTACAATAGGTGTTGTGGGATTAATAACTGCAGCCTACACTTTATTTGAAAGGGTATAGTCCAAGGATTATTTAAAATCCTACTCAAAATAAAAGAGTGAATACAAATTGTATTCACTCTTTTTTCTTAAACAATATATCTTCTAAAATTATTATATTCAGGGTTATAATGATAAATTCATTATAATAGAAGGATAAATACCTAAAATCAGATTAAGTATTATAGCTATAGTAGCTACGAGAACGTATCTAACAGGTACTTTTAATGCTCCTTCACTTGATGGCTCTTGAGTGAACATCACATTAGCCGTACCAAAGTAATAGAAGATAGCGATAATCGAATTAATTATACCAAATATTACAAGAATTAAATATCCGGCATCTACCATCTGGGTAAACATAAACAGTTTAGCAAAGAAGCCAGCAAATACGGGTATACCTCCTAAAGAAACCAAAGCACAGGTTAGGATTCCAGCCATTAAAGGATTCCGTCTGGCTAATCCATAAAGATTCTCTATATTTTCGTGGCCTTTACCCTCGCTTACAGCCATAATTACAGCAAAAGCTGCAATACCGGCCAATGAGTAAGCAGCTGCATAATACAATAAACTATTTGTTGCATTACTACTGTTAGAAAGTAAATCCATCATCATAAATCCGGCATGAGATATCCCGGAGTACGCCATCATTCGCTTTAAGCTTTTTTGGTTTAAAGCAGTAATATTTCCAACTGTGAGAGATAGTATAGAGAATACAACAATTGATATTTGTACAGCAGGAGTCATTGCAACTCCGAATATGACTACAGATTTATATAGAGCTGCAATTGCAGCAACCTTTACTAAGGTACTCATCAGCGTTGTAACCAATGTAGGCGAACCTTCGTACACATCGGGTGCCCAAAAATGAAAAGGAACTACCGAAGCTTTAAATAAAAGACCAACGAGAATCATTACAAATCCCAAATTAAACCATATAGGCAATGAATCACCACTTTTTATAACAGATAGTATGGTTATAGTTTCTATATCAAAAGAGCCTATTGCTCCATAAACCAAAGCTATACCAAATAGTATAAAACTCGAGGCAAAAGCTCCCATTATAAAATACTTCATTCCTGCTTCATTACTACTCACTCTTGCCGGACTACTCGATGCCAATACATAAGCTGAGATAGATAATACTTCGATACCAATAAAAAACATCGAAAGATTACCGAATGAAACCATAGCTATTGCTCCTGCTAAAAGGAAAATTTTAAGAGATACATAATCTGCAATCTTCTCTATTTTGTCCTTGTAAAATTCAGGACTCATTGCAATAATTAAAGTTGCAAGAGTAATAAACAATATAGAAAAACCTCGAGAGTAACTGGTACTTACAATCATATTATAACTATCGGCATAGAAAAATGATTCACCCGAATAAAATTCAGCAACAGTCATTCCCAATATACCCAATAACACTAATAGGGTTAAAGGGACAAGTATTTTTCTCAAATTTAAAATCTCTAATAAAAGACAAACAATGCCCAATCCAGAGACAGCTATCAATGTACTCATTATATATTTTAGCTAAACAGTTATCTATTTAAGGATTCAAACCTTTTTATTTCTTTAGTTACGTAATTAATCAACCGATGATAATTTGGAAACTATATCTTTGAACTTATCTATTAACATACATCAATATCTCTTGAAGACTGGGCGATACCAAATCGACAATAGGCTTAGAGTACAAACCGAAAAACAATAAAACAGCGGCCAAAACAATAAAAACAAGGCCCTCATTTACAGTTAAATCAGCAAATACTTTATTGCGTGATTCTCCAAGCATTACATGTTGATACATGTGCAACATAAAGAATGCACCTAAAAACATAGATGTACCTATAAAAATAGTATACCAAATACTTACTTGATATAAGCCGTACATAATTGTCAATTCACCTACAAAGTTAAAAGACAAGGGTATAGCTATAGAAGCCATTATCATAAGGAAAAATGCTATTGTAAACTTAGGTGCCAAGCCTTTAATTCCCCCCATTTGACTGATCAAAGGAGTATTGAATCGTCTGTATATAACTTCAGATCCAAAGAAAAGTCCCACAACTCCAAAACCATGAGCTACCATTAGCAATACTGCTCCTTGAATACCATCCATCGTTAATGCATATATTCCGGCCGCAATAAATCCAACGTGAGCTAAAGATGCATAAGCAAAAAATCGCTTTAGGTTATCCTGCTTAAGAGCTACAATAGAACCATAAATTACACCGATTATCGACAAGGTCAAGACAATCGTCTGCATACTATGAGCAGCATGAGGAGCAATAGGTAACTGCCAACGAATAGCGCTATACAATGCCATTTTAGACATCAAAGCTCCTAAAAGCAATGTACCTACTAGAGGAGCTTTCTGATATACATTTGCCTGCCAAGTATGAAATGGGAAAATTGGAATTTTAATCGCATATGCAAAAAAGAAAGCTAAGAAAATCCATAATTGTTCAGTCTCACTCAAGTTAGCATTGTATAAATCGTGCAATTGGAAACTTCCTGTTTTCGTATACAAGTATATAATGGCTCCCAACATAAAAAGAGAACCTGCAAATGTATAAATGAAAAATGTCATTGCTGATCTTCTCCGTTTTGATTTCGAACCATTTCCCCATAATACTACAATAAAATAAATTGGTATTAGAGATAATTCCCAAAACACGTAGTATAATAAAGCATCACTGCTTAAAAATACTCCAGTCATAGCAAACGCCATAAACAGAATTAAGCTATAGAGTAATTTTTCGAACGGAACTGTATGTGATACAGCTGTAAGTAAAATAATCGGTAACAATATAGAAGTTAGCAATACCATCACTAGGGATAAACCGTCAGCTTTAAGCGAAAACATCACCGATGGGCTATTGATCCACTGAACACTAAAATTTGCTCCTGTATCGTGATATTCTAATAATAAAGCAATAGAAAATATTGCAGTTATTACAGCAAACAACATAGCCACTTTAGGAGCCCATTTATTTCCTGAAAGATAAGTAAGAATTGCACCTACTAATAGAATGATTAATATAATAGCGATATTCATGTCTCTTTTTTAATTTTAGGTCTCAGACCTTTTTATTTCTTTAGAAATTATGACAAATTATAGTTGTTATAATTTTGAATATATCATTAACTAGCTGAAATTATTACTTAAGTCAGAAATAAATAGATTACCAGCGCGCAAAATCCTACAACAAAGAATGACAGGTAAAAACCGACACTTCCGTTCTGTAAAGCTTTTGCCGGAGCAGATAACCCTTTAGCTACTAAAGCAAAGCCAAATACAACTCCTGTTATTATACTTTCCACAACATTTTTAAAGAAGCTAGCCATAGCATATATGGGCTTTATAAATATTGAGTTATATATTTCGTCGATATAATATTTATTGTAAAGTACCTTAGCAAATCCTCTAATTTTATCATCTTCTTCGGGAACAGCCGATTTAGTCATATACTTATAATAAGCGAGACTCAAACCAATAAGAGCGATTAGTGTAGAAACACCCATGAAGACCAACTGCTCTGTTGAGAATCCATGTGCTTCGACAGTACCTCCTTCACCTGAGAATATAGGAGACAGATAATGATTCAACCAACTATATCCAAATGGTAAACTTATAAGACCACCCACTGTAGCCAACACAGCTAACACAATAAGTGGGATAGTCATTGTTGACGGAGACTCATGTAAATGCTTCTTTTGTTCGGCAGTACCTCTAAATTCTTTGAAGAATGTTAGATACAACACTCGGAACATATAGAACGCAGTTAGCAATGATGCCAACATTGCAACCACCCAAAGTATAGGACTATTTTGGAAGGCAACCAACATTATTTCGTCTTTCGAGAAGAAACCTGCAAATGGGGGGATTCCCGAAATTGATAATGTAGAAATAAGGAATGTAATATAAGTAATTGACATAACTCCTTTTAATCCACCCATCTTTCTCATATCCTGCTCACCTCCCATTGCATGGATAACTGAACCTGATCCCAAGAATAAACAAGCTTTAAAGAAAGCATGCGTAATTACATGGAATACCGCCACCTCATAAGCACCAAGTCCTAAAGCCAAAAACATAAGGCCTAATTGGGATACAGTAGAGTATGCCAGTACTTTTTTAATATCTGTCTGCATAATACCTATCGAAGCTGCAAACAATGCAGTTATTGCACCAATAACAGCTATAAAATATTGTATATCAGGTGTTAAATCAAACAGGAAATTTAATCGTGTAATCATAAATATACCTGCTGTTACCATCGTTGCGGCATGTATTAATGCAGAAACAGGTGTTGGACCAGCCATTGCATCAGGTAACCAAGTATATAGAGGTATTTGAGCACTTTTACCCATAGCTCCAACAAATAAACAGAAAGCAGCTACGCCCAATAAAGCGGAAACTTCTGGACTGGTAGTTGTAGACAATGCAAGTTTTAATGTTGCGAAATCTACAGTATTAAATAAATACGCTAATGTAAAGACTCCGGTTAAGAAACCTAAATCCCCTATCCTATTCATTATAAATGCCTTTTTAGCAGCATCATTAAATTCTTGATTCTTATACCAAAATCCAATCAATAAGTATGAACACAATCCAACGCCTTCCCATCCGATAAACATTACCAGAAGATTATTGGCTGTTACCAGCACAATCATAAAGAAGATAAACAGATTGAGGTATGAGAAAAAGCGATCTACATTCTCATCATCATGCATATATCCTATCGAATAGATATGTATCAAAGCCCCGATACCTGTCACAACTAATAACCATAGCAAAGAAAGCTGATCGAGAACAAAAGCTAGGTTCACAGAGAATTTACCGAAAGCCACCCATTCACAAAGGTGAACTTCTATAGCCTGTCCGGTTGAAAGAATCTGTATAAAATAAAAGAGAGAGATTGCAAAACTACCAGTTACCGCTAGTGTAGCAATTATACCAGGTAACGAACGTCCAATCTTTTTACCTACACTCAGATTGATTAAGAAACCAACCAGAGGAAAAATTAAAAGTAATAATACTAACCCTGTTTCCATTCAAAATTACCCTTTCAAGTTTTTTAATTTATCGATATCAATAGAACCGATATTTCTATAGATTGAGACTAATATAGCCAACCCTACTGCAACTTCTGCTGCTGCAACTGCCATCGCAAAGATGACAAAAACCTGCCCGCTTGCATCCTGATGATAAACCGAAAATACGGCTAACAACAAATTTGCTGCTGCGAGCATTAATTCTACCGACATCAGCATTACTATTGTACTGCGTCGATACAGAATACCAAGTACACCTACACAAAACAATAGTGTCGACAGATAGATGTAATTATTAATACCAACTTGTTCTAATATATCCAGCATATCTTAAGCTTTTTTCTCTCTTTTTGAAATCAATACAGCCCCAATCATCGCAGTAATAAGCAAGATGGATGCAAATTCGAATGGCACTAAATATTCGTCAAGTAGTACTTGTCCTATAACTTCAACCGACTGAAAGTCTATATTGGCAGTTTTATAAGATTCTATTGTAATATTTGCTTTCAGAAACACAGCCAATATTACAATTGCGGTTAAACATCCCGCTACTACAGCAGCAATACGGCTAGCTATTTTTTTCTTCGGTTCATGCTGATCACTCAAATTCATAAGCATCAATGTAAATAGCAATAATATCATAATAGCACCTGTATATACGATAATATGTACTACGGATAAAAATTGTGCATTAAGCATTAGAAAATGACCTGCAATTGAAAAAAAGCAGATAACCATATAAATAGCACTATGTATAGGATTTTTTGCAAGAACTGTCAAAATACCAGTACCTAGAGTAATTGTTGCCAGAATATAAAAAATTATCGTTATCATTTTATATATGTTAAGATCACAGACCTAATTTAACTCGTTATTCTTTTATTGGTTTAAGCCCTTCAAACTTTCCAGACTTTCCATCTTCTACTGAAATTACCAATTTATCTTTTCCGTAGATAAAGTTTTGTCTCGTTATATCCGGTTTTACATGCTTTTGAGACTTAGTCAAATAGATTGCATCTTTTGGACAGGCTTCTTCACACAATCCGCAAAAAATACAACGCAACATATTAATTTCATAAATAGCTGCATATTTTTCTTCACGATACAAGTGCATTTCATCCTTGGTGCGTTCAGCCGCTTTCATCGTAATAGCTTCTGCGGGACATGACAGAGCACATAGCCCACAAGCAGTACAACGTTCGCGCCCCTCTTCATCTCTCATCAATACATGTTGTCCTCTGTAAACAGGACTGTATTCTCGTTTTTGTTCTGGATATTGTACAGTCACTTTTTTTGAAAAAAAATGCTTGATAGTAATCATCATTCCTTTAAATATCGCAATAAGATAAAGACGTTCCCAAAAAGTCATTTCTTTATTTGAGGCAACAGCCTTTCTTCCCGATAATGATATATTTTCTATTGCCATAGCGAGTAATTATTTAAAAATCAAAACCAATACGCCCACCAACAAAATATTGAATAATGCTAATGGAAACAATATTTTCCAGCCCAATCTCATTAACTGATCGTATCTGAAACGAGGAATAGTCCATCGTATCCACATATAAAAGAATATGAAAAATGATATTTTAACTAACAAAGATAAAAGAGCTAAGACATTTGCCATATTTACTCCCCAATTATCAGCAACCCACTCCATTCCAGGATAATTATATCCTCCAAAAAATAGGATTGAAATCAGTGCTGATGAGAAGAACATACTTACATATTCGGAGAACATATAAAATCCCATCTTCATGGAAGAAAATTCTGTATGGTGTCCGTTAACCAACTCCGACTCACATTCAGCCAAATCGAAAGGTGTACGGTTACACTCAGCAAAGGAACAAATCAAGAATATAAGTAATGTTAGAGGTTGATAAAATGCATTCCAACCAAAACCGGCCTGTTGTTCAGTTATTTCACGAAGACTTAATGTTCCTGTCATCATTACCAACGCTATCAATGACAAGCCCATTGCAACTTCATATGAAATCATCTGAGCTCCTGCACGTATACCACCTAGTAACGAGAACTTATTATTAGATGCCCATGCACCTATTACTATACCATAGATAGCAGTAGACATAACAGCTACAACATAAAGAAGTGCAATGTTTACATCTGCTACCTGAGGAATATATTCTACACCTGCAATTACAAATTTATTTGCCCAAGGAATAATAGCACTACCAAGAAGAGATACTATCATGGCGACAGCGGGTCCAACAGTAAATAAGATTTTATTAGGTGTATCGGGCATAAACTCCTCTTTCGAGAAAAGCTTGGCTCCATCAGCCAATGGTTGTAAGATTCCAAATATCCCAGCACGGTTAGGACCATATCGGTCTTGTATAAAGCCTGCAATTTTACGCTCAGCCAAAGTCGAATACAATGCAAAAAACATTGTAACGGCAAAGACTATTACAATAAGAATAAGCTTTTCTAATATAAATGAAATTTCCATATTACTCTAAGTCGTTTCAACTATTTATTATCAGTTTTAAACTAGCTATAACCTTTATTGGCTATCCATAGTTTAACCTTATTGTTCTTTTACTTCTTTTATTGCTTCTAATTCAACAGCATCATAAGGTATAGCAGGCATACTTATTTTCTTTTCGTCCTGCTCACGACCTTCTAAAATAAGTTCATCAGCATCTATATGCACCTTTTTCAAGGGACGTGTATAATTATTTATATTAAGTACAGATGGTTTCTCAAATTTACGGGGACCTTCAATCACCCAGTCTTCTGCATTTTTATGGTGGAAACGGCAATCGTTACAAATAAACTCATCTACTTCATGATATACATCTTTACGACCTGTAACCCGCTGTACTTTATCTCCAAACATCCAAAGGGTTACTTTCCCCGAACATTTAGGGCAATCACGATGTGCATTGTAGGGCTTATTAAACCATACGCGAGATTCAAAACGGAAAGTTTTATCAGTTAACGCTCCTACAGGGCAAACATCAATCATATTTCCAGAGAAATCATTATCGATAGCTTTAGATATATAAGTTGATATCTGAGCATGGTCACCACGTCCTACAACACCATGTACACGTTCTGGTGTAAGTTGATCCGCCAATTTTACGCAGCGGTAACAAAGCACACAACGATTCATGTGTAGTTGTATGTATGGACCAATATCCTCTGGCTCAAATGTTCTTCTTGGCTCTTTATAGCGGGTTTTGAAGTTCTTGTTTCCATAAGCTAGATTTTGCAAATCACATTCACCTGCCTGATCACACACTGGACAATCTAGAGGATGATTAATCAACAAAAATTCGCTTACAGCTCTACGAGCTTCTAAAGCTTTAGGAGATGTAGCACTTTTCACTTCCATTCCATCCTGAACTGCTGTGACACATGATGGTTGTAATTTAGGCATAGGGCGAGGATCTTTTTCGCTCCCCTTACTTATCTCTACTAAACAACAACGACATTTGCCACCACAATCTTTCAGTTTAGAATAGTAACACATGGTAGGAGGAACACTAGGTCCACCAATAGCACGTGCTGCTTCCAACACAGTAGTACCGGCTTCTACCTCTATTGTATGTCCATCTATTGTAATTTTCATAGGTACTTATAATGAGAGTAAATGTCTAACCTTTTCCATAGGTTCATTTACAAAGTGATTTCTATTTTTTACTTTCTCAGGGAAACGTACATGATATTCAAATTCTTCACGGAAGTGGCGAATTGCAGCAGCTACAGGCCATGCAGCAGCATCACCCAACGGACAAATCGTATTTCCTTCTATTTTGCTCTGAATATCCCACAGAAGATCAATATCCTCTTGGCGTCCATGACCATTTTCAATACGTTCAAGAATTTTTTCCATCCATCCAGTACCTTCACGACATGGTGAACATTGTCCGCAACTTTCGTGATGATAAAAGCGTGAAAAATTCCAAGTATTACGTACTATACATGCTGAATCATTATAGACAATAAACCCTCCTGATCCCATAGATGATCCAGTGGTAAAACCACCGTCAGCTAAAGACTCATAAGTCATTAAGCGGTCTTCTCCGTTTGCAGTCTTAAATATATAATTAGCAGGAAGAATAGGTACTGACGAACCTCCGGGAATGAATGCTTTTAAAGGGCGGTCATCAATCATACCACCTAAGTATTCATCAGAATTCATAAATTCGTCTACAGTCATACCCATTTCGATCTCATATACTCCCGGATTTTTGATGTGTCCCGAAGCCGAAATCAATTTAGTTCCTGTCGATTTCCCTAAACCTATCTTTGCGTATTCATCTCCTCCATTGTTCACAATCCACGATACTGCAGAAATAGACTCTACATTATTTACAACAGTAGGCTCTGCCCATAATCCACTTACGGCGGGGAATGGAGGTTTGATACGAGGGTTACCTCTTTTTCCTTCTAATGATTCAATCAGAGCAGTTTCTTCTCCGCAAATATATGCCCCTGCACCACAGTGTACATATAGATCAAGATTGTAACCTGTTCCCAATATATTTTTACCTAACCAACCATTGGCATAGGCTTCTTTTATAGCTTTTTCTAGAATCTTGAATACCCACATATATTCACCACGAATGTAGATATATGACAGATTAGCTTCCAATGCAAAACTTGATATAATAGCTCCCTCAATCAATAAGTGAGGGATGTACTCCATCAAGAAACGATCTTTAAAAGTTCCGGGTTCCGACTCATCGGCATTTACGACCAAGTGGCGTGGTTTACCGGATCTCTTATCTATAAAACTCCACTTAAGCCCCATAGGAAATCCTGCTCCACCACGTCCTCTGATACCCGAAGTTTTAACATGTTCTACGATTTCATCAGGAGTCATTGTTTTAATAGCCTTTTCTACAGCTCTGTATCCTCCGTTTTTGCGATAAACTTCGTAATCCTTTATTCCGGGAATATCTATGTTCTCAAATAATATCTTTCTAGCCATCGCAAATCAATCTAGTTTTATTTTACCTTGTTTACAGTCTTCAACTAACGCATCGAACTTTTCTTCGGTTAGATGCTCGTGATAAAAATCACCTAATTGAAGCATAGGCCCATAACCACAGGCCCCTAAACACTCTACACCTACAACGCTAAACATACCATCATCGGTGGTTTCCCCCTCTTTAATACCTAACTTATTGCAGGCATAATCCAGCATATCTTCGCCTCCACGTATACTACAGCAGGATGTACGGCAAAATTCAAATGTATATTTACCTCTTGGATGCTGATTAAACATCGTATAGAATGTTACCACTTCATATACTTCAATCGGTGTTACCTCCAGTATTTCAGCAACCTTATTCATCAAAGGAACACTTAACCAGTTCTCATGAGCATCTTGCACAGCATGGAGTACAGGCAGCATAGCTGATTTTTTCTTATCAGCCGGATAGTGACTGATTAACTCATTGATTCGAGTCATCAGCTCCTCTGTCATATTTATTTTTTGATTGTATTCTCTTTTTTCCATTACGCGTCTAATTCTCCGGCAATAACATTTATACTTGACAATGTAGCCACTGCATCCGAAAGCATTCCTCCTTTAATCATCTCAGGGAATGCCTGATAATATATAAAACAAGGTCTGCGGAAATGCAAACGATATGGAGTACGCGAACCATCTGTAATTAAATACATACCCAATTCGCCATTGGCCCCCTCTACTGCGTGATACACTTCTGCTACCGGAACCGGAATTTCTCCCATTACAATTTTAAAGTGATTTATTAGAGCTTCCATACTTGTATACACTTCATCCTTAGGAGGAAGGTAATAATCAGGAACATCTGCATGATAATCTCCTTCGGGTAGGTTGTCTTTTGCTTGACGAATTATTTTCAAGCTTTCTTTGACCTCTGCACAACGTACACAGAAACGATCATAAGTATCACCCGATTGGCCAACCGGTACTATAAAATCGAAATCTTCATACGAACTATATGGTTTTGCTACACGCACATCATAATCAATACCGGTTGCCCTCAGATTTGGACCTGTAAAACCATAATTCATTGCCTTCTCAGCAGAGATAGACCCTACATTTACTGTACGATCCATAAATATACGGTTTCTCAGATAAGCTCTTTCGAGTTCGTCCCAAGCTTTAGGAAATCCTTCAAGGAATTCGTCCAGTTTTCGCCATGCAGCTTCGCTCCAATCTCTTTCAAAACCACCAATGCGTCCCATGTTTGTTGTTAAACGACCTCCACAAATCTCCTCATAGATTTCGTAAACTAACTCACGGTATTTCATTACGTATAAAAAGGGCGAATATGCACCTAAATCGACTCCCAAAATACCATTACATATCAAGTGATCGGTAATACGTGCCAATTCCATAACTATGACACGCATATATTGTGCCCGCTTAGGAACTTCTACCCCCAAAGCTTTCTCGACTGTCATCCACCAGCACATATTATTGATCGGTGCAGAACAGTAGTTCATACGGTCTGTCAACGGGGTGATCTGATAGAATGCTCTATTTTCAGCAATTTTCTCAAAAGCTCTGTGTATATAGCCTACAGTAGTATCGGCATCTAAAATACGCTCGCCATCCATAAGCAGTATATTCTGGAATACACCATGCGTAGAAGGATGCGTAGGTCCGAAATTTAAAACCGATAGCTCGCGTCCATCTTCGGGAGTATGCTCTCTCAAGATTTTCGCAAAGCGATGTTCAGGGTGTAATAATAGGTCTGACATTTTCAGTCTTTTACTTATATTATTTCTATTGCCATATCCGTTAACTATAACATTCTTTAGTGTATGGCACTAACCAAAGAAAAGGAAGGTCTAAAACCTTATTTGGGTTGATAGTTATTAGTTGTTCTACCAAAAAAACGGTCGTCCTTGTCACTACGTCCCGAATCCTCCATTGGATATTCTTTACGCATCGGAAACGATGTCATACCATCATCATTCAAAATACGTTTTAGATTGGGATGGCCGACAAACTTAATACCATAGAAGTCATAAGTCTCTCTTTCCATCCAATTGGCCGCAGCAAAAATATCGGTTATAGTATCAACCTCGACCTTTTCACCATTCAAAAAAGTTTTCACTCTGACTCGTACGTTATCCATCCAGTTATGCAACAGATATACAACTACAAACTGAGATTCAATACCATTATCCGGATAATGCACACCACAAAGATCAGTCAAGAAGTTGAAACGTAAAATTTCGTTCTCTTTCATAAAACGAATTACATCTTTAATTCTAGAGGGAGTGGCTTCGAATGTTAGAATATCTTGTTCCATTCTGAAATTCAACACATCTGCTCCAAATCTTTCTATTATTTTATTTTGAATATCGATAGTTTCCAATGACATTATTATCCTATGTTATAACAGGTCTCCGACCTTATTCAAATTTATATGATTCTAAAAGCTCCTGATATTTTTCAGACCCTCTACGATGTACTGATTCGCTTTTCACAATTTCTTGTAACTGCATTACACCATCCAATATTTGCTCAGGACGAGGAGGACAACCTGGCACATATACGTCAACAGGTATAATTTTATCAATACCCTGTAAAACTGAATATGTGTCAAAGATTCCGCCAGAAGAAGCACATGCTCCTACTGCAATAACCCATTTCGGTTCTGCCATTTGCTCATATACATGACGTAAAATGGGAGCCATCTTTTTAGAAATAGTCCCCATCACTAACAACATATCGGCTTGACGTGGAGAGAAGCTGTTACGCTCGGCTCCGAAACGCCCCATATCATAAGTAGATGCCATAGTTGCCATAAATTCGATACCACAACATGATGTTGCAAACGGCAAAGGCCACATCGAGTTAGCCCGAGCCAAACCAATTACATAATCAAATTTGGTTGCAAAAAAACCATTCCCGGTATACCCATCCGGTGCAGGTACTATATTTATTTTAGTTGATTCACTCATGATTCATATTATTAAGTCAGAATAATAACTTTTGGATAATCTTACTTTAAGAAGCATTTACTCCAATTAAAGTAATATATCAAATCTTATTTTTCCCACTCCAAAGCTTTTCTTTTTACAATATAAAGATATCCCACTAAAAGAAGAGCTATAAAGCCTCCCATCTTTAACAAACCAGCAAGACCTATTGTTTTAAAATTAACCGCCCAAGGATACATGAAAATAATTTCGATATCGAAAAGGACAAAAAGAATAGCCACTAAGAAATATTTTACAGCAAAAGGTGTACGTGCATCACCTATTGAATCAATTCCACATTCAAAATTTTGATTCTTTTTAGATGATCGGTGCTTAGGGCCAAGGTAGTTTGACGCAAGTATTGTACCAAATACAAAAATAACAGAAAATGCCACTTGCATCAGGATCGGCACAAAATCATATAGATTCGATTCCATAATTAGTTCTTTAGGATCTTAAAATGACAGATAGATACATTTCTCCTACAAATATAAACCTTTTCCTTTCAAATATCATCTATTAGCTCATATATTTTATCAATATAACACACACTGGCACGCACAGAAAACAAAAAAACACCATTTTGATAAGCACACCTTACAAATAATGAAATTATGTTTTTAAGAAGATTTATATTTGGATTGTGATAAATAATAAATATTATCTATTCGCTTAAAAAATGCGTATCTGATAAAAAAGTATATCCAAACAGCATCTATTACATTAGAAATTATATCAAATTAAATAATAAAATATAGAGGTTACCTAATATATTGGTAACCTCTATATTTTATTATTTTCATTTTTCTCAAAAAAAACGATATCCGATCGTAAAAAAGGCATTACGATTATGAATATCAACAGCTGCCTGAGAAATATTACTCAAGCCATATTCATATCCTAAATTAAATGTGAATAATTTAAATTCAGCACCAATTCCACCAATTAAACCGACCTCAAAACGCTTCAGTAAATCATCAGAAAAGGTATTATCCCTGTATTGCTCCGAAAAGTGCTTAAATTCACCTGAAGGTGAATTTAAAAATCCATCAAATCTGCTAGTCGTTTTTCCTCCAATACCATATGATAAATACCCCCCGACAGAAAAATTTACCTTAAAGTCATCCGTTACCCCAACCTTATAACCCACCATCAAGGGCAATTGGAGGTATACCATATTCCAAGACGATTTTATAGTTCCATAATCGCCAAAAATACCATCTCCATTGATATCTCCTTCTGTTATCAGATCTGATTTAAATCCTTTTGAATTTATTTCTAATCCAGAACGTAAGAAAAAATCTTTTTGAAGATCGTATTCGGCAACAATCCCCAATTGATAACCAACTTTAGCATCAGTATCAATATATTCCATATCTACATTAGATAAGTTCATACCAACCTTGCCTCCGAGTGAAAATTTCGCCTCCTGAGAATACATATTAGCAACTAAAAGTAAACTAGTTACCGTTAGAAAAATCTTTTTGATAATGTTCATAGTATAACTGTTTAAGATTTATAATTCAAGATTATTATTACCTGTGTATTTTAATACTTTCTTGATACCATCAAGATTATCATTAAACTGAGCCAGTTGAGCTATAACTTGCCCGATTTCATTATCCTTACTTATTCCCGCTAATTTATTATTTTTATTAAACACTTCTTTAATGTGTTTCCATCTTTCGACTTCGGAAAAAGTAAGTTGCCCGGCAATTTCTTTCAACCTCAACAAATTCGCCTCACTGTCAGAAGTTAAGGTTTGTGCCTCGCTAATGTAATGAGATAGAATAAGCTCTTCAACCTCTTTCTGATTCATTAGTGGAACAATTTGGCAAACCATTTTATTCATATTCCGATACGAACCTTGTAATTTAAAAGGAGGTTCTAGACGATAGGCATCTTGTGTGGCTGCACTTGATATATAATTTTGATTTACTTTCAGTACGATATCCCTTACCGTTAAGCTACTTTTGGCGACTGCGATGAAGTCATCGACATCTTGTTGTGTATAATTACCTTCCAGATCGGGCATATCCTCACTCCTACTCTCGATATGTTCAATTAAATTATAAAAATCAGAGAAACTACGTCCGGCTATCTTTTGTAAATACGGATTCTCTATCACTGCATTTTCAAGTAAACTTAACTTAAATAAATGATCAGATGTACCTATCACATCTCCTAGATTATATACATCTGCACGATTAGCTAACATATCAGGGATCTGAAATTTATCGCCACTCTCGGTATAAGGATTACCCGCCATAATGACACAAAAACGCTTCCCTCTCAAATCATAAGTCTTACTTTCGCCTTCAAATATACCATCCATCTTACGCTGTCCATCAGCTAAAGATATAAACTTTTGTAAAAATTCTGAGCTGCAATGTTGTATATCGTCTAAATATAACATCACATTATCAGCCATTTCAAAGGCAAGGTTTATTTTCTTCAACTCCTCACGTGCCCCCGAGGTTTTCGCTTCTGCCGGATCAATAGATGTTATAGAATGCCCAATGGTTGGTCCATTTATTTTCACAAAATTCAACCCCATCGTTTTAGCTAAATACTCCATAAGGGTAGTTTTTCCGTATCCGGGAGGAGAAACAAGCAACAACATTCCCATCCGCGAAGTACGCTTATTTTCGCCTGCCCCCCCTAGCTGTTTAGCAAGATTAGAACCGATCAAAGGTAGATATACTTCATTGATTAATTTATTTCTGACAAAAGAAGTCAAAACCTTAGGATTTAGCTCATGCACCTTTAATGTCTTTTTATAATCAGAGACCAATCTTTCTTTTAGCTCAGAAAAACGATTGTATGCAGGTACATTATCAAGAGTAAAAGATCTCATTTTTCTAATAAACTCATGATAATCTATCTCGTAATGACCATTCTCCATTATGGGATGGCTTCCTTTCAACTCATTAACATCTAAGATATCGGAT
This sequence comes from uncultured Dysgonomonas sp., assembly GCF_934668725.1. Classification (GTDB taxonomy): domain Bacteria; phylum Bacteroidota; class Bacteroidia; order Bacteroidales; family Dysgonomonadaceae; genus Dysgonomonas_A. The sequence goes on from NZ_CAKUOF010000017.1 coordinate 53,073, forward strand.
GCAATCGTTAATGAATACGACTGGTTCTTCAACAACAACAGACAAGCTGTTTCCTCTACATACTTATTATACAGAGAATAATCATCAGACAATTCGACAAAAGATTTTAGCCAGTTCTGAACTAAATAGAATCTGTCTACAGGATTAAATGATTCATTACGAACATCTTCTTCAAAATTATTCGATAATTTATTTTTATCTAAATATTCGACAAAAAATTTCCTCAAATTTTCAGATTGCTCGCTATAGCTTAAGGACATCGAATCTGAAAATTCTTCAAATAAATAATTGGCAACTTGCTTTTCGAAGCCGATAGGTACGGTAAAATATATATTCCACGATTTAAACAGACCTATAATCCGATCTATCACATATTGATAATTTGTTGAGCCGGGGAACGCCTTCAACACTATGTTAGCCGAAGTTATTAGCTTTGACAGATGTTCTTTCTCCTCCGCTTTCATCATATACCAGAAAAGTTGTGCTGCAACCCTCAAGCGGGGAGGGTAAGCCAAAACTCCTAACTGATAATGAACAGATTCCAAACAACGGAAAATATGTATAGCATCATAATCGTGTACTCCTTTTAAATACGATTCTGAATAGCTTTGTTCCACTCTTTTAGCTATAAAATCATTCAGATCAAAATCTTTAGATTTCTGCCTCTCCAGAAATGCCAAATACGCCAAATACTCGGATCTATATACCTTCGAATTTTCGGAAACAATTTCTTGCTCCCACAAATCTTTATGTTTATAGATTTCGTTATCTTTCAGCTCATAATAGAAGCTGGTTCCGGTCAAATGATAGAAAAGCCTATCCTCTTTACGCACAACTGTCAAATCAAGCGATTGCCTGTTTACTGCAAACTTATAACTGCCTAATGATATTATATTTTCGCCATCAACAAACAGCTCGTTTTTGTCTTTTAGTATACGCAGCGAATCTTCTAGGGAGGTCTTTAGGCTGTTTTCCAGATTTTCAGCCTTTGAGACATCTCCAAGCTCTTTCAATTCTTCAATCAGTTTGTGGATTTTGTCGATCATCAGATCTGTAGAAAAGAATGCTTGTATTTCTTCTTTTGTTTTAAAAGATTGCGCTTTATTCTCTACATTCTTTAAAATGCGAAGACCGATTTGCTCCAATGCTGATGTTCGCTTATTTATCTGCTCAATCAATTGGGCTTTCTTCCCATCAAAAGCTTTTATCAGTTCATTCCTTTTATCTGAAATTTTAATAATAAACTCATCAAAATCGGCAAACTTACTTTCCAATTCTTCAACCTGTACGCTTACTTTAGTAAAATATTCGTCACATTTTTCCGGAGAAGTAGCCAAGTCCAGAAAGTTGACAATACTTTGCTCCAACAAAGTTAATTGGGCACGAAAATCAGCCACCGATTCTTTGTTCTTCAACGAATCGATCTGTCTTTTGAGTTGTGCCCGAACTTCATTCAGTGAAGAAAATATGACAGATATCTTTTCCACAATACGGGTAGCCTGTGTAGTATCATCAATCTTTAGGCTATTCAGAATATCAATCAGGAGTTCCAGTTCTGACGAAATCGATTTACAATTAGCATCTATTTTATTGGCATCAATAACCTTTGAGACCAACTGAACCTGCTCTTTCTCTGCACGAACTTTTTCCTCATAAGGAAACAAAGCCTCATCACGAAGAAGAAATTCTACCGTTCTATCCGATAGTCTTCCATTAGTGGCAGCTAATTGCTCTTTAAGATCATTGACATTATTTAAGTCAATGTATTTGACATTAGCCAATTCAATAACTTCTCCTTGCAACCTGCGTGTTTGGGCTAATGCTTTAACTAATTTATCTAGTGTATCAAATTTTGCATTCTTGATACTAAACAACAAGCTTTCTACTTTCTCTTGAGTAGTAATCAAAACAGTCAACGAATGTCGCTTTTGCTCCTGAACCTTTTCAAATTCATCAATAGCTGTATTAGCTATTTCTTTTATCTGAACAAGAGGTTCGGCTATCGAATATATCTCCTTGTTGGATGCCCAGAAAAAAGCATCTACAATATCGTTTGACTTCTTTACAATATCGCTGTACAGTCCTTCATAAGAGTCTTCCTTATTTATAAGATAAATCACCTCCTGACACTCTGCCATTGCTTTCACAATATCCTTATTGCCTATTTTATAAAGTAAATTATCGGTCTTCTCGATATTTTCAATTAGCTCTCTCTGATAGGGTGTTTTCCAGATTTGCACCTGATGATGTTTTGTCGCTTCATTTTCGGAACGGAAATATATTAACGAACCATCCTTAAAAAAGGTAAATCCATTACATATAATTGGAGTTTCAACTTGCTGCCTAATTATATTATACGACATCAAGACATAAATATTCCGTTCGTTTTGATAGAAAATAAACAAATAGTCTTCGCCATTAGGAGATGGTATTTTTCGAATAAATTCAAGATCTGTCAATTCACTCTCAAAAACTTTGTATTCTCCATTCTGCAAATAATATCCATTGGGAAATATCACTCCATGATTATCTGGCAATAATACCCCAATATCATTTAATGCTTTTATATTGTGTACTTCTTTGGTTCGAGTATTAAATACAAAGGCTCTAAAGTCTTCCTGATAGGGTTTTATTCGAATTAGAATCAGGTTACCCAAATCTGTATAATAATACTCAGCATCATCCAATTGCTGATCTTTGTTCTCTACAGCTTCCGAATATATACCTTTTCCTGTTTGTGTATTATCCTCTATCTTAAAAGTAATATCACCGCCCATGGCTTCAATAAAGACTTTATCCTTAATAGAAATATGTGGATAAACCCCTAAACGACGATCTTCCAGCGTGGTCTTAATCCATTTGAATTCATGCTGAGGAGCTTTAGTCACTTCATGAATACTCCTGTCATCCTGATATATGAGTTTATTTCCTTTAATCAGCCATTTAAAAGCTTTAGCGTCTGCTACTGTTTTTCCGGTTTGAAAAATCATATACAGATAATTCTCCGTTCTTCTGTATCTGGAGAAAATAGAATCGCGATAGTATTTATAGAGATTATTGTAATCGTTAATAAAATCAGGATCGGCAATTAGATCCAAGGGCTGCGGTATAAACTGATTGTTTTCAAATAAATATATACTAAAAACATCACTCAACTGAATATCGGAGCGCAATCCGAAATGAACGTTATAGCCGAAAATACATAGATTATCAAGAGCCATAATACCTCTTGATACACAATTATTATCGGTACTGATACGCTGATTGGCAATCAAAGAAAAATCAGTTGTATTAAATACTTCCTTGCGGGCTTCGTTTAGCTGATTCAGGCGCTTTTGAAGTTCTTCGCGCTGAGTAAGTAAACGTTTTCTTATTATCTCATATGTTCCTGCATCAAGTGTCTCAGCAGATCTATCCTCTGTGTCTTGCATATACTGTTTTTCAAATGAAAATTATCTCATCGGATTAATTAAGCAGAGACACGATCTATTATCGCATCCCTGCAAGAAAAAAACAAAGTCATTTATGATAACTTCTTATTGGATATTCCTAATGATTTTGACATATTTAGCAGACTGCTCAAAAATCCTTTGTCTTCACTCTCGGTGCTTTGACTTTGCATTTTTAAGATAAGACCTGCAATACTCAGATTCTTAATATCGTCTGTTGATATATTGAATTTATTCACATAATATCTGATCCTGTCAAACAATTCCCCTTCGGAGCCATTTCCAATTAATGCTTTCTTTATTTGCTGGATATTTTCACTCTTATTCACCAAATTATCAAATCCTTTAGCATTAGAAACTTGTTTTACAATATTTTCGAAGAACATGGTCTCTCCACCAACAATATCGATATCAGCAGATTTTAATGCTTCAGACAACACTTGAGCTTGCGCATCAGCAATATCTTTCTGGATACTGATTTGTGCCATTTCAACATCTTTCTCTTTCTGTAGTTGTAATTTGAATTCTTCATGCTCTTTCCCTGCACCATCCAGTTTTTTCATTGCTGTAGCTTTTTCGTCTATACCTGTAGCTTCGGCTAGAGCTTTTTCTTTCGAAACTTCAGCTTCCATCAAACCTTCTTTACGTTTAGCTTCTGCTTTCGCTTCTATTCCTGCAGCTTCAGCTATCGATGTTTTCTCTATAATGCTGGCTTGTCCGGTAGCAGAAGCAAATGCTTTTTCTCTTGTGATTTCAGCATCTACCAATCCATCTTTTCGCTTCGCCTCAGCTCTTGTTTCGATGCTGTAAGCTTCGGCTTTTGCTTTCTTCTCAATAATAGAAGCTTCTACAATACCTTGTTTCTCTTCTGCATCCGCTTTGGCTTTCATGATTTCTGCTTCCGCTAAACCATAAGTAGCATCTTCTTTTGCTTGAGCTTCGGCTAAAATTTTCCTTGCTTCGGCTTGTTTTGTTGACGCTTCTTTCTTAGCATCTGCATCTATCAACAATTGTTTAGCCCTTTCTTCTGCCGCTTTTTTATCAGCCTCAGCTCCTTTTACGGTTTTAATCAACTTCTCTTCAGCTTCCTGAGCAGCCATAGTTATACCTACTTGCTTCTGACGGTCTACCTCCCTAAAAGCTTCAATATCTTTGATATTTTGTTTTTCCTCAACTACACCTTTTTCGAGCTGGACACGCTCACGAATGACATCCTGAATATTTTTCTTCTCAACTTCCAGAACACGCTCTTTTTCAATTTGAGCCAAAGTCACTATTCGTTCTCTTTCCGTTTGTTCTAATGCACGGTCTTTTTCTACACGCTCCTTTTCGATTGCCTCTGTTCTTTCTTTATTTTTCTCAGCTATAATTATCTGGCGACGTTTATTTTCTTCCTGTATAGCTAAACTCTCATCCGTAGATATTCTTACAGTTTCAGATTTCAATCGCTCTTCTTCTCTTACTTTCTGAATCTCGGCTTCTTCACGAGATTTCACATTATCTATCTCTCTCTTTTGTTTCTCTTCTTTTTCAGCTAATTGTCTTTCCAGTTCGAGAATAGCTTCACGTGCTTCAACATTTTGCTTTTTTATAACTTTTTCCTCTTCCCTGCGAATCAAATTCGCATTGATATTCTGAGCAGCGGTCAACTCGGTAATCTTGCGGATACCTTCCGAATCGAGAATATTCTCAGCACTCATATATTTCATTTCTGTTTGCTCCAGATAATCTATTGCACAGTCATCCAAAATATAGCCATTCAAATCGGTACCTATAATATTTATGATTTCGTCTCTAAACTCTCTACGGGCTTCGTATAGTTCTATAAAATCGAACTTTTTACCTACTGTCTTTAAGGCTTCCGAAAACTTAGCTTCAAATATATTTTTAAGCGTTTCTGAATCACTGGCACGCTCACAACCCAATGTTTGAGCGACATTGATGACATCATTTACTGATTTATTGACTCTAACAAAGAAGGCAACTTTAATATCGGCACGAATATTGTCTTTACAAATTAACCCGTCATGCTGCATTCTTTCTATTTGAAGTTTTTTGACTGAAATATCCATTATTTCCATTTTATGGAAAATAGGAACTACATACATTCCTTTATTAAAGGCAACATTAGTTCCACCGACACCGGTACGAACGATAGCCTTACCTTGAGGTATTTTTTTATAAAATGACGCTAAAATGCCTAAAAGCACAAGCAGAATAAAAAGGACAGAGCCTACAAGAATGATAATAATGTGTTCCATAAAGGTTTTTTATTTATTTAGTTAGAATTATTCATGTGTTGCTGATTACAAATAGGTTTGTAATCTTAATAAGTATCTTTAATTACATAGTATATGTGTTTATCAGATACTTCTTCGGTGATTATTACCGTTTCTCCATATTTAATAGATTCTCCATTAAGACTGATAATATTTAATTTAATCGGGTTTCTATTTATCAGAAATTCAGCAGTGCCCACTTTCTGACCCTCTATATTAGAAAGCATTTTACCTGAGCATCCAAAAAAGTCTGTAGCTTCTTCTCCCTGATAATTTATCTCTTTAAAAAGTTTTGCCATAGGAGTGGTTGCTACCTTTGTCAAGAAAAATCCTATAATAACTAAAGGTAGTAATACAAAAACAGACTTCCGCCCCAAATGATCAACATGAAAGAAATGTGTTGTAATGAGTGACCCGATCCATAATAGAAAAATAAAAGTGGATAATACCAGCATAAAAGGCACTTGTCCTACATTTATAAATGACAAACATTTTAACAGTATTCCCTGAGGAACTTTCTCTACTGCAATATGACTATCGGTATCCACATCCGCTACATCAATTTCTATATCAGGAACTTCAACATCCACATCTACTTCCGGAGAAAAATCAATATTCAAATCAATATCATCAAAACCAATGCCTCCGATCAGTACAAATAACCAATAAATAGCTATCACTAACATCAACACGGTCATGACCCCGTTAGGAAGTGGATGAAATAAAGTATGTAAAAAGTCTGTCATAGTACTATTTTTAGAGTGTTATTGCATTCCCAATTTTCGCTTAATCTCATTAAGCTCCAAATCTACATTTTGCTCATTCGCTCCAATCGCTATATCTATTTCGTCATCAACAGAAATATTACATTTATTCAATGCAGCATAAGCCTGGGCCAATGCGTCCTCTTCCGCAATCTTTTCTTTTATTCGCTCCAACATATTCAAAGTACTATCACTATCTATTTGAGCCATTTGCCTATTCACTTCTTGAGTAACTTTACTTATACGGATTTTCGCCTTTAGAGTTTTCAGCTCATTTTCCCACTTGGTAATATTAAACTTAAGTATTTCAATATTTTTCTGAATATCCAATGCTATATTTTCATGCTCAATACGCTGCACATCCAGTTCATTTATTTCTGAAATCAATTGCTCTTTGCGAAGCAAAGCTTCCTTTGCCAATCTTTCTGCTTGAGCTATATCAATGTCTCCATTATGAGCTTTTGAAATTAAGAGAACAGCCTTATTCCCATAGTCCTGAGCTTCTGATCTCTTTTTCTCTTTTTCGTTTTTAGCACGGATGACCATTGCTTTAACCTTCGCTAAAGATTCTAAAGTTAGAGTCAGATTCTCTTTCATTTCCACAATCCCGGTCTCCGTAATTTGTACAGGATCTTCAACGCCATCTAATACCTCATGTATCTCAGCCTGACCAATTCTAAATAGTCTTTTGAATATATTCATAATCTTATTTTTTAGCGAACTCTATAATTTGCTCGTAATACTCACTCAGCAATAACCCCAAAGAATTTAAGGCTCCTTCAAACTCATTTATACCCATATTTTCTATTTGCATGGTGTATCTGAATATGACCTTCGTTCCATCTTCATTCAAAACAAATCCTCCATGTATAATGTCCCTATTCTTAATTAATAAAGATTTCAGAATTTCTTTATCATCATTCTGCAATGTGAAAATAAATTGCTCTATAATAAGAATAGGAGAAGCCACTCCAATAATCAAATTCTTGATTCCATCGGTTTCACTTTCTATACAGAATACGCCTTTAGTTTCATCGTGATACGTAATCGAATAGCCTAGCTTCAAGATATATGTTTCTATTTTTTTTAAATACATATCATTCATTATATATAAATAATAAACATAGCTTGTTTCATTAAGAAATTATGAGGGCAAAATTTGTATTCTGCTAATTAATATCCTATATTTGCTAATATTTTTAGCTAAATTAGATAAATAATTTAACTATACAAACAAAAAATATATTTTTTATGAGTAAAGTTGGAAAAAATATAAAAAAAATAAGAAATGTAAAGGCTTTGAGTCAACAGGCATTTGCTGATTTATTTCAACTGACAAGAGGAAATATATCTTCATATGAAGAGTTTAGAGCCGAACCCAAAATAGAAATCATCGTGAACATTGCTAAATATTTTGGCATCCCGTTAAATGACTTTATTTTGAAAGAATTATCGGTCAACGAGCTCCTGCATTACAATACGGAACTGGTATTAGAAACCGAGAAACTAAAGAAAACCCACCACTTTATAGAGGTTCCTTATGTATCTTCGTTAGATATTGTTGATTATGAAGCACATTACAATGATGAGAACTTCATACACAATCTTCCCCATATTAGTATTCCGAGCAGTGCCAAGTCTAAATTGATAGCTATTGAGATACAAGATTCGGAATCGCTGCCTTTAGGTTTTAACTTTAAGAATGGAGATATTCTAATTTATGAGCAAGTAATAAGAGAAAATATTCATAGAATAGAAAACAAACTCGGATTAATGGTCGATACTGATGGTATAAAATCAGGTGTATATAAAGAACATGAAGGCAAAATATTTTTATCGCTTAATGAATGGGTAAAGTATCCTTTTGAAATAGACTCACCTGCTCATTATTGGCTGCTCAGGGCATTATTTACTCAAATTATATAATAGAAAAGAACAATCCAAATGGATTGTTCTTTTGTTATAATCAATTATAAATCGATGTTTACTAAAGGAACAGAAAACTCAAATATCAATCTTCGTGATCGATATATTTAGCCAATCCCCCATGCGAAGTTTCTTTATATAAACTTGGCAGATCATGTCCTGTCTCTTTCATTGTACGAACTACTTTATCAAAGCTCACCATATGTTTTCCATCTGATAACATGGCATATGAACAAGAGTCCAAAGCCCGTACCGCAGCAAAAGCATTTCGCTCAATACAAGGAACCTGCACTAATCCGCAAATAGGATCACAAGTCAAACCTAAGTGATGCTCAAGTCCCATTTCAGCTGCATATTCAATTTGAGCAGTAGACCCGCCGAATAATTGAGCTCCCGCAGCAGCAGCCATGGCACAAGCTACTCCTATTTCACCCTGACAGCCAACTTCTGCTCCCGATACCGATGCATTATTTTTAACAAGAGTCCCTATTAAACCGGCAGTTATCAGAGCTCGTATAATTTTTTTATCACTAAAATCATGATGACTTGTGTGCAAATGGTATAAAACAGCAGGTAATACACCACATGAGCCACAAGTAGGGGCAGTGACTACCTCCCCACCCGATGCATTGGTTTCTGACATAGCTAAAGCATAAGCAAATAGTTGTGCTCTGCTTTTCATCGATCCTTGATATCCTCTTGATTTCACATAATACATAGAAGCTTTTCGCTGTAAGCCTAAGCCTCCGGGAAGTACTCCTTCTTCATCCAACCCTTTTAATACCGCCGCCTTCATTACTTCCCACACATGGCTCATATAATCAAAAATTTCGGGACCTTCGACATCCAACACATATTCCCAAAAAGTTTTTCCCGTTTTTTGACACCAACTTAAAATTTGTGTCATTGTAGTCATATCATATAATGATTCTCTGGTGGTTTTAGTATTTTCATCTGCCAGATCGCCTCCTCCAATACTATAAATAGTCCAACTATCTGTTATTCTCTTCTCAGCAGATAATGCATGAAGGATCATTCCATTAGGATGAAAAGGCAGCTCCGTCTCGGGTTTCCATATAATCTCTACATTCTTAGGAGCAAACATAGCTTCAATAGCTACATCTGTCATATGTCCTTTACCTGTAGCAGCCAGACTTCCATATAATTCAACCTGAAAAGATGTAGCATTTGGATTCTTTTCGTTAAAAATCTTAGCTGCATTACCAGGTCCCATTGTATGACTACTCGATGGACCAAACCCTATTTTGAAAATACTTTTTACAGACTCCATAAACCTTCTATTTTGTTAGCAAAATTAATCATAAGATTATCACTTTGCAAGATGAATCGGATGTTATATAGTATACAACAGACTTTTTATTTACAAAAAGAAAGGATAGCTTAAAGCTATCCTTTCCGATATGTATATATTCTATAGATGAAATATTATTGTTCAGGTAAACTCTTCCACTTTCTTAAGATCACTTGAATGAAAAACCACATAGAAACAAAAGTCAAACATATATTAGCCCAGATAAACTCTATTATATGCTCATCCATGAAAAGGTAAGTTTCATATAACCTATTATTATCATAGGTATAATCATTATAAGAATATTGGTTATGCCCTATAATATAGATAGCCATAAAAATAAGTGCAGGTACAGCGGGCACAAACCAGATAAGATGATTGATGTATATATCAGATCTGCTTTTAGCTTTTTTACTCATATTTTTTCTTAATACAGATATCAATTCTAAAGAAAAAATTATCAGTAAAACGAAAATATAAAATAGAAGCCCAACTATATCCATACGAAACGGACTTGATATTGCAAAAGATAATATACCATTAATAAACAAAATCAGACCTATTGATATTAATGCTATAAGCCATGACTTGCCGGTAGTGGATCTAAAAGAAAATACCAGTAAAGAAATAGATAGAGCCATCGTTATACTGATTATAAAAAATGCCAGACTTCCATCTTTATCAACATAGGCATCCATTATTTTACTATAAGAGCGTTCTAGTTCGTCATAAGAAACATAGTAACCATTAGGAGTATTATCTCTTGAACTATAGTAATAACTATATTCATTTTTAGCCTCTTCATCTTCGTAATTATAGGATGTGATTAAATTGAAGTCTCCTACCGGATATTTAGATGGATTATACACCAACTGTAACCACTGATCTTTAGTTAAATTGGTTTTTAAATTATGCTTATTTTGTAGTGCAAAGAAACTATCTATCAATCGACTTATTTCCTCTTTATTTTGTTGTCTTAACCATTTTTTGACGGTATCTGCATCACGTATTGTAAAATCAGATTTCGAAGAAATATAAAACTGATTCAGAGACCCATAATTCAGCAAAGACAATTGAGCAAAATCGGGATAATCGGGATAGTGAACATTATTCGATTCCGCATATTCTACGGGATCAACGTATTCTGCTACAGAGGCTGAGCTATCTAAATTTCCAGAGTGTTTATCAGGTGCAGATTTCATATAATAATCCGATGGTAAATCTGTAGGATATTCCTGATAATAACTAGTTTTATCTGTAGGAATTAATATTCTAATCAGATTAAGAGTTTCAACAGCTTTAATCATTTCTTGCTTACTTACGTAGGATCTAACTTTTGAAGCAGAACCTTGATAATAAGAGAAGGGGAATAATATGAATCCACAAATAATTACGAATGACAAAACCCACTCTAAATACAATCCTCCGCTACTTTTAGGGTAAAACGATTTGAATGCGTTATTTTTAGAATAAAAGACTAACCATATAATAAATAATAAAATAGCAGTCAGGACTGCTCCCATATAGATCAGTGCTGCTCCGGGAAAAGAGCTGCTGTAACTATATCGATCTGAAAAATCTATTTTTGTTAGAAAATATCCTGCAAGAAAAAATAAAATATTAATTACAACCGCTCCCAAAAAGGCTGGAACGATCTTTATATTCCATAAAAGAGGATAATTTAAGAGGAGATATTGTTGGATTTTCTTTAACATTGTCTAAGTATTTAAGTACTGTAATAATAAATAATAAGAATATAAAACCTGATTTCTTCTTTATGACAGGAAGAATCGACGTGTAGAGTTAGATATATTTCTGAAATAATTCAATGGAATATGATTATCTACAATAACTTGGAGAAACCGTTCTTGTGAAATATTTGCAGGGAAAATAGCAATATAGGTCCCCCCTTTTATTTGTAAAGTTTCCAGTTCCAGATTAGAGAATACAGTACGAAGCTCTTCTTGGCTCCAATCACTTTCAAATTCGACAATAAACTTTGCGACCTCTTTAAATTCAGCAACACCTTCTTTCACATCCGCATTTTGAGGTTGTCCTTTTTTTAAGAAAATAACTCTATCTGATGTTTTCTCAACTTCATACAATTGCTGAGAGCTCAAAACTATTCCTAATGGACGGAATGGCGATTTAGCAATATCTCTAAAATCATCTAAGACTACCTGTTGAGCCAAAATATCGAGATTAGCAAGAGGCTCATCAATCAACAAGAGTTTAGGCTTACGAAGCAACATTCTTGCTAATTCAAACCGCATCTTATAACCAGATGACAAGCTGTTCCAGTTGAGATTACGATACCCTCTCAGTCCCATTCGTGCTATAACAAGCTGAACCAGATTTTCGTTTTCCTCTCCTAAAATTCCATAGGAAGCTGCAGTAAACTGAAGATTAGATAATAATGTTCCATGCCAATCTTTAGTTCGTTGCGGTATATATATCAACTGGGAACGAAGATCATAGTCATCTTTATATTGAAAGAGATAATCTATTTTACCATTCGTTGGAGCTAATTCACCACACAACGAACGCAATAATGTTGTTTTTCCATTACCATTCTCTCCTACCAATCCAATTATTTCTCCCTCAGAAATATCGAAGCTAATTGGTCCTAAAGCAAAATAAGATTGAGTATAAGCTTTTATTAAATTCTGAACAACAAGTAGTTTTTCACCCTGTCTACTACCTTTTTTCTGCAGAAAAGTGAAAAGATCATCCAGTAAAATTTTAAAACGTTGCTGTATTTCGGGAATATTAGTCTGATTCTGCTCAAGCCAATCAAGTAAATACACTGTCTTTTTGTAATAAAACAAATCTTCAGTGTCTAATGTTAAATCGATTATTTTTTTCAGAAGATTTGGATAGTCCTCATATTCTAACAGTTGGTATATATTTTTATAATGGGTTTCAAATAGAGACATAGTTGTAGTGTGAATTAAAATATTATCAGCTAAGATATATACTTTCTATAAATAATTAACAGAGAAGTTGCTTTTTTATAGTTTGCAGCTACAACTCCAGTTCATAAACAATTTACAGAATTGATTTACTCCTGCTCCTCCATTTGTAAATTATAATTATCTAATTTAGACTTTTTTGTGGAGAAATAAAACAATAAACGAAAGGTATGATTAAGATTATATACATTACCGGCTGCCGTTTGCTGAAAAATGGGAAAATATCCAAAATCATAAGCTACCCCCTTCCCTAATGAATGACGGATTCCGATAAATAAGCGGATTTGATCTAATGGATTATTTACGATCTGCTTACCAAATTGGAGCAGAATTTCATTACTAAACATAAGTTGTGGAACAGATGTTTTTTTAGATATTGGTAAACGGAAGGTATATAAATACCGAATACGTTCTGAAAATGTTCTACCTACGGTCTGGTCTCCTTCAACGACCTCCCGCCAACGCGATTCTATTCTGAAACGTTGTGTAACTCCCAATTTCCATAAACTTGAAGTTACTATCAATTGTTGATCGAAACGGTATTCGAGCGTAAAATTCTTATCTTTAAGAAATGGTCTGTATAACCAAAGATTTCCATACGCAGCTGTTAGAGAAATATTATCATTAAACCAATATCCTCCACCAAGTCGAGCAAAATAAAAGCCTGGTTCTTTTATAAACTCATCTCTTCGAATAATTAAATCAGCAGTCATTCCCCAATTATCAGAAAAACGATGAGTTGTAAGAATTCCTGTCCAAGTATGTATATTATGATTGATTTGTTTAGTAACACTACGTCCCTCTTGTGCATAACTAAACAATGACATCAGAAATAAAATAAATAATATTCTAATCCTCATTGCAGATAATGTAATTATCAATATAACATCTCCTTTTATTGAATGTTTTTAAAGCATTACTATTTTTATTACAAAAAATCACTACAAAGTGCTAATATACGATGTACTTGGGGTATTACATTCAAAAATAAAACTCATAATTTAGTTTTCTCAGGAGATTTAAAGTAACTAAGAACTTAATATTTCTATAAAAATTAAATGTATGAGAAAACAATGTAAAAAATCACTTATCTTTGTAGCATAAATATCCTAGCTAATAATGTTCATTCATTTTATAACGGATAATTAATTATATTCATGGGGCTGACCGGTTTTGACAGCGAGATGAAGTGGTTTGTAAGCATGCAGTGCGTAGTCGGCTAGCACTATAATCTCAGACGGCAAAATTTTAACTGGCGAAAATAATTACGCTCTTGCTGCTTAATCGAATCATAGTAGATATAGCTTAATCCTCGCACAGGTGTGAGGACAAGACATCACCCGGAAGCTGTGGCTTCGAAGCATTCCGATTCGGTGGTGTAGGTAAATCGGAGATAGATTAGAGAAGGCTTCGGTCTCTTTTCGAAACTAAAGAAGCTAAGGTTTGAGTTGGTGGCTTTGGTCTTGCTCACTCCCGACAATTAAAGCAAAGATAAGCATGTAGAAAGCAAATTAATTCCTTGTTTGGACGAGGGTTCGAATCCCTCCAGCTCCACTTTTCA
>NZ_CAKUOF010000018.1 GCF_934668725.1 uncultured Dysgonomonas sp.
CATTTCTGTCTGAGGATTCCAGATTTTGTGGAGAATATCGGACTCGAACCGATCACCTTTAGACTGCCAGTCTAACGCTCTAGCCAGATGAGCTAATCCCCCATTCTCAATTATGCAGCAAAGATATAAGATTTTCTCGAATTGTTGCCTTATTGAGACAAAAAGAACAAATTAATTGTGTACATCATTGGACAAAGCTTCTGTCTGTTGATGTGTCATTGATGTTGCTTTGTTTGACTTTCTGCTGTTGTCCAGAAAGGCTCCGATAGCAAATGCTGTCGGTAGGATAGTAAGTGCTGTTAAGGCTACTGCAACATAAACTTTTTTCAAGTGTAAATCTCTTTTCATACGCATCCCTTCTTTTTAATGATTACTACTATTATAATGAAAATTCGGGTAGAAAGTTCAGAAAAAAATTAGATATTTAAGCATAAAATGATATTTTTTTATAGTTAAATAATTATCAGGCTCTTATGTTAATTGTAATTAAATCTTTATTAGCATATATTCACTTATAATAAGCTGTATTTGTGTGTTTTATAGATTCATCTAATTTGATGTTGGTGATAAAAGTAAATTATCTGATTATCTTTGTATAGAGTATAGATAAATTTTATAGAATAATTATGTTGATATTTAATACAACTCTGCATGTTGAAGATGCAGTACAGGATGAATTTATAGATTTTTTGAAGGGCTATTATGTGCCTTTGTCTTTGAAGAGCGGGTTGTTGAGTAACGCTACTTTATCTAAGATAGAACGTCAACATGAAGAAAGTGGAGTTAGTTATGCCTTGCAGTTTAAGACAAATGATATTGACACATTAAACAAGTGGGTGGAGGAAACCGGAGAGGGGTTGAGCTTAGAGATGTCACGGAGATTTGGATCTAAGGTAGGAGGATTTGTTACTCTATTAGAAGAAATTTCACTACTGCCATAGTTTAGGTGTAGTTTTGAACTATAATTATTTTTAATAAAGCTGAGGTATTGGGTTTAAAGTTTACTCTAATAAAAAGTAGATGGCTAAGATAGATAAAGAGCGTATTATTTTGGGGATCGATCCCGGTACTCAGATTATGGGATATGGAGTATTACGTGTTTTGAACAATAAACCCCAATTGATAACAATGGGGGTTATACAATTAAGTAAATATGACGATCATTACCTTAAACTGAGGCGTATTTTCGAAAGAGTTCTTGCTTTAGTCGAAGAATACCTTCCCGATGAATTAGCAATTGAAGCTCCATTTTTTGGTAAGAATGTACAGAGTATGTTGAAGTTGGGGCGTGCCCAAGGGGTTGCTATGGCAGCGGCATTATCAAGAGATATTCCGATTTTCGAATATGCACCATTGAAAATAAAGATGTCTATAACAGGAAATGGTAAAGCAGCAAAGGAGCAGGTCGCTTACATGCTTCAGCAATATTTAAAAATTCCTGATGAAAGTATGCTCCCTCAGCTGGATGCGACTGATGGATTGGCAGCCGCTGTATGCCATTACTTCCAGACAAATAATCCAACCCAGGAGAAGAAGTTCAATAGTTGGAAGGACTTTATAAATCAAAATCCAAATAAAGTGAAAGGTGATAAATAGCCTGTGCTATAGATCGGTATTGGCTGACTTGTTTATTGGTTACAACAGTTCGGATAAGTAAAATACTAGAATTGGCAGTCTCGCTAATCTACACGAGGATCAGTCCCCCATTTCAATTTATTTTTTAAGGTGCTGTAGAATGTTTGTCCTGTACGTTTGACTACGAGCACGGGAGTTGAAGCTTTTTCGATTTGAAGCGTAGTTCCATTTATTGGCATTGCCTTGGATCGTCCATCAAGTGAGATTAAGAAGCATGAGCTACGACCTCTAACATGTAAAGTCAGTATATTATTGTCCTCGATAACTAATGGGCGTGCACTCAAACTGTGAGGAGCAATTGCCGTAATAATGAAGTTTGATGTGTTTGGTGCCATAATAGGGCCTCCCACACTGAGTGAATAGGCCGTAGATCCCGTAGGTGTAGATACCAGCAGACCATCGGCTTCGTATGATGTAAGCCTTTCTCCATTAATATTTACATCAATAGTAATCATCGATGATGAATCTTGCTTAAGGATAGCTATTTCATTCAGAGCATAGTCTTTTGTAGGAGAAGGCGAACCCTTAACAATTAGTTTGAGTTGGCTACGCTTTTCTATTGTGTAATTACCTCTTAATATTTCGGATAGAGTTTGTTCCATATCTTTTTCCGAAACATCAGCCAGAAAACCCAGCCTTCCGGTATTGATGCCGAGAATTGGGATGTTTTTTTCTCTGATAGCTGATACAGTACGCAAAAATGTACCATCACCCCCTATGCTGAATGCCATATCTAAATTGAGGTTATTATAATCTATAATACCGGCAATATAGTCTTTGAGGTCAAGATCGGGTTTAAGATATTCATAGAATTCTTTTTGAATAAAAATCTCAACATGGTTCTGAGATAAGATATCAAAAACCTTTTTTATTTGTTCTTTTTTTTGATATTTTTTGCCGAAAATTCCGATTCTCATAAAAGATACATTTTTCTGTCTGTCAGTTTATCAAATCACTTTTTTTATCCGAAATGCTTTTCTGTTAGAAAAGTAATAAGGGTCTTAGCCCTTAAAAATACTGAAATACTATCAAGTTTCGGTATTTACTATTAAATTTGCGTAATAGTATATGAGCAATGATGCAAAGTTGGTGAAAAAGTTTTATTATTAAATACATTCATTCATTAATTGCTATATTTTCAAGTATAACTATCGGGATATTTTGTATCGGAAAGAAGTAATAAAAAAGGGTCTGTGACCTCAATCACGAAAAGAAGCTATCATGACACAGTTGAGCGTAAATATAAATAAAGTTGCAACTATAAGAAACGCACGAGGAGGAGATGTTCCGAATGTTTTACAGGTTGCTCTCGATTGCGAGAGGTTTGGAGCCCAAGGTATAACCGTGCACCCTCGTCCCGATGAACGTCATATCAAGTTTAAAGATGTATATGATTTAAAAGCTCATATAAAAACGGAATTCAATATAGAAGGGTATCCCTCAACTGATTTTATAAAACTGATTAAAACCGTAAAGCCCACTCAGGTAACCTTAGTGCCAGATGCCCCCGATGCTATAACATCTAATGCAGGATGGGATACAAAAGTCCATCAGTCGCTGCTAAGTGATCTTATAGATGAGTTCAGGGCAATGGGAGTCCGTACATCTATATTTACGGGTACTGATCCCGAAATCATAGAGTATGCGGCTAAAACGGGAACAGATAGAATCGAATTGTATACCGAACCTTATGCAACTTTGTATCCGAAGAATAAAGACGAAGCTATTGCTCCGTTTATAGAAGCCGCAAAGATTGCCAAAAAACTAGGCTTAGGAATAAATGCCGGGCACGACCTGAGCTTGGAGAATCTAAACTTCTTTTATAAAAATATTCCTTACATTGAAGAGGTGTCTATTGGTCATGCATTGATAAGTGATGCTCTCTATCTGGGATTAGAAAGAACAATTGCTGCATATAAAAACTGTTTGAAATAGGTCGTAGACCAATAAAAATAAATTGCCAATGGCTATGGTAAAAGAAAAGACAATAAGTTTGGCGGGAACAATCGCGTTTCACGTAATTCTATTGTTATGTTTACTATTCTATTATATTAAGCCTGTTAGTGATAACAGATATAGTCAGGAGATGGGCGGTGTACCCGTAATGTTTGGAAATGTTGCTGATGCATCAGGTGATGATGAACCCTTCGGACGAGGAAACGGGCTGACTGAAGACATTGCAGAGCCTATAGAATCAGACCCGACTATGCCCAATAATTTAGGAGAATCAACTCCCGAGACCAAAGTGGAGCCTGTTCCCGTAAAAGCTCCTACGCCTAAGGTTACAGCTAAGGAAACCAAAGCACCAACAGCAACTCAGGATGTAGAGAAAACCATTGCTATAAATGAAGCAAAAAAAGCCGAAGCAGAGAAAAAGCGAAAAGAAGATGCTGCTGCAGAGGTAAAGCGTAAGGCTCAGGCGGAAGCCGATAGGATAGCACAGGAAGAAGCTGCCCGAAAGAAAAATATAAATAGCCAAATGGCTGGTCTGTTTGGTAATGGATCGGGTAGCGGTAGCCGAGGTAATACACAAGGAACCGGAACCCAAGGTTCGCCTTCAGGAAATGGAAGTACTGGAAAAATCTCAGGAGTAGGAGGCTCAGGAACCTACGACTTGGGAGGAAGAGGAGTAGGTGCAGGAGGTTTGAAGCTTCCAGATTATCATGTGGACGATTACGGAACTGTGGTTGTTGATATAATTGTCGATCCAAAAGGAAACGTAATAGAAGCGAGTATTGGCAAAGGAACAAATACGACTAATGCCAGTTTAAGAAATGAATCATTACGAGCTGCCCGTCGTACTAAATTTGCCACAAGTTCTAATTTAAATAATCAAAAAGGTACAATTACTTATAAGTTTAACCTGAACTAAGTTCACAGACCCTTTTTGTTGCTTATTCAAGTATAACAATTATAGATTGTTGTAACTCTAAAAAAACACCCATAAATTTTATTCTTTACTTAATTAGAATTGAATATGAAAAAAGCATTGATTTTTTTAACAACAGGATTTGAGGAAATAGAAGCTTTGGCTACTGTAGATATATTGAGAAGAGGCGAAGTAGATGTAAAAACTGTGTCGTTGACTGACGAAAAAACAGTGGTTGGTAGTCATGCTATTCCTGTAGTTGCAGATGTATTATTCTCGGATGTAGATTTTACTGCTATTGATATGTTGATCTTACCGGGTGGTACAACTAAGATTAATGATCACGAAGGATTAAAAAAGCAAGTAAAAGCATTTGTCGAGGCAGACAAAGATATAGCTGCAATTTGTGCAGCACCTATGGTTTTAGGAGGTTTAGGATTGCTTAGAGGTAAATCTGCGACATGTTATCCCGGATTCGAAAAATATCTGGATGGAGCAAATCTGAAAACACAGGAGGCTGTAGTTATAGACGGTAAAGTAGTAACAGGTAGAGGTCCCGGACTGACTTTTGATTTTGCCCTTCAATTGCTGGAGATATTGGCAGGTAAAGAAAAGAGACAAGAGGTAGCTAAAGGTTTATTATTAGCATAATCAGATTGATATATAAATAAAAGAAGGCAGGGGTATTAAATTATCCCTGCCTCTTTAATATATTTGCATAATATTATTTTGGATATTAATGAACTTTAAATCATTTCTGTAATCTTGGACAGAAATCAATATTGATGATAAAACCACTGACGTCACTAAGGTTTGTTTTTGCCTTTATGGTTTTTATGAGCCATAATATTCTTTTCGACAAAGGAACAAATCCGTTTCTTCACCATCTCTTTTACGAGGGATGTGTGGGAGTTAGCTTCTTTTTTATCTTGAGTGGTTTTATTCTGACGCACGTCTACCAACAAGGTTTTAACGAAAATAAAATCAGTAAAGGAGCTTTCTATGTAGCACGTTTTGCACGTATATACCCTTTGCATATTCTCACGATGTTGATTTGGGTGTATATGAGAAAGGATCACCCGTTGAACGAACCTTATATAACCAATTTTATTTCGAATATATTTCTAGTACAAAGCTTTTATCCTACCGATGAAATACGATTTAATACCGCAGCATGGAGCCTTTCGGACGAGATGTTTTTCTACCTCTTGTTTCCTCTGTTTATATCTTGGTTCGCAACTATGAAGCGTAAGTTTGTTGTGGGTTTTACTTTAGCAGGGATTCTTGTATTTCTTCTATGTCCGATATTTAACGGGACTAAAAATCAAGAATGGTTTCTTTATAGTTATCCTCCCGTGCGGCTATTAGATTTTGTTTTAGGAATATTGTTTTATAATATATGCCAGTCGGTTAAGGTGGCAAATTTTAGAAGAAAGATTTCACCTACAGTAATGGAGATATCAGCAATCTTTTTATTTCTGGTTTTCTATATAGTAGCTTACTTTATACCCGAAGTTTATCGCTATTCTATGTGGTACTGGCTGCCTGTAGGAGTATTTATATCTGTATTTTATTTTCAGGCAGGCAGTATTTCTAAATTCCTGTCGAATGATACATTTATCTGGTTGGGCGAGATTAGTTTCGCTTTCTACATGTTTCATGCGATAGTTCTTTGGTATATAAGAAGAACTTTCATTTTGTTGGATATGGATGTCGATAAACCTGTTATTTTTGTTTTGGGGCTTACCTTGACTATTGTAGTCTCCGGCTTGTCTTTCAAATATTTTGAAACTCCGGCAAATAAATGGGTGAAAGAAAAGCTGAGTAAGCGTCTTTTAGTAAAGAATACCTAGAGTTAGTTTACTATAGCCACTTTTTCTTCTTCAAAAAGAGAAGGGCTAATATAACAATTAGCGTCATAATTCCCCACGCAACAATATAACCGTATTTCCATTTCAACTCGGGCATATATTCAAAATTCATCCCCCATACCCCCACCATAAAAGTCAAAGGTATAAAGATTGTAGATACGACGGTGAGCTTCGTGATAACATTATTCATCTTTAGGTTATTGTTGTTGAAGTATAAATTGCCTAATGATGTGATGGATTCATGGAATATATCAAGGTCATCAGAAGCCGTTCTTAATCGGTCGTCGTAATCATTAAAATATATTTTATTCTCTGACTTTATTAGTTGGTTGTCATTATGTAATATATTCGAATACTCTTCACGCATAGATGTAACGGCACGCTTCAATAGCGAATAATCTTTTTTTCGGGTGCGTATAAATTTCATTATATCAATACCCTTAGTGTCATTATCAATGAGTTTATCCTCCAAGTCATCTATTTTTGTAGCTAATTTTAAAACGGTATCATTGTATAGAGATTGTACACAATTGAGTAATATATATAATAAATAATCCGCTCCTTTTTCACGTATTTGTACTTTCGAATTTTTAATAGCCTCCTGTACATCTGTAAATATAGGACTGGCATTTTCCTGAAGGCTTATAACATAATTATCTCCTAATATAAAAGCAATATGATCCAGATCCAACTCCTGAGATCCATCAATAAAACACCCCGACATTAATATAAAAGTATTATGTTCGTATGTAATAACTTTGGTTACGTTACGCCACGACAGTAAATCTTTTACGTCAAATCGTGGTATGCCGAATGACTTACAGATATTATATATAATTTCGGCGTCGGCTATCCCCACTATTTTAAACCAGTTTATGCAGTCGTCCTTTATCAAATCTTTTATTTTATCAGAAGGAGGAATGGATTTTGTAGAAACTTGTTTTGTGTTATATTGCACCAACTCTATAGATGTCGGAATCTGTATATCTCCCAAATAAGTAAGATTTTCAAGCAGGTGGGCATTCTTTATATGTTTCCGGCTATGAGTTCTGGTAGAGTTCCGTTTTGCCATAATATTGTGTATGTTGATTAAGTCGTTTTACTATTGGATATTTATAAATGACATTGATTATTATACTTGGATAGAGAATGAAAAGGAACGAGACCTTAACTAGATCAAAAATAAGAAAAAATGCTATATTTGCCACTCCTATTATGATTAAGTGTGTCGAAATATTTATTCCATAGTTAATACCATCATAGAAGGTTATTATTTATGTATTTATCCGAATAGCGAATCGATATATAGCATAATGCATACTAAAATTAAATACTGAGTGACTGTTGATGAATAATTCTTTTGTGAATGCCTTGTACGGAAAGAAGTTACAGATCTTCTTTCTCTTTTATATGATTATGTTTCTTCCTCTTCTGAGTCCTTTGGCTCAGAATCTTTCCTATAAAAATGTTTCGATCATAATAATAATTAACTCGATACTTTTTATTTCCATAGGTATTTTATTATTGTTCTGTAAATCGAGAACTCAAAAGCTAGTCTTTTCCGGTCTATTTATTATATCCTATCTGCCTAATACAATATATACCAGTTATTTGTTGTTTGCTCATGTCTTACTTCAAAAAGACAGTGTTATTAGTTTGTTTGAAACCAATCCGGAGGAAAGCAAAGAATTCTTGGTACATTACTTCAATCCGTGGATTATAGTTGGATGTGTAGTATATATACTCTTATGCTTCCTGATTATTTGGAAGATGAGAGTGGGTAAGCCTTTAAGGATAAAAGAACATAAGGTAGCTTTTTTTTCGGCTTTAGTTTCTTTAATACTGGTTGTATCGCTTCCCCCTTTATCAAGGTCTGTGTATTTTGTTAATTTCTATAAGTTATTCGTCAATTATAAAATAAGACTGAATAAAGAAGAATGTGCCATTCTGGAACGTCAATCTCAGCCTTATAATGTAGTAGATACGCATCAGGATACAGTGCCCAAAACCATCGTGGTGGTGATTGGAGAATCCTTGACACGGCAGCACATGTCTTTGTATGGATATCCAAGAAATACAAATCCTAAATTATCCGGGTTAGGAGATAGTTTATTGGTGTATACGGATGTAATCTCGCCTCAAGTACATACCATTCCTGTATTACGTTCGGTATTAACATTGGCAGACAGAGATACCCCGGATCATATTACGGAGAAACCCTCTATGTTCGAACTGTTCAATAGAGCCGGTTATGAAACTTATTTTATAAGTAATCAACCTTTTGGAGGAAACTTTAAAACGAGTTATGATGTGTTATTGAATTTATCGAAGAACTTATCGAATCTGTCTCCCGAAAAGTTAGCAGACGAAATAATTTTTCCCGCTTTTAAAAATATTCTTGCTCAAGATAAGACGAAGAATAAATTTATTTTAATACATCTCATAGGCAATCATATGGCATATGAGTTTAGATATACGCCCACGTATAATGTTTTTAATAATGAGAAGGATCATGTGATTAAAGAGACGGAGTTTCGCGATAAAAAAGCAATACGTACTATTGATAAATACGATAACTCTGTTTTGTACAATGATTTTGTAATTTCACAATTAATACGCATTCTACGGGAACAGTCGGATGAAAACACAGCTTTGGTGTATTTTTCAGATCATGGGGAAGAGGTGTATGAAACTAGAGAGTTTGCAGGACATGCCTATGAAAAAGTATCTACTTCAATGTGTGAAGTTCCTTTTCTGGTGTGGATGTCTCCTCGGTTTAAAACGCAGCGTCATGATCTGGTTTTTGATACAAAACGAAGTTACTCAACGTCCGATTTTTTATTTAGTTTATCAGATTTGGCAGGATTGCAATATTCGGATTATAACGATAAAAGAAGTATTTTTTCTGTAGAATTTGAGCCTAAAGAACGTTATATAGGTGAACTTACCTATGATGAGGTGAAGGCGAGAAGTAATAAAAAGTAGTAACCCGGAAGGTTACTACTCCTTACAAAATTATGGGTTATAGGTTAGAGCATCAGCTTCTTTCTTCAGTGCTCTTACTTGAAATGTAAATAATACAAAAGTTACGATTACCGCCAGAGCATCAGCTACGGGCATAGATAACCATATCCCCTTTAATCCGATATGCTGTGGCAGTATATACAAAGCCGGAACCAGGAATAATACCTGACGAGTAAGACTTAAAAAGATCGACTTCCCTGCTTTACCGATACATTGGAAAAAGTTGGTAACAACAATCTGGAAGCCAGCAAGCGGGAAGCAAATAACGATCAGGCGTAGTGCTGTCGCCGATTTCTTAGCAAGTTCGGGACCGGCACCAAACAAGCTGACAAATAACTGAGGAAAGAAGAAACCCAGAATAAAACCTAAAGTTGTGATTATAGTTCCTACTTTGATCGTATATACAAGTGCTTCTTTTACCCTTTCATAATTTTTTGCCCCATAATTATAGCCTACAATAGGTTGCATACCCTGTGTCAACCCCAATACAATCATAACGATGAGCATCAATAAGGTATTTGCAATAGTATATGCGGCAACAGACATGTCACTCGAATGTGAACTTGTTCCACCATATAATTTAAGTTGGGCAATAATGAAGAAGACAACTACAGATGCTGTGAGCTGTATAAGAAACGGAGACATCCCGATTGATGTTATAGACCAAACAATCTTCTTATTCAGTCTAATGTTTTTCCATCTGAGTTTTATATAACTATTAGGGTTGGTAAAATGCTGCATAACAAAAGCAAAGCCGATAACCATTGCTATAAAAGTAGCTGCCGCCGCACCTTTCATACCCCATCCTAAGTAATGTATAAAAATAGGGGCTAGTATAATATTAGCTACTACACTGATAAGCATGGTTATCATCGCTTTTTTAGGATAACCCGATGCTCTCATCATATTATTAAAATTGAAGCATAAGGATAGGAAAAGGTTACCCGGAAGAAAAATGACAAGAAAATCCCTAGCATAAGGATAAGTGTCGGGGCTTGCTCCGGCATACAGAAGTACAGGCTTTAAGAATAGAAGCAGTAAGCCTATGACCAGGCCGCTGATAATAATTGTCATAAGGAACGAAGTCCCTGCTATCCGTTCGGCAGTATCCTTATCTTTTTTTCCGAGGTAGATAGAAATACGGCTTGCCGAACCGGCTCCAACAAGCATGCCTACAGCGGCTGTAATATTCATAATGGGAAGCACAAGACCTAAGCCGGCTAAGGCATCATCTCCAACCCAGTGCCCGATGAAAACACGGTCGATTACATTATAAAGTGAGTTAACTAATGTTCCTACAATAGCAGGTAGCGCATATTGCCAGAGAAGTTTAGCAATGTTTTTGTTTTCTAGTTCGTCAACATTTGCAACTTGTTGCATTTTTTTAGAATTTAAGAATGAAGAGCAATGGAATACGTAAGATTGGCAATAAAGATAACTGCTCCATATTATCTTTAATAATCTGATAATTTAATGAAACCCAGAAGGAGACAATAGTAATAAAAGGTATACAATAAAGTGACAAAGGTAACCACAGCCAGAATACAAAGTGTATACTTATGTCATTTTCGCTTTGTGTTGATAATCAGTGTTTATTGAAGAAAAAGGTGACAAAAGTGACAAAAGTGTACACATTTCCGGTATTTTTTTATTTATCCTTTTATGTCTTTTTCTGAGAGGTTGTTTCATCTGATATAGATAAAATAAACCTACTTTATTCCCCTGCTAAAGAGGAAAGAATATCTCTTTCTATTTGATGTTTGTTATTTTCAGATAAAGCAGCACAAAGTTATATAATTATCCTCTAAAACTTCAATTTTTTTGAAATACGTCGCCTTTTTAATAAATAAATTGTAAGCTAAACTTCAGCTTGGTCAATAATATGATTGCGCAGGGTTAACCAATGATAAATAAAGATAAATAATAGTAAAATTGGACTTTTTGAAGATAATAGTAGCTTTCCGTGGTAGGTTATTCTGAATAGGTGATATATATTTGAAAACGAAAAACTATCTGTAAATAAGAAGTAACAGAAGGTATTTAATATTATATTCTATGTATTGACTATTAATAGTAGTCGTATTGGGATAGACAATTAAATAGGTCTGAGACTTTTACTATTTTAATTGGAAACCTTAAAACGATACTAAATGTCAACAAAAAAACTTCTCTTCGTTTTGTTTATTTTATTGTATTTTCCTTTAATAGTATCCTCACAAGCTCCGATAGAGCCGAAAATGCAGGTCAAAGGTATAGTGTCGGACTCCTTGACAGAGGAAACAGTCCCTTATGCAACAATCAAAATAGCTAAGAAAGACAACCCTTCGAAAGTAGAAAAGGTGGTTCCTACAGATGAAAACGGTAAATTTCAATTCTCGATGAATCAAGCAGGAGAATATTTGCTTACAGTTGAATTTATAGGAAAGGAGCCTACCATTAAACCTTTTATATTGGCAGCCGGAAAAACTCTCGACTTAGGAAATATACTAATGAAAGATAATACTAAGGTGCTGAATGAGGTCGTTGTCTCTGCCCAGAGACCGTTGATAAAAGTTGATTTGGATAAGATAACCTACAGTATGGAGGACGATCCCGAATCTAAGACCAACAACGCTTTGGATATGTTGAAGAAAGTACCTATGATAACGGTCGATGGAGAAGAAAATATTCAGCTTAAAGGATCGTCGGCCTATAAAATATATATCAACGGAAAACCATCTTCGATGCTAGCCAGCAATCCGAAAGACGTTTTGCGAAGTATGCCTGCAAGCACTATTAAAGATATAGAGGTGATAACCGACCCCGGAGCCAAATACGATGCCGAAGGAGTAGCCGGTATTATAAATATTATAACAAAAAAGAATACAGCAATGGGTGGATATACCGCCACTGTAAATAGTTGGGTAAATTCGCAGGGAGGGTATGGTGTCGGTGGTAATTTGATGTTGAAATCCGGAAAATTCGGGTTTACAGGTAACTACACTTTGTATAAATACCGCAATCCCGAATATGAGACATCACTGATAAGAGAGAATTTTAAGGATTTACAAAATAAATATTTAATTCAGAGCGGTACAGGCAAAAACAGAGGAAACGGTCAATTTGGTAATGGGGAGCTTAGTTATGAAATAGATTCTTTGAATTTAATTAATATTGGTTTTGGACGATACGCCGGAGACGGAAAACAGACCTCTTATACTAGCAATAGAATGGAGGATGCAACTTTTGCACCGATAAAAGAATTTGACCAATTTACAGATGGAACTTACAGATATGGCTCGACCGAATTGAAAGCCGATTATCAAATGGCATCAAGAACAGTTAAAGATCGGTTACTCACGATCTCTTACCGTTTAGCTCTGGAGCCCGATGACTGGAGTTCCGATAACCGTATAGCCGGTATTTTGAATATGCCCGACTCAAGAAATAATCAGTATTCCGATGGAGACCAAAAAGAACATACCGTGCAGATCGATTATGCAACACCTTTTGCGAAAATTCATAATTTGGAAGCCGGACTTAAATACATTACAAGATTAAATGAGAGTAATAGTGGATACCAATTTTTAAATGCAGCAGGAAACTGGGTGGATGAACCATCGTTAAAAGATGAGTTTAAACATCGGCAAGACATATATTCCGCCTATGGAAGTTATGCCGTGAAATTCAAGAAAATTGGTTTTAAAGCAGGATTAAGGTACGAAGGCACCCACATGAATGTAAAATATCCATTAGCGAAGGATGAAGTTAGCGATGAGAAAAATTTTAAAACAAATCTATCAAACTTGGTTCCGTCTGTAACTATGAGCTATCAGGTAAATCAATCTCAGAGCCTTCGCCTAGGGTATAATATGCGTATATCAAGACCCGGTATATGGCAATTAAATCCTTTTGAAAATAGAACGGATTCCCTCAATAGTAGTGTCGGTAATCCGAACTTAAAGCCGGTCGAGTCCCATACCATCGACCTGAACTATAACTTCTTTAACCCGAAATTTAATATGAACGCCAGTTTATCTTATAATTTTGTGGATAATTCAATTGAACGTATCACCGAGTTAGACGGTATTGTGAGCAGAACAACTTATGCTAATGTAGGCAAAAGTAAACGGTTAGGGCTATATACTAATTTGAGTTGGATGCCTACGGCTAAAATAAGGCTTACCGGAAATTTATCAGGCTCCTATATTGATGTAAAGTCGAATGATATGGAGTTTAAACTCTCCAATTCAGGCTTTGTGGGTAATGCTTATTCCAATATGCAATATACTTTGCCTAAGGATTATAAGGCAAATGTATATTTAGGTGGTGGTACTCCATATTTTAATATACAAGGAAGAGGGCCTTCCTATAATTATTACGGCTTGTCGTTCTCAAAAGGCTTTTTATCAGATAAACTGAATATAAATATTTCGGCCTCTAATTTCTTTTCAAATTATCAGAAATTTAGAAATATAATAGACAATCCGAATTTCCATACAGAGTCATTTAGTATTTATCAGCGGAGGTTTTTCTCGATGAGGGTATCCTATCGCTTTGGAGAGATGAAGGCTCAGATCAAAAAAGCTGTACGTGGAATTACCAATGACGATTCTATGGGAGGAGGTTCTGGTGGAAATAATTCACAAGGTGGCGGCGGTGGCGGTTAATAACTGAAGCAAAAAAATAGATCAAAAAATATCCCTGAGTGATAAAAACTTAGGGATGTTTTTGTTTTGAACGAAACATAATTGCAAAGGCTTTGTTTAATAAAGAAATAGTTTTATTAATATTGTTAAATAAAGAAGCTCTCCTGATGAAGATAAAAAAACGAAAAATACTAAAGATCACTGGCTTTTTCATAACCATATTGGTTATGGGAGGTTTTTTGGTCAATTGGTATATGAGGGAGAAGTTAGAGGGCTTCTTACGAGAAAAGCTTAGCGAATATATCTCAGATGCTACAGGAGGTTTATATCAATTTCATTCAGATCATCTTGATATTGGGCTTTTCAATGGAGAATTAACCCTTAAAGGGGTTGAACTGAAGCCCGATTCTATAATTTTCAAGGAATGGGCATCAAAGGATAGTTTACCGCAAAATTATTTTGATATACAGATCAAAAGGATTCATTTTAAAGGGCTCAATTTAATTTGGTTATTCAGCTACCGTCAATTGCATTTCGACCTTTTTGAAATACAGAGACCTATTGTAAAGGTTTTCGATTCGGGCAAATTATCCCGGATTGACACAAAGAGTAAAAACCAAAATTCGAAGTCTCTATATGAAATGATCTCTCCTTATATGGATGTATTAACCGTTAAGAAGATGAATCTGGATAATGCCAGCATAACCTATGTGGCCGATAATCAAGGTGTACCGGCTGTTTATAAGTTGGAAAATGTTAGCTTTCATGCTTATGGATTTGTTCTTGATGAGAATTCGTACCAATCGGGAAAACTTCTTCTTTGTGATGATTTTGATTTTACAACCAATCAACCGCAAGTTTTACTTTCCAATAACCAGTTCTTACTCGAAACTGAGAAAATAAGGTTGAGTACTAAAGATTCTATTATTCAGATAGACAAGGTGCATTTGCAGCCTCAGACTCTTTTGTGGGAGGAGCAGCACTCGCTTCCTGATACATATCTTGAAGCCAAAATAAGATCAATTGAAGTAAAGGGAATCCGTTTTAAAAGAATCAATGCTTTTAATTATTTAGAAGCCAATTCTTTTGATATAAATAAATCGGAAATACAATATTTTAACCAGAGACGGGATAGTCTGGAGGTTAAACAAAAAATAAAAGAAGAATCTAAAGATACATTGAATCTTTCGTGGACTTTATATGCCATAGTATCCCCGATATTACATAGCATAGCGATAGATAAAATTGGTATCGAAGACGCTAAATTAAAATATACTAATAGATTAAGAGATACGATTGATGTTTATAATATGGACAGGTTTAACTTTGAAGCATACGGCTTTAAAGTCGATTCGCTGGCCGATATTCAACAGAGGTTTCTATATTCACAAGGTTTTTCGCTGGATGCAGCCGATATCGAAGGTATTGTTGTGAGCCAGAATCATGCAATGCGGGTGGGGCGTATGAAACTGAATACAGTGACAAAGGATTTTCAGATAAAGGAAGTAAAAGTATCACCTCTGTCTTTTAGAACCGAACGTGACTATATTACAGGAACAATAGATTCGATAAGCTTGTCTGGTTGGGAATATGATAATGGAGTGAAGGCTCAACGATTGAGTATAGATGCTCCCAGAATAGAATATGTGAAAAATCAGAGATCAAGAAGGTCGCAGCAGACACTTGCGAAAAATCAAAAAAATGCAAACCTGAATGTTGTTGTACCCTTCTTTACGCACATATCAATAAACCAAGTAAATCTGAACAGTGGTAATATTGTATTCAAGGATAAGACGAAAAAAGAAGATATTACTTATAAACTACCCAAAATAGATTTTTCGGCTTCCAACTTCTTAATAAATGAAGCAACTATAGAGCATTCCTATACTTATTTTGCATCAGACAATGTACGCTTTAGTTTCGAACGGTTCGATAATATCTTACCCGGTAAAGACTATCGGTTAATGATAAAGAAAGGTGTATTTACAGGCATTGGAGGAAATTTGGAATTACATGATGTAAAGCTGCTTCCCCAAACCGATTCGAAAAGAAAGGCTACCGGAACTTATCTGTCTGTACTAACGCCTTTCGTAGCTTTGAGGAATATTGATTATAAAACTTCTCCGACAGAAAATTCGATTGTATTTAATTCCCTGAACATAGAGGCACCACATATAAAAATAGTAAAGACAGGAGAAAAGAAGCATTCCACAGCCAAAGAAGAACCGGAGAAAAAAGATAAAGTGTTGAATTTTGTGGCGGGAGTATTTGATATTCGGAATGCGGATATAGAATACTTCGACCAAACAACCAAAGATAGTCTGAAAGCCAAGTTTGCTGATCTTGAAATCAAATCTTTATCATGGGATGCGGAGATGAAAAAGACATCAATAGGCTCTATTGCATTACAATCTCCGGTTATAAGCTACAATAAACGTTACGAAAGAGCGGGGCGAAATAGACAACCGACCTCTCCTAAAACTTTTGCCGGATCTTTAGATATAGGTCAAATTGATATCTCAAATACTAAGGTTGGGGTTGACCAGCCCAGTCTTAAACTGCATTTCGCAACAACTGATATTAATATACAAAATTTACAATGGGGTAATGATAAATTCAATTTGTCAAATGTGGATATTGCTAAACCTGATGTGAAGATTAATCAAATTTCGAAAACAGAAAGAATTAATACCGGAAAACCGGAGAAGCTCGATTTTTACGGCATCTTCGAGAAGATTGCCAAGCAAGTATCCATTGATAAGTTTAATGTGGCTGATGCCAATATTGATTACGCAAGTACTTTAAATGGAAAACTCAGCAAACAGCAGAAACTAAATACTACAAGCCTTTTTTTTAGTGGTTTAATTATAAATAGCGAATTGAAAACGTTTGTGCTGGATGATATTAATTTCAGTACACGTAACTTTAGTTTCCCATTGAATGGTGGGTTTTATACGTTACAGGCTGAGGGCATAGACTTAAAAAAGAATGCAGGTAGTTTGCAGGTTCGCAACCTACACCTTGTTCCGGCTTACTCTAAAAAAGAATTTGCATATCGCCATCCAAAACATAAAGACTGGTTTGATGTGGGGGTGGGGCAGATATCTTTGACAGGTATTGACTTTAACCGCTATATAGCTAACAATGTCTTTCATGCCAAGGATTTATTAGTAAAAGATGTACAGCTCTTAAATTTTAAGAATCAGCAGATCGAGATCCAGCATAATATCATGCCTATGATTTATGAAGGATTGCAGAAAATGCCCGTTCAACTTGCAATTGACACGGCAAATGTCGAAAACTTTAAAGTGGTGTATGAAGAATTACCTAAAAATGGGACTACACCGGGCGTTATTTTCTTTACCGATATGAACGGACGTTTATCGGGGCTTACCAATATCGTGTCGCGTCCTAAACAGTATATACAATTAAATGCCGATGGCAGGCTTATGGGAACAGGCTATTTTACAGCTACCTGGATGTTGCCTGTAGATTCTTTAAACGATCATTTTTACCTGAAAGCTCATTTACATAAATTTGATTTAAGAGACCTGAACCAGCTTATTACACCTATGGCACCCGCAAAAGTGGAGGACGGTCATGTGAAGTCTTTGACATTTAGTACAGATGCATCAAGTAAAGGTGCTACTATCGAGATGCTTATGTTGTATAATGACTTAACCGTTTCTGTTTTGCGAAACAAAGATGGAGAATTGACAACAAATACGCTTGTAAGTACAATTGCCAATAAGGTAATAAAAAAGAATAATCCGGATAAAGAATATAAAAGAGCAAGGCATGTGCATGCCACTATTGTAAGAGACCCTTATCACTCCACCTTTAACTATCTTTGGCAAATATTACAGCCGGCAGTCGTGGAATCTGTAGGATTCTCTCAAAAGAAGCAGAATTTTGCTAAAAAAGTTTCAGGCTTTCTGAGTAAGGTAAAAGGAATATTTCGAAGTGATAAGAAATCAAATAAAAAGGATGCTGAGAAGCATCCTGATAGATCGAAATAAAATTAAACCTTTATTGGTTTATAAAGTCTGCCTTGGTATGCTTTACGCTCATTAAACCGTTTAAGGACTTTTGCCGTGAATTCGAAGTTCTTCAAGCCCCAATCGGGAGCAATCAGTAGTGACTTGGGAGATTGGGAAACAAAACGCTCGATGATGAAATCGGGGTTAAGGCGTTCCGTAAAATCGATACATAAGTCAATATAATCTTCCACCTCAAACAGGTTGAACCATTCAGGGTGTTCGCGATATTGACGTGCCATAACCGTACCTTTAATAAGCTGCAATTGGTGCATCTTGAGTGTAGTTAAAGGAAGTTCCGATAACTTATCGGCATGCTGAAGCATTTGCTCGCGACTTTCTCCCGGTAATCCTAAAATCATATGAGCTCCGGTATATATTCCTTTAGCTGCTGTTTTATATATGGCTTCTATACTTTCGGCATAAGTATGTCCCCTGTTTATAAACTCAAGAGTTGAATCAAGTGTCGATTCGAGCCCATATTCTATAAGGAGAAACGTTCTGTCTTTCAGCTTTTCAAAATAGTTGAGAAGATCGGTAGGCATACAGTCGGGGCGTGTACCTATAATGAGCCCTACCACATTTGGATAGGCCAGAGCCTCCTCATATAATAAGATTAGTTTATCTATATCATCGTATGTGTTTGTATAGGATTGAAAGTATGCAAGATACTTCATCTCAGGATATTTGTGAGAGAAGAAGGCTATTCCGTCTCTCAGTTGGTCGGTAACCGTACGTTGTTTTCCTCCATATCCGGGACTGAAGCTTTGGTTGTTACAATAAGTACATCCGCCTACAGCCTTAGAGCCATCTCTATTGGGGCAAGTGAAACCTGCATTGATGGATATTTTTTGGACTTTTTGTGGAGATATACCGTTTAGAAAATCTCCGAATTCTTTATAGGGTTTATTTATCATTAAGTAAATAGAAGTATTTAGTAATTTTTATTGGTAACAGTCTATAAATATTAGGCTTGCCAAAATGTAAAAAAGACTTGCTACCTTAATTTCGCTGTTAGCTAAAACTATGCAAAGGTACAAATTGTTATAGTATCAAATCAATTTAAATACAATTTTAAGATTTAAGGACTTAAACACACTATAAAGTTTATTTGTAATATTGCAGTTTAACTTTTTGTTCGACATTTGCCGGGATAATTTAGCCTTTAAAACAAATGTCTTATATATAGCTATTTGTATTGAAATTACTATAACAGACCTTTGAATTATGCACAGTTTTAGAAAAAATAGTCTTGTATTTCTTATACTATATGGCTTATTAGTTTTTAAAGTCTCGGCTCTGGATCCTTTTTTTAGATACGAAAAAGATACTATCCCTCTTTATCAAGGAGGTGTAATAAGAAAATCTATCTACCCTCAAAACTCGTACGAACGCTCGGGGATGTATAATTTTATTGTAGGTAAGCATTACCGCAAGCTTTATTCTACCCCGATAACCGTAAAACCAACAGGTTTGTATAATTTATATGGAGGACTGACATTTATTGGGCAAGTTCCTCGTTTGCATGCTCTTTTTCTGGAAGGAAAGGATGCTCACTTATATATGGTAAGGCCTCTTGGTGGAGCAACAACATTTATAGAGTCGGACTTTTTTAAAAATACATATAGTAAGCAAGAATTCAAAGGTACTTACTTAGATAAATTTATTGGAGATGCCTATACAATAACCCATCCTTATGCCTTTATGGTTGCCGATAAATTGGCAGAAGAAGTAGGAGTGAGCTCTTTTCCTTCAGCAATTTACTACATTCCTAAAGATGCAACAACTGATACGATAGCAGATGGTAGTGGAGTCGAAGATCGACTGATAAGTATATATGATTTGAAAGAATTTGGCATTCACTCTAAAGTGCTAGAAACAGAAGAACTGTTAACTCAAATACAAAAAAACAAAGCGTATCACGTGGATCAGCATGAATATATTCGAGAACGGCTTCTGGATATATTGATAGGAGACTGGAACAAAACCAGAGAGAGTTGGCATTGGTATGAAGTTCCCCATGGAGATAGCTTAGTTTATATGCCGCTTGTAACCGATCGCAGCCATGCTTTTACCAAAGTTGATGGAGCATTATTTAAGATTATGTTAGGAGTGCTAGGGCTTAATAGTATTACTAATTATGATAGCAATATAAAGGACCTGAAAAAGGCAAATGGAATTGGCATTCCTTTAGATGTAGCATTAGTTGCAAGTACAGGGCGTGAGGTGTGGTATCAAGAGGCTAAATATATAAAATCGGTTTTAACCGATGCGGTAATAGATAAAGCGTTCGAAGCACTGCCGGAAGAAATTTATGTGTCTCCTGATACTGAGGTTATAAAGGGCAATTTAAAAAAGAGGAGGGACGCTGTTGAGGTGATAGCTCAAAAATATTATGATATATTACAGCAAACCCCTGTAATTACAGGGACAAATAATGACGATTTATTTGTTATAGATCAAAAAGAAAGGTATACTACCAATATAAAAATATATGATAGAAATTCATCTCGACTATTATTTGACAAGGAATATGATAAAAGCACAAAAGAGATATGGCTGTACGGGTTAGGAGGGGATGATGCTTTCAGTCTGTCGGGAGTAAGAAGGGGCATGCCTGTAACTTTAATTGGAGGAAAAGGTGTAAATGTTTATCATATTGAAGGTGGAAAAAATACGGATATTTACGATTACAAATCGCACAGCCTTCTGAATGATACTTTGGGTGATGCTAATATAATCAGGACTAATGTCGAGAAAGTTCATGAGTATGACTATAAGAAGTTGAAATATGAAACAGTAAGTTTTACACCTTGGGGGGTATACGATTCGGATTTAGGTTTTTATTTGGGGGCATATGTTAGTAAAACAATGTATGGGTTTAAAAGATCGCCTTATAGTTATCAGCACAGAATCGGTTATAGCTATTTAGATGGTCTGATGTATCAGGGGCTTTTTCCATCTTTGGACGAAAGGCGAGGGTTTAATATCGAAGCTATTTTTGGGATTGCCAATGATTTTCATAACTTTTTCGGATATGGAAACCAGACAAATGGCTTTAAAGATAAATCTATTGATTTTAATCGGGTTGGTATCGCAAAATATAGCGTTGAACCGTCTTATTATTGGAAATTTGATGACGCAAATAAACTCGCAGCCTCCGCCATGGTTGAACTGTATAATATCGATCGTCCGACAGATCGGTTTATAAATGAGGTTTATAAAGATAGCGATCCTGTGTTTGATACAAAATTATTTCTGGATATCAGTTTGACCTATGAAATGCATCGTAAGCTAAGTGCTTTGATACCTTCATTTGATTTTTCGATAACTCCGGGTATAAATTGGACTGTAAGTGATGTGCGTCGTAATTTTCCTTATATAAAGTCAAAGTTTTCCTTTGAAATAGCTTGTAGTGATCGTTTATCATTGGCGACAGAAGTTCAAGCAGTACTCTTGTTTTCTAATTATTATGAATTTTATCAAGCGGCATCTGTCGAATTACGAGGTTTTAGAGAAAGTCGTTTTATAGGTAAAAAATCGCTTTATCAGCATACGGATCTCCGATATGATTTAGGACATCTGAAGAATCCTTTTACGCCTATTCAATATGGCGTATTTATAGGTATCGATTATGGTCGGGTGTGGTATCCTAATGAAGACTCAAGCAGGTGGCATACCTCTTATGGTGGAGGCTGGTGGCTAACTTTATTTAAAAAATATACAGGCAAGTTCTCTTATTTTGCCTCTAACGATGATGCCCGGTTTTTTATCGGGTTGGGTATGGGGTTTTAATGTCTGCATGATATAAAACCATCTTTTTTATCGTATTTAGCGTTATATGTTTCTAGACATCAACAAAGTTACTATATTTGCAGTTGTATTTAAAATTGTTTCGGGCAAGGTGTTTTTAGTTAAAAATAAGATTATTAAGTAATAATGTTTTTTTGAAAAAAGATAGTTTATTAACTGACAATAATTTGCTGATTCAAAAAAAAGGTTTAATTTTGCACCCTGTTTTACTACGGCAAGGAATAAAATAAATAAAAAATAAAATATAATAGCGATGTCCAAAGTTTGTGAAATTACAGGAAAGAAAGCTATGGTTGGTAACAACGTTTCTCACTCTAATAGAAAGACAAAGAGAAAATTTAATATCAACCTGTTTAGAAAAAAATTCTATTGGGTAGAAGAAGATTGTTGGATTAGTCTAGATGTATCTGCGTCGGGTCTTCGTACAATTAATAAAATTGGTTTGGATGCTGCATTGAAAAAAGCAGCTGAAAAAGGTTATTTAAAAGCTTAAATCAAAGGAGAACCTAAAAAATGGCAAAGAAAGCAAAAGGAAACAGAATTCAAGTAATTCTAGAATGTACCGAGCACAAAGAAAGTGGAATGGCTGGTACATCACGATACATTACTACTAAAAATAGAAGAAATACAACTGAAAGATTGGAGTTGAAAAAATACAACCCGGTTTTGAAGAAAGTTACAGTTCATAAAGAAATTAAGTAAAAATAATATAAGACCATGGCAAAGAAGACAGTCGCAGGTTACCGCGATCCATCATCAAAAGACGGACGTAATTATGCAAAAGTAATTAAAATGGTAAGATCTCCTAAAACAGGTGCTTATACATTTAAGGAAGAAATGGTTCCAAATGAAGCTGTGAAAGATTATTTTGCAAAATAATTTAGTTAAAAATAACTAAAAACCTCCTTTCAAGAATTTGATAGGAGGTTTTTTGTATATCCTTTAGTAGCTTTGTATAGCCCGTTTCTGTAACGATTGATCCGGGAGGCTGCTGTTGTAAGTGTTTCGAAGACTTTCTATTGTAATAGTCTGTTGTATATACTTTAAGCTGCATTATAAGTGGGTCTTAGACCTTAGTATTCAAGAATAAATAAATAGATTGTATGGGCATTTTCGACTTTTTCTCAAAACAGAAAAAAGAATCATTGGATAAAGGTTTGGAAAAAACAAAAGAAAATATGTTTACCAAGCTTTCGAGGATTGTTGTTGGGAAATCTAAAGTTGATGATAGCGTATTAGATGATTTGGAAGAGGTATTAATAACCTCCGATGTGGGTGTGGATACTACATTGAAAATTATCGAACGTATAGAAGAGCGTGTTGCCAAAGACAAGTATGTAAATACTGATGAGTTGAGCAGTATCTTGCGTGAAGAAATTGTTGAGCTGCTTACCGAAAATAACTCGAACGATAATACCGTAGGCTTTGATTTACCTATAGATTATAAGCCATATGTAATAATGGTTGTAGGTGTTAATGGGGTAGGGAAGACTACAACAATAGGCAAGCTGGCTAATCAGTTTAAGAAAGCCGGTAAATCTGTATATCTGGGAGCTGCCGACACTTTTCGAGCTGCGGCCGTCGAACAATTGGTTATCTGGGGAGAAAGGGTAGGTGTTCCGGTTATTAAACAGGCGATGGGTTCAGATCCAGCTTCTGTAGCGTTTGATACAATTAATTCGGGAAAAGCTAATAATGCAGATGTTGTAATAATAGATACTGCCGGGCGTTTACACAATAAGGTCGGATTGATGAATGAATTATCGAAGATCAAAAATGTAATGAATAAAATTGTACCCGGTGCACCACATGAAGTTTTACTGGTTTTGGATGGTTCGACAGGGCAAAATGCTTTTGAGCAAGCAAAGCAGTTTACTGCTGCTACAGACGTTACTGCTTTAGCAGTAACGAAGCTCGATGGTACAGCAAAAGGTGGTGTTGTAATAGGTATTTCCGATCAGTTTAAGATACCGGTAAAGTATATCGGGTTAGGTGAAGGCATTGATGATTTGCAAGTCTTCCAACGAAAAGAATTCGTGAACTCATTGTTTGGTGGGTAATTTGTGTTATTTTTGTCCTTGCAATAGAGTGTATTGCAGGAATTGTGAGGTTGCAGGCCATCTTGTTATTCAGGTAAATGCAAAGTAAACTTGACTTTTATATGAGCTGGTTTGTAAGGTCTGTAAGTTTCATAGATTAAAAAAAGAGCAATAGATACTACTCTTGCTTATACCTAAGAAAGAAGGATTCTTTTTGAATGAAAAAAAATAGAATTGATGTTGTTACGCTAGGCTGCTCCAAGAACCTAGTTGATTCGGAGATGTTAATGAAGCAGCTTCTGGCTAATGGATATACTGTGAAGCATGACCCCGAGAAGCCCGAAGGTGAAATTGTAGTTATAAATACATGTGGATTTATAGGTGATGCAAAAGAAGAGTCGATTAATACGATACTGGGTTTTGCCGAAGCTAAAAAAAACAGAAAGCTGAACAAGCTTTTTGTGATGGGTTGCCTATCCGAAAGATACATGGATGAACTTCAGGCAGAAATACCAGAAGTTGATAAGTTTTACGGTAAATTTGGTTGGAAAGGACTTATTTCCGATTTAGGAAAATCTTTTAGAAAAGACGTTGAATATGAAAGAGCATTAACGACTCCTGCACATTATGCTTATCTGAAAATATCGGAAGGGTGTAATCGCTCATGTTCATATTGCTCAATTCCTATCATGACAGGTCGTCATCAATCTCGTCCTATGGAGGAGATTGTCGCAGAGGTTGAATCTCTAGTTGCTCAGGGTGTTAAAGAGTTTCAGGTTATAGCACAGGATTTATCTTATTATGGGATTGATCGTTATAAGGAAATGAAGCTACCCGAATTAATCGAGCGCATTTCAGATGTAAAAGGGGTTGAGTGGATCCGTCTCCACTATGCTTATCCTACTAAGTTCCCTTACGATTTGCTTCGTGTGATGCGTGAGAGAAACAATGTCTGTAAATACTTAGATATTGCCCTCCAACATATAAGTGATAATATGCTTACGAAGATGAGGCGTGGTATTACAAAGCAAGAAACACTGGCTCTTGTGAAGAGAATTAGAGACGAAGTTCCCGGAATCCATTTAAGAACAACATTTTTGGTGGGACATCCCGGTGAAACAGAAGAGGATTTTGAAGAGTTACTGCAATTTGTAAAAGAAGCACGATTCGAGCGTATGGGCGCATTTCCTTATTCGAATGAAGAAGGCACCTATGCATACGAAAAATATGAAGATAATATTCCGGAAACAGTTAAACAAGAAAGAATGGATATGTTAATGGCTATTCAAGAGCGTGTCTCTTTAGCTGTGAATGAATCTAAAATTGGGCAACACCTTTCGGTA
Organism: uncultured Dysgonomonas sp.; assembly: GCF_934668725.1. Taxonomy (GTDB): domain Bacteria; phylum Bacteroidota; class Bacteroidia; order Bacteroidales; family Dysgonomonadaceae; genus Dysgonomonas_A. The sequence continues at coordinate 25,260 of NZ_CAKUOF010000018.1, forward strand.
ATTATAGATAGAGAAGACTCTGATTATTATGTTGGGCGTACTCAATACGACTCCCCGGAAGTAGATCCGGAAGTGTTGATATCAAAAGATATAACGTTGAACAAAGGTGACATTTATAATGTTATTATAACTCAAGCAGAGCCCTTTGATTTGTATGGAAATATTGTTGTTTCAGGTTGAGTCAATAGAAAGACATGCATGTTTTAGCTTTGGAAGGAGCCATATCCAAAGGGTAATAGCAAAATAATGGCGTTGTTGAAAGTATTTATAATCCTGTAAATCTATGACAAATAAAGAATTAATCGCAGAACTGTCTAAAAGGTTAGGGTGGACACAAGCTCAAACATCAAAGATTATGGATGATGCTGTATCTGTAATTAACACTAATCTGGCTAATTCCGATTCTATAAATATACAGGGCTTTGGATTATTTGAAACGAAAAGACGTCAGGAACGAATGTCAGTAAACCCTGTCTCAAAACAGCGTTTTCTGGTACCTCCCAAGATTACTCCGGCATTTCGCCCCGGACAAGTTGTGAAAGATAAATTAAAAAAGTTGTCCGAGAATGAATGAAAAACTATCACTCCAGGATTTAGTTGATCTTTTATCGAAGAAAGCTAAAATAACTAAAAAAGATGCAGACGCTTTTTTTAGAGAGCTTTTCCAGTTGATATTAGAACGTATCTTTGATAATGACTTTGTCAAAATTAAGGATTTTGGAACGTTTAAATTGATATCGGTCAGTAGCAGAGAGAGTGTTAATGTAAATACCGGTGAAAAAATAGAAATCCCATCTCATTATAAATTGAGTTTTATACCGGATAAAGTTCTCAAAAATTTAGTAAATAAGCCATTCTCCCAATTCGAAACAATTTTGTTAGAAGATGGAGTTGTTTTTGAGGCAACGGTCGATAGCGAAGACGATTTAGATGGGGATGAATCTGTTGAAATCGTAGAGGTCGATATAGATAAGAGAAAAAGCGATGCTGATATCGTTAATGAAGCGGAGAAATCTATTGATGATAAACCTGTTTCTTTAAATTCCAATAGAAAATTAGAGGTGAAAGAGCAGAATACACAAGATACCGAAAATCCTAAATCGTCGAACTCCAGACCTTCAGTAAATCAGGTTTACCCGAAGTCATTTGTGTATACTTACACAACTTCTTCGTCGCAAGAGAATACCGGTTCTATTATTTTGACGGTGCCAAAAGACGATTTACAGGTAGGAACTTCCGTTTCGAAGACCGAGGATCAGACCACTTTACAGGAAGTTCAGGGGAAAAAAGAATTTCCGATAGAGTTGAAGGATCTTCCGGATATATCGGTAATCAATAATGATGGTACGTCTGTTGCTATTGATGAGGAAAAGACGGTTTCAGGTGAAAATAAAATAGAAGAAATAATCGTTCCTGAAATTGAAGAAAACGAAAGGTTGAGTGAGTCAATATTGGAAAGTGAGAAGAAGTCCGAGCAACCTAAAATACCTGTTTTAGAAAATGAAGAGCCTTTAGTGGTTCCTTTGATAAAGAATATTATCGCTGATGATATTGAATTAGAGTCAGATTTCGAATCAGAGATTGAAACGGAGGAAGATGTAATTATTCCTGTTCCAATTACCGAAAAAGTTGTAAAGGACGAAGAGGAGCAGGTATTATCTCAAGAAACATCGGTGAAAGTAGTATCTAAGCCGGTATTCTCTAATGAAGACCCCGAGCGCCCTTTATTTCCGGGAGAAGATGATGAAGAGATTATTGATGATTTGAGTTTTGTTCCACTTAGTAAGAAGTTTTCAAAAGGAGAATCAGATATCCTTGATGAGGAGCATGGGCATACAGAGCCTGTGAATAAGCATAGTTTTGCCGGAAATAATAAACCGACAGAGATAAGAAGTGTTTCTTTTTCGGATACTATAGATCCGGTTGATATTCCTTATACCGATTATAATAATCACGGAGGAAGTTCGAAATTAAGAAAATGGCTTCCTGTAATATTGTTCTTCTTGGTGATTGTAGGCTTTTTAGCTTATGGACTTGTTAAAATGTTAAGAAAACCCTATGATTACGAGTATAATTTGGGACGTACAAATTTATCATTGAGCGATACATTGCCATTGGTTGATGAGGTGTCTCCTCAGGTTCAGACTACAGACGCTTTACTTGATTCAATGAAAAGCGTGCAGCGCGGTCTGGTTGAAGATACCGTGAAGCCTGTAAAGCAGGAGCCGATAGTGGCTATATCACAGCAACCGGAAGTGAAAGAAGAGGTAAAAACAGTTGCATCTAATATCGTTGGAGAGGCTGATTCTTTGACTACAGAGCTTATAAACAACGAAAAAAACAGTTTTGTTATATCTGATAAACTTAAATTTGTTATCCTTAATAAAGGAGAATATCATTTACAGAAATATGCAGATGAAAATAAAAAAGAGATAATAGGTGCGTTACCTTCTCAAGCCGTTAAAGTTGATGGCAATACGAATAAGGTCTCAAAACCCCAATATTCGACTATCAGAAGAGGAACAACATTGAGGACGATGGCTGCAACTTATTATGGAAGTCCCGATTACTGGGTTTATATTTATCAGGCAAATAAAAATAATATAGCTAATCCGAACAATGTACCTATAGGTACTAGGTTGCTTATACCATCCTTATCGGATTACGGTGTCTTTAACCCTAAAGATGCAAAAGCAATAGAAACCGCAAAAAGCCTTGAAGCTAAGATTCTAAAAAAAAGATGAAGGGGCAATCTCATTATCAATTATAACTATAGTTGATATTAACGCCCATGAGATAAGGAATACGGTGTAATACCTTAAAAAAGAATAGCAGATACCAGTATCTGCTATTCTTTTTTTATATTTATATTATAAAATACGTACAATAATTTGTAATTTTACAAGCTCGTGGATTTGTGTTGGTAACATAGTGCATTCACGGTTTTTGCTAAAACATAAAAAAGGTTTGAGACCTTAAAAGAATATAAGATAATGAGTATCCTAGAATTAAGTGAACAAGAAATTTTTCGAAGAAAAAGTCTGGACGAAATGCGTCAATTGGGTATAGATCCCTATCCTGCTGCGTTGTATGAAACAAATGCATATTCGGTTGAAATAAAAGACAACTTTAAAAATGATGCCGAACGTCTTCAGGTGTCAATTGCCGGTCGTATAATGAGCCGTCGTATTGCCGGAAAAGCTGCTTTTGTAGATCTTCAGGACTCTGAAGGACGTATTCAGTTGTATATCACAAGGGATGATATTTGTCCTGATGAGAATAAAGACCTGTATAACGTAGTTTTCAAAAAACTTTTGGATATAGGTGACTTTATCGGAGTAACGGGATATGTATTCCGTACCCAGATGGGCGAAATATCTGTTCATGTCGAAACTCTTACCGTATTATCTAAATCGCTTCGTCCTTTACCTGTAGTTAAGGTAAAAGACGGCGTAACTTATGATGGATTTACCGATCCCGAAATGCGCTACCGTCAACGTTATGTAGACTTAATAGTGAATGAGGGAGTAAAAGATATCTTTTTAAAGCGCACTAAAGTATTTAATTCGATGCGTAACCTGTTTAATGAAAAAGGTTATATTGAAGTTGATACACCTGTGTTGCAAAGTATACCCGGAGGAGCATCCGCTCGTCCGTTTATAACTCATCATAATGCCCTTAATATCCCTCTTTATTTGAGAATAGCCAATGAGTTGTATTTGAAACGTATGATTGTTGGTGGATTTGATGGTGTGTATGAATTTTCCCGGAACTTCCGCAACGAAGGTATGGATCGCACGCATAATCCCGAATTTACTGTAATGGAAATCTATGTAGCCTACAAAGACTATATCTGGATGATGGAATTTACAGAGCAAATGATCGAGAAGGTTTGTTTGGATGTATTGGGTACTACAGAAGTACAAGTAGGGAATAATTTGATTAATTTTAAAGCCCCTTACAAACGTGTAACGATGATTGATGCTATAAAAGATCATACCGGAATTGATATCAATGGTATGAACGAGGAGCAACTTCGCGAAGTTTGCAAGCAACTTGGTGTTGATCAGGATGAAACAATGGGTAAGGGTAAACTTATCGACGAAATATTTGGAGAAAAATGTGAGGGGAAATACATTCAACCTACATTTATAACCGATTATCCGATCGAGATGTCACCTTTATGTAAACGTCATAGAACGAATCCCGAACTGACAGAGCGTTTCGAATTGATGGTTAATGGTAAAGAATTGGCAAATGCTTATTCTGAATTAAATGATCCTATTGACCAACGTAACCGCTTTGAAGAACAATTACAACTTTCCGCAAAAGGAGATGATGAAGCGATGTTTATCGATCAGGATTTCCTTCGTGCATTAGAGTATGGTATGCCTCCTACATCGGGAATGGGTATAGGTATGGATCGTTTGGTAATGTTATTGACAGGGCAAACTTCTATTCAGGAAGTATTATTATTTCCACAGATGAGACCCGAAAAAGTAGTAAAGAAAGATGCTGCAACAAAATACATCGAAGTCGGTATTCCCGAAGAATGGGTGTCAGCTATACAAAAAGCTGGCTATTTAACTGTTGAAGATCTTGTTGAGGCCAATCCTAATAAATTACGCCAGGAGTTGTGCGAATTGAATAAAAAGCATAAACTCGGACTAGCTAATCCAAAAGATGAAGAGGTGCAAGCATGGGTTAACAATGCTAAAAAATAAGGTCGTAGACCTATTTGTATCTTTGGCTGATTTAGTAGCCAAAGTTAGTTATGACTTAGTTGAAAATTAAGTCGGAATTGTTTAACATGAATAAAAACCGATGAAATATCCGGGAAGAATAGCCATAATAGGTGGAGGCACATGGGCAACAGCCCTGGCTAAAATAGTATTGACACAGGAAACGCACATCAACTGGTATATGCGTCGTCCTGAACAAATTGAGGATTTTATAAAAGTAGGACACAATCCTTCTTACTTGTCTAATGTACCATTTAACTTAGATCGAATTTCTTTTTTCTCAGATATAAATGAGGTGGTGGCGAATTCCGATACACTGATCTTTGCTGTACCTTCTCCATTTCTAAAAACTCATCTGGAGAAACTGAATATATCGATAAGTGACAAATTTATTATCTCTGCCATTAAAGGGATTATCCCCCCTGAAAATCTTTTGGTAACAGATTATCTTACTAAAGAATATGGAGTCCCATCAGATAAAATAGCTATAGTAGCAGGTCCTTGTCATGCAGAAGAAATCGCTCTCGAGCGTTTGACATATCCTACCATTGCATGTACAGATCAGGCGATGGCAACAGCTGTTGCCCGCATATTTACGAATCGATTTGTAAAAGCATCTACTTCGATAGATGTCAATGGTATAGAACTTGCTGCTGTTTTAAAAAATGTATATGCTATAGCTGCGGGTATTTGCCATGGATTGAAATATGGAGATAATTTTCAAGCTGTATTAGTGTCAAACGCAGTGCAGGAGATGGAGAAATTTATGGAAGTAGTTTCTCCTATCAAACGAAAAATCTTTGAATCTGCTTATATCGGAGATCTATTGGTTACATCATATTCGAGCTTTAGCCGTAACAGAACATTTGGATCGATGATAGGTAAAGGATATTCCGTGAAAGCAGCTCAGATAGAAATGGAAATGGTAGCCGAAGGGTATTATGGTACAAAATGTATAATGGAAATGAATGCAGATTATTGTATAAGCATTCCTATTGTTGAGACTGTTTATCGCATTCTCTATGAGAAAATTCCTGCACGTATAGAAATTAAACGTTTAAGAGAAGAAGTATTAAAATAAGGCCTCAAACCTTTTATTGCTTTGGTCAGTTAAATGGCAATCTGGAGGTTACTTAGATAAAGTAGTAAATAGTTGCGAGTAAACCGATAAATAAAATTAGAGAGATGGAAAAAGTTATAAGTTTAAATGTTGATAAAGTATTTTCTTTTGTAAGCAAGTCGGAAATAGAGGCTGGTGCAGCTTTGGCGAAACAATGCAATGAAACTTTACACAAAGGTTCGGGCAAAGGTAACGATTTCCTGGGTTGGTTAAATCTGCCTTCATCTATTACGGATGCTGACCTGAAAGATATTGCAAGTACAGCTCAGGTATTGAGAAGCAAATGTGAAGTTGTAGTTGTAGTAGGTATCGGAGGTAGTTACTTAGGTGCTAAATCGGTGATTGAAGCCCTATCGAACTCTTTCGACTGGTTACAAAAAGATCGTAAAAATCCGGTGTTAGTATATGCCGGTCAAAATATCGGAGAAGATTATCTATCGGAACTTATCGCCTATTTGGCTGATAAATCGTTCGGTATTATCAATATATCAAAATCGGGAACAACAACAGAGCCTGCTCTGTCGTTTCGTATCTTGAAAGGAGAACTAGAGAAAAAGGTAGGAAAAGCAGAAGCTCAAAGCCGCATCGTAGCAATTACAGATGCAGCAAGAGGTGCTTTGCATACACTAGCTAAAAAAGAAGGCTATAAAATGTATGTAATTCCAGATAATGTAGGAGGGCGTTTTTCAGTACTTACTCCTGTAGGGTTGCTTCCTATTGCTGTTGCCGGATTCGATATCCAAAAGCTGGTACAAGGCGCAGCTTTTATGGAAAAGAATACAACACCGGATGTACCATTCGAAAAAAATCTTGCTGAACAGTATGCTGTTACTCGTAACGAGTTGTACAAAAAAGGCAAGAAAATAGAAATACTTGCCAACTACAATCCTAAACTTCACTTCTTTGCAGAATGGTGGAAACAATTGTACGGAGAAAGCGAAGGTAAAGAAAACAAAGGTATCTTTAATGCTGCTGTAGACTTTACAACCGACCTTCACTCAATGGGGCAATGGATCCAGGAAGGCGAACGTTCTATCTTCGAAACAGTTCTTTCTGTAGCAAATCCTCACAATACAGTTCTCGTACCTAAAGACGAAGAAGATTTGGATGGATTGAACTTTTTAGTTGGTAAACGTGTTGATTTCGTGAATAAAATGGCGGAATTAGGTACTCAGTTAGCTCACGTTGACGGAGGCGTTCCAAACATCAAGATTGAGATTCCTGAGTTAAGCGAATATTATCTAGGACAACTAATATACTTCTTTGAGAAAGCATGTGGTATCAGCGGTTATATTTTAGGTGTAAATCCTTTCGATCAACCGGGTGTAGAAGCTTATAAAAAGAATATGTTTGCCCTATTAAATAAACCGGGTTTTGAGAAAGACCACGAAGAAATACAAAAGCGTTTATAAAGGTCGTTGACCTTTTTGTTTCTAAATTGCAGGAGTAAATCTATGCATTTATCTGTTTAGATAGTATACAATTTTTACTCCTGTAAATAGAAATACTAAATTACTTAAGAGTACAGAATGATAGAGAAAAAACACCTATTGGGACTAACTTTAGATGAACTGAAAGATGTTGCATTAGAGTGTGGATTGCCTAAATTTGCTGCCAAACAAATGGCAGATTGGCTATATAAAAAAAGAGTACTGTCGATAGATGAAATGACAAATCTATCGTTGGCTAATAGAAACTTATTATCGGAGAAATACGATGTAGGACGTTCTTTACCTGTCGACGATCAACGTTCGATAGATGGTACGGTTAAATATCTGTTTAAAACAGATGCAGGGAAATTTATCGAATCGGTAATGATTCCCGAAGATGAGAGAGCCACTTTATGTGTGTCGTCTCAGGTTGGTTGTAAGATGAATTGCCTGTTCTGTATGACAGGGAAGCAGGGCTTTAATGGAAATTTATCTGCCAACGAAATTCTAAATCAGGTATGTTCGATAGATGAATCGGATGATCTTACCAATATCGTATTTATGGGTATGGGTGAGCCACTGGATAACTACGAACAGTTGAAAAAAACATTGGATATAATGACTTCGGACTATGGTTTTGCATGGAGCCCGAAGCGTATTACTGTTTCTACTACAGGGGTGACCCCCAAGTTGAAACGTTTTTTAGATGAAACTAATGCTCATTTGGCTGTAAGTTTACATACACCGATAAAAGAGCAACGGTTATCTATAATGCCTGCGGAGAAAGCATTCCCTTTATCGGGAGTTCTCGATCTGCTTAAAGAATATGATTGGTCAAAACAAAGACGTTTGTCTTTCGAATATATAATGTTTAAAGATTTTAATGATTCTATAGCACATGCTAAAGAATTGTTTAAAATATTGAATGGACTGGATTGTCGGGTCAATTTGATTCGATTTCATGCTATCCCTAATGTAGACCTTGTTACATCAAGCAATGAAACAATGATACAATTCAGGGATTTTTTGACCCGTAAGGGTTTGATGTGTACGATACGCTCGTCAAGAGGCGAAGATATTTTTGCAGCTTGCGGGATGTTGTCAACTGAGAAAAGTAAGAAATAAAAGGAGGTCGTTATGAGTAAACACCCACATATAACTTTTACAAATATTTCTGATGGAAAAGGTACGTTTGATAAAGAGTTTCAAACAACATTCCCTACATTAAATAAACTTCTGTCGAAAGCCAGTTGGATTGATTTTACAATAAACAGTAATCAGGTTTATCGTCAATATGTTTGGACGGATAAACACGGTCATACTTCGGGATGGCTATGCCATATGGAGCATTGTGTTCCCAGAGGGCGTAACATAATACAAGAGCATGCTTTATTTTCGAAGAATGTAGGTACTATTGTTCAATGTTGGATTGGAGGTCATCGAAATATTGACACTTTCCTGACTAATAATGAGCATACTTTTACTTTAAAAGATGCTGTCATAGGTATTGGCGGTTGGGAAGAAAATTATATTGCTGCATGCAAATCGGAAGGTGTTGAACCTTTGGATGTAAAGGAATTTGTGACTTTTGCTCTTGAGGCAAATGGAAATACAACTTTCTATAATAGCAATACTAAAGAAGTATTCTTTTTTGCACACGATGGTTATTCGCCTATTGATATTTCGAAAGTAAAAGGACAACCCGAATATACCATTCATAAATTTGATGCGGTGGATACATTTACCGACTATGCCGAGCAATTGGCTCATCAATGGGAAAAGGTAATCAAATAGGTTGACGGTTCAAGTAAATCAGACTGTTAGCTAGTCAATTTAAAAGATATAATAAAAAGGTCTGAGACCTTAATATACGAATTACTTAGAAAAAACTAATATAATGATAAAAGTAGGAATTACACACGGTGACATAAACGGTATTGGCTATGAAGTCATACTTAAAACGTTTGGAGATCTCCGTATTGCGGAATTATGCATTCCCGTAATATATGGATCAACAAAAGTGGCAGCCTATCATCGCAAAGCTTTAGAATTACCTCCGGTGACCTTCAACCTGATTCAGGAAGCGAATGAAGCGGAGATAAATAAAGTGAATGTTATTAATTGTATTCCCGATGATATCAAGGTCGAACTCGGAAAGTCAACCAAAGCAGCAGGTGATGCTTCGTTAAGCTCATTGGAAAGGGCTACAGCAGATCTGGCTGCCGGATTGATTGATGTATTGGTTACAGCACCTATCAACAAGGATAATATTCAACAAGATACTTTCCATTTTCCGGGTCATACCGAATATCTGGAAAAGAAATTCGGACAGGATACGTCAAAATCTCTAATGATTCTTGCAAAAGAAGACCTAAGAGTTGCACTTGTTACAGGTCATCTTCCTTTAGGTAAAGTTGCCGAAAGCATCACTAAAGAAAAGGTTAAACAAACAATCGACATATTTAATAAATCGTTACTTCGCGATTTTAATATCGATAAACCCCGCATTGCAGTACTTTCATTGAACCCCCATGCTGGAGAAAATGGTTTATTGGGAACGGAAGAGAACGACATTATTATTCCGGCTCTGCGCGAAATGGAAGAAAGTGGCGTTTTATGCTTTGGGCCTTATGCTGCCGATGGTTTTTTCGGATCAGGACGCTTTAAATCTTTTGATGGTATATTGGCTATGTACCACGATCAGGGTTTGGTACCTTTCAAGACTCTGGCAATGGAAGAAGGTGTTAACTTTACCGCAGGTTTGCCTATTGTTCGTACATCTCCCGCGCATGGTACTGCTTATAATATTGCAGGTAAAAACGAAGCATCAGAGGATTCGTTCCGACAAGCAATTTATATGGCCATTGACACTTTGCGTAATCGCAAAGAGTATGATAAAGCTCATGCCAATCCTTTGAGAAAAATGTATTATGAAAAGGGGGGCGATAACGAAGTCTTGGATTTGACAAAAGAAGAATCGGCAGACTGATACTATTATAATACTAGGATGTAGTATATATATCCTGAATAAAAATATATTGGGCGTTAGAATATGCCCCTACAACAACAAATAAGATGAATTATGCAATAATAGCTGCCGGAGAAGGTTCTAGGTTAGCACAAGAAGGGGTTAAACTACCAAAACCTCTGGTAAAACTAAATGGCGTGGAGATGATTCGCCGTCTTATTGATATTTTTGCAAAGAACCAAGCTGATTCTATTAGCATCATTGTAAATGAGGAAATGAAAGCAGTGCAAGAATACGTAAATCAAATAAAACTGGATATCCCACTAAATATTGTTATAAAATCGACACCCAGTTCAATGCATAGCTTCTTTGAATTGAGGGAGTTTCTGCGTGAAGGTAAATTTTGCTTAACTACGGTTGATACAATATTTAAAGAAGACGATTTCGAGCAATATATCAAAGCGTTCATTGCTGATGCCGAATCAGACGGTATGATGGCTGTAACCGATTATATTGATGATGAGAAACCTCTCTATGTAGATGTCAATCAAAATATGCAAATTACAGGATTTCTGGATAATTCGGATGCATGTAAATATATTTCGGGAGGTATATACGGATTAACGCCCAAAGCAATAGATACGCTCGAAAACTGTTTATCTTCGGGGCAATCGCGTATGCGTAATTTTCAACGTCAATTAGTGGCCGATGGACTACTTTTAAAGGCATATCCTTTTCCGAAGATTGTGGATGTCGATCATGCCGAAGATATTGTAAAGGCTGAAGCTTTTCTTCGAAATTAAGTAAACAGGAAATCAAAAAGTAGCGCAATTATATTTTAAATAATCATGTCTAAAGGAAAATTAACAGGGATAAAGCGACAAACTAAATATTCGCCTAACCATATTGGTAATGATGGTACTATCTATAATCTTACAGCACAATGTTTGCGTGAGATGGGATATGATGTACAGGATTATACCGAGTCCGAATTTGTATTGAGCGATATCAGAGATAAGTATATTTTTGATATGGCTCGTGATAAGAGTACAATCAAGTGGTTAAAACATTTAGAAGATACCGGTTCGGTTGTTATTAACTCTGCATATGGTATCGAGAACTGTACACGAGGAAAAATGACACGTATGCTTATGGATAACAAGATACCTCATCCTGAAAGTATAATTATAGATTGCAATGAAGATCCTACCCAATTGCTCGAAGAAATGGAAGCTAATGCTTACTGGATTAAAAGAGGTGATTTTCATGCCATTCACCGTGAAGATGTGGCTTTTGCCAGAAGTATTACCGAAGCTAAGGAGATATTAAAAGAGTTTGCTTTCAGAGGAATACCCAATGCTGTTATCAATGAACATCTTGTGGGAGATTTGGTGAAATTCTACGGAGTAGCCGATACCGATTTCTTTTATCATTTTTACCCTTTCGACCTAAGTCATAGTAAGTTTGGATTAGAGGAAATAAACGGAGCTGCTAATCAGTACCCATTCTCTGTTGATGCCTTGAAGGGAGCATGCGATAAAGCAGGAGAAATTCTTAATATAAAAATATATGGTGGCGATTGTGTTGTTGCAAAAGACGGATCATTCAAGATTATAGATTTTAATGACTGGCCTAGTTTTGCCCCTTGTCGTGAGCAAGCTGCTCCCAAGATTGCAGAGTGTATAGACAAGCATGTACAAAAGAACTTAAGATAACGCAAACCTTAAATCAATGGAACAAAATAAACCGTCTTTGGAGTCTACGCTCAAATCGTCGGACACAGAAGAGTTTATCGATATTTATTTTTATCGCCCAATAGGTTATAGATGGGCACTGCTCTTTCAAAAACTGGGAGTAACACCCAATGCAGTTACTATAGCAAGTATTTTCATCGGTGTAGGTTCGGGTATCTGTTTCTACTTTGATAACTTATGGCTTACCCTTTTGGGTATATTCTTACTCGTTTGGGCAAATTCGTTTGATAGTGCCGATGGACAATTGGCTCGTATGACCAAGCAGTTTTCCGCATTAGGCAGGGTACTCGATGGCTTTGCCGGAAATCTCTGGTTTGCGTCTATTTATATTGCCATTTGTATGCGTCTTTTCCCTGTATGGGGATGGAGTATTTGGGCTTTAGCTGTTATCACGGGGTACTTTCATAGTAAACAGGCTTCTATGGCCGATTATTACAGGAACATACACTTGCTATTTTTGAAAGGAAAATCGGGAAGTGAATTGGATAATAGTGCCGAACTGAGAGATAAAAACCTGGAATTGACATGGGGGGCTAACTTCTGGGAGAAGCTGGTTCTTACCTTTTACCTTAATTATACTAAAGGTCAGGAAAGCTGGTCGGCAAATTTTCAGGAAATGTTTAAACTATTGAAAAGCCGGTTTGGAGAAACGGCTCCTGAGCAATTTAGAGCTGCTTTCAGAGAAAAAAGCTTACCTTTGATGAAATGGACAAATATTTTGTCTTTTAATACACGGGCAATAGCTTTATTTGTTGCCGTACTTATTAAGCAACCTTGGTTATACTTTGTTTTTGAGCTCGTTGTTCTTAATGTAATTTTGGTATATATGGTTTCATGCCATGAAAAAATATGTAAGACATTTACAAAGGAGCTAGAACAAGGTAAATATTAAAAATCATACGTCAATATAATATGTTTGAATTAGAAAAAGTAAAAGGCATTATTTTCGATTACGGAGGTACCATTGACAGCAATGGGAAACATTGGGCAGAAGTACTATGGGAGGCTTATCAGGATATGAAAGTGCCCGTAACCAAAGAAGTTTTTCGCGAAGCCTTTGTATATGTTGAGCGTTATTTAGCTGTACATCCGGATGTGCAACCGAATCACAACTTCTTCGAATTATTGAAAATAAAGACAGACCTTCAGATTAGTTATTTGATCGAACAGAATATATTGGAGAATAATGATAAAACATCAAGCTATTCCCTTGCTATTTCGACGCAATGTTATAACTTTGCCAAAGAGATTATAAGCAAAGAGAAAGTGATTTTGAGTGCTTTACGAGATCGTTACCCAATGGTGCTAGTATCTAATTTCTATGGAAATGTACAAGCTGTATTAAAGGATTTCGGTTTGCTTGAGTTCTTTGACGATATTATTGAATCGGCTGTTGTAGGAGTTAGAAAACCCGATCCTGCTATATTTGGTTTAGGAGTGGATAAATTGAATATTCCTGCTTCAAATATAGTTGTGATAGGAGATTCCCATACAAAAGATATAGTACCGGCATCTAAAAACGGATGTCAAACTATTTGGTTAAAAGGTCCGGGATGGGGTGATGATGAAGAAAATGCGACAGCAGATGTCATTATTACAGATTTCATGGAGTTGAAAGATGTTTTTCAACTGAATTAAGGATATTAAACTGTTATATTGTGACAGGTCTTATTTGAAGCGTTAGATAAGATATTGAAAAGGTAATAAACCTTACTTGTATATTTTGGTAGTATTATAGTGTTAGTTGTAATGTCAATTTTCAATAATGGAGACTAAGTTATTTAGTTGAAAAGCCCGGGTTGGGAGAATAAAATGGAAAGAGGTATTCGCTGAAGCTATTCTATTATATGTGATTTTATGAATTCAGGTAATACTTACCTGATGAAATGATTTCACCAGTTTAAAGGATTGCTGCGGGTTGCAGTAAATTTTAAAATTAAATTAAAAAAATGGAAAAAGTACAAGTGAAAGAAGCCAAAGGTAAACTTGGTGTTCTTGTTGTCGGAGTTGGTGGTGCAGTAGCATCTACATTTATTGCAGGTACATTAATTTCTCGTAAAGGGTTAGGTGTTCCTGTTGGGTCAATCACTCAATTAGCAACAATGCGTTTGGGTAAAAGAGAAGAAAACCGCTTCCCGAAGATTAAAGATGCAGTGCCTTTGGCCGATCTTAATGATATCGTTTTTGGAGGATGGGATCTTTTCGAAGATGATGTTTATAAAGCAGCTAAACATGCTGAAGTATTGACAGATGAAGATCTAAACAAAGTGAAAGATGAGCTTTCGGCTATCAAACCAATGAAAGCTGTATTCGATCAGAACTTCGTAAAAAGACTTCATGGTACATGGGTAAAACAAGCTCCTACTAAATGGGACTTGATGGAACAAGTAAGAGAAGACATCCGTAACTTCAAAAAAGAAAATAACTGTGATAGAATAGTTATGATCTGGTGCGGTAGTACAGAAGTATTTACTCCTCTAGGTGAGATTCATAAGACTCTTTCTGCTTTTGAAAAAGCAATGAAAGAAAATCATGCAGATATTGCTCCATCTAACTTATATGCTTATGCAGCGATTGCAGAAGGTGTAGGTTATATTAATGGTGCTCCTAACTTAACTGTTGATATTCCTGCAATGTGGGAATTCTCGGCACAAAAACAAGTTCCGATCTGTGGAAAAGACTTCAAGACTGGTCAAACTATGTTGAAGACTGTTCTTTCTCCTATGTTCAAAACTCGTATGTTAGGTCTTAGCGGATGGTTCTCTACAAATATTCTAGGTAACCGTGACGGAGAAGTTCTTGACGATCCGGGATCATTCAAAACAAAAGAAGAATCTAAATTATCAGTAATTGATAATATCCTTCAACCAGAATTATATCCTGAACTTTATGGTAATGTTTACCACAAAGTACGTATCAATTATTATCCTCCTCGTAAGGATAATAAAGAAGGATGGGATAATATCGACTTATTTGGATGGTTAGGTTATCCAATGCAATTGAAAGTGGATTTCCTTTGCCGTGATTCTATCCTTGCAGCACCTTTGTGTCTTGACCTTGTGTTGTTCTCTGACCTTGCACAACGTGCAGGTATGAGCGGTATCCAAAGCTGGTTATCATTCTATTTCAAGAGCCCAATGCACGAAAAGAATCAAATTGCGGAGCACGATTTATTCATCCAATATGTGAAGTTAAAAAATACACTTCGCAAAATGATTGGTGAAGAAACCGTAGACTTTATCGACTAAAATAGTATATCTATATAATTTGTAAGAAAGGAGGACTTAGTCCTCCTTTCTTTTTTCTCTAAGGGCTTAAATATTACAGAAAACATAAGCTTCTTTACATGAGAATTTTAAGTGTGCAAGGAATATCTAGCTGAAAATATTTATTAAAAAAGTATCTAAATACTTGCATAATCTAAAAAAGAACCTTACTTTTGCAACGCATTAAAGCAATGGCTACGTAGCTCAACTGAATAGAGCATCTGACTACGGATCAGAAGGTTACAGGTTTGAATCCTGTCGTGGTCACTATTAAGCACTTATAACGGAAGTTGTAGGTGCTTTTTTGTTATATTTAGATTAGTCTAATTCCAATCTAAATAATAAGCATAAATATTCTTGAATTTGAAAAGCGAAAGTCGAGATTAAAACCATAGATACTTATCTACGAGATTGCTAATTATTAACTATATTTACTACAGTTATTAGTAAGTTAAAGTATTACGAATAGGTCTGCACCCTAAAATTACTAACCATGGAAAATATTAAGAACTCAATCTTAAGAGAAGTTACTCCTTTATCTGACGAGGATTGTTTTATGATTTTTTCGAGGGTGAAGCAAGAGTTTACATTCCCTATCCATATACATAAAGAATTTGAGCTTAATTTTATAGAAAATGGAGCAGGAGCCAAGCGTGTTGTCGGAGACAGTGTCGAAGATATAAGTGATTTGGAATTGACACTCATCGCAAGTCCAAATCTCGAGCATGGATGGTTTGATCATAACTGTACATCGAAAGAGATAAAAGAGATAACCATTCAGTTTCATGGCGATTTATTGAACGACCATCTTCTTCAAAAGAATCAGTTCCGCTCAGTAAAGGAAATGTTTGCCAAAGCTGCTTATGGTATTGCTTTTTCGCGGGAAACAATAGAGAAAGTAAAAAGTCAAATGTACTCATTGGCTTCTGAACACGAAGGAGCCCATTCCGTTCTTAAGTTATTTGCTATTTTGTATGATTTGTCGCAGTCTAAAGGGATGAGAGAGTTATCGAGCCGTTCCTTTAATATTAATGCCCAGAATTACGACAGCAGACGTATAGAGAGAGCGTACAGCTATATGTTGGCAAACTATAACCTGGATATCTGCCTGCTGGATGTAGCCAATCTGGTGGGAATGACAGGAGTCTCATTCAGTAGATTCCTAAAACAGCGAACAGGGCGTAATTTTATCGATTCGCTCAATGATATACGTCTGGGGCATGCAACCCGAATGTTGGTTGATACAACCCATAGTGTTGCCGAAATAGCCATCCAGTGTGGATTTAATAACCTATCTAATTTCAATCGTATTTTCAAAAAGAAGAAACAATGCACCCCCCGTGAATTCAGGGAGAATTATAAAGAATCGAAGTTCTTTTTATAATAGATAAAAGTAGAGTTTTCACATAGGAGAACCTACTTTTATTTTACAGAAAGGTAAATATTAACTACTTGTAAATTTTCATCACATAACCACCGCCCGAAGCCATTGGAATACTTAGTTTTCGGTCAGATGGTATGTCAATTACTTCTTTTTTATAATCATGTCCCGATCGGTCGGCATTCGCACCGTCTTTAAAGACCTCAGCCTTAAAGCTGCCTTCTCCCAGAAATGGCAAATCAACATCAAGTGTTCTTGCATCCCAGTTGGTAAGCGAACCTACATACCACACATCGTCTTTCTCTCGTGCAATAGTGATGTATTCACCTATTTTTCCATTCAAAGCTATAGTATTGTCCCATACTGTTGGCACATTGGCTATGAACTCGGTACATTCTTTCTCACGCATATAATTGGACGGGTTATCGCATAGCATATTCAGAGGCGATTCGAATATAATATATTCCGCTAACTGACGGCAGCGTGTACCCTGACTCATCGGCTCACTGTTGACAGGGCGATAATTGCCTTTAGAAGCATTACGCATAGCCCCCTGAGTATAATCAAGAGGTCCGGCTACCATTCTGATAAAAGGTATAGTAACATCGTATGTAACCTGATCTACGCTTTCGGGCGACCATTTCATTTGCTCCAATCCGTGAACACCTTCAAAATTGATAACATTGGGGAATGTACGTTGCAATCCCGTCGGTTTATATGTGCCGTGATAATCGAGCATCATGTGGTATTTTGCGGCAATCTCGGCTGCCCGATAGTGGAAGTCTACCATTGGCTGATCGTCCCTGTCCATAAAGTCAACCTTAAAGCCTTTGATACCCATTTCCGAATAATGTTTGCAGATACCTTCGATGTCTTTATTAAAAGCATAATATCCTGCCCATAGGATAAGTCCTACGTTCTTTTTATTGGCATAATCAACCAGCTCTTTTAGATCTATTTCGGGAACTACCTGAAATAAGTCGGCTTGCAGATTTACTGCCCAACCTTCGTCCAATATTACATATTCGATACCATGTTGCGAAGCAAAATCAATATAATATTTATACGTTTCATTATTGATACCCGAACGGAAATCAACATCGTACAGATTCCAGTCATTCCACCAATCCCAAGCCACTTTTCCGGGTTTGATCCACGAAGCATCTGTCAGCTTATTGGGGGTAGCCAGCTTATATACCATATCATTGTCGGCGAGCTCCCGGTCATTCTCCGAAACTATAATGATGCGCCAAGGAAAATTAGTTGCTCCGTTATATCGTGCAATATAAGGTTCTGCCGATTGTACTTCACCCTGTAGCATATTGTGACCACCTTGTTTTATATCCTTAGGATAAGGTGCAAATACCCCGCTTAAAGTAGTAGACCCATTACCATTATATAGATACATCCCCGGATAATTTGTCAGGTCAGATTCCGTAATACATACTTTCTTGCCGTTTACACCCTCTACTACCAAGGGCAGAAAAGCCAGACGTTTTTTGTCCCACTGAGATATATTTTTATGCTGGTACGTATTTTCGAACGAATTGTAAAATTGCTTCTCAATAGGTTCTTTTATGATCTGTACATAAGGAATATACGCTTTCTGATCGGTCGGGAAATTGAAATTTACCTCTTCACTTTTTACTTCAAAAGGTTTTTTCAAGTTTGAAACGAAGCGATAGGCTATACCATCGTTGTATGCCCTGAATACAAGGCTGAATCCTTCTTTGAATCTAAGAATAAGCTCATTATAAGTATCTGCAATTTCTTTTCGTTTATATACCGAAGCAGTTATTGTATCATTCAATGTCTTAGAAGATAAGCCTGCTAATCTGGGGTTGATTCCAAAAGACATCCCGTTGGTCAAAGACATTGATATAGGCGAGTTTGCTATCATTAGATCTCCATTGTGGGATACAGAATATTCTATCGTATTACCAACAGATATGTTTACTTTAAGCTCGTTATCAGGAGACTGTATCAAGAACTGCTTTTGAGCAGAAACAGATGTCCGGCAACAGATAATAGCCAGAATTAATAATAGAATGTACGATTTATTGGTATTTCGCATATCGGTTTATATATATAAATAGTTTTACAGTAAAGTATCAAAGGTGACAACAGGGTTACAAAAAAGGTTACAAAAGTGACTGAATAATGTTATTTTTGTTTGTTTTTTAAGATGTTGTATTTTAATAGTTTAATTCAAAAAAAGGTGACAAAAGTGACAAAAGTGACACCTGTTGTTTGTTTCAATTCTTTTTTACTTTTTTCTGTAACTTTTAGAATCAGACCTTTCTGTTTTAATAGATAAAATAACAAAAGAAATTGATATTCAGTAGAACTTGCTCTACTGAATATCTTTATTCATGAGTATATTTTCTAAAGATACAAATTTTTTAAAATCCTCAGATGCAGGATGCCCCTCAAAAGGTAAATAATAATGCTCAGGCTTTTCCCATGCGTTACGCCAAAACAAAATCCAACTGATTTTATATTTATTGATAACAGGGTATACGATTTCTGTAAAGTAAGTAGAGTCGGGGATACCCTCCATCCCTGTTTCTCCGATCGTTGGAAGTTTTCCCGATTTGTTGGCATAATTAGTCACAATTTGGAGATTGCGATCCATACCGGCTTTATATTTTTCGATGTCCTCAGTTGTTTTTCCGGGTACATAAGAGTCATATGCAACAATATCCACATAGTTATCTCCGGGATAACGTTCCAGATACTCGGCTTCGTCTTTAGTCTCCGAAGGCGAATAAGCATAGAGCAAATTATGCACATTGCGTTTGTCTCTCAGATATTCCACAGTCATAACCCATAGCTGCTTATATTCTTCGGGTGTACATTGTTTACTTCCCCACCAAAACCAGTCTCCTGTATGTTCGTGATACATGCGGAAAACTACGGGAATAAGTACACCGTTATCATCTTTCAGGTCTAGAAAGAAGTCTGCAACACGGTCAAGCCATTTTATATATTGGTCGTGATTGATACCTCCTGCGAGGATGGTTTTTACAACCGTATCCTGTGCACAATCCCAAGCGGTATTTCCTGTTATCATATTATCACCATGCCAGCTGAATGTATTGACAGAACCCATGCGATGAATATCTTGTACATACCTCTTCATATCAGAGAAATAAATGGAATCCAGATTAAACTCTGCACCTATCTCAAGGTGTCCCAGTTCCCATCCGAACACGGCGGGATAATCTCCCGTTACATCTTTCACGTCCGATCTGCCCGCTTCCTTATACCAACTATGCCCATAAGCTAAGTCGTCCTGATGCCCCAGCATAATGCCTTTGTCAAGCCGTTCAAACAAGGTATTATAAAGTCTTAGGGTTTCAGCCGTCGCATTTTTGTCTATAGGCTGTTTGGTGTGAATTTCCTCTACTGCTTTCTGCTTACAAGCAAAAAGGCTCGAAAGTGCTATTGTTACCAGAATTAATTTCTTTTTCATATTTTGTTTCATTTTTTCATATTTTGCGGAGAACGCTTGTAGGGATGGGGTTCTACTCACCCTTTAATTTCTTATTGCTTGATGACGGGCAGGGCAGAGCCACTGCCTCTAATTACCCCACTGTCTTGTAACTTATAACTGCTTTTGTACATATCAGGTAGATCTGATTGGAATAGAATATTCTTATCTTCCGAAAAACGGATGAAATCCTGAGCCGCAGAATGTCCCACTGTCGGTGTATAATAATGCGTTGGTAAATCGCTTGCATTTCGCCATACCATTACATACGCAACCTTTGTACTCTGTAAAACGGATAGCAACACCTGGGTGTACCAAAGCGGATTGCTTACCCCCTCTAATCCTGTTTCGGTTAAAGCTGCAATCTTATTCTTTTTAGTGGCAATATCCGAAACGATCTTTAATTTTTGTGCTGCGAGTTGAGGATCATTTGCACCATCAGGTCTGAAGTCCCAATAATTGTCCATTCCGATAATATCCACATATTTATCTCCCGGATAATACTCCATAAATTCTTCTTCAGTAAAGAATTTACAATCAGGAGAGAAAGCATAAAGCAGATTATGTACCTCCATGTTATCCCTGAGGTAGGTAACGGTAAATTGCCAAAGTGCAATAAATTCATCTTTCGAACAATGTCCCTTTCCCCACCAGAACCAATCGCCGTCGAATTCATGGAAAGGGCGAAAAATAATAGGAATAAGTTCGCCATTATCTCCTTTACAATCATTTATGACTTTGGCTATAGATTCCAGATATTGTTTATATTTCGCGTGAAGCTTTCCTTCGGGAAGAATATCTTTTACCGATTCCACAGGATTCTTCTCCCAATAGAAACTACCATCATTAGCAGGATTTTTGCTATGCCACGAAAAGGTTATAATTCCACCTTGGCGGTAAACTTCTTTAGTTGCTTTGACCAACCGGTTCTTTATGTTTTCGAATTTTACAGGATCACTTTCTGTAGCAGCTTCAAAATCAAAACCAATCAATGCCGGATGTTGCCCGCAAAGGTCTTTCACATCGCTTCTGTTACTGTCGCCTACCCACGATCGACCGTATAAGGTAGCGTCCTGTTGTCCGAAAATAACCCGATCCGATTGTTCTATTTTTTTCAGATTATAAAACAAGGCTTTGGTCTCGGCTGTCGCCACTGGGTCGACTAAGAGAAAGTCGGAAGCATATGCAACAGAGAGCCACAAGAAGCAAAAAGTAAAAGCGATTGTTTTGTGCATCATAAGATTAAAGGGTATAGGATGTTTAAAGAGAAATGCTGTAGGGGCATATTCTGATTCTGTTTTTTGACAGATCTGACATATCCTTACAAAACCGTGATAACCGTCTTTTCTTTAATATTATTGGATGATGAACCTACTTGCAGCTCAAAATCTCCGGCTTCGATTACTCTTTCACTTTTCAGATTGTAGAAAGCCAGATCATCCAATGTCAACTTGAATGTTACGGTTTTAGACTCACCTGCTTTAAGAGATACTTTTTCGAATCGACGCAATCTTTTCACATCAGGAACAAGGCTTGCAAATAAATCGCTCGAATAAAGTTGAATTACTTCTTTACCTTCTACATTTCCTGTGTTCTTTACATCTACCGAAACAATAATTTCCTCTTTCGGATTATTGGGAAAAGACGTTTTGTTTATTTTCAGGTTCGAGATATCGAATGTCGTATAACTCAATCCAAAACCGAAGTGATATTCGGGGTTGAAGTCTCCTTCGTAATTGTAAACACCTTCGCTTCTCTTTTGCTCTTCCGAATGTTTATGATAATAAGGCACCAATGAGTTAGGGAATGCAGGGTATGTATAAGGTAATTTTCCCGAAGGATTTACTTTGCCAACCAATACATCCGCCAAAGCATCCGCCCCAAAAATTCCGGGAAGATAGGTTTGAACGATAGCATCTACCTGAGAAGATATTTTAGAGATCACACGAGGTCTTCCTTCACTCAAAACAAGAATTACTTTTTTGCCTGTTTTGAGGAACTCTTTAGCCAGTTCTGTTTGAAGATCATTCAAATACAAGTCATCCAAATCTCCCGGTTTTTCGCAATACGAATTTTCACCCGAGCATAAGATAATATAATCTGCATTTTTAGCAGCCTCAATAGCTTCATCAAAACGGTCTTTATGTTCCGTAGCATATTCGGTTGCCGCTGTATAGCTTACACCCGGTACATAAGAAACATTTTCTTTGCCATACGTATGGGTAATAGCGTCCAGCAGGTTATTATATTCACTTGCGAATTCATCAATTTTTTCACCTTGCCAGGAGAATGTCCATCCTCCGTTTAGCGATCTTTTGCTGACAGCATTAGGACCCGATACCAATATTTTAGCACCTTTCTGGAGAGGAAGTATATTATTGTCATTTTTCAGCAGCGTAATAGCATCTGCCGCCGCATCATACGATGCCTGTTGAAATTCTTTAGATCCGAATTGAGGATAGTCTTTGCGATATGTATTAGGTGTATTGAACAAGTCGAGTTGCATTTTCAATAATACGACCCTTCGTGCAGCATCGTCGATGCGTGACATGGGCACTTGTCCTTCGTTTACCAACTCCGTCAATAGAGTGCAGAATTCTTTGTAATCGTAAGGAATCATCGACATATCGACTCCTGCATTTATACTCACCTTAATAGCCTCTTTGATGTTCGGAACCATGCGGTCACGCGAGTATAATTTGTTGATGTCTTCCCAATCGGTAACGATCATTCCGTCAAAACCTAATTCATTACGCAGCAGTTTTGTCAAAAGGTCGTAACTGGCATGTACGGGTTCTCCGTTGATAATACCCGAATTAATCATTACCGTATGCACTCCTGCATCAATAGCAGCTTTGAAAGCAGGTACATGGTATTCCATTAAAGCCGATTGAGGTATATAAGCAGGTGTGCGGTCTTTACCGCTGATTGGAGCAGAGTAACCGATAAAATGTTTCATGCAAGCAGCCAATTTATTGGGATTGCCTACGTTATTATCATCGCCCTCATACCCTTTGATTAGTTGATACCCGAATACCGACCCGATATAAGGATCTTCGCCGAATCCCTCATATTGACGAGGAAAACGTGGATCGATTCCCAGATCGAGTACTGGTGAAAAATTCCAAGGAACGTTACTCGCACGGGTTTCATAGGCTGTGATCTCTCCCATTTTCTTAGCATGGGCAGGATTCCATGTGGCAGCTAATGCAATCTCCTGCGGAAACATAGTTGATCCTGCTGTATAAGTTGCCCCGTGAATTTGATCGAGTCCGTATATTACGGGAACTTTGGTGCGTGTTTCATTCAATGCTACGTCCTGAATCTGGCTGATAACATTTGTCCACCATTCAGCAGTGCGTGCACGTGTATTGGGCGAATTCAAAAGAGATCCTACGTGGTAGTTGACTATTACATCCCGCAGTTTATCCATATCGAGTTGTAAAGTACTGGTTGGAGGTGTATCCTCACCTTTGCAGACTGCATCTATACTTACCTGAGCCATTTGACCGATTTTTTCGGCCAGTGCCATTTTAGAGACTATCTCGATAGCTTGTTTGTTCATATCGTTGTTGGTTTGAGCTTGTCCGCTCGATGCAATGCCGAGAGTTGCTGCCATTAATAATACCGTTTTTTTCATGTTGATATATAAGATGTTTAATAAAAAGGCTGGAAAGATTCGATCATTTCCATGCACATACGTCCGTTGTGATAAGGACATTTCCAGAACCCTGCCTTGTCGTCTCGTGTATTGATACTGCCATCCGCAAGTCTGCTCCAATACCATTCACCATTGCTTTTGTCTACAATAGATTGCTGTATATATGCCCAGACTTGTTCGGCTTTTTCTTTATAATTGGTATTGTCCGAAATTTTGTAAGCATATATATAACCTACTACAGCTTCGGCTTGAACCCACCAATGACGCTCTAAGTCTGTATGATTACCGTCTTTTTCGTAAATCATACTGCCATCGGTTTGTAAGCCTTCGCTTGCTGCATCGGCTATTTTAAGAGATAGTGTTTTTATTTTCTCGGTTAATTGTTTATCTCCCAAAACTTCGGCTGCTTCATATAAAAGCCAAGCCGCTTCAATATCGTGACCGTATGATATGGCAGTCGATTTTACATTCCATTCTTCGTCAAAAAACAAGTTGAGGTGATTTGTTTCCGAATCTACTATCTTATCGGTAAAGATGTGAATAAGCTTACGTTGAGCATCTTTGAGTTGCTCATCGTCCCAAATACGGCAAAGGTTGGTGTATGGTTCTAATACATGCAAATGGGTATTCATTGTCTTCTTTTCATTTGCATCCTTATCACTCAAACGTACATCTTCGATAGGTTGCCAATCGTGGGTGTAGGCTTCAAGATAGCCGCCTAGATTAGGATCAAAGCATTTCTCCAGTAAAAAGAAAAACTCTTTAGCCATTGCCAAAGCTTCGGGATTTGCGGTGGCTCTGTAAAATTCCGAAAATCCGTATAAAGCGAATCCTTGTGCATAGGTTTGCTTTTTGGTATTAACCGCCTTCCCCAGATAATCGAGCTCCCAATACACACCTCCGTGAGTTTTATCAATGAAATAATCTTTGATATAATGAAACGCACGTTCGGCTATTTTTAAATACTCTTCTTTTTTCAGGATGCGATAAGCTGCCGAGAATGTCCATAAAATACGGGCATTGAGAACAGCACCTTTATTGGCTTTGGGATGAAGTATTTCGTTGCCGTCTATACGACCATAGAAACCTCCATGTTCATTGTCCTGCATCTTTTCGATCCAAAAAGGCAGGATATTATCTGTTAGTTCTTTCTTAAATTCATTCATCTTTGATCCTTTCTCTTATTTGCCAAATCAGTTGTAATTTCTTGTAACTTTTGTTCTGTTAATGGGTACAAACTGATAAATACGACTGATAAAACAGTCCCTATTGCAGGCAAAAAGCTCAGCATCATACGTATTCCGTCCTGAGCTTCGACCGTTTGTTCTACATTTGCCTGAAAGCCGAAGTAAGCCAACAACCATCCTGTAAGTGCCCCGCCTATCGACCATCCGAATTTTTGAGACATTGAAGACGAAGAGAATATCAAACCCGTAGCCCTGCGTCCAGTTTTCCATTCCGAATAATCGGCTATATCGGCATACATCGACCAAAGCAGAGGAAATATGCTTCCTGCACATGCACTGATAAGTACTTGTAGAATAAGCATCAGAAGGATATTATCTTTACCCACAAAATAAAAAGCAATGCTGAAAACGGTTGCAAACAGCATGGCAAACAAATAGGTTTTCTTCTTTCCTATGCGGTTCGAAACAGGGGTAACAAAAAGAATTCCCAAGATATTAGCCCCTTGCCCCAATACTAAATAGATAGTTGTCAGCGAGAGAGCCGAACCAATGATTCCCAAATCGAAAGTATCGGGAGCAATTGCATAATATTTGAAGTAATAAACGGCTGCTCCGTCACGAATCGAGTTGAATATCAGAGCAGCTATACCGGCTCCCAGTAATATCCACCAAGGCTTGTTGACAAGTAAATCGTTTACATCTTCTTTCAAAGAATTACCTGTTTCTTTAATCGGGCGGATACGTTCTTTTGTCCACGAAAAAGTACATAAAAAGAAAATGACGGCAATAACGGCAAATACAATAGCAGTCATAGACCATCCGAAAGTCAGGTTGGCTCCTTCGCCGCTTCCTCCGAATAATTTCACCAAAGGTTCTATCAGTATCAAAGCCAATATACTGCCTAAGAATGCAAATATCATACGGTATGATGACAAGGCGGTTCTTTCTTTAGGGTCGGACGACATCACGCCCAGCAACGATGCGTAAGGTACATTGATTAAGGAGTATACCATCATCATCAGCGAATAGGTGATATAGGCATATACTATTTTTCCTGTTGGCGAAAAATCGGGAGTGGTAAAGGTTAATACGCCCAGTACACCGAAGGGAACGGCTACCCATAACAGGTAGGGACGAAATTTACCCCATTTTGACTCTGTTCGGTCGCTGACAACACCTACAATGGGATCGAAAAGTGAATCCCATATACGTGTCACCAAAAACATGGTACCCACTACGGCTGCCTCTATGCCGAATATATCTGTATAGAAAAACATGAGATACATGCCGAACAGCTTCCAGAACATAGACGATGCTGCATCGCCCAGACCGTATCCGACTTTTTCTTTTAATGTGACTTTTTCTGTGTTCATGAGTATTTATTTAATAATCAATTTGAGTTTGTAGGGGTAGAGTTCTGTTCTTTCGATTAACTTCGGATAAGCGCGAGACTCATACCTACAAAGTGGTAAAAAGGTGCGAAGCCTTTATTTTGTCAGATTTTTTTCGATAAGTTGACTTAAGGTTTGAACCGAAGTTGCCGACCGGTAACCGTCGGGAGCTGTATTCAATACATAATCGAGTAATCTGTCTACAGACGAAACCGCAACGTGCATGCGCGTGTCGCACGATGCATAATAGAGATATACGGTGCCGTCATCATCGGCTATCCATCCGTTTGTAAACAGTACGTTCGAAACATCGCCCACACGTTCTTCCTCCCAAGGAGCCATTAAATGCCCTGCGGGTTCGGCTATCAACTTGTTTGGTTGATCTAGATCTGTAAGGTAAAGATATAAAACATATCTTAATCCTGCAGCACAAGCCCTTACACCGTGTGCTAAATGCAGCCATCCTTTCGAAGTTTTGATCGGGTGGGGACCTTCTCCGTTTTTGAGTTCTTTGATCGTGTGATAGTAACGATGGTTGATAATCGTTTCTTCTTTCACTTCGGCATTAGTAATGTCATCTACCAATGCCCAACCGATTCCGCCACCGCTTCCGGCATCAATAAAACCATCTTGGGGACGGGTATAAAGTGCATATTTTCCGTCTACAAATTCGGGATGTAATACTACATTTCGTTGTTGGCTCTTGGTTTTAAGATCGGGTAACCGTTCCCAGTTTTTTAAATCTTTTGTGCGGACAATACCGGCTGCTGCCACTGCCGACGAAAGATCGCCTGCCGCAGCATTCGGATCTTTTCTTTCAGAACAGAATACACCGTATATCCATCCGTCCTGATGAGCCGTAAGACGCATATCATACACATTTGTATCGGGGTTATCTGTTTCGGGAATAACAATGGGATAGTCCCAAAAGCGGAAATTGTCGATACCGTTGGGGCTTTCGGCAATGGCGAAGAATGATTTGCGATCGTTTCCCTCTACACGGACTGCCAAAAGATATTTATCCTGCCATTTAATAGCCCCTGCATTGAAAGTTCCGTTGATTCCGAAACGTTCCATAAAGAACGGATTGGTTTCGGGTGATAAGTCGTATCTCCAGAATACAGGTGCATGACCTGCCGTAATTACAGGGTACTTATATCTTTCGAAGATACCATTTCCCGGGAGCAAAGGTTCATTTGTACGGGTAACCAATGCTTCATATTCAGCTGTTACAGCCTTTAATCGTTTGTTGAATAGTGCGTTCATATCCAAATATTTAATCTATTTATAGTTGAATTATAGTATAAGTCCGAAATATTATAGTTTTTGAGTATAGCTTTTGATGACTTTGATGGTCGTATCTGTATCGAAAACAGAGTTTAAACCTTGTTCTTCTTGCGATGGATCACCTACATAATCGTCCCACGGTTCCCAGAATGTGTGAGCAGGTCTTCCGAATCCTCCCCATGTCCAGAAATTACATCCTGCAATCAGACCATTGTTTTCTTTCGAACTTATTATTTTCGAGAAGATATTGGAGTAATATGTATCACGTGCAACTGTAGTATCGTCCAGTGTATATTTGTGATTATCGCGCGGATATCCAAACTCTTCAATAACCATAGGCTTGTTTAGCTTTTTGGCAATAGCCAGATGATTATCAATGTATTTATCAGTTTCGGTGATTGCTGTATCTACGGATGCTACTACTTGGGTGGGATCAATCCAGCTCCAGTTTTTAGGCCAGATATGAATGGTCAGATAATCGACATTGGGGTCTGAATTGATTTGTTCGAAAAGATTCATATCTTCTTCACATCCCTTAGTACCCTCATTACCCAATGAGATGAGGTGATTAGGATCAAGAGAGCGGATAAGAGCTGTAGTTTCTTTCAACCATTTTACGAATGCAGGTTTACCCTCATCGCTGAATGAGCGAGGCTCGTTACCTACCTGCCACGACATAATTGCCGTATCGTCAATATATTTCTTTCCCGTATATCGGTTGGTTCTGGTAATAACGTGCTTTACATGATTCAGAAACAAGGTATGGCAACTGTCGCAATCGGCATATTGGGCAACATGCTTTACAAATACAGGCCAGTCCTGAACCCCTGCTTCGGGTACATCGCCACGTCCTGCCCAATTGAGATACTGTCCGTATCCGCCACTCCATTCCCAACTGTTGTTAAGATAAAGTACCGCATACATATCACGTTTACCCAGTTCCGCCATGAGGAAGTCTAACCCGTCGAAAATAGTATCGTTATACACTCCCGGCTCTATTTGAAGAGTCGGCATAACTTTTACCTTTTGTCCGCTATGTCCGTCGGCACCTACAAGAACCCGAAGATTATTGATGCCGTTTTCTTTCATAAAATCAAGCTCTTTAAGTAAACGTTCACGGTTACCGCCTTGCCCTTCGGAACCCAATATAGCCCCGAACCAAAAGTTAGTGCCGATAAAGTAGTAAGGCTTGTCGTTTATCGTAAGCTTGCCTTCCTTCTGCTTTACGAAAGAAGGAGCAGTTACCGCTTTCTTCTCGGTGCAGGAGAATAGGCTTAAAGCTAAAGCTGCAAGTAGAATCAGTTTTTTCATTGATCTTTAAAGTTTAGTGTTTCTTTTATATAAGCCATGGCTGCATCATTGTATTCCTTACCCACACTGTGTGCATGATGCGGAAAAGCCATCCAGTGTTTTTTTGATTTTACCTGATTGTAGGCTGCAAAATTGATATGCGGAGGACATACATTATCCTGTACTCCAATGCCCATAATAAGAGGGCATTCTATCCATTGAGCCAGATTCTTGATGTCGAAATAAGATAGCAGATTATATACATCTTCCCATTTTGCTTCGGGATGATCTTTCATATACTCGTCAAAATCGCTTTTAGGCCAAGGGGCAATTTTAAAATAGTCGGGATAGTCCGATAAGAACGGAATATTAGGAGCCGCCACTTTTACACGTTTATCGAGTGATGCAGCTACAAAAGACAATGCTCCACCCTGACTTCCTCCACGTACGGCTATCTTATCCGAATCAATTTCGGGACGGGACGAAACAAAGTCCAATGCCCGTACCACATCCATAAATGCACCTCTGTAATAGTAGTTGTCTTTGTTATCAAGACCATAGGTAATCCATTTTCCAAAACGGTTGGTTGGCTGGTTCAATGCCTGTCCTCTCATCGAAAGAACGAAGTATGCAAAACCATCCCACCATTGGTTCGCCGGATAAGGCGACGATCCGTAGCCCATATATTCAACAATAACAGGGTGTTTGCCTTCCTGTTGAGGTTTGGCATAATATCCTCTGATGAGTTCGTTTCCGAAAGAATACATTTCAACGAGATACATATCGTATCCGTGTTGAGAATATTCGGGCTTTAAAGTCAGCTTATAATTAGGGGCTACTTTTGCCAGTTCTTTAAGATTGTTATCCCAAAATTCTTTAAAGTCGACCTTTGCATCGATGGGCGATTGTATTTTCTCAGGCTCGTAACCTACATTGAATTTCTTTTCTGTAACAATTTCGTTGTTGCGTTTCAATTGCACAGTATATCTGTAAAATCCGGGTTGAGGGTTTGCCAGCTCAAAAGATTTGGAATAGGTTTTCAACCCTTCAATGGAGATGTTCAAAGAATCTGACTTGACAGGCTGATAATCGTCAGTAGTCAATGTGACAATTAATTTTCCGTCAATATCCCAATTGTTTTTGTTCTCGATATTTGTGGTTATTTGTATCGGATTTTCGCCTAAAAATATATAGTCGGAATCGGCAACGGCTACATCGAGTAAAATCTTATCATTGGTTTCGGCAGTTGATACAGATAGTTTTGCTCCTTCCAGAAAACCGCCTACATTCCAGCCATCGTGAAATTTGATAACAATAAGATTATCTCCTCCGTAATTTACTTTGTCGGAAGTTATCAGGTAGTTTCTTTCGTTATCAAAGTAACCCATGTAGTTTTGAGGAAACTCTCCTGTTTTACCTACCGGTTGACCATTGAAATATACCTCGTCGCATGCAGCCAATCTACCCAGATGAAGTACTAATCCTCCTTTGTTTTTTATCCCTTCCTGTAAGCTATCCGATAACTGTATGGTCTTCCGATACCATCCAAAACCATTGTCTAATGATATGTTCTGATCTTTTAGTAGTTTCTGTGATGTGACTTCCTGCCAGTTCTTATCATCAAACTTAGTATCGAACCAAGCACTGTCGGTTCCTTCACCTGCGTGAAAACGCCACGAGTCAGTATAGCTCTCTGTTATTTTGGGGCTGGTATCTTCTGCTATTTTGGTTTTGCAGGATAGTATTAATCCTGCTGTTACGATCAGAAGAAAATAGTTGGTAATTCTTTTCATATTATTTGTTTTCTTTCTGCAATGTGTTTCGTATAATTTTACCCCATTCTTTCAGATCGTTTTCAGTCCATCCATAAGCGGGCGATTTTTTTGATTTTATCATAGAGCATGTTTCGTTTTTATCTGCAATTGACCATGCTGCCCAGCTGATTCGGTGACGGCTCATCCATTCCTTCCATGTATTCCATTCCTCAAGATTGATAGCGCCGTCACCATCGGCATTCATTCCGGCACATTCCGAAACGAAAATGGGTAAGTCCTTCGCAAGAGCATAATCGGCTCTGTCTCTTAACTCTTGTTTATGAGTGCCTGCATAAAAGTGAAGAGTATACATAATGTTTGTATATCCGGTAATCGGGTTATCTGCTGCCAGATGTATATCCTGATCCCAATGAGGTGTTCCGACCAATATTACGTTGTCTTTATCTATTGACCGGATTGTTTTGATTATCTCTTCAGAATATGCTTTGACTTCCTTCCATGAGTCATCGATAGGTTCATTATAAATTTCGTAGATGATATTCGGGTAATCTTTGTATTTTTCGGCAGCCAGAGTGAAAAATGCTTTAGCTTCTTCTAAACGAATATGATGACTGTGCCAATCGATAATTACATACATATTGTTCTCGATAGCTGCATCTACTACACTGGTTAAACATGCAATCGAAAAGTCGGGATTATCTATATATCCTTTCTTGGGGTCTACGCCTATTGCTGCTCTGATAAGGTTACAGTTCCAGTCTCTTTTCAGCCACGAAACCGTACTTTTATTATAAAACCGTGGCCACCAATTGTGCCATCCAAGACTGACTCCCCGAAGAACAATAGGTTCTCCCGCCTGATTAACCAAAGATGTTCCCTGTACCGACAGCTTGCCGTTTACAGCCACAAAATCGCTCTTATCTTCCTCTATAGGGTTATTTGAAAAGCAACCGACGGGAAATACCGATAGTAATGTAAGTATCAACCCTAGAAGGTATATGGATATATTTTTCATACACGGAGAATTTGTTTTAGTAGTCCGCTAAAACTTCAGCGGACTACTAAATTATACATGAATCCTTATTTTAGTGAAGGCATCTGATCTCTTGTTATCACCTTATCAGATGCAAAAGCATCAGTCCAAAATGCTTTAGTTGCATGAGAGTGTTCCGATTCGTCAGTTGCATTATAATCGTACCAAGGCATATACCACGACCATTTGGCGTTAGCACTCCATTGTTGGGATATATTCGCAACGTTTCCACATTCGCTGAGAGTAACCATTTTGCCCGGATATGTTTTTCGGATGCTGAGGTATTCTTTATAAATGGTAGCGGCATCTTTTTTATTGTAGATATCCCGTCCGATAATATCTACATAAGCATCTCCCGGATACCAGCTATTGTCATTGGTTTCGGTAGTCCATACCCAGATAAGGTTGTTGATTCCTTTGGCTTTGAATGTATCGAACATCAATATCCAAAGTGCTTTATACGAATTGGCATCTTTAGCTCCCCACCAGAACCAACCTCCTGCTGCTTCGTGCAATGGTCGCCATATTACAGGTATGCCTTTTGCTTGCAGAGCCAATAGGTGAGTAGCCACTTTGTCAAGATCGGCTTTTATGATTTTATTTTCATCAGTTCCATCCTGAACAGCTTTTGTAATGTCAAAAGAGGTTTCACCTTCGCCATTGTTTTTTCCTGTGTAATAGAAACCGAAGTTTGAAGTGCCCTCAATAGGTACATTCCAATGCCACATAATTGAAATCAACCCTTTGTTGTTCCACCAGTTTTCGGCTACTGTAGTATTGCTGTAATCGATCCAACTGGCTGGCGAAGCGTATAAATGTACAAAGTCGAAAGTATTGATAGCCGGATATTTCCCTGTCCACCTGTAAACCCTGTCTGCTTCATCGGTATTCCAGTTCACTCTGGCCATAGACCCCGATATAATTTTGTTTCTGTAGTTTTCCAACAGGAAATTAAATACGTTATTAGCTTGAGCGGAAGCATTGGGCGTAACCAGAGTTTTGGTTAAAGCAGGGGCTTCACCCGTATTGAATGACACAGTGATATCTTCTTGATTAAGCAGCCCCGGAACTCCTTTTATAGCCCCTTTAGCTATGGTTAATGTATACTGAGTTTTTTCGTCTATCCCGTCTAACGTAAAGATTAGTGTGTCGCCCGAAATGGATGAACCTGAAATGATGGCATTATTTACGCTTACCATACCCAAGTTTACTACGGTCACTTCCCTGTCGAAAATCAACCTGATAGAGTTATCCGTAAATGATACTGTTCCACCTGTTGCCGGGATTGAAGACAATAAAACCGGAGGCTCTTTATACCTCTGTGTGCCTGTTACTTCGTCATCGTCTTTGCAGGAGAAGGACAGAAGTGCAAAAGAGATAATAAGGAATAATTTTGTTGAAAAAAGATTCTTTTTCATAGATATTGTATTTTGTTATCAGTTAAGCCTTTCTTATCGGAAAGACTTAACTGAGTTTATTTTTTACTTATTTCTTTTGATATCTGAAATTATCAAGGCTTACGTTTGACCAATCGAAAGACGAAGAATTGATATACATACCTGTATCGGTTTTACCTCCCGCAGGTGCTGAACTGATACCCAAAGTGGAGAACGACCATGTTACGGTAATCCATCCTCCGCCTGTAGAAGCAGTCACGCCGTCAGAAGCCATGGGGAAGAAACCAGAATCACACCACCCCCATACTCCGTTTATAGCCATTTGTATTGCGTAATTTCCGGGTACAAAGTCTTTGGTAATTTTCATATCTGCTTTTACTACATAGTCTGTAATATTGGGGCAGGCAGGGAGCACAAGATTGTTATTTGCCCATAACCAAGTGCCGGATAATGCCCCTGTAGATGTTCCTTTGTAGTATGTGTTTCCATTTTCTTTAAGAAATTGTCCAACACCACCCCAAAGTCCCCAAGTCCAGCTTACATCTTCAAAATCGGCCCATACCAATGATGGATCAACAATGGGTTCTTGCCCTGTAATATTAATAGTAGTGGCGGATTTGAATTCTTTACCCTCGTAATTTACCATCTTAACGGTTTGTGAGCCCATAGTTACTTTTTCGGGTACTATCAGTGTGATTGAAGTTGCACTGCGTGTAATATAGGAGGTAACTTTGGTACTGCCGAAGTAAATAGACTCTACTGTATTAAGATTAGTTCCTTTCAAAGTAATTTCTTCGCCCGGTCTGGCTTTTTCGGGCATAGAACTGATAACAGGATTGGTCGAAGGTGTTACATTCAATGATATGGTCGACGTAACGGTTGCCTCATTTACCAAATGAAGGGTAATAGTTCCGCTTGCAGCAGTAGTGGGTACAGCTACGGTAAACGAAGTAGCACTTGTTGGTGTAACAGTTGCAGAAGCACCTCCACCAAATGATATAGAGCGAACCAAATCGAGGTTAGTACCTTTTATGGTAATATTCTCACCTGCTATAAGATTTGTAGGCGTGATACCTGTAATTGCCGATTTAACGGTGGTATAAGCCTTTTCTACTGTTTTGGTCGATGCTGTATGGAAGATTAAGTTACCATCAGCGGCTGCCAGAGGAACATCGACTGTTATTTCTGTCTCGCTTTTCGTTTTAAGAGCAACAGCATCTTCAACATTCGGGAATGTTATGTTTGTAACTAAATCGAGATTAGTACCCTGTATGGTCATAGTTGTACCTCCTTTAACGGGAGAAGGAGATAGTTTTGAAACAGTGGGCAGAGTCATGGTTATTGTACCCGCTTCTACTTCTAATCCCGAATAAGAGACAAGGGTAACTTTACCATCCTGAGCATCCAGAGGAACGGTTACTTTTAATTCGGTCACTTCAGCGTATGGGTTTTCTCTTGCAGGAATTGCAACTTCGAGATTGCTTGCGAATTTAACTTTCTCTATCAACTGAAGGTGTTCTCCTTTGATTGTAAGCTCCTTACCGGCTTTAACTGTAGCAGGAGATATAGAAGTTACTTTAGCCGCAGCTACGGTAAGATCTTTATCCGTGTAGACAAGTATTGGCATTTCAGCTCCGTTCGAAAGAGCTATTTTTCCGCTTTGTGCTCCCAGTGGAACAATTACACTGAGCGTATCGCGTCCATATTTGCCGTCTTCCGTGCGGTTCAGAGAAACAACGGTGTTGTCGGTAAATACTACTTCCCTGATGAGGTTCATGTAATCACCCGTAAATGTAATTCTGTCACCGGCAATAACCGATGTTACATCTTCGGTTCCTGTTTTATGAAACTTAGTGATAACGATAGGTTCACTAAAAGTAAGTTTTGTTTTAGTGGTAATATCACCGTCCGAAGACTTTAGTACAACAAAACCTGTAACTGCATTCTGAGGAACGGTTATTTTAATTTCATCATTCGAAATTCTCGTTATTTCGGTAATCGAAATATTATCGGGAAGTACTACTTCTGTTACCTTATTGAGGTTTTTACCCAGAAATCGAAGTTCTCCACCTCGTAAAGCCGGGCTGGGTCCAAAAGCTTCAAGGTATGGCGAGCTGCCATCATCATCTTTGCTACAAGCCGAAAAGCCGTAACCCATAGTTATAAGCACAAGTACAAATGTGCAGTATATTAATATATTCTTTTTCATTGTATCCAATCCTTATTTATATTTTACTATTCGCATATTGTCTATCCATAACTTTACATTGCTTGCTCCATCGGCAGCTCCGAAAAACATAGCATGTAAATCGACTAGTTCATTTAAGCTCGAAATGGCACGTTTGTCGTCCGATTCGTCTTTGTTATACTTGAAATCGGTTAACGGAATAGTTACGGTTATCCAACCATCAGTTACAAAATTTGATTTTACGCCACTATTCAAATAAGGTTTCCAGTGAGCTTGCGGATCAGCTCCGTCAACATCGTGTGTGTCTTTATTCTTGGAGAACCACAATAGGAGAGGCGTATCATGCCATTCATGTACATTAGCTTCAAATCGAAGAGCTAGGTTCTCTATATCACCTTCCGAAACTATGGGTTTGCGAGTCGGGTTATTAAAATAAAATTGCAGAGGATTGGCAGGCCAAGCCCATGACCCTGTTGATCCTTCCAGAGTCATATATTTTCCTGTGGGGCCACCTTCACTGGCAAAAGCACTTAATCCCCATGTGTTCCATGATGTCTCTTCAAAATCAACAAAGATTACCGTTGTTGGCGTTTGAACATTATTATCGCGGAAACTGAATTTGGATCGTGTAGAGCCGTAGATGGATTCAACGGTTATGGGACCCGCTTTAGAGCCATTGGGAACTTTAACCTGAATTTGGGTTTTGGTAAAGTTAACTATTTCGGCAGCCATGTTTCCATTGAAAAAAACTTTGGGCTCTAAAAAGAAGTCTCCGTTTATAACCGCAATATCGCCATCAGCCACATATTCGCACTTAAGAGAATTGAGTACAGGTGTGGGAACATCTACCGCAAAATCGAACAGCGATTCTATACCGGCTCTTGTAACGAGCCGTATCTTATTGGTAACTTCTGTCGGAATATCATTCGGAATAGTTACCAAAATAGCATTGTTCGTTACAAATACAGGGTTTACCCTTGCCTGCTGATCGTTAAACCAAACTTCTCTTACATTCGAAAAGTTGTCACCTATCAAGGCTATTGTATTGCCCAGATAAGCACTTGTGATAATCGAATCAGATTGAGCTGCACTTGTTGTGCGTACATATCTGATTATGGGTGTTGCGCCGTTATCGTCATCGTTGTCACAAGCTGTAAATATGCCTGCTATAAAAGTAAGCATCACAGCCAGTAATGATATATTTTTTATATATGTTTTCATGGTCTTAATCAATCGTTAAAAGTGTAATCAACTGCATCTTCTTTAAAGCGAGGATTGCCTGTAAGTGCTTCTGCCGGAATTGGAAGAAACATTTGAGAATCGTATACTCTTACAAATCCTGCTGCGGGTTCAAACTCCTCGTAATTGTTGTTGTTATTTTTATCTTCAGCCGAAGAGTAACCGTCTTTCAGAACATATATTAACTCGCGTTTCTGACTGTTCAACAGGGCAAGTGCTGCACTTGGATTACGGTAATAATACCGTTTGATATCCAGCCAGCGAAGTGCTTCGAAAGCAAATTCTAAACGGCGTTCTTTAAGAATACTTTCAAATGTTAGCGATGTTGCTTCGGTAAGACCTGCACGATCACTATGTACGGCATTGAAATACTCTAGAGCTTTAGCATCACTAGTGGATGCACTAGCACCCAGTACAGCCTCTCCATACATCAGGTAAACGTCAGCTAAACGAATGATGTGAATATTATTTGCAGCATCCTGATTTAAGCCGACCTTATTATCTGTATCCGACGCTTTACCGATTACATATTTTTTGATATGTGCCAGTACTTCATTCGGGTTTTCGTTATCAGCTTCCACAAAATTGTTGTATGTATAACCTCCATTGACTTTGTTAAGCATCGGATATTTATCATTTTGTTTCATATATGTCCATCTGCGACGAACATCTTTTTGCTGATCGAAAGCTTTTTGAAGGTCAATAGTCGGCCCTTTTCCTGCTCCCCACGTTTGGTCGGCTATAACGGAACTTCTCGAAAAGTTGGTGTTACGCGAGTTACCGCCTCCGTATGTTCCGGTTTGGCATTGTATCGCAAATAAAGATTCGCTTACATTGTTACCTTCTACTGTAAATAGGTTTTGGAAATCAGCATCAAGGGTTCGTCCACTCTTTTCGATAATCTCGGTACATAATTCTTTGGCTTTGGTGAAATGAGCAGTGGCATCACCGTATACAGCCGAATTGCCTACAGCCGAAGCTGCATAAGTCAGGTGTACTTTAGCCAGCATTGCTTTGGCTGCCCATTTAGTCGCACGACCCAGTTGAGCATCTTTGTCGGGAAGGGTATTTGCTGCATATTCAAGATCACGAATCATAAATTCATAACAGCTTTTGCGTGTATTCTTGGGTACAAAAAGATTACCCGATACTATTTTCTCTGTCGAATTCTCTATAATAGGCACTTCGCCCCAATATTCGGTGAGGTAATAATAAGCAACTGCACGTACGAAACGTCCTTCGGCTACAGCCCTGTCTATTACTTCCTGAGAAACATTCGTTGCTGCGGGAGGCATATCGTTAATAACCGAGTTGGCATACGATACTACACGGAATAATCCTTTCCACCCTCTGGTAATATATGCATTACCATTGTTATAACTGAAAAAGAAGAACTGACCTTCCTGATCATATGTATAATAAAGATCACCTGCCATTTGATCTCCGGCAAGCCACATGAACTGACTGTGAAAATCCCACCATACACTACCGTATAAGGTGGCTGTATTGGCACGTATTTTCGATTCGCTATTGTAATAATTGTCTGTAGTCAATGAATCTTGCGGAGTGACAGTTAAGAAGTCGTTGCAAGATGCTGTAGTCAATAGGATAACAGCCAGACTTATATATTTTATAATTTTTTTCATGATTGTAATTCCCTTAAATTAAAAGCCTAGATTTAGTCCGAATGTGAACATACGAGGAAGAGGATAGTGTCCCATGTCGATGTTTTGCAACAAAGAGTTTTGATTGTATGCACCAATTTCAGGATCATAGCCCGAATAGCCTGTGATGGTGAAAAGATTTTGCCCACTTACATAAACTCTGAGTCTGTCGATATTTAATTTGCTTACTATATTTTTAGGTAAAGTATATCCTAAAGAAATATTGGCAAGACGAAGGAATGAACCATCTTCGATAAAACGATCCGACATACGGTTGTTTCGGTTTACATCGTTAGTTGCAGCACGTGGAACGGTTGCCGATGGATTGATAAGATAAACATTGTTGGGGTCGGTAGCAGAACCAAGAGGATCACGCAAGCCGATCTGAGCACGACCAATTACGGCAGTCGATTGATTATTCCAGATACTTGTTTGTCCCTCGATAAGTACACGCGAGTAGTTGAGAATATCTCCGCCTACCGATCCGTTCATTGCGATACCTAAATCGAAGCTTTTAAATGTAAAGTTGTTGTTGAATCCGAATGTAAAATCAGGATTAGGGTCGCCTATTATAGTCTGGTCATTGGTATCAATAATACCATCGTCATTTAAGTCTACAAACTTCATGTCACCAACCCAAACACCTCCGGTTTTGTTTACATAATTAACTTTACTGTTTGTTGGGTCGGCCTTTTGTACCGAATGATTCAGTATGTCTTCTTTATCTTTAAAAAGACCATCTGTTTTGTAACCGTAAAATACACCTAACGGCTGACCTACTTTGGTTATTGTAGCAGTCTGAAATTCGGAATACCAGTTTAAGCTACCATAAATAGCCTGACTGTCATCGTTAAGTTCTTTCACCTTTCCCCTGTTCAGAGAAAATATAACGTTAGACGTCCAGTTGAAATCTTTATTTTTGATATTATGCGTCGAAAGTGATATATCGATTCCTTTGTTGTCTACACGTCCAATATTTGCGTAAGGAGCCTGAATATCGTTGTAATCTGATCCTCCTAAATAACTGGGTATCGATATTTGTAACAAAAGGTCTTTTGTCCTTTTAGAATACACATCTACTGTTAGGTCTACTCTTCCACCGAATAAGCCTAAGTCGATACCTGCATTATATTGAACCGATGTTTCCCATTTCAAGTTGGGATTCGAGATTTTTGTTGCACGGTATCCTGTTCCCAAAGGGGTAGACATGGCAGACATGGACGACCCGAAAAGATAGGTTCCGATATTGGAATTACCCACCATACCATAACCCAAACGAAGTTTCAGGTTTGAGATATCTGTCAGGTTTTTCATAAAAGACTCTTCGGTAATACGCCAAGCGGCTGCTAACGAAGGGAAATTTCCCCAACGGTTATCGGGGCCGAATTTAGACGATCCGTCACGACGCATAGTCGCAGTTAAATAGTATTTATTATCATAATTGTAATTAGCACGGCCGAATACCGAAACTTGAGTCGATTCGTCTTTCCAGCCGGAGTTCGTTTCGTATGATCCGTCAATGCCAATCACATGTATATCGTCTGTCGTTAGGTTATTTTTTATTAGCTGAGTTCCTTCCCATGCTGATTTTTGGGCTTCAAATCCCGCCATCAGGTTTATATTATGCTTTGTTTTGAATGTTCTGTCCCATGTCAGGTAATTTTTTTGAATCCAGAAGAGCGATTGATCTTCACGTTGCATGATACGGTTAATGTCATTCTTCAATGCCCCCCAATGAAAAGTAGGGTGAAACGCCTTGTTGGTATTGTTAGAAGCATCAAATGAATATTCAGCCCTGAAAACCAATCCTTTTGTTATATCTGCCGATGCATAAAAATTACCCATCGTACGATTACGAAGCAGTTTATTGTTGCGTTGCATAGCTATTGCAACAGGATTCCATGATACACCTTCGACCGATTCGGGACCTGCATAATTACCATCCATATCCCTTACAGGTACATTGGGACCCATCATAAGAGCTGACATAATAACACCATCGCCGCCATCATTGAGTGTGATGGTTTCATTGGTTCGCGAATAAGCAAGAGAACCACCCAGTCTGAGCCATTTACGAGCCTGAGCATCGAAATTGAAACGCGAGTTGAAACGCTCGAAACCCGATCCTATAACAATACCGTCTTGGCTATACCATCCACCTGAAGCCGAGAACTGAATCTTATCTGATCCTCCGTTTGCCGAAACATTATGGCTCTGTGCCCATGCACTGCGAAATACAGCATCCTGCCAGTCTTGTCCCTTACCTAATAGTGAAGGGTCTTTAAAGTAGTCCGAAAGAGTATTTCCCAGATCTGCTGATAATTGTTGTTGGTAAACAGCATATTGACGAAGATCCATCATGTCGAGTTTTTTAGGGATGTTCGATACTGATGCAAAACCATCATAGCTTATTTTTACTTCGCCGGCTTTACCGCGGCGTGTAGTAACTATTACAACCCCGTTAGCTCCTGCCGATCCGTAGATAGCCGAAGCCGAAGCGTCTTTTAATACATCGATGCTAACAATATCACTTGGGGCAATTGCTGCAAGCGGGTTTACTTTGTTTTGTCCGTTCGATCCTCCTGCCCAGTCGAAACCGGCAATTTCAGCTCCTGATCCTTGCATGGGGATTCCGTCAATAACATAAAGAGGTTCGTTGTCTGAGGTAATAGAACTTGCACCGCGAATCCGTATCGATGTGGCAGCTCCGGGCGTTCCCGAGTTAGATGTAACCTGTACTCCGGCCAGTCGTCCCTGTAGAGCCTGATCGAGGTTAGCCACAGGCATTTCTCTCAGTTTATCACCATCGAGAGATGTAACAGCTCCTGTTAAATCTTTCTTTTTCATGGTACCGTATCCAACAACAACAATTTCGCTTAATGCGACATTATCATCTTTTAATGCTACATTGATACTTTTGTTTGATTCTACTTTTACACTTTGGCTTAGCATGCCCAGGAAAGAGAATGTGAGAACGTCTCCCTTTTTAGCTTTTATACTATAGCTTCCATCCAAATCGGTAATTGTGGATAATTGAGATTGATTTTTGACAGTTACTCCTACTAATGGAGAGCCATCATTTGCGTCCGTCACTTTTCCTGTAATCAGGAAGTCCTGAGCATGCATTATGGTCGGCATGACACAGAACAGGAACAAAAAATAGAGGATTTTCTTCATGGTTTACCTATGATTTACAATAAAGGTTAAATAATATATACAAAACATCGTAAAAGTATTTATAAGTAGACTACATAACAAATGCTTTATTATCTAATAATGATACTTTTTTATCCATATTGTTTCTTTGTTGTTACTTTCTAATCATATATATTGCTTTATATATAGTGTGTTGTATATGTGATTCATTTTTTAGATTCTTTATCCTTGATCTTGTAATGATACTTTATTGATGTATTTGTTGATTAAAAAGTATCATTAGTGTTATTGGAGAGAATTTATTGATTTTATTTCTAACGCACCCTTTGGGTTTGTTTTTCATTTTGCCTTGATGCAAAACGAAACAAAAGATCAAGACTGAGCCTTTTGCCCGACCCGCTACGGACTCGAAAGCTAAAACAAAATAGAACATATAATCCCAACTACTGACTGACATAAATA
>NZ_CAKUOF010000019.1 GCF_934668725.1 uncultured Dysgonomonas sp.
GGGGTGGATGTTGTACTCACCGTAAAATTGGAGGAACAGTCCTGGGCTGCTATATTACCGATCGAGAATATAAACAGGCATATATAGAATACCTTAAAATAGAGCTGTTTCATTGTTATTGCTGTTTAGTCATCGTAAGTACCAATTTACCCTCTAATGGGAAATTATATTCTGAATTTCCATATAAATAACGAACAGTAAATGTTAACACATTATTCTGTATCGAAAGTAAGTAAGGAGTCAATTGTAAAGGCTTATCATCTTCGGAGATCCTACCTTGAATCTGTTCTGCGTTGGCAGGTAATATCTTAACAGCAATCAGTTCTGTTTCGTTTTTCACCAGGTATTCAGTCCTATCGGGTAACATACAGGATAACAATACTTCGTTTCCAATGGTAGCCTCAAGAAATACATTCCGAAAAAATAAATCAGCAGCATCTAATGATGCAGGATCGGTTATAACACGTGTATTTACCTCAGCCTTTGTATTATAATTATATATCGTGAATATTGCTTTCTGAAACAAGTATGTTCCGTTTGTATTTACAGCAATTTCGTTTTTTTGTGAAAATGCCGACAAAGCGCACAAATACAAAATCAGCGTATAGAATATTTTCATAACTAGTATTATTAATTTTATCAATATACCCTTTTAATCCACTTTAACTATCTATTGAGCACTCAAACACAACAATTACAGACAATTACAGCTTCAATCTTGCACATATTTGCAGTATCTGCCATTATCAATTTGACAGGAACTACAGTTATAACTTGTCATGGCTTAGAAAGCCAATCAAGGCATAACCTAAACCATTTATTTTACTTTAAAAAGTACATTCATAAATGTTTTATCTGTAACATCAACTACAGCAGCCAATTGATAAGTTAACACACCCACATTACTAACTGCAACGTTTCGATAAACAGTGTTATCGAAATAAGTAATGAGATACTCTAATGTATTACTTGCAGCTATGGGCAATGAACTTGCTCCGGGACTTTTTGTTGACGAACCAGAATCGTTCAACCCAAACTGAGCCGAATAAATCCCATATAGATCTATCGTAAAAGTCTGGTTACTGGGATTATAGGAAGGATCGGAAGTATTGGTAGGAAAAACAATAGAAGGCATATAAAAGAATCCCAGACTTTTGTCAGGGCCAACAGTCTGCCAAAGAGTTCCATCAAAGTAATAATAGCCCACAGCAATAACATTCCGTGTTTTAGCCGAGGCTGTCCCTGTTACATCAGTCACATAAACCAAAGCACCGGTTTGTTCAGGTAAATATTTAGAGTCTTTTGATGCCAATTGAGACAATGTAAGACGTGGTGCAGAAAGCCCTTCGGCTGTACCAGCACCCACAGAACCTGCATGAACATCTAAACTGACTTTTGGCTCTTCTGTATTAACACCGATTTGTGCTTGCAGGAATCCAACACTAGAGATACCCAAGAAAAATAAAATAATCCTTTTCATTGTCGTTGTTTATTGTCGTTGTCTATAAAAAAAACAAAAGTACATAAAAAAAGAGATAATTCCACAAAACTTTCCCATTATTCACCTAGAACAGAATTAAATAGTATGATCAACACTCATAAACTCATGATTCGAAACCAATCATATACGATTTAACAATACGATAAAGGGTATAATACTGAACG
This sequence comes from uncultured Dysgonomonas sp., assembly GCF_934668725.1. Taxonomy (GTDB): domain Bacteria; phylum Bacteroidota; class Bacteroidia; order Bacteroidales; family Dysgonomonadaceae; genus Dysgonomonas_A. The sequence continues at coordinate 1,666 of NZ_CAKUOF010000019.1, forward strand.
TTCATCAACCGTTGACTAACCTATTATATATCAGAATATTTCTATATCCCCCCCTTCCTCAGCATCTATTTAACATCCCGGAATAGTATATTATATAAAATCCTCTCCTTCAAGAACACAAAGTTTATAAAATATTTTAAATTTTGAGCTAACAATATAAGTCCGCTAAATGATTTAACACTCCGGATTGATTATTGTTTTACAGCACCCTCCTTGGAAAACCTCAAAATAAAGATACATCATTCAAAATCAAAGAAAGAGCGTACATTATTCTTGAAAAAAAGTCATTTTTTCGATATTTTTTTTATACTTTTAATCAGTAATAATCTCTTAAATAATCAACACATGGACTTTGAAGAACTTTCTAAACATTATATGGAGAAATATAATGAACTAACAGAAAAGCGTGACAATTCGGGTATTATTGATACCATTGAGGATATTAACGAAGCTATCCGAGGATCAAATATGGATCGGGTAAATGACGATTATTGCAAAATTCTCGATTGGAATTTTTACGTTGCCAATATCGAAGGGGCACGTATAGCATTAAATGCTCAGTTTTCGTTCTTGCACCTACCTTCTGCCATGCTGTTTTCGATTGCTTTTGACGAAGACGAAAAGAAATGGAAATTCAATGGGGAGATTAAATAAATCTTCAAACACTATTCTAACTTTCTTCGGGACAAGTTATTACATCACCATAAAAAGCACCTACGAATGCTGCCGTAAGTGCTTTTAAATTTTACACCTCACTTTAAGGTTTATTGTATTAGCAGCAAATCATTATGATGTTGACAGACATCGTAATCAAATACCTTTTTCATTGGCGGTCGCTAACTCTTCCGATCTAGAGTTTCACAGAGGTATTTTTACTTCTATTTTCTTTGATTCGTTGCGTTTTACTGTTACACCTGCACTTCCTGCAACGAGGGTTTTGCCTTCAAGCGTGTAGAAAACAGCAAAATAAAGAGAGGTTTGAGATTCGAGTATATTCAATTCGGTCAGATTTAAACTAAATTTCACTACACCATTATCATCTGTTACAAGCATTTTTTTTGCATCGCCGGGTACGGTCGAACTGGTTACGGGAGTATCTTTATACAAATAGACAGTTTTGCCGGCTTGAGCAACTCCTAAGGCATTCGTTACCGTTACTTCAACATCAGCACCCAAAAAGTCGGGATCATCCTCATCGTCACCACATGAAGAGAAACCTGTTAAAGCTATTACAAGAAATAAACTTAAATATAAAACCTTTTTCATAAAACCGATATTAAGTAAAACCAATTGTTTATTGAATATGAGTTCTATATGTTACCCATATCCATCTTTATACCCATAAGGTGACAATACCAACCTTATCAATATTAATTATAAACAATAGAACCTTATAATAAGTTTCAATTTTATGATTTTATTATTTTTTATAACAAATCAATATTAATTATAGAGTCTAAGCCTGTCCGGTCTGCTGAATAGGTATAAGTTACATTCTTTGGTTTTAGAATTTTAGCACAGCTTGAACAAACACATATAAATGAAATAAAAAGTATTATTCTGGGTATCATATTTCTTAATTAATATAGGGTATAAGGTGTATATTTTCCATATAGAAAGATGTCTCAAAATTTCCCCTAGGAAAGAAATTTCCGCCTAAAAGCATATGTGCAAGGTTTTGTGTTGCATCAGCAATTACGGGTGTATTTACTCCAAGTTTTCTCACTCCGCTTCCCCTAGATTTCACACCAATGTAAGCGGGGCTTGAATAGACCTTACCGTCTACCCATGTGTTGTGATCTCCAAACATTGATCCTGATAGTGATTTAGTATCAGACTCAGATCCATCAGGAAAACCTTTATTATAGTTTTATGTCCATAATCTATTCTATTTTTCCATCTTTTTCAGTGCAAATCCCAAATCCTCCTTTTCCATAGTTGTAAGCTAGATTGAATTTATTTTTTTCCCTTGTATAAAAGTTCGTAATTTTTCCGAATAATTAACCATATCATTAAATATATTTTTAATACAACTTAATTCTTCTAAAGCCTTGCTTTTAGATAAGTTATTTAGGTCTGAATAATTAGTGTAACCAGTAACATATAAGATATTTTTACTTATCATACCAAAATTAAGATCTCCAACCTGATATGGTTTTCCATCTTGAAGTAATAATACTAAATTGTCGATTCTGTCTTTTATCTTCTATTTCCATTTCACATCTCCTCCTTCTATTATATTGTAATACTGTTTATTATAACCTAAATCTCCTATGTTATTATTTATCCTACTAGTTTTAGCAAAAGTATTACTTTCATTAGTATGAAAATCAATTAATAAATTTGTCGCTTTACAGAAGATATTATTTTCGACTATAAGTAATTCATCAAATTGGCAATCATCGAAATTCACAAAATCGGCAAAAACATTATTTTTAATAATAACAGGCTTTTTATTATGACCTCCCATTTGGTAGTCGAGACTTTTTTGAATAGTACAATTTTCCAAGATAAATCCCTGATAAAACCATGTTGTATGTAAAAAAAGTTCCCCTATTGCACATCCTGTAATAGTTAAGCTTGAAGTTTTAAATCCAGTAAAGGCTAAATCAATTTTACCAATGAAAGAATTTCTGATTACAAGCGATTCCTTTTCTAAATCTGAACAACCCAATACTGAAATTATTTTATTTTCTATTACCATTTTTTCTACCACCTGAATTATAGTGTTCCACAAAATTAGTAGATGCTCTGTTTGTAATAATTTCTTTCCCAGTCCAAGGACTCAGACATTCTTTATAAGCATATCTAAATCCATTTGCTGCACCACCTGCAAATCCAAAAGTTGCCCCCCAAATAGCACCTTCACCTCCGGCAGATAGAGCTTCCTCCCAACTAGATCCATTTATTTTAGCCATAGCTCCATTAGTAACAAAACCACTAACTGTCCCAACAGAGCCTTGCATTAAACTTTGTCTTAATACAGGGGATGCAACACCACTAAAAGCTGAGTTTAAAGGAGCCTGTACCAGACCACCAACACCAGATGATATAGCTCCGGTAATCCCTCCCATCAGTGTACTATAGCCTATCTGCTCCCAAGAGATATTACCAAAACCGTTTTCAAAACCTTGCTGTAGGGTTGAGTTTCCTCCGGCGACAATCATTCCTCCAACAACTATTACAAAAACTTTCCATTTGGATCGGTATACCTTAACGGATTATTCAGTGCATATGAATACCTGTTAAAATCCTGACTAAAATCAGAAGTACATACGTGTCAGGATAAAGGTCGCATCTACAATAACTCTCTTATGCTAAAATAGCTAAATTATCCAAAAATCACTTCCAAAAACAGATTTTAAAAATTCTTCTATATGTTTCTCTATTGGTTTATACCCAGAATAGCGTTTAAAGGATAAATTTCCTTTAGTTTGATTTACATATAAAGGATATAGCGATTTGTCTTCCAATATAGAATTAATACAATTAGGGTATTCATCAACAAATAATGATGTCTCAAAACCTAATAAAATAAAATCAGATATTAATCCATATTTTCTGAAAACAGGTATTAATGGAATAAATAATGGTGTATCTAAATATTTTGAGAATGATATTGAAAGATTATTTTTATACAATTCAACAAAGAAGTTATTATTCTGTATTCGATATTCGATAATATAGGTTGTATCCATTGTTACATCTAGGTCATTAATCGAATTTATTGTTTTACGCTTCTGAAAGTCAAAAGCGTTCATAAATATTCCAGTACAAGATTTTTCAAGAAAAGAAATATCATGAAAAAAAGCTAACCTGTTAGAGAGATTTGAGTCGAAAATGATATTTATGTTTAGTAATCCGAGATTATCCATAAGTTGTTGAGGATTATAGGGGTATAAACTTCTGAAGTTTCCAAGATTATCTAATCTAAGCAAATTACCGTTATAAATATAGTGAGTTTCACCTTGATATAAAGGAGTCCCGACAGGAAATTCTATTTTTATAGAAAGAGGATTGTTGTAAATCTCATTTGCTAATTTCAGTCTATTTATAAGTAGAATGAGAAGTTATATTAATAAAATATTCTCACAATAGAAAGTCATGATTTCCTCGGATATAGATACTTTATAGATAACTCGCTTCCATTGAAGAACTGAAATATCTTGAATTAAAATAGAAGATCTTTCTGAACAGCTATAATATTCAGAGTTGATGTTAAGTTGAGTAACATTTTCAAATAAGATATTTTTCTCGCCAAAAATCTCAGACATAAGTTTCATCTCAACAGATACATCTTCTTCTAGCAAGGAGAAGTTATGAATTCTAATCTGAGTCAAGATAAACTTTGAGTTTAATAATTGAAATAATTTTTCCATTTTTTATTTTGTTAAAGGCCCGACTCCCGGAATATGATCTATTGATTTTATTTGCCCCTTTGGCAAGTAGATTTTAAGATGGTAATGTATTTTTTCGATATTTTGTATTTTATTTCCAGCATTCCAATCAGTTCTTTCTATTAACCGTCCATATTTATCATATACGGCTTTCCAAGGTTGTACTCTTCCTAAATCATCAATATGTTGTCCTTCTAATATTTTTGTACCCGGAGTTGTTTACATAGGAGCTTTGGTTGAAAAAACTTCATCAGGTACCTTAAGAGTACTTTTATTTGTCCAAGGATTAACGTTTTGTTGCTTAGCCTCCATATGCCCATTAATCATACCAAAAGTTAGTCCACCTGCAAATCCAATTCCAGCAGAGTATAAGCCCTTTGTTGCTGCATTCCCAAGGCTCTGACCTCCGATTAATGACATACCCGCTCCCATGGTAAAACCTGTAGCAGCACCACTAGCTCCATAAGCTAATCCTTGCTGAATAGCAGGACCACCAACTGATGAGAACATAGGTGTAAAAAGTGAATTAAAATAAGTACCAATGCCATAACCTGCATAAGCGACTCCTCCTCCCAAGATAGAAGCCGATCCTACCTGATTCCAATCGATATTATTAAATCCGCTCTGGAATCCCTGATTTAAAACAGAATTACCACTGGCCATAAGTGCTCCACCGAAAACACTTCCTAATGGGTTTCCTGTAGCCATCAATGCACCGCATGTCGCACCTACACCAAAATAAGATAAACCTTGACTAAAATTATGGATATTCCCCCAATTAAAAATTGTCAAAACTCGCCATTCGGATCAGTATACCTTAATGAATTATTCACCCCATAACTATACCGATTTAGATTCTGGCTGAAATCGGGTGCTTGTATGTATGAGTTGAAAGGTTAAAACTATTTTAAGTCTTTTAACTCTCCTGTTTTTATAAGTTTTCCGTCTTTATATAATTTATAAAAACTTTCTCTATTATTGACAATAACAATACTCGAAACTTTATCATTGGGGATAAATCTCCAATAGCCATCTTTTTTACCATTTTTCCACCGCCCGAAATATCGAACATTATCTTTATTAGGAAATCCTTTCATGGTCACATACAAAGTATCTTTAAAAAAAGGAATATTATAATTTTTGAGGAGTTCCTCATTGATAGCCTTTAATTTGTATTTTTTATCTGTCATTTCATCCGCACAAATAATATAGCCTTGTTGAAATGAAATGCTTCCTCTAGCATAATCATGAGTTACCACAATATCATCCGGCAAATCGTTATCATCTCCTGTTTTGTAAATCCGAAACTCCATTTTATCAGGATTAAGATATAAATTTATTTCAGAAGTAGTAGAAGTAGAGTAGGTTCCGTTGATATTGTAACTTTGGGCTGAAATACAGCAAGCAGAACATAAACTAATAGAAATTATATAAATTTTTATTTTTTGTATCATATTGTTTATTTTATTACCATATTGGAAGTAAATAATTGGGCCATACATACCCTTTACTAAAAGCCGAGGAGTATTTTGCCAATTGGATCATATCCGAATTATATCCTGGGATATACATTGTTGTATTCGATGTTGCGGAAAATTCAGAATAGCCGCCAGATTTAAGACCGATCATTGCATGATAATTATAGGCTAACCACCGATTAACCCCGATTAATAGCGAGTTAAAACAACTATCAATAATGAGAAGAGGGTGTGTCAAAAGTCTGAACACACCCTTTTTAGTGCTTTTTCTTCGGGTCAGGATCTGAGAATAATTTCCAATATTCAATTCTCAGAGAGTGTATTTTATTTATGACACACTCCCATTATCATTCAAAACTAATTAGTATCTTTTGAAATACCAGATTCTATAAATTTTCCATCTTTATATAACTTATAGTAACGATCTGCACCATTGGGTACAAATAACCAATAACCGTCCTTCTTTCTATTCTTCCATTTCCCAAAATATCTTGTATTAGTTTTATTAGGGAGCCGCTTCCTTGTAATATATAGAGTATCTTGAGAGAGATAGGGCATATTAATATTTAGAATCTTTTCCTCATTAATTATTTTTAGTTTATATGTTTTTTGATCTTTAATATTAATACAGTTCAAATATCCATCCCTATATGTCATTGAACCTTGTAAAAGAATATCAGATTGCAGTCCATCGTCACTAAGTGACTTGGAAAGCATAAATGTCGAATTTTCCATCAGGTTTAGAGATACAGAAGATGTATTCGCCTCGGAGTAAACACCTTGGTAATTAATATTTTGAGCAGCTATACTCTTTGTAATCAATAGGAAACAGACTATGGAAATATACTTTGAAATTTTATTATTCATATTAAATTATTATTTGTTACATTGGTAGAAGAAAAGACGGCCAACCATAGCCTAGTAGTTTAGCAGCACCATACCATTTATACTGACCTGTCAACTTACCTAGATAAAATGATTGATTATTTGAAGCATAAGAAGCTGAATAAGAATATGCCGAATACTCACTATATGCACCATCATTGGCCATACTCAACCCCAGAGAATAATGGTAGGCATGGATTAATTCATGATTTAATGTAAATCTCAATCCATCCTTAGCTTGATGAACAGATAAATGTATTTCTGTATTAAATCTAAATATTCCATTAGACCTCTGAGTCGTAATCCCTCCTATTGTTGAAGTAGTACCATTTTTGGGATTTAATTTACGTATTATACCATCAGGTCCTGTAAAGAAATTCGTTTCATCAGAGATGGAACCAAGATCCACGCCAACTTCCATTTTGGAAATACCATATTTTGACGGAGACCAATCCAATTCATCTTTAAAACCATTAAGCCATTCTTCATTTAGTTCTTTATCACCTCCTACATTCGTAGAAATAACTTCCGATATCCTAGTATATCCTTTTCCTGTAAAGAAATTGCCTCCATGTCTAACAGAGTTAATCCCACTAACTGTTCCTCCTATTATAGCTCCAGTAGCAGCACCCATTATACCTCCTTTTAATCCAGCCCCCAATCCTTGAGTAAAACTAGAGCCTGATGTCCATGTATTCCCAGCTCCTACAATTGCTCCAGAAGCAAATCCGCCTAATCCTCCAGAAGCTGCTCCAGAAATAAAGCCTACTCCAGAAATTAATCCTCCAGCTCCTACTCCTGTAGCTCCGGCCAATGCTCCTATTCCGAATGATACGAGTCCATCCTTCAGACTATGAATTTGACCTGTTAATGCTTGAAATCCCAAATTGAATACTCCGCCAATCAGTCCACCAACTACGAAGTTAAAAAACTCTCCATTTGGATCGGTATACCTTAATGGATTATTTAATGCATACGAATACCTGTTAAAATTCTGACTCATTGACGGAGCCTGCACATAAGGATCGGGAGATAAAAATCTACCTACTACAGGATCATACAAACGGGCATTCATATTGATAAGTCCGTGGTTTGTTAGGTGCTCATGACCTGTATAGCCTCTATCGCCCAATACCAATGTCAATCTATTATCCAGATCATACAATGCCTGATTTACAGGATTACGCAAACGCCCCCAAGGATCGTAACTTAATTCTTGTTTTACAACGCCTGTCGCATCCATCACATGGGTGATACTTCCCAGATAGTCGCGTCCTATATACTGTACCTGCCATGCACCTGTACCTTGTCGTACATACACAGCTGCTGCCGAATATGCGTCACCATCAAGATACAATCTTTCTTCAGAACCAGTTGGACGTATGTCCATTTCGTATTGATTTCCGATATAATAACGTTGTAATTGATCGACCCCATTGTTCTTTACATGCATTTTTACACGATTGGCATCTCCATTGTAAGTAAAAGAAGTCACAACAGAACCTTCGGTTATAGAACTTGGTCGCATCATATTATTATATGCAATAGTATGACTGGGCTGAGTAATTCCATTGCTAAGAGTGATCTCTGTGACCGCATAAGGTTTATTAGATGCCTTATATTCAAAGGTGCCTATACCTGTTTTACTTGTAGTATTGCCCTTTATATCATATGCCGTTGATGATATGTTGTTGATGGTGGTTAAACGATTAAGTCCATCGTAATTAAAATTCTCTTGTATATTTCGGGTATTATCTTTTCTCCAATTCAGATTACCCGTCTGAGCACTAAAATTGTATCCGTAATTTTGAATTACAGTTGTTCCATTCTTAATTACTCTGGATGTCGGTAATCCATAATTATCATATCCATAAGTTCTATTCAACACACCTGTCGTTGAGGCTGTGGGCATACCCATTGTATTTTCAGCAGTGAGTTTCCAAACAGGTGTAGTATTATTTAGCTTTGTTTCGGTATGATGACCATTGGAATATGTATAATTCTCAGTAACAATATCTCCCGATTGAGATTTATACAGAATAGAGCTTAAATTTCCGTTAGCATAGCTAAGTGTTTTTTGAAGCCATTTCCCATCAACAATGGTCTCTTTTTCTTCGCTAAGCCTAAGTAAATTGTCGTAAATATAGCTTGTTCCTGTTCCATTTGTGCTTGATATGGAGCTTAATTCACCATTATTCTCATTGTATTTATAAGTTATTGTTTGCTCTCCTACAATCTCCTTTTTTTCGATTCGATTAAAGGAGTCATATAGCATATTTGTAACTTTACCTCTGGCATCTTTTTCATAATTTGTATTACCTGCAATGTCATAACCAAAAGTTTTAGTTCCTGCACTTGGATCAACTATACTGGTCTGACGTCCATAACTATCATAGCCAAAACTTGTGGTAATATCACCCGGAGCTATGATAGATGATAACTGTCCATCGGGGCGATAATTGTAGGTGATAGTACCTGCCGGATCAACTACATTTATTACTTGCCCACTGGCATCATACGAGGAGGTTTTAGCTACATCATCTACTGTTGCCGTTACTTTATTCTTGTCGTAAGAATAGCTGTCTTGTTTACCTGATGCGTAACTTAGGCTAGTTAACCGGTCGTAATTATCATATTTATATGTGTTCCAAAGACTGGCGCTCGCACCTTTGAATGGTAACGATGTTTTTTCAAGGTGTCCCTTACTGTCATATACATTATCTGTATATAAGTATTGTCCATCAAAACGCTTTACCCCTTTTCTGATTTCTCTGCCCAAAGCATCGATATACGTTTGTGTATCCGGCTGTCCTGTGGCAGTAGTTGTAGAAATGATCAATGCTCCAGTCGGAGAATTTGCCCAAGCCAAGGTGGATGTTTCGACTATACCGTCAGGATACGTTGTTTTTATGCTCCGTCCCCATCTATCATATTCGGTTTTTGTAATATGCCCTTTATGATTTTTGGTAGTTTCTAACAGTCCTTTCGCATTATAACCATATTCGATATATAATCCAATGGGATTAGTTTTCTTAGAAAGCCTCCCATACGAATCATATAGATATGTATTTATGATCCAATTGGTAGATGTATAGCTTCTTGATTTCAATTCTTTCAGATTCCATGCTGTATCGTAATCATAGGCTTCTTCGGCAGTTTGGTTCGAATTATAGTAACTGAGTTTTGATGTAGGAAGATACTTATTATTATAGCCAAAAGTAGTTTTGGTCACTACGGATGTACCACCGCGTGTATTTGTTACTGATTGCTCTTCTGGTAGACCTAAAAGATATAATGTTTCTGTATTTATATCTTTTAGTTTAGAATCTGTAACCGAAGTAACTCCTCCTCCAAAATTAATTGTTTCTTTTTTAGGATTACCATATGAATCGTACTCATAAGTTGATGTAATCGAAATATCTTTAAGCTTATCCTTTTCTGTTTTATTATCTAAGGTGATTTTAGTTATTTTATTATCTGCAACATTTATTGTATAATTATATATTGCGCTTGTCAATGGAGAATCACTTTGCTTGAGAATTCCAAAATTAATGGGTTCAAAAGTTTGAGTTGACGAAATATCTCTTACATCATCAGTTGTCACTATTTGCTCATAACCTCTAAAGCCTAACCCAAGTCTATGAATGATAGCATTTGTATACTTATAGGTATTGGATGATAGCTTCTGATTGTTGTAATAAGAACTACTATTACTTACTACTCCTAGATCGGCATATAACTTATTATTAGGATACGCAGCTTGAGTGCCTGTTAGTGAGTAGACATCAGAATTAATCAGACTTTTATAAGTATTCCTATGAATAACACCCGAGCTGGTAACAACCTCAGTAAGCATACGATCGATACTTCGGTTTGTTTTGAAGGACATTGAGGTAAGCGTCGATCCCGAGATTGTTATCAGTTTGGTCATCTTATAGGCATCCTGAATATTGGTTAAAGCTAATTTTGCCCTACGCTCAACATTCGTAATAAATAAAGACTTATTAGAAACAACTCCGTTTTCATTTATAAAGGCAACCACCTCTCCTTTTTCGTTTACATGTACCAAATCGGGGAGACCGTCATTGTCTACATCCTGCAAATAGAAATCATCACCAAAATTATATTCAACAATACTATTTTCCTTTCTCGTGAAACCTGAATTACCATTAGAGTAGTAGGTTGTCCATTTATCCCCTCCTCCCGAGTAAACATACTCCTCAACACCTGTTATTGTACAAACTTTGCCGGCATTAGTCTGATCTTTGCAGTCAGCCACGATAGGGAACTTTCTGGATGGAAGTATATCATCTGGGCCAAAAGGTAATTGTTTACAACACCCATAGCAAGTTCCCTGATGAACAAAACGTTTCGATATTATTTTTTGAAGTGGAGATACTATAAAATCCATTTTACCATCTCCATTGAGATCTCCGACTTCAAACTTCTGCATACTTGGTGTATTTATCCAACTAGGCAGACCTATAGATGCAATTTTCACAAACCCACCGTTCACATCAAAGGAATAGACTGCACCTCCTGATTTGTTTATATGACAAATATCATCTTTTCCATCTCCGTCAAAGTCTAAAGCAAATAAAGCATCTCCAGGTTCGACAGCAAAGCATTCATCACTATAAATTGTACCTTTTATAAAAAAATCGACAAGGTTAGCATAACTTTTTCCGGATGATGCTTTAGAATCATATTCGGTTGCACCTGCTCTTACTCCATTAGCAATCCTATATTGGCCTAATACATTCTTAGAGTGATCTATAATAAATAATTTTTTCTTGCCATCACCCAAAAAGTCGCCAATTAAATAAGATTTGCTGAGAGGATTAGATGCCTTGTTAAGACTTTCAAATATTCCCCCTACGGAAACTTTATAAGCATCATACCTCTTCATGTTTTCATCATAATATCCGAAAATTATATCTTCAATTTTATATGCATTACCTCCCCTGGGAAAAACAGAAGTTATCTTGGAAGCTATTTCAATTAGTACATCCTTTCCCGATCCATCAATATCAGCAACAAAGAAATTCCTAAATGTCCCTCCATCTGTAGAAGTTTGTCTAATCTGAATTTTATTGGGAGCATCTTGTTTTGAGATATCTTTATATATATAAATAGAGTCTTTGTCATTATATTCGGAAGATATTGAACCATCAGATGAATTTACCTTATAGGATGACTTTTGGGGGTATATAATTAACCCGTTTCTAGCTCCGATCGGATTAAATTGGGTGGTTAAAACATTTAATGCCGGATAAGCTGTATAACCCTTAAGAGTCTTACTTGTTATATCAAACGATGGCGTATTTTCTTCTCCATAATAAAAAATTAGTGGGTTTACGGTTTTGCCATCAGCAACACAATCCACCTGCCTTAAAAAAGTTATATCTTTCTCTTCATAGCCTAAAACATATGACTTTAATAAGGTTGTATTATAATATGTATCTATTTGCTTTAATATTTTATTTTGCTTCACTTCTAAACCATCAATATATGCAGATGTTATGTCTTTTCTTTCAGTATAAGAAAATTTCACTGAAGCAAAATGTCCGGATGATGCGTTAGCACCATAGTTTATTTGAGAAATATAATAAATCGAATTATTTTCATCATACACATATTCAATATAATTGCCTAACCTATCCTCCATACGAGTCAAAGGATAACTAACTTTAGCAACGGATGATTTATAACCATAAGTTGCTTTATTTCCATTGGGATAAAATACTTCAAAATAATATAAATTAGATGAAGCGTAGCTTTTTACAAGAATGTTCCCTTGTTCACTTTGGTATTTTCCTTCGCCCAGACTTATTAACCGTACACCATCTAATGTATATGCAGACTCTTTATCTCGAGAGGCTGCTTTTGTCTTATTATCATAATATATAGATGAGTTAGTTATATTTACGGATGATAACCCACCGATATTCCAGCCCATGCCAGCAACTCCATTTCTTCCAAGACTATTATATACTAAAGATATGTTAGGCTTCATATCGCTTCTTCCCGGATATATATCAATTGGTACAGAATAGGTCAGAGATCCCATCGACGTGAGATTACTATTTATCGGTATTTCTCCGATTTCACGTTGTTTATCAATTAAGAATTGGTCTGGGTTGCCATTCTTATCACTATCTGTAATCTTGTTTATCCAGGGTGTGCATATCAGCTTATCAATTTTCAAAGTAAGATTATTTGTTGATGAAGCTTTAAATGAAAAACCTGGTAATAAAATAAACCCATTGCATGATGATAGGTTTCCACCTTTGTTTAAAGGAGACTCTAGCTTAGTTATATTTTGACCAGATATGGATGTCGTGATAATAAACAGGTATAATATATATAGGTATTTTTTCATCGTATTATTCTTTAATAATTTTCCAGGCACTTGTCTCTTCATTTATATTTATATGTAAAATATAAGCCCCTCTAGGCTCAGTGCTGATATCAATACTAGTTCTTGTAGAAGATATTTGTTCTTTAGCTATAACTTGTCCCCTAAGATTAAAGATTGTAAGATTGCCTGTTACAGTGTTCTCTGGATCTGTAATTTCTATAGTTAGCTGTCCTTTTGTTGGGTTAGGGTAAATAATAATCTTCTGATCGGCTACTTCTTCAATAAAAGAAGTGATTTGGTCCGACGATATAGCTGATTTTAGAGACGATAATACAATTTCTCTTTTTATTCTATTCCCAGCGTCATCGTAACTGTATTTTATTTTATTTTGCCCTATCATGTATAGAGGCATAGTCAAAAATATTAAAAGTAATATCTTCATTTTCTTTTATTTATTTGTATTAATTTTTTAGATAGCACTATTTAGAGACTTTTCATTTTTTTGTTACAATTCCTAGTTCTTTTGAAAAGAAGGTATATTGCTCCGGATAAGAAGTATTTATTGCAAGATGTAAGTGTTTGATAATTAGATTTATATTTATTTTTTTAGGTAATAGTTGATGTTATATTGGGACATATTATATCTGATAGTTCTGTAAATATTTTTATTATGTTCTTTAACTATATTTTAAACAAAAATAAACATATTTTTAGACTGGGCAATCTGATGAGAGAATTTTTATATTCAATGCGGCTGGATATAGAATGAGGGCTTCGAGCTTATCTTCGCTTAATTGATTAATAATAAAAATAATAGTGCCTATATTTTGTTTAGATGTAGGAGATACATGTCAAAATTAATAAGTTTATTACCAAACGAATATTTTGTGCCCTTGTGTATATTACCAGAAAAGATTTTAAAAGAAAAAGCACCTACAATATTACTTGTAAGTGCTTTATACTCAATGGTCGGGATGACACGATTCGAACGTGCGACCACACGCCCCCCAGACGTGTACTCTAACCGGGCTGAGCTACATCCCGAAATCGGATGCGAAAATACTACAATAATATATTATTTCCAAGTTTTATTTTAACTTAATAGAAAAATAAGATTGTGTCGTATCAATAAATATTCATATCTTTCTGTATGATACAGACTTAAATTATAATATATATTATGGCTAAAAATGCGGGTTTCAGGGATGAGAGTTGAGATCTTTTATTTTTCATAGAGAAAATCAACCTTAAAGGCTTTCTATGAGTCAGAGGAATCGATATTTTCAATAAAACTATTATTTAGTTAAATTGTTTTTAATATAAAAATTTAGATAACTATGAAGAAAAAATTATTAACCTTACTGATTATAGCAACTGCTGTTGTTTTTCAGTATCCGTCTATAAAAGCTTGTACAGGTATTACACTGACAGCTAAAGACAATTCATGTATTCTTGCACGTACAATAGAGTGGGGAGGTAGTGATTTGAACAGTCAGTATATTATTGTACCGCGAGGTTATAAACAGAGCTCCTATATGCCGGCAGGGGTTTCTTCCGGCATGGGGTTTACTGCGCGTTATGGTTATGTGGGTTTGGCTGTAGAACAAAAAGAATTTGTGGCGGAAGGATTGAATGAAGTCGGTTTATCTGCCGGATTATTCTATTTTCCGGGATACGGTAAGTATGAAAATTATGATCCTTCTCAAAGTGGATCAAGTATTGCCGACTTGCAACTGGTATCGTGGATGTTGGGGAATTTTAGAACCGTTGATGAGGTTAAAAATGCAATTAAGGATATACATATTATAGGCATTGATCCACGTGCTTCTACTGTACATTGGCGTATTGCAGATGTTTCGGGTCGTCAATTGGTACTGGAGATAGTAGATGGAAAGCCGTATTTTTATGAAAATGAATTGGGGGTATTAACTAATTCTCCCGGTTTTGACTGGCAGATCACGAACCTCAATAACTATGTTAATCTTTTCCCTGGTTCGGCAGAACCTAAATCTCTTGGAAATATAAAGCTATCGGCTTTTGGATCGGGTAGTGGATTTTTAGGTATACCGGGTGATGTGACCCCTCCTTCACGCTTTGTTCGCGCAGCTTTCTATCAGGCTACCGCACCGAAACAGGCTACTGCACAAGAGGCTGTTTTACAGAGTTTTCAAATACTTAACAATTTTGATATACCCGTAGGGATCGAATTTCCTTTAGGAAAAGTGCCTGCCAATATTCCAAGTGCTACTCAGTGGACTTCGTCTACAGATATGGCTAATCGTATCATTTATTATCGTACCATGTACAATAGTGCTATTCGCAGTATAGACTTGAAGAATATCGATTTTAAGAATGTTAAATATCGTGCTGTACCCCTCGATGATGTTAAACAACAGCCTGTAATCCCTTTGGTGATTAATTGATGGCTGAATTATATAAAATAAAAAGAGATACAACTTAATTATTGTATCTCTTTTTATTTTATCCTTTGTAATCTTGTTGTGGATTTCTATTGAAGAGTCTTGTTTTAGCCAGTTGTTCGTATTCTGTGCCCGGGCGGCCATAGTTGGCATACGGATAGATGCTGATACCTCCACGTGGTGTGAATACGCCGATAACTTCGATGTATCGTGGATCCATTAATTTGATAAGGTCTTTCATGATGATATTCATACAATCTTCATGAAAAGCACCATGATTACGGAAGCTGAACAGATACAATTTCAAACTTTTACTTTCCACCATATTTATTTCCGGAATGTAATTGATATGAATAGTTGCAAAATCGGGTTGTCCTGTAATTGGGCATAGACTTGTAAATTCGGGGCAGTTAAATGCTACCCAGTAATCGTTTTCGGGGTGTTTATTGGTAAAAGCTTCCAGTACTTCGGGAGCATAATTGTCTTTGTATTCGGTTTTACCTCCCAATAACGAAAGATTTTCGAGCTGTTTATCTTGTTGCATAACTTTTTCTTATTTGATAATTTCTATCGAAATATATTTACTCTATTTTTAGAGCCTTGTATGATTGAAAATAAAGGTTCTTCTTTTGACAATGCAGCCTTTAGAAAGTTTTTATTTTACCTTGTTGTGAAATAAAATAAGACATTGAAGGTTTTAGTCGGTAAAGCATTGAGGACCTGCCATTCCTCCTGTATATTTTAATACTACGTTCTTTTTATAGTATACATATTGGCATCCATCGTTAAACTCTTTGATTTGAGGAACAGTCAATAAGGTATTTGGAAAAACGAGGTACGAATACTTGCCCAATCCGCTTCTGGCAAAACCGACTTCGGTTTGGTCGCCATTCTGAAGCGATATGCAGTTTGCCATTTGCATCATATTCTTAATTCCGCTGAATGTCATCGGATCCCACCCGATAATCTTCAATAAATTATACAGTGTATCAGAATCATATTCTATATCCCAGTCGCCATCAACCAATATCGGGTCACCTTTAGGATTCTTTTTGAATATTTGCAGGTCTATTCCCTCTACCGTATGAAGGATGTCATTCTTTGTTCTGATTTCCAGAGATACAATAAAATCTTTAGGGACTGATTTGTTGAATTCATTTACCAGATTTTCGATTTCGGCAGACCTCTCCTCATAATTTTCTATTAGCTCGGCTTTACTGCTCATCGGCATCGAATAAACCTTCAACATAATCGCTTTAATGGTATCGTTAGCCAGATCGTAATCATGCTTTGCTTCGGCAAGTGCCTTGGGCGAAAACTTAAGATTCAGTGCATCAAATATCAAATCTGTATTGGTCTTTTGTGCGAAGCTGGTAATGCTAAGGCAGAATATACAGAATATGAGCAGATTTTTTTTCATTTACTATATGAATAATATTTTAATAAAAAGGCTGAGACTCCAAAGAAACAAAAAAATCAGCGATTTTGTTTTCTTACCTTTAAATAATTTTCCAAACCTTGTTTACGCAGCTTACACGAGGGGCATTCGCCGCAACCATCGGCGGGTACTCCATTGTAGCAAGTAAGTGTTTCGTTTCTGATAAGGTCAAAAACGCCCAACTCGTCCGATAGTTGCCATACGGCAGTTTTATCTCTCCACATCAGTGGGGTATGTATCTGGAAGTGTTCATCCATTGCCAGATTGATACTTGTATTGGCAGACATTATAAACGTATCTCTGCAATCGGGGTAACCGCTGTAATCGGCTTCCGAAACTCCTGTAACAATATGGCGGATGCCATGACTGCGGGCAATTACGGCTGCAAAGGTAAGAAACAGGAGATTGCGTCCCGGAACAAAAGTGTTCGGGTAAGCATCTGCAGGTTTTTCTTTATCCATTATAACTGAATTGTCGGTCAGAGAGTTGGTCGATAGATGACTGATGATTGATGCATCCAGTTTCTGGAAAGGCACTCCTGCACGTTGTGCAATTCCTTCGGCAATTTCTACTTCTTGTGAGTGACGTTGTCCGTATGTAAAACAGAGTGTACGAACCGATGAGAAATGTTTTAATGCCCAAAACAGGCATGTGGTGGAGTCTTGGCCACCCGAAAATAATACTAGGGCAGATTCTTTTGATTTCATTTAATTACTTTGTTTTTTACGTGGTTTATCCTAAGCTACACGGAAAAGGCTGTTCCTTTTCGTCCGACAAAGATAGTTATAAGTGGGTGAAAAGCAAAAAAAGCAAACCTTTGATTGGTTAACTCCTATTCTTTTTTATAGATGAAGTTTATATCTTTTGGGAAGAATATTCTTGTTGCCAAGATAAGAAGATAAGAGCAAATACTTAATCGTAAATTTCGGTAATCTCTTTGATGCCACCGCGATTAAATAGAAGACGAAACTTCCTGAAATATAGATTTTCGTGTCCTTGGCAACGCAGTATAAAGTGAAGCGCATATACCTTTTCACTTGTCATTTTTATATATCCATCCTGCTCGTCGGGAATATAGATAGGAATATATTCGTTATCCATTTTTTGTATAAAATGGGTAAGGTTGAAACGGGTTACATCATTGATACCGACAAATTGATAGCCTTTGTACCGGTTGATAGATGATGAAGATAAGTTTACCAACTTTTTGTAGAGGATAATCTGTTCGTTGTAAATTTTATTTTCTGCTTCAACCAAAGGAGTTCTTTTTCGTATGCTCATTATTTCGGCAGGCACTTTCGATTCGGGGGCAAAGTCGAAAGCCTCTTTAGTCCAGCCTATTTTTTTGTTTTGTATTTCGAGTTCCCGTTTTGTATCAAAATACTTTTTGCCCAATTGAGTACTGAAATAGTATCGCATCAAATCCTTTATTCTGTCTTTAAATACATAGCTTATTACAAGGGCAAAAAACAGTGGTGTTGTAAAATTACCGTAATGCAATTGTGCCGAAAAAGATACAACGGTTGCAAAAATCATGGATGTTGCAGCCGCTATTCCGTAGTAGAACTGTTCGGCTAAAGCTCCGTCTTTACTCTTTTTGGTATAGAGAAAAAGATCGCTTTCGATAAACTTTTTGAGTATTCCCCGTCTCATAACAACCAGATAGTTGTTAGATGGATCGGTGGTGTCGAGTAATGAGTATCCTTTTGTTTGTTTATATTGATTTTCGGAGTTGACTAAAGCTAAGAGCGAGTCTTTTATTTTTGCGTAAACAAGCCTGTTTTCAAGCCCTCTCATCATTCTGAACGTTTGCTGTTGAACGATATTACCAATAAAGTCATCGCCAAACATAAAGTATTGCCGTTGGTCTTCGGTGATAGACGAAGTGTTGACTATGCTTTCGAGCCTGCGAT
This sequence comes from uncultured Dysgonomonas sp., assembly GCF_934668725.1. GTDB lineage: Bacteria > Bacteroidota > Bacteroidia > Bacteroidales > Dysgonomonadaceae > Dysgonomonas_A. The sequence continues at coordinate 20,558 of NZ_CAKUOF010000019.1, forward strand.
AGTGACGGACAATAGATGTCATGTCGTGAATGTATTCGCGTACTAATTCCAGAACCCTATTTTGGTCTTTTTCTTCTATGATAAAGTAAGCTCTGTCGCGTGAGGCACTTTTGAATATTGACGAAAACATTTTGATCTGAAACGTGTAATCTGATAGTTTTTCTTCCGAAGTGGTGTCGATCAGAAGGTTTTCAAAAGCTTTTTCCAATCTGCTTAGCGGACTGTTTTCCGAGGCATAAATATCCTTTAGGCGATAGATTGGAGTAATGAGTCTGACATTAGACTGTGTGTCTCGGTAAAATTGCTCTTTGGAGTAGGTAGAGCGGTTTATATCGAGGCTGTTGGGTACAAACATCCAAGTGTTGATACTGAATTCGTTTATATCATTCTCAATCGATTTGCGAGTGGCTATAAATGATATTTTGAATTCGAAAGAAAACTTGTCGTGTATTCTTACTTTTATATCAATCATTCAGTCTTCCAGTTTTTATATGGATTTTTTACGAGCTGCGAATTGTAGTAGCGAACATCTCCCGTAACTTCTTGTCCAAGCCAAGATGGTTTTTCGAACTTTTCGTTTTCGCTCGTAAGTTCTATTTCGGCAATTATAAGACCTTCGTTATCGCCATGAAATTCGTCAACTTCGTAGTTGTGAACACCTGATTTGATAAAGTAACGTACTTTGTCTATCACTCCCGGATCGCAAAGTTTCATTAACTGAGCGGCATCTTCCACCGGAATCTCTTTTTCCCATTCAAAACGGCTCAATCCCGAATCGTTGCTGGCACCTTTGATGGTTATAAATCCTTTATCTCCTTTTATGCGTATGCGTACGGCACGCCCTTCGGTGTTACAAGCCATATAGCCTTGTGTAACCCGTTCTGATTTATAAGCATCGGATTTAAAATTACCTGTGATAAGAAACTTACGTTCGATTTCGATATTAGGCATAGTTTCGAGTGTCTTTTTTCTACCTTAGAAAATACTAGTTGAACAACTTTGTCTTAAGCAAGTTGTTCAATCTATAGCTATTATTACCAATCTTTCTATTCTCCAAACAAAAGGTTCGTGGTCTTTATTGGATAATTTGCTTGATAGCTCCCATTTCGGGAAAGAATATTACTTTGATCGGTAATTTATTGTTATCAAACATTTTGGGTATAAGGACTTCTTGTTTTCCGTATTGTACTACATCCACTTCTTTATTGACCCATGTTTTGTTGGCAAATTCAATTTCAAGAGATGCCTTGGCAGGTATGTTATATATGATTCCTTTTGCAAATTTCTCGTCCCAAGCTTTTTGATCTTTTGGGCTGAGTATCGGAGGCTCTCCGGTAGGTTCCTTGTTGATAAGGCTAAGAGTAACGGGTGCACCTGCCATATTATTACTGTCTACAAAACCTAATTTAGAAGAAAACCTGAATACGATCTCGTCGTTTATGTCACTTGTACCGGGTAATACTGTAAACGTTTTGCTGATCTTTTCGACAGTTTCCGTTCCTGTAAACATCGACATTAAAGCTTTTTCTTGTATATCGAGACGTTCCATAACCAGTTTATAGGCATTACCATCGGGAGGCATATTATCTGCTTCGCCGGTTAATATATTGTTTCGGGTTTCGCGAAGTAAGAATATTTGTTTCGAAATCAGTTCGGCTTGCTTGGCTTTAGAGCCTGCACGTAATGTTTCCTCCGAAAGAAAAGAGTTGGGGTTGGGGAGGGGTTTATTGCTTTCATCTACAGACGAATTTGCTGTTTCATCCACAGGCGAAAACTGTGCATCGGCATTAATGGCACAAATAAGTCCATCTTTGGTAAGTGTAACAAAAGGGGCGGTTGTACCACTTCTGAATTCTACCAGATAACTTTTTTCTTTATCGGGTATTCCTCCTGTAGTGGCTGTTAAACTTGTTATAGTATATACCGTTTCGTCCTGAATGATGGGGTTTGATATATTGAGGTATCTTTCTGCATATTCGTAAAATTCGCCGGCTTTACGCACAGTCTTAGTTGCATCGGCTTTGATGAGTATTGTAGTTTTGGGCAGCGAGTATGCAACACCAAAGTCATTACTTTTTACGGCACTCATTTTTACTGTGTTCTGAGCAGGTAAAGCACTAGTTAATAGTAATGATAATAGTCCTATATAATATCGTTTCATATCTTTATTTTTCGGAATTTGTAACGAATACAAATCTAATAAAATTATTTTAGGCTTCTATATTTTAACCTCGATATCTGTATTAAGTAAGAAAAGCAAACACTTATTTAAGTGTCTGCTTTTACTTTTTTATATGGTTTATGACCTTGTTACCTCTTTATGATATTGCCTTTGCTATCGAATACGATATTGCGATGACGATCATAGCCTTTGTCGTTTTCGAATTTTATGCCAACCGAATAAGTGGTTGAACCATTTTGAATCCTTTTGTTTGCACCTAAAACCTGTGCGTTCTTGTAGTTCTTTTTTACATAATCGGTGACAAATGAAGGAATGTCCTTTATCAACATATCCTCTTTCGAAGATATTAGCGTTCCACTAGTTGAGATATTTAGCTCAACTTCTCTGCCCTCGTATCTGAATTCGGCTTCATAATAACCTTTCTTCGATTTATCTTCCCACTCAACATGGGTTGCTTTGGGATAATGTTTCGAAACATAGGCTTTTACATTGGCTGGAACATTTTCAGGTAAGATGTCTTTTGCCTGTATCGAAAATGAAGCTATTGCCATTAACATTAAAAAAAATACTTTTTTCATATTAGTGATTCTTAATTAGTGATTTATGTCAAAGTTTTGTTACTGAGTCTTATTTGGCTCGGTAGCTTGTTCTATTTTTACATTATACCCATCTGTTCCGGCAGTTACTTCAAATATGGTTAATCCGAATATGTCTACACTCGAAATGAGATGGTTGAAAACTTCGCTCATAATACGTTCGTATTCAGACCATGCTGTTGTCCTTGTAAATGCGTATACTTCTATGGGAAGTCCCTGACTGGTAGGTGCAAGTTGTCTGACAATAAGAGTCATCTCCTGATGTATTTCAGGGTTATTACGCAAGTACCATGTTGCATAACGCATATATAGGTCGCAATTGGTTATTTGAAAACCTTTTATGAGCGAATTGTCGTCAATATTCAATTGTTGGTTTTGACTTGCATATTGCTTGCGTTTACTTTTTATGTAAGAACTTAGTACTTCGCTCTTTTCGAATTCATCCAGCTCTTTATCGGTAAGTGCACGTATGTCAGCTTGTTTGATGTTGAATGATCGTTTTATACGGCGTCCTCCGCTTTCCTGCATTCCTCTCCAGTTTTGGAACGAATCAGATATTAGAGCATAAGTTGGTATCGTAGTGATGGTTTTATCGAAATTTCGAACTTTGACCGTAGTCAGGTTGATTTCGAGAACATCTCCATCGGCTCCATATTTGTTCATGGTAATCCAGTCTCCGATCATTACCATTTGATTGGTCGATATTTGTATACTGCTCACAAATCCCATGATGGTGTCTTTAAACATCAACATCAGTACGGCTGAGGCTGCTCCCATTGCCGTGAAAAATACGGTTGCCGATTTGCCTGTAAGTATCGAAAATATGGCTACCGCCCCGAAAATGTAGCAGATAATCTGTATTACTTGCAGGTAGCTTTTCATCGGCTTATTGTGAAAGCTGGGTTTTTCGTGAATCACATTGGCGAACGATTTTATAATTGCCATCAATGTCCAGATAACCATAAACACCATGTATATGTCGGTGAGTTTAAGGGTTGGCTTAATGAACATTCTATAATCCACAAATATGGTAGGAATCGTATTTATAATAAATGTATAAGGTACGCTCAAAGCCAAATAGTGGGGCAATCTGTTTTTCTCTGCGTGTTTAAAAAACGAAAGCTTTGTTATTTTTGCCATTTTCTTAAAAGCAAATGAAAGAGCGATACGTACCACCTTCTGGAGTATGTATACTATAATTAGAGCGGCCAGAAGAACAATAATGAGATTGACGAAATCAATCCATCTTTCCGACACCCCCATATTTTTAAGAAAATCATGTGTATAATGGGTTACAAAATTTGCGGAAATAGTAAAATCAGATTCATCAATTATTTGAGCCATATTGTATAATTTTATGTGGTTATTAACCCAAAGTTAAGAGTTATATATCGCTTTTTGTAACTTTTAGACAAATTTATACTTAAATTCTGTAGAAAATCTGTAGTATTAGGTATTGCCCAAATATTCTGTTTATGCTGTGTCGTTTTTTAGATTAATGTGCTAAAGAAAGGATACAAATGTTTTATATTACTGATGTAGAGGTTGAAAAGATATATAGAATACCGAAAACTATTCTTTCATATTACCAATAAATATTTGAAAGACTTTAAATTAGCAGTAAAGGAAAAAAAAGGGAATACTTATTGCTGTGATTCATCTAATTGTAGTACTTTTGTAAGCTTAAAAGTTTTAAGCATTCAAGTATGAAAAGCGTAAAGGTAAGGGATAAAGAGTTCGAATTATTTATCTCAGAAGCAGAGATATTAAAATCTGTAGATAGAATTGCAGAGCAGATGAATAAAGATCTGGATGGAAAAGATCCTTTGTTTGTTTGTATATTAAATGGTTCTTTTATGTTTGCTGCCGAACTGATGAAACGAGTAACTGTACCCAGCGAGATCTCGTTCGTACGTATGGCTTCGTATCAGGGAACTAAGTCTTCGGGTAAGATAAAGGAGATTTACGGGCTCGAAGAAGATATTAAAGACCGTACTATTGTTATAATCGAAGATATTGTAGACACAGGTCATACCATGTCTTTGATAATCGATCAGTTGGCATGTGACGGACCTAAAGAAATCAAAGTTGCCACTTTGTTGTTTAAACCAGAAGCTTTGAAATGCGAAGTTAAAATCGACTACGTTGCTTTGGAAATACCGAGTGATTTTATCGTCGGTTTTGGTCTTGATTATGACGGATATGGTCGTAATTTGCCTGATATTTATAAAATAAAGTAGATCGTAGATCTTTGTGTTTAGAAAACAGTAAAAGGATTGGTTCGCATCTGCATTAAGTAATAAAAGGGTCTTAGACCCCAAACCATAAACGATAGAGTAATGTTGAATATTGTAATTTTTGGAGCTCCGGGCTCAGGAAAAGGCACACAAAGCACAAATCTTATAGAGAAGTATAAATTGGCTCACATTTCTACAGGAGATGTATTGCGCGCAGAAAAAGCCGCAGGAACGGAGCTGGGAAAACTGGCCGACAGCTATATGTCGAAAGGTCAATTGATACCGGATGAACTGATGATAGATATCTTGGCGAGTGTTTTCGATCAGAAAACAAAAAGCGGAGAATGCAAAGGTGTTATTTTTGACGGATTTCCCCGTACAATTCCTCAAGGAACAGCATTAAATGAAATGTTGGAAAAAAGAGGGCAAAAAATATCAGCGGTTGTAAGTCTGGATGTTCCCGAAGAAGAATTAATCGAACGCCTTTTGAACAGAGGAAAGCAAACCGGACGTAACGATGATAATTATGAAACTATAAAAGCCCGTTTGGATGTGTATTATAATCAAACTACACCACTAAAAGAGCTTTATGAGAAAGATGGCAAATTATATTCTGTAGAAGGAGTTGGTTCTGTAGAAGATATTTTTGCTCGAATTTCATCTGTGATTGATAAAGTTAATTAAGAAAAAAATAGAGTTCCCGAAGCCAGGAATTGAGTTTTGAATATATAGTCAAACTCGATTCTTGGTTTTGAGTCTTTTAAGCAATAGGGGGTATTTTGTACAATATATTTTGTTATAAGCATTTGTTGTACTATACTTGCTAAACTAATAAATAGGCTTTAGGCCTTAGAAGAAAGGATAATATGTCTGATACAAATTTCGTAGATTACGTAAAAATATACTGTCGTTCGGGAAAAGGGGGGAGAGGTTCTACTCACTTTCGAAGAGAAAAATACATTCCGATGGGAGGCCCCGACGGTGGCGACGGTGGCGACGGTGGGCATATAATCCTGCGTGGTAATCGTAACTATTGGACGTTGTTGCACTTGAAGTTCAAACGACACTTGCTGGCCGAACACGGTGGAGGAGGATCTGGTAAATTATGTACCGGTAAAAAAGGGGAAAGTATTATAATAGATGTGCCTTGCGGGACAGTTGCTTATGATGCCGAAACCGGAGACTATCTGTGTGATATTACCGAAGACGGACAAGAGGTAATTTTGTTGAAAGGTGGTAAAGGCGGTCGTGGTAATAATCACTTTAAGACTTCGACCAATCAGGCTCCACGCTATGCACAACCGGGTGAGCCTTTTGAGGAACGTCGTATTGTGTTGGAATTGAAGGTACTTGCCGATGTTGGTTTGGTTGGATTTCCTAATGCCGGAAAATCGACTCTTTTGTCGGTTATGACAGCCGCCAAACCTAAGATTGCCAACTATGCATTTACTACACTTGAACCGAATTTGGGAATTGTAAGCTATCGCGATCATCGTTCGTTTGTAATGGCAGATATTCCCGGTATTATAGAGGGGGCAAGTGACGGAAAAGGTCTTGGACTTCGCTTCTTACGACATATTGAGCGTAATTCGCTGTTACTTTTTCTTATTTCGGCAGATGCCGATGATATCCATGAGGAATATCGTATCTTGTTAAACGAATTGGGAACGTACAATCCGGAGTTGCTTGATAAGCGTAGGGTTTTGGCAATCTCAAAATCAGATATGTTGGATGAAGAGCTCATGGAAGCCCTTAGTGCCGATTTGCCTGATATTCCACATGTTTTTATATCTTCATTAACCAATCTGAATCTTCAGAAACTAAAAGATTTACTTTGGGCAGAGCTCAATAAAGATGGAGAGTATATTAAAGCTGCTGACAATGTGATTGTTCACCGGAAACTTGATATCAGAACTATCGAGCTGGATGAGGATGAAGAATTCGACTTCGATGACGAAGATGACGACTACGAAGAAGACTGGGACGAGGATGAAGATCCTGATTTTGATGCCGATTTTTATTACCGGGAAGGAGAAGAAGACGATTCTGTTAAATAATTCACTTCTCGATAATTTATAAAATATAAATGGTTAACCATAAAATATATTCGAATTTATTGCAATTTGAGAGTCTCAGTACATTTGACTCTCTTTTGCATTTTTCAACAACTATCAAAGGAGGTGTGAGTAGGGGCAATTATGCTTCTTTCAATTTGGGTATATATTCAGGAGATGATTTGGAAAATGTCGCAGAAAATAGAAATCGTTTGGCATTGATGCTGGATTTACCTTCTGAAAATCTAATATTCCCTTACCAAACCCATGGAGATTCGGTTTGTATTATTGACAAAGAGTTCATTGCTCAAAATAAAGAAGAGCAACTTCAACTATTGAATGGTGTAGATGCTCTGATAACTAGTCAAGTAGGTATTTGTATAGGTGTTGGTACAGCAGACTGTGTACCTATATTGATTTTTGACCCGAAAAATAAAGTTTTAGCAGCTATACATGCCGGATGGAGAGGCACTGTTAAAAAAATAAGTTCGAAAGTTGTTGAAATTATGAAGACCAAATTCAATAGTAATCCATCAGACCTGAAGGTTGGTATAGCTCCTTCGATTTCACCTGACTATTTTGAGGTTGGAGATGAGGTTGTAGATGAATTTGCTCATGCCGGTTTTTTGATTGATGATATTGGATATTATAACTTTGAAACAAATAAATTCCATGTAGATCTATGGCATGCAAATGAATTGTTATTGAGTCAATCAGGTATACGATTTGATAATATTGAGGTGGCAGGCCTATGTACTTATTTTAATGCCGAAATGTTTTTTTCTGCTCGCAGGCAAGGTATTCACTCGGGAAGATTAATTACTGGAGGGGTTTTAATTGGTTGATAATAATCTATTTGTGTATCTGTGTTTTGCTGTTCTATAATTCTGTTTTATATGCTTTATGGTGTATATTGGTATTCTAGAGGTGTATTTTAGTTGTGATTCTTTTTATTTATAATAAACTTTACAAGTAAGTAGTAACTTTATAAAACAATGATATTCTTTTAATGTAGCAGAAGTCAATTTCTATTTATGAAAATTCATTTTATCATAAAACTGCATTATCTTTGGTATATTAAATATTAACAAAAAACATATTAAGAGTATATGGGAAAAATTCTATCATTGGCAATAATGGTTTGTTTATCGACAAATCTTTTTAGTCAAGTTCAGAATCAAGCCGAACCGGTAGTGGGTACTTGGGAAGGCGAAGACGTATTTGTAGAAACAATTGATTCTACGGAAAGTCATATTTCAGCTGCTTATATTCAACTCGAACCCCAGGTTTTGGCCGATATAGATTGGTTGAATTATTATCCTTTGGATGAGCAGAAAGAGTTACGTGACGATAAAAATCGCTTTGTTCTAATGTGGATGTCAGGATCTCCAACTGTAAAAATTGGTATGGACGATCGTATTGTAACTTTCCTTGGAGGAGAGCCATGGGTATTGATGGCTTATATGATGGGATGGACTAAATATTCACTCGAGCATAATTATTCGGCTGATCCGGTGGAGTGTACTACTGCAGCTATAACTAATACTGTAAATTTCTATAATAGAAACCGTAAGTCGTTAGCTAAGAATAAGGAAGTAGAGAAATATGCGAAAATGATTAAGAACGATTCGCTGAAAAAATATATAAGTGATGTTTTATCTCAACCTGTTGCAGAGTGAAATTAAAACTGCTTAGATACGATACAATAAAGGCATTTAACAAAACGTTGAGTGCCTTTATTATTTTAGATTCTTTCATGAAAAATAATTTGCAGAAATAGAGAATGTAATTTAAGCTATTGATTATCATTATTTATAAGATAAAAATTGACTATATTTATGGTTGCTAGAAACAATGTTTATAGACCTTTATCTAAATTTTAAAAATATGTCGAATATATCTCAAACTAAAATTCGTTTTGGAGTTATTGGAACCAGTTCAATAGTAGATACAGTACTGAGGGCTGCTCGTCTTGATCCTCGTTTCGAACTTGTGGCAGTTTATTCACGCACGCAAGAGTCTGCGAATATTTTTGCAGAAAAGCATCATATCTCTCATACTTTTGTTTCGCTCGAAGATATGGCACAAAGTCCGCTGATTGATGCTGTATATATTGCATCTCCTAATTCTTTACATTCCTCGCAAAGTATACTCTTCATGAAGCACGGGAAGCATGTGCTGTGTGAAAAACCTTTTGCTTCAAATGTAAAAGAAACAAAGGCTATGATTGATGCATCTAAAGCATACAATGTTACTTTGATGGAGGCGATGAAGCCGACTCTTACTCCCAACTTTAAGGTTGTGATGGAAAATCTGCATAGTCTGGGAACAATTAGGCGTTATTTTGCAAGCTATTGCCAATATTCGTCGCGCTATGACAGCCTGAAAGAGGGAGTTGTATTGAATGCCTTTAATCCGGCATTGTCGAATGGAGCAGCTGTAGATATAGGTATATATACAATTTATCCTATGGTAGTACTTTTTGGACGTCCTAAAAAGGTCAGTGCTACGGGTATATTATTGTCAACAGGTGTAGACGGACAGGGGGCGGTAAACTTCGAATACGAGAATATGAATGCAACAATTCTCTATTCAAAAATTGCAGATTCGCAATTGTCGACTGAAATTCAAGGAGAGAAAGGTTTGATTTCTCTTGATAGGATTAACACTATCAGGGATATTAGGATTTGTATTAAAGATAAAGAAGAGCAGCATGTAAGCTATTTCAACTACGATCGCGAGTATTTGCATGAGATTGCCGAATTTATAGACCTTGTGCAATCGGGTAGGAGGGAGTCTGTTATAAACAGCCACGAGAATTCTTTGATAACTATGGAAATTCTAGATGAGATCAGACAGCAGTTGGGGGTTGTATTTCCTGCTGATGCCGAGTTTTAAGATAAAGAATAATTAATAAAATCAGATTGCAGGGTAGGCTATATGCTTATCCTGTTTTTATGGATTATACAAGAATAAGATTTCTATACTTATTTCTGTTATATCTATGCTGACCGGCACTGTTTGAACCGATTCTTTCGGGCTAAGATTCTGCTGCTTCGGATTATTTTTGTTATTTTTGTAAAGATCAAAAAAACATCTGTTTTCTATTTTTTGTTGAAACTAAACGAACATAAAAAACTAATTATAAACTGATAAACATGGCAACTCCATCATTTAAGTATCAAGAAACATTTCCAATGGGTAAAGATACTACCGAGTATTATCTGCTATCTAAGGATTATGTTTCTACCGCTACCTTTGAAGGTCACGAAGTTTTGAAAGTAGCCCCCGAAGGTTTGACACTTTTGGCTCAACACGCATTTCATGATGTTGAATTTTTGTTACGTCCCGAGCATCAGGCACAGGTGGCAAAAATATTATCCGATCCTCAGGCTAGTGATAATGATAAATTTGTAGCACTCACTTTTCTTCGCAATGCCGAGATATCGGCACGTGGTATTCTACCATTCTGTCAAGATACAGGAACTGCCATAATTGTCGGTAAAAAGGGGCAAAATGTATGGACTGGAAGTAACGACGAAGAGGCGTTGTCGAAAGGTGTATATAATACTTTTGTAGAGGACAATTTGAGATATTCTCAAAATGCTCCTTTGAATATGTATGATGAGGTAAATACAGGATGTAATTTGCCTGCTCAGATCGATCTGTATGCTACGAAAGGTGATGAATATAAATTTTTATTTATAGCCAAAGGTGGAGGTTCTGCCAATAAAACATATTTGTATCAGGAGACAAAAGCATTGCTCACTCCCGGTAAATTGGAGGCTTTTCTGATCGAAAAGATGAAATCGTTAGGTACTGCTGCTTGTCCTCCTTACCATATTGCATTTGCAATAGGTGGAACTTCGGCAGAGACTAACCTTAAGACTGTAAAGTTAGCTTCTACTAAATATTACGATAATTTACCGACTTCGGGTAACGAAGGCGGACAAGCTTTTCGTGATTTGGAAATGGAGGCTAAATTGTTGAAAGCTGCACAGGAATTGGGCTTAGGTGCACAATTCGGCGGTAAATATTTTGCTCACGATATACGGGTTATACGTTTGCCTCGCCATGGAGCTTCTTGTCCTGTGGGTATGGGAGTTTCTTGTTCGGCTGACCGTAATATCAAAGGGAAAATAAATAAAGATGGTATCTGGTTGGAAAAAATGGAGGATAATCCTTCACGTTTAATTCCTGCCGAATACCAAAAAGCAGGCGAAGCAGGTGGTGTGAAAATTGATCTGAATCGTCCTATGCCCGAAATATTGGCTGAGCTTAGTAAATATCCTGTTTCTACACGCTTGTCATTAACAGGAACCATTATTGTTGGACGTGATATTGCCCATGCTAAATTACAAGAGCGTTTAGATAAAGGTGAGGGACTACCCCAATACATTAAAGATCATCCGATCTATTATGCAGGACCTGCTAAAACTCCTCAAGGCTATGCTTGCGGTTCTATGGGACCAACTACTGCCGGACGTATGGATTCGTATGTGGATGCTTTTCAGGCTGCCGGAGGTAGTTTGATAATGATAGCGAAAGGTAATCGTAGCCAACAGGTAACAGATGCCTGTCATAAGCACGGAGGCTTCTATCTGGGAAGTATAGGTGGACCTGCTGCGATATTGGCTCAAACCAATATTAAAAGCCTAGAATGTGTTGAATATCCTGAATTGGGTATGGAGGCAATCTGGAAAATAGAAGTGGAAGATTTCCCTGCATTTATTCTTGTAGATGATAAAGGAAACGATTTCTTCAAACAATTGAAACCTAATACGGGTTGCAGTTCTATGTAAGTATTGAAAAATATATATAATTAAGAAATACCGCAGGAAGGCTCGTCCTCACTGCGGTATTTTTTATGAATGGCATCCTTCAAGAATACTCACACTATCTCTGCCTAGCTGTTTGCATCCCCAATGAAAAAGGTATTCTATAAAAGGAATCAACTCTTTGCCGGTTTCCGTTAAGCGATATTCTACCTTAGGGGGGACTTGCGGATATACCTTTCGATGAATCAGATTGTCGGCTTCCAGTTCGCGTAAGGTCTGGGTAAGCATCTTAGTACTTATGTCTGCCATGTCTTTAGCCAGCTCATTGTAACGCATTACTTCACTCTGGCTTAACCTCCAAAGAAGACGTCCTTTATATTTACCTCCAACTCGCTGAAAGGCATAATCAACAGCACAAATATCTTTATTTTCATTTATTTTAAATTTCATTTTCTTATTTATTTGTTGATAATCAATATTAGAAACTTTTTGGTCTGTATGATACAATAAAGTACATACTTGACACAAATATACTATATAATTACTTTTGTAAGGAAATTTAACAATAACAAAACATGAAACAAAAATTAATGGGGATGCTGTTCTCAGCTATCTTCTGGAGCTTTTTGCTCTCAAATGCACAAGCTATGACAATAGAAGGAAAGGGATTTCAACAAATGAAAATTGGCGACATCGAAGCTGTTGTATTATCGGATGGGTATATACGGATATCTCCGATACAGCCATCTATGGCTCCTGATATTACAAGTAAGCAGTTAAGTGGCTTTCTGAATGGAAATGACAGTGATACACAGTCAATTGATTTGGCTATGAATATATTATTGTTGAAGAAAGGCGATAAATTTATTTTATTTGATTCGGGATCGGGCAGTGATATGGGACCTACAGGCGGATGGTTGAAAGATAATCTGGCAATAATAGGTGTCTCTCCCGAACAGATTACGGATATTGTAGTTACACATGCTCATATGGATCATATTGCGGGGCTTTTAGATTCAAACGGAAAGAGTATATATCCTGATGCAAATGTTTATATGACCCAAATAGAGTATGATTTCTGGATGAGTGAAAATCCCGATTTTTCGAGATCTAAATCAAAGGATACTGCTATGGTGGCAACTATGGTTAAATATATTCGAAATATACTCACTACGTTGAAGCCGCAAATAAAATTAGTCGCTGATAAGGATATTCTTCTGGATTGTATAGAGGTGGAGCTTGCTCCGGGACATACTCCAGGTCATATTATATCTACTGTTTTTTCGAATAAAGAGAAATTAGTAGTCATGGCAGATATAGTGCATGCCACCAATATTTTATTTGCAAATCCACGCTGGGGAACAGCTTTCGATTATGATTTTAATTTAGGGGTAGAAACCCGTTTGGATATATTGAAGAAGTTAAGTGCTACTAATAATACAGTGGTATTTGGTTATCATCAACCTTATCCGGGAATAGGCCGTATCAAGCAAATAGCTAATGAGAGCTATGAATGGGTTCCGGCAGATTTTGCTACACCTCAATTAAAAGATTAAATTCCTAAATCATTAAAGAAATGTTGATTAAAACTTAATTTTAGGAAAATAAATAAGATTAAAGGCAGGTGTCATCATCCAGATGATTCCTGCTTTTTTATATGGTTATTTATTGATTTAAAGAGTGATAGTATATATTCTAATTGCTTTAAGTTAAAGTCTGAAATTTAACTAAATTCGAGTGTATTTATGTGAACGTTTCTTTAAGGCAATTGTTTAAATAATATATAAATCTTTAAAAAGAGATATTATGGAAGCCAGGAAAAGACGTAAAACATTGACCATTATTGGTGTTTGCTTAGCTATTTTCTCTTTATTCTTTTTTTTACAGGTTGATGGACTAAGAGATAGTCGTAATATGGAGCTGGCAAATCTTTATTGGTTGTTTGGGATTCTGACTATAATAACAGGATCGTTGTTTGTGTTGTTTGGTTTTTTAAAAGGTCATCATCATGAATCTGATACATTAGAATAAGATTCGTCGAGACTAAACTATAAAATCTAAGAAATTGTTCGGTATGAAGGGTGAATAATTTCTTAGATTTTTTATTATTTAGCAATCTTACCTTACCTGAAATAAATATCCGAAGGTCATACATGAGTTGTAATAGTTGCCTCTTCTGTCATCCCAGGCTTTGATCATTCCATATTGAAAAGAGTAGCCTAGATATAGACCATACACAATAACACTGAATCCTACTTGCGGACCCACATCAAATCTCTTCTGGTGGTCAAATACATCAGGTCTGGTTCTTTCACCGGTAGTGGGGTCATCTACCCAATACCCTCCGTGCAGACCATATTTCATAAAAGGACCGAAATCTAATCCGAAACTGATTTCGTCATCTCCAAAACGGCGCGATAGAATAAGAGGAACTTCCAGATTATAAGTGTATGCTGAATAAGCTGGCTTAAATTTATTTATCGATTTACTACCTGCAAGGTTGTATAAAATGGCAGGCTGAAAATACCAATAATCTGATAGGTGGGTGCTATACATAGCTCCTACACTAAATCCGGGTCTACTTTTTGCGCTTCCAGTACTCAATGAAGATATATTGAAACTACCTCTAAAGCCCAGATAAGATTGGGAATTAGCACTTCCGTATGTTAAAACGGACAGAAGAATAATTATTAGTGTCTTTTTCATGCCTTTATATAATTTCTAAAACTACAAAAATAGTCAAAATAGAATGATTGAAGAGTGAAATGCTATTAAATATTTTTCTTTCTTAACTATTTATGCATAAAAAGGGAGGCACTCTATGATGTCTCCCTTTTTATAATATTATAAGAATCTATTTAGAAAGTTTCTTAAATAGATAGTATTTTCAGAGTGTTCACCAGGTTTTCATTTACTGGCTTATTCTTTTTGATTGCTTTCGAGAAAGGTACATATACTATCTGATCGTTTTGCATACCTATCATAACATTACGTTGATCGTCCAGTAAAGCGTCGATAGCTGCTGCCCCCATGCGGCTGGCGAGTATACGGTCATTTGCTGTTGGAGAACCTCCCCGTTGAACGTGCCCTAAGATAGTTACACGTACATCATATTGAGGATATTCTTTTTTTACACGTTCAGACATTGCAATAGCTCCTCCTGTAATATCTCCTTCAGTAACAAGCACAAGACTACTGTTTTTACTTTTTCTGAATCCGTTTGATATTAACTCTCCCAATTGGTCGGTTTCAAACATTCTTTCGGGTATGATAGCTGCCTCTGCTCCTGTAGCAATAGCCCCGTTAAGAGCCAAGTAACCGCATTCGCGTCCCATCACTTCGATGAAGAACAAACGTTCGTGCGAACTGGCTGTGTCTCTGATTTTATCGACAGCATCCATTATGGTATTCAGTGCGGTATCGTAGCCGATAGTTGTATCGGTTCCATTGAGGTCATTGTCTATTGTACCGGGTAAGCCTACGATAGGGATATTATGCTCCTGAGCTAAAATGCGTGCACCTGTCAGAGAACCGTCTCCACCGATAACTACCAAGGCATCTATTCCTTCGCGTTGCATTGCTTCGTATGCTATCTGGCGTCCTTCTACCGTCATAAACTCTTTACAGCGAGCCGTTTTCAGGATTGTACCACCTTGTTGGATTATGTTACTGACACTGTTGGTCTTGAAAGGGATAATCTCATCAAAAATGAGACCTCTGTATCCTCTCATAATACCTTTAACCTCAATGTTATTGTATATAGCAGCACGAGTAACAGCACGGATTGCTGCATTCATTCCAGGGGCATCGCCTCCCGAGGTCAAAACACCAATACATTTAATATTTGCCATAATTCTTTAAAGACTATATCATTTTAAATAGTAAGCATTCAGCATTATTTAGTTATAACTGAGGTCGTACTGTATCGGCAAAAGCAATAAACCGGTTTCAACCTAAGTTATTCTACTAAATGTGATGAAATTTCGTCGATTTTCTTTTCAACTTCTTCCATTTGCCATTTTGGGGTCGAAGTGGCTCCACATACCCCGATGGAAACTCCTTTTTTGATAACCGCCGGATCAATTTCGTCAGGCGAAGATACGAAATAAGAATTTGGATTGTATTTTTTACACTCAGAAAAAAGCACTTTTCCGTTAGAACTTTTTTGTCCAGCTACGAAAAATATGATATCGTGCTTAGTGGCAAACTCTTTGATGTTGGGTATTCGATTCGAAACTTGTCTGCATATAGTGTCTACATATTCGAATTGTGCCCCGTTTTGCATTCTCGACTCAATAATGTCAATAACTTCCCTGAATCCATCAAGCGGTTTAGTGGTTTGAGAGAATAAGCAAATATTTCTAGAAAAGTCTAATTTATCCAGTTCTTCCTTTTTCTCGATGACGATGGCTCGAGCGTCGGTTTGTCCCATTAATCCGTTTACCTCGGCATGGCCTTTTTCTCCATAAATAACAATTTGTGTATCGTTATCTATTTCGTTGTTGTGCTTATCTTTTATTCGTCTTTGCAAACGAAGCACTACAGGACATGAGGCATCAATAATTTCGATATTGTTCTTCTTTGCTATCTCGTAAGTGCTGGGTGGTTCGCCATGTGCACGAAGCAGCACCCTTGCGTTTTTTAATTCGGCAAACTGTTCGTGGTTGATGGTTTTTAAACCTAGTTTTTCGAGGCGCTCAACTTCCAGATTGTTATGTACAATATCGCCCAAACAGTACAATGTACCGCCTTTGTCCAACTCTTCTTCGGCTTTCTTTATAGCATTTACTACACCAAAGCAGAAGCCCGATTTTGAATCTATTTCTATTGTATTTTTCATTGTGATGTGATATGATTGAATTTATCAAGGAGCCATTGCATTTGTTGCTCCTTGGTTAGTGTTGAATTGTCGAGCACCAAAGCATCTTCGGCTTGCGTCAAAGGACTTTCGTCTCGGTGCTGGTCAATATAATCTCTTTGTTTTATATTCTCTAAAACGTCATTAAACGTTGTTTTAGTATCTCCTTTAGCATGCAGCTCATCCAAACGGCGTTGTGCTCTTATGTCGGGACTTGCTGTAACGAAAAACTTAAGTTCGGCTTCGGGAAATACAACTGTTCCTATATCCCTTCCATCCATTACTATGCCTTTCGCTTTACCCATTTCTTGTTGTTGATGTACCATAGCTTTACGAATAAAGCCTACTGCACTTACGTAACTAACTTTATTGGAAACTTCCATTGTGCGGATTTCCTTTTCTACATTTGTTCCGTTGAGGTATGTTTCGGGAAGTCCTGTTTGCTTATTTAATTTGAAACTTATATGTATATCTTTGATTTGCTGACTTAATTTTTCTACATTTAACTGATCCCCGTCGAATAGATTATTTTGAATGCAATACAGGGTAATGGCTCTGTACATAGCTCCGCTGTCAATGTATATGTATCCAATTTGTTTGGCTAAATCCTTAGCCATTGTACTCTTTCCACATGACGAAAACCCGTCAATTGCAATTGTAATCATTTTCATATATGCTATATTTACAACAATAGTGTCTTTAAAATGTTCGTTGATTTGATAACGGGCTCACAAGCCTTTTTATATTAAATGGATCTGATGCTTTAAAACTTAGAGATATCAAAACCTACGCTAAAGTGATATGTGGTAGCTGATGGATGGTATTGAGCAAGTGAAAAACCTATGTTGAATTTTTGAATTCGAACTCCTGCTCCGGCATTAAATCCGCCAAATTTATTACCTTCTTTTAAAGCCATATCATAATGAACTTTGGGGTTAAAACCTATACCTATCCAAAAGTTTTCTGAAGGAATAATATCTACCCCTAATATGGTGTGCTTGAATGCCGTTTTTAGAAAGCCATCGCCACTGGTATCTATACCATTTGCCTCATTTATGTTTGCAAAACTCCATTGAGTAAGATATACTGCCGTAAGTGAAAAGCGTATAGGTGCACTCCTTAATCTTTTACTTACACCTAATTGTATATCCCAAGGCAGGCCGACTCGTTTATCATTATAGGACGATATCTGGCTTCCCATATTTTTAAGAACCAGTCCGGCAGAAAATTCCTGATCTTCATTGTAATAACTTAATCCAACATCAAATCCTATTGCCGTAGATGAATAGTCTTCATACGAAGAGGTTATAAATTTGGCAGTAACACCTCCTCTTAACCTGCTTGTAAGCATGTGGCTGTATATACCGTTTACAACAATATCTTTAGCAGAGAAATTTCCAATAATTTCGTTTTCAGAGGTAGTCTTTTTGAAGTCTCCGTAGTCAATATAATTTACACCTACGGCAAACGAATTATTGTCGCGGATAGATTTTCCGAAGATAGCACTTCCTACTTTTATATCGGATATATAAGACAGAAAGTTGACATTGGCATTCATATTCATCTCACGCCCCAAAGCGGCCGGATTGAGGAATACGAGAGAAATATCGTTCTCGATAACCGAAACATTGCTTCCTCCCAATGCATTGGCACGAACCGAGGAAGGCAGTTCCAGAAATCGAAATACCTTTTCACCTTCTTGGGCAGAAGCATGAAAGAGGGTTATTGTACAAATAATACTTGCTATGCAAGCTCTTATTTTGTTCATGAACTATTGAGCTAAGATCGTAGATCTTTTTA
Organism: uncultured Dysgonomonas sp.; assembly: GCF_934668725.1. Taxonomy (GTDB): domain Bacteria; phylum Bacteroidota; class Bacteroidia; order Bacteroidales; family Dysgonomonadaceae; genus Dysgonomonas_A. The sequence continues at coordinate 39,063 of NZ_CAKUOF010000019.1, forward strand.
TTGTCCGGTCAAATACCCCTGATTATGGGTAATAACTTTGGAGGACTATATTAATTCTAACTTTAACTAAAATAGTAAGGCTTTAGGCCTTACATTGAATTTTACAAAGATAATTTTATTCTTTTGATTATGTAGCTCCTTTTTATGTTAATGAATTTTTTACTGCTCTGATATAAAATGAAAAGCAGGATTAGTCTTTTTACTTCCTGCTTACTCTTTGTTATTATTCAGCCTACTCTATATTGTCTTCTTCCTGATGGCGTAAATTGATCATCGTACGAATAAGCCCAACCGTAGTAAAATAAATACCATTTTCGATTAATTCTATGTCTTCGAAAGTTGCCGAATATGTCCCAGTTGAGACAGTAGCTGTCGGTTCTTCATCCTCGCTTTCGAGCATCTGAGAACAAATGTCTTTTTCCATAATGAGAACTTCTTTCAGATAAGTATCAATGAGTCCTTTTAAATCATTCACTGTATATATCTCTGCAATCTGGAGGTCGTCATATAACTCCTCAATATCTTGCAGATTATCGGGGTTTCTGTTTTCGGTAGGAAGTTTTTCTAATAATATATTTCTTAGTTTATCGGTATCAAGTGTAGCTGCTTCTTGTGAAAAAACCGGACATATGATACCACAAAAGAATATAATTGAGGTTAGTATTCTTAATTTATAAACAGGATTGATTCTGTGCATGTTGAGTATAAATAATTTTATTATCAGTTATTTTGAATATAGATGAAAAAATGATTGTTAATTCCATATTTACCATTTCCTTTTTGCGATAATTTTACAGTAGGGGTATTAATCATTTATTTGTACCTCATAACTAGAGAGTATTTGTAGCCCTTATAATCTGTATTCGCTTCGTTGAACCCTTTTATTTGCCAAAGATATAAATAGTTCAGCAAACTAACTTGGCAAAATATGTAAAAGGGCTGAATCCTTAAAAGATAATTTTATACCTTTGTTTCAGTACAAATTTATTCAATCCTATATTTTGAACTTAGAATTATTTATAGCCCGAAAAATATATTTCGGAGGAGGTATAAAGCAAAAAGTATCCTCTCCGGCTATAAAAATAGCAGTTGCCGGTATTGCACTCGGGTTGGCTGCTATGGTGCTGTCGGTTTGTATTGTAGTTGGTTTTAAAAAAGAAATACGTGACAAGGTAATCGGTTTTGGCTCACATATTCAGATAACCAACTTCGGAAATAATATGTCGTATGATGTTAATCCCATTCGTATGACGGATAGTCTTGCCGTAGCGTTGGAGAATAACTCGGAGATAAAACATATTGAGGTTTTTGCAACAATACCGGGTATAATAAAAACAGATACTGAATTTCAGGGAGTAATGCTAAAAGGTGTAGGAGCCGATTATGACTGGACTTTCTTTAAACAAAATATGCTCAAAGGCGATATTCTTCACAAATCGGATACTTCGACTGTAAATCAAGCTATCATATCGAAATATATTGCCGACAGGTTAGAGTTGAAGTTAGGTGATAGTTTTATAACTTATTTTATACAAGACCCGATTAAAGCTCGAAAATTTGAAATTACAGGCATCTACAGCACTAACTTTGAAGATTATGATAAGCTTTTTATCGTCACTGATATTAATATGGTGCAACGATTGAATGGTTGGTCTAAAGATCAGGTAAGTGGCATTGAGTTGACGCTTAAAGATTATGACCGTCTGGCAGAGGTGAAAAATGATCTGTTCTACCAGATGGCGGGTTCGCACGATGGAGACGGTCAAGCCTTATATACCCGTTCAATTGAAGAAATGAACCCTATGATTTTCAGTTGGCTCAGCCTTTTGGACATGAATGTCTGGGTGATAATTATATTGATGTTGGCTGTATCGGGCTTTACCATGATCTCAGGCCTATTGATTATTATTCTGGAGCGTACCAATATGATTGGTATATTGAAGGCATTGGGTGCCCGTAATTTCAGAATACGGAAAGTGTTTTTATATATATCGTCGTTTCTTATTCTCAAAGGGATGCTTTGGGGAAATGTTATAGCTCTGGGTATTTGTGTATTACAAAAGATGTTCGGAATTATCAAACTTGATCCGGCAACATATTATGTATCTGAGATGCCGGTTGACATAAATCCATTGTATATTATTTTAATTAATATAGGGGCATTGCTTATTTCTTTGGCAATGATGATAGGACCTTCTTATCTTATAGCGAGAATATCCCCTGCTAAGTCGATTAAATTTGAATAAAAAAATAAATTGTTATTTTTGAACACAAATACTTAAAAAATAGTTCTTATGAAAAAATTATTGAAGATTAGTTTATTGTTAGTAATTGCGCTTTTTACTTTTAATGCGTGTACTGAGGATGACGATTCCGAAGATTTTATTGTAGATTATGAGTCTTTACCAACTGTCAGTAAAACATTTGTATCGACTCACTTCCCCGGAACAACGGTAAGTTTAGCCAAAGAACGTTATGTTGCCGAAACTGATGGTACTTATTACATGGTTTATTTAAATGGTGGCTATGAGATTGATTTTAAGAAGGCTGGAGATTGGGTGAGCGTAGAACATGCTACGAATGCTTTGCCCCAATCGGTAGTAAAATTGCTTCCCGATATAACTCAGAAATTCATATCGGATAATTATGCAAGTTCTATTGTTATTGAAATAGACAGATTGATTTCTGGAGGGTATGAAGTTGATCTAAATAACGATATTGATTTAATTTTCGATTCGAACGGCAATTTTATAAGTAAGAAATAAAAAATTACCTATAAAGATATTCGAAACTGTTTGTTGTTATTATAGCAAGCAGTTTCTTTTTTATTTAAAACTATATTATAAAATGATATTCTATCCGAATATAGATAATATTCGATTAAAAATGAATAAGGCGGGCTCAGCTAATGAACCCTTCTTGTTTGGTATTAATTACGAGATGTCGGAAGGCTTTTTTATTTCTAACCCGTTATTCCAGAGCGATATATTGTTTCAGCTGAATAAAGTAGGAAATAAGCCCTCAAATGAACTGGAAAAGGTCGAAACATTTCTCGATTCGAACCCCATTTCTTATATTGAGTACCAGAATAAATTTAATATAGTATATAAAGGATTAAGACGCGGAGATTCGTTCTTGACTAATCTTACGATAAAAACACCGATTGAGACTAATCTTTCGTTGTCCGATATTTTCAGGAGAAGTAAATCTCCTTATCAGTTATATATACCCGGTCGCTTTGTCTGTTTTTCTCCCGAACGCTTTGTCAGCATAACCGGTGGTAAAATATCATCTAACCCCATGAAAGGTACTATAGATGCACGTTTTGAAAATGCGGAGCAACTAATTCTCAATGACTTCAAAGAAACTGCTGAACATAATACAATTGTTGACTTGATTCGTAATGATTTGAGTATGGTTGCCTGTAACGTTCATGTAGAGAGGTTCAGATATATAGACCGTATAAAAAGTAAGGATAAGGAAATATTGCAGGTAAGTTCCGAAATTACAGGAGATTTAGAGGGTGATTATCATTCGCATCTCGGAGATATTATCTTTAAACTGCTGCCTGCCGGCTCTATTTCGGGAGCCCCCAAAGCGGCTACTGTAGATCTGATACGTTCGGCAGAAGGGGAGGGCAGGGGATATTATACCGGTATTTTTGGTTATTATGATGGAACAGACCTTGATTCGGCAGTATTAATCCGTTTTATAGAGCAAGAAGATAAACGAATGTACTTTAGAAGCGGAGGTGGAATCACAGCTTACAGTAAATGTGAAGATGAATATCAGGAGGTATTGAATAAAATATATTTTCCATTTGTATGAATCAGCCCTTATTTATAGAAACTATTAAGATAAAGGATGGAGTTTTTTATAATCTACCCTTGCATATTGCTCGCTTAGAAAGAACTGCCATTCACTTCTATGGTGTTTCACCATCTTTGAATTTATCAGAAGATATAATTCCCCGGTCATTAAGAAAAGGAATTGTAAAATGTAGAATAACATATTCATCCACGATAGAATCAATTGAATTCGAGCCCTATGTTTTTAAGTATTTGTCAAGTCTCACATTGGTTGAGGATAATGATATTGATTATACCTATAAAGCAGTTGACAGAAGCCGCATAAACACACTTTACTCTTGTAGAGGAAAAGGCGATGACATTCTGATTGTAAAGAATGGTCTCGTTACCGATACATCTTATGCAAATGTGGTGTTTGAAAATGCCAACGGATTATATACACCTTCCAGCTATCTTCTGGGAGGAACTAAACGCCAGTTTCTTTTGGAAAATGGAATTGTTAAAGAGCTGGTTATTAGTAAGGATGATGTAATTTCTTTTTCTAAAATTTATTTGGTTAATGCAATGATAGATATCGAGGATGCAGTTTGTGTTTCGGTCTCGACTTTAAAAACATTATAGTCCTGAGGATTGTTAATAAGTTTAAATATGTATTATTTACATCGTGACACATTCAACTTTTTCACAAAAATAAATCGCATAGGTATGAAATCCTTAATTTATTATACTTTAGTCGGCATGGTTGGGCTGATTTTATCTATGCAATCGTGTATAGAAAAGGAGTATGACTCTGATAACTTAAATACAGAGGTCGAATTAAACATTCCTCCGGTTCCATTGGGTGGATTTGATACGATTCATGTCAATTTTTTACCCTCTGTGCCTCCCGAAATAGTGATTGGTGCCAGAGTAGCTTTGAGTGATACAATCAGAGGATTATTTAATTCCTCTACAATTTCCAGATTTTTTTATGAAGGATCGTCAGGAGTGGTTATTTCTGCGAAAGTAGACGCAATGGTTATGCCATTAGAATCGGGTTTGGAAATCGAAGTTCTTCTTAATATTATTAATAGGGATCGTACCAGAAACGAATTTGTGAAAATACCTCCCCAAAAGCTGGTTTCAGCTAAAAATCAGAATTTTGAGATACGAATAAAACCTGAGTATATGAAATATATGAAGAATGCTCGCGATTTACATTTTATATTCGCTATAAAAGTAGGTGCTATTAATTTTACCCGTCAAGATTATATTTATTTGAGGGAGGCAGTTCTTTTTGCCGGAGGCATGAAATTAGAGCTTTAATAAAACATTTTAAATGAAACGATATTTTATATCTTTTATACTTATTATAGTTGTTGTATGTTGCTTTTTGCCATTCTATGGAATAGCACAATCGTCACGTACCTCCTATTTTATGAAAACCTCTTATGCTCGCACAAGTCTCAATGCTGCCTTAAGACCCGACCAATCTTATATTGGTATTCCCTTCATGTCTAATGTTTATTTAGATGCACGTACCAATACATTCAATCTGAATAATTTGACTTTTCCGATGGATGGGGAGAGGGTAACATTTATGCATGCTCAGATTCCGGCCGAAAAAGCGATGAAAAATATTTCCGATAATAATTATGTATCTGCAAATTTAGGATTTAGCATATTTTCAGCAGGATTTTTCAGAGGAGATTCTTATTGGAGTTTTGATCTGGGAGTGAGGGCAGACGGAGATACAAATGTTCCAAAATCGGTATTTGAGCTATTAAAAGTTGGATTTAAGGAGGATGAGACTGTTACTCATGACCTTTCGGATCTTAGTCTCTCACAAAATTCTTTTATAGAGATTAGTGCGACTCACTCGCGTCTATTCCTCAATAATAGCCTTACGCTAGGAGTTAGAGCCAAATTGCTATTAGGGCTTTCATATATAGATTTGGATGCTAAAAGTCTAAGTATAACAGCAGGAAATGAGTTTTGGACAGCAAAATCACGTGTTAAATTAAAAGGTGCAGGTCCCGGTATATATGCTTATTACTCGGATAGTGAATACGATCCGGAAAGACGAAACTTTGATGGCTTTCATTATGGCAGTTTCAATATTCCGGGGTATGGAATGGGTCTTGATATAGGAGGTGTATATGACTTTAAAGATGTGCCTCTTGGTTTTCTTCAAAAACTGAAGGCTTCATATGCTTTAAACGACATAGGTTTTATATCGTGGACTAAAAGTAATGTTGTACAGTTGAGTTCTCAGGAAACCGAGGTGACCATTTCTCCTCATAATTATACTATAATAGGTGGAGGTACATCTCTTAACGATATATTTGATAATGCTGTTGATGATATAAGACAGGCTATCAATTTACATGAAGACGCTTCTCCCGGAGGATATACTACCTCGTTACGAGCCAATATGAATGTAGGGTTAGAATACGAAGTATGGGAGGATAAGATGACAGCCGGCTTTTTATATTCAGCACATTTTGGTAAATATTTTACCACTAATGAGTTTACATTTTCGGCAAACTACATGCCCAAATCGTGGCTTGCTACCAGTTTTAGTTATTCCGCTGTATATAGTGCATTCAATACATTTGGGCTGGCTGTTCATATTGCTCCGGCCAAAGGATTAAACTTTTTTCTGGGAAGTGATTATGCTATATTTAAAATTTCTCCACAATTTTTACCCACCTCCAGTAATGCTTTGAATTTTCAGATGGGATTATCTATCCCATTCGGAGGTAAAATAAGATAAACTTATGTGGTAGTTAGTATTTATGAGGTTGTTTGTAGTGGTGAATATTGGTTAGCAGTGATATTGATCTACTATTTTACTGCTCTAGAACTTATTAGATCAATTTGTTTTTGTAATTTTGCTATTTAGAACGATTCTGGGTTTTTTACATCTTCGAGGACAACAATAAAGAATAAATTTTGAATAGGACAGAGAATACCGATTTACATGAATTGGATAGAATACGAAAGAATATATCTATTGGATATTTTTATGCGATTATCGCTATTTTTATTGTATTTTCAGGCTACTATTGGTCTGAAAATATAGCCATCTTTAAATATATAATGGCTATAGCTCTCTTTTTTCATTGCTTTTGCTTTTTTGTGCCCTATATGCTCAGCTACAATATGTTCAGACCTTTGGTATCGGTATATTTGTTTTCTATTTCAGTCATAATATATCCCATGGTACTTTTGTTTTGGCAGCTTGGACAGATAACAACATTTCTGTGGTTTTTTTTAATTCCTACTGCTTCTATGATATTTTATTCTGTCAGAACAGTTATGTTTTGGAGTATTTATATTTTTGTATTAGTATGTTCGGTTTTCTTGGTGTCACTCTTTTTTCCTGATCTTCCGGTTATATCTATAACCAGCAAGCAGGTTTCGACTATAAACATTCTCACCATTATATGTTTTTTGGCTTTGTTTTTTTATTTTCTGTATTGCATGAATGTTATAAATCAGATTAAAATCGGGAGATTAAACTCATTTGAATCTGATACTGTTATCCCTGAAAATAATAACTCAGAGCAGGATATTGAGAAGTTAAATGCATTATATGATAGTATAGCGACTTATCTGTATAAGAGAAAGCCTTATTGTGATCCTGATTTTACGATATCTCAGTTGTCGGAGGCAATAGACAGTAATGTAACTTATATATCGAAAGCGATTAAACTAAATAAGAATGTTAATTTTAATGTTTTTATCAATTCTTATCGGATAGATCTGGTGAAAGAAATGTTGGATAATGATTATCAGAATAAATATACAATGAGATATATTTATACAACCTCAGGTTTTAGGCATCAATCGACTTTTAATAAAGTATTTAAGCAGATATCGGGGGTTACACCATCTGAGTATATCAAAAAGCTGGAGTTGGATCGTCATAAGGACGAAAAAACAGTATTGGAGAGTGAGTGACATGATAGCTCGTGTGTTTTAGATCGGATTTATAATTAGGGTATGATAGGAAGTGGTTGGAGTTTTCTCTGATCACTTTTTTCTTTTTAGCTTATCTAAAAAGGATTACTTTGTTGAGATCCGTTTATCTAAACTTGAGGTATTATGTGGATAAAGTCGGAGAGAGTACTTTATATTTAATTTTTGTTTGATCTGATATTTTAGAGTTATTAATAGTGTTTTATCCTATTTTGAGTATAATGAGAAAATATACTTAAAAATATGATTTTATAAGTGAAATACCGAATTTTGTTTGTTTTATTTGTTTATTATCAGTCTTTTATAGTTTATGGTCGGATTTTGTGTTTCTTGAGTTTTTAGCTAAAATCACTTATGCGTTACACCTAATATTGTGATATGAATTTCTTTGATACTAATTTTGAAGAACAAAAGGATAACGACACTAACGAATCTATTGAGGTTACTTCTATTATTTAATAGTTTACTAAATTAAATAGTAAAATAATGTTTTAAAACAAAAACACTTGTCTATTGTTCTTTATAAAATAATACTTTATAAAATGACACAGTGTGCTATCGTTTGTGAGAAAATAAATTTACTTCTATTGATTCATGTTATTGTTATGCTAGTTGTGCGCATAATACCTATCGTGTAATTTATTCCTTTAATGTTGTTGTTAGTTGTTTCACGATTAAGGGTTATATCAGCTCAGCTATTTTGGGCAGCAGTTTATAGAGATTATACTCTGCTGCCTTTTTTTAAGAAATATGTTATAAACTATAATTGAACTTTACTTTTTAAAATTAAGAACGACAATGAAGAAAATTTTATTATTTCTAATGTTTTCAATATTTGTGAATATAATGTTGTATTCTCAAGTTGGTATAAATACCGAGAATCCAAATGTTTTAACTGAGCTTGATGTTCAGAATTTAGCAAAAGAAGGTATCGTTGTGCCCAAAGGGGTTATGATACCGCGTATGACGGAAGAGCAGAGAGACCTTATTGACGTTTCGGATGCATCGCTCGCTAATAGTCTGGTTGTTTATAACATAACGGAGGACTGCTTTAATTACTATTCTAAAATAGAAGGAGAGTGGCGGAGCGTATGCGGAAAACTGGGAAAAGCTGTCTTCGATTTCGATTGTTCGGCAATAGAAGTACAAGGAACCTATGTAGAGAAAAAAGAGCTAAATTCGTCTAATGCTTTGAAAATTATTGTTACAGTTACCAAACCGGGCGAATACAGTATTGCAGGTACAACTACCAATGGCTATTACTTTTCTACATCGGGCACTTTTCTCACAGCTGGTGTCTTTACCGTTTATGTGCAAGGACAGGGAACCCCTCTGAATATTGGAGAAGACGTGGTAAGTATTTTGAAAAATGGAGAGGATGCTAATTGTGCCAATTTGGTAAAAGTAAATGTTTTATCAGCCATTGCCATATATTCGCTAAACTGTTCAAGTATTGTGGTTAATGGAGATTATGCAAAAGGTGTAGGCCTTACTGCAGCCAATACCATTACATTGAATGTGAATGTTTCACAAGCAGGGTCATATTCCATAACCACGCCGTTAACTAATGGTGTAATCTTTAGTGCGAGTGGAAATTTTACTCCGGGTATACAGCTGGTTACCTTGAGAGGTACAGGCATCCCTACAGTAAATACAGACTTCCCTATAACTATTAATGCAAATACACCCGAGGGTAACAATACCTGTACGGCTACAATACCGGTTATTCTTCCGGTGATGACCTATGGGGTTATAGGAAGCGGTGAATATTCTTGGGTTGGAGCTGCCAGACAACTAGCTATTAATAACGGAGCCTCATTTGGTCCAGCAGGGATAGTTAAGACTATGGGTTGGAATAGATTATGGCAGGTAACTTCTGCTTCAGCTGCCTATACACAGCTTACTAACGGTACAGCAAAACCCGATATTATTTTATATTTTGCATACGGAGCAAATGCTACTACTGCTTTGGCTACGGTCTTAGCGGATTATGTTAATAATGGAGGCGTGTTAATATATGCACCGGCAGATGATCAAGCTACGGTAACCAATTATCTTCTTAGCGGCATCTTTGGAAGTAGTGCGGCAACTGCTGTAAATATAGGTACTCTAACATCTGCAAACAGAGATAGCTATCCGATTAACAATTTACCCAATGATCCGATAGTGAATGGGCCTTTCGGAAATCTTTCCGGTCGATACTGGCAAGAAGATAATGCCGGAACTGTTATCTGCACAAGTTTACCCCCTAACTCAGTGCAAGTGGCTTCAGCTAATAACCCGAATCATAATTCAAATTTAAGCCCTGATTATTCGGTTGTGTGGTATAATGACTCGAAAAACTTTGTTTATTTTGGTGATTCTGTGTATGGTACTTATCCGGGATTTGCTTATTATGGAAGTACAGACGGTACAGCTCCGACACAGTTTACCGCAGCGGGACTTCCTATGTCTAAATTTAATAATCGCTGGACTAGTTTTCCTACATTTGTATATAACTCATATTTGGAGTTAAATGCTATAGCATGGGGAATAAAAAAAGCAGCAGTGAGTGGGATAAATGCTCATTAAGTCTTCAGGTTATAGTTGTACAGGATATTTTATATAATAAAAGTGCATTCAATATTTTATTGAATGCACTTTTATTGTTAATCTGAAATTTTCATTTCTTTTTTACTGACCACCCGAAACGACCAGTCTTTTCGGCTAAAGCGTAGTAAAAACCGTGTGAATAAGCTATAATACCAGACTTATCCAACTCAAATTTTCCGGTTTCTGGATCTATGTATCTTTCGTCGGCCTTTACATTTACCACATCAGCAATAAACATATGGTGGGAGCCTAAAGGGATAATTTCTTTCACTTTACATTCAATAGACAGTGGCGATTCTTCGATGATAGGAGCTTTTACAACGGATGCTTTTCCGGCTGTAAGTTTCATTTCTTTAAACTTATTGACGTTCTTTCCCGATTTAACCCCGCACCAGTCGGTGGCATATGCCAGATCTTTTGTTGTTATATTGATGACAAATTCCATGTTACGTTTTATAATGTCATATGAATGTCTTTCGGGACGTACCGAAATATAACACATAGCAGGATTAGTGCATATAGTTCCTGTCCAGCTTATGGTTATAATATTATATTCATCAGGAGTACTTCCGCAACTTACCATTACGGCCGGTAGGGGATAAACCATTGTTCCCGGTTTCCAATCTTGTTTCATCATTATGAAGAATTTAAATCAAATTGGCTACAAATATACGAATTTCATTCGTGTTGTTTCTTTTGGTTTGGTTGTGTAGTGTTATCAAATTAATATATGCTGATTAGAGTGGTATATTAAAAGTATTTTATATCTTTGCCCTTGTAAGATAACTATTTACTCTGATAATGATGACGGAATTAACAACCGTATGTGTTGATAATAATCTAAATTTTAACTATTTAGGTTTGTCTGTTTGCACTGAAATATTAGAGAGAGAGAGAGAGAGAGAGAGAGAGAGAGAGAGAGAGAGAGAGAGTTAACTAACCAACACGTTATTAATAAAAATTATTTAGGCGTATCTTTCCGTCTTTTTTCGACATTGTGTCTGGTTGACAGCTTCTGTTGTATTTATAATTATTACCCCAATAGATATTTAATTAGTTTTTCCATAAAGCATCCTGCACAGGTTGTTTGTTTTTTTGTTGTCGTTCAGAATCTGTGCTTCAAAGAGGCTTATTTATGGTACAACTATATCCCGCAGTAGCTTGTAGTGATTACAGGCTACTGCTATTTTATTATTTGAAAAAATGAACACATGTAAATAATCGCTACAATGAAAAAAAGTTTTCTTATCATCTTTAGTTTGCTATCGATAAGTTTATGCATAGCGCAAGTGGGAATAAATACCAAGGCTCCACTAGCAGCGTTAGATATTCAATCGAAGGGCAATACAGTTTCTACTCAGGCTCTATTAGTAAAAAGCAATTCTTCTGTTAATCTTTTTGATCTGCGAGACAATGGACTGGTTTTGACTTCAGGAGTCTCTTTATCTTCTATTTTATTTGATTTACGTGATGGAAAAAACAATTCTATTCTGGCTATCGGAGAAAGTACTCAAACCCCATTAGAGGCAAAGGCTGGTGCTGTTAAGTATGACGCAAATACCAAATCCTTGTACCTTTCGGACAATACTTCATGGAAAGCATTGGCATCAGATTATATAAAAGCTTTTGTTGTTGCTGATATAACAAGTACTACTCAGAGCTTTGCCAATAATACAAGCAGTAAAATTAAAAATTGGGTTAAGATTTCTGATCTGAGTAATAGCTTTAACGCTTCAACAGGTATTTTTACAGCACAACGAGCTTCGGTTTATTCTGTATCGCTGAATATCACATTAAATGATGGGACTATAAATGCCAAAACACAACTTCAGGCGTCGTTGGTAGCTTCGGGAGGACAGCAGGTAAAGAGTATTACCACCTTTAATGCCGCTAGTGGTTTGTCTGCCGGAGTACAATGTTCCGGTAATTTTCAATTGGCTTTGGGAGAAACCTTGTCTGTTGTTTTATGGCATAATATGGGAGCTACCAAGCAAATAAAAGTAGGTTATAATAACCTGACTATAGTAGAGCTCTGATGGCTTTGGATATACTTGTGAGATATGTAATCAAACATCTTTAACTACTTAAATAAGGTTTATGAAAAATAGAAAATTGGTTAATATTCCAGTATTATTGGTATATATTATGACAATATCAGTAAATGTACTTGCCCAAAATGTAGGGATTAATACAGTTTCTCCGGCGGCAGCTTTAGATATTAGAGGAGAGGGGAATTCTTCTGCAAAAAGAACAATACGTGTTGCAAATTCGAGTGGTGTCGAAATTCTTACATTGACAGATAATGGTCGATTGGGAATTGGGCAAGCAAATCCATCTGTTCGCCTCGATCTGAGAGGTACCGGAGTAAACCCTGTTGTAGCTGTTGGGACTACGACTAATACAGCCGCATCGGTAGGGGGAGGAGCTATTCGATATATGGCAGGAACGAAGGAAATACATTACTCGGATGGTACGCAGTGGTTTCGTCTACAATCATCTGCTGTAAGACCCAGTGTTGTTGCTCCCAACGATTATATAGCAGGCTCATACCCCAGTAATGCGACAACGCGTCTTACCGGTTTTGTCCCTGTATATGATAGTCATGGAGCATTTAATACTTCAAACTCTGTATATACAGCTCCTGTGGATGGGCTTTATGTCGTTTCTTTTACTTTGTCATTTAATAGAGCTATTGCCATTCAGGCTAATAAATATATAGAAGGTAGGTGGGTTGCAAGTAACGGGCGTATTGTAAGATGTATTCAAGTGTACCCCGATTCGGGTAGCGGGCAAGGTGGAATTACTTGTTCGGGAACTATTCAGTTATCGGCAGGTGATACTCTTTGGCCTGAAGTTTGGCATAACCTCGGAGGCACTAAATCGATGAGGGTTTATGGATATTCGTCAACATCACCTAATTCAGATAAGGGGTTTAATCAACTATCTATTTTTGCTCAATAATAATTAAAAGTGAATTTTTGAATGTATAATTGTTTTGCTGCTTTTCGGCAATAAATTTTAGTCTTTTTGTTTAAAACTTAATCAGAATGAGACTTAAATCCTAAAAAAAATATGAAAAATTATTATATCAGTTTTATATTGTTTATTCTGCCCTTTGTCAGCACCTTGTCACAAATAGGTATTAATACAGAAACTCCGGTTGCCGTACTTGAGGTGAGGTCTTCAACAAGTGTTTCTTCCGGAAAAGTTGTACGGGCTACGAACTCCGATAATAATGAGATACTGCAAATACGAAATGACGGCTATATTGGTATAGGTGCAAATAATCCTTTGGTTAAACTTGATTTAAGAGCCGATAATCTGGCAAAAGAAAATGCTATAGGTATAGGATACACCAATCTTACAGCAACTGCTGCAGGTGCGGGTGCGATAAGATACGAAACAACTTCCAAGGTACTACAATATTCAGATGGTATTACTTGGCTGTCTTTACAGGCAAATCCGGATAAGGCAATGGTTATTGCCCGTAATTCTTCAGGACAAAGGTTTAATACTTCTTCGGGTATTTCATCCGGTCGTATTCAAAACTGGACGAAAAGTTATGATAAGACAAATTCTTTTGACCCTGTTACCGGTATTTTTACCGCTTCCCGAAGTGGAATTTATAGTGTTTCGGTAACAGCTGTTTTCCAAACGAATAATATATCTGCAGGGGGACAGTATGAACTTTCTATTTACGGAGGGACAGTGACTCTGAAATCTGTAGTACCTTACTTAAGTGCAGTTACATCTGTGAGCCTTACTAATGTATGCAAAGGTCTCTTTTATGTGACTGCCGGGCAACAGATTCAGATCACAATATATATTGCATCAAGTGCAACAGTCAATCCGACTTTGTCGACAGATCCTTCTCTGAATGTGTTGACTATTGCCGAAATGTAAGTGCAAATTTGGTTGAGTAAACGAAGCGAGTGTTATAAAATTAAACCCCGGTTATGAAGTTTCTTCATAACCGGGGTTTACATAATACCTTGATCGTATCTTATTCGATAGTAAGGATAGTAACACCTTCGAGAACTGAGTCTCCCGGGTTTACACTTATAGAAGTCACCTTGCCTGCTTGATGTGCATTGATGGCATTTTCCATCTTCATAGCCTCAAGTACTGCAACGGTTTGCCCTTTTTTTACTTCATCGCCAACATTTACATTGATGGCTACAACTATACCTGGTAGCGGCGATTTTACAGATCCTGCACCGCTTTTTGCAGGTGCACTTGGAGCTGCCGATACTGTAGCTGTTTTTGGTGCAGCAGCAGGAGCAGCGGTTGCTTTTGCTACAGGACGAGAAACAAGAGTTACTTCTTCGTCATTACTCACTAATTCTACCTCATAATTGCTTCCGTTTACAGCAACTTGGGCAATAGAGTTTTCTAATTTATTTACGGCAACTATATAGTCTTGACCGTTAATTCTATATATGAATTGTTTCATGATAAATTTCTCTAATTTTTATTTTCTTATTGGCATTTGAAGCATGGTAGCGCTTCTGTCAACCCAAGGAAGATGATCTTGAGACTCATGCTTAATGGTCAGAACATTACTTTCTACATCATGTTGATGCTGAAAGTCATATATAGCCATAGCTATAACAGCTAATACATCTGTGGGTATATTTTGATCACTCATAATTTCTATGTATTACAGTTGAAAATTATAGAGGTAAGTTGTCATGCTTTTTAGCAGGGTTTACCTGATGTTTAGTTCTCAATTGCTCCAATGCACGGATTACACGGAAACGTGTATTGCGAGGCTCAATTACATCATCGATATAACCGTAGCGAGCTGCATTGTATGGATTACAGAACAATTTATTATACTCATCTTTTTTCGCTGCATAAGCTTCTGCTTGTTTTACAGGATCGGGATCAGCTTTAATTTCTTTAGCATACAATACTTCAACAGCACCATCTGCTCCCATAACTGCAATCTCAGCACTTGGCCATGCATAGTTAAGGTCTCCACGAAGTTGTTTACAACTCATTACGATATGAGAACCTCCGTAAGATTTACGAAGAGTAACTGTTACTTTAGGTACAGTAGCTTCTCCGTAAGCATAAAGAAGTTTTGCTCCGTGTACAATTACGCCGCCATATTCTTGTCCTGTCCCAGGAAGGAATCCGGGTACGTCTACCAATGTTACTAAAGGAATATTGAATGCGTCGCAAAAGCGAACAAAACGTGCAGCTTTACGAGATGCATTGATATCCAGCACACCTGCCATATATTTGGGTTGGTTAGCTACAATACCTACCGATTGTCCGTTGAAACGGGCAAAACCGATAATCATATTTTTAGCGTATGCCGAATGTACTTCAAGGAATTCGCCATTGTCGATAATCGAACCTATAACTTCATACATATCGTATGCTTTGTTTGGGTTGTCAGGGATAATGTCATTCAATAGATCGTCCATTCTGGCGATTGGATCTGTGCATTCTTTGCGAGGAGCTTCTTCTCTATTATTAGATGGAAGGAAACTCATCAAATGACGGATTAATGCTAAACCTTCGTCTTCGTTTTCTACCGAAAAGTGAGCAACACCCGATTTGGTAGTGTGTACACTTGCTCCACCTAATTCTTCTTGAGTAACATCCTCTCCAGTAACTGTTTTTACTACTTTAGGTCCCGTTAAGAACATATAAGAAGTACCTTCTGTCATGATGTTGAAGTCGGTAAGAGCTGGAGAATATACTGCACCACCGGCACAAGGACCGAAGATTCCCGAAATTTGAGGAATTACTCCTGATGCTAATATATTACGTTGGAAAATTTCAGCATAACCTGCCAATGCATTAATTCCTTCTTGGATACGAGCACCGCCCGAATCGTTGATGCCGATACAAGGTGCACCGACTTTCATTGCCATGTCCATTACTTTACAGATTTTCATTGCCAATGTTTCAGACAGCGATCCTCCGATTACGGTAAAGTCTTGTGCAAAGATATAAACAAGGCGTCCGCCAATAGTTCCACATCCTGTTACTACACCGTCACCTAGAAATTTAGTTTTCTCCATTCCGAAATTTGTACAACGGTGTTCAACGAACATGTCAAATTCTTCGAAACTACCTTCGTCAAGTACAATCGCGATACGTTCGCGAGCAGTGTATTTTCCTTTTGCGTGTTGACCTTCGATTTTCTTTTCACCACCACCTAGGCGTGCTTTTTCTCGAAGTGCAATAAGCTCTTTTACTTTTTCAAGTTGGCTCATGTTTTTATATTTTGATTCTTAAAATTTAATATTGATTTTTTGAGTCAAAGACCCTTTGATAACGCAAAAAAGACCTTACATCGTAAAGCCTCTTTTAATGTATATCTTATTTGCTCGGATGTTCACAGAATTCTGTTAATACACTGCAAGTCGATTTCGGGTGAAGAAATGCAATGTTAAGACCTTCTGCACCAGCACGAGGAGCTTTGTCTATCAGTTGTACACCTTTGCTTTCAGCTTCAGCTAATGATGCAGCAACACTATCAACCGAGAATGCAATGTGATGGATACCTTCTCCTTTTTTCTCGATGAATTTTGCGATAGTACTGTCTGGGCTTGTAGGCTCAAGTAGTTCTATTTTAGTCTGACCGACTTTAAAGAAAGCAGTTTTTACTTTTTGATCTTCTACAACTTCTATGTTGTAGCATTTTAAGCCTAAAACGCCTTCGTAGTAAGGAAGACTGTCTTCGATACTTTTTACAGCAATACCAAGATGTTCGATGTGCGAAATATTCATGATCTCTTATAAAAAAGTTAGTAATTTTAGATTGAATACAAAATTAGCAATATTAATTAGAACGAGAAGAATATTTTAAGATAAAAAAAGAATCCGTCTATGTGATATTGGTTTTATTGATATAGATGTGTGACTAAAATAAGAAATAGCAGGTGTTCGAAAATAATGGCTTTATAAAAAATCAAGACCGACAAAATTATTTTTGTCGGTCTTGGATAATAATATTAAATATTCTTTCTGCTATTAAGCAGTGATTGTTTTTTTATTGAAAAACTCCTGTGTAAGTTACATCTTGTCTGTTTTCAGCCGAAACTTTCAAAGTAGTTTGTTGAGTTTGCTTATTTATTGTAAAAAAGAATTTTATACCTTGATTAAGGATGCTGGCTAGATCCGAAGGTATAATTGTTACATCGAAAGTAATCTCATCATCTGTATGTACAAAATACATGAATTTTGTAGATGTCAAATTTATAGGTTTGTTTTCAGGAGAAATAGGGGTTACATAAAAGCGTCCTACATAGGGAAGGTTCATGTACATAACATCCTTGTCAATAGTAAAATAATAATCTCCACCACCTATTTCTATTGGTAATCCAAATTGAGGCTCAACAGTATTAGGATAAAAAGAAAAGTTTAAACGTTCAATACTTGCAATGTTTTTTTCTGCTTGTTCTGCTTTTCTTAAAGCTCGTTGCTCTTTTTTCTGTTCTTTCTTTTGCTCTTTACTTTGAGTGTTTTGAGCTAGTGTTGGTTGAATGCTTGACATAAAGAATATGCCACATAGACTTAACGTAAATAAAAAAGTTTTCATAATTGCATTTTTTTAGTTTAATACATTTGTTTTTTCTTTTTATTACAACAAGTTGATTGAGAAAAAAGTTTTACAAAAAAAAGTATTTTTTAATCTTTGACATAGTTGTGAAGTTCTGCTTTGGGGTATTGATGTAAAAAAGAAAAGGTTGTCATCACGACAACCAATCTTCATTGTTAACCTTAAAATCTAATACCATGAAAAAACACAGTTCAAAGATATACTATTTTGAAATTCTGGGCAATCTTTTTGATGTTAAATTGTTTTTTTTAACATTAATATGGTTTCACGGACTGTAGTCGTGTCTTTTTTTGTCTTTTTTTAATTCTACAGTGTTTTGATCTTAAGAAAAGCTTGTTTTGTCTATTGTGGCTGTAAAAAGAAAAGGTTGTCATCGCGACAACCAATCTTTATTGTTAACCTTAAAATCTAATACCATGAAAAAATTCAGTTCAAAGGTATATTATTTTAAAAGGAAATGCAATCTATTTAATGCTAAATTTGACGTTTTAATGAAAATATGATATTTTTAATTGGAGAGGGGAGGATATTTAATTTTTATTTGAATGCTGTAAATATTTCTATGTGTCGTATCTAAAAAAGAAAAGGTTGTCATCGCGACAACCAATCTTCATTGTTAACCTTAAAATCTAATACCATGAAAAAACACAGTTCAAAGATATACGATTCTAACATAAAATCCAATCTATTTTATGTTATATAGCATACTTTAACGAATTTACAATATTATTGGGTCATTGTAACGCGATTTTAATATCTGATAAAGATTATGTATCTTTCCTATTCTAAAATTGACTTAATTTAAGATAATGAGATCTTTTGATAAGAAGGTGTTGGCTAAATATATTTTTATTGCTGTCGCTATTGTTATTGCTATCAGTTTCCTTGTTATATCGAACCAGATGGCAGGTGATATGGCGAAGGATGAGAGGCAGAAGATGGAATTATGGGCGTATGCAATTAATATGGCTGCTAACAATGATGGGGTAGGTGAATTGGAATTGACATTGAAAATATTGTCAAGTAATAAGACTATCCCGGTTATATTATGTGATGAATTTGATAATGTTTTGATGACGGCTAATATTGATATACCGTCGGAAGATAGCCTTGAGTATCTCGCTGGCAAAGTTGAGTCTTTTAAAAAACTGAATACTCCTATAGTTGTTGAATCTCCTAATTTTAAGCAATATGTTTATTATGGAGATTCGTCAACGTTACAGCGTTTACAGTATTATCCTTTTATTCAGATTGGGGTGATGACTTTTTTTATATGTGTATCATTTCTTGCATTGCTAAGTACCAAAAATGCAGAACAAAATAAATTGTGGGTGGGATTGTCTAAAGAAACAGCTCATCAATTGGGCACCCCTATATCATCGATGCTTGCTTGGGTAGAATATCTCAAAAGTAAAACGGAAGATACTTCGATTCTGAATGAGATGGAAAAGGATGTTATGCGTTTGCAGGTGGTTGCCGATAGGTTTTCTAAGATTGGTTCTACACCAGCTCCCGAGACGCGGCAAGTGGGTGAAGAGATGAGGCAATCGGTAGCTTATTTGGAAAAGCGGATTTCGAAGAAAATTAAATTTGAATTTGAAATTCCGGATGAACCTTTATATGCTAAAATAAGTGCATCTCTATTTAGTTGGGTTATTGAGAATCTTACAAAGAATGCAGTTGATGCAATGGAAGGGCAAGGACATATATTATTTAAGCTTTCGCAACGCAACGGATTTGTTTGTATTGATATAACCGATACTGGGAAAGGGCTGCCTAAAGCCATGTTTAAGAGTATATTCTCACCCGGATTTACGACTAAGGAAAGAGGCTGGGGGTTAGGGCTTTCATTGGCTAAACGCATTATCGAAGATTATCATAGGGGACGTATCTATGTGAAAAGTTCAGAAATTGGTGTAGGTACAACTTTTAGGATTGAGTTGATGAGAGAGTCTATTTCTTGAGTGTGGCTTGGTTGACTTGTATATTATGATTATTGCTATATGGAAAGGATATTAAGGTTTGAAGATGATAAAGGAAATATATCGATTGTACATTACGATGCTTGGCTGTCTATTATTAAAGGTATACTTATGAAATATGCAAATAAAACAGAAGCTGAATCCGATGCTATAATAAAAAGTAGACAACATAACTTATTTCGTATTCCGGAATCAGATATGGCAGCAGGCTTGATGAGTCATGAATTAGAATATCATTGGGCAATGTTGGCGGCTTATGGTAATATGTATTGGCTTCCCGAAAATGGGGGAATCAGTGCAAGTGAACCTGCTGATTATTTTGATTGGTACGATAAATATATTGAAGATAATAATTTGAAAGAACCTTTCGTTTTTATAGATAAATAGCTTTTGAAAAGAGCTTTTTTGAAGGGCTTATAAGTAAAAAAGGATGATTCAAAGTGAATCATCCTTTTTTTATGTATATAGAGTGAATTATTTCACTTCTTCGAAGTCAACATCGGTAACATCGCCATCGTTATTCGATTGAGAGTTTCCTTGATTTGGATTTGCTTGTTGATTTGGATCAGCTGCTCCTCCTGTTTGATTGTACATTTCTTGGCTTAATGCTTGGAACAATGTGTTCAACTCAGTCATTGATGTGTCGATAGCTGCAATATCCTGAGCCTTATGAGCATCTTTCAATTTATTTAATGCGCTTTCGATAGGAGCTTTTTTGTCAGCTGGAATCTTATCGCCAAGTTCATTTAATTGTTTTTCTGTTTGGAATATTAAAGAGTCGGCTTGGTTCAACTTGTCGATTCTTTCTTTTTCCTTTTGGTCTGCTTCGGCATTGGCTGCAGCTTCGTCTTTCATTCTTTGAATTTCAGCATCGCTCAGTCCTGAAGAAGCTTCAATACGAATTGATTGCTCTTTGCCTGTAGCTTTGTCTTTTGCCGAAACTTTCAATATACCATTAGCATCGATGTCAAAAGTTACTTCGATTTGAGGTACACCGCGCATTGCCGGTGGAATACCGTCAAGATTGAATACTCCGATTTGTTTATTGTCTTTTGCCATTGGGCGTTCGCCTTGCAATACATTGATTTGTACTGATGGTTGATTGTCGGCGGCAGTAGAAAATGTTTCACTCTTACGGGTTGGTATAGTTGTATTTGACTCAATCAATTTAGTCATTACACCACCCATTGTTTCGATACCTAACGAAAGTGGAGTTACATCAAGTAGCAATACATCCTTTACATCACCAGTTAATACAGCTCCTTGTATCGCAGCACCTACAGCTACAACTTCATCAGGGTTTACTCCTTTTGATGGAGCTTTACCAAAGAATTTTTCAACTTCTGCTTGAATAGCCGGGATACGAGTAGATCCACCAACAAGAATCACTTCATCGATATCTGAAGTTGATAACCCTGCATCTCTAAGAGAATTACGACAAGGCTCGATACATGCACGAATTAAGCTATCAGCCAATTGTTCGAATTTAGCACGGGTCAATGTCTTAACCAAGTGTTTAGGCATACCATTTACAGGCATGATGTATGGTAAGTTGATTTCAGTAGAAGTTGAACTTGAAAGTTCTATTTTAGCTTTCTCAGCTGCTTCTTTTAGACGTTGAAGAGCCATTGCATCTTTACGTAAATCAAGACCTTCTTCTCTTAAAAACTCTTCAGCTAACCAATCGATAATAACTTGGTCGAAGTCATCACCACCTAAGTGAGTATCACCATTGGTTGATTTTACCTCAAAAACACCGTCTCCAAGCTCAAGGATCGAAATATCGAATGTTCCACCACCAAGGTCAAACACTGCAATCTTCATATCCATGTGTTTTTTATCCAAACCATATGCTAGTGCTGCTGCAGTAGGTTCGTTAACGATACGTTGAACTTTAAGTCCTGCAATTTCTCCGGCTTCTTTGGTTGCTTGACGTTGAGAGTCGTTAAAGTAAGCAGGCACAGTGATAACTGCATCGGTAACTTCTTGTCCTAAATAGTCTTCAGCGGTTTTCTTCATTTTTTGAAGAATCATAGCCGATATTTCTTGAGGAGTATAAAGGCGACCGTCAATATCAACACGAGGTGTATTGTTATCTCCTTTTACTACTTTATATGGTACGCGGTGTACTTCATTAGCCACTTGATCCCAAGTTTCTCCCATAAATCTTTTGATAGAGAATATGGTTTTTTCGGGGTTTGTGATAGCTTGACGTTTGGCAGGATCTCCTACTTTACGTTCTCCTCCTTCGATGAACGCAACAATAGAAGGTGTAGTTCTTTTTCCTTCGTTGTTTGCGATAACGATTGGTTCGTTACCTTCTAATACCGCAACGCAAGAGTTTGTGGTACCTAAGTCTATTCCTATAATTTTTCCCATTTTCTTAATTATATATTTATTGTTATTTTATTATTTCTTTATTTTTTTCATGTCGTTTTTGCGACGACACTAGTGGATAAACAAATGTTGTGCCAAAAATGAGAATATGTAAAGTGTGACAAAGTGACAGTGTGTACTGGGGATTTGGTTGTCGGTTTTGTAGGCAGATATATAAAAGAAAAGGGATACCTGAAGTATCCCTTTTCTTTTATATAGTTAAATTACAGTCGATTCTGTAATTTTATTTTTTAACAGAGGCAGCGTGTCTTGCATTCAGCATTTCGATCACTTTATCTGTAATATTGTATTTTTCTTTAGCGTAAAGAACATTGTCAAGACCTGAGTTGCTGAAAATAATGTGATAATTAGCTGTTTTGTTAAATTCTTTGATACATAATCTTACCGAATCAGCCAATTGATTATTTACTCTGATTTGCTCCATAGTCAATTCGTTATCTAAACGGCCTGCGGTTTGCTCCAATTCTGCTCCAAGTTTTTGGATACGTGCAGCTTCTTGTTCGGCGCGTTCCTGGCTTAGGAATGCATTGTTTTGATATTTACGTTGAAACTCTTGTTGTTCGCTAACCAATTGTTTTTGTTTTTGATTGATGGAAGCTCTCGAAGCTTCAGTTTTTTTCATAAGTGCATCACTTGCTTCTTTGGCATACTGGTAGTTTGTCAAAACACTATCAATATTTACATAAGCAATAGGTAAAGTGACAGTGGTGTCATTTTCAAATTTTAGAGATGGTGCATTCTCAGTATTTGTTTTGGTCTTAAAGAATAAGATAAAAAGTATTATTATAGCAACTGCTAGAATACCATTTATCACAAGAGAAAGATTTTTCATATAAATAACTTAATGTTGATGACTATAAATATAATGTTACTAGTATCTATTATTATTTTGTTCCGCAAAAATAGAATCAAATTTTAAATTTCTATCATTTTATTCCACAATAAATGAATTTAAGACCTAAAAATCTTTATTGCAGCACAAAAACTGTTTTTTTTTATTCGAACCACAAAGATAGACCTAATAGTTGGAGATGGTATTCGCACGATGTATAAAAGATGTGAAAAAGTTTGTGTATACTTTTGTATTTCTTTACTTTTATATTAATAAATAAGGTATATTGCACAAAAGATTTAATAAATGATATATTATGACAATAAATGATTTAAAGCCCCATATTGTTTGGAAATATTTTTACGAACTGACTCAGGTTCCAAGACCTTCAAAGAAAGAAGAGAAGGTAATAGCATATTTACTCGACTTTGCAAAAATACATAATCTTGAAGTTAAAAAGGACGAAGCTGGCAATGTCCTTATTTCCAAGCCTGCAACCCAAGGGAAAGAAAAGCTGCCAACAGTAATTCTTCAAGGACACGTGGATATGGTGTGTGAGAAAAATAATGGCACGGTACATGATTTTGAAAACGATCCTATTGAAACGTATGTAGATGGTGACTGGCTTAAGGCTAAAGGTACAACTTTAGGTGCTGATAATGGAATAGGAGTAGCAGCTGCATTGGCCATACTTGCTTCGGATGACATAGAGCATGGGAAGTTGGAATGCTTATTTACTGTTGATGAAGAAACAGGGTTAACCGGCGCTTACGCTTTGGGGCAAGATTTTCTGACGGGAGATATACTTATCAATCTTGATACCGAAGAAGAAGGTGAGCTTTACATTGGTTGTGCCGGAGGTAAAGGAACTAATGCCACCTTTAAATATACAGAATGTGAGACCCCGATGAATCAGTTTTGGTTCAAATTAGATGTGAAAGGATTAAATGGAGGTCATTCAGGAAGTGAAATACATAAAGGATTGGGTAATGCCAATAAGATATTGAATCGTTTTTTGTGGTCAATTTCTCGTAAGATGGAAGTCCGTTTGGCTTCTATTTCGGGTGGAAACTTACACAATGCAATAGCGCGTGAGGCTTCGGCAATAGTAGGTGTACCTGTGGGTGATAAAGATAGGGTAGTTGCCTTATTAAATGTGTTTATTGCAGAAATAGAAGATGAACTTAAGGCGGTAGACCCTAATGTTAAGATTCTGATTGAATCTGCAGATGAACCTCAGTCTGTAATAGACGAAAAAACAACCACAGGATTATTGAATGCTATTTGCGCATGCCCTCATGGTGTTTTGGCAATGAGTCACGATGTACCCGGTTTGGTTGAGGCTTCAACAAATTTGGCTTCTGTGAAAATGAAAGAAGATAATACCATTGTAATCGGTACCAGCCAGCGTAGTTCTACAGAATCTCTGAAAAATTATGCAGCCAATATGGTAAATGCAGCATTTACTTTGGGAGGGGCAAAAGTAGAGCATGGCGAAGGTTATCCCGGTTGGAAGCCTAACCCGGATTCTCAGATTTTAAAAGTCGCTCAACAATCATTTAAGAAATTATATGGCAAAGATCCTGAAGTAAAAGCTATTCATGCTGGTTTGGAGTGTGGATTGTTTCTCCAGAAATATCCTCATTTAGATACGGTTTCTTGTGGACCTACTATTACGGATGCCCATTCTCCGGCAGAACAAGTAAATATTCCGTCGGTAGATAAATGGTGGAAATTGTTACTTGATGTGTTGAAAAGTATTCCAGAAAAAAAATAAGAGGTCTGAAAGCTTATAAAATGTTTATTTGTCTTGGAAACTAAAATGTTATGGAAAAAATGAAAGTAGAAATATGGTCAGATATAGCCTGCCCATACTGTTATATAGGAAAACGCAAATTTGAAAATGCCTTAGCTAAATTTCCTCATGCAGATGAGATAGAATTGGTATGGCATAGTTATGAATTGAATCCTGATTTACCAAAGAAACCATTTGGAAAGTCTTATTATGAATATTTTGCCGGTATACATCACTCAACCGTTGAAGAGGCGAAAGCCGACTTGCAAGGGTTGGTTGATCTGGCTAAGGAAGTTGGTTTGGATTATCATTTCGAAAAACTGGTAGTTGCTAATACTTCGGATGCTTTGAGATTAATTAAATTGGCTAAAAAGTATAAATTGGCCGATCAGGCAGAAGAAGTTCTTTTCAAAGCATATTTCGTGGATGGTGAAGATATTAGTGATAAAGCGACTTTAGTGCGTCTGGGAACAAGTATCGGATTATCCGAAGATGATATTATGATTCTATTGAATGACGATGAGTTTGTCGTTGATATTGAAGCTGATATCAGATTCAGCGAAGATGAGCTCGATCTCGAATATATTCCTTTCTACTTATTTAATGGTAAAGATATCATACAAGGTTCACTTGCCGAAGAGGAGTATATAGAGGTGCTCAATAAATCATATAACTTCTGGAA
>NZ_CAKUOF010000020.1 GCF_934668725.1 uncultured Dysgonomonas sp.
TGGAACGATTTTGGCGAAGGTACAATGATAGAACCTACCCAAGAATTCAAATACAGTTACCTGACCGAATTGCAAGGTTTTGCAGGTGTAACTTATAATGTATCGGTTCTCGAAAACATTTACAAGCTGCATTCTTTGAGAGAAACTTATAAGAATGATGCCAAGAAGCTAAGAAGTCTCAATCAAGCCTTTTACTATTTTGTTTCATTGCAAAATGAGAAGGCAAAAAGTTTGATTGATGAGGTTGAAGCTATTAAGTAAATACGACGTGCAATCAACAATAATAAAGGTTAACAAAAGCCTTATGTCAACTGTAGGGGCGGATTGCATCCGCCCTCAAGACAAATAAGGGAATTTTTGTTACAGTGGGCGGATGCAATCCGCCCCTACAGCAAAGAGACGATGAACATTTCAACCGTTAAGTTGCATGACCAATAAATAAGAACCAACAAATTCATTCCGGTTTTTATCTATAAGTAAAGCAGTTACAACGAAAAAAAGGTAACAACGAACAGAAGAAAAAGAAACAGTCTAAAAAGTGTCACTTTTGTAACCTTTGTAACCTTTTTTAAGTTAGAAAACTAGTTATGAACACTTTATAAAATTACAAAAAGTGACATTCAACAGTCTACTTTTGTAACTTTTTTGACACCTAATGGTTACTAACTGTTACCTTATTGTAGAGTTATTTTGTACTGATTCATATAAATAATAAAAAGGGGCTTGGCCCTCACTAAAATAATAAGTATTATGAAACAATTAGCAGTGTATATCCTTCTCGTTTTCTTTTGTTTAACTTCATGTGCAAATAAAGAAAACACGTCAGTAAGTTCTCCGGATGGGAGCATCCGAGTACAAGCCGGAATAGAAAACGGGAAGGTATATTATACAGTCGATAAAAAAGACAAAGCCATTCTTAATAAATCCTTTCTTGGGTTTGAGTTTAAAGATGGCGAGTTAGGAAAAGACGTAACTATTACCGATGTAAAACATTCCTCTTTCAGTGAAAAATGGAATCAACCGTGGGGCGAAGAAATCACTGTAGACAATACCTACAATGAGATGACAGTCGATGTACAGGAAAATGGCCGATTGAAACGTAAATTCTCGGTGGTTTTCCGCATATTCAATGATGGTATCGGTTTCCGCTATGTATTCCCCGAACAAGAGAATCTAAAGGACTTCGTCATTATGGATGAGTTAACCGAGTTTGCTCTTGCAGGAGATCATAAAGCATGGTCGATACCCACAAGTACATTGTATTTCGAGAATCTTTACAAACCATCTCCGGTCAGTAGTCTTGATACAGTATGTACTCCTTTGACTATGGAAACCAAAGACGGGTTATATTTGAGTATTCATGAAGCAAATCTGACCGATTATGCAGGTCTGAACCTAACACCCGAAAATGGTACAACCACCCTTAAGGCTTATCTTACTCCCTGGTCAACAGGCGAAAAAGTATTCGCAAAAGCTCCATCGGTTACTCCATGGAGAACAATGATTATTGCAGAAAAACCAGGCGACTTGATTCTTTCACGTTTAATGCTGAATCTGAATGAGCCTTCTAAAATCGAAGATACTTCGTGGATTCATCCGGGACGATATATCGGTATCTGGTGGGGTATGCACATGGAAGATTATTCATGGGCACAGGGTCCTAAGCATGGTGCTACAACCGAAAATACAATGCGTTATATTGATTTTGCAGCCAAACACAACTTCTCAGGTGTATTAGTTGAAGGATGGAATTTAGGTTGGGATGGTGACTGGACAAAAGAAGGTGATAAATTCAGCTTTACAAAAGCGTATCCCGACTTCGACCTGAAAAAGATAACCGAATATGCAGCTTCTAAAAATGTAAAACTGATAGGACATCACGAAACAGGGGGTGCTACTCAAAATTACGAAAGCCAGTTAGACAGTGCTTTTGCCCTGTATCAGAAATATGGTGTAAATGCTGTGAAAACAGGTTATGTAAGCCCTCTACTCGATCATAAGGAAAGACACAGCAGCCAATACGGTGTACGCCATTTCAGAAAAGTGATCGAGGCAGCCGCTAAATATCATATAATGATAGACAATCACGAACCTGCCATGCCTACCGGACTGCAACGTACATGGCCCAACTTGATGACTCAGGAAGGGGTTAGAGGGCAGGAATACGATGCATGGTCGAGAGACGGCGGAAACCCTCCCGAGCATACTACTATTATACCTTTTACAAGAGGTTTAGCAGGTCCTATGGATTTTACTCCGGGAACTTTCAATTTTACGAACAAGGTATTCCCTGCCACTCATGTTCAAACAACTTTAGCCAAACAACTTGCTTTGTTTGTGGTACTGTTCAGTCCTTTGCAGATGGCATCGGATATGATCGAGAATTACGAGAACAACCCTGCTTTCGATTTTATAACCTCTTGCCCTACTTCATGGGCTAAGACAGTAGTACCCGAAGCCAAGATAGGCGAATATTTAACCATAGTACGCAAAGACCGTGATTCAGAAAACTGGTTTGTTGGAAGTATCACCAATGCCAATGGCAGAGACCTTAGTTTACCTCTCAACTTTTTAGATAAAGGTGCAAAATACAAAGCAACGATATTTAAAGACGGTGAAGGAGCAGATTATAAAAACAATCCGTATCCTGTAGATATTCAGGAAATAGATGTAACATCAAATACCGTTTTAAATACTAAACTAGCCTCCGGTGGAGGAGTAGCCATTCGATTAGTTAAGCTATAATCAATCTATGTTCCGTAAATTTAGGTCAGATAGATAGCAAACGAAATAACCTATGAATTAGTTCATAGGTTATTTCCGGTTTAAATTTTAGCACTCTTTTTACGGAGGTTCTACAGAAGATAAAATATATTGTATTTACAGGCAAGTATTTCCTCTTTTCAAAAAGAAAGAAAATTCAGACTTTCCATAATATAATTCTAGAATTATCGTTTAATATGTAAAATAAATACTTATTAATTTAACAATAAGAGGCTTTTGGTAGCTTATCTATGCCAAAACAATAAAAAGAATATATACTATGGAGTATAGAAAATTAACTGAATCTGAAATCTTAACACTGCAAGAACAAGGGTGTGTTTCCGACAATTGGGACAATATATCTGTCCATCACCAATTCAATACAACCTATATCCGTCAGGTACATTTTTCGGGAGAAATAAAACTTGGGGTTTACGAAAAAGAATTCACCCTTCCCGGAGGAATCAAGAAACATTCGGGAATCAAAAATGTCACGCTTCACAATTGTGAGATAGGCAATAATACCTTTATTTCGGACGTAAACAATTACATTGCAAATTATAAGATTGGCGATAATGTATTTATTCACAACTTAGAATTAATGTATGTTGACCATAACTCGTCTTTCGGAAACGGAATAGAAGTTACTGTTCTTAACGAGACCGGAGGGCGCGAAGTTATTATTCACGATAACCTGAGTGCTTCATTTGCTTATATTATGTCATTCTACCGACATCGTCCGGTTTTGATTCATAAGATGCAGGAGATCGTAAAGCAACATGCACAAAAGAATTCTTCTTCGATTGGAACCATCGGCAACAATGTGAAAATAATAAATACAGGTACAATCAAGAATGTACGCATACACGATTATGCAACAATAGAGAGTACCTGCCATCTCGAAAACGGAACTATCAACAGTAACGAATACGACCCTGTACATATCGGATATAATGTAATGGCAAAAGATTTCATCATCAGCTCAGGTTCGCATGTCGAAGATGGAACAATGCTAACCCGTTGTTTTGTGGGTCAGGCGTGTCAATTGGGGCATACGTATTCGGCAAGTGATTCGCTTTTCTTCAGTAATTGTCAGGGAGAAAACGGTGAAGCGTGTGCTATCTTTGCAGGTCCATATACCGTTACGCATCACAAGTCTACTTTACTGATTTCGGGAATGTATTCGTTTATGAATGCCGGTTCGGGTTCGAATCAAAGTAACCACATGTATAAATTGGGGCCTATCCATCAGGGGGTAATGGAAAGAGGCGGTAAAACTGCCAGCGATTCATACATTCTTTGGCCTGCCAAAATAGGAGCTTTCTCGTTGGTTATGGGACGTCATTACCGAAATTCAGATACATCCAAAATGCCGTTCTCATACTTGATAGAGCACGACGACGAAACTGTTCTGGTACCCGGAGTCAATCTGCGTAGTGTAGGTACTATACGTGATGCCCAGAAATTCCCGAAACGGGACAAGAGAAAAGATCCGCATAAGCTCGATCAAATAAACTTTAATCTTCTCAGTCCTTATACAGTGCAGAAGATGTTTCAGGGAATCGAAGTTCTGAACGAATTGTTAAGTACTTGCGGTGAAGCATCGGTTCATTACTCCTATCGTGGATGCCGTATCAAAGGCTCTTCGTTACGCAGTGGCTTGAAGTATTATGATATCGCTATCACCAAGTTTTTGGGTAACTCTATCATATCCCGTCTAAGCAACTGCCCATGTACCAACGATGAGGAAATCAGAAAATATCTAAAGCCCGATAGTGATGCCGGATTAGCTAAATGGCGCGACTTAGCAGGACTTCTAGCTCCAAGTACCGAAATAGATAAACTTATTGATGATATTGAATCCGACAGGCTGACTTGTATTAAGGATATAAATGCTGTTTTTGAAAGACTTCACAGAGATTATTATTCTCTGGAGTGGACTTGGGCATGGGATAAGATTCAGGAGTACTTTAATCTTTCTTTAGAGACAATTACAGCTAAAAACATTATCTCTATTGTTGAGAGGTGGAAAGAGGCAGTCGTAAAACTCGATTGGATGATTTATGAGGATGCCCGTAAAGAATTCTCTTTGCCTACTCATACCAGCTTCGGGATGGATGGCGACAAAAAAGATCAAAAGATAGACTTCGAGCAGGTAAGAGGTATTTTCGAGAAAAACTCTTTTGTTGAAGCGGTTCTGGAGCATATCAAAGTGAAATCGAAACTCGGTGAAGATATGATAGAACGGTTGTCGAAAAGTATCTAAAACTAAACCGGTTGATTTAGACTAGTATTGATACTGTGCAAAAACATATAGTACAAAAAAGGTAGAGATTCATAAAATCTCTACCTTTTTTCTTATATCAATTTTTAGTTATAATACCCGATTGTACCTTAATTTCATCTGAAGAATATCCGCCTAATTTGGTATTTTCAAAATTCACGGCATCTTCCAGATCAGCATCTTTAAAGTCTATATTATCCAGCAAGGTATCTTTAAAACTCACATGGTGAAAGACCACATTCCAAAAATCGGAGTGGGAAATACGCCCTTTAGAGAAAGAGGTATTCTTAATATGGGAGAGATCAAAAACCGTTTTATCGAAACTGCTTCCACTAAAATCGACTTCGTCAATAAAGGCATCCTCTAAATAACACGAAACAAAAGTGGCATTCTTAAAGCTCGATTTAATAAATTTTGTCCGCGAGAAATCGACATTGGCAATATACGACTCATCCAGATTAATGCCTTCCAAAACGCAATCCGACAAATCGGTCATTAAATTGCTATATACCTGCTTATCATTTTTAAATAAAACCTTTACAATGGTTTGAATAACAATAGTCGGTTTTTTGTTGATTCTCCACGCCTTACCATTCTCTTCATTTTGAATGGTATCGGTATTTTCGCGTACATAGGCACACAGAATATCCTGTATGATATTTACATACCCTCTCTGTCCTTTATCTCCTATTGAAGTCTCGAGTGCTATTTGATGCAAAGCATAAATTCCTGATAAAATAGAACTTACACTATCGCTACCCAATAATGTTGCAGCATCCTTAAAGCGGGTATTAATCTGACCTCTTTCGTTAATATTATTCTGACGGGTCTGTTCGGCTACCCGTCTGTTATTAATCCACAAACCTAAAAGTACCAATGCACCTCCAAGTACGGTTGCTACTGTTCTGACATACTCACCCAAGGCAGCAGTTGTATCGCCAAAGAGTACAATATGGGCACCGAGCTTATAAAAAATAATCCCAAGAAGAATTGTTCCGAATATAATAATCAGAAAGATATACTTATAATAAAACTTCGAGATAGCTTTCTTATTCGTTTCTAATAGTGCTGCAAATGTTTTCGCTTTTTTCGACATGACTTTTATACAATCTTTATTACAAAGATAAATATATTAAGGACACAGACCTATTTACCTGTTTTACCACTAGAACAACTATAGCCATTTATAAGTTTGAAAAGAATTAAAAAAGCAGACTACCTATCAGATAATCTGCCTTTTTATATATGAAAAACGTGTTACCTCAACAACACGATCACTCCTTTGGCTCCATGAGCACCTACAACAAGCGACTGCTCAATATCCGCTGTTTTCGATGGACCTGAAATAAATACACCAAAACCATAATCATTAAACTTGATCTGATCATAAGCTTCATGCATATTATTTACAATTTTACTCTTATCCAGTAAGATAACCAGATATTCGGAAATGAAATAAACGACTTTTTCTTTTACATTCTGAGGTATCCATACACAAGCATTCTCGGCAACACCTAATTCTCCCTGAATAATAGCCAAATCGGTTCCATTTAAATTATGGGCATCGTCTACCTTATCAGGATTAACAGTTGCAATACTGATTTCGGGAAGATTAGAAGCTATTACTTTTGCATCGGGGTACAAAGAACGTATCAGTGCATTGATATCTTCGCCGTCCTTTACAACCATGGCATCACCACCGACAGCCTTACACATCTGTGAAAACTTTTCTTGCTTATCGGCATATTGAATCGCAGCAATATCTAAATCGGGCATATCGTACTGAACTCTGATATGTCGTTTTACATTGGATAATATATCGTTTTTACTACTCATAACTTCATTCTTTTTGAGGTCTCAGACCTATTTGTTTACTTATTCTTCTGAATTTTGCCTTTCTTCCACATAGATGTAAAAGATTCTGACGCAAACTTAGGTAACTCTCGCCCTTTACCCCAATCGTTCAAACCATTGTAGATAAGGAACCGGGGCATATGATTAATAATAGGAGCCATTTTCAGACCTGTCTTGTATAAAGCGGGATGCGTAAATAGAAACTTCATTCCTCCTGACATCATTTTCTTCATCTTGTCTGCTTTACCTAACGAGTTTAGGTTTTGTCTCCATCTATAAATTTGGTCTGCCAGATCAATCTTCGCAGGACAAACATTATTACACGAATAGCACAGTGAACATGCCGATACATTATCGAAATATTCTTCGGGATTCTTCAGCATACCCAGATTGATGCCGATGGGACCCGGTATGAAATAAGTATAGGAGTA
This sequence comes from uncultured Dysgonomonas sp., assembly GCF_934668725.1. Classification (GTDB taxonomy): domain Bacteria; phylum Bacteroidota; class Bacteroidia; order Bacteroidales; family Dysgonomonadaceae; genus Dysgonomonas_A. Next base: position 7,333 of record NZ_CAKUOF010000020.1, read on the forward strand.
TCCACCACTACGACGGTAAACAGGGCAGGTATTCATACAAGCACCACAACGGATACATTTCAACGTTTGGATATGTTCGTCATTACCCAATATATCGCTTCTTCCATTATCTACAATAATAACGTGCATTTCTCCACCCTCACGTGGCTTACGGAAGTGTGACATGTACGAGGTTACCGGTTGACCGGTTGCCGAACGAGCCAACAGACGAGAGTATACCGCCAACGATTTATGATTGGGAATAAGTTTTTCCAATCCCATCGATACAATATGTATTTTGGGCAAAGATGTTCCCATATCGGCATTACCTTCGTTGGTACACACTACTACATCACCCGTATTTGCTACGGCAAAGTTACACCCTGTCATACCCACATCTGCCGTAAGAAATTCGTTTCGAAGATGCTGACGGGCGGCACGTGTTAAATAAGTAGGATCGCTATTATCTTTTTCCGTATGCAATTTCTCTTCGAATAATTTACCTACTTCCTGCCTTTTCAAGTGGATGGCGGGCATCACAATATGACTGGGCGGTTCGTCCATCAATTGAAGAATACGCTCTCCCAGATCGCTTTCAACTACATCAATACCTTTTTCGATCAGATAAGGATTCATGTGGCACTCTTCGGTAAGCATCGATTTACTTTTCACCAGTTTCTTGGCTTTATGTTTCGATAGTATACTGTATACTATTTCGTTATGCTCTTTGGCATCTTTTGCCCAATGAACTATAACGCCATTTGCTTCAGCATTTCGGGTAAATTCTTCTGCATATGTATCGAGATGGGTAATCGTATGCATTTTTATTTTACTCGATAGCTCTCTCAGCTCTTCCCATTCAGGAACATCCATAGCCATTTTGTCTCTTTTCTCACGAACAAACCAAAGAGTCTCGTTGTGCCATGTCTCTTGTTCTTTATTTGCTATGAAGCGGTTTGCAGCTTCTGTATGTTTTGTACTCATAGTCCGGCAGCTAAAATTTGAACAACATGAATAAACTTGATAGGCAGTTTTTCTCTGTTTACCACCCCTTGCATATGCATCAAGCATGAGCTGTCAGCACCCGTAATATATTCAGCACCCGTAGCCATATGGTTCTTCACTTTATCTTGCCCCATACATACCGATACAGAAGGCTCTTCGATAGAAAACATTCCACCGAATCCACAACACTCATCCACTTTTTGAGGTTCAAGCACCTCGATACCTTCCACTTTATCCAATAGATCTTTGATCTTTGAATAGCGTGGAATGTTCAGCTCACTGGCCGATGACAGATGCAATTCGCGTACTCCGTGACAACTGTTGTGTACACTTACTTTATGAGGAAATTTTCCGGGAAGTTTGTCTACTTTCAACACATCGTGCAGAAATTCACACAAATCATAGATTTTACCACTGGTCTGGCAAAGATGCCCTTCCTTCTCCAGCAATCGGGGATAATTTTCTTTTACAAATACAGCGCAACTCGCCGAAGGAGCTACAATGTATTCATACTTATCAAATAACTTCTCGAATTGCTGAGCCAAAGGAATAGCCTCATTCTCGAAACCTGCATTGGCCATAGGCTGACCACAACATGTTTGATCGATCGGATAATCTACCTCTACTCCCAAATGATCGAGCAGCTTGTATGCTGCCACGCCTACTTCGGGAAATACGGCGTTTACATAACATGGAATAAATAGTCCGACTTTCATTTCTATTATAATTTTTTAGGTTGATCTCATTTTATTAATCCAGAATATCAGTCTTTGGCTCCTGTTTGAGGTAACACTCTTGTACAGAGTAGACAAAAAGATGACAAAACTTGTACAAAATGTCACTTTTGTGTAAAAATGTAAACATCTATAAAACAGAAGATAAGGGTTAAAAACATTACAAAAATGACAAAAGTTACACCTTCCCATAGGTTTACTAATTCTGTTGTATTGTCACCTTATTTTTTTCAAAGATTAATATTATTGTTATAGAGGCAGATACGACCACCCCATCTTGCTGCAACTTTATTATTTGTGCCGAAGGATTCGATCTACCTCTATGACGTTAGCCCGTTTTGGCTAATTATCGCACTCTTTAATAGATAAAAAATTATCGCTTAGAACATTAGGGTACCCATCAATTTAGGTACAAAATATACCATAAGCCCTGCTACAACTATATAGCCTAAAGCAAAAGGCATGGCTTTTTTCATAATCTCGCCCTCACGTCCTTGCAAGCTACAAGCCGAAGTCGCAACTGCTATACTTTGAGGCGAAATAATCTTTCCCCCAGTTGCTCCTGCGGTATTGGCTGCTGCCAACCAACTAGGATCTACCCCGATAGTATGTCCTACCGATGCTTGAAGTTTACCAAATAAAATATTGGATGACGTATCGCTACCTGTAAGGAATGTTCCGAGACATCCGATTGTGGGGGCAAATAATGGATACAGAGAACCTGTTGTTATTGCCAAAGCCAAACCTAGTTGAGCAATCATACCCGAAAAATCCATGGTAGATGAAAGAGCAATAAGGCAACAAACGGTAACAATAGTCTTACGTTGTTGTTTTATAACCCTGCCCAATAACTTAAGCAGATCAATAATATTTGCTCCCTGAATAAGACCTCCTATAATTGATCCTAAAAATAGAAGAACACCGGCATCTATTAACCACGATATCTTTACAGACCGCACAATTTCGGCTTGGGCAACTGTATCAAATATATTGAAACTGAATGTCGTACTTAATATAGGAGCCAATACGGCTCTTAATGGCAACAACGGACTGGTCAATATTACCAACAAAAGAATTAATCCGTAAACACTCCAAGCACTGACTATTTCGGCAGTAGAACGTTTGGGAAACTGAGCTTTCAGCTCTCTATCTTCGTCTGTTGCTGTAATTTTAGCATACAATATAATAGCAATAATTGAAGCAATACTTCCCAATATTGCAGGTGTTTCTGCCCCCATATATCTGGCAGCAATGTATTGTGTTACTAAGGAAACGACTCCTACAACAACACTTAATAAAATATGTTTGGGTAATGATTTAATTCGGGGATCGGTCATAAAAACCAACACGAACGGTATAAGTATCATTAGAGGTGATAATTGCAATACAACCTGTGTACTTAAAACCTGTATATCGGCTACACCTGCTTGCTCAGCCAATACCTTTACAGGAGTACCTACTGCTCCAAAACCAGTGGCAACACTATTGGCTATAAGACTGGCTACTGCCGAGAAAATAGGTTTAAAGCCCAAACTTATCAGTATGGCTGCCGGAATAGCAACCGCTGTTCCAAAACCGGCCATTCCTTCCAATAATCCTCCAAATCCCCAAGTCAACAAAAGAACCTGAATACACTTGTCGGACGATATGGATGAAAACTGTTCTTTCAGAACTTCCATTTTCCCTGTATGTACCAATACATTATAACTGAATATAGCCATGATAATAATTATAAGAATCGGGAATATGGCTTTTAACACTCCATAGATAATAGACAAACCTGTATCAGCCGCCGGCAGATGAAAAGCAAACAAAGCTATAAGAACTGTAGTTGCCAATGTTATGAGAGCACTCTTGTCTCCCGACATTTTCAGAAATCCCATTAATATAATGAGTAATACGACTGGTGTAGCGGCAAATAAAACCGACACCCAATTGAGGTCAACTACTAAATTTGAGGCTTGAAGAATTACGTTTAAAATCATGGCTGCGGCAATTAGTTTGTTTATAAATTTGGGTTAACTCTGTATTGACAACGCAAATTATATTTTTTTTCCCAGAAATCTACTATGGTTTTATATGTTATATTGCATAATTGTTTAAGAATTCTAAAATCTGAAATAATATAGAAAATATAGGCTATAAAACACATAATTCGAAAAGAAGCAAAATATGGTTTCTTTCTATATATTATTATCTTTGAGTATAATTTTACTTGACATAAATATGGAGAACGACGACAAATACAAGATATTGAGTGAAGGAATCACTTTTAAACCTTCGGTTATGGGGGCAATATGTTCCAGACAAGACTATTCATTTACTTTTAATAAAATTAACAATAAACTTCAGGAAAGTACTGATTTCAAGCTTATATCTTTCGAATTATCAAAGGCTACCGACCATATCGAGAAAGAATACATTGCTATAATTGAATACCTATCGGAAACTTACAAACTAAATATCTCGGAAGCATCTGTAGAAGACCTCCGACTTGAGGAATTTGGTCTAGCCAATATGATTAATGAAGATGACTTTAATACCGCTCTGTCCCAAACAAAATACCTGAATGTTGCTGTCAACTTTGGAAAAAAACCTCTCGATTCGTTTCATTTCCAGTTAAAGGTTTTAAATGCAATAGTACCTGAGGCTAGCTTAGTTATCGATTTTATGTCATTCCGCCTGCTTTCTGGAAAATGGCTAAATCTAACCGCTGCATCTGCGACTCCGCCATCTCCCGACTATTTATATGCCCTACATGCTGTATATGACGAGAAAGAAGAACAAACTCAATATTGGTTTCATACACACGGATTACTCCGATGCGGACTCATCGAGCTTGAAATACTTAACACAACTACCGGAGCACAGCAGATGCATGACCTGGTTAATCATGTTGTCAAAAGATTTCTTTTCGATCCCTCTAAAGAACATGAGAAATTCACTGCCGGATTCGACGGGTTGGATATAAATCTGACATGGATACGTTGGGAGGAGGCTTTAAAAGATTTTCCGCCATCTGTTTTAGGTGGTGTACACGACAGAGAAGGCGACAACAATGCCCACAGTGAGCCATCGGGTGTATTATTTGCAATTGAAGACGGGCATCTTATTTCTCCTGAAATTTATGTTTCAACATTATCTAATAATCCGATTCTTTTTATTTGTTCAGAAGAAACTCTTAGAATGAGTAGATTAGCCAAAGAACGCTATTCTTATTTCCTAAATATTTTTGAAAGGTATACCAACAAACCTAAAAGATCATTCTTTCAGAAGATATTTAACAAAAATGAAAACAATCAAAATCAATGGTCTTTTATCGTTAAGTTAGGACTGGTTGTTGACGACGCAAACAACGATACCGAAAGAGAGCATCTTTGGTTTAGTGCTATATCGGCTAATGAGAAGACCGTCGAGGGAAGGCTACTTAATCAACCATATTGGATAGCCTCACTCAAAGAAGGGGATGTAAAATCTTACCCCATAGATATTTTAACAGATTGGATTATCTATGATCCCGAAGGTAATCAGTATACACCCGACTCCATATATCAACTAATTGATAATGACTACGAATACTAATCTCAAACGTTCAAGAATTAAAAAGCCCTATAAACTCGTAAGTGTTTATAGGGCTTTTTAATTTTTTCCTGCTAAAATATATCTCTTATTATTTATTTCAATAAATCGTTTGTAAACTTAATTAACTCTTGAGATTTGCTTCCCTGCGTAGAAGTTAATTATATTCTCGGCAACCTCACGCTGCATATCATATCGACCCTCGATAGTCTGAGTTCCAGCATGAGGAGTCAGTACTACATTATCCAACTTGAAAAATTCAGGATTAATACGAGGTTCTGTTTCATAAACATCCAGTCCTGCTCCAAAAATTCTATTATTTTTCAATGCTTCTATCAGAGCAACCTCATCAACTGTAGATCCACGCGATGTATTAATAAGTACTGCGTTTGACTTCATCTTATCAATTGCCGCCTCATCTATAATATGATAGGTTTCGGGAGTAGCGGGAGCATTTATCGAAATAAAATCCGATTGAGACAGCAATTCATCAAAGCTGACGTATCTGGCATTGTATTTCTCTTCCATCTCTTTTGTTACAGGTCTTCTGTTGTGATAAATAATAGTCATTCCGCAAGCAACAGCACGTCTGGCAATAGCCTGACCTATACGACCAAAGCCGAATATTCCTAAGGTCTTTCCATAAATAGCCACTCCGGGATTATCGTATAGTCCCCAGCTAATACCTTCGGGTGTACGCAATTTATTGTTATAGAAACCTATTCGTCGTGCAACCGCATGAATCAATCCAAAGCAGAGTTCAGCAGTAGGCTCCAAAACCGAGTTAGGAGTATTGGTTACAATAATCCCCTTCCGGGCAGCATATTCTACATCTATATTATTATAACCGACACCAAAGTTTGCTATGAGCCTTAAGTTTTTTGCCTTATCAATAATCTCTCTGTCTGTGTAGAAACTAAAATTAGGTATAAAAACCTCATAATCTGCGATAATATCAAGTATCTGGTCTTTCTTAAAATATCCTGATGGAGGATAAGTTACATCAAACTGTTCGTTTAGTACCTGAAAAGGTTCACGATGAAAATTATGTCCAGATAAGATTTTTTTCTTCATAATCAATCTCTTTTAGGCTTCAAACTACCATTTTACAATATTAAAGCATAAGTAACAAAGATATGCCAATTAGAAAGGCAGATCGTCAGCGCTGTCACCTCCAAAATCGGCAGGTGCGGGCGGTGGAACTTGCTGCGCATATTCAGGCATTGCTCCTTGAGCAGATCCTCCGGCAGAAGGCATAGCCAAATCTACTTTCCAAGCTTTCACATCAGTATACCAGCGTCCGTTGTATTCGCGGCTTTCTACATCAAACGATATATCCAGCATATTTCCAATTTGAAGTACCGACTCGCTTGCTTTGTCGCCCCATATAGATATACATATTTTTTTAGGATATTGCCCATCTGTTTCCACAACTACATCTTGCTTTCTCCACTCTCCGTTTTTACCCATTCCTGTTTGAAGTGGCAATACTTGTATTAATTTAGCTATTAACTGCATAATTCGATCTTAAATTTTTTATTCATTACAAAGGTACAAAAAACTACTCATTTGAGAGTTCCTTATCTGATTTTTCAGCCTCAAGGATATGCTCCTCCTTTTCTTCGGAATCTATAAACTGCTGATAATAGGACAATAGCAAAGTCGTAAGAGGTATAGCTATAATCATTCCGGCAATTCCCATTAATGAGCCCCATATAGAGAGAGACAACAAAATTATAGCAGGGTTAAGCCCCATAGCCTTACCCATAATACGGGGAACCAGTATCAAATCTATTATGCATTGAACAACCAAGTATATCAAAAATACCAACCCTATCAGTACCCAAAAACTTTCGCCTGTTTGAGATACTTTCAGCCAGCACAACAATGTAGCCGGAACTATACTTATAATATGCATATAAGGTATCATATGCAAAAAGCCAATCAAAATACCTAAAATAATAGCCAGAGGTAAGCCTATAATCTGAAAACCGGTAGCAAACAGAATGGCTACAATCACACAGATAAGTGCCTGATGACGAAAGTAGGTATTCATACTTCTTTCGACATCGACGGTTACTCTACTAACAAAAGCCCTGTGCCTGTGCGGAATAAGATCCATCCACAGTTTATTTATTTTATCATAATCCAACAATATGAATATCAAATAGAGTATAATAATAAATACCACTGTAAAACCGAAAATAAAGGAGATACTATTGGAAACTATATTTTCGAGCGTAGGTATTAAATACCGAATGGTTTCGGAGGCACTTTCTTTAGAAAGAACATTACGAATAGAATCAAAGTCAATATTCTTAGCGATAAAGTCATGTACGCTAAGAGGTATACCATTTACCGTGAATGATTGTAAATCGTATGTTGCAATGAGGTTATTAATTTGATACACCTCATTTTCGACCAACGGTGTTATACTGACAAACAATAAAGTCAGCAGCCCAATAAGCAAGGCAAAAGTAATAAGTACAGCTACAAATCGTTTTTTAAGTTTCAGACGATCCTGAATGAAGCGCACAATGGGATTTAGTAAATAAGCAATCAGCCAAGCCACCAAAAAAGGGAGTAAGACACTTCTCAGTATATATATCATATATATACCTGTACCAATCAACAATACGCTGATAGATAAACGAATTACACGATCGAAAGTAAAAGGTCTGTCAAAACTGTTTCTCATGAAATTTTTCTTATTTTTCGATTTGTTTATCTTTACAAAGATATTCCTTTTTCAGAAACAATAGTTCTCATAAACATAAGAATACTCATCGCATGAAATATTATTTGTTCCTATTATTAAATATCTGTATTACAAGCTCCTTTAGCCAAGTTAACCCGTTTGTTGACAAATTCATCAAAACCCCGGGATTCGAAAATGCCTCTATAGGAATTTCGATAAAAGATCTGGCGGGAAATGACATTGTAGAATACAATAAGTCAAGTTCCCTCATCCCTGCCTCTACATTAAAAATACTAACTACGGCTACGGCGATCGAGCTATTAGGTGATAATTATCAATTTGCAACGGAACTCTCTATTGACAGGAATAACCCTCAGCATCTAATCGTACGTGGTTATGGTGACCCTACTTTAGGCAGCGAATACTTGTTCGATAACCAGTCTGCATTTCTTGACAACTGGCTCGAATATATTAAAAAGAATCTGGCTGTATCATCTCCTATCGATATTACCATTGCAGATGATTTCTTTGGTTATAATGGTGTATCATCCAAATGGCTTAAGGAAGATATGGGCAATTATTTTGCCGCCGGAGCCTATGGTATAAGTATTTTTGACAATACTTACCGATTATACCTGAATAGCATGAAGACAGATACATGTCCGGTGATATTAAAAACAGTTCCTTATATGAAGGATATTATATTCGCAAATAATCTGACTGCTAATTACGATAACCAGGATAATGGGTATATAAACGGCGAGCCGTTCTCTAATTACAGAAGATTAGCAGGCAATATTCCGGCCAAGAGAGCCTCTTTCATTATTAAAGGTGATTTTCCCAATCCCGGAATAATTTTGGGAGAAACTTTGGCTAATGTATTATCTCAAAATAGGTTTAGAATAAATTCAGTAGAAACTTCCCGTGCAAAATATTTTCAACAAATGTATTCCCCTTATCGGGCTACGTATGAAGAGGTCCCTTTTTACAAACAATTATCACCTACTATGAAAGAAATTATACGGGTAATTAATGAAAAAAGTAACAATCATTATTCAGAGCATTTAATACGAACTATCGGACGTAAGGCAAACCCCGATATATATAGCGATCCTTTAATCGAAGGAATAAACAGAACAACTAATTTTTGGGCCTCAAAAGGTCTGAATACCGATGGAATACATATCTATGACGGATGTGGACTGGCTCCATCAAACAGTATCAATCCCGAAATACTTTGCGATATATTAATATACATGCAAACCAAAAGCAGATATCGTGATGCATTTTTCGCATCTTTACCTAAAGCTGGGCAAGAAGGTACAGTCAGAAACGTATTAAAAGGTACACGATTACAAGGAAAGGTGTTTTTAAAGAGCGGAAGCATAGCAAATGTGCAATGCTTTGCAGGATATTATATTAATGGGGATAAGAAATATGCATTCAGCATTATGGTAAATAACTACAATAGCCCTCGCAAAGATGTTGTGAGGGCTATCGAAAGTTTATTGCTCGGTGTATTCTAGATTTTACTTTAAACCTTTCATTGGTATAATCTTATACAACTTGATTCTATACCAAACTGTGGTGTATGCTGGAACTAATGTAAATGTTGGAGCTCCTGATACTAGAGTACCATTTACTTGGGGACTATGAGTCGCAGAAAGACGACCGAAACCCAACTCTTGTGACATACAAACTACACGCTCATTGCCGGGTAGCATGTCTTGCAAAAGCACTGAACATCCTTCAACTCCTTCAATATAATTATTATTTCTAGAACCGTATAATGTTGTTGAATTTATCGGAAAAGTCACCTTCTTATAATTCGGATCTGTACTTGACTCACCATAAGTATAGTTTATTTTAGTTTTTAATGAAGGGTTTTCAGTAGAATCAAAAATTATCTTATCTCCGACTTTATCAAAATACCATGCTTCATAACGAACTACTATAGTATCTGTGAACTCAGGTTTTCCTTCAACAGTTATTCTGACAGAATTTCCTTCGTCAACATTAGTTATCTCCGTAGATGTTTGCCAGTACACTTTTCCATTACCCGACTGAGACGATAAAGCATTAAAAGAATTATCACTAGCTACTTTAGCAAATCGGGTTTCATTTAAAGCTTTCCATTCTTCATCAATGTCTTCTTCATTGTTATTATTGCTATTCAAACAAGAGGTTGTAGCAAGCATAAAGAATCCTAAAAGGAATAAAGGAAAAAGATATATTTTTTTTCTCATCGGGCTTATTTTCTATTTATGTGGCAAAAATAGAGTTTTTAAATAGAAGTCTTATATAAAAAATGTGAATATCAGCATTTGCTCTAAAAATAAATGTGATAATGACTTAAAAACCATTATCACATCAGATTATATTTTATCTAAGACTCTTTTAGACTCTTATGCTAAACTCTTAAGAAGGCTTTTCATACTTACTTTATCGGTAATTATCTCGGCCAACTTATTAATATCTACACGCTCTTGCTCCATAGTATCACGATAGCGGATAGTAACAGTATTGTCTTCTAATGTCTGGTGATCTACTGTCACACAGTAAGGTGTACCAATAGCATCATGACGACGGTAGCGTTTACCTATACTGTCCTTTTCATCATATTGACACTTAAAGTCAAATTTCAATGCGTCTATAATCTCCATGGCTTTTTCGGGTAATCCGTCTTTCTTCACCAATGGGCATACACCTAATTTTATCGGTGCCAGTGGAGCCGGTAATCTAAGGACTACGCGGGTTTCGCCATTTTCAAGAGTTTCTTCGCAATACGAAGCCGCAATAGTGGAGAGAAACATACGATCGACCCCGATAGATGTTTCTACAACATAAGGAGTGTACGATTTATTTAACTCCGGATCGAAATATTGGATTTTCTTTCCCGAGAATTTTTCATGGCTGCTCAAGTCAAAATCGGTACGAGAGTGTATACCTTCTACTTCTTTAAAGCCGAATGGCATTTCGAATTCTATATCTGTTGCTGCATTCGCATAGTGAGCCAATTTATCGTGATCGTGGAAACGGTATTTAGCATCTCCATAACCCAATGCTTTATGCCATTTCATACGGGTCTCCTTCCATTTTGCAAACCAATCAAGTTCTTCTCCGGGACGAACGAAAAATTGCATTTCCATTTGTTCGAATTCGCGCATACGGAAAATAAACTGACGGGCAACAATCTCGTTACGGAATGCTTTTCCTATTTGTGCTATACCGAATGGAATCTTCATACGTCCTGTTTTTTGTACATTCAGGAAGTTTACGAAAATACCCTGAGCTGTTTCGGGGCGAAGATACACTTTCATTGCTCCATCGGCTGTAGAACCCATTTCGGTTGCAAACATCAGATTAAACTGACGTACTTCCGTCCAGTTACGAGTGCCACTTATGGGGCAAACGATTTCACAGTCGATGATTATATTGCGTAGTTCTTCTAAATCCGAATCATTTAATGCTTTTGCAAAGCGTGCATGTACTTCGTCACGTTTAGCTTGATTCTCCAATACGCGTGGATTTGTCTCACGATACATGGCTGCATCAAAGCTATCGCCAAATTTCTTGGCCGCTTTTTCTACTTCCTTATTTATTTTATCGTCTATCTTAGCCAGATAATCTTCAACCAATACATCTGCACGATAACGTTTTTTGCTGTCTTTATTGTCAATCAACGGATCATTAAAGGCATCAACGTGTCCCGACGCTTTCCAGATAGTAGGATGCATAAATATAGCAGAGTCGATACCTACTACATTGTCGTTTAGCAATACCATACTGTCCCACCAGTATTTTTTCAGGTTGTTTTTTAATTCAACCCCATTTTGACCATAGTCGTATACTGCTCCCAACCCGTCATAAATTTCGCTGGATTGAAATACAAATCCGTACTCTTTACAATGCGAAACAATCTTCTTAAAAACGTCTTCTTGTGCCATAATATATGTAATCTTTCATTATTCTTTTTCGGATGGACAAAGTAAATACTTTTTTTGCATAAAAACCAGCGTTCGAACTCCTAGCTAGAGTCTTTAAATAAGCTATTTACTATTATAGACCGGAATTGATTGTTTGATTGCTCAATTTACCTATTAGTTTACGGGAAGTGTTTTTTGAAAACCGGTTATTTTAGGCTTTTTTTCATACTCCCATAATTATATTCATCTTTATTTCCTATTTTTACAACACGCACTACAATTTGATCTAAAATAGAACTAAGTTTGATGTAGAATCTAATTAAAATTACAAATTATGAGATTGCTGATAGGTATACTTACTACAATTATTGTTCTGACGGGAGCAACTCTTACAGTGCTGGCTCTTTGGGGCATTCAACCCATATCGTGGCAAATAGTCTGGAAATCGGGAGTCACTATAGCCGTAGTATGCGGAACTGGACTTTTAATTTATCTTTTCTATTATATCTTCTTTAAAGATTACTCATACAATAAAGACAAAAGAAACGGGGGTAGAAGTTTATTCTAATTTAAATTCATAGAAGTAAACACAGTGCCCGCACAGCCCATATATAAAGAAACTCCTGAAATATTTCAGGAGTTTCTTCTATTTAAGGTTTCATTTCACGGATTTAAGTAAACAGAATTATACTTAACAAACCTGAAACCTTATTTCTTTTGATTTAATTTAGTTTCCAACATTTTGATAAAGTATCCTCCAACTACCGATCTGGCTTGGAAACCCCGCTGATTAGGTCTGTCGGTAAATACCCAATCGGACATAGGCACACGATCTGTTGTTTCACTCATAAATAAGTGTACAGGAGCGATAAACTTCTCAAAAGTCGCTTGATTATCGGCCAATGTAGCAGTCCATATGATCCAATCGGTTTTTGTATAAGTTTCGCGATTGTCCAGAGGTAAACCATATTTATTTTGTTTCGTTAAATAATAGGCAACTTCCTTCTGTGCCACTTCGGGAGGGAATATTCCCATCTTCATCAACTTATCCCATACCAGATTGTATTTTTGGCTCCATGTTCCCGATTGATCGAATGTCAGACGATAGTGGTCTCCGTCATCAGCCATTTTCACCCATTCGGCAGCCATGTCTTTTGCTATTTTAGTATACTTTTCCGCAACATCTTTTTTGCCCAGCATATCGGCCAACTTGCCATAAGAGGCAATTCCCAGTATTGCTTTGATAGAAAGATTGGTATTATGTGCAAAGTGCCCTGCAAAATCATCTGTACACAATTGATTCTCAGGATCAAGTCCATTTTCTACCAGATAATCAGTCCAAACGGTTAATACATCCCAGTGTTTCTTAGCATAATCTGCGTTACCTTCCACCTCAGCTATTGCACCTGCAAGAATAATCATGTTACCCGATTCTTCTACCGGCATATCGCCGCCATAAGTTTGTCCGTTAGCCAGTGGATAAGTACCAACATCATGAGCTGCAAAAGGTTTTGTCCATTTACCGCTTTCGCTGTAATAGAAGATGTGATTTTGTAATGCCTTTGCCAATTCTACATTATAATACAGGAATAAGGGTGACGACGGATAAGTTATGTCCACCGTACCGATAGAACCGTTACTGAAGTTTTCTTTTGACAAGAACAATAAATCTCCGTTAGGAGCTTGAACCAGTTTATGGGCTGAAATTGCCTGACGGTAAGCTATAGCACATAGTTCTGCATATTTTTTACCACCTGAAGCCATTGCATCAGTCATCAGATTTTCATCAAATTTATAGCACTTGCTCAACAATTGGCTATACTCTTCTTTTGCTTTATGAAATTCATCCAGAATATTATTTTTTCCATCAGCATTCCAATAAGCTCTTAAATTATCTCCGAAATATTGTATAGAATACAAATCATCATATCCTAGCAGGAATTTACCCGATGCTTTATTTACTGAGCCCAGAGAACGAGTGAAAGCTAATTTTTCATTATTTCCGATTCTCTTTTCGACAGATTCTTTTTGTACATTATTAGCAAAATTTGCCCTAAGCTCTTTTCCATCCCCTATACTCGATGTTGTGCCTTTATCTTTTTCGGTAGCCAGATAAAAATACCCCCAGTCGATACGAAGATCATCACCTTGCTTAGCCAGAATCTTTTGTGTCGAACTTCCCGTTTTAAGGAACATCATACCTCCATTATCAAAACCTTCGCTTTCGGCCTCCTGATAAGGTCTGTCTAATGCCCAATTAGAAGAAGCCTCAAGATACAATTGCACATCATGCGATTTGCTATCAGTCGATAACACTTCATACGAAATGTAATTGACAGGACGAGACATCAGCTTCAAATCATCCATGAACAAAGGTGCTGTAAATGTTAATTTCAGATCTACATTACCACAACTAAATACATAATGAGTTTGAGTAGCTTGCACATCGACCGATTTTTGGGTAGCTGTTTTATTGAAGAAAGTTGTATTTTCTTTTTCAACAAACAAACCATAATCAAGCAATCCGTTACCAACCCTGTTATAACAGTATCCGGATATTACATTTGTTCCTTTTGCCAAAGAAGCTACGACATTCTCGGGAAGCTTAATCAATACGTTTTTCTTAGCGGCATTTCCTGTGTTTACAACTTCGATACCATTCACGTAAATAACAGCATCATCATCGTGAGAATATTCCAGATAAACGTTTTTACCTTTCAGATCTTCTTCGATATTCACAACCCGTCTTGTCCAGATGTATTCACTACCCCACTGGGTTTTGGCAGTTACCTCATTTTCCTGTGTTCCAAATGCGGCAGGACCTTCTTTCCATTTCGAATCGTCGAAATCATTTTGCATCCATGTATCAGCAGGTTTATCGGTTACATACTTTCCTGTCCAGTCACCGTATTCCGAAGTTTTAGCAATTGCATTTAACTCCAGATCTTCGGTACCCATAAAACGGTATACTTCGTTATCGACCTTTATGGCTCCAATTAAAGGAAAGTCTTTACCTGTCCAGTGTTTTACAGAACTATCATAAAGATTGTCGGTAAAAGACCATCCGCTTGTATACGGATCGATAGTTATAAGCGGATAAGCCGGTGGACGGATATCATTCTTTATAACATTGAAAGTAGGACTGTTACTTTCCGAACAACTCAGCATAGCACCGGTTATTAGAAAGCCTAATAAAAGATTTTTTTTCATGTAATTTATTTTAGTTAAGAGTTATATTATTATAATTCATCGGTTTAATTTCACTAACGCACCCTCTCAATTTTATTTTTTTTAACATCTTCATTCGCCCTGCGAGTACCCCGTGCGAAAGCTATTACATGCGTCAGCCCAAGTGCATCAGTGGTGTAGCCGTTTGGCTGACAAGCGAAGCAGGCGTAAAACTAAACGTGCCGATAGGCAGTAGGTTTAGTTTAGACTGCAAGCTTAAGTCAGGCAGGCGAGCCACGCAGCACAAAGACTTTTTGATTCCTTTTGCGGCTTTGGGCAAAAGGAATGCAAGTAATCTTTGATTACGCGCAGATAAATCAACTACTAATCAACATTAATAATCCAATTATCACCACGCAAAAGAGACTTTTACTCCGTCAGAATTATTCTCGAAAGTTAAGAAACAGGTTTTACTGTATTCATCCCACGACCATTGAGTATCTTTCAATTCAGTTCCGTCGGGTGCTGTTATCAGACATTTATTAGGTTTGGCAGGTAGTAAAACTCGCATCGAATTTGTTGTATTTATAGGGCTTTTAGCTACGAAAGAATAGGTTGATTTACTTATCTTTTCGTCATATATACGAGATGCGGAAGCCAATACCTGAGGTTTTGATTTATCTTTCACACGTCCTACATTGTATAAGAAAGCTTGCTCACCGGGTAATACAACTTTCTCTTTTAAAACGGGTAGCTGCGGATCGAATAAATCAATCAATATACCTTGGAAAGTATACGGAGTTGTATTTTTGTTTTCGTCTAGTACTGCAATCAAATCATACTGACTTCTTGCAAGGTAGAAACTATTTTTAAACTCTAACTTACCTGCTTTTGCTTTCTGCTCATACATTCGTTTGACAATATCAACCAGCTTAGTGTCCTGCCCTGCTTGCATGGCAAACTCTTTCGGGTCGTTACGTAACACGTACACTGTTCCTTTTCCATAAGCATATTCTCCTTCTTGCGGATTAGTACCTATATTCATTATTTCGAACAAGTGATCCGAAGCCACATTGTACTTCATCTCTCCTTGGTTCCACCATTCCTGAACCGATTGAAACGGATCATTATCTTGACCGCTATAAACCAGAATACCACCTTTTTTCACCCACTCGGCAAGAAGCTTATGTGCTTCTGCTGTCTGAGGTTTCATGTTCGAATAAGACATCAACAAGACTTTAGTATCTTTCAAGGTCTCAGCATACGATAGATTCTCTATGTGAACAGTTTTAACAGGTACTCCACGCTTCAGGAAAGGGAGTGCTTGTCCGTAAAAATTCGACAATTGAGGGTCTTCATATCCTGCATGGGTAGGGAAACGCTGAAACATCAGCGAATTAGCCATAAGAACACTGATACCTGTTGAGCCTGTTACCTTATTATCCGACAAAGGCATCGAATTCAAAGCATTTATCATCACCTGCATTTGTGTTGAGTAATGACGGGGAATGGTTGCCCTTTCTTCGCTGTTGGCACTTTTTCGATACAATCCCTCATAAATACGCTCCGGCCAAGGCATCACTTCATAATCGGCAATTTGAGGATACAATAGCTGAGCTGTAAATGTCGCTTCGTAATTTTTCTTGAAATCGACCCAATCGCGAGGTAAATCTTCAATAGGATCGGTCAGGAAAAACATTTTACGTCCTGTCGGAGCAGTCATAGATTCCATAGAACCGTATTCCAGAAAAGCTGTTTCAAAAACACGTTCTTTTGCTTTACCGTTAAAATAGTTTGGTTCGCGGGATGTTCCCGTCCAAACCTGTGCAATATACCCGTCTACACAGGGAAGCGAAGCCAGACTCGCCTCCGGGCTTACAATCTGCCATTGCGAATAATTCACCAGTGAGTGAGTAGGTACATAACAACGAA
This sequence comes from uncultured Dysgonomonas sp., assembly GCF_934668725.1. GTDB lineage: Bacteria > Bacteroidota > Bacteroidia > Bacteroidales > Dysgonomonadaceae > Dysgonomonas_A. The sequence continues at coordinate 24,354 of NZ_CAKUOF010000020.1, forward strand.
CGTTCATGCCCTTACTTTTCCCATATTCTTTTGCATACGTAAATACTTCATTGAGGGCATTGTAGTATAACTGGTATTTTAATTTATTGGCTAAATAGGTATTTTCGGGCGATTCGTGCTGTGGTCGCCAATCGAACCCGTAATACTTTTTCCATTCTCTTTTAAAAGCATCACTATATCCGGCTCGTGCCCAAAATTCGGGTTCTTCCAAATATATGGCATCAATACCGGCATCTATCACCCGTTTGATCTGAGCCTCCTTCATGTATTTAATGAAATTTTCGGTGGGTACGATATAAGGTATCAAGTGTCCATGCCAGATGGTATCACCTTGCCGAGTAACCTGACCTTCATCGAGATGCCATTTGCCATCCCATTTACCTGTAAAGTAATCCTGATACTCACCCCAGGCTATACCTGTCATGAAATGGGTTTTATATCCTCGGTCTTGCCACGATTTTACACGTTCTTCAAAGGATACTCTTTTTGATTTGTCCGATGGATTTCCTCCAACACCATATACAATAGCTGCATCTGCTCTATTGTCAATGGACGGCTTCCACGGGTGGGAAGTCTGGAAAACTGTTTTAACATCATCTTTAGTTTGGGCTCCAACTTGGATCGCCAGACATAAAAGGCCTAAAGCCAGTATGTTCTTTTTCATATTAAATTGCTAAGTAGTTCATAAAAGTATACTCTCGGTAATATTAAGGTTTAAAGCTAAACAAATAAACGCCTAGCTTTAAACCTGAACAATCAAATCTAAAACTTTATGGAACCATTACTTCTTTTGCTTCATTGTAATTCCAACGACGTGTACCACTGCCTTGTGGAGTATCGTAGTTTATACGGGCTGCTGCACGGATAAATACACTTCGTCCTCCGGGAATAGCATCTTTGGATTGAATGGTAATAGTTTCTCCGAACAATGTATTGAAAGCCGAGCCCGAATATTCGATTTTGTTTGACCATCGTGAGTCCTGAGCCCGATATCCAACACTGGATGAATAACTGACAAACAACTGTATGTCGGTTACGTTAAGAAAACTGTTACTATATCCTCCCATTGGTTCGATTTTGGAACGGAAATCTTCTTCCGATACTCCACGTGTAACACGAACCTTGGCTGTGATTTTTCCATTGGTCAATGTAGGTTCTCCCACCCACTCTATTTTAAGGAAAGGTTGTACCTCGAATTTTACTTTCGTGACTCCCTTGATGTCTAATGTTTTACTTTCGTCAGCCAAAGGCACTCCGCTTGGGTCTTCGCGAACCAGAGGGATAAACGGCCCATCGATGCGTACATTATAGTTGCCTTTAAACAGTTTTGTATTCTGAAAAGTACCATTAGACATACAGTAAAAGTCGGGATTATGGGTAACATTCGGGCCCCAGCTTAGTTCGGTCAGACGCACACGGATACCTTCGCTTCCCTGATCGGTCAATACGGGTTCTCCGGTAACTACATCCACTACTTCACCTTGTAATGTTTCGGCAGGTGCATCGTAGTTGTCCATTTTGAACAGATCACAGGAACTGAACGAAAACAACACACATAATAAAGTATAAAATGCTATTTTTTTCATATTCTATGTATTCTTATATTATCTAATTATTGATTATCTGTTGGGCTGTTGATCGATCACAGGACTTTTAGACACTTCGTTACCCGGTATTCCGAAATAATAGTCAATCGGATTATACTCAAACGTTTTAAGGCTTACCCATTGGAAGTGGGCATCGAAGAAATACTTCCCGCTTTCTGTAGAGAAGAACGGATATAAGCCTCGGAAACGGTAGCGAGAATTGTTACTGAATGTATTTTTATCTCTCTTTTCGCCCCAAAAGCCATCCCTGTTATCGTAATGTTGTACACGCCAGCGTCTCAAATCCCATTTCACCTTATGTTCTAGAGCAAGCTCTTTGCGTCTCTCTTTACGCACAATGTTGCGTCCTGCCTCATCTGATGTAACGCTACCAACAAGTAATGTAGCACCTGCCCGTTCACGGATAGCATTTACTGCTTCGGTAGCTACTTGCAGCATATTAGACCCATCAGGCGACTGTTCTCCCGCCAGTGACAACTCTACTCCTGCTTCTGCTGCATTTAGTAAAACCTCAGCATAACGCATCAAGATAAATGGTTGTGCCGATTTTCCTTCACCTATTACAGCTGATGGATCGGGGTTAAGCCATTTACGTCCAAAGAGTCCGGTTATTGCCCCTTCGCCATTGTTATAGAAAGGCCCGTTAGCTCCGGCTGCAGTCATTGGACTACCATTGTAGGTAACCAACTCTTGGCTTTGTCCTTCCATAGGACTAAGGTACAATGTCTTTGGCTTTTGGGTATACATACTCAAATTCTGATATTGATTATCTGCTGTTGCATAAGAATAATCGCTGAAAAAAGGTTTGATTGGTGTAGAGCCTGTGTATACTCCGGCACGTATCTCAATATTTTTTCCTTTAAACATATCGCCCGGAAAAATCACATAAGCACGTAAACGTGGCTCTGCATTTTTAAACAAATCCATCGGCTTATCGTACAAAATATAATTCCCTTGATTATTGGCATTCCCTGTAGTAAGTTTTACTGTACCATCGGGATATCTGTCAAAACCTTCGAATAATTCCACGAAATCGAGTGAAGGGCATGTTCCTGACGATAACGGAGAACGGAAGATAAATGGTGCACTGTATGCATCATAGCCATGTGTTGAAGTAGGGTATATGTATTGTTTCACATAGATATTCTCAGGACTGCTCAAATCGCTGAACATATCTACCATATTCTGATATTGTGCGTCGCGGTCTGAAGCCGACCATTTTTTCTTGTACAAAGAATATCCTCCATTAACCATTACTTCACGAGCTGCTTTGTAAGCTTCCTTAAAGTACTTTTTAGAAGCTGCTTGCCATTTGTCCTCAGCAAATCCCATTACCCGTACACCTGTTTTTTGACCGAAACCTGTCAAACGACCGGGTACCGTTTCATTGTATTTAGCTACAGATCCGGCGTATAGCATAGCTTCGGATTTAAATGATAATGCTACATATTTATTTGAATAACCCACCTTAGGACTGGTTGGTTTCAAGAGTTCGACTGCTTTATCAAAATCGGCAAGTACCTGATCCCAAGTTTCTTCTTCGGTAGAACGTGGTACTTCCAATGCACTTTTATCGGCAGGATAAGCAATTACTTTTGTCACCAAAGGCACACCTCCAAAACGTCGTGCCATGGCATAAAATACAGTAGCACGCACAAAATAGGCTTCTCCTAAATAATGATTATAGGTTGCTTCAGGATAAGAGCCTTGATAGTTTGGCAACGTTTCCAACAAATAGTTTGCATCGCGCAACAAGGTGAAGGCTTTTTCCCAATAGGGGGTTCTTTCTCCTGTAAACGCAGCACAGATACCATCACGAGTCAGAGCCTCACCGGTTCCTTCTATCCCCATGGCATTAAGCCATCCGTTGAATTCGACTCCCCATTGTGCCATATATTTGAAATCTTCAAACGGCATATTGCTATACATTCTCGCCATATAAATCTCCAGACCCGATTCGTTCGTCAAAAGATCTTCATCTGTAACGATATTTTTCGGTGGAACATCCAAATCTGCACAAGCAGAAAAGAATAATAAACTGAGCAGAGATAATATAAATATCTTTTTCATATATATCTAAATTATAATTCGTAACTATTTAACACTAATTTCTAAAACGAGAGCGACATACCTAATGTATAAGTTCTGTTGAGTGGATACATACGTCCGTTTTCATCATCGGGATGTTCAGGATCCACAAATTTCACTTTCGTTATGGTAAACAAGTTAAATGCATTGGCAAATACACGCAAATTCATAGAAGCTAACGATTTTATACGAGGCAATGTATAGCCTACTTCTATACTTTTGAGACGTAAATACGCAGTACTCACCCGGTTGAACTCCGAGTTTGGTTTCGGATAATGCCCTGTATAACCATAGTAACCGCTCACCCATTCAGTAGACGTATTGTATGGGTCTGCCTGTGGATCAACAGGATGCCAGCGATCCAAATATTGTGTTAAAGTACCTCCACCATTGCTACCCCAGATACTATACAACGGTTCTTTATATTCCATAGAACCAAGTGCCGATCCTTGGAAAAGGAAACTTGCGTCAAAATTTTTGTATGAACCGTCGAAAGCCAAACTATAGTTGAACCATGGTGTTTGATCGTAAGCGAAAGGATGCTCGTCCAATCCGTCAATTTGTCCGTCGCCATTCCAATCTACATATTTATAGTCACCCGGTAATACATCACGTTCGTGATACAGTTGATAGGAATGGATATCATTCCAGTTTTGGAAACGTCCTGCTGATTCATACCCGAATTGTACTCCTTGATAACGATTTGTCAAGTTATCATTTCTCCATTTATCATACGAGTTACCAAATGGACCTTTTTCGACAGCAATCATATGTTGTTGGCGAGCAATCGTTCCAATCGCTTTTACTTTATATGTAAAATCATTAATCCGGTTTCGGTGTGTAAGTTCCAAGTCAATACCAAAGTTGCGGTCACTGTTCAGATTTTCGAGAGGAGCTGTAGCACCTATGACTGTTGGAAATTCTCCTGTTTGTCGGGCGAAAAGACCTTCTCGACGACGATCAAAATAGTCAAAAGAGAATCCAAATAAACCATCCCATCCTTCAAAATCGACACCGATATTAAACATATGCGATTCGTACCAAGAGATCAATTTGTTAGGAACAGGTTTTGTGTCTACTCCATAGATGAACTGATCTCCAAATATATAACCCGGAGCATATTGGTTATAATACCCCGAAGCGGCATTACTGTTCGAAGCCGGATAGTTATATCCTCCTGCCCATTCATAATTCCAGTCGTTAGCCAAATCATCTCCCAATATACCGTAACTACCTCTCAGTTTCAACTGGTTTACAAACGACATGGCTGTTATCGATTTAAAGAATGGCTCTTCGGATATACGCCAACCCGCAGATGCTGACGGGAAGAAACCCCACTGATGACCGGGAGCAAATTTAGACGAACCATCGTAGCGGAATTGTGCCTCAAGCAAATAACGGTCGGCAAATGCATAGTTTACCCTACCAATTAATGCAGCATTAGTAGTTTCATAAAGGTCGTTGTTCCCTTTATTCATTCCACCCAGCTGGTTGTCATCTATACCGGCAAAAAGATAGTCCATTGCAAATGCAAGGTCTCGCTGTGCATAGAAGTTATCACCTATACGCCGTTGAGTTTCCCAACCTAGTAATCCGCTTACTTTATGAACGGTATTGAAAGTGCGGTCGTAGTTCAAAATAAACTGTCCCAAACGTTGTTGCTTATCATAAAATTCGCGTCGAAGCTGGGTAGGTGAACTTGAGTTATATAACTTAGAGAGATAAGATTCACTGATAGGGTCATACGCATATTGATAATATTCCTTACGGTATATTGTATTATTATCTTGTCTGTAATCTAAACTGGCCAGAACTTTTGCTTTTAATCCTTTCAATACAGGGTTCAGTGTCCCGAAGTCGTAATTAAGCGTTGCCGACGATTGGAAATATTTCTGCTCGTATTTACGGTAACCCGATATATCGGAAGACATTTTTGCGACTGTATTTTCTTCCAGATCCAACCCTTCATAATTAAGCATTGTATTTTCGGGATCGGCATATGCAGGATACAATACGCCTTGACGCCAGTAGTTCCGGATAATATCCGTTGCATTGGCATATGGGTTGTTGCGTTGATCGGCAATTGCACTGAGGTTAATTCCAAAAGTTAAGCCTTTTACAATTTCGGTATTGATATTCGAACGGATATTGTATTTATTGTAATTCAGGTCACCTGATTTAAAGAAACCTTCCTGATAAAAGTAACCCATACTCACAAAGAACTGAGTTTTTTCGGTTCCTCCCGTGATACTTACATCGTGTTGGGTTTGTGGTGAAACACTTGAAAATAACAATCCGTTCCAGTCTGTAGTTCTGCGTGTGCCGTTTCTGAAAGCCTCAAAGTCCGCTTCTTTATATACGATACTACCCCCATTTACGTTGTTCATCGATCTTTCGTTGTACAATGTCATGGTTTGAAAGGCATCGGCTAGTGCAGGCATTTTCGATACCTTTTGAAAGGTATACGAACCATTGTAACTTACTCTGGTTTTTCCTTCTTTTGTTCCGCTTTTGGTTGTTACAAGTAATACTCCATTGGCTGAACGTACACCATAAATAGCTGCCGAAGCATCTTTCAGGACAGATACGTCTTCAATATCATTGGGATTGAGGCGTTGAAACTCTTCTGTTGAACGTGGAATACCATCGATAACCACCAAAGGTGCTCCTAAACCACGAATATCGAAGTTACTGTTAAATGTTCCCGGCTCGGCACTTTTTTGCCATACACGTACACCGGCAATCCGTCCGGCAAGCATATTTTGAGGGTTTTCGTTCTGAGTCCGCAGCATTTCCCCCCCTTTTACTCCGGCTACGGCTCCGGTAAGAGAGGCTTTTTTCTGAGTACCATACCCTACAACTACTACATCGTCAAGGAGATTGGCATCTATCTGCATTACCGTATTGATTTGAGTACGCCCATTCACTTTCTCTTCTCTGGTTGCATATCCCAGATAGGAAAATACCAATGTAGAGTTTGCTGGAGCGTTAATGGTGTATTCACCATCAAGACCGGTTATTACCCCCACTGTAGTATTCTTTACTACTACACTGGCCCCAATAATCGGTTCATTGTTATTATCGGTAACTATACCTGATACGGTACTATTTTGCGCCTGCATCGATAAAGGTGCAAAAACAACAAGCAGCATCATCAGATGCAAAAGTTGCATGGCTTTAGCATATCGTGTTTTTATCATAACAATATTGATAATTAAGTTAATTTATTTTTGGAGCTCATACTTTGCCAATACAGCATATTCGGCAGCAAAGGCAAACATGAACATTCCTTCCGTATTGTTCTTTCCCCTGTCGAGATTCCAACCAACCAGCAGATTGGTAGGAAGCATGTCTTTATAAAGGAAGTTATCATACCCGTAATCAAGGTTCTTCTGAAAGCTATTGATACAAACATCAACAGTTTTATAGGATGGATACAGGTCTACATAACCACGCATCAATACACCATTGAACCAATCTCTGAAACCACTGATGTCATAAGTATAATATCCGGGCTTGTTTACACCCAGTTTAGCAAAATAGCCAAAGCTTGCGGTTGACAGTTTTTGCCCATCTTCCAAATACATATTGTTACCTGTCGCACGAAATAGATCGGCTGCTCCCGAGAGCATTGTTCCACTATTGTAAGTGATTGCCGGTCCTACACGGTCAACACAAGTTCCTCCTTTACGATAAGGTACACCATCGATTATTTCTGTTTCAGGGCTTCCCGGAGTACATCCTCCCATCATATCATCATATACACCATCGGCACGCAATAAATTTTTCTTTTGCCAGTCATATATTTTTTTGGCAAAGTCCAAATAATAATCGCTTTTCTTCTGCATTTGTGTTTTTCGGGTTTTCTTGTCGGTAGCATCTATATACCGGTGCTCAATCATGTCAGGTTTGCTTTTGTATAATTCGTGCAACCATACTAATGGACTAACCATCGGTCCGTTACTACACGAATGCTTGGTTACGTAACCCGGTCCCCATGGAATACCTCCCACTTCATTTCCGTTGGCATCACGTGTGCAATCCCAACCATCGAGTACATATTCGGTTAAATATTCCGCCTTATTTAAATACTTCTGATCGTTGGTTAGTTTATATGCTTCCAACAATTCGCGTATCAGCCACATTTGATCGTCATATACGTTTTCGACACCTTCTACTTTGGCTGAACCTTTAGAGCCTCCGCGATTAACTCCATATACCGACCATTCTTTAGTTTGGGTATAAGAAGTTAGCTCAAACGTTCCCATGTAATAATCAGCATTATCGTACAACTTAGCCAGCAAATCTACATAGCGACTGAAATGCTGATCATATAGTGTTGAACTGTCATGATCTTTTTGTGCCTTAAGTCCGTGAAGAATCGCATTAACTGCTTCAATAGAGCTGGTATACATCCATACACTACCTTTTTCTTCGGATCGGATTTCTGTATACGGATTATAGTATCTTGCCATGGCCATACCGTCTCCTGTAAAATAAAGAGAAATGGCCTGATCGGCTATTTGCATGGCTCGGGCAAGGTTTTGTTCAGAAAGAGTCGCCCCCCCCGACGGTTTATCGGGGGTATCGGTGGACGAACTTTCACTGCAAGCAACCGCAACCAGCAGAAAACAAGCAATTATTGTAAGAATTTTTTTCATTATATCAGTTTTTAAGTAAATCGGAGTATTTTAATGTATATCTCTTTAAGATAAAGCCGGCGATAGCCGCTAAACTTATTCAAGCAATAAATAACTCCTGGATTTTATTTTAAATCAATCGAATAGAAAACCAGTTTGTTCTCACCTGAATTGGCTACTCCGTTGTAAACTCCAAAAGCAAGTACTACATTATTACCATTAAATTGCGATAGGTCGTACACAAACGAAGCATAACCCTCGGGGTTACCTGCTCCACCGTCTCCATGTTTAAATTTCCAGCAGCCATTACTTGCTGAAGATGCTTCCTGAGCTGTATTGGATTTGGGTGCTATATGGGTCACAGTACCATCTTCTTTAATAACTGTCAGTTTAAAGTATGTAGGGTTACTTCCGAAGTTTCGGGTTTTCAATGTCAACTGATTACTTCCTGAGGCAATAGCAAATTTGGCATAGTAATATGATTCGGGTACTTCGGTACTTACTTCGGATGTATTACGGGTTTTGATTAAATAACCTTCCGAGGGGAATACTTCGGGGTCTTTCTTCAAAGGAACGAATGACCATTCGTGTCCGATGTGTGAAACTGCTCGCCATGCCTGATAAGCTGCCGGATATCCGGTTTGCATATTTACATCTCTTCCTGCACTGATAGGACTTATACCTGTAAAATGCTTTTTCGTCTGAGGCATAGTAGAACGTACTGTTTCTTGTGTAAGTTTCCATCCGTCTATTACTTCGTTACCCGGTAACCAATCCCAGCCTTCAACCTTTCTGTCGGCAAAACGAATCGCACGGAGAACCAGTTGTTTCCAATAGTCTCCTGTTTCTTTGCGATAGATACCAATAGCAATTATCACTTCTTTACCCACATATGCACTCAGGTCGAAACTGAAATCGGTATAATTACCCGATCCGTATTCTTTAATCTCCCCTATTTGTACTGCTTGAGGTTCGGCTGCCGAAAGGTCAACTACCTGTACACCAAAATAAGCAGGCGATGCTTCATCTGCATTATGTGTACGTAGTCTTACCGAAAGTATTTTATTATCCGCCGTAATCTTTTTGCTGCCGTATGTATATGAGTCAAACACTTCGAGATCGGCAGGATTAGTGCGGTCAGCCGGATCATTCCGAATTTGCAATGTTGTACCTTCCCATTGCTCTTCCCACTTACCTTTAAAGGTCATCGAGCTGAAATAGTTACAAGCCCAATCCCAATGAGGGTAAGCATCGGCGTTACCTCCACCACGGTATTCATTGTAATACCATTTATCGGCAGTTAACAAATCGGCTAGGGTTAAACCTCGTAAAAGTTCCGTCCCACCCATGACAGCATCTAGTGTGACCACCCCGTCAACAAAATCGGCTTTGCTTACTTTTTTAGTCAGGGTTACATAGTTTGCTTTGATAAACGTAACGACATAATCATCGGCAACAAGATTTTCGAGGCTATATTTACCATCTGCGCCAGTAGTAGCCGATATAGCAGGGGTTATGCTTACAGTTACTCCGGCAAGAGGCACTCCTCCGTTCTTACCGTCACTAATTATACCCGAAATTTTTGCCGATGCATTTACCATTGCCACCGTTGTGGTCGCAACTTTATTTCCATCAAATTTATCGGCTGTAACTGTCAGGCTAATTGTTTGATATCCCGTTTTTGAGAATGTCACGGAATGTGACTCAATAGAAACATTTTCGAATGTGTACTTACCATCGGTTCCTGTATTTACCGTTGCCTCGGCTCCCTTCATTCCTCCCATTGTAACAGCAACTCCGTCAATGGGTAGTCCTGCTTCATCAAGCACTACACCAGTAATTGTACCTATCCCTTTACTGACCGGATCGTCATCATTATTACAGGAGCTTATTACACACACTATAGTTCCCAGCAAGACCAAGAACATAAAAGTTCGTAAAATCTTCAATAATTTCATGTTAGTAATTAAATAAAAAGTTAAGGGTTGAAAGCTAATCAGATATATGGGATACCGTTTATTAAAAATCAACCCACTGTTAACAATTTTGTATTTTCCTCTGATATTCTTTAATAGATTTAAATCATATATTGGAAATAAAAGGCTAATTAATTGACCTGTATAAAGAATACGATTTCAAACCGAAGAATCACTATTAAGATTCTCGAGTCCTTTTTTTTTCATGGGTTTACTGATTTTTTTAAGGTTTATACTTACTTCTTTTTTCTAGATATAGTTGTTTTTTTTAATTCATTTGAAAACGAGTAAGGAAAATCGGCAGCATTGATTCCTCTTTGCTTATTTGGGGTCGGAGACATTTTAAAGTCAATTGCAGCACCTTTCAACAATTCATCATAAGTCAGATAGTTTTTGGTATAAGGTTGCCCGTCTACTGACAGTGACGAAATATATCTGTTTGCTTTTCCGTTGTTTTCGGCTTTAATACTAACTTGCTTTCCATTTTCCAGATTAAGTTTTACACTCTTAAACAGAGGAGATCCTATTATGTATTGGTCTGCTCCGGGACAAACAGGATAAAACCCTAAAGCCGAAAACACATACCAGGCTGAAGTTTGTCCATTATCTTCGTCACCGCAATATCCGTCGGGATTAGGTGTATATAACTTATCCATTACTTCTCTCGCCCAATACTGAGCCTTCCAAGGTTCTCCTGAATAATTGTATAAATAAATCATATGTTGAATGGGTTGGTTTCCATGTGCATAATTACCCATATTCATTATCTGCATTTCACGTATTTCATGAATTACAGTTCCATAGTAACTATCGTCAAATAAAGGGGGTACATTGAACACCGAGTCGAGCATCTGGTTAAAACCCTTCTGTCCTCCCATCAGGTCGATCAATCCTTGAGGATCATGGAATACCGACCAGGTGTAATGCCAGCTGTTGCCCTCAGTAAAAGCATCTCCCCATTTCAATGGGTTAAATGGCGACTGGAAAGTCCCATCTTCGTTACGCCCTCTCATCAGTTTGTGCTCGGGATCGAACAGGTTTTTATAATTCATCGCTCTTTTAGCGTATATGGCAATCTCTTTTTCGGGTTTATTTAGAGCTTGTCCCAACTTATAGATAGTCCAGTCGTCATAGGCATACTCCAACGTACGGGCAGCACTTTCATTGATGCCTACATTGTATGGCACATATCCCAGCTTGTTATAGTATTGATATCCTAAACGACCGGTTGAACTTACCGTGGGATGTACACTATTGGCTCCACTGACAACTGCTTCCCAAAGGGTTTTAATATCGTATCCCCTCAATCCTTTTAGATAAGCATCGGCTACTACTGATGCCGAATTATTACCTACCATACATCCTCTGTGACCGGGGCTAGCCCATTCGGGTAAGAAACCGCTTTCTTTGTAGGTATTAGCCAGACCTTCCTGCATTTTCGCATTCATAGACGGGTATATTAGGTTAAGGAATGGGAACAGAGAGCGGAATGTATCCCAAAATCCGGTATCGGTAAACATATATCCGGGTAATACTTCTCCACTATAAGGACTGTAGTGAACAGGCTTTCCTTCGGAATTAATTTCATAGAAACTACGGGGAAACAGCACTGAACGATACAAACATGAATAAAATGTACGAAGATTATCAATATTACTTTCGTCCTCTACTTCGATGCGTCCCAATACTTTATTCCACTCATTCCGACCTTTATCTTTTAACTGGTCGAAGGTGTCATTACTCAATTCTTTCAGATTTAATTCTGCCTGATCGTAGCTGATAAACGAAGATGCTACACGGGCATGTACGACTTCTCCTTTTTTAGTGGAGAAACCGATGATTGCTCCGGTATGATTTTCTTTTGCTTCCAATAGTCCTTTTTGTATCTTATTGTTAACTGAAGAAGCGGTGTAAGTGAATGGCTTATCAAATACTATGACGAAATAATTCTTGAAATTATCGGGTACTCCTCCACTGTTTTTTGTAGTATAACCGATAATTTTATTTTGTTCGGGAATAATTTTCACATACGATCCGTTATCGAATGCATCTACGATTACTGACGAATTATCATTCTCAGGAAAAGTAAACCGAAACATAGCTGCACGTTCGGTAGGTGTAATTTCGGTAACCACATCATGATCGGCCAGATAAACACGGTAATAATAAGGTTTGGCAACTTCTGCTTTATGAGAGAACCAACTGGCACGCTCATCCTGATCAAAAACAACTTTGCCTGTAATGGGCATTATTGCAAATTGCCCGTAATCGTTTATCCAAGGGCTGGGTTGATGGGTTTGTTTAAAGCCTCTGATTTTGTCGGCATCATAGGTATATGCCCAACCATCGCCCATTTTACCGGTTTGCGGCATCCAAAAATTCATACCCCACGGCATAGCTATTGCCGGGTAGGTATTACCTGTAGACAAGGAGTGTTTAGATTGTGTGCCAACCAACGTACTCACATAATCGACAGGAGTAGTCTGTGCATTCGGCTTAATAGAAAATAAAGAAATAATTAATAAAAATAAGACAGTAAGATTTCGCATAAGGTTTATATATAAGTTAACATCTTAAATTGCAGTAGAAATATTGATACAGCTTTAAAGAGTCTTTGTTTTTCACAAAGTTGCTTACATGGTATAGTTCAACCCGGAGTTGAAAAATTTTAATATCCATTACAGGTTAATGGCATTCTTATCAGCTAACAGTGTCAAATGTATGCGGGCATGGTTAACTATTGGGTTAATTTCCGATTAAAAAAGGGTTAGAAGCTTAACTTATTTTATTAATCTGCACACATTTAATCAATATGTGTGAACAAAGGAGAATATTATACAATATATGTATGCACAAAAGAAGTGTGTCTACAAGTATTTATGCAAACTCAATTATATTCTTCAAATAAGTCTGATTATGCTTTATTTTCATTCAACAGGGACGAGAAAGATATTGAATAATTCTCATTCATTACCTTTTTGTATTCTGCCGAAAATAATAGATATTTATTTTTTGCCTGATCCGGCATTTTCAGTTTTGTGAGAGAATGTATTTGATAATACAAGGCTTCTTCATTGAGGGAATCTATATTAAAAATAGTGTCGACAAGCAATAAGGTCGTTTGATAATCCTGCTGGGCATACCTGCTTTCTATTTCCATTTGCAGAATAGACTCCGCTTTATTTTCAATTTCCTGTTTAAATGAGTCAAACATCTCATCTTCTGTATTTTTCAGGAACTTACCTCTTATCAGTATCTCAATCAGTTCTTTGTTATTAACCATATTTTCACCCTTAGTTATTTCAAAAAACCGTTTATAATCACAATAGCATCCATCGGATAATACAATCTTGAAAAATCCTTTGTCATGAATAAGTTCTACATGATCCAGTTCAGCTAGGGCTTTACGTATATGGTTAAGTGTTACGCCTTTCAGGTTCTTTGCTTTATTTTCAGATTTATCAGGCCAAAGAATATCACTCAATTGCTGTGACGAGATACCGTCTTCTAAACTATATTGAAGAATCAGTAGAAAAGTTTGTTTCAGCTTTGTACTGAACATGTAGGTAATGTCTTTATTATTCCGATCCCTTACCATAAATTCACCAAAGAGATAGATTGAATTGGGCTGATCTTTTCTTTCAAAAGACTCTTGAATGGTTTCATCTTTACCTGCTACAACATCTAAATGGTCAACAGTATCGGTATTTGTTTTCGCCCTTCTCTTCATATAAAAGAAGTATGCACCTCCCACAACAAACACCGATATAATTACACCCCAAATATAGAGCATAGATTCGTCTTTGCCCATTCCTGAAAGTTCTTCAAGGCTTATAGGAGGAAAGGATAAAGAGTATACACGGGCTACAGACGATATATCGCTGGCATCAAATTCCTGAATAGTACAATATAACTCGTTCAGTTTTTCATTATAATACAAGTTCGCATTTGTTGTAATTTTATCGGAACGAATGGGAATCGAATCGCCTAGAATATCAAAACTGCCGTCTTTAATCGAAAAGCGATACAGTTTCAAAGATGTATTCGAAAAATGTTCGGGATAGCATAAAGTATAGAAGCATGAATCATCAAGCATTATCATATTGCGTACAGGAACCACGTTATCTCCCTGCCAAGGTATTTCCCATAATTTGGTAATTTTGTTTTTGCTAAGGTCAACTTTGTATAAGTCATAATAGTAACGCCGCCCGATAGTCTGGTCTCCGGAGTCATTCCCCATGCCTCCAAAAACATATAAAGAATTGTCTTGTTTTTTATAACACATCGAAGAGAAATACCGGGGTGTTATCCTATCCCCCTCAAACAAAAGTAGGCTCCATTTCTTTTCGATTAAGTCATACGAATAAAATTCTTTATTATAGTGCTGGCTTCCAAAACCACCAAATACCAGATAGCGGTGATTAACCGGATCATAATAGCCATCATGATGATGCAGTTGGGTCGGCAACCTGTCCACACTTTCGGCTGTCCACATTAAAGTATTGAGGTCGAGATAAGCAGAAGTAACTACCTCCTCAGGTTCTTCGGAATACACTTCGTATGCATATAAGCGACTGTCAGCCCTATCGACAAAACTCATACCCAATTTAAGTTTTACAGGCAATTCATTTCCATATTTTTTAGATGACACAGCATTGGAACGGACATTGAAAAATGTAATAGAATCTTTATCGAAAAAGTATATATCCTGAGTCTGGCTATTAAAATTCAAACCTGCTACATTTTTTGACTTGAAAGACGCTCTTGGTGCCCAGTAGTAGGCATTATTTATCAACCAAACAGGACTGGAAACGTGACCTCTGACTTTACCTTTCGAGTCATGTACAAGCTCTCCCTCATTTTCATTTAAATGAAAAAAATATTCCTGCTGTTTATCTTTAATAATGACGTTTTTAATGGCAAATGAGGGTATATCGACAACATGCTCACTCTTACCGAAATAAATGACCGGACTCCATTTTTCAAGAAGATTTAACCCTCCTATTTTTGTTTCTTTATCATTAATCCTTAAAGTCATTGAGTCTTGTTGAAGATCAAAAGACAGACTGATATTCACCCATTGACAATTTGAAAGTTCTTCTTTCTTAAAAACGCTGGTAATTAGATTGTTTCGCCCTTCTTCATTAAATTTAAAGACGGTATTTTCACGCCCTTCATTATCATACATCAGATTATAGGTTACATTCAGGTTGGTATCTTTTAACCTGAAAATATAACCGACATTAGAGGGGGGCAATAACGATAAGTCGAAATTAATAACCAATTTCTCAGTAAATGATGGAGCTCCGTGCTCAAATACAGAATATGAGGTTCTCTCATTAATTACGTTTTCATTTCCATGGAATCGTAATCCTTGAGAAAAAATATTTAGGGGGAAAAACAATAGTAAAACGAAATACAGCAATAGTTTCATAATAAACAGACTTTATTATCTACAAATATAGAAATTTAGCTTGTTAATTTCCGAAATTACTTTTTTACCCATTTTTTAGATTCTAAGAAACACCTATGTGTTTTTAAATGTTAATCTCTGACAACAAATGCTAATCTACTATTATTCAACTTCAAAGAAAAGCATAGGTCGGTGAAAACAAGAAAGCAGCTGCAAGTTATTTGCAGCTGCTTTCTTATAAGAATCTCAAGATACAGAATATATAATTCTAATCAAGAAGTCTTTGACTTCGAAGTAAAAGAAATACAGTAATCTTGAAAAGATAATATTTTAAATTCATTTTTTTGTCGAAAATTTATAAATACAAGTTTGTGTATATTCCTCTCCCGGATTTAATCGGGTGGACGGAAATTGAGGTTGGTTAGGTGTATCAGGATACTTTTGGGTTTCTAGAGCCACTGCTTCTCTGAACTTATGAGCTTTTCCATATTTACCCGTTACTTTTCCATCGAAGAAATTACCACTATAAAATTGTATACCGGGCTGGTCTGACCATACTTCCATCACTCTCCCACTTGTTGGCTCGTATAAGCTTGCTATAAACTCTACGTCTTTGTCAGTTTTGCGGTCTACTACCCAGTTGTGATCGTATCCTAAACCATTTTTCAGCTGTTCGTCATCAACATCTATTCTTGCACCGATAGCTGTTGGTGTTCTAAAATCGAACGGTGTCCCCTCTACCAATGTTATTTTACCTGTGGGTATCAGAACAGTATCTACAGGAGTGATTCCATTTGCATTTATAGTCAATACGTTATCTGTAATCGTACCATTTCCTGCACCTTTCAGATTAAATAACGAATGATGCGACAGATTTACATGTGTAGGTTTATCTGTTGTAGCACTATAAGTTATTTTAAATTCATTTTCAGGAGTAAGCGTATATACCATTTTCACCTTTACAGTTCCGGGAAATCCTTCTTCACCATCGGGAGAAATATAAGACAATTGAATCTGATTTTTACTTACACTATCTACATTCCAAACTTTCATATCGAAACCGTCGGGTCCCCCATGAAGTGTCTGACCATTATTATTGACAGGCAACTGGTATTTCTTACCGTCAATCGTAAACTGCCCTTTGGCAATGCGATTGGCATAACGCCCCACTACAGGCCCTAAACAACGTTCGCCTTCATAATTCAGATACTTATCTATATTATCATGCCCCAATACGATATCCTCATAATTACCATCCTTGTCGGAAGTCCAGAGAGAAATAACCCTTCCTCCGAAGTTAGAAACCTGCATAGTTACTCCATTTCCCGAATCGAGGGTATAAAGCTTAATCTCTTTACCATCTATTGTTTTTGTAAATGCCGAATCTGCCATCAATACAATTGGCGAGCTTTCAGCCTGTGGTGGAGTAGCCGGTTTGTTATTACAAGAGAATAAACAAAGAGCAACTCCCAAATAAAAGATCTTTTTCATATATGTATAAATTTGGTTATTTATAAAGGCGATGGAAAGCTAAAGATAGAAAATTCTCACTGTCTTTTAGTGACCAACAGTGAGAATAATCAAAAAATACATAATAACTAGATACTATAAAAACATTCTTTCTTCAGTAAAGTCGCGAAATTATTTATTGTCCTTCCAACGATAACTTCAATTGAAAGTTATAACTTTTGAATACGGCATTAATTTCACATTCCGTTACTTACCGATTATTTTTTCTTACCAGAAATACCAATAGAATAATCCACAAAGGGCGACTACACCAAGCGATGCAATAACATCCCATTTGTTCCAGCTCTTTCCGACAACTTTTTTGTAGTCATCAGTAAAAGTGATGGCTTCTATCTGTTTAGCTGTTGGTTTCGGAGTAAAGAATGACACAACAACCATCAGAAGAATAATGAAAACAAGCAACCAGACCTCGAAGATAAGCCAGTTGGTTTGCCAAAACCAGGCAGTATATTCCCAAAACGAACCGGTCATTACATCTTTACCTGTATTGGTAAAAATATTGGTCAACAGACGTGCCATACCGATAATAAAACCCACTATCATACCGGCTTCTCCGGCTTTGGGGGTAATTCTTTTTGAAAATATACCTAATGCAAATACGGCTACCATGGCAGGTGCCAGCAACGATTGAATACCTTGCAAGTAATCATAAAGGCTACCGAGACTCATCATAATAGGTATCCATATAATACCCAATATCACAACAACAATTGTTGCAACACGACCTACCAAAACATAGGTGGCTTCGCTCTTATCTTTAAACTTCGGCTTATAAAAATCCTCCGTGAAAAGTGTAGCACATGAATTGAAGAATGCAGCTAGAGAGGCAACCAATGCAGATATAAAACCGATGGTAACAATTCCTTTTACACCGGCAGGCAATACAAATTTAACCATTGACCCAAAGGCGGTATCAGGGTGATCCAATGTGAATCCACTGTCGGGACGTGCTGCCAATGAAGCAGCTACCATACCCGGTATAAGAAACATAAATACAGGCAACAATTTAAAATATCCGGCAGCAATAGTCCCTCTACGGGCACGTTTCATTACAATATCATTATCTTCTCCTTTACGTTGCCCTAGCACACGCTGAACAATATGCTGATCGGTACACCAATACCAAAAGCCGATAATGGATGCTCCGATAAATACCCAGAAGCCGGGATAATCGTCATACAGCGGATCGCCCGTATTGAAGTGGAACATATGATTTGTACCGTGTGCAACTCCGTCCGCTCCTACATTCAGCGTTTTAGAATAGTCAATCATCGCAGTCCAGCCATCGGCGATACTTCCGTATCCCAATGCCGATAATCCCAAGAAAAGCACGAGAAACGAGCCAATAATAAGTATAGGTGTTTGAATTGCCGACAGGGTCATTACACCTTTCATTCCTCCCAAAACCGTAAATATACCCGTTAAGACTATCAAGCCGATTGCCCCGTACCAGAAAGGCAAGCCCAGAAGGCTCTCCATAAAAATACCGCCGGTAAAGGCTGTTACGCTTACTTTGGTCAATACATAGGCTATAAGCGTGATAATAGACAACCACGAACCTGTAGCAGGCGTATAACGGTATTTAAGGAAGTCGGGCATGGTGATAATTTTGCCCATCTTATTATTCATCAACTGATAGAAAGGTACAAAGAGCCACCCCAAGAGGAGTATCATCCAGCCTTGCATTTCCCAGTGTGCCATACCCACACCTGCTTTAGCTCCTGTTCCGGCAAGCCCTACAAGGTGTTCCGAACCGATGTTTGCAGCAAAAATAGCTGCTCCGATGATATACCATGGCTCGCCTTTACCAAACAGGTAGTCCTCGCTATTGGCTCCCTGTTGCAAACGTTTGTCTTTTTGTACCGAACGCCAGACAGCCCATGTTACTGCCAGGATACCTACGGCAATAATCAACCAGTCGAGCCAAATAAACTCATGTGAATTCCAATTCATATGTATAAGATCATTTAAGTAATTTCAACTATTTATTACTCCATTTTATAGCCATAACTACCTTTTGGGTTCTACCTGCCAAGGCAATAAAAACTCTAAAAGGTTATGAGAATAATTCTGTTTCAGTAAATTTTCCAAGCTTCCGGTATTTTTCGTATGCCGACATATAAATACGGTGATTATCCATATTCGGCTTATATTCGAAAGCAAAACCTTGTCCCATAGCTGCCTGTGCTTCTTTTATCGTGGGGTGTACACCTGCGGCCACTGCTGCAAACATAGCTGCACCGAAGGCACAAGCCTGTTCCGACTTAGCTACTTTAATAGGCATACCCAATACATCTGCCAATGTTTGCATAACAAGCGGCGACTTCAATGAAATACCACCGATTCCTATTACACTTTCTATTTCGATACCATTTTCAAGGAAGCGGTCAACAATTGCTTTCGACCCGAAGGCTGTAGCTTCTACCAATGCTTTAAAAATGATCGGAGCATTACTTGCCAGATTAAGTCCTGTAAGTGTACCTTTTACCAATTGATTGGCATCGGGTGTTCTGCGTCCGTTCATCCAGTCAATTGCTAAAACGCCACTTTCTGATGCCGGTATTTTCGCTGCCTCTTTCGATAAGGCAGGAATTATTTTATCTAAAGTTTCTGCTATCAGTTTATCTTTTGTAGCCTGATCTATCAATGACGATTCTTTAATCAGATTTTCGATTGGCCAAGCCAATACCGATTTGAACCAAGCGTATATATCTCCGAATCCCGACTGCCCTGCTTCTAAGCCGATCATTCCGGGAACTACCGAACCGTCAACTTGTCCGCATATTCCGGGGATTAGCTTTCCATGCATATCTTCGTATGGAACAATCATTATATCGCAGGTAGATGTTCCGATTACACGCACAAAGGTTTTGGGTCCGATCTCCGCACCTACTGCTCCCATGTGACAATCGAATGCACCGACCCCAACAGCTACATTGGTAGTAAGTCCCAATCTGTCTGCCCATTCCTGAGTCAGATTACCTACTTTTACATCACTTGTATAGGTATCTTTAAAGAGTCTGTCTCTATAGCCTTTAAGCAGAGGTTCTACTTCGGTCAAAAAATCATCCGTTGGTAATCCGTCCCATTCTTTGAGCCACATAGCTTTGTGTCCCGCCGAACAACGGCTTCTTATAATATCAGATGGTTTTGTAGTATTGGTTATCAAGGCCGGCATCCAATCGCAATGTTCTATCCAGCAATAAGCTGCATCACGGATTGTTTCATCAACCTTTAGCACATGTGCCATTTTAGCCCAAACCCATTCACTTGAATAGATACCCCCTTCGTAAGCAGTATAATCAATAGGCCATCTTTTGGCTACTTCATTGATCTTTGCGGCTTCTTTTACTGCTGTGTGATCTTTCCAAAGAACAAACATGGCATTTGGATTCTCGGCAAATTCGGGTCTCAAAGAAAGTACTTGCCCCTCTTTATCGATAAGAGCAGGGGTTGATCCTGTTGTATCGAATGAGATTCCGACAACATTTTCGGCTGTACCTTTAGGCGATTTGCTTAAAGCTTCTTTTACTGATTCTTCAAGGCCTTCGATATAATCAAGGGGGTGTTGCCTGTATTGGTTGTTATGTGGATCGCAATATTTGCCTTCCGCCCAACGCTTGTAGTATTTTACGGACGAAGCTATCTCTTTTCCGGTTTCGGCATCTATGATAACAGCCCGACAAGAGTCTGAGCCATAATCCAGTCCAATTGTATATTTCATATTCTATTTAAATTCAGATTAATAAAACAGTTATCGCAGCATGAGACCTAAAACCTCGGAGATTAACTAACCTCCAAGGCTATCGGTCAAACCTTAACTAACTTACTGTAATGCTTTATTTAGCAAATAGAACACTTCATTTACTTTCAATTCGAATTTGAATTTGTTGATAGTTGTATCTTTATCAATAGTTACCAATTCGATTCCGGCTATATCGGCATAGTCTTCAAGATATTCATTGGTAAGTGCATACGAGAATGATGTATGGTGCGTACCTCCGGCTAATATCCAAGCTGCTGCGCCTATTTCAAGATTCGGTTGCGGTATCCACAAAGCACTTGCAACGGGCAATTTAGGCAATGCCGCTTTAGGCTCGATAACATCTACATTATTTACAATCATACGGAAACGGTTGCCCATATCTACGATGGTCGCTGCAATTCCTGTTCCTGCATGGGCTGTGAAAACCAAACGTGCAGGGTCGGCTTTTCCACCAATACCTAAGGGGTGAACTTCCAATCGTGGCTTTTGAGTTGTAATTTCTGGAGATACTTCCAACATATGCGATTGAAGAATTGCGCTTTGTTCACCATCAAAGTGGTATGTATAATCTTCGAGGAATGATGTTCCTCCGGGTAATTCTTTCGCCATCACCCACATCGTTCTAAGCAATGCTGCTGTTTTCCAGTCGCCTTCTGCACCAAAACCGTAACCTTCTGCCATCAATCGTTGGCAAGCCAGACCGGGTAATTGATTCAAACCATGCAAGGCATTGAAATTGGTTGTAAATGCTTTCGCTCCTTTGTCTTTCAGGAAGCGGCGAAGAGCTATTTCTTCACGGGCAGCCTCACGTACTTGTCCGTGATTTTTTGCTCCTTTTTTGCAATCGTCTGCAAATATGTACTCTTTTTCGTATTCTGCAACTAAAGCATCTATGTCTGCTTCGGTTACTTTATCCTGGAAAGCGACTAAATCACCAACTCCATAATAATCGTTGTGATAACCCAGTCTCAATTCTGCTTCTAATTTGTCGCCATCGGTTACAGCCACATTATTCATGTTGTCGCCAAAACGAACAATAATCATTCCCTGAGCATCTGCCCAAGCTGCTGCAACACGTTGCCAAACGGCTATCTTAGCTTGAACTTTGGCATCAGACCAATGTCCTACAACCACTTTTCGGTTTTTGCGCATACGGCTTACCATGTGACCAAATTCACGGTCACCGTGTGCCGATTGATTCAGGTTCATGAAATCCATATCGATTTCTGACCATGGAATTTCTTTATTAAATTGAGTATGAAGATGTAAAAGTGGCTTCTTGTAATCCTTCAATCCTTGAATCCACATTTTTGCAGGCGAAAAGGTATGCATCCATGTGATAATACCGATACATTTGGGATCATTATTTGCTTCCGAAAAGGTTTTAGACACTTCGGCAGAAGAGTTTACAGTGCCTTTAAATACTACCTTAACAGGCAGTGTACCTGCTGCATTCAAGCCTTTCACTATTTCAGTAGAATGTGCATTCACTGCTACAACAGCATCTCCACCGTACAATAATTGTGCTCCGGTTACAAACCAAACTTCTAAATCTTTGAATTCCATGATATATATATTTTGATTAATCTTATAGTTATAAGTAATTAGCTACGGGTTGCAAGAAATGCTTTATTGACCGTAATAAGCATCGGGTCCGTGTTTTCTGAAGAAATGCTTCTTAATAAGGTCTTCATTCATTTTCAGTTGCGGATTTACAGCAAATGATATGGATGCCATTTTAGCAACCTGCTCCAATACAACTGCATTATAGACGGCATTATGTGCATTCTTTCCCCACGAAAATGGTCCGTGGTTATTCACTAAAACTCCGGGAGTATATTCTGCGTTTAAATCTTTGAACCGCTCTACAATTACATTGCCCGTTTCCAGTTCGTATTTATTTTCGATTTCGTGAGAGGTCATTTGTCGAGTGCATGGTATGGCATCCTTGAAGTAATCGGCATGCGTAGTTCCAATGTTTGGGATGTCGCAACCCGCCTGTGCCCAAGCTGTTGCATAGGTAGAATGGGTATGGACTATTCCTCCAATTGACGGAAATGATTTATATAATACCAGATGTGTAGCCGTGTCGGAAGATGGTTTCATCTTACCTTCTATTATATTGCCATCCAGATCTACAACAACCATATCGTCAGCTGTCATTACATCGTATGATACTCCCGATGGTTTAATGACTACCAATTGAGAATCTTTGTCTATAGCACTTACATTTCCCCACGTAAATAGTACCAAACCGTGCTTTACGAGATCAAGGTTAGCTTTAAGGACTTCTTTCTTTAATATTTCTAACATATCATTACAAGGTTAATCTCAAAATAAGTGTTCTCGTTACACTTGCAATATTAGCAATAAGTGTAAATATTTACACTTATTAATTATATGTTATAAAACACATTAGAAATAAAAAAAGTCTCATAACAGATTATCTAGTCGGTAATCTATTATAAGACAAATAATTATTAAGAATCAAAGTATTTTAGAGGGAGAAAAAGTATCCTTTTTGAAGTAATTGATCGTACTTCTCCTTGTTAAATTTATAGTAGAATGCTCCTCTTTTCGAACTAGATTTATCTTTATCTTCCTGTTTCTCAAGAATATCCATTTCCAAGATTTTTTTTCTAAAATTACGCTTATCCAATTCTGTTTGATAAATTGCTTCATACAGACTTTGTAATTGAGGCAATGTAAATTTTTCAGGCAACAGATTAAAACCGAGTGGTTTAGTAGCAGCTTTATTTCTTAGAATTTCAATTGTATCATTGAGTATTTGATTATGATCAAATATCAGGTCTCCAACTTTATCTAATTCTTCCCAACGTGCATTATGCACTTTACACAACTGTTCATCAAATGATTGTATGTCGATCAAAGCATAATAAGCCAGAGATACCACACGCTCGCCAATGTCACGACCAATTTCACCGTATGCTCCCACCTGCTCCATAAAAACATCCTGAATGCCCGTATATTCAAATACTACGCGCGAAACAGTTTGGGAAAGGCTTTCATCCGATCTCACGAATCCTCCCATCAACGAATCCTGTCCTTTTAACGGCTCAAATTTACGTTTCGATATAAGAAGATATAACTTATCGTTCTTAAATCCAAGAATAAGACAATCAACTGAAACATAAAATTTTTCCTGATCTTTATAAAATAATGGAGTCATATAATTTTAACGATTTATGCATTATATAAAGGGGTACAAATATAATCTTTTTAGTGTGAAAAATACATTTATTTACCAGATAGTATAGACTAAATTCTGATCAGACGTTATGCCCTCCTATTTCTATTAAATTCAAATTAATGTTATGAGATTTAAACAAAACAATACCTTAAATGGTTATTATAAAAAATACTCTATTTGGACGTTAAGGTTAACTCTCACGAGGAGGCGTATTTTGAACGGCAACAAATTTACAGACTTTTTTATATATTGTCTTCAGATCAGATTATTTTTAGCCCAAACGACTAACCGAAAGTTTAGTCGTTTTTCCATTTTAGCATCTAGTATTCAGCACTACTCCTCTTAACAATATCTTAACAACAATGAAATTGCTAATTAATCTTATTCGGTTTATTTTGTGGAAAAATTAAGCAAAATTGAACATGACGAAAATTTATTACCTTAATTGTATCTTATTTCTTACAATATTTTTTCATCCTTACTCATCATCAGCACAAGACTCTCTTGAGTTTAAGCCTACAGGAACAATTATTGCTAAAGGATTTCTTGATTATAGCACCGGACTGGGCAACGCCCAACATACATCGGGATTCGATATAACTCGTGCATTCTTAGGTTACAACTATAAATTCACCCGCACATTGCAGGCTCAGCTAGTTGTTGACGGGGCTTCAGGAAAAGTTTCCAGTGGTTCGCTCGAAGTATATGTACGAAATGCATTCGTCAATTGGAAAGATAAAAATTTTAACATCAACGGAGGTTTGATCGGGCTCTTAGAGTACAACACCCAAGAACTTTACTGGATGCACCGATACGTGCTTAAATCGTATCAGGATCTAAATAAGATGGCCCCAAGTGTCGATCTTGGAGTATCGGTAGAATATACCTTCAACCCTTTTATTACAGCAGACCTTACATTCACAAATGGTGAGGGATACAAAAAAGTAAAAAAAGACAACAGCGCTCGTTATGCAGGAGGAATAAGCCTGCATCCAACCCGTAACACGATATTCAGGGTATATGGAGATGTTTACAATCATAGCGAAGAGTTAAGGGATGCATTGCCTGCAGGGGTGACAAATGCAAACTATAAAAACCAGTATATCTTGGCTTTATTTGCCGGTTACATGGACAAAACCGTCTCCTGTGGTGTAGAATACAACCATTTGTATAATAAAGGATTTATTGAAAATAAAAATTATTACGGTTATTCTGCATATTCTTCAGTAAAAGTAGCCCCCAAATTCAGAGTGTACGGACGTTATGATCTTACCAAGTCAACTCAACCGAACAACTTCAATGAGCCTTGGAATGATTTGGATGGACAATTGATGATTGTAGGTGTAGAGTTCCGCCCTGCAAAACAATTAAAAATTTCACCAAATATTCGTAATCTAAATCCGACAAGAAGTAGATCGGAACAGTATTTTTATATTAATCTCGATTTTAATTTATAACACCGATATTTAGAGCTTAAAGGTGGAAGTAATCCCAAAACTCTTTGCTGAGTCCTTTAGTGAATAAATAATATAGCCATACTAAAAAGCGAGAGTCTCCTAATAGGAGACTCTCGCTTTTTTTATTGCAATTATATTAGAATACAACCGTCTGAGATTGTTATTCATAAAAAAACATCTACAAATTTCTTTGTAGATGTTTTTCGTGGGCGGTGAGGGATTCGAACCCCCGACCCTCTGGGTGTAAACCAGATGCTCTGAACCAACTGAGCTAACCGCCCTTTTTCGAGTAGCACTTTCTCTCAAATGCGATGCAAAGATATGGCTTTTTTCTTTTACTCCAAACAAAACAGGAAAAAAAATGAAAAATATTTATCTTTTTTTTCTTACATCAACTCAAGCCCAAATTCATCCTTCAATCTTTTTACACTTTCGTTTTGTTCTACCATCAAATTAAATTTCTCTAATGAAGTGAAGCCCAGCTTTTTTTCATTCTCTACAGTTACTCTAACCTTCATTTGGATCTGAGTATTCCTCAAATTCTTACGAAGAAATGGCATAATATTAACTGCATTATCCAATAAGCGCTGCTCTTGTACCGGATTGTTTACAACGACCTCGAATGTATCCCGATTCAAAAGATCGGGTAAACAATTGAGCATGGTGTTTTTCAGATGGTGCTCTTCAGAAATAGATCCTGCATAAGCTTTCCATTCATTCAAAAGCTGTAGTGGCGTGAATGTTTCTGTAAGCACTTCTGTTTGCTGTGCTTCAACAACCTCCTCTTCTACTTTCTGTTGAGATAAAGCCGATATAGACACACCAAGACCGGCAATAGAGGTACTTCGTATTGGTTTTGACTGTTGAGTAACAGGGCGGGCAGTAGATGCCGGTGCTGATGGAGAAGCTACCTGAGAAGCTCCTTTTTGGGGCACAGGTGCAGGATTTGAAGCAGGTTCTACTGAGGAAAAAATCGGTTCAATTACGACTTTTTTTTTTCGTCCACTGATTGTGGATTACCGGATAACTGGCACAAGCGAATGAGTGTCAGTTCAACTAAAAGCTTTTTATTCTTACTTACTCTATAGTTTAAATCACATTCGTTTACCAATTCAATAGCCTTATAAAGAAACTCATTAGGGCATCTTTGCGATGTGGCAACGTACCGTTCGCGGATGGATGCTCCGACCTCGAATAATTCGGCAGTACGTGGATCTTTACAGACCAGCAGATCGCGAAAGTGCGAAGCCACACCCGTTACAATATTATGCCCATCGAAACCTTTATTCAGAATATCGTTTAAGATGAGTAAACTATCCACTACATTATTAGCCAGAATTGCATCTGTCAACTTGAAATAATACTCATAATCGAGTACATTTAAATTATCTATAACAGCTCTATAGGTAACATTTCCTCCTGTAAAACTAACTACCTGATCGAATATCGAAAGTGCATCACGCATCCCTCCATCCGACTTTTGAGCTAAGACGTTCAATGCCTCCAGCTCTACATTAACGCTTTCTTGTGACGCCACATATTTCAGATGCTCTACAGTATCGCTTATGCTGATACGACTAAAGTCGTATATCTGACAACGAGAAAGAATCGTTGGTAGTATTTTATGCTTTTCGGTAGTTGCTAAAATAAAAATAGCATGGTGAGGGGGTTCTTCCAATGTTTTCAGGAAAGCATTAAATGCCGCCGAAGACAACATATGAACCTCATCTATTATATAAACTTTGTATTTACCTATTTGGGGGGGTATACGCACCTGATCTATCAGCGATCGGATATCGTCTACCGAGTTATTGGATGCAGCATCCAATTCATGAATATTAAAAGATCGCTGGTCATTGAATGCCACACACGATTCGCAGGCGTTACACGCTTCGCCATCAGCTAATGGAGAAAGGCAGTTAATCGTTTTTGCAAATATACGGGCACAGGTAGTTTTACCGACTCCACGAGGTCCGCAGAATAAGTAAGCATGAGCCAGTTTATTAGAGGCAATTGCATTTTTCAGTGTAGTTGTCAATGCACGCTGACCTACTACCGATTTGAATGTCGATGGTCTGTATTTACGTGCCGAAACTATATAATTATCCATTTGAAGTATTTAATATTGCAGATACAAATCTAAGAAAAAAATCGGGCTTTTTAAAATTAAGAAGATAGACCTTTTTTATTATTATGACAACTACATGGTTAAAACAAATTAAGTACTAATAATGTGGAACTCACTAATAAGGATAAGAATATTGTTAATCTATAACCTTCACATCTCTTTTTGCTTCACTTCGTGAAACAGCATTAAAGTGCCACCATTCGCCACGTATGGTAATAAACCCGGCTTCTGTCATCACCTTTCGAAGCAGCTTTCGATTATTGATTTGCTCTCTAGTTAAAAGACCTTCGTTTAAAAGTTGTTCCTCCTGATTAATTCCGGCAGCTTTGCCAAAGAAATCGAAAGAAGTACCCATATCCAAAGCTGTTCCATCGGATCGGCAGATCGTTAAATCGACAGCCATACCATAATTGTGCATTCCGGTTTTACTCGGATCGGCAACATATTCTCTATAGGGTGTATTTTGAACTACTTTATACATTTTCTTTTGTACAGACATGGGTCTGCCTGCATCATATACCAATAAAGACAAGTCGGGATCAATTTCTTTCAATAACTGCTGAGCCTTCGCCAGCTTTTGGGCAGCGATAGGATGAAGATATGCTTCCGTGAGGTCATCGTACAATATTTCTTTCGTAAAATTGTCCGTTGTTGCATATTTTAAATCGACATGAATGGTTGAATCCAATGTATGAATATTTTTTAAACCTTGTTCTTCGAGATATAAAGCCATAGAAGATTTGTCAGGTGTCTGTTCCTCGATTTCTTCAACTATTATCGAATCTGTTTGAGTGGAATCTTCTATAGGTGATTCAACCCTATTGGATTCCGCTTTATTCTGACAAGAAAAAATAAAAAAAGGAAGTGAAATTATTAGGCTTAATAACTGCATTTTCATAACCGGAACTATCTATCGTTACTAAATTGTCCAAAGAATAAAGAGTCTATGACCTTACATCGGATCAACATCGTAATGCAAAAGTACCGATTTAAATTTAGAGTTCATCATCACTTGCTTTTGATAAAACTCAATCAATTCTCTAATTTTCTGGGGGGATGCCTGATTTTCGATCTTCAATACTATCTTACGGATATAAAGAGATTGAAGCCTCGAAATTCCGGGTTTTACAGGACCTAAAACCCTTTCTTGAAATGTTTGTCGGAGAACCTGAGCAAATTCCAAAGCAAAACCTTCCGCAACCTGTTCTTCACGTCCTCTTATTACAATTTCGATAAGCCTGTAGAAAGGTGGATATCTGAACAGTTGGCGTTCATTTATTTGGGTTTCGTAAAACGAAATATAGTCGTTATTTCTGATATAAGAGATAATAGGATGACCGGGATGTGCAGTCTGCAATAGCACTAAACCACGCTTATTCCTTCTTCCGGCACGTCCGCTAACCTGCATCATGAGTTGAAAAGCTCGCTCGTGCGCCCTGAAATCGGGATAATTGAGCATACTATCGGCATTAAGAATACCAACCACACTTACATTATCGAAGTCTAAACCTTTCGAAACCATCTGCGTACCGACCAAAACATTGGTTTTATTCACTTCGAAATCTGCAATGATCCGCTCATATGATCTTTTACTTCGGGTTGTATCCAAATCCATACGAACTACATTGGCTTCGGGAACTGCTTCATTTACCAGTTCTTCTATTCGCTCCGTACCATAACCTTGTACTTCTAAAGTAGGAGTTTTACATTCGGGACATTCGGTGGGTATCGAATAAACCGCTCCGCAATAATGACAAACCATTACCCGTTGTCCTTTATGAAAAGTAAGTGTTACATCGCAATGTAAACATTTGGGAGTCCAGGAACAAGTTTTACACTCAAGCAAAGGAGCAAAACCTCTGCGATTCTGAAACAAGATTACCTGCTCATTCCGTCCTAAAGCATTCTTCATTTCCTCCACCAAAGGAGGAGACAAAATGGACTTCATCTGTTTTCTCTTTCTCAGGTCTTTAGTATTTATTGGCACTATTTCGGGCAACTCGATTTCCGAATGCCGTTTGCTCAGTGTCACCAAACCATATCGCCCCGAAAGAGCATTATAATATGTTTCAATAGCCGGTGTTGCTGTCCCCAGCAGAGTTTTAGCACCGAAAATACCTGCCAATACTATAGCTGCATTGCGGGCATTATAACGGGGAGCCGGATCTTGTTGCTTATAAGATGCTTCGTGTTCCTCATCAACAATCACCAAACCCAGATCTCGGAAAGGCAAGAATACCGCCGAACGCGCACCCAATACTACCTGACACTCATCCTTTTGAAGCAACGATTGCCAAGTTTCGGCACGCTCATTATCGTTGAAGCGAGAATGATACACCAACAGTTTGTTTCCGAAGACCGATTTCAACCTTTCGGTTATTTGAGTAGTCAATGCTATTTCGGGTAAAAGATAGAGAACACGCTCACCTCTTTCTATAGCATCTTTTATGAGTTGAATATATATTTCGGTTTTACCCGAAGAAGTCACGCCATGAAGTAAAACAATCTGCTTTTCTTTGAAATTATCATATATTTCATCGTACGCTTTCTTCTGAAATGGGTTAAGAGCATTAGATGAAAGCAAGTTTGCATCACCATAATCGAAACGTCCGATTTCATTCTGAAAAGATTCTAAAATACCCCTTTCGATAAGTGCGTCAAGCACGGACGGACTAATACCATGTTCCTCGAATAATTGTTTTTTTCTAATGAAAAACTCATTTAAATCTCCCGACTTATTTTTTAAGTCTAAAAACAAAAGTAGTGCCTGTTCTTGCTTTTTAGCTCTTTTCATATTATCTAGAATACTAGACAATTCGATTTCAGAGTAATTTTTCGAGAGTCTTATCGATGTTTCAGTTTTTGCTGAATATCGATTTTGTATATTTTCATTCAGGTAGGCAGCCCCCTTATCCGTAAGAGCTTTTATATATGGAATTACGTTAGATATTCCGGTTAATTTTTCAATTTCGGCAATACGAAGGGGTTTAAAATCGGAAAGAACATCGAACACTCTTGTTTCATTGGCAGTAAGAGGTTCTTTAGCCTCAAAAGAAGCATCTAAAAAAACAAGAGTTTCGCTTTCTAACTTCAAGGCTGAGGGCAAAGCTGCTTTATATATCTCGCCCAAAGTACACATATAATAAGAAGCAATCCACTCCCAGAAACGCAGTTGTTCGGGCAGAACAATGGGGTGAGTATCTAAAACCGAAATTATTTCCTTTATTCCCGTTTTCTCTTCATCCAATTGATATATCTGATGCACAATAGCTGTATAGAATTTCTTCTTACCAAATTGCACAATAACCCTACTACCAACAATAACCCGATCTGCAAGCAGGTCGGGTATCTTATAAGTAAACACTCCCGACAATGGCAGTGGAACTATCACATCAATATAGAGATGTCCTATCAAAAGAAGTAAGTTAAGTTAACACTCCAATTACTTGGTCTTTTTCTCAAAACATCGCCAAGACTGGGAGCATCACCCGAATAGTTTTCAGTTAATGCTTTTCTGTAATACATACCGATTTCAAGATGTTTAAGCAGTTCAACTCCTGCTCCTGCATCGAATCCCATACCAAACGATTTTGATTTATATTGATCTACTATGCTTCCTTTTGATTCAAGATCGCCTCCACTTAGTCTGAACTCAGCATATGGACCGACTACAATGAATACTCCGAAAAGTCCTACTACACTAAATTTCTTTTTCAAATTCACCGGAATCCTCAAATAATTATAATTAGTAAGATTATAATTTTCATCTTTGATATCAAATTTCTGATGCCCATAAAGTACAGCGGCTTCTGCTCCCCATCCAACTATAGGAGCCATAACCTCAACTACTCCACCAACTTGAAATCCCAACCGGTTATTCGCATTTAATATATCTTTGTTAATACGGTTGTTACTGACATCAAAACCTCCACGAAGACCAAACCTTACTTGTGACGAAGCTGCACCTACATTTAATAGTGCTAAACATAGTATAAGTAAGAATGTTAAGTTTATTTTTTTCATTTTGTAATATTTTAAGTTCTTATGCAATAGAAACAAAGAATGACCTAAAATTGTTTAAGGTTGAGAGGAAATAAAAAATTTGTAGCACGACCGGGAATCGAACCCGGATCTAAAGTTTAGGAAACTTCTATTCTATCCATTGAACTATCGCGCCAACTCTGGTATCTGCAAAAGTAATTGATTTTTGTTAATACAGCAATATACCTTAGTTTATAAATTTTATTTATTGTTTATTTATAAAGTTATATGGCTGATCCTTTTTTATTTTACGCACTAAACATAGGATAAGATATAATTGTTTTATAATTTTGCTCTTTATTTTTCGTTTCTTAAGAAATGATCGAATATTTATACTCACTAATATGCCCGAAAACCAAAATAATAATATATCATTGCTTCAAAGCATTGACTACCCCAAAGACCTTAAAAGTCTGACTATAGACCAATTGGAAACTCTTTGCAAAGATCTACGTACCTTTATTATAGATCAATTATCCGCAAATCCGGGTCACTTTGGGTCAAGCTTAGGTACAGTAGAAATTACTGTAGCCCTGCATTATGTATATAATACACCTTTCGACCGTATCGTCTGGGATGTAGGTCACCAGGCGTACAGCCACAAGATACTAACAGGACGCAGGGATCAATTCCATACAAACCGCAAGTTTGGCGGATTAGCAGGATTTCCCAATCCGGAAGAAAGCGAATACGACACTTTTTCTGCGGGACACGCTTCCAATTCGATATCAGCTGCACTGGGAATGGCTGTAGCATCGAGCCTTAAGCATGAAAACAAACATGTAGTTGCTGTTATCGGTGACGGTTCTCTTACTGGAGGCTTGGCTTATGAAGGCTTAAACAATGCAAGCTCTCAGCCCAACAACCTGCTTATCATACTCAATGACAATGATATGGCAATTGATGATAATGTGGGAGGCTTGAAAGATTATTTGGTAAAAATGACTACTTCGCAAACCTACAACAGGATGCGTAATGATGTTTATCAGAAATTTAAGAAAAAGAACCTGATTACCGAAAAGGGCAAAAACTTTATTCTTCGATTCAATAATAGTTTAAAGTCGCTAATTACAAAACAACAAAATATTTTCGAAGGTCTTAATATCAGATATTTCGGTCCTGTAGACGGACATGACCTGAAAGGTCTGATCCGCATTATTCAAAATATCAAAGATTTGGACGGTCCTAAACTTTTACACATTCATACAGTAAAGGGAAAAGGCTATAAACCGGCCGAAGAGTCGGCAACCGAATGGCATGCTCCGGGCAAGTTCAATAAAGATACAGGAGAAAGAATTATCAATCAAGCAAAAGACCAACCCCAGCTTTATCAGAATGTTTTTGGTCATACTCTTGTTGAGTTAGCCGAAAAAGATACGCGCATCGTAGGTGTTACTCCTGCTATGCCATCGGGATGTTCTATGACTTTTATGATGAAGGCATTCCCCGAAAGAAGCTTTGATGTAGGTATTGCAGAGGCTCATGCCGTTACTTATGCAGGCGGTTTAGCAAAAGAAAAACTAATTCCGTTCTGTAATATATATTCATCGTTCATGCAACGTGCTTATGATCAAGTAATACATGATGTGGCTCTGCAAAAACTTCATGTTATATTCTGCCTCGACAGGGCCGGACTGGTTGGTGAGGACGGGCCTACGCATCATGGAGCTTTTGACCTTGCATATATGCGCTGCATACCTAATCTGATAATTGCATCGCCATATAACGAACATTATTTACGTCATTTAATGTATACGGCTACGTATGGCAATGAGGGACCTTTTGTGATACGTTATCCGAGAGGACAAGGCGAACTAAAAGACTGGGAGTGCGAAATGAAAATACTGCCGATAGGTAAGGGACGTAAATTAAAAGACGGCTCCGATATGGCTATTATCTCAATAGGACCGATAGGAAATACAGTTACGGCAGCTATTAAAGAACTCGAAACCATTGGCTATAGCATAGCTCATTATGATATTATATTTTTAAAGCCGATAGATACAGACCTTCTGGATGAGGTTGCTTCGAAATTTACAAAAGTAATGACAGTAGAGAACGGAGTAATAGCCGGAGGCTTGGGATCGGCTGTATTGGAACACTTTTCGGACAAGAATTTCAATAGTATAGAAGTTACACGTGTCGGGTTGCCCGATCAATTTATAACACATGGTTCGATTGCCGAACTCAACAAACTGTGTGAAATAGATGTAGCGGGAATGAAAAAACGTATTGTAAACGTTCTGACAAATGTAAAAGTTGAAACCCCTATGCCATGAAAGTAGTTATTGCAGGTGCAGGTGCCGTTGGAACACATTTGGCTAAGCTATTATCGGGCGAGAATCAAGATGTTATCATCATGGATCCCGATATCGAAAAGCTAAATTTCTCGAAAAGCCATTTCGAAATAATGACGATGGAAGGATCATCTACTTCTTTGAAAGATTTGAAAGAAGTAGGGGTTGAAGATGCTGATTTATTTATTGGTGTGACTCCCGACGAATCGGTCAACATCACTTCTTGCATGCTTGCATCGAAAATGGGTGCTAAGAAAACATTTGCACGCATAGATAACTTCGAATATTTATTACCAAAAAACAAAGAGTTTTTCGAAAGTTTGGGCGTTGACTCAATGGTTTATCCTGAAATGTTAGCGGCTAAAGAAATTGTATCGGCGATAAAAAGGCCATGGGTTAGGCTCTGGGTCGAATTATTCGGAGGTGCTATTATTTTGGTAGGTGCTAAAATCAGGGGAAATTCGGAACTGGTAGGTAAATATCTGTATGAAATATCGGTAAATCCTAAGAAATTTCACATTGTAGCCATTAAACGCAACAACCGGACGATTATTCCCAAAGGATCCGACCAGATAATATCGGGAGATATCCTTTTCTTTACAACAACCAAAGAATTTATAGACGAAATTCCCGCCATAACGGGTAAAAAGAATTTCGAGGTAAAAAATATAATGATAATGGGAGGAAGCCGGATAGCAATCCGCACCTGCCAGTATCTACCCAGCGACATGAAAATTAAGTTGCTTGAATCGGATAAAAACAAATGCTATCAGTTGCTTCAAAAGCTACCTAAAAATGTCACAGTATTCCATGATGACGGCCGTAATTCCGAGTTTCTCCAAGAAGAAAGTATTAAGGATACGGATGCTTTTATAGCCGTAACAGGAAACTCCGAAGCAAATATTCTGGCATGCCTGGCTGCAAAAAGATTCGGTGTAAGAAAAACAGTAGCCGAAGTCGAAAACATGGATTATATACCGATGGCAGAAAACCTTGATATTGGTTCTATCATTAACAAAAAACTAATTACAGTAAGTAATATATATCGTGTTTTATTGAGTGCAGACGTTTCGAATGTAAAATCTCTAACATTTGCCAATGCTGATGTTGCAGAGATTATTGCACGTCCCAACTCGGTAATTACCAAAAAAGAAATAAAGCGTCTGTCTTTACCCAATAATATGACATTGGGAGGGTTGATACGTAATGGAGAACCCATGCTGATAGAGGGGGATACACAGGTAGAGCCTTATGACAATGTTGTTGTCTTCTGCCTGGATGACGCCTTACGTGATGCTGAGAAGCTTTTTAATTGAAGACAGGGAAAAAATCCTGCAAAAATTAAAGCAAGTTATTCTTGTCACTAAAAAGTAACAAAGAGGTTTAAGACCTTAATAATTTAAAATGGGAAATTTTAATTTCCGGTTCATCTTTAAAACCATGGGATTCTTACTTATTATAGAATCCATTTTACTGATGATTTCGGCTGCCGTATCATTCTACTACCATGAAATAAGTGGAGATGCTTTTCTGATAAGTGCCTCTATCACGATTGGTGTGGGTGTTATATTTCGGTTGATAGGAGTCGAACCCAGAGAGCAATTTATAGGAAAACGCGAAGGATTTCTGGTCGTAGGCCTTTCATGGGTTGTTCTGTCGGCATTCGGAATGCTCCCTTTTATCTTTAGTGGGGTGATTCCCCATATAAGTGATGCCTACTTCGAAACCATGTCGGGTTTTACCACTACCGGCTCCACCATTATTCCCAATGTAGATGTTGTACCACTCGGCTTATTATTCTGGCGCTGTCTCACCCAGTGGGTCGGGGGGTTGGGTATTGTTGTTTTTGCATTAGCCGTGCTTCCGATAATCGGAGGAAATGCATCTTTTCTTTTCGACGCTGAGACTACAGGTATAGCCCGTGACCGTTTTCAGCCAAGAGTAACACAAGTTGCCAAGAGGCTACTTCTTACTTATGTAACTATAACTGCTATCATAGCCGTCTTGCTTTGGTTAGGGCCTATGAATGCTTTTGATGCTATTTGTCAAGCGATGTCGACTGCTTCAACCGGTGGTTTTTCAACTAAACAAGACAGTATTGCTTACTGGAACTCATCTTATATAGATTATGTAATCAGTATATTTATGTTTATCGGGGGAATTAACTTCTCGTTAATTTACTTCTTATTCAAAGGACAGTACAAAAAACTCTTTCAAAATGAAGAACTGAAATGGTATTTTCTTATTTATATAACATTTACCGCCGTTATAACGGTAGGTCTAATATATTCAGGTAAAATCAGCATTGCAGAAGATGCTTTCCGTACCTCACTCTTTCAGGTAACTTCAGCCATAACTACAACCGGATTTTCAACCGCCGACTTTACCAGTTGGGGCCCTTTCTATATGTTCCTTATATACTGCTTGATGATGATTTGTGCCTGCGCAGGCTCTACCTCCGGAGGTATTAAGGTTATCAGGATAGTTGTACTTTTCAAGAATGCGATCAACGAGTTTAAACGTCAGGTACATCCCAATGCTATTTTGCCTGTGCGTATCAACAATCAGGTACTTCCGGTTGATATCGTTACCAAAATACTTGCTTTTATATTCCTGTATTTATTAATACTCTTTGTTAGTTTCCTTGTATTATCGTTCACAGGTATAGGCTTCGAAGACTCTATCACTGCATCTGTGTCATGTATGGGTAATGTAGGGCTGGGAAGCCTGAGTGATAGCGGACACTTTGGGCACCTTTCTGATACTGCCAAATGGTATCTGTCATTCTTAATGCTGACAGGGCGTTTGGAGTTGTTTACCATCTTGTCTTTGTTCATGCCCGCTTTCTGGAGAAAATAAAATCTCAAAACTTCTGATCAGAACTGACTTCTAATAAATATACTTATGAGAAAATATATTATATTCTTTCTCTTTCTAACTTCAATGTGCTTTTGCGCCTTCGGGCAAAAGCAGACAGTCAGTTTATTGTTCGCAGGTGATGCCATGCAACACCAATCACAAATAGATGCTGCCAAAACCAAAGATGGGTATGACTACTCTTTCTATTTTAATCAAATAGAAGATCAGATAAAAGCCGCCGATATTGCAATTGTCAATCTCGAAACAACCCTTCCCGGCAAAGGATATACAGGGTATCCATGTTTCGGCTCTCCCGATGCTTTTGCATATGCTTTGAAAGATGCCGGATTCGATGTATTTCTCACCGCCAACAATCATAGTCTGGATAAAAGAAAGCAAGGACTTGAAAGAACGATCACCATGCTCGACTCTATGCATGTAAAGCATTTGGGAACTTATATAGATCAAGATAAAAAAGATTTGTATTATCCTCTGATGATAATTAAGAATGGTATCCGTATTGCCATGCTCAATTATACTTATGACACAAATGGGATACAAATTCAGAAACCCAATGTCATAAATCTTATTGATAAAAAACAGATATTATATGACATTCAATGGGCAAAGATGATGAAACCCGATATTATCATTGCCAATATGCACTGGGGTATCGAACATAAGTTATCTCCCAGTAAAGAGCAGAAAGAACTGGCTCAATTCCTTATAAAAAACGGGGTAAGGCTAGTTATTGGTAGCCATCCTCATGTGGTACAACCTATTGAAATACAAAAACAGAATGATTCCATTCAAAATATTATCGTCTATTCACTAGGGAATTTTATATCGGGAATGAAAGGCGATAATGTAGAAGGTGGTATGATGGCAAAAATAGACCTAAGCAAAGATAACGAAGGGGGTGTTCGGATCGAGAACTGCTCTTACTCTTTGGTTTGGGTAAATAAACCGATAGAAAACGGAAAACCTAATTTTCAGCTTATACCTGTTGAAAAATATGAAAACGAGGAAGGAAAGTTAAAATTGGGTGAAGAATCTTATCATAAAATGATTCGGTTTTCGGACACAGCCAAGAAAACTATTGAAAGCCTTTGGGGGATTACTGAAGATAAGTAAAATCAACTGTTTAATGTTCAATTAAATTGTCTTTTACTGCGCGTAATCAAAGATTACTTGCATTCCTTTTGCCCAAATCCGCAAAAGGAATCAAAAAGGCTTTGTGCTGCGTGGCTCGCCTGCCTGACTTTAGATTACAGGCTAAACTAAACTTACTGCCTTACGACACGTTTAGTTTTACGCCTGCTTCGCTTGTCAGCCAACGGCTGTGCCTCTGATGCACTGGGGCTGACGCACGCCTTGGTTTGTCGTCCGTCAGGCTTCCCGACCTTGTCGTTTGCACAGGGTACCCGCAGGATGAAGAAAGCGTTAAGAAACAAAAGGATATAAATAGTAAATGTTTTCTTTTGTTTTAGCTTTCGAATCCGTAGCGGGTCGGGCAAAAGGCACAGTCTTGATCTTTTGTTTCGTTTTGCATCAAGGCAAAATGAAAAACAAACCCAAAGGGTGCGTTAGTAAAAATTGAACATATAATCCCAACTACTGATTGACATGAATGATATATTTTTATTAGTAGGGGATAGCCTTATGCCTCTTTCCAAAATAAACGAACACACAGTTTCACCTCTACAGCCAAAGCAATAAATAGTTCTGCGAACTTAAAAAGTGCTTAACTCCTGAAAAAATCGCTAACTTTGTATATAGAAACAAAATGATATAGTATGGAAACAGT
>NZ_CAKUOF010000021.1 GCF_934668725.1 uncultured Dysgonomonas sp.
GGGAGAGTAGATAGCCGCCCTCTTTTTTAACAGCCTCAGAGTTTTATACTCTGAGGCTGTTTTATTATAGATATACAACAATAAACTTTACTACACACTCACACTCGTAAATTTTGCGAATTGTGTTGTAATAAATATACAGAAAGCTGTGCCTATTTATGAATTAGTTGCCGATCCAACAAAGAAGGCTCAAATAAAAGCTGCTGTTGAAAAATATATGGCTGAACAAGAATTAGAGCTATTAACTCCTATGCATAGATACTGGAGTTCTGGTTTGAATGATCATATGTATTTAGTTAATAGAGATGATGATGCTCATGGGAAATGGAATGTTTATGAGGGCGTTGAATATTATGGATATAATGTACAGATGCCGGGTACAGTTCCTTTATATCGTTACTGGAGTGCATATTTAAGAGACCATATGTATAAAATAGTAATGGACAATAATAGTAAATATACCTATGAAGGAATAGAATGTTACGTTTACCAAAAGCAAGCGCCAAATACAGTTCCAGTTTATGGATATTGGAGTTCTGGGCTAAGGGATCATATGTATAAAATATCAATGGATAGTAATAGTAGGTATGTTTATGAGGGTGTGCAATTTTATGCTTATCCCGGAAATATAAAATAAGAGTGATAAGGATTAGGATAGAAACTTTAATTCTATTATTAAATAATAGAGAGTGTTCTTAGACGTAATATCTAAGAGCACTTTTAATATTAAAATAGTTACTCATAATTCTTAGTATTCGTGTAGTGTTAAAATATGTATAGATAGAAATTCCCTCTATTTGACTATAGAGATATTTAAATATCTTCAGATATCTTTTCATTGTTTTTAATTTTGAGAGTTGCTATGTTTTATTAAATTTATAGCATGAAAATAGTTTATCTTATACGTGATTATATTAATCCAGGAGGTATAGAACGGGTAGTTGCTAATAAAGCGAATTATTTAGTTAATCATGGATATGAAGTATATATTGTTAGCTTATTCGATAAAGAAGACTTGCCGTTTTTTTATTTTGATTCGAAGATTATTTTTCATAGCTTAAATCTCATTGATGATAAATTTATTAATGATAATTTTGTACTGAAGCTATCTTCTTATTTTAATGAAATTAAGCCGGATATTGCTATTTCGACAGGGATTGGTCCTCTTAATTATTTGTATAAGGTAAAAGATGGTAGTAAGAAAATTCTCGAGCTACATTTTGCTAAGTATAAAAAGAAATATAAACTGGCTAGATTTGATTCTTTTCTTCTGGGAAGGTTATTTACTTTTATCTATAGTTATAAGAGAACTGCTATTGCTCGTAAATACGATGCATTTGTAGTATTGACAGACGAGGACCGTTTAGATTGGAGAGGATTAAATAATATTACGACTATACCTAATCCACTTTCATTTGTGCCGAATTCGTATTCTGATTTGAAAACAAAGAGGGTGATTGCTATTGGTCGTTATACTACTCAGAAAGGATTTGATCTGTTGATTGATATTTGGAGTAAAGTGCACCCCTATTTTCCTGATTGGAAATTATCTTTTTATGGGGTGGGAGGTAAAAAACGAAAGCTAGAAGATCAAGTGAAGCGGCTGAATTTGGGAACCAGCGTAGAGCTAAACCCTCCAACCAAAGATGTCGAAGGAGAACTGAATAAAAGTGCAATTTATGCTATGACATCCCGTTATGAGGGTTTTGGACTGACTTTACTGGAAGCGATGACCTGTGGTTTGCCTGCTGTCTCTTTTGCTTGTAAAAGCGGGCCAAGAGATATAATAAAAGATGACGAGGATGGTTTTCTTGTGAGTATGGGAGATAAAGACGGTTTTGCGCAGAAACTCTTACAGTTGATGTCTAATGCGGATCTTAGGAATACAATGGGCAAGGCAGC
Organism: uncultured Dysgonomonas sp.; assembly: GCF_934668725.1. GTDB lineage: Bacteria > Bacteroidota > Bacteroidia > Bacteroidales > Dysgonomonadaceae > Dysgonomonas_A. The sequence goes on from NZ_CAKUOF010000021.1 coordinate 1,903, forward strand.
TCGAAAAAATGCATTAAGGTTTAAGGAAGATCAGATTATGCCTAAATGGATTAATCTATTTGATAATTTAATGAAAGACTAATTTGTAAATATAAATTAGTCTTTTATGCGAGAGATACTGCTAGAGATATTTATCAATGCCATTTTTACATTTAATCGATTTATTTTCCTTTGCAATTAAATAGAGACTTTCATTTTTTCTTATGTTGACCTTGGGCGGATGTGTATGAAAAATGTGGTAGACAATGGCTACATATCTTAATTTTTTTTGCTAATAAACCAAAATTTAATAATCTTATTGAAATATCATCATCTTCGCTACCCCAACCTTCATAATTTTCGTCATAGCCATTTATTGCTATAATATCATTTTTCCAATATGAAAAATTACAGCCTCTTACTCTTTGGGTTTTCTTTTTAGGTGTATAAAAGTTAGCAAAAAGTGGTATGTGTAAGTTTCGGCTTCGGTCTTTAGTTTCTTTTGAGAATATATTGAAATAGATTAGTTGTTTCTGGATAACTTGATTTACATAATTAGGAAGAACATGTACTCTGCTTCCATATAGATAAACATTGGGTTTGCTACTTGTGATATGATCCCTTTATAAAGTCTTTATGCATTATACAATCACCATCAATCTGAATTATGTAATTAGCTTCAGCTTGAGCTATCGTTTTGTTTAGAATCATTGATTTTCGAAATCCCAAATCCTCCTGCCAAACGTGTTTAACTGGTATTTTAAATGTTTGTCTAAATTTATCTATTACTTGCTTTGTAGCATCATCAGAGCCATCATCGGCAATAAGAACTTCATCTGGTAATTGACTCTGTATTTTTATACTGTCTAATACTAGAGATAATGCTTCTTTCCAATTATATGTACTTATTAATAATGCTGTTTTCATTATTTAATGATTTTGCAAATGGTTTATAGAATAATGTATTCACAAAGTTAATAAATTATCTAAGTACCTTTATAGATATTTGCTTATTGCTTACATTTGTGATCAAATGAGCATTACATGAAAATAGCATATTGTATTTCTAGAATAACAAACAGTGGAGGGCGTGAAAGGGTCTTAGCTAATAAAGCGAATTATTTGGTTGAGAAGGGCTATGAAGTTTATTTTATACTTACAGATAAAGTAGATAAGCAACCATTTTTTTATTTTGACCCTCGAATCAAATTTCACTATTTAGAATGTGAATTCTCGGCACGCGGCTTAAAGAAAAACATGGTTCACGGGAAGTATAAACAGATATATCTAGAAAGATTGACTCAGGCATTGAATGAAATAAAGCCCGATGTATCTATTTCTGTTTTTGATAAATTTTCCAGTTACTTGTATTGTGTAAATGACGGGAGCAAAAAGATAATAGAGCGGCATTTTGGGAAGTATAAGAGACCCCGGTATATTTCGAAATTTGAAACCAATTCTTGGGGAAGGATATTTACTTATCTATACCGAAAAGCTGATTATAATATCGTGAAGCATTATGATAAATTTGTTGTACTCACCGAAGAGGATCAGAATTTGTGGGGAAATTTACCAAATATTACAACAATACCTAATAGTATTTCTTTTATCCCTGAAATAAAGTCTACAACCAAAGAAAGGAGGATTATTGCCGTAGGTCGTACTTCGAAGCAAAAACAGTTAGATGTCTTGATTAGGATATGGGCTAAAATCGCAAAAAAATATCCTGATTGGAAATTGGTGACATATGGTAATGGTGATCTGGAATCTTTACAAAAGCTCGCAGAAGAATTAAAAATAAGAGATCAGGTTGAGAATAACCCGCCTACACATAATATTCAGGAGGAGATGGTAAACAGCTCTATATATGCATTGAGTTCTAAATATGAAGGTATGCCTCTGGTTTTACTCGAAGCTATGGCATGCGGTCTTCCCCTAGTATCTTTTGCGTGTAAATGCGGTCCTCGCGATATTATATCGGATGGAGAAGATGGTTTTCTTATAAAGGAGAATGATTTAGACAGTTTTGCTGATAAACTGTCTTTACTTATTGAGGATTGCGAACTGCGGCAAAAAATGGGAAAAACTGCCTCTCAAAACGTACTCCGATTTACAGAGGATGTTGTGATGGGCAAATGGATATCTCTATTTGATGAATTGGTCAATCAAAGCTAGATATACTTTTCTAACATCCTGTCAGCTCTTTCCCAAACAGACTCAATATCTATCAGGGCAAATTTCTCACTATAGGATAATGATTCGTAATTACTGGCATCTGATACGACATCTTTTAGTTCTATTCCCTGGAATCTTTCAGATTTATTGGGAAGCCAGTTATTCAAGGGGATATTAGGAGGATAAATGGCAAAAGAAGGTATATCTAAGGCCTGAGAGATATGTCTGGTGCCTCCTTCGTTTCCAAAAAAGAAATTACTGTTAGCTAATAGAGCAATTAATTCTCGTAAATTATTAGCTTCTATATTCGTGAATATATGCGGATCATTATTCATGATCTGGTGTAAATGTTGAGCTGCTTCCTTCTCTTTATTGTCTCCAAAATTAAAGACTAGTTGTGCATCATATTTATTAATAATTCGTTCGAGGATGGTGCGCATTTTTTCCTTATCCCATACTTTATATTCTAACCGTGCTGTTACAGCACATACAATAACAGGTTTCGAAAAATCTATTCCTTTGCTTTCCATGTATCCTCTATACTTGGTATACTCATCTGTTGTATAGTATAATTTAAAGTGAGGGTTCTTTTTTACAATATAACCTGTATTTAAGGGGTCAAGTAAAGCTAAGGTCAGTTGTGCATTATCACGAATGCCATCATATTTATTATTAACCCTGTGGTTGTGTATAAGGTAATTGTATTTTTTAGATCTTCCTATTCGGTATTTTGTACCTAAAGAGAAAATAGAAAAGAATAGGGTTTTTATTGTAGATCGCGTATCTATAATAATATCGTACTTGGTTTCTTTGACAATTCTCCTGCATTTTTTTATATAAGCAGTAATACTGTGCATTTCCTCATTGGTGAAGCTGATTACTTTATCAATATCAGGATGATGTTCGTATAAAGGGGCAATATGTTCATTTACAATGTAGTGGATCTCCGAATCAGGAAAGGACTCTTTTAAAGAGGAACATAGTGAGGAGGAGATTACTGAGTCTCCAACTCTACGAAATCTGATAATTAATATTTTAGTCATTAGTTGTTGCTATTTATGTATAAGCTTTTTTATCAGGATGTTTTTTTGTAAAATATTCCCAAAATTTTCTATGGTAAAGAAGTGTAAGTTCAATGCATTTATCTTGATCAAAATTTCGTACTTTAGCATATTCGGAAGCGATGAATCTTATCATCTCTTCATTTCCCCACAGACGTCTAAAGCTTCTGCAACCCAAATCCATCGATATATTGCCAAAGTACATTCTGTTTAAGTCTACCAGATAAAAATGAAAGTTCGGCCCTTCTTTTTTATAGAGGATATTTCCCGGAGAATAATCAAGATGTAAAACTTCTCTTTGATGCATATTAGCAGTAAATTTAGCAAACTGGCTTAATAGATCTTCGCGACCTGTAAGTTCTCCGGTATTAAATTCTCTCATTAATCCATCGAAGTTTTCTTGTATTGAGATATAGTAGCTCTGTTTGAAAAGTAAACCTTGTTTACATTCTAAGAATGCTACAGGATCAGGTGTATATATACCTTTTTCAAGAAGTATATTAGCATATTCAAAAGAACGTCTCGCTTTTGATACTCTGAAGTTGTCATAAACAAATTGATTAATTACGTTTGGAATCTTAAAGGACTTTACGTTTAGTCTTAGATCTCCAATCGGTATATCTCTGATAATATTTCGACCACCGAATAAAACTTCACCAAGATTATCGAAGTTATAGGGTAAATCGGCAATAAAATCTTTGAGGTGATTATATTTAGGGTTTATGACAATTTTTGTTTTCAAAATGAGAATATTGATGTCTTTATTTGTTGTTTATGACAAAGGTAATATATTAAATATAAAAGCAGTGAATAATTTATTCACTGCTTTTATATTTTAAGGTCTCATACCTCTTTATGGGTTTAGTAATTATATTCATAATAGCCAATTATCGCAATAAAGTGCAGTAATGAATATATACGTATTACTTTTTATTTTACGTCTTTTACAAAAGTAAGAACCGCTTTCCCATCTTTAGAAAAAGTGATTTTATTCATAGAGGCTTCTAAAGTTGATGCACCTGTTATGATTTGTGTGAATCTAGATTCACCTTCCATATTAGGACAAGCCATTCTTGTAGACATTACAGGCCCCACTGTTATTGTTGTTCCTTCTATTTTGTAAGTTGCGTTGTAACGGTTGCATCCCGCATTTCCACCTAATCTGCTTTCGGCAAGGTCAAAAGATATAGTTGGTTCTCTATCGGTAAATAATGCTTTTACATCACCATCAGCTATTGACTCTAATTTCCATTCTCCGGAAAGAAGAGATGTATCAATACCTTTTTCAAATTCAGCAACAGTTTTTCCTTCGTGTTTTAACGTAAGTATGCCGTTTACTAAAGAAACTTTATTAGGTTGCCCCAATACTGTATGGAATTGATGTTCCTGATTTTCTTCAACACACATCATCATGGTTGAAGCTAAATTAGGGGCAGAAAGGATTCCCTTCGAATAAGTATACGTTCCTGTATAACCATTACATCCACCATTTCCGAATATTCTGTTTTCTGCAACATCAATATTCATTGTAGGGATCTTTCCTTTAAAAAGACTTGTCGCGGGTTGACCGTTTAGTGATTTCAAAACCCAGGTTCCTGAAATGTTCGGAGTGGTTTCTCCGGGATAATCATTTTTGGCCGAATTTTTTGATGATTTACAACTTTGTGCCATTATACCTAACGATAGTATCATTACTAGCGCGAATGACAATTTTACCAATTTTTTCATTATTTACTCTATTTAGTATTACTTAATTATATAACAAACATCTGTTGATCTTGTTTACTAAGATTAAAAAGACATTTATTCTATAAAATATTAGTATGTTTTCTTATTTTGTTTTGTCTTTAAATAAGAGTGAATTTATCTGCGTCTTTCCATACAGGAAATTTATTTCTAAATAAATTTAACTCTTCTTTGGAGATTTCAACAGTCTGTACTTCTTCAATGGCATTTTCTAAATAAGCTTGTTTATTCCCTTTGTAATCGATCAATGCCGATTGTCCGTTGTATGAAAGTCCTATAGCATCTTTGCCCACACGGTTTACCCCGCAAACGTAAGCTTGGTTCTCTAAAGCTCTAGCTTCGAGTAGCACATTCCATACTCTAATTCTCGAATCGGGCCAGTTGGCTACATATATAAGTAAGTCATATTTATTATTTACATTACGTGCCCATACAGGAAACCGGAGATCATAACAAATCAAAAGACAAATATTAAATCCTTTGTATTGTATGATAGATTGTTTGTCTCCTGGGGAGAAATGTTTGGATTCGTCACCCATTCTAAACAGATGTTTTTTGTCATAAAATGTTGCTTTGGATGGTGTAATAAAGAATCCTCTGTTGTAGTATTTATTATTTTCGAGGGCGATAAAACTTCCGGCTAAAGCAACATTATATTGCTTTGCCCATATTTGTAGTTTGTGTATTGTGTTTCCTTCGATAGTTTCAGCTAATATGGAGCTATTCATTGAAAAACCGGTAGAAAACATTTCCGGAAGGACAATTAGATCTGTCTTTCCGGTCAGTTTTGATATATATCTATCAAGAGTTGCAAGGTTGTACTCTTTGTCTTCCCATTTTATATCGGTTTGGAGAAGGCTTATTCTTAATTTTGCATCTTTATTGTTCATTTCCTGATGAGAACTTTTCCTGGTGTTTACCACTTGCGTTCTTATAACGATCCTGTATTGCTGCTATATCTTTATCTGCGTCTCCCGTAGGAGTGAAAACAGAATCGAAATATGCAGTTTTATCCTTATAATCAAGTATTGCGATCACAATTGGTACATTGGCTGCTGTTGCAATATAGTAAAAACCACGTTTCCAATCGTTATTTTTACTGCGTGTACCTTCCGGAGTGATGGCTAATTGAAAATTATCGCGCAGAGAAAACTGCGTAGCCATCTGCTCAGTGAGAGATGTTTTCTTAGAACGGTCAACAGGTATTCCTCCCATCGCATTGAATAATAAATTCATGGGGAAGAAAAACCAGGTTTTTTTTATAAGAAAGTAGGATTTTCGTCCTAATGATAAATAAATCAATTTACCTAAAAGTAAATCCCAGTTGCTTGTATGTGGAGCTACACATATGATACATTTGTTGGGTAAATCGGTAATCCCGACAATTTTCCATCCTATTTTTTTAAGGATGAAACTACTAAGCTTTTGCATACTCGGAATGTCAGACTAATTTTTGAATTTCTAATCCAAATTTATTGACTTGATTTTGTAAATCTTCTTTTACTTTTTTGTAATAAGCTTTGGTTCTGCTTTTAATTTCTTTTCCTTCAGATACGCTCAAACGATTAATCAGGTCTGTATGTGTATCTGCTATTTTGAGAATAATCTCATCGGCTTTTTGGATGTTCGGACTGTGTGTAAATACTTTGTAAAATATACAGTCGTTATATAATAACTCCATTGAGTTATTGATTAGTTTTTTTAGATCTCTTCTGCTGCTCATCTTGATGTTTTTAATTATTTGAATGTTTTTAATATTGTACTGACCGCTATAAGTAGCAGTTGCAGTTTTACTTACCAAAAGAATAAAAAGGTTTAGTACCTTAATATCGCTTTTGTAAATACTGCACAAAGGTAGTTAATTTAGAGGATGCATTCGAAGTATTTGTATTATTATTCCTTAATAGCTTGCTGTATAAGAGATCTCAGAAAGAAAATAGGGAAGAAAAAGAGAATAGGTGATTCTTCTCAATATGTTTTCGTTCGATGTTTTAGCTGTATAATGCTAATTTTTTCATAAAAATGACATTTGTTTTTGTATTCTCAATATAAACTCTTTACTTTGAAAATAATTTCTAATAGCAAATATTTTTAATGGAATCAATTTGTAGGCTAAAAGATATATATAAAGCACTCTATAACTTCGAAAAAGAGTTTGCCGATAAAAATGGTATCACAATCAATGAAGGAATGATACTTTGTTGCCTGAAGGATGGTAAACCTAAATCGGCTAATGAATTGTGCGAATTTATAGGCTTATCAAATTCACGTGTCTCCCGTGTTATAAATACAGTTGAGACAAAAGGATATATTGTACGTGAGATGGGGATAGTTGATAAACGCCAGATGATATTTACATTAAGTGAATCTGGCGAAAGAAAAGTAAAGGAAATGTTGGAGAAAGAAATGAATTTTGAAGAATTGAGATCGCTTTTTTTAGTTTTAGGAGAGTAGTAAAGGTGGCGCGATTTTTTTGATGGATTATACTCCCTTTTTATTTGACAATATAGTTGTTAATGGCAAATATGTTTAATGGTTAATATTTAAAATATTTAATATATAATGAAAGTAGTTATTATAGGAGGAGTTGCCGGAGGTGCTACGGCAGCTGCGAGAATGAGGAGAGAAAGTGAAGATGCTCAGATTGTTTTATTTGAGCGGGGCGAATATGTATCATATGCCAATTGTGGTTTACCTTATCATATTGGTGGAACTATTAGCGAAAGGGACCGGTTGTTTGTTCAGACGGTGGAAGGATTTGTGAAACGTTTCAATATTGATATACGGATTAAGTCGGAAGTAACTGCTATTGATTTGAAAAGTAAAACGGTTACGGTGCTGAATCGTTTAACTAACGAAAGCTATACTGAGAGCTATGATAAGTTGATAGTTTCAACAGGGGCTGAACCCATCAAGCCGCCGATGCCGGGAATTGATAGTCCTAAGATATTTTCATTGAGAAACGTTCCCGATATGGATCATATAAAATCTTATATCGGTCAGCATAATCCCAAGAAAGCAGTTGTTATAGGTGGTGGTTTTATAGGTCTCGAAATGGTTGAGAACTTGCAGGATGCAGGACTTGAAGTATGTGTGATAGAACGAAGCAATCAGGTGATGGCTCCTATCGACTTTTCGATGGCAAGCCTTGTACATCAACATCTGAAGAGTAAGAAAGTCGGTTTGTTATTAGAGGAAGTAGTCGAAGGTTTCGAATCGAGTGGAAGTGAGATAAAGGTACTACTTGCAAGCAAAAAGGATATATCGGCTGATATGGTCATACTAAGTATTGGTGTGCGTCCTGAAGTACATTTGGCAAAAGAAGCAGGCTTGGAGTTAGGTTCGTTGGGAGGAATAAAGATTGACGACTATATGCAAACTTCTGATCCCGATGTTTATGCTTTGGGGGATGCTGTCGAGGTTTTTAACCCTGTAATCGGTAAACATTCATTGATTCCTTTGGCAGGACCGGCCAATAAACAGGCACGTATAGTAGCAGATAATATATTGGAAGGGAATATTTATAAATATACCGGAACGATAGGTACTTCCATTGCTAAAGTATTTGATATAACCGTAGCGGCAACGGGAGCATCTTCTAAATTATTGGATCGGGAAAATATTGCACATTTATCGTCATTCACGCATGGTAATTCTCATGCAGGGTATTATCCGAATGCTTTGCCTTTATCGATAAAGATAAACTTTTCACCTGCTGACGGGAAATTGTTGGGGGCACAAATCGTAGGCTTCGATGGGGTAGATAAGCGAATCGATTTATTTGCTCAGGTTATTAAAAAAGGTGGTACGATCTATGATCTGATGGAAATTGAACATGCCTATGCTCCTCCTTATTCGTCAGCTAAAGATCCCGTGAATATGGCAGGGTTTGTTGCCGAAAACATTTTGAAAAATAAAGTAAAGGTTATTCAATGGAGAGAATTGGATAAACTAAGCAAGGACGAAATATTTCTTATCGATGTAAGAACAACCGGAGAGTTTGAGTTTGCCTATATCGAAGGTGCAATAAATATTCCTGTTGATGACCTTCGTTCGAGATTATCCGAAATACCTAAAAATAAAAAGATCATATTGTATTGTGCTGTAGGGTTACGTGGATATTTAGCCTCACGTATTTTGCATCAGCATGGTTATACCGATGTTTATAATCTGTCGGGAGGATACAAAACGTATTCGAGCGCATCAGATATTCAATCAACAAGTGTTGCTTTCGAAAAAGCGATAATACAGGATAATACGCCAATTAAAACTGAATCAGGAATGAAAACAATAACTATAGATGCTTGCGGATTACAATGTCCGGGTCCGATAATGCAATTAAAAAAGAACTATGACCAAATAAATGCGGGTGACAGATTAGAAATAAAGGTTACCGATCAGGCATTTGGTGAAGATCTTAAAGGGTGGTGTAATATGATGGGGGCAAACCTTATAAGCATAAGTAATTCGGAAGGTATTGTTACTGCATGTATCGAGAAATCTACTAAAGGACCATCTTGTGAAATTCACTCTCAGGGCAAAGACAATAAAACGCTGATTGTTTTTAGTGACGATCTGGACAAGGCTTTGGCTTCTTTTGTGATTGCTAACGGTGCATTGGCTTCGGGTAAAAAAGTGAGTATATTTTTCACATTCTGGGGATTGAATGTAATCAAAAAGACCAATAAGCCTGCCGTGAAAAAAGATTTCTTAGGTAAAATGTTTGGAATGATGCTTCCTTCGAGCAGCAAGCACTTGGGATTATCAAAAATGAATATGGGAGGCTTAGGAAGTAAGATGATGCGCTATATTATGAAAGAGAAAAAAATAGATACGCTTGAAAGTCTGATGCAACAAGCCATTGATAATGGTATCGAACTGATAGCGTGTTCTATGTCTATGGATGTAATGGGAATCAAGCAGGAAGAACTAATGGACAATATTACTATCGGTGGTGTTGCCGCTTACCTGGATAGAGCAGAGAATGCAAATGTAAATTTGTTTATATAATTGACTTAAAGATCTCTTAAAAGAAGAGTCAGTTTTTTGAAAAATAAAGAGTCGGTTTTAATTGTAAATTAGATACATTTTTTACTTTTACGCTCAATTTAGGTAAACGCTTATTATAGATAATTGAGAGAGTTTGATGATGTGTTTCATCGTTGTAATTCATTTGAATACTGTCTGTAAAAGCAATAAATAACTCATTTGAGTTTAATATTCAATTTTTATGAAATCTTTCTCGTTTTATTCTACTACAGGGATTATTTTATCCATGCTGTTATCTAGCAGTATAGTATTTTCTCAAAATTCGGCATTTAATCCCGATCGAAAAGTCGAAATGATTGTTGAAACGTCTCCGTCTAAAGCCGGAGAGTCGTTACAAATTCTACAGGATGGGAACAAACGTTTTCTTTCAGGTGTATCTACCCACGAGCGCCAAGATCAGGAGAGGGTAAAAGACTTAACTAAAGGACAGAACCCTAAATGTATTATCGTGAGCTGCTCTGATTCGCGTGTACCACCCGAAATTGTATTCGATCAGGGGTTGGGCGATATATTTTCGATACGTACAGCCGGTAATGTCATGAGTGATTACGAAGAAGGCAGTATCGAATATGCAGTTGAGCATTTACATACTCCCTTGGTGGTAGTGATGGGGCACTTAGGATGCGGAGCTATTCAAGCTCTATTGGATCATGCGGACGATTTGGATGGTGACTTGGAAAAATCGGCAGACCATGTTTCTAAGATTATTCATAAATTGAAAAGTGAAGAAGAGGAGCAGGAGGTGTTGAAAACTGCCGGTAAAAATTCGAATTTGGCAGTTGTGGCTAATGTTATGAACGGCGTAAAACAATTACGAAAATCTGATCCTGTTTTAAAGGAAGCATATGATAAAGGAGAAATTAATATTGTAGGAGCTGTTTATCATATCGAATCGGGAGAAGTAGAGTTCCTCGATATTTAAGTATAAGGTCAGAGACCTTTTATTATAGAAAGAGTTAGCTATTTAAGCTAACTCTTTTTATATAAGTACATCTGTCGTTTCATCCGGCAGATGGCTTGTTCTGATCCTCCATTCATTTGGGTAGAGATTATTGGCTCTGTTTCCTATATTCTTGATGAATCCTAAGGGTACGTTTTTATAAGTCAGAAGGATATATCCTTTGGGTTGGTCTTCAAATACTAAGGCTTCCTTTCTCAGATAAGCAATAGCTGTTTCTCTGTCTATATCGTGCAGTGTAAATGCATCTTTATTTATCAGGTTAGACATTGCCAGAGAATGTTGCGGTAAGAAATCTTTCCCCTTGAATTCCCCCATATAGATTCCGGCTGATACCAGTTTCAGTTGAGAGCTAACCTGTAAAAAAGCTTCGTATTGTTGCTCCGGAAACGCAAACCACAATCCGTTTTTATCAAAGAAAGTATATTCTTCGTGACGACAAATATATTTCTTGTATTCTAGAGCCAATGTCTGAGGTTTGGCTGTATTCTGTTTTTTATTTCGTTTGTTAGAAGGTAAATTATCGAAAGTGACATTCCCTTTCTTTTGTATGACTGCCAAAAAGAAGCCTTCTCCCTTTACCTTATGGGGAAAGAAGTGATGTGCCAACACTTCATTATTATATGCCTGCGAGATATTCCAGTTAGCATCAGTTTCTATAGGTAATATTTCAGCATCAAAGTTATCGAGTATCCAGTTTATATTTTCCTCGTTTTCCAGCTTGTTGTAAGTACAGGTACTGTAGATAAGTATTCCTTCGGGTTTCAATGCATCCCATACATCGGCTACAATACGTTGCTGACGTTCTTTGCACAACTGTACATTTGCAGGTGACCATTCTTCTACCGCATGCGGATCTTTCCGAAACATACCTTCGCCCGAGCAAGGAGCATCAATTAGAATTACATCAAAAAAACACGGAAGTTTATTCCCTATATCCGATGGATCGTTATTGGTAACAATTACATTCGGATACCCCGATTTTGTCATATTTTCTGAGAGGATGAAAGCTCTGGATTTGATGACTTCATTCGATATCAAGAGACTATCTTCTGATATAAGACTAGCAATATGAGACGACTTTCCTCCGGGAGCAGCACATAGATCGAGCACTTTAATATCTTTCTTCAGATATTGATTAAAGACTTGTTCAATAAACATCGATGATGCCTCCTGCACATAATATGCTCCTGCATGAAAAAGTGGATCGAATGTAAACGATGGGCGCTTTGCCAGATAATAACCTGTTTCGCACCAAGGAACTTTGTCTGCCTCAATGAGTAATCCATTCGCTTTTTTCGGATTAATACGGATACTTGTAGGAGATTCTTGTTCGAGTGCCTGCTCGAAGTCTACCCACTCTTCTTGAAGTAAAGGCTGTGTGTAAGAAACAAACTTTTCAGATAACTGCATCTATGCCGAAAAAAGGTCTCAGACCTGTTTAAAATTATTTTTTTCGGGCATAAAAATAATTATTTCTCTTTATTCTGAAAAGTAATTTATTTATAGAATGCAGGTACTAATAGCTTTTTAGATAAAAAAAGAATACATAGTACTGTATTCTTTTTTTTAAAGATATTAAATTCTACATTAATTCGCTTAATTCTAACCAGCGTAATGTTTTTTCTTCTATTTCATCTATAAGTTCGCTGATGCGGTTCGATTTCGCAAGAAGGGCTTCGGGCGATAAATCAGGGCTCGAGAGATCGTTCTCCAGTTGAGCCTTCTCAGATTCCAATTGAGGAATGAGGGCATCCAATTCTTCAAATTCGCGTTTGTCTTTATATGAAATTTTTTTCTTTTCTTCTCTTTTGGGAGCTTCAACCTTAGGCTTCTCTTCTTTAACTTTTTCGGCTTGTACTGCTTCTTTTTCTATAAGTTCCTGTACCTCTTTCCATTCACGATATTGAGTGTAATTGCCGGGGAAGTCTTTTATTTTTGCATTGCCCGAAAATGCCAGCAAATGATCGACCACTTTGTCCATAAAGTAACGGTCGTGAGATACTACAATGACGCATCCTTTAAAGCTTTGAAGGTACTCTTCCAAGATATTAAGAGTCATGATATCCAGATCATTGGTTGGCTCATCCAACACAAGGAAGTTAGGGTTCTTTATCAGTACAGTACATAAATAAAGACGGCGTTTTTCTCCTCCCGACAATTTATAGACAAAGTTATGTTGCTTTTCGGGTGGAAATAAAAAGTGCTGTAAAAATTGTGAGGCGGTCAGGCGATTACCATTGCCAAGATCTATAACCTCGGCTATGTTTTGTACAACGTCCAATACCTTCATCTGATCGTCGAACTGCAAACCATCCTGACTGTAATATCCGAAATTTACGGTTTCGCCGACGTCAAATTCACCTTTGTCGGGTAGGACTTCTCCCATTAGCATTTTTATGAAAGTAGACTTTCCTGTTCCGTTATTACCAACAATACCCATTTTCTCGTATCGGGCGAATACATAATTAAAATCTTCGAGGATTTTCAAGTCACCGAATGATTTGTATATATGTTTAGCTTCAAATATCTTGTTACCGATATACGAGCCTTTCATCTGTAATTGAACATTACCAAGATCGCGTTCCTTTTCCGCTTTTTTCTCCAAATCGTAATACGCATCTATCCTCGATTTTGCTTTTGTTCCCCTTGCTCTGGGTTGCTTACGCATCCACTCCAATTCTTTTCTTAAAAGATTATTAGCCCTGTCTATTTCTGCATTTTGACTGCTTACTCTTTCTTGTCTTTTTTCTAAATAATACGAGTAGTTACCTTTGTACTGAAACAATTGTTTTTGATCTATCTCGATAATTTCCGAACAAACTCTGTCCAAGAAATAGCGGTCGTGAGTAACCATCAGAAGGCTGAGACGAGAACGTTGGAGGTATTCTTCGAGCCACTCGGTCATATCAAGATCCAAGTGGTTGGTAGGCTCATCCAGTATAATCAGTTCGGGTTCGGTAATCAGTACGTTTGCCAATGCAACCCGTTTTAACTGACCTCCCGAAAGTTCGGATATTTTTTGATCGAAGTTACGGATTTTTAATTGCGATAAGATTTGTTTGGCTCGTTGTTCGTAATCCCATGCTTTCAGCATATCCATGCGTTGTAGGATATTGTCCAGATTAGAATGGTCTTCCGATTCCATTGCTTTCTCGTATTCGGCAATAACATCGGTTACATCTGTTCCTGATTGAAAACAGGCATCAAGTACGGTTATATCGCCCGGATATTGAGGGTCTTGTTCCAGATACGCTACTCTCAGGTCGCGACGGAATACTACGGAGCCTGAGTCGTAAGACTCTTTACCTGCCAATATATTGAGTAGGGTTGTTTTTCCGGTCCCATTTTTAGCAAGCAAGCCAATTCGTTGTCCTTCGGCAATGCCAAATGATAAATCGCTGAATAATATTAAATCACCAAAGCTTTTAGTGAGCTGATCTACCTGAAGATAGGATATCGCCATTTGTTTTCTTAGTTTACAAGTTGTTAGTCAACATATGGACGAGCTATTATGTATAACTCGTTGGTATGCCAACATTCTTTGTGCAAAGGTATGAAAAATAAGCTATTCTTGCTTTTTTTCGGCAGCCTCTATCGAAACCTTATACCGAAGAGTCAGTTTAGGAAAAGTGTCGTTTGTCATTCTACAGGTAAGATTTACTCCTGCAAATGATTCGGGTACAATAAATATACCCTCTTTGCCGTCGAAAAGAATTTCTTCGCCGCTTTCATACCATCGATATTGGGTCTCTTTGCCATTTTTAAGAAACTCGCTGCTAAGATCTATAGTGTCACCACATTTAATTGTCCCTCCATCAATGACTGTTTGTGGAGCATAAGTATAGTTACGCAGGAATGTATATTCAGAGAAGTTGAGAGTCGAAAAGCTTAAAGCGTTATTCGAACAATTCATTTTAAAGAAAAAGCTTCTATCGGTACTCAAATGAGTTAAATTGTTGTTCGAACAATCAAGATAGAGTAAGCGATGATTGAGTGGCAGATTAATGTCGTCTAAAGAATTATTCGAACAATCGAGCATGCTTAATCGAGTGTTGTTACTCAAATCTATTGTTGTGAGGCTATTGGCTGAGCATGTAAGTATTGTTAGTTCGCGATTGTTGCTAACATCTAAATCAGTCAGTTCATTGTCGTCACAATGTAGTTCGGTTAAGTCTTTACAATTAGTAATATTTAATGATTCAATGACATTTATAGAACAGTCCAAAGATTTTAAAAGTTTGTTATTGTTTAAATTCAGGTCTTTTAGTTGATTTTCGGAGCATGACAGCTCCGTTAATGCAATATTTTGAGAGAGATCGAGTTTGTCTAAGCTGTTGATAGAACAATTTAATTTTTCTAGTCTGATAAGAGGTGCTGTGTTTAGTATTTTAATCTCGTTCGAATCACAACTCAAGACTGTTATAGCAGGATTATTCTCCAGTTTCAGAGATATAATTCTATTCGATCTGCAATCTAGTTTTGACAAATATATATTCTCAGATAAATCAAGGTTATTAAGAGTATTGGATGAGCAGTCAAGCGAAATCAATTCTTGGTTATGAGTTACATCAAGTTCCGTTAAACTGTTATTGGAACAATATAATTCCATTAGCAGATTGCTCGGTTTAATATCAAGTGGTGCTGATATAGGGTTGTTTGAGACTTTAAGGAGCTGGAGCTTAGTATTATTCGATAGATCGAAAGAAGATATAGAGTTTTTATTACAATCGAGAATATTCAGATCCTTCAGTGATAGCAGGTTTAAGCTCTGTAGTTTATTTTCCGAGCAGGATAATATGGACAAAGTTGATGCTGTACCAAAAGATATATTTTCTAACAGATTCCTGTCACATGCTAATTGGAATAGAACAGGATTGGATTGTAGATCAAGATCAGCCAGTTTATTGTCAGAACAATCAATGTTCTCTATCGATGCGTTTTTTGACAGATTTAACGAAGTCAGATAGTTCTGAGAACAAGCCAGTTCTGTAAGTTTTCGATTATTTGATATATCTAAAGATTGAAGTTGATTCCACTGAACTTCAAAATGTTTAAGTTCTTGGTTCTTCGAAAGATCAATTTCTTTTAGCCCGTTGTAACTGCAATTCAGGCTTTCAATTTGTTTGTTGTATCTTAGATTAAGTGAAGTCAGTCCGTTTCTGGAAACATTAAGATGAGTAAGCGACTTGTTGTTTGATACAGATATACTGTCAATCTCGTTTGATGAAATGTTCAGGTGTTGGAGTTGTTTATTCTTTTGGATATTTATATTCGAAATATGGTTGCGGGAACATATAATAGAACGAAGTTCAGGGAAATATTCAAAGTTGAAATCTCCGGCTAAATTAACACTTGTCCAGTCTATTGCGGTTATTCGTTTGGGTAGTTTTTCGTTCCACTCTACGCCTTTTAGTTTCTTGATCCATTCGTCCGAAGTTTCCCAGTTGACAGTATCCTGCCTATTCAAGCCTAATTGTTCGAGATTAAGACTATCTCTTACCATAGATGCTTGTCTGAGTATTTGCATCAGTCCTTCTTTATCATCCTTATGATAGGTTTGTGCATTTGTATACATGCATACTAGACAGAATAGGATAAGAACAAATACTTTTTTCATTTATTTACAGAGAGGTGTCAGACCTTTTATTACTTAGACAAGATAAATACGTACTTTTTCTTTAAATTTATAGACAGTGTGATTATTGAATAGCCATATTCTTTACAAAAATAGTAACAAAACTTTAATATCAGTAATTGCAAGTCTTTAATGATACGCCTAAGAACAAAACTATATAATACTTTTTTGATTGTGTAGCTAATAAATAGTTCAGCGAATTTAATATTTTTGTCGATTTAGCTGATTTGATAACGAACCTGTCAATTTATTTCTAATTTTGTTTACAATTAAGGATGAAAGAATTCAATATATGATAGAAGTACAGAATGTAACCAAAAGTTACGGGCAGTTGCAAGTCCTTAAAGGTATAAATTTGCATGTAAACCCAAGTGAAATTGTATCTATTGTGGGAGCAAGCGGTGCAGGCAAAACTACTCTGCTACAGATAATAGGTACTCTCGATAAGGCTGATTCGGGAACAGTTATCATCAATGGGCAAAAAGTTACCGGATTAAATGATACCGGAGTTTCTGATTTCAGAAACCGGAACATTGGGTTTGTTTTTCAGTTTCATCAGTTATTACCCGAATTTACCGCTCTCGAAAATGTAATGATCCCGGCTTTAATTGGTAGAGCCAAAGAGTGGGAGGCCAAGAAAAAAGCGAAAGAATTACTCGAGTTACTGGGTTTGTCTTCGCGATTGGAACATAAGCCGAATGAACTTTCAGGTGGAGAAAAACAGCGGGTAGCGGTGGCTCGTGCATTGATTAATAATCCTTCGGTTATATTAGCCGATGAACCATCGGGTAGTCTCGATACCGAAAATAAAATAGAACTCCATAAACTGTTTTTTGATTTACGAGATCAGTTCGGACAAACGTTTGTAATTGTAACGCATGATGAGGAGTTGGCGAAAATAACCGATCGTACCATCCACATGAAAGACGGATTAATTTTATAATAACGCAGCTCCTTTCGATACTCTGATAATTAACCTGGAGAAGTGAGATCATTATAAATTTTATATAGTGATAGATACTTTTGATAAAGAACTTAATCTGAAAATTGAAGTTCTATTGGCATTTATATTATATATTTGTTGAATATTTAGGTTAAAACAGAAATCTGACCAATCAAGTGAAAGTGCAATTAATAAACAGGCAGAGAATTGCCTCGTTATTTATAATCGCCTTCTTCGGTGTAATACTGATGAAGCCGGTTCACTTTTTGTTTGTTGATCACGAATCGCATTATACTACACATCCTCATGCGGACGGAAAATCAGCAGCCCTCCACCAGGATTGTGATATCTGTCTTTTCATGTTTCAGGCATTTACTCCGCAGCAGTTTGCCGAGCTGCAACATTATTTTGACATTTACTTTGCTGAAATTATACAAGCTGATGTTCAAACCTGGGCTTATCAGTTTTTACCTCACATTTCCCTTCGTGCCCCTCCGGTAGATGGTCTTTGTTAAGTTCCTCAGAGTTTTCTATTGTTTTTATGTAAAGGTGAACTAATTAGTTCTCCATACGGGGTGGGCTTATAGTTCTGTTCCTGTAGATATACATATATCAATAGTTCGTTTACATTGTTTAAAATCAAGTTATTCTAATTGTTATATCAGGGTTTCAAGGCTTCTTGTCTCTTTGTTATAATATATGATGCAGAGAAATTTCTGCATGCATAGTTGATATTATTCGAAAAAGAAATTTACATTTTTAGCTGTACTAGTCTAATATCAACTTTAATTAAGGATTCAGATTTATTTATTGTCTTTCTAATATATAACTACGATTGATAGTTATAATTTATAGAAATGACATAAAATACTTCCTGTTCTTATTCGGTTGTTATTTATAAAATATTGAAAACTAATGAAAATAATATATATACATAAAAGAACGTCTTTCATAAAAAGGTCTTTGACTTTAATCTTCATATGCCTGCTCTCTTTAACAACGGTATTTGCCGATAATACTAACGTTGATACCCGGTCGTTGCAAGGATTCATTACAGATGAGAAAGATGGGGAAGCATTAATGGGCGTAAATATTTATCTTCCCGATTTGAAAAAAGGGGCTATTACTGATGATAAAGGATATTATCGGATTGATAATCTGCCTATGGTGAGAACCACTATACAAGTAAGCTATTTAGGGCATCAAACTATTGTGCAGACTATTGATCTAAGATCGGTTAATAGTATGAATTTCGAATTGAAGGAGTCGACTGCCGAAATCAACGAAGTGGTAGTTACCTCTCTAACCGGAAGTTCTCTGATTAAGCGCACACCTTCTCCGATATCTTTTGTTGCAAGGAAAGAACTTCTGCAACAATCGTCCACTAATATCATAGATGCTATATCGCGTCAACCGGGAGTATCACAAATAACTACCGGAGCAGGTATTTCTAAACCGGTAATCCGTGGTTTGGGATATAACCGTGTAGTGGTTGTTAATGACGGAGTACGCCAGGAAGGACAACAGTGGGGCGATGAGCATGGTATTGAGATTGACCCTCAATCGGTAAGTTCGGTGGAAATACTGAAAGGACCTGCCAGTTTAATGTATGGTTCGGATGCTATGGCAGGCGTTATCAATTTTCAATCTGAGCCTGTATTACCCGATGGTTCTATTGAGGCAAATGTATTGACAGAGTATCAAACCAATAATGGCTTGATTAATTATTCGGTAAATACGGCCGGGAATAAAGGCGGTATTGTGTGGAATGCCAGATATAGTGATAAATGGGCTCATTCGTATAAAAACAAATATGATGGATATGTTTTTAATTCGGGATTTAAGGAAAGAGCTGTTTCCGGATTATTAGGTGTAAATAAAAATTGGGGATATTCTCACTTAACTTTAGATTATTATAATATTACCCCCGGTATTGTTGAGGGAGAGCGTGATGATGAGACAGGACGATTCTTAAGACCGGCTATTATTGATGGTAAAGAAGGCTCGGCTATTGCCACTGATAAAGATGGCAGGTCTTACAGGCAATTTGTGCCTTATCAACAAGTGTATCATTACAAAGCTGTTTCGAACAGTAATATTATATTAGGGGATGGTAGTTTGCGTACCATTTTGGGTTACCAGCAAAACCGCCGTCAGGAATTTGAAAATGTATTGAATAGGGATGAGTATGCTTTGTATTTCCAATTGCATACCTTTAATTATGATGTGCGCTATACATTTCCCGAAATCAGCGGTTATAAGTTTGTGACAGGTATAAACGGAATGTATCAGTCTTCGTTAAATAAGGGGCATGAAAAACTTCTGCCCGAGTATAAGCTGTTTGATATGGGAGTATTTGTTATTGCTTCCAAGAGTTTCGGTAAATTGGATATAAGCGGAGGATTGCGCTTCGACCATCGCCACCAAAATGTAAAAGAGTTCGAACCTCATGTGCATGACCATGGAGATGGTGGTCATGATGACCATGAGGAGGGAGACGATCACGACCATGACCACGAACCGCAGATATTTCCGGCATATACCCGAAACTTCAATGGGTTGAGCGGAAGTTTAGGATTTACTTACCAGTTATCGGATGGTTGGTATACAAAGTTGAATCTTTCACATGGATTTCGTGCTCCTAATATCAGTGAGTTAGCTTCTAACGGAGCACACGGAGGTGCTGTTCGTTATGAAATTGGTAATCCTAATCTGAAAGCCGAAAACAGTTGGCAGGCAGATTTAGGTTTTGGTTATTCCTCACCGGTAATATCAGGGGAAGTTTCGCTATTTGCTAATCGTATCAATAATTATATTTTTTCGCATAAATTATTGGATGAGGATGGACACGATTTGTTGACGGATGGATATAAAACATTTCAGTTTGTATCTGGAAATGCCCGTATTCTGGGAGGTGAGATAAGTATAGACATACATCCTATTGAAAGATTACATTTTCAGAATTCGTTCTCTTATGTGAACTCAGTGCAGTTGAACCAACCCGATTCTACAAAATATTTACCTTTTACGCCTGCTCCTAAGTTGATCTCCGACTTACGTTTCGATTTGATTCGTCATGGTAAGACGCTAAATAATACGTATGTATCGGTTGGTGTTGAATGTAATTTGAAACAAGACCGCATCTTTTCGGCTTTTGATACCGAAACTGTAACACCGGCTTACGCTTTGCTGAATGCTTCATTCGGAACCGACTTTGTACACAAAGGGCGTACATGGGCATCACTTTATTTTACGGCAAATAATTTAACGAACAAGGCTTATCAGAATCACTTGAGCCGCCTGAAATATACAGATGTAAATCAAGTCACAGGCCGCGAGGGAGTCTTTAATATGGGACGTAATTTTGGAATAAAATTACTTATTCCCTTAAGCTTCTGATAACAGCTTTTCTTTCTTTTAATCAAAGTTTATATATTATACCGGCAGTGCGGTACCCGAATACATTATTCATAGGGTATTGTATCTGCCGGTATATAATTAATGGGTATTTTATAAGACGAGAATTGTTGGTTTTGCTGGAGAAAAATGCCGAATAAGTTTGGTTAATAGATGTATATAAAACCAAAGGAATTTTAAGTGAACTATTGTTTTTGATATTTGTTATTTTTTATAATAGTTATATCAATTAATTATCCCGAATATCTGCATTAGCAATGATTGGAACTGAAAAACATAAAATAAAAGATATGCCTCTATTTACGCGTGTACACAGTTTGGTTCTATGCCTATTTCTCTGTTGCCAGCTTGTAGCCACAGCACAGGATGTTCAAACAAGCGAACAAATGATAAATTCATTTAGGGATTTTTCCGGTAAAGATAGCTTTCCGGATGCGTCGTCTTTGATAACGCGTTTGATCGAAGATCATGTAAATGGCGATTATTTGAAAAAGCCTTACTATGACTACAATCTGTACGAAAAAACTTTTGTCAACATCATCGAAAGGAATGATACTGCGACATCTCAACAAAAACAGCATCTTGGTAAGAAAAAGTCTGCACTATTTTCTAAGTATATAATTCAACCTTTCGATTTTATTCTCGATTATGCACGCTCGGGTAATGTAGACGGGCAGAAAAATATAACAGTTTTGTTGTTTGAGAATTATGAGTCTTTTTATGCCGATAACCTTAAAAAGAAAAAGGGACAGACCCTTGAGGCTTCACAAAGTAACGGGCTTTTTAAGAATATCGGCTTTCAAAATATATCATCTTTTCTGGATGAGGTTTTTGGGAGTACCGATCTTTTTAAAGAAAATAACGATATAATGTTGCTTTCGTTTAAAGGACCGCTTCACAAATCGAACATGGGGACTTATACGTATCGGTTAACAGGCAAAGTTCAGATAGACGGTGTCCCGTGTTATGAGGTTTTCTTTTTCTGTAAAAATATGAAGCAGAATGCTTTTGCAGGGAGGTTATATATATCGGAAGGGGATAAACCTGCTTTGATGGAAGCTGATTTTACATTTAATAATCCTCAAACGGTTAATTATCTCAATGATATACTCTTTAAGCATTATTATAGCAGGGTTGATTCTACTCTGGTTCCGGTAAAGAATGAGAATGTTTTATTTGTTGGTAATAGAGACAAAAGAACTATGGCGGTATCAAGAACATACGTTTTTTCGGATTATAGTTTCGATAAACCCGCAAGATCATTGAAATGGGGTGACAACATAGAAAAAAGATATTTTAAGAGAGACTCTGCCTATTGGGCAAATATAAGACCGATCCCTCTGACTGATGCTCAGAGCGAGGTTTACAATCTGGAGGATGCAAGTAATAACAGTAAAAAATTTACTCGTTTGGAAAGAACGGTTACTCTTATCATGAGCAATGCTTATAATCTTGGAGGAGTAAATGGCAAATTTCAATTATCACCATTGACTCACTTTATAAGCTACAATCAAATGGAAGGTTTAAGGCTAAGAGTAGGGGGGAATACGATGATTAATTTTTCGGATCAATTCCAGTTGGGCGGTTATATGGCTTACGGAACTAAAGATCAAAAAATGAAATATCAGGCTAACTTGGCCTATTCTCTTGTACCAAAGCAAGAATCCCTTTGGGAGTATCCTAAAAAAATAATAGCTTTTACTTATGCTTCAGATTTAAATATACCCGGACAAAATGTCCTGGATATGGTGAGGGATAATGTTTTTCAGTCCTTTATGAGAACTCCGACAAATAATATGTCTTTGCAAAGGGTAGGTTTACTTACTTTTGAGAGTGAGAATAGTCATAATCTGTCTTATAAAATAGGAGGTAAGATAACCTATGACAGACCTATGGGGGTTGTGAGGTATTTAAAACCCGTAAATGGAACCGATACTATGGTTGTTAACAATATAACCAGTACCGATCTGATACTGTCGTTGCGTTTTGCTCCGGGTGAGAGATTTATTCAAGTAAAACAGAACCGTGTAGCTATCAGGCGTGCAGTTATTGAAGTTGGTGTTACCTATCGTAAAGGTATTAAAGGCCTATTTGGAGCAGGATATAACTACGATGTATTGAACTTGAATCTTTTCAAAAGAGTCAGTCTGCCCGAAAACTCAGGAATAATAGATACCGATTTGTCGGCAGGTAAAATGTGGGGACGGGTACCTTTTCCGCTATTGTTTGTACCCGAAGGAAACCAGAGTTATGTGTTCAGTCCTACGGCGTATAATAATATGAATTTTTATGAATTTGCAACTGACAGATTTGTTTCTGCTACGGTCAATTCAATGCTCAATTGGTCACCTGCACGTTTGTTTGATAAGAATAACAAAATGAAGATATGTTTGGGAGGAAAAGTATTATATGGAGCTTTATCCGATAATAATAATCCTGCCTATCATTCGGATCTGTTTGTTTTCAATAATGGTATTACAGCCTTAGGAGACAGACCTTATGCTGAGGTTAATATCGGATTGGCGAATATATTTAACTTGTTGCGGATTGACTATGTGCGTAGATTGACTTACACATCATCTAACAGTTTAGAGGGTAGCCCGATATCTAATGGGAGAATCATGTTGTCGGGCAGTATTGCTTTCTGACTATATTGAGAGAAGTTAAAGTAAGTAGCGGTTTATTTTTCTGATTTATATATAAAAATCGGGTAATTCAATTTGTGAATTACCCGATCTTAATTTATGGCAGTCGGTTTATATTATTTTACCCAAACATTTACTATCTCTCCGATATAGAGCTTATGTAATTCTTTGCCGTTCCATTTTTTTGCTGCGTTGCTTTCTTTATCGGTTACAGCATCCTGAGATAAAGGTTGGGCAATCATTTTCTTGCATTCAAATATCATCCATGCTTCAGCAAATGCTGTTGCCCCCGAAGGTGTTTTTATCGGAGTTAGTCCCGAACCTTTTATTTTATCCTCGTTGCGCCCACTGGTTGACCCGCAATACTGAAGAGCATCCTTATAAGCCTCTGTATAAAAAGATACGGTGTAGGTATCTCCCTTATCCATCGTAGTGATCGAGTAACGTTGAGCGCCTAAGAAGCTAAATGCAACAGGCTTTTCCCAGAATACCCCTAATCCTCCCCAAGATGCTGTCATTACATTTACATTTTCTCCTGATCCGGAAGTTATCAAGGTAGCTTCACTCAATAATTTGATGATGTTTCCGGGTATTTTGTCTGCGGTAATATGTCTGAATCCCGGTAGAGTGTTTATGTTAGCTCCTGCATCGGTTTCGGTGGGCTGTATCTCTATAGGTGAGCTGGCTGTGAGCGGAATTAATGGGATTGCAGGGGTTGTGGTTGTTTGAACTGTAGTTGCAGTTCTTTGAGCTTCAGCTTCAGCTGCACCTTCACGCCTTTTTACTCCATTGAGATATACGTCTATGGAGTTGAATATACCGTCGATAGTATCGATTGTGTTAATTCTGAATTTATCGTAATATCTATTTAGTTTTTCACCGTTTAATGCCGCTTTGTCGCTAATCATTTCTTCTGCGGTATACAAGTCTTTATTGGAACCTTTGTCGTAATAATCGTATTTTATATTTTTTATTGTAACAAGACATTCTCCTGATTCTATCTGAAGAATGAGTTGGTAAGTCATTGTAGTTTTGTCTAACGAAAGAGCTGTTTTCTTGAATACAATGTCTTTTTCGCCCCTGCATGCAATCGTTTTGTCGGCAGCATTTGATAATAGTACGCGTTGTTTGGGGTTGGTTTGAGACGAATAATTATCTTTTGCCCATATATCCATCAAATCGAATATTTTATCGTCCGATATGGTATTGTTTACTTTTATAGCTTTGGAGAAGACAATTTTCCCATCCACCTCCGGAACTGAACCTTTTAGGTATTTGGAGTCGACCTGAGCATTAAGGCTGACAGCTATTGCTATCAATAATAAAGAAAAGATATGCTTTTTCATGATACATAAGTAAAGTAATATTTATTCAAAGATAGGAAAATATCAGGGAAATATGAGTTTAGATTTTGAAAATAAAGTGCTTAGTGATGATTGTTATAAGGCTTTTTATCTATTCGTAAAAGAGATGGGTACATTAAAAGTAGTACAAAATAGGAGAAAATAAAAAAACAGATTTTGAGACTGTAAACTAAACTGTGTCAGTAAATAATAAATTATTATTTTTACTAACACAGTTTTTTTTATGGAAAAAGCATTAAGAAGAAAGCCTTGGAACAACTCAAATCAGGCAAATCTTTATTAGGTAAAGATGGAGCTTTTGCTCCCTTATTGGAAAACATCCTGAATGCCGCTCTTGAGAGGGAGATGGATGCCCATTTAGATGAACAGGAGCGTTTATCGGGCAATCGACGTAATGGACATACCCCTAAAAAGTCCAAACACCGCTTGGAGAAGTAACTGTTTGTTCACACTCCACGTGACCGGGAATCTACCTTTGAGCCTGAATTTATCAAAAAACGAGAACGTATTTTAGCTGATGGCGTTGCCGATCGTATCATTGGCTTATATGCTATGGGTAACAGTACCCGCCAGATCAGTGACTGGATGGAGGAAAATTTGGGTAACCGGGTTTCAGCAGAAACTATCAGCTCCATCACCGACCGGGTTTTATCCGAGATACAATCCTGGCGTAGTCGTCCTTTGGATAATGTTTATGCTATCGTCTGGATGGATGCTATCCATTATAAAGTTATGGATGATAAGAACCGATCTGTTACCCGGGCAATTTATAATATCTTAGGCATAAATAAGGAAGGCTATAAAGACTTGTTGGGTATGTATATTGCCAAAAGTGAAGGAGCTAACTTCTGGCTGTCCTGTTTATCAGACTTGCAATCCCGAGGCGTTGAAGATATCCTTATTGCCTGCTGCGATAATCTGACAGGCTTTGCTGATGCTATCAAAAGTATTTTCTCCGATACGACTGTTCAGACCTGACCTGTATTGACATTAAATCCGTAACTCAATCAAGTATGTGGCCAGTAAAGATCAGAAAGAGTTTATGCGAGACTTGAAGTTGGTTTACCGTGCTGTCAGCAAGGAACAGGCAGAAGTAGAACTTGATAATCTGGAGCTCAAATGGGGGGAAGATTACCCCATCATTATTAAATCCTGGCGTAACAACTGGGACAAACTATCAGCCTACTTCCAGTATACTGATGGTATCAGACGTATGATATACACAACAAATACGGTCGAAGGTTATCATCGTCAGATAAGAAAAGTTATAAAAAATAAGGGTGTATTTACCAATGATACCGCTTTAGAAAAACTCGTCTATTTAGCCTATAGAAATATTAAGAAGAAATGGACTATGCCGCTCTGGGATTGGAGTAAAACAGCTCAACAACTGGCTATTATATACCCTGAAAAATTTAAATTACTGGATTAATGACAAGATATGAACTATTTTATTAGTTTTGTAAAACCAACAAAACTCAGGTTCTTCATTACCCATTGTAAAATGAAGACGAAAAACCTGATATATTATAAGTGAAAACTTAACGCTGACACAGTTTAATTTACACTACCCAGATTTTAAAAATTAAGTTAAGGTCTACCTCCTCCAAGATTTCTACTGACAAAGCCCACAGTTGTGATCATTGAATTGACCGTAAAGGTTGATTCGGTTGTTCTCTTTATGTATGTTCCTTTTTCGTAAAGTCCATGAAATTCGTTTCCTCCCGAAACACTTCCTCCCGAATAAATAATATAACTTGTATTGGGCTTTAGGTTTGGACTGCTGAATAGTATTACAGTCTGAGAGTAAGTTCTGGGAGCTTTGAATGTGAGTACATTTTGGCCCGAAGCAGACTCAATATGACTCAATTCGAATGTTCCTGGTTTTTCATAGACCAAAGAATGCTGAGTAGATGCACTACTTGTCGGAGTACTTGTTGATCCAGCAATACCGATGAGTGTTCCGCCTGTTATTTTCAAAGTATTATTATCACAATCGAATGTCGTTTCGGGTTGACTCGAACCAACAGCAACAATGGTTCCTCCACTAATAGTCAAAGTGCCATTAGAGTCTATTGCATCGTTGGTTGTACTGTAACAATAGATATTTCCACCTGTGATTTCTATGTGATTAAAAGCATTGATACAATCATCGTAAGCTTCTATCTCTATATTTCCTCCGTTTGAGGGTCAGAGTTGATTTACTTTCTAAGGCTTCGGCTTCGGTAGTCGTGTTTTTAATTGTTATATCTCCCGAATTAACTGTTAGGTAGCCATCGCTCTTGATTGCTTTCGATGCTGTATTATTATTTCTATCGTAAATATATTGTTCACCTGTTGTAGTTACAGTTGTTTCACCTCCATCAAATGCTAGGTCCCATCTACATTGATACCTTTACCTCCTTTCCCAGAACTATTTATTGTGATAATAGCATTGCTTGAAATAGTCATATTCTCTTTCGCTTTTATTCCGGCTGAAGATGATGTATCGGCCTCTTCGGTATCATAATAAGCATTGCCCGTACTTACAACTTTGATTGTTTCACCTGATATTGTAATATTACCTTTCGCATTTAAGCCTTTGGATGCTTGCCCCGAAATAGAAATATTGATACTACCGCCTGTTACCGTGATATCTGGTACAATACTGGTGTCAGTCCCTTTATACGATGTTTTTATAGCATCGCCTTCACTGCTATTTAAGATAAGGTTTCCTCCATTGATTGAAATATAACCACTTTCACATTCGATAGCATCATTAGTTGATGATATATCGAGAGTTCCACCATTCATTTCGAAATAGTCATTTGTATGGATACCATCTTTAACCGAAGTTACAACCTTTATATTTCCTTTATTTACTCTGTTATAATCATTGCTACAAATAGCATGTTTATCCCGTCCATATACAAGTAAACTCCCATTTTCATTGAATATTAGTTGCCCTTCGCTAGATAAGGCTGTTTTTGTGTCTTAAACTTCCGATTATAAGTGTGTAATGCCATCTATTAAACGATTATTTGTATTGCCGATAAGCGATACTTATACTTTTTTGGACGATTGAATATTTATTGCTGGTCCGTTCGTACAGATAAGGCTTACACCATTTAGTATCAGACCAAACTTATAAGTGCTATAAACCTTGACCGATCCATTGTTTGTGACTCCACTTAGAATATAATTCAATTCGGAGTCTGTAATAGCCGATGTTATTACTACATTTCCTTCGATGGATACGATATTTACACTACCTGCATAAGGATTATCTATGTTGACTTCTCCGTTCAAACAGAAATGGATAGTCACAGCATTATCTATTGATACATTTTGTGTATTCGTATCGAAGTCTTCAGGAATCAATATTTAATGCTCATGATCCAGCCATTCGTCTTTCAATATACCATTTATCCTTCCTTTATTGCATTTTGATAAGGATCACTGGTTTTTGTTATATTGATGTAAATACTGTTTTCTGTTAATAATCTTACATATTCATGCCTACAATGTTGAACATCTCTGTCCGAATGATAGATTAACCCGATTCGATTTTCTCCTAGGATATGCTACAATGCTGTTTTCAGCACTACGACAGCCTCATTGCACTCTAAAGTCAGGGATAATCTATAGTCTTCAGATGAGAATAGACATCTCTTTGTAATCGTTTGATACATAAAATATTTCAAAATATCGCATGCCATAAATCATTAATCAATATTAACTCTAGTTTATAAATTCAACACACAAGAACAAGTTAGTCAGTTATAGGATTATCAGGTTCTCCACAACCACCTTATTTTGGTAAAAAATACCGTTACAACTAATGCTAATGAAGTAAAAATCAACCCTTGTAGAAAGCCCATCCACGGATTAGTACTAAATACCGAGAAATAGGGCATTATATGCAATAAAGATAGAATAGGTACAATAAGCAATCCATTGGCAACATAAGCAATCATAGGATTTTGCCCCGACATAACTAGAAAAGATGTACTCCTATTACATTGCCAATAATCACAGATAATATTCAAGGCCATCAGTGCCATGAAAGCAAGTCCGGCAGTCAGAAATAAATAGCTGAATGTTGTTGGATCTTTCTTTATTCCACCTAGATAAGCTTCGAATGCAAGTCCTAGCAATATTAAATAAGCTCCGCCTGTAAATAACTTTTTCCACAAATCTATGGATGTACCTGTTTTGTTTTTCAAAATTAGATATCCTATAAATAGTAATAGAGCATTTGTACACAAATTGACAAATAGATATCTGTTGTATAGGCAACAAAGATTGATGATAATAATAAGGACTCCAATCAAGACAGTATATAAAGGAATTATTCTGCCGAATTTAGATTCTGTATTTATCTCTTTAGTAGGATTGTCAATACTCTGCTTCAAATATTCTCCAGCTATACTTCCAGGTATAATGATAAATAAGTATTTTAGGTATTCGAATCTGAATAGCCAATCCAAGGGTATAAAATATTTAGTGCTTCCTTCTGCATTTATCCAAGATAACGGTGCATAGTTGTATATAGCAGCATTGACACTTCCGCTGACGTCTGATGCCATAAATATAGCCATTAGAAAGGGCAAAATAAGCAGTCGAATAGTGGGTCTGTGCATCGTTAAAGTATAAATAAGCGTCCCAAAGCCTGCCATGTGCGCCATAATTAGGATAATTATATCTTCGAAATGCGGATTAAAGGCACAGTAACCTTTATGCCCTACCCAAATCATAAGTCCGAGTGCCATGAGAAAAGCTACACTTTTTACGATAGTCCGTAGCCAACTCGATATTTGGAGAGGTATTCGCATATACATCGGGAATAATAAAGCAAAAGCTAATAAGCCGAGCCAATATGCTGTCGAAGAATCGGAGGTGTTAAGTGCCCATGGTGCCAGGTGATAAGTAAAAATAGCAAAAAATACGAGCTGAAAATACCGTTTAAAGCCTTCATAAATAGCATTTAATTTGGTTTCGCCTTTTTCGATCTTCCTTCTTATAGAAAAAGGAAAAGCTGCCCCCATTGAAAAAAGAAAAAAAGGGAAAACGAGATCCACCCAAGTGAGTCCTGGCAAATCGGGATTAAATATATGGTGAGGAGGAGGTGTCTGAGCATGATACATCCACCCGGGCAGTATTCCATAAACTATAGTTGCTGACAATATCATAGTCAGAATAGCATACCCTCTCAAAGCATCCAGTGCATACGATCTGTTCATCTTTTTATCATATTACCTTTTGTCATACCTTCTTCGACCTGATCCCACATATTTTTGTTTATAATATGTACTATGTCAAAGATCATAACACCGTCGGATTCTTTCAAGTTCAGCTCTATTGATTTTGCTAATCCTTCAGGATTGTCATAAAACTGATCGGCAAGAACTCCTCCACTAAATTGTTTATCTTTAAGAATAACTTTCAGATTGCGGTTCGATCCTTCGACCGAATACCATTCTCCACTATGCACTTCGCTGTCTGTTTCATTTTTAATCGAAGGATTATTGCTTTTAGTTTCCTCAATGGTCATAGTTGTGTAATAGTTTCCTGTTGTATAAAGATCTAGTAATTCGGCATACCCATAGTTTTTGTATTTGGGTGTAGCCCAATCGAAATCTTTACTAGGGTCGTATTGATTGCTGGCAAAATTGACACCTACTTCGTAATAAGATGGATACCATGCACCGGTATATGTCCCGAATGATATATCTGGATTTACAGATTTAATTTCGTCACGTGCCAATTTCATGAAATCATAAATGTTTTTTGTACGCCATTCTATCCATTGCTTAAAGTATTTACCATTGATCCTTTGGGTATTACCATTAGTATCTTTTTTCCACTCAAAAATATCTTCGGGAAAACGTGTTACTTCTTCTCCTATATAAGTTTCAAATGCTTCTTTAGATTGTGGTGAAAAATCGGCATTGATACCATCATAGCGCACTCTGTCTAAAATAAAACCATCGAGGTTGGGATATTTTGTCGTAACCTCTTTTAATACATTTAGAATGTATTCTTGATACTCCTTATTGATCGGGTTTATCATAGCCGCATATTTATAGTCACCCTTATCTTCGGTAATAGAAATCATACCTTGATTAGGGGTATATACAATCGAAGCCCATTCGGGGTGACCGTCATATACAAGTCCTTTTTTAGTATAATTATTGCCTGCCGAAAATACATTGATAGATGCATGTACTTCCAGCCCTAATTCGTGCCCCTTAGTAATGAAATAATCTAGATAGTCGAAATCTCCGGCTTTAGCTCCATTATATTCAGTTAATTTGGGTGCTAACTTACTTACATAAAGTACCTCACCTGATATGGGGCGAATATCCACTACGGCATGGGTAAAGCCCAAATCAGCAATTTTGGTCAAATAATAATCGATTGAATCTTTGTCATTGAATCTGGCAAAGTTAGCATTGGCATCGAACCACATTAGTGCTTGTTTTTTATTATCGAAGTTTTCTATTATAGCTTCTTTTTTAGCCGGTTTACATGAAAACGATCCAAAAGACAGAGTAAATAGAAATGAAAAGAGTAATAAGTTTATTTTTTTCATAATCATAATTTATTTTAGAATTTCGACTCTGAAAGGAGCTGCAGGAAGCCCTCCATTATTTTTCAATGTTCCTGTTTTGTAATTGCGAAAAGCATAACGTACCTCTTTAGGATCTTTAATATCATTAGACCATACTCTTACGATATTCGACGATTCGATGATTTCGGCTTGAGCTGGAACAAATACATTATCCGCCCCGGCAATCTCAAAGCCTTCGACTTGCTCCTTTTCTGGATTCAAGCCATCATAACCAAAATCAAAATACAATTCGACAACAGAGTTTTTTACTTCGTAGTCTTTGAAGATGGGGCCACTCTGTAAAAATCCATCTTTTCCATATGTATTAGCTAATGCCCAATAAGCGAGACGCTGTCCGACCTCTATT
Organism: uncultured Dysgonomonas sp.; assembly: GCF_934668725.1. Classification (GTDB taxonomy): domain Bacteria; phylum Bacteroidota; class Bacteroidia; order Bacteroidales; family Dysgonomonadaceae; genus Dysgonomonas_A. The sequence goes on from NZ_CAKUOF010000021.1 coordinate 33,837, forward strand.
TTATGGGGAGGATGAATGAATTTTTCGGAACCCAGGTCGGCAGTAATGACCATTCCTGTATTGGGTACTTGCTTCATTAGATCGAGTTGTGCTTGCCTAAACCATGCCCAATCTAATTCGTCTTTGTTGCCCGATTGCCAAGGTGCAATCTGTACATAATAGATGGGTAAGATAGGGTTGTCAAAGAATACTCGCAGATCATTTGCAAATGCAGAAAATAGCTTTTTATACAGTTCAGGTTCGTTGCTATTGGCTTCGCCCTGATACCACAATATACCTTTGACTGCTAATCCATTAAATGGATGAAGCATCGCATTGTATAAAAGAGTGGCTGTACCATTGGGATAACCAAAGTCGGAAGCATCAAGTATTGATAAATCTATCTCGGAAATGTTTTCGAGAGTGGCTTTGGGCATCCACGATTCTATTTTAGAAGCACTCCACGAGCAATTGATCAGTCCAACAGGTACACCCAGTTGTTCTTCGATCATGTCTCCGAAAAAATAGGCTACCGCACTAAAATTGCCTACATTACGAGGTGAGTGCAACATCCACGTACCCGAAATATCATCCTTCAAGTCTTTACTCCATTCATTTTTAACTGTAAACATACGTATCGGACGCTCCTCCTTTGCTTTTACAATATAAGGCTGGCTACCAAATACAGGTTGCCCTTTATAACCTCTGACAGGCATCTCCATATTGGATTGTCCCGAACAGAACCATAATTCTCCCAGAAGAATGTCTTTTAACTCTAGTATCTCACCATCCGAGAACTGCATAGAGTAGGGACCTCCGGCTTCGGATGTTGATACCGATATACTAAATTTACCTTTACTGTCACTTCGGGTCGAATAGGTTTTATCTTCCCACGATGTACGAAGAGTGATCTCCTTGTTCGGATTTGCTTTTCCATTTATGGTTGTTGTCGCTTGCTGTTGCAAAACCATATGATCTCCATAATAAGCCGGAAGGCTAACTTTAGCTTGTACAAATGTTGTACAAAGCAATATACATCCTAAGGTTATTCTTTTTAGTAGCATCTCAAATCTTATTTATCTTATTGAACTATTATTTCATCTGCAAAAAGTGCTGACATCTGTCCACTATTGGGTTCGTTATCAGGTATAATACCATACATTTTTATATTCAATTTTATTTTTTTAGCGGTAACAGGTGTAAAATTTACGGAAGCTTTACCGTCCGAATCAGCTATTTGTTCGTGAGTAACCAGACCTACTGATCGGAAGTTATTACCATCTTCACTCACCAGAAAGCTGATCTCTTTAGGAGAATATACTAATACATTATTCTGATTGGCCGAACTGAAAATAATATTACTGATTGTTTGGGGGGCGCCGAACTCAATAGTTATAGAGCCATCTGCACCTGCATAACTAAACCAATCGGGGCGACTTACTGGTTCCCCGCCTATCATACAGTCGGTTAAATTTCCCGAACCATCTTGCGTGAAGCTATTACCATTGATATCTTCGAATATCAATTTCTGTCCAGCAGCTTTATTGACAATAAAGTCCCGAACATAGGGTCTATACATCATTTTACCATCTTTCGTAGCAATAGCTTTCAATGTAAACTCTCTACCGCCAATGGCTATTGGTTGAGAATATATTTTACTCGATTGATCAGGATCAGAACCATCTAGCGTGTAGTAAATAACGGTATTGGGGGCAGCTGTTTTCAGTTTCAGCATCAATTGATTATCGATTGTTAGCGGAACGGCTTTTATACTATAAAATGCTTCGGAATAACCTAGTTCCATTTCATCGTATCGGGCTAAAAGTGACGGTAAACGTTCCGCAAAAGAGTCGAAGCTTTTATTGTTTTCAGTCGACCAGCCTACTTCTGCCAAAGCTGCCATACGGGGAAAAATCATGGCTTCTCGAACAATACGGTTCGGCATATATTCTGTCCATGTATTAGCCTGCACTCCTAGTATGTGTTTGCGTTCTTCTTTACTTAATTCTTTTGTAATAGGGTTAAAAGCATATACTCGCTCTATGGGCAGATAACCACCAATGGTCAGAGAATCATCTTGTAATTGTGACTGATAGAAGTCAAAATACATGGCTTCCGATGGAGTCATTATAACATCGTGCCCTTGTTTAGCTGCTGATATACCACCTGCGACACCTCGCCACGACATAACAGTGGCATCGGGGGCAATCCCTCCTTCTAATATCTCGTCCCAACCGATGATTCGTTTACCTAATCGATGAACTACTTTTTCCATCCGTTTGACAAAATATGATTGTAGTTCATGTTCATCTTTTAAGCCTTCATTCTTCATTCTTTCCTGACAAATATGGCATCTTTGCCAACGTACTTTGGGGGCTTCGTCACCCCCGATATGGATATATGATGATGGAAAAAGCTCTGCAACTTCTGTCAATACATTTTCAAGAAACTCAAAAGTTTCGTCTTTTGTACAAAAAATGTCATTAAATACACCCCAACGACCTTCCACATCAAATGGACCTCCCGAGCAAGATAGTTCGGGATAAGCAGCCAAAGCCGCTGTGGCATGTCCCGGTATCTCTATTTCGGGAATGATAGTTACAAACCGCTGTTGTGCATAGGCTACCACTTCTTTTATTTCTTCTTGTGTATAAAAATCTTGAGTGATGCTGTTATCCCACTGCCGAGGATAATCATTGGTATGTCCTACAACAGTACGATAACGTTTCGATCCTACAGATGTCAATTTGGGGTATTTCTTTATTTCGATTCGCCATGCTTGATCTTCGGTCAAATGCCAATGAAAAATATTTAGTTTTAGTAAAGCCATTTGATCGATGTAGTTTTTTACTTCTTCGACAGGGACAAAATGACGGCACACATCGAGATGAAAACCGCGGTAGACAAATTCGGGAGCATCTTCGATTCGACAAGCATTCACTGTCCATTTTATAGCATTCACTTTGTTTCTGCTTTCAAATTCGGCAGGCAATAATTGACGAATGCTTTGAAGAGCATAGAATATTCCGACAGACGACTTTGCTTCTATACGAATATGCTCTTGTTTGATGTCAAGAATATACGATTCGTTGTTTTCAAGCTTATTATTGATTGCACATCTTATGACGTTTTTTGTAAGATTGTCCGATGTGATAGGTAAAGATATATCCGATAGATATGCAAATTGTTTACGAAATAGGCAGAATGCTTTGTTTACATCTTCCGTGTTTCCCGATTCTATATAGATTTTTGTATACTGATCGAATATGAATTGTCCTTTTTCAGTCTTCAATTTTGCCGGAACAGGTATAATCGGATACTTATTATTGTTACTACTAACTACTGTAAATGATATAGTAAAGGCTAGTAATAAGAATATGGTTTTATAGTTGAATAGTTGTATTTTCATCAAATAATATATTTTGCCAGATTAAAAAAACGGTTTATAGATCGAATACAGATATATCGGCTACGGATAGTCCAAGATTAGTTCCTACATATAGTTTGCTGTCTTTTATTGTAATTGTCTGAATACGATTACTCATCAAGTTGCTATTTGCTGTATTATATAATTGCATATTGTCTTTGCTCTTAGCGACTAAACCTTTAGGTGTACCCACCCAAAGTGTTTTGTTTTCATCTATTGCCAGAGAAAGTATTATATTAGATGGAATATCCGAATTTTGGGTGTTGTAGCTAGTCCATTTATTACCATCGAATTTCACTAATCCGCTACAAGTACCTATCCAGACTATGCCGTCATTATCGACCATTAAAGAGTAAATGTCATTATTTGGTAAAGGACTGTTATCTCTGTTGTATAACGTCCAATTTTCATTGTTTAAGTATGAGACCCCGTGATAAGTACCAACCCATAGAGTGTTATTATTGGTGGCAATAGACAATACTGAGTTATCTCCTAAAAGAGCATTTTGTGTGTTATAGACAGATGTGTCGCCTACAATATCAGCTTTAATTAAACCTTTATCCCATGTGCCTATCCAGGTATTTCCGTTCTGATCATTGCAGATAACATTGGCTGACATAGAAATAGAAACCTTTTCATCCTTGTTCCAATTTTGATTAGGTTCAGCTTTATAGATACCTCCTCCCCAAACTCCAGCTCGTTTTAGACCTTGATAATCAATGTTAAAAGATTCGATATAAATACCTTCGGGTGAATCGGCTATCCATTCTCTATTTTGTTGTTTGTAGATTCCATTAGCAGTTGCTACAAACATATTTCCTGATGGATCGAAACAGATTGCACGTATATCGTTCTTAGGCGATGTTTGTTCCTCTATTCGAGTGTTTGTCCACTGACTATAAGACTTCAAACTGTATAAACTTAATAGTAATAATACCAAAATCTTAGTTCTCATAGCAATCCTTGTTGTTTTTTGTACCAAGTCATATAATCAGAATAAAGCTCCTCAGCCCTTGTGTGTCCAATCTTCGAAATAGATCCGGGTTTACTCATCAAGCCTTGATATTGATAGATCAATATATTTTCGACAAATGGCGTGATATCTTCCATCTGAGCCAATACCCGATCGATAACCGAAGGAACTAAAGCACTGGTATAAACATCTTTCTCGAATTCAAAGATTTCCAGATCAGCCCATAATCTCGAGCGTCCGGCTTTATTATGCATACGATATAAAGCCTCAAAGTATTTTCCGGCGGCTCCCACTTTTGTCTTTTTTACCCCCACTTCGTCTTGATAGGCAATAATGTCAACATCTAGACGTTCTAATTGGCGAATATAAAGATCATCGTAACGGATCGACTTGGTTCCATAAGGTGCAATCAGAGTCTTGGCTCGAGGTGTAAGTTGATGAGCAACCTCCGAGCAACGATTTACATATTTAATTGTTGTCTCATCGATTGTATTGAATATGCCTGTTTCATTGGGAAAATACCATCCATAGAAGCTTGTATGATGCGAATATTTTTGAGCCACCTCTTCCATTCCTTTTTCACGTAAAATTGCTATATCTTTATCGGTCATCATTTTGTCGACATTCCTGAAGTCAGACCAGAAATCATTACTAATGAAGAATTTCAAGCCAAATTCATCAGCTGCATTCAATACAACTTCAAGCGGATCTTTACAGATATAATCATATCGAGGTTGTAAATTAGTAGGATAGAATGTTTTTCCATTATCGGCGACAGACATCAATATCAAATATTGCATACCTGTTTCGCTGATATCTTTAATTAGATTATGCCACTGACCATCGGTAAACTCACTCAACATCGGATTCCAGTAAACACCTTCAACATCGAGATGATGCTTAAATTCAAACCAAGTTCCGGCAATTGGCTTGATGCAGGAGGTACATTTTTTGTTAGATGGAAGTTTATTTTTGACTTGCCCTAACAATGAATTATTCACTGCGAATAAAGCTGTACTAGCACAACAAAGCTGAATAAATTTGCGTCTGTCCATCATCTTTTTATTTTTTGAGTATATGCCTTCCCGAAACGATCGGTTACACGAATTTCTATTGCAGCACTACTATTTATAGGTGTTGCTTTAAACATATGTTTGTTAGGTATAGCCGCTATCCAGTCGTATGTTATTTTTTCTTTATCATTACATAATTGTTGTGCTGCGGGATCATAACCTGTATAATGCTCCATTTCTCCAGCAAGAATGCCGTCTTCGAGCCATTCTACTTTCCATGCCGAATCCCAATTCCACACATTGGCTATGACCTGACCGGGGTGTTCAGAAGAGCTACCAACCGGATAAACTCTCATTTGATAATCAGTCGGATAACCAACTCCTTTGTAGTACCAAGACACATTGTTGCCATTAACTTCGTATACCCCATAACCTTGCGGTGTGCCATCAAGACAAATATCTCCTAACCACCATGTTCCACAGACCGATGCTGTATTGTGTTCAAAAATATTGTGATCATGCTCTATATTGAGGTTATAATGCATATGTCCCGATATAATATGAGTATTATAAGGTTTCAGCAAATTGAATAATGCCTGTGCATTTACTGTTTGATCGGCAATGAGATCATAATTATATTGAAAAGGCTCTTTTTTATTTGTCAGACGTGCAGGTATATGCATGACCAAAAATACCAGATTGCTATCCTGTATGTGTGATAAGTCTTGTTCGAGCCAATTAAATGTTTTTTCATCTATATAGCCCATATAGAAATAATCGCGTCCGATGAAAAAGTTATTATTAATGACAATGTAATGTGCATTACCTTTGTTGAAAGAGTAATGGGTCGGACCAAAATAATTACTAAATGTGCGATCAGAGGTTTCGTGTGTGCGACCGTAATAATCCATATCGTGATTACCTATGCTGCGAAATATGGGTAAATCAATAGATTTAGCCGTTTCGATATATAATGGGAATAGTAAAGGGCTATCGCCAACGATATCACCACAGTCAATACTGAATTGATGGATACCTGTATATTTGTCTTTTTCAGAGTTTAGATCATTTATCACTCTTTTATACCCAACGTTTAGGTCTTTTGGTTGTGTTACCTGCACATCGGTCTGAACAAAAAAGACGTGATGTGTATCGTCTTCATCATTACGGATAAGTTCAAAATTGTAATTTGATTTTCCTTTTTCTATTTTTTGATAAAACTGGGGGATCGTAGAATCTTTCACCTTTGAATGATATCCCGTCGGAGTGGTAATATATACGAATCCTTCTTCGCCAAACGATGGGATAGTATAAAAACCATCATCATCAGTCAAAACACAGATTGTACCATCGGTCACTTGAACATTGCCTAGAGCTTTATCCAGGCTTGTAACTCTTCCTTTCAATACATTGTCATGTGCCTCTGCATGTACATTTGTACATGCAAGAAACACAATGAAACAAACTATGCGAGCTGTCATATTATTTAGATTCAACTGTTGCTAAATAGGTATCAATGCCTTTTTTTACATCTCCCCAATAATCATATTTTTTGAGGTGTATGATGTCAAACAAAAAATAACCATCGCTCGAATTGATCGCTGCATCGACAGTATTAATCACTGCTTGATTGAGATTTACACCTACCGGAGTTCCCCAGTTCCCCACATCGGGACCACCTGAGTATTTAACATCACCCATCAACAAGTCTTTAGCTTTTTTGCAGAAACCTTGAACAGTCCATTCTGTACTACCATAGACTTTGTCAGCAGAAGCATAAGCTCCCAACAAAAGGTAGTCTAAATGATCGGCGTAACCGAAGTCTTTATAGTTTTCGGTAGCCCATTTTGGATAATAAGATGCAGTATTGAATTTAGGACTAGCCCAGTTTACACCTACACCGTAATAGTTGGAATACCATGCACCAACATATACTCCAAACTGAATGTTATTGTTTACTCCTTTGACTGTTGTACGAGCTTTCACTATAAAGTCGTGAATAATTTTCACCCTAAATTCCAGCCACTTTTTGAAATAAGGAGGAAGTGTTGTCGGCAAAGCTTGATATTCGGACATATTGGGAGCCATAACATCGGCAGGAAAATTGGTTACTTCTTCTCCGATATACTTCTCGAATTCTTTACGGGTATATTCCGAGAAGTCGCTGGTCATACCGTCGAAACGACATCTGTCTAAGAAGATACCATCTAGCTTATATTTTGCTAAATCGCTCAAAATACTTAACATATAATTCTGAACTTCGGGCTTTACAGGATTAAAAAATTTAGCAGAGTAGCTATCGTCCGAAACATCCAGTATATTCTTAACACCACCCTCAAGGTTAAGAGAGGTTGCCCAATCGTGTTTCGACTCGTCTCTGAATAATAATCCTTGCTCACCTAAGCCATAGGGATATTTGTTACCTCCAACAAAGGTGTTTATAGCTGCATGAACTTTTAAACCTAATTCATGACCAGCATCGATAAATGCCTGAAGATAATCCCACGAAACGGTACGTTCATAAAAAGCATAACTACCATCAGGTGCCCAGTAATCGAGTTTTGTTACATATTGGGCTACTGAACTCTTGAATAATACATCCCCCATAGTCGGGCGTACATCTACTACAACGTCTGTAAATCCAGTATTTTTAGCCAGAGTAAGATCTCTTTTTATATTTTCTTTGCTATTAGCATAGTCGGGGAAATTAGCTGCTGCATCGATCCACAAATAGCGCGGTTTTACCGAATTGTCACTTTCTCCACCCCAATTCCAATCGGGAATTTTATCATCGTCGTTACTGCATGCACTAGAACCTAATAACAAGGTGAAAAAGAATAGTAAATATTTTAATTTTTTCATATTCTACAAACATTTTAAAATACAGGATACGAAATCATTTCCCTATCCTGTATTTGAAGGAAAAATATTACTTATCTATACAATTGAAACTATAAGCTCCAACTATTTTGTTATTATTATCCCAATAGTATAGATGTAAATAGAAGCCATTAGAAGAAGGAACTAATAGTACATCACCATTGGCAGATATACCATCGCCACTTGCCAGATTAGAGCCTAATACTGTTTTGAAAGCAAGGGCTGAAGAGTTGGAAACATCTCCGGTCAGACTACCTACACTTGTTATATCAAACAGATATACCATACCTTTGATACCCCATTGTGGAAAATGTGATGTAGATCCCACGACCAGATAGCGGGCATTGTTAAATGTACGGACATCCAACCTGTTCTGATTCATAGCCCAACTATTTCCACTACCATCCGACACAGTCGCTGTTCCCGCATTATTAGTACCATTGACATAATAAACTACATTACTGTCATAAGCTCCGGTAAAGTAACCATCCAAAACATTTGTCGATACCGGTGCTACTTGTGTATTGGTAGCTCCGCCCCCCCAAGATTGCACTCCAGTAAAGGTTACTACTTGTGCTGCTCCGGGAACTCCACCTGATACGATCCATCTTACAACTTGACTCGAATTGGTGATGCCGGCAATTCCATCACAAGTCGCTACAATCTGGGCTTCACCATCAAGATTCCCTTGTACCAATATACGAGATATAGGTAGTCCAGATGTGTTTTGATAAGACAGGTATAGAGTTGGTGCTTTTTTCACAGACTTAGTACGATAAATATTTAGTTTTTCTCCTGACTGAGCTGTATTCGATATAATCAAGTTATCATTGTTATCATTAGCCACACTTCCTGTAGAAGAAGCTCCACCAAGTACAATAGTTCCCAATTTAGCACCAGTCATACGATTCAAATAAATCGGTGTAGACCCATCTCCGCTTGACATGATTAAATAATTTCCGATAGCAGCCAATGTCGTTTGTCCTGTACCCCAACTCAATCCTAAATCTAACGGGTTGGCTGACCATAAGTTAGTTTCCGTTCCTGGAGTAAACCCATATCCAACTTTATTCGGAATTTCTTTTTTAACGGTGTATGTTTTTTTAGTTATACCATCCTGAGCGGTCACTGTAAATTCGACAGGCGAATTGAAATTATACACTTCATTTACAACATCCTTATCAATAGTTGCATGTGGCGAAATAGACAAATCTACTTTAACTGTTGACAAATCATCGGGTGTAATAAGCGATATTGTACCTTTTGCATCATCTATCGCACCTGTTACCGATATTTCGTTAGCAGCATCTTCAATCGAAAAATATGTGATGTTGCATGATGTCAGTTTATATATTTCTCCCGTAATAATAATATTACGAACTGTACCGTTGGGTAGAAATAATTTGAAATGATTTTCTTTAGTTAAATCCAGAATTGTCAACTCCGGTTCGATGCGGCAGTTATTATCCAATTCGGCACGTACCCTCATTCGGTTGATGGATGTCATGTTATCACTAGCTTCGGGATAATACCAAGGCACTTTTATTACAATATTTGTTATATCGCGATCGGTAATCTTTGTTTTAAAAATTGCATTAGGAGCAACTTCCAGTTTATAGTCGCCTTCGGTGAAACTTGCTTCGATACTCGTGATCGGTTCTCGTTCGATAGATTGCTGAACTTCATCTTCTTTTTGACATCCGAAAAATAAGAGTAACCACAAACCAGCTAAAATATAGAAAATGTTCTTTTTCATAATAAAATTGATTTTAGAAGATTATTGCCATTCCGGATATTGTTTTACTAAAGAGTTGGCCTGTAACTCATCTTGAGGTAAAGGTATGCGATACATTTTCTTGGGGAAATTTCGGCTCTGTCCGTCACAATCGACATAAGTATACTTAAAAGTACCATCTCCGTTATTCTCAATTTTGAGCCCATGCACTCTTAGTCCTGTAAATGCAGTTTCGGCTAATCCCCAACGTCTCATATCCCAATAATACAGTCCCTCGTATGCCAACTCTACTTTCCGTTCCTGCCGAATAGCTTTCATCAAATTGTCTCCAGTCAAATTTTTATATGGAAGTGCAACTCTAGTGCGTATACGCCTGACTGCCGCATTGGCATTTATTGGATCATTTGTTTTGTAACAGGCTTCAGCATAATTAAGCAAAACCTCGGCAAAACGGATGGCAATCCATGGCTGAGTTCCCCCTTGTATTTCATCGAAATTATGTTTTTCATCCACTAATTTACGAAGGTAATAACCCGTTGTTGTCCGTCCATCAGGAACAGGATCGGTACGCCATGCAGCCCAACCATCTTTACCTCCAATGTATGGTTCTATCGAACGACCTTTCCAAGATGATCCATTATACAGTACGGTAGCATGAAAGCGAGGCTCGAGTTGATCATAAGGGGGTGTCTCGTAAGTACCAGAAAGATTATGCCAAGGCGTCCAATCAGGGAAACCCCCTGTAGCTAATTCGAATGACTCCACCATTTCCTGAGTTGGTGTCCCATATCCTCCAGAAAGCACATTTCCGGCATCCCCTTTAGGCGAATAATAATTATCAAAACCCTGCGTCATCCCAGCTTTGTCATAACTATACTGAAGGATAGCTTCGACAGAATTAGATGTAAAAGCATCTTTATATTGAGGTGTCAGATCATAACCCATTTTTTCAACTTCTAAAGCCGCCGTTTTTACTGCATCCCATCTTTCGGCATATAACATGGCTCTAGTCATAAAAGCCCATGCTGCACCACTGCTTACACGTCCGTTTGCTGATTTAGAAACAGGGAGATTTTTGGCTGCAAACATAAGGTCTGCTTCTACCATGTCCCAGCCTTCTTTTTCGGAATTAAGAGCTTTATCAATGGCAATTTGAGACAAGTCTTTGTCATATAGAATAACATCTTTATAACGCTTAATAAGGTCATGATACACCATTGCTCTGAAAAAACGCATCTCAGCTTCAAGACGTAATTTGTCTGTCTCGCTGATTCCACTTCCATATTTGTCGAGATATGCTAAACCTTGGTTGATATATCTAAGCCACTTGTAACGATCAGACCAACCTCCTAGATATGTAGAAACATAATTGGGAGTAAGTACAGTTCCGCCATAGGCTAGTTCGTTCGGAATATACATGTAAGCATTATAGGTCATTGACCCATATTTGAATATGTCTGTAAACCCTTCGGTCATCCCTGCTGAAGATTGTTGTTCACCAAATGTTCCCAAGTCGCTGATATAGTGGTAGAAATTATTTATAGCTAACTCGGCATTCGTTACATTAGACCATATGACCTTATCTGATGCTCCATCGGTCGGGGTCATGTCTAAATAATCGCTACATGATGGAAAGAGTAATGCAACCCCTAAGGATATAGCACTTAATACTTTATATTTCATAGTTGTACGAATTTTAGTTATTAGAATGAGAGATTAATACCACCCATAAAAGTCTTTTGTTGAGGATAATACCCATTGTTCACACCTGGCGACTCGGGGTCGATACCATCAGGTAAGCCTGAGATTGTAAAGATATTCGAACCTTCAGTAAACACTCTTAAGGTTTTAAGACCCAAAGGTCGTAATACCTTAGTTGGGATAGTGTATCCTATTTGAAGTGATTTGAGACGTACATACTTACCATCTCTTAACCAGAAGGTTGAAGCCAGACCGTTGTCACCGCCATGTCCCGGAGAACCAAGTGTCAAACGAGGATATTCTCCGTTTTGATTTGCAATACTATATGCATTCTGCACTAGATATAATGGTGAATTTGAGCCTTCTTTAAATGACTGAGTCCAAACTGTATTATCATCATAACCATTGTAATAGGTTCCGGTGAGAGAAACATCGAATAAAGCTCCTCCCGAGAATAAAGCATTAATATCAAAATTGTTCCATGATGCAGCTAAATTCAAACCGAAGGTTAATTCAGGACGATTACTACGACCTATAATACCTCTGTCTTGATTGTCTATTTTACCATCGCCATTGATGTCCCTGTATTTAATGTCTCCAACATTAGGACGACTTCCGTACCATGCAGAGTTATCAATCTCTTCTTCCGAACGATACAATCCTTCTGCAATCCATCCGGATAATGATCCAGGCTTGCTTCCTACAATTTTTTGATTAGAAGGAACATTTGCCGCTTGGGGATAACGCAACCAGCGACTTGTAGCATAGGTTAAATTGGGTGCTATTTTATAAAATAATGAGTGACCACCTGCTTTTACTGTGTTTTGATGGGTCAATAATATTTCAAAACCTCTGGTATCCATTCTATTATAGTTGGCATAAGTTGGGAAATATCCACCCATTGAAGGTGAGTAATTACCACTCATAGCAGTAATCATATCATAAATATACTTATAGAAAAAGTCGAATTCCATACCCAATTTACCTCCCCACATAGAGAAATCATAGCCTACATTATAAGAAAGGGTTTTTTCCCAAGTCAAATCCAGATTAGCAATAACATCAGGGAATAATGCACTTTGTAAAACGTCATTTAATTTTACCAGAGGTCTGTCTGGGTTATAATTATATATGGAAAGGAATGCAAATGGTGAAACTCCGGCATTTCCTAAAAGACCGACAGATGTTCTTAATTTAAGCTCATCGATAAATGTCAAATTAGACATGAAATTTTCTTTAGAAATTCTCCAAGCTAATGAAGCAGATGGAAATAAAGCCCACCGTTTATTGGCCATCCCAGCAAACAAATACGACCCATCGTAACGTCCGGTTACTTCACCCAGATATTTTTCATCGTAATTGTATCTTGCTCTGAATACATAACCAATAGATCGTGTGTTCGAACTTTTTCCTGCTATTGGATTATTGGCAGGCTTACCTAAACCTAATTCAGGTAATTCAGCAAAATTCAAATCTTTGGCGTATGCCGAGAAACTATTGGTTTTATAGTCTTTGATTTCACCTAGAAACATCAGATCAATATCATTTTTGGCAAATTTATTCGCATAATATATACCGGCTTGCCCCACAAGTTGTTCCCATGTCACTTGCCCTTCTCCCAGTGAAATGGTACTCTTACCTCTAGGGTCTTGAGCTGTTGTATAGTCTAGCTTTTGAGTAGAGTCGGGTAACTTTATAGCACTTACGGTATAGGGCGTATCCAGATTTTTATTATGAGATGTACTATAGTCGTAAGCTCCTGTGGCTTTTAGGCTAAGCCCTTCGAGCCAAGGCACTTTATATTCTAATGTGATATTGGTTTGAACACCTGTTGAGCGTGTCTTTTTATATCCCGATTCGTGTATTGCTGCAAGCGGACTTTGAGGTAATCCTGTATTTCTCAAAGGGGTTGCAGTATATAGTCCGTCATAAGTCTTAGGTAGGTAGGGGTGCATCGCTATTGTTTGACGAGATATAGATAACCAACCAGACTCTGAGTCTACGCTTGATCCATCACTACCACCCGAGCTATATCCCGGAGTTTTACGACGACCTACATCACCAGATATCCCGAATGTTAATCTCAAGTTTTTATTGATATCGGCAGTCAAGTTAGAACGCAAATTATATCGGCGAAAATCGAAGCCTTCGATATTTCCCTTTTGATTCAAATAACCAATTGACGAAAAATATTTTATATTTTCGGTTCCTCCCTGAAGAGATAGGTTATATCTTTGATTTATACCCGTGCCAAATACTTCGTCAATATAATTGACATTGTCCCAACCATCAGTAGGGTCACCATTAGTCATTTTAGCAATGTTATCGTTGGTAAAAATAGCTGAGTATTGCGAAGCATCAGTGATGGCTCCACTTGCTAATTTATCCATCATATCTGCCATATTGTAGTAATGTGCAAACTGTGGAGCATTCATAAATTTAGGAAAGTTTGCATTTACTGATATACCGTAAGAATTAGAGAAGTTTATTTCGGGTTTACCTAAACTACCTTGTTTTGTGGTTATAATTACAACTCCTCCGGCCGCTTCAAGACCAAAGACTGCTGCTGCCGCTCCATCTTTCAGAACTGATATGCTTTCAATATCATTCGGGTCAATATCATTGATCGAACGTGGCATTCCATCTACAATATATTTTACACCATATACAGAACCACGTACTCTTAGTGTAGCTTGGTCAAGACCAGGCTCTCCAGTTTCTTGTACCGACGAGAGACCGGGCAAACGTCCGCCAAGCAAGCTGGATACATTGGTCGAAGGTGTTTTAAGCAATTCATCTCCTTTGATTGCTGATACAGCACTAGTCAAGCTTGATTTTTTTTGCGAACCATATCCCACCACGACTACTTCTTCCAAAAGCTGGTCGTCCTCTTTCAAAGTGAAATTAATAACCGTCTTGCTTCCGACTTTCTCGGTTTGCGGATGATAACCAATATATGACGTTTCCAAAACTGTGTTGTCGTTTGAAACGGCAATCTGGTAACGTCCATCCAGATCAGTCGTAACAGCCTGATTTGTACCTTTTATGGCTACTACAACTCCTATTAAAGCTCCTCCATTACTGTCTGTGACTGTTCCTCTGACAGTCTTTTGTGCTTGCATACTTATAAATAAGAATGAAAGCAATACTACGAGATATAATCTCGGAGATCGAACCTTGATGAGTTTTTCCATTATTAATATTATTACAGATTTAAAAGTTACATTTATGAGAATGTAATGCGTTTATATAGATCTAGCGTTGATTGTTGATTTGCTCCAATGTTCTCCAGCATTGCAGCAAACCTCTTGGCACGTGAAAACAACCTTTCCATTTTCCACCTTTAAGGGGCAGTAATACTTCTCCTTGACGGTTGAGGTAACCAAACCATTCACGATATTCTTTATCTTTGAAGTGATTCCATGTATAATAATGTATCTTTTCGAACCAATCTAGGCATTCTTTCGATCCCGTTAATTTATAACCTTTAAGTAATGATATGAGAGTCTCAATATGTACCCACCAGAGCTTCTGATCCCATTCGAGCTGTTGGGTGGGGTATCCTTTGCGATCCATGAAATAAAATATACCTCCGTGCTTTTTATCCCAGCCGTAGTCTATCATCTTAAGAGTAATTTCGAGTGCTTTTTCGATCAATTTGGGGCGTACAAGACGCTCTCCCAGATCCATGATAAACCACATCGCTTCAATAGCATGTCCGGGGTTGATTAATCTTCCGTCAAACGTATCGGATAACTCGCCCTCCATCGTTACATTCTCGATGATAATTCCACCTAAATCGGGTCTGTAGAAAACGTCCATCACTTCGTGAATACAGTTTTCCATCAATTGGTTCAAAAAGTCTTTTTCGACCAAATGCTCTATTTCCAAAGCCAGATTACAAAGAATCATTGGTAATGCGAAGTTCTTCAAAGATCTCGTACCGGGATAAGCCTTATTCCATTTGTCTTTAGGGTTCTGCTGTCTCTTTAGAATAATCTCAAAAGTTTTTTTTGCAATCTCTGCATATTTTTCGTTACCTGTGGCTAAGTGTAGTTGTCCGAATGCCATTGTAGCAAACGTATACGAGAAGATATTATATGGTTCTGTTAATGGATTACCTTTTTGGTCTAAAGCAAAATACCAGTTATAGTTACCATCGTGTCCGTATTGTTCCAAAAACTCAGCTCCATGACTTGCTATATCGAGCCATTCTTGTTTTTTTTCGACTGTATTATACATTTTGGCAAACATCCAGATTTGACGACCTTGGAGCCATATAAATTTGTCTGTGTCAAAAACTGTCCCATCTCTATCGAGGCATGTGAAATATCCTCCGTACTCTTTATCAATCGAAAAGTCAATCCAAAAGGGTAACACGTTCTCTAGCAGTTCATTTTTGTACTGCTTTTCTAGTTCATCTAAATTCATGTTTATTTGGTTTTTACGGTTTTATTCGTTCCAATATTTTTCAATTTCCTCGAGTGTCTTTCCTGTAGTCTCAGGGACCCATTTCCATATGATATACATATAGGGTAGACACATCACAGCAAATAATATAAATGTTCCGGTAGAAGTCAAGTTTTCGAGCATCCAAGGAGTTAGCTGTCCTATGAGATAGGTTCCAACCCATAGCGAAAAACCGGCAATCGACATGGCTAATCCTCTGATTTTAGTAGGATACATTTCAGATAATAATACCCATATAACTGCACTGATTGATATTGCACAGAAGAAGATGTAGGCAAGAAAACAAATCAGTAATACAACTGATGATACATCGAGAGTTTTTCCTATTGTAAAGTAAAGTGCAATCATGCACAATGCGATAATCATACCCGTAACTCCAAAGTACACGAGCTTTTTTCGACCAACTTTATCTATTATAAATATGGCAATGATGGTTGTGATAACATTGACTAATCCTACAATTACCTGATAAAAAAGCGAGTCATCACCCGATAATCCACTACTTTGGAAGATCGAAGGCCCATAGTATAAAACCGCATTAACCCCCATAAACTGACCTAATATCGCGATAGCTGCACCAATAAGTACCGCCTTCATTATACCCGGTTTAAAGAGCTCTTTCCAATTGGCTTTAGCTTCGCCACCGATAGCTTGCTTAACTGCATCTAGCTCAATTTCTGCATCTTGTGACGATCCGGTAATACGAGTCAATATTTGTAGTGATTGCCCCTCTCTGTTTTTCAAGATTAACCAGCGAGGGCTTTCAGGAATAAACAATATTATTATAAAGAAAAAAATTGATGGTATGGCTGACATTCCGAGCATGCTACGCCAAACTTCGTCGTGAAAAATCTTTATTAGCCAAGGATTTATTAATTCGCTTGCACCATCTTTTGAAAAGCTGAGTAGCCCAAAATTAACTAGATATGCACCTAAGAAACCAACAGTAATTGCTAATTGATAAAGTGCGACCATTCGTCCTCGATACTGAGCGACCGAAATTTCAGAGATATACAAAGGTGATACAATAGATACAACTCCAATGCCGATCCCCCCTACGATACGAGCCCATACCAGAAAATTGAAATCGTGAGCTACTGAGCAACCTATAGCAGATAGAGCAAATAGGATTGCCGAGATAAATAGAGTATTTTTTCGTCCTAAATTATCACTTAATATTCCTCCGACAGCAACACCGAGTATAGAGCCGATGAGAGCACAACCTACATACCAACCTTGAGATATAGTATCCAATCCATATTGTTGTGATATTTGATTAATAGTACCCGAAACGACCGCAGCATCGTATCCGAATAAAAAGCCGCCTAGTGCTGCTGCTAATGCCAAAAAGCTAACATATTTTAAATTGGCGCGTGTTTCCATAAACTTTTATTTGTTATAATTCAAAGTATTGTTTGTAGCGATCAAATAAGTGTCCGGCTTGTAAATAAGCTGATTGAGGACTCATAAAGTGTGAAAACTCAAAAGTAATTGCTTTTGTATAATTTGCTCTTTTAGCAGCTTCAAGTTTCAGACGTAATTTATCAAATTTAATAGGGAAGAATTTAATCGGCATATCGCGGTCGAATGTTTCTGCATTTGTCCAGCACTCTATTCCGTATTTGTCTGCCATTTTTTTGTTGACTTCGAAGAATGCGTCCAATTCGTCATAGTCGATTTGTCCATCTTGAAAGGCGCAGGCATCAATAACACCTTTTATTCCATCAAAAATTTCGCTCCATTCTTTCTCATGTTCTTCAACTGATACTACATCCGATTTCGATAAAGTTCCCGATGCAGCCATAACAGCTTTTTTTCCATCTATCCAAGGGGAAATAAATGTAGGCAGTCCTCCCGAAACATCTTTACATTGTTTGCCCATATTATAAAAAGCCTCGATAGCTCCTTTGGTCTTACGACTTATCTCTCCGCTGATATACCATCCGGCAAAACTTTTATATTTACTTCCATAGTGCTCCCAAACTTCATCGATAACATATCTATTGTCCTCTATCTCGTGAGTTAAGTCGCCTGTATCCCAATATGCTCCCGAATCATATAATCCGAAGTAAAATTTCATATTGTATTTATCAGCCAATCTCAGATACATATCTAAAAGATCAATAGAAGGCATATAACAACCTTTGCTTAATAGATATTTAGAAGGATAGGTCAAGAATTTTCGATAACCGGCTCTGATCATTATTACGGTATCGATACCAATACTCTTCATGTATCTGAAATCCAAATCCCACTCTCGTTCACCCCAGTTTTGATCGGGGATATCATGCGATATTTCATCTAAAAATGTGCCTGTGATTTTGAGTCCATTATTTGGGGGTATTATAAGTTGGGTTTCGAGTCCACAATCCATCTTGATATTAGACTCTGGGCATAAAATGGCTGATTTTTTTTCGGTGCAACTGTTTAACGTCGGGATGATAGTTGCTGATACTCCGGCAAAAGCCATTTTCTTTAAAAAGTTCCTGCGGTTGTTACTTTTCATCATAGTTTTATATGTTTTTTACAAAAATGGAAAGATGAAATTTTTCATTTTTGTAAGATTTTAAGATTAGATTGCTTTCGGTACTGTGTAATACAAAAGCAAATATATTAATTAATTTTATATATACGCTTTAATTAATTAAATATTTTATTAAATATCTAAGTCTTGTTTGGTTAAATTTATTAATTAGGGGCATATTGTGTTGTTTTTAGTGGATTTTATGGCTTTATGAATCGTCTTATAGTTGTTTAATTTAATTTATTGGTGTAGTAAATTAAATTAGTATATTTGTTATGAAAATAAAAAAGAACGAACTAACAGCCCATGAATACTCAATTATTAGCTGATATAGATAAAGGAACTAAGGCAGCTTTAGTAAAAAAGAATATTATTAATTATTTTATTTTAAACAATAGTGCTACTATTACTGAACTATCGAAATGGATAGACCTTAGTATACCAACTGTTACCAAGACTATTATGGAAATGTGCGACAGTGGATATATTGAGGATTACGGGAAGTTGGAGACTACAGGAGGTCGCTATCCTAATCTGTATGGGCTAAATCCCGAATCGGGATACTTTGTAGGTGTAGACATCAAACAAAATACAGTAAGTATTGGTCTTATCAACTTTAAAGGTGAGATGGTATCGTTGGATACCGAAATACCTTATAAAATAGAGAATGTTCCGTCAAGCCTGAATGAATTGTGCGGCATAATATTAGATTTCATAAATAGGCAAACTATCAATAAGCAAAAAATACTCAATATTAACATTAATATATCCGGGCGAGTCAATCCCGAATCAGGATATAGTTATAGCATCTTTTATTTCGAAGAACGACCTTTATCCGATATATTAAAAGAGAAACTTAATTATCGAGTATCAATCAATAATGATACAAGAGCCATGACGTATGGGGAGTATTTGAGGGGATCGGTAAAGAATGAAAAGGATATTATTTTTGTGAATGTAAGTTGGGGACTTGCTATCGGAATTATTATTAATGGTAAGATATACAGTGGAAAATCGGGGTTTGCCGGAGAATTCGGGCACATCAAAGCTTCGAATAATGAGATACTTTGTCATTGTGGTAAAAAAGGATGCCTAGAAACGGAAGCTTCTGGCTCTGCCATGCACCGAAGGCTCTTAGAGAGCATTGAAGCTGGTGCTACAACTTTGTTAAGTAAACAGATTGAAGCTGGAGAGACAATAAGTCTTGATGATATTATTTATGCTATACATAAAGAAGATGTATTGTGTATAGATTTGGTAGAAGAGATTGGCTCTAAATTGGGTGAGCAGATAGCGGGTCTTATCAATATATTTAATCCGGAAATGGTTATTATAGGTGGACTTGTTTCGTTGGTTGAGGATTATCTCATGCAGCCCATAAAATCAGCTGTCCGAAAGTATTCTTTAAACTTAGTAAATAAAGACACCAATATTGTAATGTCAAAACTGGGAGATAAAGCAGGGGTTATAGGTGCTTGTCTACTGGCAAGAACGGAACTATTTGAAACTAAGAATATATAATTTAAGAAGGTCAATACTGTTTTTTTTACTCAAATTATGAAAAATAATAGAAAGCAAAACGAATATAATGTGCTGAAAAATAGATTGTAACTTGAATACCCATCCCTGTTAATAGGCAAAGAAAAGCCATTAGTGGGACACTTAGTTGGTATTAGGTGTCTACCTATTTGAGAAAAAAATTAAGCAGACTCTAAAATTAAATTCTAAGAAATCTTTTGTAAATACATTTTCGATAGCTTTATCTTGAAGTTGATCTTCTAAAGTTTCGAAATCTCGTTAATGGACTGTTCTTGCATTTTCACCTTGATTGATTATCGCTCTACATTTTGAGAAATTATAATCATATTTATTAAACCAATAGGCTTTTCAACTCGGATGATGATATTCAATATGTGTCCCTGTACTAGATTGGTAGGTTTTCTTGACCCTATTATAGGTAGCTTGATTTTCATCTATTTCTATTTGGTCAGTTATTGTATTGTCCATTTAATATGCTTTAGTGCTTTTGTGATGACAAATACTAAAATATTATCCTCATAACTATTATTTATGGCCACATTAAAATTTATACTACGCCGTTCTACCCGTATCGGCTCCCATGTTGGGAGTCTTTGCATGCGTATTATCCATGCTCGGAGAATAAAGGTACTAACTCTACCGGTTAGTCTTTATAATAGGGAGTGGGATGAAATTTCTCAACAAACTCGGCTGCTTAGCAAAGGCTCTGATCGCTATTTGTATCTGATAGCACAATACCGTCAGGAATTCGGCTAAACTATTGACCGATTAGAAAAAAAGGACGTTATAAACTCGACGACATTGTAAAAAATTATCACTGTCGTGATTGACTAACCGATTTGTATGGTTTTACAGATCGCATAGCCCGTAATTTGACACGCAGCGGTCAAGAACGTAGAGCCCGTGCCTACCGCACCGCAGTACGCGTGTTGATCCGTTTCAATAAAGGACGTGACATTTCATTAAAACATATTAACTCCAGTCCGATCAAAGAATTTGAAACCAATCTCAAAAGCTGTGGTAAGGCGATGAATACCATCTCTTATTACATGAGTATGCTGCGAGCCATCTACTGTGGAAAGCAGTCAAAGATAAACAAATCCATGCACGGCATGAAAACCCCTTCGATGGCGTCTTAACCGGTTCCCAGTAAACCCGAAAACGAGTACTTGGCAGTGGCAAACTTAAAGACTTGCACAAGCTTGACTTCTCCATGCGACTTGGGTAAGAGGCTCCTGTCATACAAGTTTCTAAAGGTAAATATACTCTACTGGAGTGTTTGGGTAACCATCTTTATAACAGTTGGTTATGTGGTATCTGGTGCTGCTTTTTCTTCTGCTTTCTGGCTCGTGGTATGAGTTGTGTAGATATGATATACCTTCGCAAAGAAAACATTCGTCAGGGAAAAAGCTGATTACGATGAGAAACCAAAAAGATCGCTAAGCTCCTTAAATGTGGATTGATCGTTACAGATCGCATGGCAGATTTTTTAGCCTTATGTTGATTCACCCACTTACATGCAGAGGTACCGAATACTTTCTTAAACCGTTTTTCAAAGCCGGATAGAGTCATATTTATATCAGCCGTCATATTCGATAAAGTCTTGTTCTTTGTGATAGTTATTTAGTGTTAAAAAGGGGAAATTTGCATCCATCTCCAATGCTTTTCTGGAAAAAAGCAGGCTAGCTCTTCCTTTATATAAAAAGCCCTTGATAAATAAAATAATTCTTTAACTTTTGTTCTGAAATAATGCTCAGAGTAGAGCTCTTTTTGTATGAAAAACTGTAAATTTCTTATGTAACTATCCATTTCCTGATTCATCTCGAGTAAGATAGGTTTAGCTCCATCAGTATTAATATCACTTGTATTGTAATGTTTGTAATAAAGGTTGTCAATATTGTAGGTTTCACAAAATTGTATTTTACGAGATTGTATAATATAATTATCCCAAATCCTATTAGTAATAATTGATCGCTAGATATAAATTCCATTAGAAGAGTTTTTAATCTTAGTCCTACGAAAATATATAAGTCAATTCATTTTACCAAGTTTTTCTACTATTTCTCAATAGTTGGTTTTATTGAAGTGAAGAGGAGGTTTTTTTTTGAATTTGCAACATAAATGCAACATAGTAAAATAAAAAGCCTGTTAATTTATTGATTAACAGGCTTTTTAGCGGTATGGGCGGAAGATGAACCAATGAGTTATTCCGCTTATTACCAATATCTTATATATCCTGAAAATTTGTTGTACCACGATTTAAGTAAGAGTATAATTCGCTAATTTTCAACACAATGCATTTGCTTGTTAATGAACGCTTAATACAAAGATAAAAATAATTTACAAAAGACGATTATTCTCTACCTACTTTATTTACGCAAGGAGCAGTCGGGAGGCTCTTGTCATAAATACAAAATGAATTAAATAGAGTATAGAGAGGCCAGTTTGATATTTATACCCTATAGGGTGTGATATTGTAAATATCTATAAATTTATACCCTTTATGATATAATTTATTGCTTAATTAAGTATATTAGCACCCTAAAGGGTATATTTATGGAAGACCTATTATTATCAGGATATGTTAAGCAGATGCGTAAGCAGTATGGCTTAACTCAAATAGACCTCTCGGAGAAAGCAGGGGTTGGGCTTCGTTTTGTGCGTGAATTGGAACAAGGCAAACAAACATTGCGTATGGATAAAGTCAATCAGGTATTAAATCTCTTTGGTGCGGAACTTGCTCCTGCCACCATAGACAAAAGTAAACTTGAATTATGAAACAGGCTGAAATATACATCTGTGATAAGTTGGCAGGAATACTTATCGAAGACGAGAACGGTTTTATTTATCAATATGCTTCCGGTTATTTGAAAGATGAGAACTCAGAAGCTATCAGCTTAACAATGCCATTGAAGAGTGAACCTTATAAAGATACTGTCCTGTTTCCTTTCTTTGACGGTTTAATACCCGAAGGATGGCTATTGGATATTGCCGAACGTAGCTGGAAGATCAATCAACGTGATCGGATGTCTTTGTTATTGGCTTGTTGCAAAGACTGTATCGGAGCAGTTAGTGTTGTACCTATAAATACTGAAGACAATGAATAAGAAGTGCCTATACTGCTATCAGGAACTGAAAGAGGGTCAAGTAGATTTTCACCCTACTTGTGCGAAGAAAATATTTGGTACAACTACAGCTCCTGAGCTACCTTATACAAAAGAAAACATATCAGCATTAGCTGAAGAAGTAGTCCGCAGTCAAACGACTATAACAGGTGTCCAACCGAAATTATCTTTAGATATAGAATCTTCTCAAAAGAAAAGCGAGCCGAAACGGTTTACGATTGTCGGACTATGGGGAAGATATATTTTAAAGCCTCAAACAGATATGTATCCGCATTTACCTGAGTTGGAAGACTTAACCATGCACTTGGCTGAAATAGCTAAAATAAAGACCGTACCTCATTCATTGATCCGTTTTGCAGATGGAGAACTTTGCTATATCACCCGTCGTATAGATCGGGATGATAAAGGCAATAAATTTCCAATGGAAGATATGTGCCAACTCGCTGAACGACTGACCGAATATAAATACAAAGGCTCGTATGAGCAGATAGCCAAGTTAATCACGAAATATTCGAATGTTCCGAAATTGGATGTAGTGAACTTTTGGGAGCAGGTTTATTTCTGTTGGTTGACAGGCAATGCCGATATGCACTTGAAGAATTTTTCGCTATACAGTACCCAAAAGGGGATATATTCACTAACTCCTGCCTATGATATGCTTTCTACAAAGCTTGTTATTCCCGAAGATACGGAAGAGTTAGCTCTCACCCTCAATGGTAAAAAGAAAAAGCTTAAACGTTCCGATTTTGAGACTGCTTTTGCAAAATCTGGCTTAGATAAAAAAGTAATTGAAAATATCTTTTCTAAGTTTGAAAAGGTTGTTCCGCTGTGGTTGGAGTTTATTGAGCAGTCGTTTTTGAGTGAGGATATGAAGAAGAATTATGTTGATCTGATTCAGGCAGGGATGCAAAAGAAATAGGCATTCTTGTTTTATTATTATTTAGCAGTTGACAAATTTATTTTGCTCGTCTTTACTCATAATTTTTCAATGCATTAATTGCTTTGATTTATTCTCTTTTTACTTCATCTTGGCAACGAACCCAAAAGACTTTTACTCCTTAAATGATAGTATTAAGATAGAAAAAATGATTCCCAAAGTATTTATTTATAAAAAAACTATCACTTTTGGGATAATGCTTCTAAGTTATCTATGATTATAAGTTGTTCAAATATTTAAAACGGCAATACTTGTCCTGTAGACTCTAACTCCGTAATAATATCTGATGAAATTTTTTTTCTTATTTCATTTTGACTTAACAAGCTTTTATATAATTCTATATGTAATCGAAATCGACAATATTCACATTTAAATTGTGAATAAAGATATAAATATGACTTGAACTGGTGAGTATAGCGTTGGTGAAGATCGTAATACGAACTTAATATTGTTTGGGAAATTGCATATTGCTTCTCTATATTATGATATTTGTCTTTAAAGAGTTGATAATTATAATACTCAGGATTCTTTTGTTCCTCGAAATCTGGAAACTTAAGATAGTCTGAATTACTAATAAAATCAGAGATTAATTTATCAAAACGACTGTCTTCACTATACAAAAGATACTGGCTTAACTGACTGAAAGTATATATTTTCTCATTACTCAACTCTCTTGCTTTTTGTAGCACATTGAATTGTGAATCCCTATGAGCATCAAGATAAGAGTGGTTATTCATAATGAAATCAATCTCTTCCCCTGTAGCTTCCGTTGAACAATTTTCTATAGGCTGAAGATACTTGGAATTTTCTATATCTGAACAACTAGGAAAGTTTATATCATCCACAATATCTATTCCTCCATTGCTGTATGATTGTGTTACAAATCTTGTGCAAAATTGTAGATGTGTAATTTCCTTTTCTTTTCTCCTCATTTCTCTTAATGAATGTTCTACCCCAACTAATGTTCCAGCATGAGATATTGTTCTGAAAATAATGTTATCTCTTTCATCTATATCTTGTACCAATCTTAATACTATCATATCATCAGGATGCTCAAATAAGAAATTCAAAGGATTTGAACTTCTTACACATATCCCGTCAGATTCTAGACAATAATAGTCTCCAGCATATAAGATTGCATGCGAGTAATTGCTTTTACTTTTGGTTCTGATAATATGACTTTCCCTATCGCTCTTTCTTGTAAGGATTATGTCTCCAACCTGTAATTCATCTATAGTCAATACATACATAATAAAGTTATTTTAAGTTAACAAATCTGCCTAAAACACCCTTGTTAAGAATCCATTAAAGAAAATAGCTTCTTCTATAAATCAATACCCTCGAACTCCTTTTTTCAATGTATATGCTCTTTCATAAATTTTGATTTTCGACTTAACTTAAGGTATTTTACGAAATCTGGATTCACTTCAGGAATATTTTAAATGATTATCAACGACTTATAAATTGATTTATTTTATTATGTGTTGAAAATAAGAAATTTGGAAAACTGTATTTATAACTGATTGATAATCATCAAGCTCAAAGCTTATTGCATATAATGTCTATTAGTTATCTATTTTATAGGAATTAATTTACCCAGATAGTCTTTATTCTCGACTCTTGATTTTTTTTTGTAACCAAGTTGATCACATACAGTTTCTATTTTTTGACAAAAAATATCAGCATTTAAAGGAGACATAAACAATTCAATTGGTGAAGAATCTTCTCTGTTAGTACAATGCCATAGAGATTCGTCATCTAAGGGATGTTCTGGTCTGAAAGGTGGAATATTGAATATTTTGTGATCAATCTGAGTTATCCAAGAGGCTCCAACTTCGGTAATTGCACCCCATGATTTTTTTGTATTTTCACTAGTAACAAAAAGAACAAATATTTTTTGAGTAGAATAACTTTCTACAAAAAAAACTCTAAGATAACCATAAACAGAAGTTCCTTCGGGAAATTCAAAATCCTGAATAAACACTCTGTTTACTTCTTTCAATAGGATATCACCTCTCTTGGTTGTATGCTTAATAAATTCTTTCAAGGTATTCAGAGAAGTATCGAATTTTTCAACCGTCGAAATAGAAAAATCTTTTCCTATCAAAGCACGGCATCGTTTATTATGTTCTGCATAAACTTCTATAAGTGTTTTTTGCGATTCATCCCGCCCATATAATTTATTTATGATAGCATCTGCGGTAACACGTATATTGTCTAATTCCAATTCTCTATGAGCTTGTAAAACCTTCGCCCGCATCGTATCAATATAACGATTCAGTTCTTTGCCAACTTTACCAGTTGAAGTACAGCATTCCCTTGTTTGATTCCAATAATCTACATCAACACTTCTTTTGATGGAAATATCAACCGCTTGATTGTTAACAGTGATACGCATACAAATAGGTGCTTCTCCGTTTTTCAACATTTTGTGCTTCCTGAGTAGAAAGTTCACATTAAATGTACTTTTCTTTGATCCCATAATAAACTCCTTTCTTAAGTTACAAAATTAATCATTAGAGTTCACTTTTTAGATACGTAAAATGTTGAAATACAGCGAATAAGAATTCTAAAAATGGGACTTTTTGTGTGGATTATAAAGTCCCACGATTTATCCTTTTTTGAATGCTTTTTTATGGGATTTTTTGCTGGGGTGGATAAAAAGAAAAAGTCCTGTATTCGGCTGAATTACAGGACTTTTTCTTGATTTTCTAAATCT
>NZ_CAKUOF010000022.1 GCF_934668725.1 uncultured Dysgonomonas sp.
TGGCTCCTTTATCCATCATATGAGTATCATCTTTCAATCCGTCGGGTTTGGCATGATCTACACCTGCTTCCACCCAACGATAATAAGGAATCGATGCCGAATCGCCTAACATAGTTATAAAATCTCGAGTCTTTAGGTTTATATCAATCAAAGGTACGTCTTGCTCTTTAGCCACTTTTCGAGTAATAACCGGATAGCCTTTGAGACGATCATCCACCAAATTACCGTCCTTGAAAGTACGCATAACAACCGAAGTCAACAATATAGGATACGCATCCTTACTCCTGACATCGTGAATAAATCTCTGTAAGTTCTTTTCATAATCTTCGTAAGATGCGTGCCTTTCGGGACGAGTTGATGCATCATTATGTCCAAATTGTATAAATACATAATCACCGACTTTTACTTCAGATAACAACCGATCCCAACGCCCTTCGCTTATAAAAGTTTTGGTACTTCTCCCTCCCATCGCATGGTTGACTACCTGCACGTCATCCGTGAAATATTTGTCGAGCATTTGCCCCCACCCTTTTATCAAGCCGTCTTTTTCTTCCTTATAGCTCTGAGCCGTAGAATCGCCTGCAATAAAAATTCTTATTTTAGGTTCTGAGGATGTAAAACTACATAGCAGAATAAAAAGAGATACTAAAACTAATTGGTTTTTCATGCTTTGATTTTTGTTGGGCAAATTATTTTTTGCCCCTATTATCATTCTTTCCATACTGATACTCCTGCAGTTGGTATTTCTTTTCCTCCAATAATATACTGTACGTTTCCAGCCAAAGGCAAACTCAATGTTTTATCTGCATAATTAACAGCAATACCAAAACCATCGCGATATTCGATATGTAAACCGGCAGGTAAATCAAGAATAGGAATATTTAATTGCGAGTACAATTTTTTCAATACATCTTTCTCCAATTCTCCCTTTTGAGAATCGACACCCACATAGGTCACCGTTCCTTTTCCTAGACGATGATGTATAATTGAAGAACTTCCTTCATAAAAATCACCTTGATACGTAGCCCATGTTTCGGTTCCGGCATCAGGCTTTAAGATCTCTCCCCAACTAGTCCAGCTATAGGGTTTTCCTCCAAAGATTACATTATCGGGGGTAGTGGGTTGCAAAAGATCATAGAACTCTATTTCTGCTCCGATTAACGGATAGATGAGTTCGCCGAATTTAGCTTCAAATAGTTGTCCATTGCGTGTTTTATGTCCTGATCGGGCAGTTAAAACAAGATTACCTCCTTGCTCTGCATATGCTTTCCAACGTTCTACCAATTCCGGATCAATCATTTCATAAGCAGGGGCAACAATCACATTATATTTAGACAAATCGGCTCTTTCTTCAATGAAATCAACAGGGGCACCAAAATTTTTCAACGCATCATAATATTTATCTATGTGCTTTTCGGTATTCCATTCGGTTGTTTGTTTGTTGCGTTCCATTTCCCACGTATTCTCATGGTTGTAGAGAATAGCGGTTCTTCGTCTTTCGTAAGCTTCGGGATTTTTAGCATCAGCCTTGTATTCTTTTCGAAGCGATGCAATTTCTTTGATAAATGCAGAATATTCCAAACCACCCGGAGTTGGTGTTACTCCATCCGATCCGACAATACCATAATGATACAGTTCGGTTCCATAAATAGGTTGACGATAACGATACGTACAGGCAAACTTACTGCCTCCTGCAAAAACATGCCACAACCACAAACGGACAGCTCCCGGAAGAGGTTGCGAATTTATCGTACCCCAGTTCACCTGTCCCGGCTGGAGTTCCATAATACCATAAACACCATCTATAGGACGAAAAAAATCATTGGCTTTGGCAATACGCTCAACAGGTCCTAAGCGATACCCTTTACGACCAATTCCGTAGTTTTCACCAAATACCATATAACGTGTATAAGAATGAAAATCTAATTGGTCGCTTTTACGTAAATGCCCGTCCTCGTATAGGGGAATATAATTAGTAGTAACCCATTGGATCGGAATACTGTATTTTCGGATGGTCTTCGTTTGCTCATCCAAAAAGCCAGACATTTCTTCGGTTGTAAATCTATTATAATCCAGAATTTGATGAGTATTCATAAACATTTGTGAAGCCTGAGGAATGTTTATCTCCGAAAAATCAGAATATACCTGACTCCAGAAGTTAGTACCCCAAGCCTTATTCAAAGCAGCAATAGTGGTATATTTGTTTTTCAACCATGTGCGAAATCTTTTATGAGCATCTTCGCCATAATCGGCAACAGGGCGAGGTTCGTTATCCAACTGCCAACCCATAATACGTTTATCGTTGCCATAATGCTGAGCCAGTTTATCGATCATTTTCAGAGAGTATTCTCTATAAAATGTATTCGATGGCGATGGGTGCTGACGTGCTCCATGATCCATCTTCGTTCCATTTTCACGAGTTGTCAATACATCCGGATGTTTTCTTACCAACCACACAGGAGGTGTAGCTGTAGAGGTACACATGATTACTTTCAGTCCGTTTTTATCGGCTAGATCAACTGCCCTGTCTAACCATGCAAAATCATAAACACCTTCTTGCGGTTCCAGCTGTGCCCATGCAAATTCGGCATAATGCACAAAGTCGAAGCCGAGGTCTTTTATTTGTTTCAGATCCCTCTCCCATTGGCTTTCGTCCCAATGTTCGGGATAATAATAAGTACCCACAATTGTCAAATCCTTCGGATCGAAAAAAGGGTCTGCTTTTTGGGCATTGAGTCCCAAAGTAAAAGCTATTAATAGTAGTCCTGTAAGAAGTTTCTTTCTCATGTTCTCTATTTTAAATAATAGCGAGCAGACACATAGGTCTGCCCCTATCATTCCAATTATTGTATTATATTTTTCAATTCATCGGGAGCATCTTGAGTGTGGGTATTGATACGCTCGCCTTCCAACTTGGTTAAGTCCTCAATAACCGATAGTTTCAAATTAAATTCAGGATAGAAAAAACCTGAAGTCATATATTTAGTTATCGCATAATATAGCTGACGTGCAACAGGTCGCTTATCTAAATCGGATTGAATATCGGCACTGCAAACTACAATCTTTCCTTTACCCACATTGGCTTCGAACAGCATACCCAGTTTACGATTGATAAACCAAGTATCAATAGGTTGTACGATAGGTTGAAAGTCAGCAGGAAAACTATTCATTTCCATAGCCTGAGCTTTATTTGTCAGCTCCCACCATTGCAAGCCTGTATAAAAATCAGTCGGGAAGTTTTTAAAAATGGGGTGATTATCTCGGATCAATGTTCCAACGGTATGTGGCGGACGCATTTTAAACCACGATGTATTCCAGAAAGCAGGTGTCATGTATTGTACTACATCTTTACCCTGTTCTACTTTTCCGGCTAATAAGAACAATACTTTTCCTCCGCTATTCAATATATCTTTTGCTTTGGTATCTATTGTCGAAGTAACATAGATATTCGATGTATTGACTTCGGGCAGTGTAGTTGGATATACCCAGAAATCCCAATTATTGGTAATATCCGAACATGGAATGCTCACTTCGAGATTCAATTTTGTTGCCTTATCAATAGCTGCTAAAGGAAATGATACCGTACCTAAGTTCTGACAATTACCGATGGCTATATCCTTAGCTGCTAACTGTCCTTTTCTGATAATTTTTCCGTAAGTATCTTTAATAACCCAATCTACAGAAGTTTGTTTGAGTTCCTCTTCTCCGAAATGCGAAATCTCTATACGAGCCTGCATCGTCTCATTATTCTCGAATACAAACTTATCCATACGGGAAAGTAAAACGGTAGGGGCACAAAACTCACGGAACTCTCGCCCATTAATATATCCCTTATCTTCCCAGAAAGCATTTAGAACACCAACCAGAGCAGTTCCTTGTCCCGAATAATCATTCAGACTCAGTAATTGAAACCCTGCATAGTTAGGGGTACGCAATGTTTTTTCTATTTCATTTTTATATGCTAAAGCTTGTAGTTTACCCGATGCTCGGAGAAATGCAGCAGATAAATCACCCATATTGCGATCTTTAAGATCTTGACGAAACAATTCAAAATTACGTGCACGCATCACACCTGTATATCTGTCGATCTCGGTAAAATCGGGAAATACACACCATTGACCTGTTTCGTGAGATACATAAGGTTGTCTAACGGTATCAATACGAGCCTGATAATCCGAATTAGATTCGGGTCG
This sequence comes from uncultured Dysgonomonas sp., assembly GCF_934668725.1. GTDB lineage: Bacteria > Bacteroidota > Bacteroidia > Bacteroidales > Dysgonomonadaceae > Dysgonomonas_A. Next base: position 4,194 of record NZ_CAKUOF010000022.1, read on the forward strand.
TTCGTCTGACCATGTTAAACCTCTTGCACCTGCTTTTACATGAAACTGATTGCGAGGTTGCCAAGCCCAACCATTCCCCACAGAAGCACCTGTATAAACGCGTCGTGAATCGGTTTCTTTCCAATAATCTACAAATTTGCTTACCCATGCTACCCAACGCCCACGAGGCTCGTTACCGATAGCAAACATTGCAAAGGATGAATAGTTACCATATTGTTTAACAATACGTTTAGCTTCTTCCCACAGGTAATCATCCACTGGCTCGCCATTACCCAACGACGATCCATGATTTGGCCATGTAGGGCCTTCGGGTTGCAGATAAAATCCTACCAAATCAGCAGCAATCATAGCTGCTTCGGGTGGACAAAAAGAATGGAACCGCATATGATTCAACCCATATTGACGGCAAATACGAAATACCCGTTCCCAAGACTCTACCTCCATAGGAGCGTATCCTGTTAATGGGAAAACACAGTTTTCGACCGTACCTCTCAACATGGTTTTACGACCATTGATATAGAAATATTTGTCTTGAATGGTAAACTCACGCATCCCAAATTGCACTTGTCGAACATCTTTGCCTGCTTTTGTTTGTAAAGTCGCCGTAAGCCGATACAAATTAGGATGAAATTCATCCCACAGCTGCATATTTTCTCCCATTGGTAGATCAATGGATAAAGAAGTAGCTTTTCCCCGAGGTTTGAAACTTTGCTTAACAGGTATTACAACATGTCGTTTTTCGCCATTAAAACTTTCTGCTTCAAGTAAAATTTCGCCTGAAGTATTGCCTTCTATAGAAACAGTAACAACTGCCTTTTTAGCCTTTAGATCTGGAAAGATCTGAATATCTTCGATATATGTTTTTGGTGTGGCTTGTAGTTCTATGCGACCTACTATCCCATTCCAATTACCTTGTGTTTGATCGGTTATACTATGCGAGTCTTTGCCTACGTTGATTTCTTTGGTTCGATTATCAATCCTCAGGCTGATCGTGTTCTTACCTGTTTTAAAATAAGGTGTTACATCAAACACATGAGGTACTGATAACGAATTTTGCATACCGACCTCTTTATCGTTGATCCAAAGCATAGTCTCTGTATGAGGACGCTCCAAAAACAAAATAATACGTTCTCCTTTCCACGAATTTGGAATAACTACATCTCGCTGATACCATGCAGCCCCTACATAATATTTGATAGGTGTTAACCAGAAAGGAAGTTTTAAGTTATCTTGTTTTCTGAACTTTTCTAATCGAGGATTAAAGAAAAAAGAACTGTCATAAATACTGGCTGTCCAATCAGTATGCAGTGTTACGGCATCGCCCTTTCGGTTCTCGGTCATCGAACCGGGCAGAACTATTTCATCGTTCAACATTCGGGAATACCATTGTTCGGTAAGTCCTTTATCCTGTGCATCGATATCAAATCGCCACGTTCCTTGCAAATCAATCTTCTTGTGCTGTGAAAAGATGGATAAGCTCAATAAAAGGAATAAACCAACGAAACAAATTCTTAAAAGGGGACAAGCCAAGTGCCTCATAATAGTATACGGTTTAATTTTTTAGATTCAGGTAAAAGCAGAACACAAATATATTAATCACAGCACTAACCTTCTATGTAAATTCATTCAAAAACCTATAGATTTTGACATATTAAATATAGGATTAGACATATCACCACCTCATAATAGCATCTAAGAGATAATATTACATCTATCCGGATTATTTTACATGGCATATCCGGATCAAACAGCTTATTTTTGTTTCGATGGTTTTATTTAAGGTCACAGACCTTTTTATTGCTTTGGCAAGTATAACAAACATAGATTGTTACAACTATAAAGTATTGCAATAAATTTTATTCTTTACTTAAGTAGAAGAATGATCAATTACACTTTTCCCCATAAAGGGAATGCATTTTATCATGATAGCAAAACAGTCCGAAGTGATTTCGGACTGTTTTATTTTTTATATAGATGATGTTTGTTTACAATTTTACGACAAGCAATCTATCACAGACAAACTTACTCAGAACTTCCGATGTTTTTTCCTGATGATTAACGGTCATACTACCATCAAAATTTTCAACAGATTCAACAATAAGTTTTACTCCCAATGTTAAGCTGCGTTTGCTCAGAAAATTAAGAAAATCTTCGGATGAATCTATAACTGCCGAAAGGGTAACTGTTTCGCCTATTTTGCAATCACTTAATCGATGATAGTCTATTTGTGGTATATTTCCTTTTTTATCGGGAATAGGAGATCCGTGTGGATCAATATGCGGATGATTTAATAATTCGTCCATCCTGTCGAAAAAAACAGTCGAATCGATATGTTCAATCTGTTCAGCAATCGAATGAACTTCTTCCCAACCAAGCCCCATACGTTCATATAAAAACATTTCCGTAAGACGGTGTTTGCGAAGAATAAGTGCTGCTTGCTGCCTTCCTGTTTCTGTTAATTTTAAAGGCTTATAGCTTTCGTAATGAATCAAGCCTTTTTCAGCAAACTTTTTCATCATACTGTTTACTGTAGACATCTTGATATCTAATGACTTGCTTAACTCATTTACAGTAGCTTCACCCAGTTTATTTTCCAGATAAAACAAATTTTTCAGATAATTTTCTTCGGTTGGAGACATTGTGATACAAATATATATAAAAAGCGAACAATATTAAAATAAGAGCCAAATAAATTTGTTTTATTAATCTAACTTTATAATTTTACAATTCTAATCATCATAAAAGAAGAAGGAGAACAATGGAAAATGAAGCTTTACAAATGGAGACCAGACTATCGGAACTCACCTACGGGGAAGAGGCTGAGATACTTGGTATAGAAGAAAGCTGTAAAGGTGAGATAAGAAGACGCCTGCTTGATCTTGGTTTTGTGAGAGAAACCATCATCACCGTTCAGAACGTCAGCCCATTAAGTAATCCTGTAGCTTATAGTTTACGTAATACACTGATTGCCTTACGAAACGAGCAAGCACAATGTATATTAATAAAGAAACTAACTGACAATGACAAGCGCTTGTAATACATGCAAATACAATACAAACTCCGATCTAAAAAAGATGGGAGAGAAAATCGACACGTTTGATTATACGATAGCCCTTGCCGGAAATCCGAATACGGGAAAAAGTACGGTATTCAATACACTTACCGGACTTCGTCAACATACAGGTAACTGGCCGGGAAAAACGGTTACTACAGCTCAAGGTAGTTTTTCGTTCTTAGATAAGAAATTCAAATTGGTTGACCTTCCGGGAACTTATTCCTTATTATCAACCTCCGAAGACGAAGAGGTTGCCCGAGATTACATTCTGTTTGGTAAACCCGATGTCACTATCGTGGTAGTTGATGCCAGCAGACTGGAGCGGAACTTAAATCTGGCTTTACAGATTCTGGAGATTACCGATAAGGTAGTCTTGTGTGTCAATCTTATGGATGAAGCCAAAAGGCACCATATAGAAATAGACGACAGAACGCTTGCCCGCGATTTGGGAATACCTGTTGTAACAACCAGTGCGAGATCAAACGAAGGTATAACCGAGTTGCTCCATACGGTGCATGATTTGGCTATAGGTGAGATAAAAACCAGACCTCATCACTTTCAGGATATACCGAGAAAAACTAACACTGCCATTGAGAGATTAAATGAGGAGCTAATTAAACTATATCCTCATCTGCCCAATAGCCGATGGATAGCCATGCGCCTATTGGAAGGTGACGAAAGTATAGTTAAGGCTCTTAAAGAAGGGAGATTTCAGGAATGAAAGAAGATAAACATACACTCGATAATTTGTTGGAACTGGCGGAAGAGTTACGAAAAGAGGTTGGTGACAACTATCACGATAATCTGACCGAAAGTTTCTATGCGGATGCAGCAAAAATAGTAAAAAGCTCAGTTAAATCGGATGACCAACACCGTTCGTTTCGAGTTGACCGGGCTATAGATAATATAGTGACGAGTCGCATTTGGGGTTTTCCCATCATGCTGTTCCTACTTGGGTTTGTGCTTTGGTTAACCATAATCGGGGCAAATTATCCGTCTCAATTATTATCGTCCCTATTTTTGGATACTATTTATCCGTTCCTGAAAACAGGAGCAGACAGCCTTAGTATTCCTTGGTGGATAAGCGGATTAGTGATCGATGGAGTTTATCTTGCCACAGCTTGGGTCGTAGCTGTTATGCTTCCCCCGATGGCAATATTTTTCCCGTTGTTCACACTAATGGAAGATTTCGGATATTTACCACGCATAGCATTCAATCTCGATAATCTATTCCGCAAAGCTGGTGCACATGGCAAACAAGCTCTCACCATGAGTATGGGTTTTGGTTGCAATGCTGCCGGAGTAGTAGCTACACGTATTATAGACAGTCCCAGAGAAAGGCTTATTGCCATCATAACCAATAATTTTTCGTTATGCAACGGACGATGGCCTACACAAATTCTGATTGCTACTATATTTATCGGGGCAGTTGTTCCAACGGGATTCTCTCAGATAGTATCCACAGGATCGGTTATTGGAATAGCGGTATTAGGCATCGGATTTACTTTTGCCGTCTCTTGGTTTTTATCCAAAACCATGCTTAAAGGCGAGGCTTCATTCTTTATTCTGGAGCTTCCTCCCTATCGTCCACCACGCATATGGCAAACCATTTACACTTCTTTAATCGACCGGACATTGATAGTCTTAGGGCGTGCCGTAGTATTTGCAGCACCTGCCGGAGCTATTATCTGGCTGATCAGCAATATAAACATCGGAGATCAGAGTATTGCCCTCTGGATGATAGACGGTTTGTCTCCCTTCGGATTAATACTGGGACTGAATGGAGTTATCCTGTTGGCTTACATTGTCGCTATTCCTGCCAACGAAATTGTAATACCCACCATACTTATGCTTACTACTCTTACCCTCAGCAGTATGGGTATAGGCAACGGGGCAGGCGTACTTTTCGAAGGTTCGGAGAATGAAGTTGCAAATATTCTGCATGCGGGAGGATGGACATTACTTACAGCCGTAAACCTCATGCTGTTCAGCTTACTGCATAATCCGTGCAGTACAACTATTTATACTATCTACAAAGAAACCCGAAGTGCTAAATGGACTGCGGTTGCCTCTTTGCTTCCTCTTGTCTTGGGTCTTGTTGTTTGTTTTTTGGTTGCTCAAATCTGGAAATTCTTCTGATAAAAATGGAATAGTAGTTGATATTAAGGGAACAGCCTTTTTCGAAAATAGACAGAACAACCTAGTTTAATAATTAAAATCCAAAATCAGCAAAATCTGTTATCTCTGCTGACTTTGGATTATCTTTATACGTCTTGAATAATTTACCTAGCAATCTTTCAGTAACAGACATGTTCCGGCTGAATATCCGCCTCCAAAAACAGAGAGGCAAACCAGATCATTTTCCTGAATCTTATCATAATTCTGAGCAAGAACCAAAAGGGCACTTGTCGAGCCCGTATTGCCTAACTCCTCTATATTAGTCATTGTTTTATCGTCTGAAATATCCAACTCCTTAAGTACATGAGATATGATTCTTTTATTTGCCTGATGTCCGATGAAATAAGACAGATCATTAACAGCATATCCATTTCTATCCAGAATATCTTTCGTATTTTGAACTAAATAGGTACAAGCCCGCATAAATACATCTTTACCGTATGGCATGCGCAGATCGCCACTCGTTAAATCAAGAGTTACTGCCTCAGGGCCATGCCCAATATGCGCTAATCCTTGTGTTGTTATATCCACAACTCTTAATTCATCCTCTGAATATCTTTCTGATGAAAAAAAGTATGCAGTAGCAGCATCTCCCCATAAATGTCCCGACATTGAGTCTTTGTCATCCGAGTAAGTGGAATTTCGTTCGGCACAAATAAGCAGTGCCTTTGTTGCTATACCGGTTTGAAAAAAGGATTGTATAACTTCCATCGCATTTACTGCTGATGAACAGGCAGATGAGATCTGGAATGCTTTAGCTTTCCTCATTTCGAATTGCCTCTGAATAACATGCGCTGTTGTTCCAATAGTATCAGACAAAGTATATGAAGCAAATATAATAAGATCGATATCTGTTTCTTTATATGGCAACAAAGGCAATGCTTTCAACACTGCCTCTGTACACATATAATCCATAGTTTCGTCTTCTGTAGCTCTGGATCTGGTAAGGATGCCGGTTCGTTGATATATCCAATTGGCATCAAGCCCGTTAATATCTTTAAAGTATTCGTTTGAAATTCGTTGATCAGGAATGTAATAACCTATAGCGTTAATATACATGATTAAATATGTTTGATTTTAATTTATAAATATATTTATAAAATCAAAATCTGATATTTTATTTAATCATAAAGTTACCATACTCTGTTATTTTTTATGTTTATTTTAACAGATACGGTAACTTTATGACATTCTGAACTAAGCCGGACTTTCGTCCTTTATAATTTATACAGACTAGCTATTATAGTGCCCGCCCTTTAAATACAGTCGATTCCGACTTCGGATACAAGTAACCCGAAAAAGTTATAACCCTGCTATTAAAATTAGGTGTCACTATGGCTGTACACTGATTACTACCGGCTACCATATTAATAGTAACAATTGCAGATACTCCGGTACCGAATACATTCATCGAGAATGTAATATTACCTTTTTTATCAGTCTTAGTCTTAACGTTCGAAGCTCTTCCTTCTACAGTAATTCCTCCCATTCCGTTAGGACCGGCATATGGAGAATTAAAGGCTAATTGTATAGTAGCATTATCTCCACTCATCGAGATGAAGTTTGTATTGGAAGAAACATAACTATAGCGTCCATTTTTAAAGTTAATACGGTCTGCTTCAAGAACAAAATCTTGACTATTCAACGCCTCTACTGCTTTTTGAAACTTAAACTCACGCTCTGCATTTTTTGCTTCTTTAACGGCTGGATCTTGAGTTTTACATCCTGACAAAACCAATGTAATTGACATCAATAAAAATAAAACTTTTCTCATTTTTCCTAAATTTATGTGAATTTTCCGAATTTTATATTGTAAACAAATTAGATCATAATAAAGTTTGCTTGAATATTATTATAATTTTGTAGACATCAATAACTGTTTGAATAAACAAGTACTTATTTGATATTGTTTAATTGTAAAAAATAATTTGAAATACTAATAATACATATATTCAATGCTCAAAAAACATACTTTCACTAAGGAAAAATTTCTTGATATATTACATGTAATTATTATCTTACTTTCTGTTGTACTCATCATATCCATTTCCATTGATACATTTAATAATATATCGTTTCTTACACAGGATACATATATGAAACTTCAATTATGGATTTGTATATTCTTTCTATTTGATTTTGTATTGGAATTGATTCTGTCCGACCGAAAATGGCGTTTCATAAGTACACACTTCATATTTCTGATAATATCTATTCCTTATCTCAATATAATAGAGTATTATCAAATCTCATTCGCTCCCGAGGTGAACTACATGATACGTTTTATACCATTAATTAGAGGTGGTTATGCTTTGGCTACTGTGGTAAATTGGCTAACAAAAAATAAAATATCGGGAATCTTCGTTTCTTATATCACGATTTTAATAGGCATAGTATACTTCTCCAGCCTCATGTTTTTTGTATTGGAGCATAAGGTCAATCCGGCAGTTTTAAATTATTCTGACTCTTTATGGTGGGCATCTATGAATGTTACAACCGTAGGTTCTAATATTTATGCACAGACGGGAGTCGGTAAAATACTGTCCATCCTTTTAGCTGCATTGGGAATGATGATGTTCCCCATTTTCACCGTGTATATAACTAACATAGTGCAAATGACAAACAAGAAACAAAAATCATCTAAAAAAAGAACATCCGGAAAAATAGATAACCAAGAACAATAATATTTCGAGATTACATAACATCAAGGGGGATATCCAGTCATTACTCGAATAATTTTACATATAAAAAGACAGGTCGATAATAGAAATATTTATCGACCTGTTTAATTGTAAGGAAATACAGATATAACTTTTTGTAATCGGATTATTATTGAGCCTGTAATTCTTTTAGTCTTTGCTCTGTATCATCCTCCAAGTCTTCATCGAATTCATCCTCCTCATTTTCGTCTTCCTCATCTTCTTTTGGAGCAGTCTTTACAAAAAATGCACTCAGCTCAAACAAAAAGTAAAGTGGAAAGAATACAATAGAAAGAGTAAAGGGATCGCCTGATGGTGTAATAAATGCAGCAGCAACCAATAGCCCAACAATAGCATGTCTACGGTATTTTGTAAAGAGTGACCTGTTTAGTAATCCGAATTGAGAGAGCAACCACGATAATAGAGGTAATTCAAAAACAATTCCCATCACAAAAATAAGCATCAAGAAATTATCCATATATGAATCTAATGATATCTGATTAACAATTACATCACTCAACTGGTAAGTAGCCAAAAAGCGTAAAGTCATCGGAAAAACCATAGAATAGCCAAAAAGGCAACCGACAAAAAACATAAAAGTTCCAAACACAAATGCCCATCTAATATTTTTCCTTTCATAAGAATATAGTGCGGGCTTTAAAAAGCACCATATTTCATAAGCTATATACGGAAAAGTGAGAATTACAGCCAACCAAAAAGAGGTTGTCATATGTGTAAAGAACTGAGAAGCCAGATTGATATTTATAATATCTACTCGAAATGTATTATCACAAAAATCGGGTAAAAAAGACACCGAAGATGTTATTGTACAGAGATATCTATACAGAAAAAAGTTTGAACTGGTAGGAGCCATTACCACATTTTCGAACAGATAAGGCATGAAAATAAAACCTATAATTGAAAACACAATTAATGCAGCTCCTGACCTGAATATAGACCAGCGGAGTTCTTCCAAATGATCCCAAAAGGTCATTTCTTTATTTTCTTTCATAGATGAGTACTATCAATCTCTTTTTGAGTCATTACCCTCTATATCGTCTTCAAGCCCTTTTACTCCTTCTTTGAAGCTCTTGATGCCCTTTCCTATACCTCGCATCAATTCAGGAATCTTTTTACCTCCAAATAGTAATAAAACAACAATAGCTATAATGATAATCTCTCCTGTTCCAAGATTACCTAAAAATAAAAGTGTATTCATTTTCTATATTTTTTTATGTAATAAATATTTTTTTTAATCATATGTCAATTTACAGACCTCATATACATATATATGTATCGGTTAATTCTATTTTTTCAAAGTAATAAAGCTCATCTGTGATATATGTACAAGGTTCATTGTTTAAATGTAACTATAATTACAGGAAATCAACATATATTATCCCACACAATATTGTTTTCGATTCCCGATGTATAATATACTTTATACTCGCCTTCTTCATCACATATAAATAAAGCATCTAGGTCGGGGTACTTTTCGATCCACTCCATAGCTTTATCCAGACCTCCTACCATAAATGCGGTGGCAAATGCATCTGCGGTAATAGCATCATTGGCAATTACAGTAGTAGACAATAGATTATGCCTTACAGGATATCCTGTTGCAGGATTAATGGTATGAGTCACCTTGTTACCGTTTTCGATATAAAACTGACGATAATTGCCGGATGTAGCGATCCCCCTATCTGTTATCTGCAATATTGCCTGTAAATCTTGTCCGGGAACAGGATTATTTTCAGACGGACGATCAATACCAATTCTCCAAGGCTCTCCTTGTGTATTACAACCTCGTAACCGAATCTCTCCCCCTATTTCTACCAGATAGTCAAAACAATGTTGTTTTTCGAGATAAGAAGCAACAATATCTGCCGAATAACCTTTTGCAATAGCATTAGCATTTAGTAAAACTGTGGCTGTTGATTTTATAACACGCTTGTTATCTATCCAAATCTTATCCATACCAATATTTGTCTTCAGCCTATTGACTTGCTCCTCATCCGGTATACTCTTTTTCTCCGAACTAAAGCCCCAGGCTCTGAACAAAGGCTCCGCCGATATATCAAAGGTTCCCTCTGTTTGATTACTAATCTCTTTTGCTTTATTAAAAACATAGGCAAAATAATCATCAACTTCTATGTCTTCATTCCTGTTTATTCGAGAAATAATCGAAGTCTCATCGTACACAGAAAGTGATTTTTCAAAACCAGCTAATAAGTTTTCTATATCTACACGGAAGTCTCGATTACCTTCGTATCGATATATTATGTTATAACTTGTGCCCTCAGCTCTTCCTTGGATATTGTAATAACAGGTACCATCATCGGCTAATACTACATTCATATTTCTCTTATCATACTAATCTCAAACACTCCTGTTATTCGCTATAACTGGTTTTCACGAGTGGACAGCTAATCAGATAGTCTAAACTTTTTTGGACACTCTCTATCGGTGTAAAGTTGTAATTTTCAACCTCTACAATCAGATTTTCAGTACCCGCTGCATCTGTATTTTTGAAAATAGCATCGAAGCCTACCATACCACTTTGTCCAAGCTCTTTATTATCTTTGATATGTAATAGTTTGAAACGACCATTGTATTTATTAAAATAATCGACCGGGCTTTGCTGTCCTCTTACTACCCAATATACATCCATCTGATAAAATACATATTCGGGATCTGTATGTTCTATCATATAATCATACATTACCTGCCCTTCTAGTTTCTGAAATTCATGTGCATGATTATGGTATCCAAACAAAATTCCTTTTTCTTTACATCTTTTTCCGATCTCATTATAGTACTCGCAATAAGTTTGTAAATCTTTGAGATTTTTGGGAACTTCCATCCAGGGAGCAACAATATAGGTCATACCGGCAGCCTTATGTGCATCGATACATTTGTCCCACCACCGGAGCGATTCCGAAAAATCTTTAGATGCTAATTCTTTCTCAGATAATTGTTTTGACGTATGGGATGAGAGCACATTCATTCCGTTTTTTTCTATATCGGATTTAAATTCAGCCGGAGTCTTCCCATAGAACAAACCATCATTATAGTTGGCGGCTTCTACATGGGTAAACCCCATCTCTCCCACTTTTTTTAGTGTCCCCTCATAATCTTTAGAAATATCATCTCTCACCGAATAAAGCTGTAAAGCAATATCTTTTTGATTGGGAGCTAAATCTTTAGAAGTAACTTTTTGTTCAGCCATACACACTGTTGATATAAAGACAATTATTACAAATAACAAATTCTTCTTCATGGCAAAAATATCAGATTATTCAATTAAAGTATCAGGCCTTTGTATTAAGTTTGATTGATGGTAGATATGTATCGTTTCTACTTTTCCATAAACCCATCTTATAAAATAGAAATGTAGTTTCATTGAAAAATCAAATCCACCAAAATGTTTCTTTAATGGATTTGATTTTCAACTCTGAAAAAAATGAAAAGGATGTATTTAATCTAGTATTTTTATTCTTATATTTCTAAACCACACATCATCACCATGATCCTGTAATCCGATATACCCTTCTCTTTTCTCTCCGCCACAATTATTTAGCAATTCAAATGCCAATGGCCAAGCTTCTTCGCTAAACTTACTTTTTTGAAGCATTTCAGTCCATTGTGGAGTCCAAAGATGGTATTCAAGTACATTCTCGCCATTCTGACCATGTACCACAGTACCTTTGTATACCATAACTTTAGCTTTATTCCACTCACCAAAAGGTTTGCTATTTTGTGGGTTTGCCGCTATCATATCATATAATGATGCAGATTGGCGGTTATTATCTTTTCCTAATTTGGCATCCGGATGATTTACATTATCCAGCACTTGATACTCAGGTGCAGAAATATAGATTGGTTCCATTTTCATTTCGCCTGTTTTATCATCTTTAGTTTCAATCTCCTGAGCCAAATAGAAAATACCGGAGTTGCCTCCTTTAGAAACTTTCCATTCCAATTCTAGTTCAAAATTTTTGAATTTAGAAGAAAATATAAGATCTCCTCCGTCTCCATCTTGAGCTTCACCGCCTCCCGATCCATTAAATTTTATAGCACCATTGTCGATAGTCCATTTCGAAGGCACTTTGTCTTTTCCGTATCCGCGCCATCCTTTGAAGGTTTTTCCATCAAAAATAGTAATATAGCCATCTTTATCTTTAGGAAACTCTTCGAGATTAACAACAGGTTTCTCTACAACTGTATATGCAGGTGCCACTTTCTCTTCTGTTTTTTGTTCTGTACTTTGCGCTGCATTATCAGCCGTTTTTTTCTCTCCGCCACAAGCGATTAGTGTTCCGGCAATCGCAAAACAACTCAATCTTAAAACTAACTTATTCATATATTATTTTTTTAGTAATTAAAAGCATTTAATGATGTATTCCAGAATTATACATTAATCTCCGGTTACATATACAATAGGCTTGCAACTTTATTTAGGCATATCAGGTAATTTCCATCCATCACGATAAGTATGTTTAATCAGCTCCTGAGCAAAAGCGGCTGCATTTACAGGCTCTGTCCATTTTTTATCGAAAGTAGGATGTCCGTCTTTTATCTGGAAACCATCTTTTATCACAGTTCTTATCGTTGCATCCGGATCTATATTGGTGAACCTCATATTCGGGCCATCCCAATCCAATACCTGATTCAGACCTTGTAGTCTTATGGCAAGAACACCCATTACTACAATTTCATTAAAAGGCCCTGCTTCGCTAAACGGAGATGCTGTTTCTACTCTGTTGGATGGATCTTCTTTACAAGCTCTTACCCAATCCATCTCATGAGATGTTTTTACCTCTCTCAACACTTTTGGGGCTGACGGCACACGTCCCGAAAGTAAATAAGGGTCTTTTCCGTAACAACCGCATATCAGTGTATCTTTCGTTCCGTGGAAAATAACACCTCCTCCGTCATCATTCAAATCTTTATTGGCAGGCATACCTTCGGGACGCATTGGTTTTAATCCTCCATCGTACCATATTACTTCTACTTCGGGCATAGCTACCTTTGGCATATTATCTCTGGCAGGGAATACAAATTTTACCATCTGTGCATTTGGTGCACAAGCTGTTAATAGCAATGTTGAGCTTCCTTGAACTTTAGTTGGATATCCGAGTTTCAGGCCTTTAAATACAGGATGAAGAATATGGCACGCCATATCGCCTAATGCACCTGTACCAAATTCCCACCAGCCACGCCAGTTCCAGGGTGTATATATAGAGTTGTATTCACAGAATTGTGCCGGTCCGATAAATAAATCCCAGTTTAATGTTTTAGGTACCTTTTCTACAACATCGGGGCGGTTCAATCCCTGAGGCCATATCGGACGATCGGTAAATGCTTCTACTTTTGTTATTTCTCCTATTTCCCCGTTCCATATCCATTCGCACACCTTGCGAACTCCTTCACCCGAAGATCCCTGATTACCCATTTGAGTAGCGACTTTATATTTATCGGCCAATTTGGTCAATAAGCGCGACTCGTAAACAGTATGAGTTAATGGCTTTTCGCAATAAACATTTTTCCCCATAGTAATAGCATCGGCAGCTATTATAGCATGCGTATGATCGGCAGTTGCCACCATTACAGCATCAGCAGATTTACCCAGTTCATCAAACATCTTTCGATAATCGTAGTATGCTTTCGCTTTAGGATAATCTTTAAAAACGTGCCCACTATATTTCCAGTCTACATCACATAAGCCAATAATGTTCTGTGTATTCATTCCTTTCAATACACCTGCTCCACGACCACCTATACCAACACCCAATATATTGAGTTTATCGCTAGGTGCCACTGAACCAAAACTTTGCCCTAAAACTGAACTTGGAATAATAGACAGTCCAATTGCTGCTTTAGCTCCCGTTTGTAAGAATTTTCTCCTAGAAATCTCTGATGCCATAATCTTAATTTATTAGTTAACAATTTTGTAATTTCATATATTTCTGATACGCTAATAGTTTGTGTTATGCTTTCACAATTTGCTCATTATCTTTATCCCAATACATAGTACGTCCTTCCAAATAAGCTCTTGTACCCATATGAGCCGTTATAGCTTCTTCAAACGCAGCATCTATGCCGCACGATGGTTGCAGGTTTCTGTTACGGATACATTCGAGCCACTCTCTAAGATGTAGAAAAGTAGTATCATACCGTTTACCTCCCATATACGAATAAAGCAACCCACGCTCGGCAAAATACAATTCAGTAGCAGATGTAATAGCATCGACCTTGCTCTGTCCGGGCACATAGGTATAAAACGGAACATCGGGTTTAATAATACCCTGCTCTATTTTTTCCTTATAACGGGTCGATCCACTGTCAATTTTCAAGGTCAACGTATTACCCACTTCCATAGATGCATCGTGCCCCATAAATACTTTGCCTCTATTGCGGTTACTGGCAAGGGTGGCACTATATAACATGGTCAGATTTTTGTCGGGAAACTCAAATACTGTTTGCAATACATCAGGAACGGTTCTGCCATCCTTAAAGAAGTACACTCCTCCCGAAGATGCAGCCGAATGAGGAATGCCCGTCCCTAGTAATTGATTTACGGCATCGTACTCATGGGTTAGTAAATCGCCACTAAGCCCGGTACTGTAATCCCACCAGCAACGCCAGCGAAAAAAGCGCTCAAGACTGAACTTATCACGCTCGTCAGGCCCCATATATTTTGCCAAATTATTACCCAGCATATATTCATTGTATTCTTTTATTCTCTGAGGATCACCCTCAAACTGTTTCCAGTCTATTGTTTTCGGATTTGCCGTCGGGTCTATGTCGTATACCCATGCTCCGTTCGGATCGTTCCTGTTGGTACACACTTCAATAAGGGTAATCGGACCGAGCAGCCCTTTGTCTATTATTTCCTTTGCTTTGCGATAACTATCAACCTGTCTTCCTTGGTGTCCTAATTGGAAAACAACATTCGACTGACGAATAACATCTCTTACTGCATAAGTCTCGGGCACAGTCCAAGTTAAGGGCTTCTCGCAATAAACATGTTTTCCGGCTTTTGCTGCATCCATCGCCATCGTTCCATGCCAATGGTCGGGAGTGGCAATTACAACAGCATCAATATCCTCGGCAGCCAACAATTCTTTATAGTTCAAGTAGCGCTTGGGTTGAGGTCCCATTTTTCCTCCAACCACTTCTTTATATATATTGCCTCCTGCCGCAATTCCTTCTTCTGCAAAGGTGTCAAATATATCACATATTCCCGTTATTTGAACATTGAGGCTCTCTTGTGCCAAAAAGTCTTTGTAGCGAGTATCCGATGAGTTTTCTTTTGCCTCATCTTTTAATATCTGCATACGTTCGGGAGTCGCAAACCCCAAAGCTCTTAGCAACTGCTTTCCTCTGATTCCACAGCCAATAATCCCTAAGCGAATTAACTTTCCGTCGGTCTGCATCGCAGGAACAGGTGTAGATGCATTGCTGAGGTTGAATACATCGCTTACATCTTTCAGCGTTTTAATGCTTTTTTGTTTTTTGTAGGCACCATATGCGAGAGCACCTAGAAGAGGTACTGTTGCAAGTGTTTTAATAGCATTGCGCCTTCCCTGAGATTCTGGAAAAACGTCCTCTTTATCAGATTTATTATTCTTTTTTTCTGTATTTTCCTGTGGTGTATTATCTTCTGGTATCATCGTGTTATTCAGCTTATTTCTTAAATAATGTATTGATATATCTATCGAATCCTATAATCTGAGAAGTAGGAAAATAGATCAAAACCATTAGGGCTCCTATCTCAATAAGGTTTTTGTCGACCCATAAATAGCTCCCTTCGGTTGGCATCATATATTCGGCTCCGATAAAAGGAGCATGCGATAAGTAATACATTGCCAGAAAGATAACGCCTCCTATAGATGCATAACGTGACAAGCATCCCAATATAAGACCTAAACCTACAAGTATCAGCCCATAGATATTTATATTATTGACAACCGACAGTAGCGCCTGATTACTTGCTATACTATGAAAAAATGAGGAGAGAAAGCCCTGCGAGTCCATTAAATAAGGGGATGCACTCCATCCCGGGCTAATCAACTTTACAACTCCTTCATAGAGGAAATGCCATCCAATTAACAGTCTTAACAAGACCAACCAAAATGTCTGAGAACGGGTATAAATAATTTGTCTATTCATAGATATTTAAATTCAGCAGGATTTAAATGGAAAGTTTAGTCCTACTCAAGATTAAGCATAATTTTTATTTAGTAAAGTTATTTGTGTTTAAGTCATTCTTATTTAAGGCTAAAATTCAGCACTAAAAACTACTAGACTGATTAAACATGTCAATAAAGCTATAGCTTTTTAAATAAAAAAACACCCTTCCGAATGTTAATAATTCACAATGCAGACTAAGACTAATCACTGTGAAAATCTACAATAAGACAAATACGTTAAAGTATGATGTATTGTATTTTGACCAATAAGTATATTTTAAGGACATTTCCGAAAAACAATCACAGACAATGCTAAGTATAGTTGTCAATATTTAGCATTTTTGAAAAATACAAATTACAAGGAACAAAACTCTATTAATCATATGCTATTAATGAAAACTTACTCAAAAGAGATTTACATTCACATGAGAGTTGATTATATTCGGGAACAAAATAAAGCTTTTTGGACATGACAAGTGTAATACAATATAAAAAAGGCACAATTCTATCAAAATTGACAGAATTGTGCCTGCTGACAAGCTATTGAATCGGGTTAATAATATGTTTCCGTGAGCCCTTTAAATGTTATCTTAATCTGTGAGCCTGAACCATAATCCGATTGAATGATTTGAGCAACAACCCTATCGTTATCGGCCATGATATCTAATTTACCGCTGATCGGGTATAAGTTCGAGAAAGATGACAACATATATATATAAGATACCGGTTCTACTATCTCATAATGAATATTCGCAGAATTGAGTTTTAGATTCCCTTTTCCGCTTTCCACTTTAAAATCATAGAGATTAGGTGATTTATCATAGGACTTAGAGCCTTTTACCTTCAATTCGGCATTACTCATATCATCATCCCAAAAGCTGTAACCTGAAAGTATGTTATAATATTTGAGGTTTGCTGCTATGATCTTCCAATCTTTATCTCCGGAACTTTCTACACGGAAGTTTTCGTCTTCAAAAACAATCACTCCTTTCTCCCATGCATTCGTTATCACTTTTGCAGTCCATACCGCACCAGATTCATTGATCGATTTTTGATTATGAGTAAAAGTTATCTCACGAGTATTATCATCCAAAGTCCATGTTTTATCTGTTTTGGTAATCGTATAACGCGATAAGAAATAGTTCTTAATTCCTTCCTTCTCATCATCCGGAGCTTGTGCATAATAATCAACCTTTGTCATCAAGTCTAATAGGCATATCGACTGAGAAAGGCGACTCTCGGTATCATCATAGGCAATTTTCCCTTGTAATGTTTTAGGATACCCGCTCTGTCCCTCTTCCACTTCACAAGCTGAAAATAAAGTAACAAATAATAATGTCAGTATATAAATTATTTTTTTCATGTTTGTCTTGAATTTATTAATTGAAAATATTGAATGATCTATTAGCATGTTTATAAGTCTCATAAATTGGTTACATTATCAGAATCTATAACCTACGCCTCCTACAAAATTACCCGTACGACCTCCCAAATTGACTTCACCAAAGACAAATATTTTTTTGCCAAACGAAAATCCTATCGGAGTCAACATAAACTCGTTATCGAATGTAGTATTGTTACTCTTTGCCGAGTTTCTTTTCGAATCCATTTTATAACGTGTTATGTCCCAATAAAAACTCCATCCAATACCCGAGTAAAGACGAAACTTCTCTTTCGCAAGCCACGAATATCTGATCATAGGTGTAAAAGCAACATTATGCCCTTTCAGGTAACCGGCTTTTGAGTCATCAATACGATTATAGAAATCGGTATTATATCCACTATAGGACAATGCCCCTCCAAACGAGAAACGAAGGTCGGACATGTTATAGAAATAATTAAGACCAAATACGCCTGTTGTTTTTGTTGCACCGCTATAAGTGGCTGCACCAAAATAGTCGTTGCCGTAATACCCCCCATAGCTTGGATAATAGCCGTAGCCGTAGCCATAACCGTAGCCGTAGCCAGACATGTAATAAAAACGGTCGTAATAACTTTCGTCATTTACAGAACCATACGACAATCGAAGTTCGTGCTTATTCTCTTTGAAAAACTCTTTTTTCTGGGCAAAAATAGCCGAACTAAAAGCACATAGCAGTAGCGTGAACAGATAAATTCTCTTCATATCAAATTGTTTTAATTAATAAAATTTTAGTTGTTTATCGTATTTTAACGCGCGTTTTTTAGAAATTTTTGTATTCGAAAACCTTGATTTCATTACATGCACCGAGTATACCTAATCCTCCATGAATATTGGTATGCACAACAATTGGCTCAGACACTTTATCCGAAGATACTTGCTGGCTACGCTGTAATGATGAGTAGTATTTATATAAATCTTCACTTATTGATTGCAATCTTACTGTCAGATGCCGTTTCATGGTAACGGAGTCTTCTGGAAAATACCAATAATAGGCTGAATTTTCGACATAAAACGATAGAGTATATTCTTTACCTGCAAATGTCGCATTACGAAATACCGAGAAATTATTATAGACAGAAGATGCTAATCCGGTATTTGAATTAATGGGGCTTCCTTTATATCCGTCTGTTAATACAGGGTCATTTGAATAATACGATGAATAAGTAAAATGCTCACGAATAGTATCACCCTTTAAATAAAAAAAACTGTTATTTACCAACAAACGGTAATAATTGTCTCTTGCCGGAATATCTTTTATCGTCAATTTAAACATCGTATAATTTACCAGTCTGCCATATTCAATACGATTGAAACTTGCGGTATCAACCGAAACGACTTGTGGAGCCGGCGGTAAAATAGCCATTGACTCGAGCACTTTCCCCTTATAATATGACTTTAAATTTAATTTATCCCCCTCTTTCAATCTCGCCAATAAAATATAAGCAGTATCAGCATCACTATATTTTAGATAAGATGTATTCCCATTTAAGCTTAGGTTAAACTCAGCATCATTGATTATATCATACCCCCATTTATCATTTATCCCGGAGTTTAATGTATCCCTGTTATATATAGGACGACTTTTACTCATATAAAAATAACTTGTATCGCTATTGGCATACAATAGTCCGTTTAAAACCACATGTGGAGTTATAGAAACACCTCCTATATCGACTACTTTCTCGAAGTCGCACGATGAGAACAAAATAGTGGTAAGTGACAATATGACAAATAGTTTTCTCATTTCTTATTTGAATTTATATGTAAATGATACAGAAGGAACTACTCCAAGTAATGAACTCTCTATTATCACTCTATCATTATATCCGTAACCACCTACACGAGCCATGTAGGGATTTAATCTGCCATACACATTATATACACCCAGAGCCCAGATTTTCCGTGGCGACCGGTAATATTTCAGCTCTAAATCCAGATGGTGGGTATCCGACATTTTATAATTATTACGACCACTAATATATTTTACGGAAGGATAGCCATAGTAATTCTGGTATGGATCATCTCCGGCATTAGGTAAGGGCTGATATTCTTCAAGAGGCAAAGTACTTCTACTACCGGTTGCATACACCCATGAAGCTAGAAGAGCTATTTTTTTACTACACTGGAATGTACCTGTTATATTAAAATTATGCCTGCTATCGTATTTTGCAGGAAAAAGTCGTCCTTTATTTATTGTCTTGAAACGGCGTTCGTTCCACGACAATGTATATCCCAGCCATCCAGTAAAACGCCCTTGTGTTTTTTGGGCAAATAGTTCCATTCCATAAGACCATCCCTTACCCGATTCAACATATTCTACCCACGAAGTAAACGCATCTTTCCATGCCACGCCATCTTTATATTCAAGCACATTATTCATCCTCTTATAAAACCCTTCAACCGAAAAATTATATCCACTTTTTGTATCGACAAACAAACCTCCTGTAAATTGATGGGAAGACATGGGTCTGAACTTCTCGGTTATCGGCACCCATAGATCGGTAGGCTGACTTATTGTATTAGATGATAACAAGTTTACAAATTGATTCATTTTAGTATAAGAGGCCTTAACGGCAACTTTAGGAGACAACTCATACCCTAAAGATACGCGCGGTTGCAATGCCAAATATGTCTTACTTTGGACGTTAAAGACCGAAAAATGAAGCCCAAGATTGCTTCTTAATTTCTTTGTAATAAAGAATTCATCTTCAGCATATAGTGACAATTCCTGACCTCTTATCTTGTCATATAAATAATAATTTAGCTTCCACTCCTGATTGTCATTGCCCATTTCTCTTACTTGATAACCATGCATCTCCGGACTGAACTGATGCAATATTACACCTCCTCCAAAACGGAAATAGTGATTATTATCGGGCTGATATTCAAAATCGGAACTGAGCTGCCAATCTTTAATTCCTGATCTTTGAAATCCTGCATAGTTTTGTCGATGCTCCTCATATTTATCATCGACGAATGACCTGAAGTTAAATTTATATTTATTGTATGCTAAAGTGTTATTCATGAATAATTTATTATTAATCACATAATTCCATCTCAGAGACATTATATCATTACCCCATCCATAGCTGTAGTTGGTCTTATTATAAGACTTTACATCATCCCCTTCATAGCTGGTCATATCACTTTTTGTATCTAATTTGTCACGACCGCTATAATAGCTCAGATAAAGCCGGCTCCGATCCGAGAACTTATGATTTATCTTGGCATTCATATCGTAGATATAAACCAAACCATTGGGAAAAAGAGAAGTATAGGTTATTCGTTGAATAGCATCAATATAAGAACGTCGTGCCGAGAAACTATAAGATGTTTTACCTTTTACAATAGGCCCCTCTATATTCATTCTGGCAGCAAATAAGCTGACAGTAAAATCTCCATGAAATTTTTGCATATCTCCATCTTTAAAACGAATATCAACAACAGATGAAAGACGTCCACTAAAACGGGCGGGAAAACTTCCTTTATGCAAGGATACTTTCTTTACTGCATCACCATTAAAAACAGAAAATATCCCCCACATGTGCCCTGTGTTATAGACCGGAACTCCATCAATCAGAATCAGGTTTTGATCGGGGCTTCCTCCCCGTACATACATTCCTGCCGAACCTTCTACTCCTGCTCTAATTCCCGGTATAGTCTGGAAGGATTTCAGTATATCATTTTCACTAAAAGCAGCAGGTATCGGTTTAGTTTCTGAACCTGACAACTCGATAGAACCACTTGAAGGAGAAAATGATTTTGTATTATACACTGTCACATCCTGCAATATGGCACTAGATTCCTTCAAGCGAAAATTAACAATTGTATCATTCTGCACATAAAAACTTTTCGAAAGAGGTTTAAATCCGATGTAAGATGCTTGTAAATTAACACTATCCGGCATAACCTGAATTGAATAATAGCCATAAGAGTTAGTGAAGTTACCGGCACCCGATCTTCTATCACTGATTGCTGCCCCTAGCAAGGTCTCCATTGAGTTCTGATCTGTTACATACCCTGATATGGTAATTTTCTTCGCCTTGTTCAGAATAATATGGCTACCCTCTATTTGCCAACTGATACCGGTTCCACCAAAAATTTGCTTCAATGTTCCATCAATGGGCATTTGATATATAGATATGTCTTTTCGCTGTTCCATATTCAGGTTTTCATTAAACACAAACGTGTAGTTACATTTTGTTTCCACCGTTCTGACTATCTCTTTGAGGGTATTATTTTTCATCTCCAGAGTTATAGAGGTTGTTTGAGCATATCCTGTAAATACGAATAAACAAATAAATAAAAACAAAAGGGGTATCCTAACAGATATGTACATGCAAACTCTTATTTTCGGGTCACTATTTTATATTTATCTCCATACTTGATGTAGGTAAACTCTGCCGCCTGACCCAATATTGTCAGTGCTTTTTCTACCGATTCGCCCGAAGCAAAACGCACTGTTATACGCAACTGCTGTAATGCCTCATTGTCAATTTCGAAATTTACATTATGCTCACGCGATAAAACTTCTAAAATATTAATAAGAGGCTCATTATCGAACATCAATACATTATTGCACCAAGCTTTCTCTATATCTGGATTTTTCAACTGCTGCACTTCGAACTTTTTTGTTTTCTTACTAAAAACAGCTTGTTCGCCGGGTTTAAGCTTCGTAATATATCCTGAGTGTACCCCAACAGATACAATACCGTCAAATAAAGTGGTCGTGATGTATTCCTGACTTTCATAAGCATCTATATTAAATTTTGTACCTAAGACTTTTACCTCTATATTTTTAGCTTTTACAATAAATGCTTGGCTGTTTTTTTTAGCGACATCAAAATATGCTTCTCCCTCTAAAGATACCTCACGGGTTTTGCCATTCATATTTTGAGGGTAAGTAATCGATGACTTACTATTAAGTATCACAAAAGAGCCATCGGGTAGTTTCACTTCTT
This sequence comes from uncultured Dysgonomonas sp., assembly GCF_934668725.1. Classification (GTDB taxonomy): domain Bacteria; phylum Bacteroidota; class Bacteroidia; order Bacteroidales; family Dysgonomonadaceae; genus Dysgonomonas_A. The sequence continues at coordinate 26,705 of NZ_CAKUOF010000022.1, forward strand.
TCTTCTCCCCATAGGAAGTTGCTACATATACCATTACCGGTTGTTTAATATAATTATATACAACTGTTGATATAAATGAGAGCAATAATATGGCTGCTACATAACTCGCATATTTAACAAAAGGCTGTTGTATGAACGATTGGTTTATTCTTATTTGTTTCTCAACGAATCTGTACGTTTTATCCGCTCCATATTTATCGGGGAGCATAAGAGGTGTATCATCCGATGTAAAAAAGAGAAAGTCTTTATCCGATAAATCCTTTTCGATGAGAGCCTGCTCTTGCTCCGAAAGGGAGAGTCCTTTCAGATATCTTTGACGAGCTTTTTGTATTTTAGTATTATATTTCATCTTTTATCTCTCTGTTTTATCGCTTTCAATAATAAAGAGTACGAAAAATAAAAATACCCCTATGGAGAATTTAAAAAAATACGATAAAAAGATTTTCTTTTAGTTCTTCATACAAAAGCTTCACAGCCTTATTCATCTGATTATCTACAGTCTTAGGTGATATTCCTAACATTTCTGCAACTTCGGAATATTTTTTGCGTTCTTCACGTACCAGACGAAATACTTCGGCACAACGAGGGGGTAACTTTTCTAATGCCTGCTTATATTTCTTTTGTAATTCAACATCTACGATATCAAAATCTGTTTCGTCACTGCTGTTATAGTTAGTGTCAGGTAGATTCTCGATAAGTAACTCTGTCTTTTTTCGATAATTTTTTTCGACATAACGGGCAGCTGCATGTTTTAGTGCTATAAAAAGATAAGCATCGGAATTGGTTATAGTATCTAAGATTTTACGGCTTTGCCACAACGCAACAAAAACGTCTGCTACGACTTCTTGTGCATAATCGGGATTGTTATTTAAATAATAAAGAGCTTGCCGAAACAACTTTGTATAATAATGATTATAAAGCAAGCGGAACGAATCCGGGCAATCAGACTCGGCTATTTCTTTCAGAAGATTTGATATGTCTTTCTTATATTCCATGCAGCGGGCAAAGGTAGTAAGAAAGAATTTAAATATAATTTATTTATATTTTCATTAACTCCATGCTTTTAAACTCTTTCAATCAACAAAATATCATTTTCCCGTATTGGCAAAGAATATTACAACACTTATTTAAAACATTAACAGCTATAACTATTAACATATTTTACATTCAGAAATTATAATTTTCTTCCCTTTTTCTCATTCACAAATATAACTCTATCTGTTCATAAAGTAGCATGCTTTCATGTTCTATCTTCATACAAGAATAGAGTATTAAATCCCATTCTTAGATTCAACACCCTATTTTTGCATAATAATTACTCCCTGTCCTATCGCTCTACAATCTCAAAACGTTCTTTTAATTTAATATCCTGAGAAGAAGAACCTATCCTAACTTCAAAAAAACCAGTCTCTACAACAAACTCGTTGTATTTGTTCCATAAACCTAAATCCTGAGGAGTAAGAGTGAATTTAACTTCCTTCGTCTCACCGGGTTTTAAATTGATGCGTTCAAATCCTCTAAGAATCTGTGTATATGTGGTAACACTGCTTACTTCATCATTCAAATAAAGTTGTACAACCTCATCCCCCTCTATTTTCCCTGTATTTGTAATTCGTACAGAAACATCAATATTTGAAAGAAGTCCTGCCTGATTTGGAGATACTTCTAAATCAGAATATTCGAAGGTTGTATAACTTAAACCATAACCAAACGGATATAATGCCCCCGATACCCGTACAGGACCGCCTGTGTCAGAACCCGGTTTGAATGGAAATGCAAAAGGAATCTGCCCTACAGACTTAGGGTATGTTACAGCTAATTTTCCTCCCGGATTATAATCCCCGAAAAGAACCTCAGCTAAAGCCGTACCCGTAAATTCGCCGGGAAAAGATGCCTGTATAATTCCAGGTACATATTTATTAGCCCAATTGATTGATACTGCACGACCATCTATCAACACTAATATAACCGGTTTCCCGGTAGCATAAACAGCTCTCAGCAAATCCTCCTGATGTCCTGCCAAATCAAGATTAGAACGTGAATAATATTCCCGAACCGTTTTTTCGGATCCTCCAAGTACCACGATTGCGACATCCGATTCCAGAGCTGCTTTTACAGCTTTATCTATCATTTTCTGATCTTCAATTGATATAGCCTCCTTTATAATTTCACTTTCCGGAAAATTCTTATCAATTATATCACAGCCTTTTTCATAAATAATCCGGGTACCGGGAAGCAACGTTTCCAATCCTTCTTTTACAGTTATGATAGGCGGATTAGCGGGACCGTATCGGCAAACAAAATCTTTACGCTCATCCGCATTAGGTCCTATGAGTGCTATTTTTTTTATGCTTTTACTTAAGGGTAATATATTATTCTCATTTTTCAAAAGCACCACAGACTGACGTGCCGCATCTAATGCTATTTTTTTATGTTCGGGAGAAGCAACAATCCCATCTACTTCCTTTTTATCTCCTGTGTACGGATTGTCAAATAACCCTAATATAAATTTTACACGAAGTATGTCACGCACTCTTGAATCTACAGTTTGTTGAGATACTTTTCCTTGTTTTATCGCCTCTCTCAAAGGAAGTATAAAGTCTTCAGGTGGAGTAAAGTTTGTTCGAATATTCAATCCTGCATTCACCACCTCTGCGGCTGCATCTACTGCATTTCCAGATACTTTATGCTTACTGTACAAATATTCCACAGCTTCACTATCCGAAACTACATACCCTTTGAAGCCCCATTCCTGACGTAATATCTCAGTCAAAAAATGATAGTTTCCGGTGATAGGTATTCCATCGTAGTCGTTGTATGAACTCATAACACCTAATGCTCCAGCTTCTTGAAATGCAACTCTGAATGGCTCGAGAAACAATGTCCTCATCTCCCGTGGAGCCACATGCGGATCGGTTCGAGTCTCCTCATCGCGTCCTCCTACCGGTATGCTATACACTGCAAAATGCTTGGGAGTAGCTATCAGTCCATTTTTTTGGAGTCCTGCAATCATTCTCTTTCCCAATTGGCTTACCAAATACGGATCTTCTCCGTAGCACTCTACAACTCTCCCCCAACGAGGGTCTTGTGCAATATCTAAAATTGGGGAATATATATTTGTGTACCCCAAAGCTTTAGCTTCCACAGCCGTTACTTCAGCTATTTTACTAATCAGTTCTTTGTTCCATGTCGCTCCCTGCCCACTCTGTGCAGGAAAAAGCGTTGCCTGATAATGACAAAGCCCCCTGATACCTTCGTTAGTAAAATCAACAGGAATACCCAAACGCGTATCTTCTACAAACCAACGTTGAACAGTATTTATTGCATCAACATGTTTTGAGAACGGAAATGCGTATTCGGATTTAAAACTCCCCAAACCATTATGCTCTTCATCAATATTCCCAATTCCGTCTTTCCATATTTCTGATTTCCATTGAGGGGTTGGCAAAGGATCTTTCAATACTCTACCCGATCCATAGAGTGTTGCCATTTGAGCCGTTTTTTCATCGGTCGACATTTGGCTTAATAAATCCTCTATACGATCATTTAAACCGGCATGAGGATTTTCATAGATATCCATCTTACCATTCTTATTAAAGTCGATCCACCCATTCTTATAAATAGTTTTTGACTGACCACAGACTAAACCTGATGAAATAAGAGCCGCTAATACTAATTTTATTTTTAAATTGTTTGTCATTATATATTATATTTTACCTTAATAAATAAGGTCTAAGGTTTTATTTTTTTCGACTACTCAACTCATCGTTTATCTGCTTTAAGAGTTCAATTTTCATTTAACATTTCGGACTAGCATCTCTTCTGGATAAATCCGATAAGCTACAACCTGAAAATTTACTGAATATATTAAAGTTTCATTTACCGGATAAAAGAATCTCACCGGAGCATTACTTTTCGTCAATAACACTCCAATACTTATGTCGTGAATGAAAACCGGAAGATAAGTATAACGATATTCTGCCCAACATATAAACTATTGCAAGATAAGAAAATTGATTTATACTTTGGCTACTCTTTACCAGTGAATTTTAACTATATTAGAACTTCCATTTATGAAAATCTCAAATCAAAAAAGGAATAAACACACCGCTACTGGACTATATATCTATTTCATTTTTGGTATACCAAAGTACTAAATCATTGCTTTAATTTTGCATTTAAGTTTTACCAACTAAATTATTTATTTTATGAAAGAAATTGAAATTGCAACATTAAATCATTTGAATGAATTTGCTCTACTATTTGATAAGTATCGTGTTTTTTACGAACAGCCATCAGATTTAGCGAGAAGTAAATCTTTTCTGGAAGAACGTATAAGACATAACGAGACAGTTACATTTCTCATAAAGAAGGACAATAAATATGTAGGCTTCGCTCAGCTGTATCCTTTGTATCACTATAAAACTTTGAAACGCCAGTGGCTACTAAGCGACCTCTTTGTAGATCATGCTTATCGTGGGTGTGGTTTGTCGATAGCACTCATAGACCGCTGTAAACAATATTGTGAAGAAACAGATGCCTGCGGACTATTGCTAGAAACTCAAAAAACAAATAAAGTAGGTAATAACTTATACCCTAAGTGTGGTTTTGAGTTAGATATTGAACACAATTACTACAATTGGTGGAAATAACAGTAAAGTAAAGAACGTGACAAGAAAAATGCCTTATCACGTTCTTTTACTTACCACAAATAATATATTTATTTACCCGTCTACTCATTCCAATAAAAACTATCAGGATATATACGTGCTCCGAAAATAGATGTTCCGACTCGAATCATTGTAGAACCCTCTTCTATAGCAGCTTCGAAATCTCCGCTCATTCCCATAGATAATACAGCCATGTCAACTCGGTCGATATTTTCGCCAATTGTTTTTTGTTGTATTTCTTTTAATAACCGAAAACATTTCCGTACCGATTCATTATTGGAACTTAAAATACCGATAGTCATCAAACCTTTTATATTCAATGTATCGTATTTTGCAACTTGCTTAATCAAACCTATAGCATCATCCGGTAAAACACCAAACTTACTATCTTCGAATGAAGTGTTTACCTGTATTAAAATATCTATCGAACGTCCTTCGTACTGAAGGCGTTGATCTAGTTTTTGAGCAAGATCGATCCTGTCAACTGACTGAATGCAAGAAGCATACTTTAATACATCTTTTATTTTATTGGTTTGTAAGTGTCCTATAAAATGACGTTCAACCGAACGTCCCTGTAATTCAATATCTTTATCCCTGAGTTCCTGAATTTTATTTTCGCCAATCAGTTTTTCGCCGCAATCCAGAGCAATTTTTATCCTTTCGGGACTAACAGTTTTGGTAGCAAGTAAGAGCCTTACATCACTTTCAACTCTGTTAGATAATTCGCAAGCCTTTTTTATCCTGTTATGGATATAGGCGAGGTTATCAGCTATAGTATTCATATAATTCTTTTTTTACAAAAATACACATATATGGACTATATTTGTATACCAATTATTACAAAATAAGATATACCAGATGCTTCGACCTTGGACTATAAAAATACAATTCGAAAAAGATTCGAAGAAAGCAATTTATCTGCAAATTACCGATCATATCATCGATATGATAAAGAATGGGACTCTCAGATCGGGAGATGTTTTACCCAGTAGCAGATTATTAGCTATGGATATGGGAATAAACCGAAATACGGTTATCAAGGCTTTAAACATCTTGTTATCTGAGGGATGGTTATATAGTGAAGAACGCAAAGGCTTGTTTATATCTGCCAAACTACCTATCCTAATGAGACACGAAAAAAGACTGGATATACCTCTCTCAAAAACGGGAGATCAAGGTAAAGATCCGATTATTATTTTCGACAGTGGACTACCTGATACACAAATAGCCCCTATGCGCGAATTGGCAAGCGCTTACAGGCAAATATTCAACCGCAAGTCCCGGATAAACCCGATGATAAACAGAAGTGAGTTGGGTATATTACGATTCAGAGAATCTGTTTCAAGAATGTTGAATCAAACGAGAGGTATGCACACCAACCATACACAGGTATGCATAACAAGAGGCAGCCAAATGGCTTTATTTCTGATAGCACATGCCATATTGAATGAAGGAGATATTATTTTAGTAGAAAATCCCGGCTATGGACCTGCATGGGAAACATTCAGGCATGCCGGAGCTAAACTGGTACCGATTGCGGTAGACGAAAAAGGGATTATAGTGGAAGATATCAAACGTATTGTTTCCACACAACAGATAAAAGCTGTATACATAACTCCTCATCACCAATATCCGACTACCGTTATTCTAAGCTTAGAAAGGCGTTTGCAATTGATCGAATTATCCAACCACTATAAGTTTACAATCATCGAAGACGATTACGATTGTGACTTCCACTTCGGATTTCGTCCGATAGCACCTCTGTCATCTTTAGATGGTGCTAATGATACAATATATATAGGAACCTTCAGCAAAATGATTTCAGAAAGTTTACGTATAGGATATCTTGTTGCGAATGAAGATATTATTCAGAAGGTGGGTAATCTCAGACGTATAATAGATTTACAGGGAGATAATATTATGGAACAGGCTATATTAGAACTTATTGAATCGGGTGTTATCAGGAAACATATTCGCAAAGCATCCAAATATTATCTCAATAAACGAAACTACTTTGCTTCTTTGATTGATAAATATCTTTCGGATAAGGTTATCTATAAAATGCCCGAAGGAGGGTTGGCATTCTGGCTCAAACTAAGGAATAAACAAGATATAAAAAAACTAAATCAGGCTCTAAAACTCAGGGGTATCAACTTAGTCCACTGGACAAATTATTCTTTTGACAATGAAATTAATGGCATACGCTTAGGGTACGCCTCACTATCAGAAAATCAGCTGGAGAAAGGAATTAAAGTATTAAGTAAAGTAATTAAATAATCCTGCATCTAAATATATTATACTACTGTATCTAATCTCTATTATTAGATATCAACTAAAGAGGATTGGAAACTTTTACGGTATTGGGTTGGAGTTACTTCCATAAAATTCATAAACTGGCGACGTAAGTTTTCGGCAGTCTTAAGCCCACAAAAAGATGCTATTTCATCCAATGAAAATTGTGTATCGATCAAATGTTGGCTAGCATTCTCAATTCTCAACTTTGTAATAAATTTAGCCGGAGTAACCTTCAATTCGCGCACAAAAACCCGTGCAAAATTCCGGGGGCTCATCGCAGCATATTCTGCAAGAGTCTCTACAGTCAGCTCTTCCCTGAGGTGCTCCAATATCCATTCGCAAACTCTCCTCATAACCGGATTTCCTATACTTTTATAATCCAGATAAGTACTAAACTGCGACTGATTTCCGGGACGTTTCAGATACAATACCAACCAGCGGGCAATATGAAGGGCAAAAGATTGACCAAGATCTTCCTCGACAAGAGCCAATGCCAAATCCATACCCGAAGTAATCCCCGCAGCTGTATATACATTATCATCTTTTATAAAAATACGAGCTATTTGAACATCTACCAAAGGATACATTTGTGCCAGTTCTTCGTTCTTCGACCAGTGAGCTGTTGCTTTTTTCCCATCAAGCAACCCTGTTTCAGCTAGAATAAAAGCTCCAGAGCAAACCGAACATATACGGCGGATTGTTTTTGACTGATTCTTCAGCCACTTTAGCATTTTATCCTTGCTGCTTTCGTCAAGATATCTGGCCAATCCCGTTATCATCAGTGTATCTATAGGATAATCTATCTGATCATAACATCCTTCACTAAGTATTGGTAAACCGGAAGATGTATTTATAAGCTTTCCGCCTGCCATAGACACAATGTGCGTTTGGTAAGTAAAATCAACTTTATCCTGAATAAGATTAAATTGATCTATAGCTTTACTAAACACCTCTAATGGCCCTACTGTAGTCAATAGTGTTGAGTTGGGAGGTACCAATATTACAATGTGCCTTATTTCTAATTTTCTATTCATAATTTTTTATTCCAACATTTTAATAAACACAAGTATTTATTCGGTTTTCATTACCCTATTAATTAGTTCATAAAGATCCTAGACCTAAAAGTAAATATTATTTGACAGAACAAGTCAATTTTGGCAGTAATTGTATATTTTTTGTCATTTCAGACAAGAATATTATAATGTAACTTTGTAATACAATAAAATACTAAAGACAAAGACAATGAAAAAAATTGAGATCATATCAAGAAGTAACAGCTATTCGGCCGTTAATATAGGCGATCTGAATAGCTTGCAGACCTATTCATTCCTTCATCCTAAAACCGGGCAGGAAATAAAAGGAAAAGTATTTTTAAAAGAACCGACTAAAGCAACAGGGACAGAGATATCATTCCAAACACTATCACCCAGAAGTGAATTATCTTACTTTCATAAACATATCGAAAATGAGGAAACATACATCATATTAAAGGGTTCGGGATTTTTTCAGGTAGATGAAGACTGTTTCCCTGTTAAAGAGGGAAGTGTAGTTCGGATTACACCGGCTGCAAAAAGAGGTTTTTGCAATACTTCAGACGATCAAATGATTCTGGTAGTAATCCAATCTAAAGAAGGATCGCTGAATCAGTATAGTTCTGATGACGGGGAAAGAGTTATTGTAGAGCCAAAATGGCGGAATAAATAATCAAAAAAGTAGAATTATGAAAACAATTAATGTAGGTATCAACGGTTTTGGACGTATCGGACGTTTAGTTTTTCGAGCTGCACAAAGTAGAGAAGATATCCGGATAGTTGGAATCAATGATCTAATGGATGTAGAATATATAGCTTACATGCTTAAATACGACACTATCCACGGGCAATTCGACGGAACTATAAAAACCAAGGAAGGAAAACTGATAGTGAACGGTCATGAGATTCGTGTTACAGCAGAAAAAGACCCTTCTAATCTAAAATGGGATGAAGTACAAGCGGAGTATATTGTAGAGTCGACAGGATTGTTCTTGACGAAAGAAAAAGCACAAGGACATATTGAAGCCGGAGCCAAATACATAGTTATGTCAGGACCATCAAAAGACGATACTCCGATGTTTGTTCCGGGCGTGAATGACAGTAAATATATAAAAGGGACGCAAATTATCTCGAATGCTTCTTGCACAACTAACTGTTTAGCCTTAGTAGCTAAGGTATTGAACGATAAATTCGGTATACTCGAAGCGTTGATGACCACTGTACACTCTACAACTGCAACTCAGAAAACAGTAGACGGACCATCGATGAAAGATTGGAGAGGCGGACGTGCAGCAGCAGGCAACATTATCCCTTCGACAACCGGAGCAGCTAAAGCTGTAGGCAAGGTGATTCCCGAATTAAACGGAAAACTTACAGGTATGTCATTCAGGGTTCCAACACTGGATGTTTCGGTAGTTGACCTCACAGCCCGTCTGGCAAAAGAAACTACTTATGAAGAAATCTGTAAAGCGATGAAAGAAGCTTCGGAAGGTTCTTTAAAAGGATATCTCGCATATACTAAAGACGAAGTGGTGTCATCGGACTTCATAGGCAACTCCCATATTGCTATTTTCGATGAAAAAGCGGGAATACAACTGAGCCCTACTTTTGTTAAAGTAGTTGCATGGTATGATAATGAATGGGGATTCTCATGCAAGGTGCTGGATTCGATTGCTACAATGAAAAAAATCAACGGATAACTATCTAAGAAAAGGCAGGCTGTATAAAAATACAGCCTGCCTTTTTGTATGGAGGTTATTACAACAGCTGCAATGCTATTTCTGCACATGCTTCTGCATCGGCTAAAGCGTGATGATGATTCTTCAGAATATAACCACAATCTTCTGCCACAGTATGTAACTGATGATTAGGCAGGTATTTTAACTGACGACGTGAAGCTGCTAATGTACAATAGAAAATATAATCAGGATAATCCATCCCATAAGTCTTAAACACTGCTTTGAGACACGCTTCATCAAACCCTTTATTATGGGCAACTAACGGAAGGTCTTTAATCCGGGATTCGATCTGTATCCATACTTTAGGAAAGACCGATGCTTCTTCGGTATCTGCAGCTGTTAATCCATGTATACTAGTATTACCGTAACTGTAATAATTAGGTTCCGGTTGGATAAGACTATAAAAACGATCAACTACAATACCGTTACGTACTATAACAACACCAACGCTGCATACACTGGATAGTTGATTATTAGCTGTCTCAAAATCTATCGCTGCAAAGTCTCGTAACATTTATTTCAAGGTATTCTTATATTTTATAATAGAATTACAAAGGTAAAAAAATCACTCAATTCTCTATCAGAGTTCAAAGTTTATCAGAGTGCCAATAAACAGGCAATCATTATTTTGAGCCTTTATAAGATATCAGTTATTTTTCAACGGGAAAGGTCTTTGTTTAGATGCTTTGTTTTACAACAAATAAATGAAGCAATATTTCATTTTCTATTATATCTTTGCTCAGACTTTATACGCAAGGAAGTGTTCGTGATTAGCTGTTTAGTGATTCTAAACTAATACTAGTTTAATTTTTCATTAAATTAGTTGAAATAAATCCATACCTTAAATCTAATTATACGTAATTGAAATACTCAAAACCTCCAACCTTTTCTATTATATTATTATGTACTTGTGAAATTCTAGTTATGAGAATAATGTTGAAATATATTATTACTATAATATTATTGATAGGGACTTTTAAAGCCAGGGCCGAATTAACCAACAACATGTTCGACATCAAGCATATCGGCTATGCAGAGGGTCTTAGCAATCAACGTGTGTTTTCTATTATCCAAGATAAAGAAAGTGCAATTTGGATTGCAACAAAAGTAGGTATAGACCGCTATAATGGGCATATAGTAAAAAGTTATACCTTACCGGGAAATTTTTATTATGGTGACATGGCCGGACGCACACTCGGTCTTCTATACGATAAAGAATATGGACTATGGGCATATGACAACACAGGTAAGATTTATCGTTATTCCGCTCAAAACGACAATTTTGAGAAATACCTATATTTATCAGATTTCATCAATGAAGAAATCATAATGAATAAATTATGTATTGATAATAAGGGTACGTTATGGCTGGGACTAAGTAATGGTTTATATAAGAAAGAAATTGACGGCCCTATTACTCCTATTATCCAGGACCAATATGTAAAAGATATTGTCTGTGCGGATGAATCACTCTTTGTTGGTACCTCCATGGGGGTATTGCAGCTTTCATATTCTCAATTAGAAAAACCCCACTGGCTAATACGTGGAAAGGATATACAAACTCTGTTCCATGATGTTATCAGAAATGAACTATGGATTGGAACATTCAATAATGGTTTATGGGTGATGAATTTAGAGACCTATAACCTACTCCCTATTAAAGGGCAAAATTCCAATTTTCTTAATCCTATAAGAGCTATCACGCCCTATGACAATCATTCTCTACTAATAGGACTAGATGGAGGAGGCGTATATTCAGTAGACAAGGATTCAAAAGAATCTCATTTGCTTATGAGTACGGAAGATAGTACCGATATTTTTTTACGGGGTAACGGTATTTATGCTGTCACCAAAGATAATCAGGGTAACATTTGGATAGGAAGTTATACCGGAGGCGTGTCAGTGGCTATTCTATCAAGATACCCCATTACCGTATTAACCCACCAAAGAGGGAATCCTCAATCATTAGCAAATAATAATATCAATGGTATAGAAGAAGACAGCAACGGTAATTTATGGTTCGCATCCGATTTCGGCATCAGCATTCGCGATGCAGCCACTCGTCAATGGAGCCACGTATTAAAAGGTGTTGTAGTGGTTGCCTTATGCAAAGGAGAAGACGGCTCTGTATGGGCTGGGACTTATGGAGATGGTATCTACCTGCTCAACGAACAAAGACAAGTTATACGTCATCTAACCAAGCAACAAGGAGTTCTGACTACAAATTATATTTTTTCCATCACAAAAGATATGGATGGAGATTTATGGGTCGGAGGACTGGACGGACAATTGATGATGATGGATAAGCAAGGATATCCCAAGCAGTCATATGATATTAAATGGATTCATTCGGTAGAGATACTAGACCATGACCAAATAGCCGCCGCTACAGTTAATGGATTCTGCATAGTCAATAAACGTACAGGAGCTATGCAACGCTATGCTACCACACAAGAATATCATAACCAAAATGCCAGTGCTTATATTATTTCCATGCTTTTTAATGAAGATGGTACCGTTTGGTTAGGAACCGAAGGAGGAGGACTAAACTTATACAACATGCGTACCCGAGAGTTAAAAATGTTCACCACACGTGAGGGACTACCATCTGACGATGTGTATAGTTTACAACGGGATACAAGAGGGCGTCTGTGGGTAAGTACAGGAAAAGGTCTTGCGCTGATTGAAAACTTCCAGATCTCCAACCTCAATTATATCGGTGATATCGACAAAGAATACAACAAATCATCATTTGCACGATTATCAGACGGAAAATTTGCCTATGGCAGCACCAATGGTGTTGTTATAATTACCCCCAATGCTATCACCGTAACAAACTATCAGGCTCAATTAAGATTCACAGGCTTGACAGTTGAATATATATCTGCTGACGAAGAAAAAAATTTACGCCCTGCTATCTATGATATGCTGTCTAAAGGTATGGTTCAACTTGATTATAAACACAACTCATTTGCCATTACATTTGAGTCCATCAACTACCGCTTCCAACGTGATATTGCATACCAATATATTTTAGAGGGATACGAGAAATCATGGAGTAACCTATCACCCAACGGTATGGTACGATACACAAATGTATCTCCGGGATCTTATACTCTCAAAGTACGCAGCTTACGTCGAAATAATGGAGAAGTCATATCCGAGAAAACGCTTACATTAAAAGTGTCTCAACCTTGGTGGAATTCATGGTGGGCATGGATGATTTACATTTGTATGGTAGGCATTATATTTTACTTCATTTTACGATATAAAAGCAATCAACTTCAGAAACAATACGATGAAGATAAAATAAGATTCTTTATTGATACCGCGCATGATATCAGAACTCCCGTTACACTTATCATGGCTCCATTAGACGACCTGTGTAAAGAGAAAGGACTCTCCGACAAAGCCATTTACTTTTTAGAGCTGGCACGCAACAATACCCACAAACTCTATACACTTATCTCTCAACTGCTCGAGTTTGAAAAAGTAGACACCCATAAACAACAGCTAATATTAAGTCCATTAAACCTCAATGACATCCTTGCTGAAGAGATTACCAACTTCCAAGCGTTTTGCGACAGGAAACAATTGCAATTAAACCTCTCTTTGCCCGATGAAGATGTTTTCATTATGGCAGACAGGCATATCATAGAAATACTATTGGATAATCTTTTATCAAACGCCTGCAAATATACCATGCCACAGGGGGAGGTATGCCTAAGTTTAAGCTATACGAAACGAAAAGCCATTATAGAAATCAAAGACAATGGTATAGGAATTCCTCAAAAAGCAAAAAAACACTTATTCAAGGATGTTTACAGAGCCGAAAACGCACGGAAGTCACATGAGAGTGGAACCGGATTCGGTCTTTTACAAGTACACCGCATAATAAAAATGCTGCACGGAAAAATCAGCTTACAGTCCGAGGAGAACAAAGGCAGCACATTTACCCTAACTCTAAGAAGAACCTACGAACTTCCTGAGACTATATCTAAACAAACCGATACGTTTCGAGAACCTTTAGCCTTCGAATCCATAGATAATACACAATTTGAAGATCGCAAAACTCGAAATATAGATCGTCAAATCACCAAAGATACATTACTTATCGTAGAAGATCACGAAGCTCTACGATATTATCTGCGTAAGACTTTCGAGCATGATTATCACGTAGTGGACGTTCCGGACGGTCAAGAAGCCCTCTCATACCTGTCAGCCGAATATCCGGATCTGATACTGTCCGATGTTATGATGCCCGGCATTCAAGGAGATCAACTTTGCAAGCTCGTCAAAGAAAATCCCGATACATCAGGTATTCCTTTTATTCTGCTCACAGCAAAGGCTAATCACGATGTTACGGTTGAAGGGCTAAAAAAAGGTGCAGATGACTATATTGCCAAACCCTTCAATACTGAAATACTGAAAATGAAAGTAAAAAGCCTAATCGACAATAGAAAAAGGCTAAGAGACTTTTTTATGCGGCAAGCCATTATACAAGTCGAAGCAGACAAAAATCACATTAATAATGCAGAAGGTCTAACTATAACAGCAACCACGAACCCCGATCCCATCATCTCGGATGAAATATCTGCACATCTCCTGTCTGAGAGTGATCGCCAATTTATTATACGAGCGACTCAATTCGTCATAGAAAACATAAGTAATATTGATTTTAACATCAACATTCTGTGCCAAGAGATGGCCATGAGCCGAACACTTTTTTATAGTCGCCTCAAATCGTTAACAGGAAAAGGCCCACAAGAATTTATCCGTATAATACGACTTCAAAAGGCAGCAGAATTATTAAAAGCAGGTAAAAATGTAACTGATGTTTCTACTGAAACCGGGTTTATAAATACGAAATATTTTAGTTCGTTGTTTAAAAAACAATTTGGAATACAACCTAGTAAATATAATCAATCTGATTCATCCACATAACCTATTTAAGATGGTTCTTTTAGACTCAAGTACCGGTAATTAAGATTACCGGTTTTTTCATCTATACAGCTCTATACAAATAGACAATCTATGTAAATAAAAGACTTCTACAAGACCATAATTCGTAGAATAAGAAAAGAATTGTCAGATATCAAACCTTATTTGTCAGATATCAAACCATCGTTTTTGCGTTCTATCATCATCTTTACACCATATTTTGTAAGGAAAAGACCTAGATACCTAAAAATAATCTTCTGTCCTAGTATTTGGATGAGGTTCATTATGGTCATACCAAGCAACCATGAAAAAAAATAAGTTTAACCAAAACATCTTGTAATATGAGAAAATCAATAATCTTATTACTACTAATGTGTTCAATGCAACAATCCTGCTCATCCAACAATGAAGCTGAAACAGAAACGCAGGAAAATCTCTTTTTCAAAGATGACTTTGACTCCTTTAATGAAAACATTTGGACCAAAGAAGTCCATGAAGCAGGTTGGGTAAATCAGGAATTACAAGCCTATGATGCAGCACATGTATCAGTTGGTATAGATGAAGGCAAATCTGTACTGATTCTTACTGCCGAACGCAAAGGAAACAAAATCGTCTCGGGACGAGTAAATTCCAAAGGAAAAAAAAGCTTCAAATACAAAAAAATAGAAGCAAGTATAAAATTACCCAAAACAGCCAATGGCTTGTGGCCTGCATTCTGGATGATGGGAGATAATGAAAAGCCCTGGCCACAATGTGGAGAAATAGACATCATGGAAATGGGTGAACGAAATGGAATTTCGTCTGGTACCGCAGAAACATTTATGAACACAGCCATTCATTATGGTACTGATTCACAAACAGGACATTTCCAAAAATACCACTCGGCAAATGTGCCTCATAGTTTACAGGACGGCAAGTACCATACCTATACATTAGATTGGAACGAAAATAGTCTCACTATAATTATTGACAATATCAAATTCCACTCGTTTGACATTAGCAAAAGCAGCGAATCTTATGAATATTTCCATGACAACTTCTACATCTTATTTAACCTTGCTGTAGGAGGTGCTTTTACCGGAATAACCGACATAAACAAGATTACGGCACTAAAAGACGGCGAGAAAGTAAACATGTATATTGACTGGGTGAAAATCTACTAATCTTAATTATAAATTCCATGAAAATAAGAAATTGCAAATTCGCATTATTCTGCGGAACATTGTCTCTATGCATATGGGGAAGCGTTCCACAAATAAAAGCAGCTAGACCGGATTATTCCTCAATCCAACAACAAGAACTTAAAGTTACAGGGGTAGTGAAAGATGACACTGGCCCTATAATTGGAGCATCTATTGTTGAAAAAGGAAATCCCGGCAACGGAACTATCACCGATATTGATGGTAAGTTTAGCTTAAATGTACAACCCGGAGCTATACTTGTTATCAGTTATATAGGTTATAAATCTCAGGAAGTCAAAGCAGGACAAGCCCCTCTGGACATCATATTGAAAGAAGACAGTAAAATGCTCAACGACGTAGTTGTTACAGCACTAGGCATTAAGAGAGACCGTAAAGCTCTAGGTTATGGTGTAGATGAAATAAAAGGTGACGGTTTGACAAAGGCTAAGGAAACCAATGTTATCAATTCCATGGCAGGTCGTGTACCGGGATTAGTAGTCAGCCAGACAGCAGGCGGACCATCCGGTTCTACTCGCGTTATCCTCCGGGGTAGTACTGAAATGACAGGAAATAATCAACCTCTATATGTCATTGACGGTGTCCCCCTCGATAATA
The DNA here is from genome assembly GCF_934668725.1 of uncultured Dysgonomonas sp. GTDB lineage: Bacteria > Bacteroidota > Bacteroidia > Bacteroidales > Dysgonomonadaceae > Dysgonomonas_A. The sequence goes on from NZ_CAKUOF010000022.1 coordinate 43,177, forward strand.
CCAATTACGGTAGTGCAGGTACAGCCGGTGGTTTTGATCTTGGTGATGGTATCTCAGCCATCAATCCTGATGACATCGAAAACATATCCGTTCTAAAAGGTCCTGCAGCCTCTGCTCTCTATGGCAGCCGTGCCAGTCATGGTGTTATTCTGATTACGACAAAGAAAGCCAATGGAAAAGACAGCTTCAGCGTAGAGTATAACGGAACATTCACTATAGACACACAGTTAGCCAAATGGAACAACCTACAACAAGTCTATGGCATGGGTAGTAACGGAACTTATAGTATCGATGCAGTATCCAACACCAATAAAAGCTGGGGAGCAAAAGCAGACGGAAGCAATAGCCTGAAATATTTCGATGGAATAGAGCACCCATACCTTATCATACCCGATAATACGTCAGACTTCTTCCGCACTGGTCTTACAGCCAATAACACTGCCATCATCAGTGCAAATAGCGGCAATACAGGATTACGCTTTACTTACACCGATATACGCAGTAAAGATATCGTTCCTAAGACTCACATGAGCCGAGACATATTCAATTTGCGTGCTAACACTTCATTAGATAAAGTGGACTTCGATTTCAGTGTCAACTATACACGCGAAGATGTCAAAAACCGTCCAGCATTGGGAGACAGCAAATCGAACATCGGTAAAAACTTGATGACATTGGCCACCACCTATGACCAAAAGTGGTTAAAGACTTATCAAGATCAAAATGGTGATTATGCTAACTGGAATGGTATGGATCCCTACAATGTAAACCCTTACTGGGATATATATAAGAATACGAATAATTCGAAGAAAGATCAGTTCCGTTTCAATGGAAAGGCAATCTGGAATATCAATAAGCACATGAAGTTGCAGAGTACAATGGGGGCAGAACTCAATTGGTTCACTTTCGAAGATTTCAAAGCACCTTCCACACCCGGTTTTGAAGCCGGACGTCTTCAAAACAGTAACTTCCGGAATCGCATGTACAATTTTGAAGTACTTGCTCTTTACAATAACAGTTGGGGGGACTTCGATTTAAATGCTACCCTGGGAGGTAATGTGTATAAAGTAAACAACCAGACTACTATTATTACTGCACAAGATATGCAGATTCTCGATGTAGTAAACCTAATGAGCTTTAATGAAACCAGTATAGAACCAAATAGTTACCGTAAGCAAATCAACTCGGTATATGGAGCTGTCAATGTCGGCTGGAAACACATGCTTTATTTTGACACCACACTGCGTGGCGACCAGTCATCAACCCTTCCGACAGGGAACAACGTATATGTATATCCATCCTTTTCAGGAAGCTTTGTATTCTCTCAATTGACTCCGTTTAAAGACACTATGCCTTATGGAAAACTCCGTATGTCATGGGCTCAGGTAGGTAGCGATACCGACCCTTACCAGTTAGGTCTGGTCTATACCAAGTCTAAGTTTACTTATCCAGGATACACTATCGGCTATATAAATAACAACACAATTCCGAACAAGAATCTAAAGCCAACAAAGACCAATTCGTTTGAAATAGGTTTAGATATGAAATTTCTTAAAAATCGTATTGGATTTGATTTTACTTTCTACACCCAAACCAGTAGAAACCAGATTATGGCCATGGCTAGTTCTTGGACATCGGGCTATAATTACCGTCTGATTAATGCCGGAGAAATAGAGAACAAAGGTATAGAGATTGCACTTAATACACGTCCTATCGAAGTAAAAGATTTCTCTTGGGATTTGAACCTGAATTTCTCAAAAAATAATAATAAGGTAAAGAAACTTGTTGATGACATGGATATGTTTGAACTGGAAAAAGCTCCATGGCTTGATGTGCAAGTGGCAGCAAAGGTTGGCGAGAACTTTGGTTCTATTATAGGACCTGATTTCAAACGAAACGAAAATGGAGACATACTCATAAACCCGCAGACAGGTCTACCTCAATATGATAAAAGCAATCATGTTCTGGGTAATGCATCTTGGGATTGGACAGGAGGTGCTACTACAACATTAACCTATAAGCATCTTTCGCTTTCAGCCATCTTCGATGTAAAAGTAGGAGGTGACCTCTACTCTATGTCTGCTCGTGCTGCTTACGAATCGGGAAAGAGCAAAGAAACCCTTCTGGGACGTGAAGGGTGGTACAAGTCTGAAGAACAACGTCAGGCTGCCGGTATTGCTAAAGGTTCGTCAGAATGGACTCCAACCGGCGGTTTTATTGCTCCCGGAGTTATTGATAATGGAGACGGTACTTATCGCCCCAATGATATCCATATCAACCCGGAAGAATATTGGATGAGCGTAAGCCGTAATGCTCCCTCGATGTTTATTTATGACAACTCTTATGTAAAATGTCGTGAAATAACACTAAGCTATAGCGTACCGAAACTATTATTGAAAAATACAATAAAAAGCCTCACCTTATCATTTGTTGCACGTAACCCATTCATTATCTGGAAAAACATACCCAACATCGATCCGGATTCGAATTACAACAATACTACCGGTATGGGGTTAGAATATGGCTCATTACCATCGCGCAGAAGCTATGGACTAAATGTCAACGTAAAATTCTAACGGAATTTAAAATTTAATTCATTTAAAGAATATATACAATGAAATACAATCTATCATATATCACAATAATATTGGTGGCATTTGTCATGTTCTTTCCTGCATGTAGCGATCAATACATGGAAAACATGAATACCGACCCGTCTAAAGCAGGCACTATCGACCCTAATGCACAGCTCACTACTGCACAGTTACAAACTTATGGTGATCTGGGTATGGTCGAAATCTATCGTAACTACCTTTATGCATTTAATCAGTACCTGATGGGATGTTGGAATACTACAAATTATGGAGGTCGCCACACTCAAGACAACAGTGAGATGAGCCGTATCTGGACATCATTCTATACAATGTCCATCAAAAATATTGTTGATGCCGAATATCGAACAGCTAATGATGTTCAAAAAGTAAACGTCAATTCAGCACTTCGTATATATAAAGTTTACCTTTTATCTATTATTACCGATATTTATGGAGATGTACCTTACAGTGAGGCAGGGAAAGGGTTCCTTGAAGAGAAATTCAATCCTCGCTATGACACTCAAGAAGAAATATACAACAACTTCTTTATTGAATTAAGTGCAGCTGTATATAATCTAGATGCCAGTAAAGATAAAATTACAGGCGATGTGATCTTCAAAGGAGACGTAAACAAATGGAAAAAACTGGCTAACTCGCTCCGATTACGACTTGCCATGCGAATTTCGGATATAGCCCCACAAAAGGCTCAGCAAGAGTTTGAACAAGCTTTGAAAGCTGACGGTGGTATTCTTGAAAATGCCAGTGAAGATGCACTTATCAAATATATGACTATACCGTTCAGTTTTGGCCAGGAAGCCTATTCAGATTATCGCGGCAATGCGTTGTCTCAATTACTCTTCGGTAACGACCCTGCAAATAATCCCAGTTATTTATGCTCAACATTGTTCAATCAGCTCTACGACTCAGGAGACCCACGTACCTTCAGGATTGCACGCTTTTATTATGATGGACTTATGAGTGCTACAAGCACTGACAATCGTATTGATCTGACTGACGAAATAATTGCAAAGGGCATACAGTTTCAACCACGCGATCCCGGAGCATTCTCCTGGGAACCATGGCCAACAGGCTACGACAGCGATATACTGAAAGAGTTGGCTAAAAATAACCCTTCAATCTCCCCCAGTGTCTCTCGTGAGACTGAACCCAAATTAGCCAATAATTTCCTTAAAGGTGACAATCCGGGTGTAGTGATAACTTCAGCCGAAGTAAAGTTCCTCTTGGCTGAAGCTAAACTGAAAGGATGGAACATACCAACAGGCGCTTCTGTTAATGACCTTTATAAGCAAGGAGTACGTGCAGCTATGGACTTTCTTTCAAACAATTATGGTTGCGAGCCGATATCAGATAATGACTTTAATAAATTTGTATCGGCCAACGGTATAGGCTATACAGACGACCAGAAAAAGGAAGCTATCAATACTCAGGCATGGATTCTACATCTTACTAACCCTGCTGAAGGCTGGGCAAACGTACGCCGTTCGGGCTATCCAAAATTGAAATCACCTGCTGATTATGGCTTCGGGCAGTTCCTTTCAGGAGGTCCTACTATTCCTGTACGTCTTTGTTACCCTGTACTTGAATCATCTTATAATAAAGAAAACTATAATGAAGCTTTGAGTCGCATGGGGGGAACAGACAGTTGGAACACACATGTATGGTGGGATAGAGTAATTACGAAATAACAATAAAAAGTAAATAAAGATTGATATGAAAAAAATATATTTTATACTGCTTGCCATGCTTGTTATGAGTTTTACATTCACTGCATGCAACGATGAGGCTCCTTTCTCAACAGCTACTGCTGATGATGAACCGAGAATACTCGACCCGATTTTTCCCGACCGTGTAAACGGAGAACTACCCGTAGTGGCCAATATAAGCCGCGATGGAAATCTTACTATGAAATTGACTGTTACACCGGCTGATTATACTACTGTTTCATGGTTAATTGACGGACAAGAGGTACAGACCGGAAAAACAATTGATATTAGTCTTAAAGCAGGGACATACGGGCTTAAGGTTATAGTTTCGACAGAAGTCGGAAAATCGTCTTATCGTGAGGGAATTATACAAGTAAATCCATTATCCGATGACCCATGGACTATAAAAATGGGCTTTGAACGTATTATAGCTCCGGGTACTACTGCCCGCCTTTATGGTAATAATCTTGACAAAGTGAAGAGTATTATTATTGATGGTAAAACTATCACCGATATTGTTTATATCAACTCAGAGGATAAAACCTATATAGAATATCCTGTCCCTGCCTCCTTGACAGAGGGCGAGCAACGAGTAATTTTAGTAGATAGCAATGGCAACGAGTACGGTGGTAATACAGTCAAAGTAATGCAATCGGCACTTATCACTTCGGGAGCCGACCGCACCAATGCCAATAAAGAATGGACTATGAACGGTATCAACCTTGACCAAATCGCTTCATTGACATTTGCAGATCAAAACATTAGTAAATTCACACGCCAGTCTGCGACTGAAATTGTATTCGTTTGCCCTCAGATCGAAGATGGAGAATACAAACTGACAGGTAAGACAAAAGACGGAAAAAACTTGCAGTTCTATAACGGTAAGAATATAGTTAACGAACAAAATGTAGTTGTTTCTTCACAAGCAGTTCTCTGGAAAGGACACCACTATGTATCATGGGATCTTCCTGATAATAGTCCTAATAAAACATTTAACCTGATTGGCATGGATGTATTTGCATCTATAAAGGCCGGTGCCATACTTAGTATTCACTATTCAGTAGCAACTCAGGACGAATACCACCAGTTACGAACAACTACCAGCCAATGGAACGATTTGCCAGGTACTTCCGTAATAGAATTCACGCAAGACGGCGTAAAGGAAGTACGGCTCACACAAGAAGTATTAAATAAAATACAAGCAGAAGGAGGATTCCTTTGTGTAGGTCATGGCTATTATGTAGACATGGTAACCTTACAGTAATAATTTTAATAATGACTCAAAAATTCTATTATGATACTAAAGAAGATATTATTAATTTCAACATCAATTTTTATGGCTGCCTGCTCTACGCAGGTAGCCCCTCCTGCTATTCCTAGGGATGCCAGGATAGAACAGCAAGTAGATTCCGTATTGTCAAAAATGACTCTTGAGCAGAAAATAGGTCAAATGACAGAACTGAGCATTGACGTCTTAGGAGAATTCGTTAATGATGAATTCAAACTCGATGACGCAAAACTTCATAAAGCTATTGCGGAGTTCAAGGTTGGGTCATTCCTCAATGCTCCCGGTCCTGTTGCTCAGAGTAAAGAAAAATGGCAAGAAATTATTGGTAAAATACAGGATCTATCCATGAAGGAGATCGGTATTCCCAGTATTTACGGATTAGACCAAAACCATGGTACGACTTACACATTGGGAGGAACTCTATTTCCGCAAAATATTAATATTGGGGCCTCATTCAATTCCGAATTGGCATACGAATCGGCACGTATTACTGCCTATGAAACCCGAGCGGCCAATTGTCCATGGACTTATTCTCCGACCGTTGACATGGCACGCGATCCCCGATGGTCACGAGTTTGGGAAAATTATGGTGAAGACTGCTTGGTCAATTCAATCATGGGTAGCTCAGCAGTCCGTGGCTTTCAAGGTGATAATCCGAACCACATCCCCGCCGACCGTATCGCGACATCTGTAAAACACTACATGGGTTACAGTATGTCTCGTACCGGAAAAGATCGTACTCCTGCTTATATATCAGCTTCCGACCTACGTGAAAAATGTTTTGCTCCTTTTAAAGAGTGTGTCGAAGCAGGTGCCTTAACTATCATGGTTAATAGTGGTTCTGTTAATGGAGTACCTGTTCACGCCAGCTACGAACTGTTAACCAAATGGCTGAAAGAAGACCTGGCATGGGATGGTATGCTGATAACCGATTGGGCTGATATCAACAACCTTTATACACGTGAGCATATTGCAGCAAATAAAAAAGAAGCTATACAAATCGCAATCAATGCCGGAATAGATATGGCTATGGAGCCTTATGATCTTAGTTTCTGTACACTGCTGAAAGAATTGGTAGAAGAGAAAAAAGTACCAATGAGCCGTATTGATGATGCCGTTCGCAGAATTCTCAGACTTAAATTCCGTTTAAACCTGTTCGAACGCCCTAATACTCCATCGGAAGATTATCCTCTTTTTGGAAGTAGCCAACATGCTGAATTTGCACTTCGTACAGCCGAAGAAACTGAAATACTACTTAAAAATAAAGACAACATTTTGCCCCTTACAAAAGGTAAAAAGCTATTGGTAACAGGTCCTAATGCCAATTCTATGCGATGTCTGAATGGAGGATGGAGTTATTCATGGCAAGGACATCTAACTGATAGGTTTGCCGATAAATATAATACTATATATGAAGCAATATGCAACAAATTCGGTGCAGACAATGTTCGTCTAGAACAAGGGGTAACTTATAAACCCGAAGGGAATTATACAGAAGAGAATGAACCTGAGATTGAGAAAGCACTTGCTGCCGCCCGCAACGTGGATATCATCATTGCCTGTATAGGAGAAAATTCTTATTGTGAAACCCCCGGAAACCTCTCAGATCTAGCTATCTCACCCAACCAAAGTAAACTTGTAAAAGCTTTGGCCACTACAGGAAAACCGATTGTACTGATCTTAAATGAAGGCAGGCCGCGAATCATTAATGATATTGAACCATTGGCCAGTGGCATCATAAACATCCTATTACCGGGTAACTATGGCGGTGATGCTTTAGCTAACATTTTGGCCGGTGATGTAAATCCCAGTGGAAAAATGCCTTATACGTACCCACGTAATCAGGCTGAACTAACAACATATGATTACAGAGTGAGTGAAGAGATGGATAAAATGGAAGGTGCATATGATTATGATGCGGTAATCTCTGTACAGTGGCCATTCGGTTATGGTCTTAGTTATACAACATTTGAGTATAGTAATTTCCAGACAAAGGCTGAATCATTTACCGCTACAGATGAACTACATTTCTCTATAGATGTAACTAATAGTGGTTCACGTGCCGGAAAAGAAGCTGTCATGCTTTTCAGCCGAGACTTAGTAGCATCACTCACACCTGAAAGTCGCAGATTACGGGCATTCAAGAAAGTAGAATTACAACCCGGTGAGACCAAAACTGTTACACTATCTATTAAAGGAAGCGACTTGGCTTTTGTTGGCGCCGATGGTAAATGGGTCTTGGAACAAGGAGACTTTCGTATGCAAAGTGGTAATCAAACGTTGAATATTACATGTAGCAAGACTCACAAATGGGATACTCCCAACAAATAAATACCATTACCGATGGTAACAAAAAATATTCGCTATTTTTAAAACAATTATGTATCAATTCTGATTGATACACAGCTTAAAACAGTAAAAAGCAAAAGAAAGAGATGTTACTATAGTTCGTAACATCTCTTTTTTGATAACCTATTTAGTAAACATATTTTACTATTCATAACATTAAAAAGCCTCTAATTGACATATGCTTCAATATTTTCATTCCATTCCGAAATAAATATTCTTCAAAAGAGGCTCATTAAAACAATCTGTAATTAAATTATAAATCTATTTCTTTGCTATCTTCTAAATAATGCTTGCCATACCGATACTGATAGAGCCCAACCTGTAACTTTTTCTTGTCCGACTTAACTGGAGTAATTACTACAAAGTGCATCTTCTTAGCATCCTGATCTATTACTTCGTTTTTGTCCCTAGTTTTCAAATCTTCCCAGGTACCTGAATTTACATACAAACATAATTTATCTTGCAAATTAGTATAAGACTTAAGCATAGGTTCATGAGTATGACCAAAAATAACAATACGTACATCTGAAAGTGGATTTTTGAAATATTGAACATTAGACTGCTCATCAATAAATTCTGTTTTCAGACTACCAACTATCGCCTGGTTGATATCAGTCATAACAGTAACATTATTATACCTTTGACGCTCATCCCAATTAGCTTGGGTAAATAGACCATTATATAGATTCATTTGAATACTTCCGTCCGTTGCACTATTGTATGGGAGAATGTCATTTATAGAGTAAGTCTTCGTATAATTACCCACATTTGTCTTTATAATTGGCTTACTGAAATCATCTTTCACGTAAATAAGTCCTTCCATTACGGTTTTCCACAAGGTATAATAAATATGTTTACTATGTTGTTCAGCGCTACCGGTATCGTTTAGCTTTACGTCCGGAACCTTGGTGCCCTCAGCCGGGGTAGTCGGATCGGTAAATGAATTTGCGGCAATACGAGCGAAAAAATATCCGGGAGGCAAAGTTGCTCCAGGAGCATCACTCTCATTCGCACCAGGGGTAATCGAACTAAAAAAGTCGTATCGATGACCATGTTCTATGGCGATTTGAGGATAGCCATCAGGGTGATAAGTCCCTACACCATATTTATCTCCTGCATCACGAGCTTGATTTACTCCCTGCATTGCAATATTGATATTTTCTCTCAAGAAACCCATATCATGGTTACCCGGAATATAAGTAACTTTTATGTTACCATCTTTGATAATCCCATTCAACAAATCAAAAACACCGGAATTTGCGGCTACTGATTTCTTCACAAAATCAGCTTGTGAACCTCCTCCATATGAATCTGTTCGTGTGGGAATATACCACTCATCCAAAATATCACCATTAAGAATAAGTTCCTTGATAGTGGCTGAAGACCTGACTTCATTCAGAAACTCCTTCAGGCGTTCTATATGCTTCACAGTTTCTGAATATGATAAGTCATTACCCAAGTGCAAGTCACTAATGATAACGACCTTGTCTCGTTCATTATTACTACTCACACTCATAGAGTCAAACGGGTTTGGAGCAGCTTTTTCATCATCATTGTTACATGCCACCAAACTAAAGGCGCATGCAAGTAGTAAAAACACGAAATAATTTCTTTTCATCATGTAATAAATATTCGTAACTAAATAGGTTATATATAATAGAGAATGTTAAGTTGTACGGAAAGAAGAGCAATATATAACATAACTGGATACACAAATGTAAAGAATATCATAGTTTGAACTGTTCCATATTTACAAAACCACTGTTCCATATTTACAGATTTTATCATTTGATTTTCTTCTTTGAATTTATAGATATTTATATATCAATATTGTAAATTATATCCTACTTTTTTTTCAATCAGACCTTGTATTATTAACTGAATTACAACTTTCAAACTACTATAATTTTTTACCTTTGTACAAACAAAAAGTAAGATTCAAAACTCACTTTTGTTGATGAAGATTCAAAAGTATCATAGCCTAAAGTCGATAGAAAACACAGTTAAGTCTAGTTGATAACACAACGATTCTTTAGATTTAGGCTAAAACTCTGGGGTCAGTATTTCTTTGCTAAATCATTGTAAAAGATATTCCATCTAAAAAGTGGAAGTTTTTTATGGAGTTATTGTTGCTTCATCCCTTCCTTCTATCTAATAATATATAATTATCATATAAATGCAATATTTATATATAGCTACAATCTTTGCTGGTGCAGTCGTCTGTTTGCTCGCTTCAATATTACTTTTCACCCGTCGTAAAACAGGGCAACGTTCTCGTGTAATTCTTGCTATCATAGTATTTTTCTCCGTTGTAAACTATATTCCGAGATTTATTACACTTTGTAAAGGAGAGACTCCGGACTTTGTGGTTTCTGCCAAAATGTTATTGGTTGCAAACTTTATGGTTCTCTCTTACATAATGTATCCGATAGAGGTTATTAATCCTGGGTGGTTAAATTTTTGGCGGATTTTAAAACTATATGCTTTTTGGCTAATTTTATTAAGTGTTTATCTTATTACTTCGTGGACAGGTATGCAATATACTCCCTACAGTTCTCTTCTAGATATGCTTGCTCATGCTACACAATTTGAAATTTGGCTCTGGTGTGTGCTTTGTTTACTAATATTTACGCCTGGATTATTTATATTTTTTATCCATCGTACAAGGCCTTATAATAACACAGATCATATATGGCTGAGAAAGTACGCTGTAACATTCTTTATTAATATTCTTGCGTATATTTTAATATTAGTGTTTAACCACCCGATACTACGTACTATATATTATTATGTTAGTGTTGGCTGTAGTCTTTACATTGTATATATGGAACTGTTTGACCGCTTAATAGGGAAATCGATATTAAAGGCTAACATTGAAGAAAAAAATACACTGTTTAAAGAAGTATCACCGGAAAAAGAGACCTCTTTTCTTCATTCCGGAAAATATGTTATTGAACAAAAAAATGCCGCTCTAGTTGAGAGGCTGGATAGATATATGAAAAAAGAAAGTGCATGGAGAGATCCCTATTTATCTCTTAATGTTCTAGCATCAGCACTTTTCACCAACCGTACTACTCTTACTCAGGTTATGCACGATAATGGATATGAAAATTATACAAACTATATCAATCGATTGCGCATTAAGGATTTTCTGGAGCAAATAGAATCCGGACAATCTACTAATTTTCAAGAGGCTTTTTATTTAGTGGGGTTTCGTTCACGTAACACTGCCCTACGCAACTTTCGACAATTTACCGGAATGACTCCATCAGAATATTTTCAGAAAAAAAATGTAGAAGTAAATAAGCTCAAACTAAAACAACCATAATTGAACCTGCCCTTTACAATCAAGCTCAGTATAGCAATAAATATAATATAGGATATTTAAAATTACCTTCGATTTTCCCTATCTGAAAGATTAGCATACAAGTTACCCCAGTCTTCAATAGATCGCAAAAGCGGCAAGATACTCAACCCTATTTCTGTCAAAAAATATTCAACTCTTAAAGGAACTTCCGCATATACTATTTTTGAGACCATACCACTCATTTCTAACTCTTTCAACTGTTGCTGCAGCACTCGCTTATTTATTCCTTCAATGAAATGTAATTAACTAACAGAGTTAGAATGTTACATCTCCCTTTAGTAATATTTTTTTTATTACTAAAGGGAGATGACAATATAAATGCAAAGTATTCCTATATCAAAATCTATACTTTAGCTCTAATAAGTGTCCTTTCCTCATATTCTTATAATCAATCTGATATTGATATTCAAATCCTAGTTTATGATAAAATAAACCTCCTCCCAAACCAACAATATCCAGTGTAGAATAAGAACCGGAAATAAAAGGTTGTCTTGTCCTGAAATTGAGTAAACACGCAGACTTTAGTGTGCTATTTTAGGGTATACCCTATTTTAATACATCTTATATATATTATTCTGAATTCCTTTAGCCGTTATATAAGTAAACATACCAGTTGACGGGCTTATAGTTCCATATTCAAATGAAATAGACGCAAGATAATAGTATTATTATCTTGCGTCTACAACTTAAATTAGTTAAGAGGAGTACCGGCAATAGGGAATAATCAACCAACCAATTGTACAAAAAATAATAACCCACCAATTAAAAGCTTGGTGGGGTTATTTGCTGTAAAATGATTTACATACCTAGTTATTTTATAATTCAAAGAGAAAGTCAGATAGTATTAGAAAGAGAAATTTTTCTAATCTATTATATTATGTCCTATAGCTTGAATTTGTATAGTTAAATTATGTATATCATCTTTTACAAATTGATCTTCCTTATCATAAGATAAACCAAGATCATCTAATATTTTATATAAGTACTTCTCCAATTCTAATTGATTATCTTTCAATAAATTATAAATATTACGTATTGAGTGTATTCACTTTGTGCAATAGGTAATCCAATACATATCGGATCCCATTTAGTTAAAACATTGTTTATTTGTTCAAATATATCCATGGTTATTGATTAAAATACCCAGCTCCCGATTTCAACCGTATCCCTGGATTATTACTAAATATTGTAATTACTCTACCACTTGCTGCATCTATAATTACTGTATTACCATTCTTCATATATCGCCATTGAGAATTGCCGAACCGACTTTGCCCAAGAGTTGCTGTTCCTGTTCTTTCGATATTGAGAATATTAGAAACCTCCACCCCTTGTTATCGATTGATTTACAGCATGTGGTGAAATTGATTTAATAGTTTTAGGAGCTAAACTTCCAACTGGTGATACTGATGGAGGTGTCACTGTCACCTTTTTTATTCCAGTAATATGTCCCGATGCACTAACGCTCCAATTGTTAATACCATCAGTATAACTCTCTCCAATACCAAATAAATAGTAACTAATATAATCTAAGACCCCTGATCTTGGTTTATAAACTTGCATGCCTTTTCCTATAATATCGGAATATGAGTCTTGTGTCTTAGGTGTAATATTCGCATCAAAAGAAACTCCTACTATTGTAGCTTCTCCATTTTCAACTGTACCATAGCTTGTGTAAAACTTATTAGTTTCATCATTATATGTTAAGTTTGCACTAAATTCAGCGTCTGTTGCATGGTTCCATCCTGTAAAGTCATGAGTATTCGATCCAGCTCCAACGGAATTTAAAAATGCACGTATCTGATTAGGATCATTTGTACTCCAATAATCTTTACCATCTGGATCTATGTTCAATATCGGATTATTTCCAACATAAACATAGGGTGACCAGCTGTAATAATTCTCACTATGTGGGTCTGGCATCATAAATCCCCAATCGTCTTTCATTCTAGCCGAGTAATCATACCAGTTTAAGCCTGCTCTGTCATCCAACTCTTTGTTGTTGTATTTATAGGGCTGCTTCTCCTGATTAGTACTCTCTGCAAAACTCATTCCGAATGGATAATAATGGTTGCTTTGCACTACCGATGCCGCTGCATCGGTCACCAATCGGTTATTACCCAAATGGTCACGTACGTAAAAATAATAATTTCCGTCTTGATAGTATCCATTATCAAACAATATTTTGTCTAAAATGCTGTCTTCATAGATTATATTACCTACATAGTCGATGGTATGGTGCTCGTTCTCCTGATCACATAAACAAAAAGATGACTAATTCAGTCATCTTTTTGTTTCTATTCCTTAATCAGAGACAAGGTACTCACGAGAAATCTACTTTAAATTGTTTTTTGCGGCATCAATAATTTCTTCATCTAATCTACCTGCTTCAATTCCAGCTATTAAATCTCCAATAATAAGAATTTTCTTATCCTTTCTTTTAAAGAGGCTAAAGAAAGTACTTCCTTCATCGTGGAAATAATCAGCTGCTCTGAAATTAGATACATCCACATTAAAATAAGCTCCATACTCTATTAGAAATTCCACAGCTTCATCTCCTGTAATTTTTAAATCTTCTTCAAGTTGAGTATTCTTATCTAGAGTCCCCAGATCTCCATATTTATTTATCATAAAAGATATTAACTGAACTAATGATGCGTTATTTTTTTTCATATATAAAAGAGTAAGAAATTTCACCATACTAGCCCGCCAGGACCTGCAACTTGTTATTGTCCAGTTGCAGGATTGTAAACCCCTTCTTGAGAAGGTTTTTTACTTTCAATGTTAGATTTTATTTGTTTCATATTTGGGACAGCAACAATATTATATAGTGCACTCCGTATGTAAGAGGAGCACCAACAATAGGGAACAATCTACCAGCAAATTGTACAAAAAATAATAACCCCACTATATAAAAGCTTGGTGGGGTTATTTGCTGTAAAATGATTTACATACCTGGTTATTTTATAATTCAAAGATAAAGTCAGATATATTAGAAAATGAGTTTTACTCTATTGATCTAAATAGTTTAAAAAGTCACTTTCATTCTTTAATGCTTCTGGCAAGAATGCTTTTGCTGTTTCTAGAATATACTCCCATTCTTCGATATCTAACAGAATACCAATGAATGTAGGATAAAATTTAAAGAACACTTTTTTCTCCTCGGAAATTCCTATTTCTAAAAAAGGATCTATAGCGCCTTGTGAAAAGACTTGCAAATATGGTAAATCAAAATTGATATCTCCAACTTCTTCTATTCTTATATTTTTCATATTTTTCATATTTTTCTTTATTTTATACCTCTAAACCCTATAAAACTTCCGTCTAGTCCCCAACTAGCTGCATTTCCATTGGGTAAAGTATAAGTTACCCAACCATTGGGATAACGCCCTCCAGCTCCTGTTGTTTTAACTCCATTTCTCAAAATATCCTTAAGGGTTGATGATCCTAGTTTATTCAAAGCTTCTGGCGTTCTATATACTTTCATTAAAGCTTCTGTTGATTCAAAACCAAAATATGAAGGGTGTTTCGTTATTGCACGTCCTACATTTGTCAATTTTCCTCCTTTAAATGGCGAAATCGCATTTTTAAAAGCATTAAGTATATTAAAGCCTTCCTGAGCGGCAACCTTTGTTGATTTCCCTCCTTTCCCTGCAATACCTAAGGGACCGATAGAAGCTAAAGACCAACCAATATCTCCAACAGTCACTTCCTCCCCGACAATCATATTTGCAGTAGTCTCTATTGCTACTCCATATGGGTTAGCAAGTAGCATGTAATCATTTGTCGTCTCAATCAAAGTTATAGCTTCGTCTCCAATTTGTCTATTCTTTTCAGAGTTTTGTTGCTTATATTTCCCTATCTCTGCTTTTGCTTTGTTGTTCCGCTCTTCATCAGTTCCATCCCCACTAAAAATTTTAGAAAGAAAATCTACCCAAAAATCTGCCCAACCACTTTCTCCAGCTGGCTCCATTCCCGTAGGATCGGTAAACCGCATCGGGTTATTGAATGTGTAAACATACGGAGACCAGCTGTAAAACTTCTCACTCAATGGATCTGGTGTAGTAAACCCCCAATCATCCTTCATTCTAGCCGAGTAATCATACCAGTTTAAGCCTGCCCTGTCATCCAACTCTTTGTT
>NZ_CAKUOF010000023.1 GCF_934668725.1 uncultured Dysgonomonas sp.
CCCATTATGGGTATATGAGCCAAAGCACACAGACGAGCAAGAAGCTAAAAAATGAATAATCACAACGGCTTGCTACCATAGCAGGCTAAAAAGCGGACGTTTATGAATCAAAAAAATAATAATTTCAGACATCTGGTTGAACATGCCTGTTCAACACTCGGATTGTCCCATACAGCAGTAAAAGAAAAGTATAAGGATTATCCCCTGTGCCTTATCCAATACAAAGAAAAAGGCAACCACTTAGATTATGTAGAAATCAGCTTAGACAATCAAAACGCCTCCCTGACATTTATTATGGACAAAGAAGATATATGTATCTCTGCATCCATTCATTTTTACGATACGAAAGACGAAACCCTGTTTATCATTTTCTTACGGGTATTTGCAAAATATTATACTTACAGAAAAAAATGCTGGATATTAAAAGATGGTTTCTACGTTAAGCTTAATGAATATGAAGACTCAGGTACGCACTTCTGCTTCAGAAAAATAATAAATATAAGTAAATAAATCGCTTGTGAAAACAGTAGTATATTTTGAGTATACTACTGTTTTTTTTTATTTGTTGGGCTGAAAAGCTCATGATGCTCCTTACTCTACAATACCCGTTTTGTCTGCATGCAAAAAATGCTTCAAAGGAATATTACATTGGTTATAGATATATCGTAGAGAATATCATCTGCAACTAAAGCAACCTCTCAATTATATAACTCAGATGTGCCCAGTTTAGAATAGACAACTTTTAAACAAAAAATAAATATTTCTAGCCTTCTTTGACAATATACAGGCTGCTTCCTCCATGTCCGATGAGCAGTTCAGGAAATAAATTATTGCAAACATCCTGCATATATGTCGTTACAAATTTGTTCAAGAACAAAATCCTGAATGTCGAATTATAGGAGAGAAAAGCCCTTAAGGCATAACATTCATTCCAACCAACCTGCTGCTGCATAAACCAATTCTTAGGATAATTAAACAAGAATATATCATGAAAATGTATCACAACACCTTTTTTAAGAACCGGCAGCACTTCAAATAAAATATGATTAACATCACTTCCTTGTTTGAGGACATGGCTGGAATCAATAAATAATATATCATTTGCATTCAGTGTTCTAAAATAATCAAGATCAAGATCAAGAACGGATGCCTGTTTAAGCTTAACCTTTGACTCTCGATTCCCAATAATAGCATGCACACGATTCATATCAGGATCAATAGAGAGTATTTCTATTTCGTTGCTGAAATACTCTCTATTAATATCCATTGCTAATGCCGTAGAAAATCCACTTCCTATCTCAATTATTTTTTGCGGTTTTAAATGGAGCAGCATAGTTGCATAAACCCATGCATCTGCATATCTGAAGAAAAAATTATTTGCAAAATAAAATTGCTCTTTGTTTTTTTCATCAGCAAATTTTACCGATTGCCTGAATGCCGATAAATTATTCAACGTCGTATTAATGTCGTCAATATCTATATTCAAAGCTTCTGTTGAAAATTCAAATTTATCATCCGAATAGTGTTCTTCAATATAAGCCAAGTCTGGATAAGGCGAATAATAATGTCCCGGGGCAAGCATATTTATTTAGTTTATAATTTGATTATACACAACCTAATAACTATATATTTATCAATATTTTACTCTACAACAGGTGGATGTCCTTGATAAATAAAATCCGACTCCATGTGCGGAATAAGATATTTGTTTTGAATTAACTCTTCCACAAACTGGTATATATCATTCTTGTATTCGACCGGATACTTTTTAAAAAGGGCAGACATATTATTTGAGTTCAGAAACTCCATCATAATTAAACATTCTGATTCATTGATCCGTTTTATCTGTTTTCCTATATTAATATCAATTATATAGAAATATCTATTGACTTTCTTGACAGTGTAACAAGGGTTTATTGTATATTTTTTATCTATTTTGCTTGTATCCGGTATATGATTTTCAAATATAGACAGGAAAGAATTTATATTTTCTGTTTCCAATTGTTGTAATTTCTCCAATAATAACTGCTTTTCTTGCTCACTTACTACAGCTTCAACATCTTTCCGTAAAAGCTGAAGAGGAATATATTCATCTAACTTACCACCATTTCGACCTTGAAAAAAATTCAAATAAAATGCTTGGATATTAGTTCCTGTAACAAGGCCTCCATAACCTCGCTCTCCAACAACGATTACTTTCTTTTTTAACTTACAAGCCAAAAGAGCCGGATATCCTGAGCCTATAACAATATCAGAATTATTGATATGGGTAATCATCTCGTCCACATCTTTCAAAATTTTAATATGCTTGTTTTTCAAAGATGTTATAGTACGATTTTTTGTGTATAGATATATTTGATAATCTGCTAAGGCATTGATCAAGGGAAGTATCTTCAAGAAAACATCAGAATTCAACATATCATTGTCAATATCAATATAAATTCCAGGTTTATCCACTTTCGCTTGATTTATGATCTTATCTAAGCTAAAATTAGGAGCAAGCATATTCATTACAATATTGGCATTGACTCCAACAAGATTTAGAGTACACTTTTTATCAAGAAAAATAATTCTTTTATGGATACTCGCTTCATTGAAAATATATTCATGGGCTACTTCTGAAATACATGTGATATATATTATTTTTGATTTATTTCCATATATTTTTTTTATCCGGCTAATATTCTTTTTATCAAAGGTTATTATATAGTCATATATTGTTGCCGGATTTACTTCTTCCTCAACAAAATATTCCTTATCATTGATTATCTGCTTTATGGCAATTGTTAGTAAGCCATATTTCTTCATATGTAAATTGGGTAATAACAATATTTTCATAGTTGTATCGGTTTTAAGGATAGTTTAATATCTTTTACTTTCGATTTCTGAGGACTTCTATTTAATAGATGGTCATAACTTGTTTGAATATTTTGGGAATCCTCTTTAACATAAAACGTATACTTTTTCTCCCGGGCTTTGGCATCAAGGTGTCCATAGTGTTTAACCAAAATAGGTACATAATACAGCCGACCCGTATATGGGACATGCTCGAAATGTAATTTTCCCTTTTTCGAAATTATCTGAGATCGCCCAATATTCCTGAACATCTTAAGTTTCGGGCCTAGTCCGCGATTGGTAAATGGATAGTCGATATTATACTCTTCTTCTGAATCCCACAAGTGGACATAATTGAACAGCATTGTGTCAATTGCAGGATTTTTACTCATTCCGTCCAAATCCGAGTAGCGCTCATCAATCAGTTCATCGGCATCGATAAAACAAATCCATTCGCATTTAAAGAAAGAGACCAGATTTAGTAACATATTTCTGTTTTCCAGATCATTGAACTCTTTTCTTTTTTTCTTTACTTTTAAAATGAGCTTGTCATGTATGGCATCTTCATAGGTTGTATCTGTACTCTCATCATCAAGTAAAATAACAGCATCAAAATATCTGGAGTTACTCTCTAAATAACTTTTAATCCGGTGTTTTTCATTATAGGTGGGAACAAGCACAATTCTACGATACATCACTTTTATTGCACCTTCTTTTAAGTTAGAACATTTAAATTGAGACAAGTAATTCCTCAACAGTATCTCTGCATAGGTATTACTCTGCCAATCATAAATTATTTTATTAAAATCCTCTCCCCAAACTTTATTTACAATCACTTTTTGAGGATACCGAAGATAGTTAAACACATCAACAGGCATGCTATTGGTGGTCCTTCTTATATTTCCTTCTTTATCTCCATCACGGTGAATCAGTCTAACTTCCGGCAGATAAAGTTCTTCAACTCCGTAGAGTTCTAACCTAGCACGAATATTATCATCATCACCACCCCATCTGTTCAGTGATTCATCATAGCCTCCAATTTCATATAAAAACTGACGTTCAATCATTATGCTGCCATACGAAATAAATGCTAATGACTGAATATTTTCTTCACAAACAACAAAATTATCCCCTGTAAAGCATACAGTACCCACTGCATAATGCTTCGGATAATACGCCAAAGCAGTTCGCATCTGAAGAATTGCGTCGGTATAAAATTCCGATTCGGGAGAACATACCATCACATATTTTTTCGTCACATGCTTTACCCCGACATTGAGTGGTTTGGTCGGATTGCGCCATTCATGGGGCTTATCATTATATATAATCTTCCAGTTGATGAAAGGATATCCTTTTATGTATTCTACTAATTCGTCTTTCTCATCAGGACAATCCAGCACAATGATAACTTCAATCCCATTCCTTTCAAAGTATTTCCTGTTTCGAGGCAGTACGTTTTTGAATGCTGTAAGTTTTTTATAAAAAGGGATAACAACAGACAGATCGAAGTTTTGCTCTATCGACTCTGCGTTCGACCTGATTGTTTTGAGAAAATTGAAGTGCATATTGTTTTTCATAGTTTCTTTCATTTATTGCATTCCTTCGGTCCATATTTTACGCAGTGGCATAAAAAAACGCTCAAGTAGAGACATATCTTCAGTTATTATATCCGCTTGAGCCTGCATTTCAGGCTGATAAGGCAATTCTTTCTTATAAGTTGTCATCAGCCCATCGGGAAGTTCTATTTCGACCACATAATTATTCTTGTCTTCAGCATTTTGAGACGGAACAACAGAGATGTTTTTGACAAAGCCCTTAACAATACCAAATTCATTATCCGGAAAATTAGCAAAGCGGATATTCACTCTTTGTCCCGGTTTTACTTTTCCTGAGCGTGTCATAGGCATAGATGCTTTACCCATTAATAGCCCGGATTCGTTCGGAATGATATTAAAGATACTTTCACCAGCAGTCAAATTCTGATTCGCTGTCCAATAGTTTGTAAATGTTACCTGCCCGTCAATAGGCGTGATAAATACATAATTTTGTTCCCATAATTGAATTTCGGCTAGTAGCTGAGCCATATATGTTTTAAGCTGTGTCTCAAACGTGTTTTTCTTATCGATATATTGATGTTCGGTATCTAGTAAACCTTCTTGCATTTGGGTGATTTGTATTTCGGTATTCTGTAAGGTTGAGTTTATATTCTCAAGAGATAAACGACCTTGCAGGTATTTACTTCTACTCGATTCGAGATCTTCCTGTGAGATAACGCCTTTCTTATTTAATAATGAATCTCTCGAAAATTGATTTTCAGCTAATGCTTGCTGTTCTTTCACTATATTCTTTTGGTAAATAACATTTTTGTAAGACTCTTTGTATTGATCAATTCGTACTTTCATAAAATCAATCTTCTGAATATAGTAGTTCAGACGTTTGAATTCCATATAGTCAAAAAGAGTAATATAAAACGAGGAGTACAAGGTTTGTATATTTCCCAGATTCAGGTCTTTGGCAGGAAGTGTTATAAGGGTATCTATATTTAGACAAATAAGGTATTGCTTCAGTTTTACTATGTCTTCTGTTGCTGCCGGGTTTTCTATGACGGCTAAATAATCCCCTGTTTTTACATCCTGTTTATCAACAATATTGAGTTCTTTTAATCTACCGGAAGATTTGGCGATTAGTGTTGCAGGAGGCGTTGTTCCGGTTAACGTCATGGTAGTTACAATTGTATCGGGATATTTAAACAGTGCACTCCCAATAAGAAGAATGACTACAATGATTGCAATTATTGTTATACCTCTGCGTAATATCCAAGGGGGAATACTACCCAGTACTTCCTGAAATTCTTCGCTTCTGAGTTCTATTTCTCTATCTGTAGCTTTGTTTTCTTCTATCATATCCAATTTATTAAGAGCCCAATTCCAGTTGATTCTTGACTAAGGTATAATAAGCTCCTTTTTTTTCGGTCAACTCTTTATGGCTTCCTTCTTCTATGATCTGTCCTTTGTCCATCACTACAATATTATCGGCATTTTGTACTGTACTTAATCGGTGAGCAACTATCACGACAGTTTTTCCTTTATAGAAGCTATTGAGATTATCGAGTATGATCTTTTCATTATTAGCATCCAAAGCGTTTGTTGCTTCATCAAAAAACAAGAAGTCGGGGTTTTTATAAACGGCTCTTGCTATTAACAGGCGTTGGCGTTGTCCTTGACTGATTCCATTGCCTTCCATTCCTATTTTAGTATTGTATTTCAATGGTAATGATTCTATAAATTCTTTGATGTTGGATACTTCTACGGCATGAAGTAGCTTTCGCTTATCTATTATATCTTCTCCAACAGCGATATTATGGGCGATAGTATCAGAAAAAATAAAACCATCCTGCATAACTGCTCCAGACTTTTGCCTCCACAAATGGGGGTTTATATCTTCAATTGAGATATCATCAATTTTTATTTTGCCTTTATTAGGTTTATAAAAGGCTAATAATAACTTTATAAGGGTTGTTTTACCACTTCCACTAGCTCCAACAATGGCTGTTATCTTATTTTCGGGGATTATTAAATCGATTCCATTCAAAACATAATCCCTATCTGCTCCGTCGTAGCTGAAATATATATCCTCTGCACTTAAAGTTCTAGAAGAAGGTATTTCGTTAATCTTTGAATCTATTGTTTGTTCTTCATCTTCTTTACTATGTATTTCATTTAACCTCTCCAAACTAATCTTAGCATCTTGTGCTGTCTGAACAAAACCGATCACCTGTCCGATGGGTCCTGATAGTTGGCCGATAATATAACTGACCGACATCATCATACCCAGCGTCATATTGCCTTCAATAACCGAACGTGCTGCAATGAAAGATATAAATAAAGAGGTCGTTTGGCTAAAAAAGACAGAACCCATTTGTTGGTATTGCCCTAAAGCAAGCCCTTTGATGCTTATTTTAAAAAGTTTTACTTGTATACGTTCCCATTTCCAGCGTTGTTGTTTTTCGCAGTTATTGAGTTTAATTTCCTGCATACCGGTTACGATTTGTACCAGATTACTCTGTTCGGCTGATGCTTGGGTAAATCTTGCCATGTCCAATTTGCGCCGGTATTTCAGAAATAGGAGTATCCATGAAATGTATAAAGTATTTCCCAGCAAAAATACACCTAAAATGGTTAAATTATAATAGGCTAGTATAAATGCGAAAATGATAAAATTGAAAAAGGAAAACAGAGTCGTTAAAGTAGATCCTGTCAGAAAAGACTTGATCCGTTCATTATCTCCTATCCGTTGCATAATGTCTCCTACGTTTTTGGTATCGAAAAAACGTAGGGGTAATTTCATCAACTTGGACAGAAAGTCCGAGATAAGGGAGATGCTGATTCGGCTGTTGACATGGAGTGTTATCCAGTTGCGGATAAACTCGACTGCCAGTTGGGTGATAAACAATACGAGTTGGGCAATTAGGATCAGAGTTATAAAACTCAGGTTGTTATTACCTATTCCCTGATCAACTACTGCCTGGGTAAGGAATGGAAATATCAAAGACAGGATACTACCTACAAGCAGTCCTATTAGTAACTGAATTAATTGTGATTTGTAAGGATTGAGATAACGAAAAAAGTATTTTAGTCCTTTGTCTGTTTGATTAGGGTCATCATCAAAAGTATAAAAATCAGGGGTCGGTTCTAGCAATAAGGCGGTTCCGGTATCTCCTCCCTCAGTTACACTACTTATCCAACATTTTAGAAATTCAGATTTGTTCAAGGTATATTTTTCTCCTGCTGGGTCGGATATTTTTATCTGGTAATCACCGTTTCTTTTCTTTTGGATATCATAACATACTACAAAATGGTTTTGATTCCAATGTAGAATACAGGGTAATGGCTTTTCTGAAACTAGTTGTTCGAAGGTTATTTTAACTCCATGTGTGCGGAAGCCGATTGTTTCGGCCGCATCACTAATACCTAGCATAGAAACACCTTCGCGTGTGGTGAAACTCTTATCTCTAAGATATTGTATAGAAAAATTACGACCGTAGTATTTCGAAATCATCCTTAAACAGGTTGGTCCACAATCCATTGCATCTAATTGCTGATAATTAGGAAAGGTCTTCATTTGACTGTTGTATTTTTAGTTTTGCAATCTCACTAGTATAGTATCTATACATAAAATCATATATAACCAGTTCATGTAATCGATTTTTTGAGCGAAATAATCGATTTAGAGTCATGTGAATATAACTAGAGATGAGAGAATTTAGGTTAATTGTTGAAGGCTTTATATTTTCTTTAATTAGAAGAACTATAGGTCTAAAGCTCTTAGATCTTTTTTTTAACAAATCAGTTAAAAAATTAAAATCTGGATTATGATTTATTCCGTTCAATAGCGATTCTATTTCTTTCTTATTTTCCCTGAACTTGGAATTAAATTGCTTGGAATTATATTTATTAAATCCAAATTCCACTTTAAAAGAATCACTTAAATCTTTCATTATTTTCTGTTTATCTACAATACCAAACAAAAAATCAGATAGAAACTCATCTATAATTCTTAAAGCAATCATCCAACGATAATTTTGATTGGGTAATAGCCTTAATTTACTTATAATAGGTAATAAACTCTCGCTGTCATAATAGAATATTGATTCGGCTAATTCTATCATTTCATGACCATATCTTTCCAACTCTCGGTTATAAGTATCTATTTGAATTTTCCAAATCAAAGAGTCTTTTTCCAGATATTTTAATTGAGAATAAAAAAAATTGATCACTCTTCCGATTGAGTTTGTCTCTTTTAATAATAATCTGATTCTTAAATGGAAATCGGGATCATTATAACGAATAAAAAACCATTTGTCTATTATACTTTCTTTTTTGAGTTTCTTTATGATATTTGATATATTTTTTTCTAATATTATATCTGCTACTTTATATCCGGTATAAACCTTAAAATATAACCATTTACTTCCTGGTATAAATTTTCTTTGAATTTTCATTTAATCTCATTTATGAAAAACAACAATAATCTCATTTGTATAAGAACTGTTTTTGTCAATTATCAGAGGATTATCAGGATTGAACAAAAACTCCTCAAAGTGAACAATCTGTCGCTTTTTTATAATAGAGAACAAACTTCTTACGCTTAATGGGTTTTGCCAATCAACATACATCTCATTGTCACCATCTGGCATAAGTGTTTCTTGAGGTAAAGAGATACTATTCCTCCAATGAGTAATTTGCGAAATTAAATTAATATCATCTTCAACCTTGAGCAGGTAATCAATGTTTTTTATTCTAACTGTCCAAGAAGCTGGAGAGAGTATGGTGTTGTTATATCGAACTCTTGGACGAAAGTCTAATTGATCTTCCAATTGTCCCCACCTAAAATATAAACCATTTCTGCCGTTTATATGTTGCATTTCACATAAAAATTGATAAACAGGCATAGATTGATTTCTATAATTATGAGCAGTGGTAAGCCTTGGTACAATTTCCTTGTTTAACTTCTTTGAACGAATTATTAGTCTACCAGATCTCACTGACAGCATTAAATCGGACATCTGTAACAATTGCGTTGCAGGCAAATCTGAATATGACAAATAAGATAATTCATAATCTCGGAGATGAGGACGAGAAAGAATATTGCCTGTACGAGATTCTGGTAAATGAAGTATTTCAGCTAAAATTACATTAGTTGTTAATTCTCCTTCTTTTTGTACTATATCTTTGGTCAATATTTCTATATCTCTATTAGCATAAGCAAATCGCCCTAATAAATTTGCACCACAGCTACCTCCAAAATATGATGCTTTAATAAGTATTTCATCCTGATTTGCATTTAAAACCTCGCACATAGTATAGATCGTAGGGGGAAGATCATCCCACTCAGCTTCTAAATTCTTAACATCATCATCCTTAAATATTATCTCTTTGCTTCTTTCAGATAAGCATTCGATTGTTTTTTTAATTAACAAAGAGGTGAAAGAGTCTGTAAAATTGGGGATTGAGCTATGTCTAGAAGGTATTATAAAATTATCCACTAAAGGACAAATATCCCCATTCTTATTCTCTGGCGGATAGCCAATGCCTGTTTCAGGGTCTAGTGCTTCCATTAAAGAAACTTCCATATCTTCATATCTATTGTAAAAATATTCTTGAAATTTTTTTATTGTTTCATTTTTACTTGGCGGAGTAATCTTATTAAGGAATTTCATCGTTTTCTGCAACTCTTGTATAACAGGTTGCCCTAATGTAGCAGTTAATACTCCTCTGGTCATATCAACCTGAAATAAAAATTTTTCTTCATAAGGAATATTTATTTGTTTTATTAACTCTATAATCTTCTGATATATAATATTCTTTTTTTCAAAGGCATTATTATCCAACTTCTTTAATAATTCATTTATTTGAATAAGTAACGACAGTTCAGAACCTGAATATTCAATTCTTTCCAGCATTAAAATAATACGGAAAAGAAAATCTTCACCTATTATGGAATTGCTTAGTTCTCCAACTAATAGTTGAGAATTTATCAATTCATCAATGTAATTACTAGCCTCATCCTTAGAGATATATTCATTCGTTAAGGATTGTATTAATTCAGAAAGTAGAACTCCTTTATCCGCTTTTTTTATTATGGAACAGAGATAACTTGTCCGATCCACTTCTGCTATTTGGTATTTTCGTCGATTTTGCGTGTATGTAGTCTCAACATAACGTATTCTCTTTCCTACAAGATACAGACTCGAATTAGAAAAATATTTTATTTTGTTTTTAATTTCATCTTTTCTCACTAATGTATCATATAAGGTACATAAATAATACATATCTATTCGTGTAGCTCTATTGATTGTTTTATCTTGTTCTATGTATGTTGTATCTCCAGTTTTTCCAACTCCACATCCTGCGAATAAGCCAAATGGAGTACATCTTGTAGACATTCTACTAAGATATCTTGTACATGAATAAAGAATTCTCTGAATCTCAGATTCTTCTTTTATTTCATTTTTTATAAGCTTTTGCAATTCTTTATATAATATAGGAGAAGCTATAAAAATTGCTTCTTGTATCTCACTGTTATCTAATGCTTGTAATAAAGATCCTTTATTTTTTGATATCGTTTTAAAGTAGTTATATGACAGTAATGGAGAACGAAAAATAAAATCAGGAAATATTTTATACATAAAAAATATATTTAGACTAATAATAAAGATTCATCCCAGGATGTATCAATAGAATAATTACTTGATATTAAAGAGATTCCCACACCTGAGACCCCTTCAAGAAAGCCCCTTAAAGGCAATCTTGAGTTATTTCTCAAAAAAAGATATCCAGCAATGCCGTCTGAATGAGTACCACATTCTATCGTTTTTTTTAACCAATAAGAAGACCTATCTTCGAATAGTTGAAGGTTCGTCATTTTGTGTAGTTTTCTTAAGATATAAGCTATTCCTGCTGATCCATGGCAAAGACCTGCATCTAAAACCATATTCAAATATGGATCTAAACGGTTAGCAGTATCAGATAATATCTTAATAGATAAGTTCATTATTTCTTTATTCTTTAGAATCTGTGAGGATCTATATAAAATATAACCAACTCCCAAATCACCATAACACCAAGCTAATCTCGTCGGTATATTTTTTGATGCAGTAGAATACAAGAAGTAAGTATCTCCTTTCTTCTTGAGGTCTTGAATGTTCTTTAATAAATAATTTACAAAACCATTTATTAGGTTTAGGGATAATTCTGGAAGAATTTTTTTTTCATATGCAATTATTAAAATTGCAATAATACTAGGTATACCATGTGATAAACCTAAATTACAAGATTCTCTTTTTTTATTTTCATAAATAAAAAAATTATCGCATTCAACTTCTTTAATCAGGTCAATAGTTTCAATATATCTTTCTATATAAGCTTTTGGTGGAATTTCTTTCTTCAAAAAATATAGCATAGCTCCTAATCCTCCTGAGAGATAATCGTAATTACCTAGTGAAAGATCATTTAAAGACCTGTGAAAAATTATACTGTCAATTTCTTCAAAAACATCATCACTCTTACTACTTATTAATTTTTTCTTGTTCATCAAATCGATAAACCACCCTATACCAGATACTCCATGTGAAAAAGAGTATCCAATCTCATCGAAATTAATATTTGATATACCTCGGTCAAGCTCATTGTAAATATATTCAATAACCTCTTGGTTATCGGTAAGTTCATAATATGAAAGTAAAAATAATAACTCGCCTACTTTACCTCCAAATAATCCCATGTGTATAGATGGTGAGCTCTTTAGAAGTCCATTCTTTATTTCGCCTATTTTACTGAAAGTCATTATATGTTTTTTATAGATTAAACAGAATAAGGTTATCAATCTTATAATAAAACAGACAACCCTATTCTGTAATAACTAAAAATTAAGGTTAGAAGCAATTTGCACTTCCTGTCCAAGTTGGATCTCCACAATATCCACAATCAACAGTACAATTAGCATTACTGCAATTCCAAAGATTTGTGTGTGTTATTGCACTTAAGCAACCATCTGAACATCCTCCTGAAAATCCTCCCTTTAAGTCCGATTGCTCATCTTTTCCAAGAGAAGAAATAATCTCCTTTCTTAACTCTAATTTTTTTAGTTTTTTCATAATTGTAATTTTTTAACATTGATAATAACCCCTCTTATTTAGCCAAAGGGTGGCTCTATTATGTTCTTATTCTTTGAAATAAATAGTAACCGATAACAATAAATACTAGTATATAAACGATATTAGTATACTCAAAATTAAAGTTCAGTTCAGAGAAAAAGCCATTGAAAGCCTTCCAGCCAATATTATATGGTACATAATCAATATATTGCCAACGTTGTGCTATTAAACAGAACATTGTTCCCATACACCCTATGCCAATAGGAAGAACAAAGCTTTTAAATAATAAACTCAAGGTATATTGAATCATGCATATTGCAATTATGCCTATATATAGGCTACTGAAATAAATAAGAATTATTTTTCTAACATCATAATCTTGAAACCCATAACCAGGTAAAAAATAACTCATTAAATACCCTGAAAATAGAAATAAAAGATAAGCTATGCAGATGGACAGAAATATGATTTCAAACAAAACAATAAGTTTAGAGGTATAAATCATTCTTTTATTTGTTGGCAAAGTAAATAATAATTTAAATCCATTATTCTTATATTCCATATCACACAAAGAATAACATAAAATAGAGGAAATAATAGGATATAACATAGAATATAGCTGAAAGGTATATCGACCTAGAATAAACTGCCATGGGTTATAATCAAATATTATAGTAGAATCTAAGATGGCATGGTCTGCTTTAATATATATGTATATATTAATCCCTGTAGTTATTAACAAAGGGAAAAAGAGCATAAGCCAAACACCTGAATTATATCTGGCTTTAAAGTATTCACTCTTAAGTAATGATAAGAAAGAAATATACTTCATTGTTTTTTAGTCGTTAAGTTTAAGAAGATAGATTCTAAATTATATCCTTGTGTATGATCTGACAATAAACTATTGATTTCTCCCTGAAATAATAATTTTCCTTCATTTAAGATACCAATGTGAGTACATATCTTCTCTATTTCAGATAAAATATGGCTGGAAAAAAAAATTGTTTTTCCTTCATTCCGTAATTTAACTAATAATTCCCTCATTTCGTATACACCTTCCGGATCAAGCCCATTGAGAGGTTCATCCAATATCAATAATTTAGGGTTGTGAAGCATAGCCATCGCTATACCTAAACGTTGCCTCATACCTGTTGAGAATTGCTTTGCTTTTTTATTCTGATCCTTTGTTAACCGGACTATCTCTAAAATATATTGAATTTTATTTTCTCCACATTTGTATAATATATCCAAATATCTCAAATTTTCATATGCACTCAGATTTCCATAATAAGAAGGTGTTTCTATCAAACATCCAATATTGGAAAGAGCGTCTTCTCTATTTAAACAAAACTCCTTATTATCAAAATAAATTGTATCTTTTTCAGACTTTTCCAGCCCAAGTAAAAGTTTTATGGTAGTAGATTTCCCTGCTCCATTTTTGCCTAAATAACCGTAGATGCTTCCTTGGGGTATTTTTAGACATATATTACTTAATACTTGTTGTTTTTTGTAATTAAAACTTAAATTATTTGTTTCCAGTAAGTTCATTTGATTTTGTTATAGGATTCATTTTATCAATATAAATAAGTAAATCTGCCATTTTTGCCCAATCCGCCTCAATAGATATTCCTTGATTAATACCGGATACAAATGGCTTATTAAGAAAGGAGGCTGAGTCAATCTTATTAAAATCAAGATAAGCAAGATTACCTCCATTTCTATGCAATAAATATTCTACTGATTTATTGCTTAATTTGCCAGACAAACCATTTCCAGAATTTGCTCTACCATAAGAACTAAAAACAATAGTATACAGATTTTCGTGAAAGTGCTGATTCATATATTGCCCAAGTGTTTTAAAAGGAATATTAATAGAGTCATTCAGGTTATTTACGGCATGAATATTAGATAACCATACGATTATCTTTTTATTAGAGAAAACGCTATCGGACAACCATACTAAGTTGTTCGCCATCAATGAGTCTCTTAACTGCATTCTCTGAACACTGCCCACTTCTTTATCTTTCCATACACTTTTATATCTCTCTTTAATACCCCATAAATAGCGATAATAGATTTGATCTTCTATGGATTGATTTGTCTTTAATTGTACCATTATTTTATCCAAGTCTGATAGGACACCAATCTTATCGTCTCTTGTTAGCTGGTCTGCAAAATAATTTTCAAAATACCTCCCCATTTTATCTCTGATCAGTGGATAATATAGATACTCATTAAGATAAATCCCCTTGCTGGTTAAGTATTTTTCTAAGTCTTTTGTTCGGATTGAATCAGGTATCTGTCCCGTTAATTGAATGTCAAAGCCTCCTAGGAAAAATGGATTATCACTTTTCTGACAGTGCCGGTAATATTCCCATAAATCTTTACAGTCTTTATTATTCCACCAAAAATCATAAAGCCCAATTGATGGATTTATAGAATCTATGTCAAGAGTCATTCTCCACATGTCATAGAGTCCAGCTTCATAAAGTACAACATCATACCCTAGATTCTCATGTAAATATTTAACGATTTGCTCTTTCATTCGGAATGTTGTACCATCAAAGTGTGTCTGTTCTCCTAAAAGAAGGATTCTTTTATCCTTTAACTTTTCTCCCAAAAAGGATAAATCATTAGACGATATAAAGTGGGTGTAATCCCTAACATTCTTTAACTTGTCTTCTAAATGATCTTGTTCTGTATAATGGTATTGGAGGTTCAAGAGGATAATTAATCCAATAACAAATAGTAAAAAAAAATGTATTTTCTTTTGCCCCATAATAAAGAGATTTATTGAACTCCTAATCCATTAATATAATTCTTGATTTCTTCTTCCGTACTATCCTTCATTTTCCTTCTTTCAATTTCTGATATGTGCATTTGGAATAATGAGTGAAAATGACTATTTGTTTCCCTCGGGTGATAAAGGTGATAAAGTATTGCTTTTGAATGGAATACAATATACCCAAGTCCGATATATCTATAATATCTGTCAAAATCATCATTTCCCCAGCCATAATGTTTCTCATTTTCTTGACCTGCCTGTATATATTTCTCCCGGTTTACTATTATTGCACCACCAACTAGAAAGTGCGGATATAAGTAGCCCATTTTATTTCTATGCCGATGTAATAATCTTGGATCATTATTTTTTACAAATAATGACCTCATAATTTCCGGAACATCCATACAAATACCATTATAAGGTAAAGCAACATCTGCTTCTTTATTCCTTAATTTTGTAACTACGTCCATTATTGCATTTTTATCAACAACAATATCAGCATCCCAAATACCTAAATAAGGTGTACTTAAGAAATGTGTCATTTGGTTAAAATGCTTTGTTTTATATAATACTGGATCTTTATCTTCTACAAATTCATAGAGAATATGTTTGTTTAATAATTTTTTCAGGATACCATTATTATAGCCATCAGCCTCTCGAACAATAATATTTGTGTCAAAATATCGGCAAAGTTGCCGTGTTATAATTAGAATATTCTCAAGCCGTTGAATAGAGTCCAAACGTATTAAAACACAAAACGTCACATCTCTTAAATCAATTCTCATACTATTTGTGTATTAATTTAACTCACACAATAAGGCATAAACTCCAGGGAATCCACTAAACAATCCTTGATGAACATTAAAATATTCCGTATTATCTCTTAAAAGTATCCAAGCATCAGAAGACTTAACTTTGCTATCAATTTGACTTCTAATAAGCTCTAGTTCTTCTTGATTAAAATAGTCAGACAAATAATGTATAAAATAATAAATACTAGAAAGTCCATTGCTAACATAGATATTCTTATTTCTTATTTCAGAATTTATTATTCGTTTGAGATCAATTTGACCTCTTAATAACTCAATATGCTTAGTCCAACTAGTATATTTAATTTGCTCGTTAAGAATCACGATAGCCCAAAGAAGATACAGTCGGTTACTATGTAAAAGTGGTATAGTAGATAATATTTTATAGCTTAGCTCTTCTATGATCTTAATCAATCTATAATTGTAAAAATCAAGGTTATATATTTTACTTAACACAAAGAGAAATTGAGGTAAAGAGTAGTCTATATTATAAGTATATGGTTCTTCATAAAATTTTAAATCTATGCGTTTATATAAATTATTTATTGTTTGAATAATTAATTCTCTAAATAAATATTCTTGCTCGCTATTTTTCTTTTGCTTCTCCAATCTAATGCATAAATAATAAAGAATTTGGTTTAAGGATAGTAGATCTACAGCATCATGATACTTAGAAGATAATAGATTTTTAAATACTATATCATCCACATCATTCAGTATAATATTTATGTTACCTTTTACATAATTATTTTCTATAAGATAATCAATACCCAATCCTATTCCAGAAAGTCCACTCTTTACATCAATAGTTGTAACTTGTCCTATACTTTCAAATACTTCATCCAAAAGCTTTTCAGCAATATTCTTATATTCTAAACTTTGATCATTACGACTCAGTATATAAAAATATATACAAATACCCATTTTTCCACTAGCTAAATCTAATTGAAAAGTTTCGTATTTCGTAGACTGTATTAGTTTTTTGTTTAATAACATTAAGACCGCATCCATAGTATCGCATGTAAAATTTGTAAAATTACAACTTCATAATTGAAAAAAAATTCTTACGTTTCTAGTAATCAATTTTGTTTCCCTCTGGAAACTATTTAAAGTTAATCTAATAGTTTAATTGTAACGAGGTAGTTTGTTGTTATATACAATAGTATTTTATGAATACCACATTATAAACAAAATTAACACAATATTTTATAATACAAAAAATAGTAGTTTGAATTTTAGAGAAAAAATTCTTAAAAAAATTAAAAAATAAACCACTTATGCAAATAAGTGCTAAATATTAGTTATTACAGAGAATCTCATAAAGAAATATTTATCATTCGATTTTCGGTCTTTGCCTTTTGATAATTGGTTTATTACTCCGAGTTTTTTTTTGCGACTTATTTTCCTTTTCTTTAAATATCCTCGGATCACTCCACGACTCCCTATACTCAGTATCCCCTTTATTTTCTTTCCAGAGATAAGGATAAGGATAAGCAAAGTCAACACCACCCCACCATTTAACTTTGGCTTTAGTGATGTGGCCCGACTCTATGAGTATTTTATCCCTGATACGCATCTCATACCCACCATATTTAACAAACCCACCCGGATTCTCCTTAGACGAAAAAGCTTTATCCTTTTCATCATTTAGGAATACATAAGAAGAAAATGTTCCGCTATCATCCTTCTTTTTTATACCTTCCAGATAAATAAAACCACCATTTTCCAAAATTTGCCACTGCTTTGGAGTTAATTCTACTCCCCCAATTGTGTGTCCCTTCGGTTTGTTTTCAGTTTGGGTTTGTACTTTAGGTGGCTGTTCTTGCTGTACCTGCGGCTCTCTTGTTGCTTGTTCCTTTTCTTTTGAAACGTAGCTTTGCTCACCTTTGGTTTGTTCTTGTAGTAATTTAATACTCTCCTCAAACACTTTTTTGAGATTCCCATAGCTCAATTTCCGATCAATCCCGGAACCTTTAAAAGCAATATTGTTATACCGGAACGATACCCCTTCGATCTGATTGGTACCCCGTTTGAGTTTATACTCAATCTCAATTCCATATCTTTTTAGAGAAAATCGTAAGTCAGCAGGCACTTTACAACTAGGTAAAACTTCTTTTATAGCATCATAGATATAATACTTTACCTTATCCGGATTGTCTAGTTTCTCGCGTTTCACCCGATCTTTTCCCTTACCATAAGTCAGATTATATTTATCCTTTAACTTCTTACAGGTTTTAATATTCCGCTTGTAATCATTATTAACAGAGATCAGTTTTAAATTATTATTGATACGATTATACACTATATGCAGGTGCTCATTGTCCGTATTGTGATGCCTGACAATCATATACTGCGTATTTTTAATCCCCATTTCCTGCATATATTCTTTGGCTAACTGTACCATAAAATCATTCGTCATCCTCTCTTTATCCTCCGGCGCAAACGATATAGGGATATGCCCGACAGGTTGCTTTATTTCTTTTCTGCCGGAACGCTGCATGGCAAAGCTTCGGATCATATCTTTGGTATTATCAGCCCAGACTCCCTCTGCTTCCAATAGTTCAGCCGTCTCATTCATTACATATTGGACACAGCCTTTAAATGACTTACCCTTGATATTCTTAGCAATCATCCAGTAGTTTTTTGATTCTGGTAGTTATACTTATTACTTCCATCGCCGTATTGGCAAGACCTGATTTATTGGCCTGCCTTGCTATTTGGTTCAGGTTATTAGCCATCCCGGAGAGTTTACGCATCAAATCCAAATCTTCCAAAGAGAAGCGGAGTTTGACACTTCCCTTAAGTACCATTTCCCGTGCGTACTGTGTAGCTCTCATCCCCAGTTTCTCCGCTTTTTGTTTCACGGACTTAAAATCCTTTTCGCTCAGCTTGAGGTTAATCGAACAAGATAGCTTTTCTTTTTTCTTCCCGGGTCTCCCACGAAACACCTTTGCACCCAATTTATTTTTACTTTCCATCGCTTTTCTATTTCATGTTATGGAAAACCATTAGCTGCCTCTTAGCATCTGAGCGGGACGTAACGTAAGCGACCACCGGGAGGTGGCTCCGGCCACCCCGGTTACGTGTAGTCCCCGCCTGCAGCCCGGACTTTTTGCGACCGCCGGGAGCGAAATCCGCAGGCTGCCCAGTGACCTCAGAACAGGCGACTATCGGGAGTGTGTTTTGAAGCAGAAGATAAATCCTTAGGGTACCGGATTTATCCTCTGCGTGGTCACAGCCCCCTGCAAGGGCAAGGTATGCACGAGAGTTGTCCGAAAATGTGCGGAGCGATTTTCGGGTAACCCGTGCGATTACCTTGCTTCTATGACGAAAAGCAAAAAAAGAAGAGACAAAAGTCTCACTGTTTTTTTGTTTGACGGCATCGTTAATACTTAACTTCGGGCATACCACTAAACAGCCCGAATCATTTAATACCTGATAATTTTCAAAAATACGGCTTGGATAAGAGGCCGCTGATAGTGCTTTTTTACTTTTCATAAGTCTGTTACTTTAATGATACAGACCACGAATTAAATAATAATATTTCTTGAATTACAATGCTTTACCCGGATTGGATTTATCTGCGGGGACTCGCTGTAAATTACTGTTTCAGGCATAAAAATATCGGTGCGAACTGCTTCGATCTGCCGATCCGATAATCAGCGTAAATAAGTTCGTTCCGACTTCGTCAAGATCTCTCTTTGCCGGACTCCTGTGGTATATTTATTTATGGAAAATATGCAAAACTTAAGATTTGCATATTTTCAAACCTGTAGAATATGTAAACTTCAATATTTCGATATAATTTCCAAATCTGCCATTTTGAAAGTTCGGTATTTTCCTTGTTTTAAGTTTTGATAAATTGATAATTATCAAACTTGGAAACAAGGTTGTTTACAAAATATTATCCTTTATCACATCTCAAGAAGACGCTTACAGGCAGTTTCCTGATAGTGAAGATAGAACCATAAACCCCAAGATAATATCCTTTAATGTTTTGATTAATAAACATCTGAAGTTGTAACTGACGAGCGTCCTAACGTTCCAACATTCGACCGATAGTTTTATCTAAAGGATGGTCGGTTAAATAATGGAACGAAGGAACATACAAGAGGACATCACCTCGTCATCTCCAACAAGCGAAAGAATATATGTGTGTTTGTCGGAAGGATCATTTTATCAATCGATAGAATGTTCCGAGGTTCCTATGAACGACAGTTCCGGCGAGTGAGCGAACAAAGACACGTATCAAGATACATACGAACATTTTTCCTGGCGTACGCAAGAATGTGCCTTTATTCAGAGTATCGTTCTATCGATCAATAAATAGCACGTTGGAACTTACGAACTTACCAACGTTCAGAAATATAAACAATATAGCCAATAAGGAAACAAAGGTACGCTCGAAAGTACATTCCAACATATACACAAACAAACGTTCGCTCTGCTGTAACAACCGGAGGAGCATCCTATCGTATATAGGGTTATATGGATTTACTTGATTCACTGTTAATTGTTTTCTAAACTATTCTGGAATAAGAAAGTCCGGTGTTTGAAGCCATCGGCTTCCAAACCGGAGCCACTGGCTACCAGTAAGCTTTGAGTACTGAAACCTCTTTCAAATTAATTATTTCTTTGTCATCGAAATCGTTCAGAAGTGTCAAATGATGCCAATAGCTGCCGAATGCTGCCAGTGTCAATAACTTTGCTGTTTAGCCGATTTTTTGTATATATATTTATGCTGTAAACGAAATTATTCATTCTAAAATATGAAAAGTTATGGAAATAATCAACATTGAAGCCCAAACCTTCGAAGCGATGATGAACC
Organism: uncultured Dysgonomonas sp.; assembly: GCF_934668725.1. Lineage (GTDB taxonomy): Bacteria > Bacteroidota > Bacteroidia > Bacteroidales > Dysgonomonadaceae > Dysgonomonas_A. The sequence continues at coordinate 20,913 of NZ_CAKUOF010000023.1, forward strand.
GTTTCGAAGCCTTTACCCGGAAAGTGGAAAACCTGTGCGGGGATCATCAGGATAAAGGTCTTCACCGCTGGTTGGATAATCAGGACGTATGCCGGATACTCAACATTTCGAAACGTACCCTTCAAACCTACCGGGATAACGGTACACTCTCTTTTACCCAGATCAATCACAAACTACTCTACAAACCTGAAGATGTAGAAGCAGTTATTAACACATTAAAATCAAAGTAGTATGAGTAACGAAATTATCACAAGGGAGAACGATCGTATACAACGGTTCTTCGGTTCGCTGGACAGGATGCTGGATAAGATCGAAGCCGCGCTGACAGGATGTAAGCCGACACTGAATGGCGAGCGTTTCTTGACAGATCAGGAGGTATCGGACAGGTTAAAGGTTAGTCGAAGGACTTTGCAGGATTATCGAACTACAGGGAAAATACCTTATATCTAATTGGGAGGAAAAGTGCTGTACAGGGAAAGCGATATCCAGAAGATGCTGGAGGAGAACTACCGAGAAGCCTTTCGACAGTAAGGTGATAAAAAAAATAAACAAAATCATTTATTTTTTTTTATCTTTGCAACAGCTAGATCGAAGTTAAGAGGTTCCTGACAGATCAGTATCGTACCCAAACTTCATTGTCACACAAAAACAGATTTACTATGTTGCCCAGTATCGAACAAATAAAAGGTGTACATCCCGGCTATATCCTGGAGCGGGAACTCAGGGAGCGGCGCATAACCAAGAAAGCATTTGCCGCCTTGATCGGTGAATACGAACAGGTTATCGGAGAAGTTACCAAGCGCAGGCGGCGGATCAATCCCGTTTTGTCGTTGAAGATGGACAAGGCGCTGGAAGCTCCGCAGCAGGGTTACTTTATGCTTTTGCAAACCTATTTCGATCTGGCTGAAGCTCAAAAGGAGCTGAACCGGAATATCCATCCCAACCTGTCAAAGATTCGAAAGGTTATCTTCTGGGATACAGATTTCGACCTGATCGACTGGATCAGAAACAAACGGTTTGTTATCGAACGTGTGTACCGTAGAGGCAATGAGACAGAAATAGAAGAGATTATCCGTTTCTATGGCAAAGATGAGGTCGATAAGGTTGTCGGACAAAGTAAACAAATTACCCTTACACGGGAAATAAACAGAAAAAACAATAATGAGAACAAAATTATATTATAATACAATAAATGATGAGCTTCATACCGTCCTGACCCGTCTTATGACGGCTGATGAGTTTGAATCGTTCCGCCTGGTGGGCGGCACATCGCTGAGCCTGCAACTGGGGCATCGCATATCGGTCGACATAGACCTTTTTACCGATGCCGGGTATAAAAGCATTGATTTTGATGCAATCGATAAATTCTTGCGCAAGAATTTCCCTTATGTTGATTCTCCTTCATTCGGAGAGGTGGCATTTGGTAAATCCTATTACATTGGCGAAAATGCGGACAGAGCCGTCAAAGTGGACCTGTATTATACCGACCCCTATATCAGGCCTGTACAGCAGGTTGATGGTATCCGTATGGCACATATAGAAGATATTGCAGCTATGAAGCTGGAGGTTGTCGGCAATGGAGGCCGCAAAAAAGATTTTTGGGATCTTGACGAGCTTTCACAGATATATTCCCTTGAGCAGATGCTCGGATTTTATGAAGGACGTTATCCATACTCATATACCAAAGAGGAGATACTCAAATCACTGGTCTCTTTCGAGTCGGCGGATGAAGAGTCTGACCCCGTATCATTGAGGGATAAGCCCTGGCAACTGATCAAGCTCGATATTGAGGATATAGTGAAACGGTACAGCCAACAGCAGAGCCAGAGTCAACGTCCCAACATCCAACGCAAGCCGCCAAAGAGAGGTAATAGCTTAAAAATGTAAGGAGCTATGTATCCATCTGCCGGAGTAAGTCATTGACTTTTGTTAGCCTCCAGCCCTTTGTCTGAGAAAGTTTGCAGGAAAACGTCAGGTAATGCTGCCGTTAACCGTTCAAAGTTATTATCGGCCAAGCGGTTATTCTGCGGGCAGTCGCCCTCTCAAAACGGGCTGGACGGCTATAAGCGGAAATAACCGGTACTTGGACGGTAAATAACTTGGAACGCATTAGAAATAAGTAGATGGAATGATAAGCAAATACACGCATTTCTTAAGAAAAGCCTGCTATGGTTATAGGTATGCCAGTTTATTTCTAATTGGTTAAGAGATTCAATTCAACATATAATTTTGAATGGATATTATTTGCATTTCAGGAATCCCTTTTCTTATGGCTTTACCACAGAGCCATTCTCTAAATATCTCTGCATTTTTTGACTGAATCCGAAAAGCGACAGCCAATACCATCTTCAGCCCATAATAATCCGGATAAATTTTCTGCCCATCAGCGGTACAACTCATCGTATAGTCTCCGCCTGCAACACCCGATTTTTCAATGGCACGGATATGTCGTTTAGCTTCTCTGTAATAAATACCAAGCAGATCAGCAATTTCAACAATAGTCATTTTTGTTTCACCCTGAACAGCAACTATTCCATTATCTGTTATTCTAATTACTCCTCTTTTTCCTTCTTTCATGGGTCATATTGTTATTGCGGTTTGACTTGCTGTATTTTGCATCATTTTTCTTCGTTCGATTAGCCTGTCCATATCTGCCGATATTTTATCATCCGTTACTTTGGCGTAGCCTTGTGTGGTGGAGATATTGGCGTGCCCCATCATTTTGGCGATGCTCTCGATGGAGATACCCGCTGAAAGTAAGAGGGTTGCGAACGAATGACGGCTTTTATGGTAGGAGAGCCCCTCTTTCAACCCAGCGACAATGCCTATCTGGTTGATGTCGTTCCAGATTACATTCCGGTTTTCGGGTAGCGGAAATACAGGCTGGCTGTTATCTGTGGTATTATACAGATTAAGAATCTGTCCGGCTACCGGGTGTAGCGGAATAAATGCTTCCACATCAGTCTTTACCCTGCGTTTTCGGATATAGAGCCTGCCTTCTGCCGTCTTTCCGATATGGCGGGGATAGAGCCTTTGCATATCCACGTAGGCCAGCCCGCTGAAAGCCGAAAAAATAAACGTCCGGCGCACCAGTTCCATCATCCTGCTGTGCATCGGGGTCTCCATGATCCGTTTGAGTTCACTCCTGGTGATGAATTTAAGCTTGGGAGCATCTTTTTTCTCATAGCTAAGCTCTTCAAGGGGATTGGCTCTGAGTATCTCCTGATCGACAGCAATGTAGATAAGTCTGTTGAGCCAGCACAGGTGCCGGTTGGTATGGCTGGAACTGAAACCCAGTTCCCCTTTACAGAATAGTTTGAAGGATTCCCCGAATTCTTCGGCTATATCCGAAAAGGAAATATCTTCCATTCCCCGATAGCACAGGAACTCTTTCAGGTTCCGTTGAGTGAGTCCGGACTGGCGGTAGGTGGAAGTAGAGGCGATTTCCAACGAACGCAGGCGCAGCCGTTCAAGTTCAGCTTCTCCTGCCTGTAACAGCATCGCCGGAACGGCATTTACTCCGGCAATGGTATTCTTTAACAGCTCTGCACTGACAACTCCTGTATTTTTTAGCATGCTTTCGTAGGCTCGTTCCAATTTTGCCCGGAATTTAGCCAGGCAAATATTACTTCGTTCATTGTCGGTAGAACCTTTCCTGGCATTCCAGCTTTCGGGAGCACAATAGATACCCGTTGTGATAACACTTTGTTTTCCGTCTATACTGATTCGGCACAGAATAGCTGTGGTACCGTCTGCTTTTACTTTATTTTTATTGATGTAGAATAATATATTAAATGTTGATCGCATGATGTGTGGGTTTAAAGGGTTAATATTCAAAAATTTAACAATTGATAATTTGATAATAAATGAAATTAGAAAATCAGAGATTACAGAACCAGTTTCAAATCCCGGGTTGCCTCTATGTATTTATCCATATCCTCGAAAAGCTTTTTCGGGGTTACACGGGCATAGACCTGTGTAGTGGTTATATTGTTGTGGCCGAGCATTCTACTAATGGTTTCAATGGGTACACCCTCTTCAAGCGTGACCAGACTGGCAAACGAATGTCTCCCGGCGTGGATACTAATCGACAAAACGGTAGCCAGCGAAACGCAGCGAATAAAACGTAACTCATTTTAAATGAATCAAATTACTCCAATCTGCTACTTTGCTAAAAAGCGGAATATTGCCAAATACAGCAGTATTTGCGTTACCAGATCGTTAGTCGGTTAGTTACCGAATCAAGATAGGTAACTCACAGTAGATCGGAGAAGTATAGTTCGAATTGTTTTGTTCTGATTCACAGTATTTTGCATACCAAAGAGCACTTATATAACCGGTAACTTTGCCTTTAGGCAAAGCCCACAAAATTATAAGTGCTATGAAGCAAGAAAAATTCAAGGTTCTGCTTTACCTGAAGAAAAGCAGTCCCGACAAATCGGGTAAAACTCCCATCATGGGAAGAATAACTGTCGGTCGTTCGATGGTACAGTTCAGTTGTAAACTCTCCTGTACCCCATCCCTTTGGAATCCCCGCGAGAGCCGTCTGAACGGCAAGAGCCGCGAAGCGGTTATTGTTAATTCCAAATTAGATAAGCTGCTGCTCGCCATCAATTCGGCTTATGAATCCCTGTTGGATAAAAAGCAACCGTTCACCGCCGAAGATGTCAAGAATCAATTTCAGGGTAGCATAGAAACTCAAATGACCCTGCTGAAGCTATTCGACCGTCTTACCGGTGAGCTGAAGATGCGTATCGGCATCGACCGTGCAGCGGGTACTCTCCCTACATATACTTACACCCGTAGGGCATTAGCCGAATTCATCAAAAAGAAGTTCAATACCTGTGATTTAGCATTCGGGCAGCTCAATGAACAGTTTATCCGGGAGTTTCAGGATTTTGTACTGCTGGATAAAAGTTTGGCTATGGATACCCTGCGTCACTATCTGGCCCTGTTGAAAAAAGTCTGCAAGATCGCCTATAAGGAAGGGCACTCTGAAAAATGCCATTTTGCCCATTACAAGCTGCCCAAGCAAAAAGAAACCACACCCAAAGCATTAAGCCGTGAGAATTTTGAGAAGGTCAGGGATCTGGAAATACCCGACAACAGAACCTCCCACATCATTACACGGGATCTGTTCCTGTTTGCCTATTATACCGGTACTTCGTATGCCGATACAGTTTCCATCACCGGGGAGAATATCGTCACTGATGAAGAGGGCAACCTCTGGTTGAAATACCGCCGGAAGAAGAACGAATTGCTGGCACGGGTTAAGCTATTGCCCGAAGCTATTACCCTGATCGAACAGTATAAGGATAAGAATAGAGAAACCTTGTTCCCGAAGCAACACTATGCGACCTTACGGTCCAATATGAAAGGACTGCGGATTATGGCTAATCTGTCGCAAGACCTGGTCTACCATACAGCCCGCCACACATTCGGAACGACTGTCACGCTGGCCAATGGTGTTCCTATCGAAACGGTATCGAAAATGCTCGGTCATACGGATGTCAGAACAACTCAGATTTATGCCAAAATAGTGGATCAAAAGCTAAGTGCAGATATGGACAGTCTGGCTAAAAGTTATAAAAGAAAGAAATACTCTAAAAAGAAGTAATATGAAAACAGGATATATTAGATTTTCGGATACGAATGGTATCGAGATCAACTTGATAAACAATACAGTTTGGTTGAATGCAAACGAGATTGCCGATCTGTTTGGTGTAAGTATTTCTACGGTTAACAAGCATTTGAAAGAAGTATTCAAGGACAATCTAATCAGAGAATATGAGGTTGTAAAAGAATATCGTTACACGTGCTTCAAGCATGGAGAGTGTATTCGAGTCTATTACAACTTGGAGGTAATTATTTGTTTAAGTTTCAGGATTCAATCGCTTTATGCGAAAGCTTTTCGGGAATGGGTGTTCTGTTCATAGTATAAATCAACCAAATATCACAACGCTTTTATAGATTGTGATTTGATAATTGGAGAGTACTCACAATTTAGTTTGAATTAATATGGAACTACAAGTAATACAGAACAAGATATTTGAAATCAGAGGCTATAAAGTTATTCTTGATAAAGATTTAGCCGAGCTATATGATGTTAGAACGAGCAATCTGAATAAAGCTGTAAAACGAAATTTAGACCGTTTCCCTGAAGATTTTATGTTTCAGCTAAATAACAAAGAGTTTGACTTGATATTCCAAAATGGAACATCAAGTTGGGGCGGTACCAGAAAGCTACCCTATGCATTTACTGAACACGGTATAGCAATGCTTGCCGGATTATTGAATAGTCAAAAGGCTATTTTGATGAATATTCAGATCGTTAGAACTTTTGTTATGCTTCGCCAATATGCTTTGGGTTATGCGGAACTGAATAAGAAACTTGAAACTTTTATGATAGAGACCAATATGCAATTCAACGAAGTGTATCAGGCATTAACCGAACTGGCGAGTGTCAGAAAATTAGAAGATAAGCCACGGAAGAGAGTTGGGTACATACAAAAGAATGTAGAAGAATAAATAAGATTATTTAAGCAGGGCCTCTTACCTAAAAGTAAGAGGCTTTTGCTACTTTTGTTTTTAATAAGTATATGAATAAAGTGTAGAAGAATGGAAAAGATACATCCTGTGTTTATAGCTGAACTGAATAAAAAATTTGCTAATCGTTTCACAATAGAATCAGAGGGGAATAATACGTTTATTTGTTTTCCTGCAAAGTCTCAGGAATTTGGGACCATTGAGATTTATGAGGAATGCCCGGGAGCGTATATCGTATATGTAGGGAAATTTACTCACTGTCACTTTGATTGCTATGAAGGTTCTGAAGAGGCTCAGGTTAAAGAGGCTGCCGAGGAAATTACAGACTTTCTTGAAAATATTTTCACAGACAATGTAATAAGTTACGGATCACATGAAGGTGGCGGTGGCTGTTATGTAAAGGAATATGAAGGTGATGACTATGTCAATGATGACTATACTCATTATTTTGTTTGGTCTGGAATATATACAAAAACAAGTGGTGCATAACAAGACAAGTCTTTTTATAATAATTGATTCATTGTGAATTATGAATTTAAGAAACAGATTGTTACAACGCTTGGAGATGGCAGATATTAACGAAATAATATCTTCTGCTCAAAAAGATGAAAAGGTCAGAGATGAATTATATAAACTGGTTTTTGATTCAGAGGATAAATTGTCTATCAATGCTTTATGGATAATGACACACTATTCTGCCGAGACAAACAAGTGGCTTTACAGCAAGCAAAACGAATTAATAGACAAAGTACTGATCAGTGAGAATTCATCTCAAAAGCGTTTGTTACTCTCCTTGATTTACAAACAACCTTTGGCTGATCCTCTTCGAGTAGATTTCTTAGATTTCTGTTTAGAAGGAATGACTTCTTTGAAAGAACCTCCTGCAACAATAGTCATGTGCATGAAGTTGGCTTACGAAATGTGCCGAACTATCCCTGAATTGTTACAGGAATATCAGGTAGCATTAGAAATGTTGGAACCTTCTCTCTTATCAACTTGGACGGGAGTAATACGTAAAAGAATACAGAAAGCTATTCCAAAAGGAAAAAGTTTACAATCATTCAAATAATATGCTTCGGGACTTTGCAATTACAAATAATTCCGAATGTCATACCCAATCTAAACTTTTACAAATTATTTGTATTTTGCTGCATATCTGTTTGCAAACACTTCTTTTTCCCTTTTAGGAATCGAAAAATATTTATTATACCTGTTTTCCCATTCTTCAAAGCTTTCTTCGTCTGTGCTTGGACGTTCAACAAATGTCAAATAATGAACATAATGACCTACTTCATGAAAGATTGTTCTGTTGAGCTGTGTGTTTCTGACTGCACTTTCGCTTAAAATAGCTTCATAATAATTCCCTTTGTCAATAAAGATGTGCCCTTCTTCTTGCAACAGTTTGAACTCCTGAATTTGTGCTACAGATTGTTTCTTGCTCCATTTCAAACTATCTCCTGGTTGAAAAGATTCTATGATGATTGCCGGAAACAAATCACCTTCAAACTCATAAGTATACATTAACCGCCCCCAAACAGGCTCTAACATTCTTTCCTTTTTCTTTGGCTGACGAAACACAATAAATTTTAAGTCACCATAATCAGTATTGGGTATTTTGGATAGCTGTGTAACAATATCATCTAACGAGCAAGAATATTGAAATCCTGTTTGTAGATCCTCTACTACAAATATAAATTCGTGCCCATTAATTGAAATCTTTCGTTTTGTATACTCAGTCAGTTTTTCTACAAAATAGTCTTGTGTTTTCAATTTATTATTCTGCCCATAACCTTGCTTAGCAGTTCCAATATTTCTATTTCTTCGAGTGTTATTTTTCATTTCAATTTAACTGATATACAATTAAAAAGTTTTGGTATATTAATCTCTTATAAAAGTAGTATTTTTTTCTTTTCTATTCGGGTATATTTGATTGTAATTATTGTAGGCAAATCCTGCGACACTCTTTCTCTTTCCCTCGGATTTCTTCTCTTTCATACCCGCTGGCACTGGGTATTATCGCTCCAAATCTCACTCCATCAAAAGACAGTCTCGGATTTTCAGGACAAGAATACATCCAAAAGGAGTATACTTGTGTCATGGCATGAGCCTATATTTTAGCAATAGCATATCTACATATAGAATTTTTCTCTCCGTTCCTCTCGTTATAATTGCTCCACATTCGATTAGATGTCACCTAAAAGTCGGTCTTTCTGTTCATCGGGCAAAGGTATGAACGGGTTTTAGGACTGCATATTCCACAGCCTTGCGGTTTTCAAAACAAATCTTCCTCTTTCCTTTCAGGCGAGCGTATTTATTCTGAAAAAATATGCCTGCCTAAAACACCTATACCCTTTTGTCGCCCTTGAAACATAAAACGACCGACCTGACGGATGACGCATGAAAAAAAATGTCGAAGTTATGAGAAACGAAAGAAAAATAGAAATGAAACAAAACTCCCTCCCCTCTGGAATCATCATAAAATTGGGTTTGTGGGTAGTAGTATTTGGTCTGTGTGCGTGGATAGTTACGCAAGTGAGTATAAATACTTCGATTGTTGCAGGACTTGTTGTCAGTTACATGATAATCTGTTGTGTTTTCAAAATGGTAAAACTATTCGTCAAAATAGTTCTATCTATCATCTCCTTTATCATCCTTATCTTAATATTCTTATTCCTAATCTTTTAAATCTAACAATCATGACAAAATTATATTCCCTATTTGGTGGAACAACCACAGACACAGAAGTAAAAGCAGTAGAAGTAAACCAAGTGCTTCAAATGGAAGGTTACAGTTATGACCGCCATGTAGTCTACAAGATTACGCATAACGAATACGGCTACCATTACCACTTAATCAACTTGCGTACACTTGATGTGCAACAGTCTGAAATAATCAAACCATTGAGCCAAAAGTTTGGCATCGGTATGTATTACGATGAAAACAACATCGAATTTAAAACCAATGAAGAAGTAGCGGAACTCTATGCCAAAGCAAAAGAGAAGAAAGTCAATCGTATAGAAAAAGAAAGAGAAGAAGAAAAACAGCGAGAAGCCATTCGGATTATTGGTCGCCAATGGTTAAAAGATAATCTACCCGAAGATGCACAAGCCATCATTGTTGCAAAACTGAAACAAGACAAAAGCGACAGTCAAACAGATTACTTTGCTTCTAGCACTACACGAACAGTTATACTAGGATTCTCAAAACACAAACGGGATTTGTTTTCCGAGATGCGGAAGTATGCAGCAAACTTTGAAGGTACAGCCTATTTAGCAGAATACAACGAAGATTACGAACATAGGGAGAAATACTCCATGGGTGCAGGTTATTATCTAGGCGAAAGCAAATATCATGGATGGATAATTGAAAAAGAATCGATGTATAACAGAGAGCAAATGATTGAACGCTTTGCCTATACAGCAGGTTGCCCCGATGGTATCCACATCAAAGCTAAGTCCAATCAAGTAAAAAGAGAAACAGGAATACAGCAACAAGAACAGGGAGCAGATCAATCAACACAAAGAATCGTATCAGATAACCTCTACTTTGAGATAGTTGATTATTCAGAGAAAGCAATCGCTTTGTTTGGAGATACCAAAGCAATCAAAGATTTATTATTCGCCATGGGTGGCAAATTCAATCCAAGATTGACACATAACAATGAGAAACAAGCAGGGTGAATATTTTCTAAATCCAAACGAGACGAATTGGAAGCAGTATTAAAACTTAACAACGACAATCATGGACAAGTATAAATCACTGGATAAATATCAAAAGTTAGAACTAATGCAAGACATTCATTATTGTAAAGTTGAAAGACATGAGGCTGCAAAATATCTGAAAGCTCTATGGCTGAATGATACAGATGTTATTGATCACTATGAAAGCTTTGGAGAGTCTCCACGACAAATAATAATGAATAAGAGAAATTACGATCGTTATCTGTTGTTTGGCTTTACCTTAAAAGAATTTAACAAGTATGGTTGGTTAGAAAAATCTGAGTTTTTAGATCAGGAACATTTTGAGTTTCCGCATCGGGATGACTGGGCAATACTCAATAATATAACAATAGGTAGAGGCGTAAATAATAAATGGTCATATGAGATGTCTTATTCCTGTTCTACTAGTGGCGGAGGTTATGGTCTATGTGCTTGGGGGAAAATATTTGATTCTCGAAAGGAATGTCTGATTGCAGCATTAGAAAAGATGATGAACCGATTGAAAAAAGATGCTTCATGTACTGACAGATACACGATAAAGGTTTTGCAACAAGTCAAAAGCTTATTTGATGAACTTACTGGGAGAAAAGCGGTACAGCTATCACTATTTTAATATATAAAATATGGCACAGGAAAATATGGACGATTGGATGCAATATGCTAAAAATTTGGCTAAAGCAGAACGAGAATTAGAAATAGAGCATTGGGTGTATATCACTTTTGAAATTAGGCAAGAGGATAGAAGTAGAGAAGTTTTACATAAGATTGATATGCCCCGCAAGATGTTAGATCGCTGGCAATGGCTGATTGATTGGCGCAGGGCAAAGTTAGTTTGCAAATATCCACGAAAAAAAGTTGGTGTTTATTATTGTTCATACGACAAACGAACAGGGCTACAAACAGGATTCGACTTCTTGCTATCTAAAGTTGCAGCAGCAAAAGCGCAGATAACAAAAGTAGAAAGAATGATTGCTCAATATATAGAATATATGGCACATAATGATCTGTTTTTTGATATTGATACCGATGAGAAATTATTAAAAGCTAATGCAAAATTAGAGCAAAAAAAATAATTACAAGAAAATATACGACATCTTACAAGCAGAAGTGATAAAACATAAAGAAAATGGGAGTATGTATAGATTGTATATAGGTTTTAGGAAATTAGGTGAATTCAATACTATTTTAGAAGCTAAAAAATATGCAGACACAAGCGGATTAACTGGAGCTTTTAATCTGATTGGCGACAGGTATCGGGATAGCTGGTACACTCCCAATGTCAAAACTTCTATAAAAAGACAATAATTCTTCGGGCAGATATTTTCTGTCCGTCTTCTTTTCTCATGAATTTGAATGGAAGAAAAGAAGCAAAAGACCAGATTTAAACTTTGAATATATTCTCGTTATGCCATAGAAGGTTTTCTTTTTTAGGGGCATAACTCATATTTGTAGGAAGCAATATTTTCTTATTTCTAAACTGTTTCAAAGAAAATGGATTATTCTGATTTTCTTCAAAATCATCTGAAATTATAACTCTAAGATTTTCATCGATAGTTATTAATCCTCTATCAAAAGCTCGGTGGATATTAGGGCAAAGAGATAGACCATTTCCGATAGTATCATCATAGCTCTCGCTAAACGGAACAATATGGCAGGCATCTATCATAGAGATATTATAAATAGATGACATTTTGTATCCTGTAATACAACAAGTATGATTATAAATCTTAGGAATATACTGTTTGAAGACGGAACCTCGTAAGAAAATCTCCTCTTCATATTCCTCTTCGTTCATTGAAGTTGATATTTTCTCCAACTTTTTACGATAAACAGATCCTGATTCATTTAATATATCCTTGGCTATAGAATCTAAATAATAAGGACTGGTTTTCTGTAAGGTTGATTGGGTAAAATATTCTTGTAACAATATTTTTTTTTAAGATATTCTCTACTATTACTATCCATCATTAGGAGCATCAATTCAGTATCTATTTCAGCATAATCTGTTGCTGTATATAGAGTATTGAATGATTTAATAGATTTACTTGATGTAAGTTCAATTTTATAACCGATTTTCTCTACAAGTTTCCAAAATGGCTCACGAGACATATGAAAAAAAGGAAGCGTAAAATTAATCGTATGAGGTGTTGTTACATACGACTGCCAATTACTCTTGAAATATGCCATCAATTCTGCTGTTATATAGATTCTCTCGGAATTAATATAACCAGCATTATAACAATCGATAACGCCTAAAAGCAAAATTGGTTTGTGGGGAGCACCACCAAATGCAGGAGCTCTCTTTAGTCTTTTGAAACAGGATATGTAATAATTGAGATCTTTCATCTAGATAATATAATCTCAGATTATTCTCTATCAGGAACTGTAGTCCATAAGAAGACTTTGAAGCTCAGATAATCTTTATCTATTCCACATTCCTCAAAGATTTTCGTCAGAGTTCGTATTTTTGACATTGTTGAGGTAGCCGTATATAGATATACACGATTAGCTATCCAAACATAACCATCTCCTCCTTGAATTGCGATGTCAACGGTATCTGGTTCTTCTGCAATTTTGGTTATTTCAGCAGGATATAATTCATATATTTTTTTCACTACGTCTACAAGCATTTCAACCCATGTGTCAGCCTGATAAACACCATCTAGTAAAGTATATTCTTTGATTGAATACCCCGTGAATATAAAATCATCAGCTAAACTATATTCTTCAGTTTCTCTTATTGGTGGTGCAAAAACAGATTGAGGATACTTCCATAGCTTGAGAGCTTGCAAGGCTAATGACTCATTGCGAGCTTCTAATTCATATAAAGTCCATTTGTCACAATTTGCAATGTAACGATTTATTCGAAGGCCACTATCAATAAAGCCCTTCTCCATATTCCGTTTTTCCAAGAAGCTTTTGTTGCTGTATTTGGGATTATAACCTGTCAATGTGAGATTGGCTAAGGTATGTAACCAGGTATCATGAATAGGGCTAAAGTCAGAGCCTAAATCGTTTTTCCATTGAGGAGTAAGTGTCTGAGGCATTATATGTTCAACGGTTAAGTCCCCATTTTCCATCATCGAAACAATATTTACCCGCTCAACATTGTCTTCATTTTCAAAACGATCGAATAAATATTGTTTGTATTTTGAAGATATGCGATACATGTTTTTGGTCGAAAGCATTTCCGAAAACTCTTCATCAGCAGGAAAAGATCCCGATCCAGTTTTCGATAAAAGGACATATTTCAACACTTCAACATAATGATCATTTTCCTTTTTCAATCGAAATACATCTTTATGCAAGGTGCTGAATATCTTATTTAAAGCGTTGGTTGGTATTCCACAAACAAAACGTCTAAATATAAACGATTCTATGCACTCCAAAACATTTTTAGTATCACTATCCGTTAAGTTAGTATCTACTTTATATTTGAATAAAGCCAACAAGAACGGGTAAGTAACACCCATATCCAATAGATTCAACCGGACTAAAACTTCATCTATACCTTTGTTTTGTGTGGTAGCATGAATAATTTTTTGATAAATTTGCGAGTATATCAACAAGTCTTTGAGGATTGATTCTACATTATCTTCTCCATCATTTACATACTCCTTAAACACTTGATAAATAACTTTTAATGATGGAATTTTACCCTGCTTAAAGGTTAAATAATCTCTAACAAAAGCCGTTGTATTGTAATCTGTATTGACTTCTATTTTGTTCCAATAGTTCTCATAATACTGTTCCTGCTTGATTGGATCTAAGCCCATGAGAATAAAATTTCGGATCTTGTCACCTTCTTCCAATCCAAGTCCAGTAGAGTTCAGGCTTTCAAATATTAGTTGAGCATTATCTCCGGGATGCAGAAAAATATCAATAACCTCGAGTCGTTTGACAGCCTCAAACAATTCAGCTGCGGTCAGTTCTTGTTTATCTTTGATGCGGTTGTAAAAATATCTGTAGTTTTGAGTAACGTTAGAGCTTTCAATATAATCTTCTTCCTCTCCGAACAACAGTTTCTCAAAAGCATTACTATCGTGTTTTACAGGCTTTAACCTTACTTTTCGTTCTTGAGGTTGGTATTTATCGATGAGGTATGTTTCTTTGATACGATCTTTAAGGACTGTATCTGTAGATTCTATTTCTCCGTTTTCCAACAGTTTGACTATGGCAAGTAAGAAGAGCGAAACAGTGGTCAAGCGTTGTTGTCCGTCAATTATCAGATAATCTCCCGACGATGCTTCTTCGCATAACGATGATACCAAGCTACCAAAGAAATGCGATCGCCTGTTTTGACGGATCACTCTGATTAGGTCATCGTACAATTGTCGACAATTATCGAGCTTCCAATCGTAGTTGCGTTGATAGACAGGAATGATGAAACGTTTGTCTGCTCCATCCATAAACCTGAGTAGTTGTTTTGCGTCTCCTTGCATAGTATATCGTATTATTTCTTTTTCTTGGTCGATTGTTTCAATTCTTCTATCTGGAGGAGCAGGTCGCGCGCATCACCATCGCTAGGGAGTTGCTCAACCAGTTCGCCTTTGAAGGCTTTGTGTAGAATGGCTTGTGGCAGATTGTCTATCTTCTGCTTTAAGCTCTGGTATTGCTGCTCTATGGCATCGGCTTGTGAAAACAGACTTTCTACTCGGCGAACGATTTCTTGTTGTTCTAATAAAGTGGGTAGATAAATTGGTAACTTATCTATTCTAGTCAAAGCTAATTTACCTTGAGCTGCAGACATTATTGTTTCTTGAATATTTTTTTGAGAAATTGGAGAACGAAGCCATAATGCCAAGTAAAAAGGATTTAGCTCTTTATGAAAATCTGTTATTTTTGCAGCATTCTCAGTCAAGTTAGCATTATTCATACTTTTAGGAATTATACCTGCATCACCTATTTTAGCTCCAACAATAGTAATGTATACATCATTCGTCTTAACTATATAGTTTTTGATTTTTAACTGAGTCTCAGCCTTTAGGTACATTAGATTCTCTGTAAGAACAGTTCCTTCTTTTAAGTCTCTTGCTCTAATATATGGAAAACCTGTATTGTAATCAACTAATTCGTCTCCTTTAGGTAATCTCTTACCTCCCTTAACTTTACCAATATATTCTATTATCGAATGTATCCAAGATTCTGGAATATCATTAATTAAATAGTTTTCATTTTTATACTCTTTCGCATTTATATTCTCCAAGTCTTTACCTTCTCGCCATTCTTCGGTGAGTTTGCCTGTAACGGCTTGGGTAAGCACTTGCTGACGAAAGTTTTTCAATAGCGTGGGGATGCGCTCCATTGCTGCACGAATCCCATCGAGCTGCGCAAACAGCGCATCCAGCTTATAGGCTATCCGCTCTTGCTCTGGTAATGGAGGTAGAGGAATTTCAATTTCTTTTAATATAGAGTAATGACGACTATAGCCTAGACTAGGAACATTCAAAGTTTTCAAATAGTAAAAAAAGAATTTTCTATCTAGTTGTTTTATTGGAGTTAATATTTTTGTTCCATCAGCACCAACTGCAAATTCAAAATCTATATATTTAACATTTCGAGTATGATCTCCAAATATTATAACTGGTAACTCTCCAAAATATAATAAAGAATTATCATTTATATATCCAGAAATTAATTTATCTCCTTGATCTACTACGGGATAAAGTCCTGATTCAAAATAATCTGAAGACTTTAACTTTGTAAAGGCACCCGATTTACCTAAAGAATCTTCAAATTCAATAGTACACCATTTGTTATAAATTATCGGCTGAATGTTATATTTGTCAATGTCTCCTCTACTAGCCATTATTTCAATTCGTTTAGCATTGCATCCAGTTGTTTCATTATCTCAGCCAGTTCGTCTTTTGCTTTACGAATGGTGTCGGCAGGCTCGCCCAATGTGTCCGAGTCTGTGAGGCTACTATCGGCAATTAACCCAAGATCGAGCGAATCATTTTTGGCAGCAATCTGTTCGCGTGTCAGGCATTGCCAGCGTTCATCTTTTATCTTGGCACGTTTGGCGTGGTCTATGGTTCCGTCAAAGTCAGCCTCTACCTTGTTTGCTGCAATACCTCCTGTATAGGCAAAGATAAAATCTTCGAACGCCTGTTCGGTAAAAGGTTTACGCTTGCCAAAAGCTGGCATATTGGTACGCATATCGTAGAACCATACCTTCTCGGTATTGCCTTTCTCGGTCGTTCCCCGCGTGAAAAACAGGACGTTGGTTTTTACTCCTGCCGCATAAAAAATACCTGTCGGTAAACGCAGAACCGTATGGAGCTTACATTTATCCATCAAGTCGCGACGAATTTTCTGACCATCATTGTCTTCAAACAATACATTATCAGGTAACACAACAGCAGCACGTGCCTTGCTGTCTTTTTTCAGGCTTCGGTAGATATGTTGCAGGAAGTTGAGCTGCTTGTTGCTTGTTGGGTAAGTAAAGTCATCGCGTGTAGGGCGTTCACCTCCTTTCTTTGTTCCAAAAGGTGGATTAGCTAATACACCATCCAAATTCTTGATACTCTTACCCAAATCGGTAAGCGTATCACCCAGCAGAATACTGCTTTCCATACCATGTAATCGGGCATTCATCAAAGCCAATCGGTGCGCATCGGGCACTAATTCTACTCCCGAGAATGCTTGCTTCGTCTGAAAATCGCGTTCACGTTCGGTCAAGTCGAAATAATTGTCAGTCTTGCTGCGTAAATAATGATCTGCCGATATCATAAAACCAAATGTACCTGCTGCCGGGTCGTTCCATCGTTCTCCCAATCGGGGAGCAGATAGCTTTACCATGACATTAATCAAAGGGCGTGGCGTAAAGTATTGCCCTGCTCCGCTCTTTTTTTCGGTGGCATTTTTCTCAAGCAAACTTTCGTAGATGTCGCCCATCATATCGCGATCAGTCTCTTCGTACCAGTCCAGCTTGTGGATTTCCTGCACCAAGGTATTAAAGTTTACAGGTTTGCGCAAGCTGGTAGATGCATCAGTGTATATTTGTTTGATTCCATCGCTAGGCGTCTTACTGCTTACCGTAGCTAAGAATTCACGATAGAGGTTGAATGCCTTATTATTATCAGGCTCACTTACAAACTTATCCCAACGGTATTCCGCAGGTATCTCTTGTGCAAAGCCTTTTACTTCGGATAGCTTTAGGAAAAGGATATACGTTAACTCATTCAAATATTGGTGATAAGTTACTCCATCGTCACGGAGCACGTTACAAAGATTCCAAAGCTTATTGGCTATTGATTCGGCTGTCATTTAGTTTATTTATTTACGCTCGATAGAGATTCTCGTTTATTGTATCCAATACCTTGTCGAGCTCGTTGTTAAATATCTTGTTCAATCGGTTGTATCCACCTTCTGTCTTGAATGGCTCTTTGTCCAAGTCTTCACGAGTGAGAACAGATTCTGCAATCAATTGCTTTTCGAAACGCTCAATCCATTTAGTCTGCACGGCATTCCATGTATGCAACTCTTTCACTTTCTGCATAGCATTCTTTACACGTTGTTCGGGCGGAACTAACGAAATATCGAGTGCTAAGGTACGAATATAGGCTATGATGTCAGCAGCAATATTCTGATTTTTTGCACTACGCCAAGCAGTATTCAAGTTCAATTCGGTATATCCTTTCTCATCAAGTATGAGTTTCAATTCTTTAAGCGATTCGCGATTCAATTCACTTGGTTTAGTACAAATAGTATTGATCGCCATGATTGCATTGCGGTTGTTTTTGATAAACTCTTTAAAACTGTTGATGTAATCTTCAGGCTTTTCTGCATTTCCGTACCCACGTTCAACAGCAATCAATTCATCTTCGTGATGAGATACCAACTGTACCTGAGGACGATATATTCGCTCATCGAGAAAATGCCATAGATCATTCAACTGTTTTAACTTGTTTTCCGCTTCTTTGGGTATAGATGTGCGCATATTTTCAATAAACTCATCAGGTGTTTCTCCCCCCGAAAGGCGCACAAACTGGTCGAGTTTTTCGTCTGTTATTTTATTGCGTCGTCGTTGCAGCTTGGCTATGATTTGTTGTATCTGTCGTTCTTTCCGTTCTACTCTTTCAATATGATCAAATTCTTCGATCAACTGTTTGAATGACAAAGAAGGGTTAGATACAGTTTGCATTTGAGTAAATCCCTGTAATGCTTCATATACACGTACTGCATCAAATATTCGGAAATACTCTTTACCAATATCAGTACAGAGACGCGTGGCACGTCCGAGCATTTGCTCAAATAGAATACGAGAATTGACACGACGCATAAATACCAAATTGGTTATTTGTGGCACATCAATCCCGGTAGAAAGTAGATCTACTGTAACTACTATATTGGGATATTTTTCATTCTTGAACAACTTGGTCAACTCTTCTGGATTATAAGCATTCCCTGTAATTTTTTTTATTGCCTCTTGTGGTACATCAATTCCTTGGGCAGCAAATTCTTCGAAAAGAATATTAACGATCATGTCAGCATGTGTATCGCGTGCTGCAAAAATGAGTGTCTTCTCATCCCCTTCGGGATCAAGGTGGTTGATTAATTCTTTTATTACCGTGCGATTGAAACTGGGAGTAATTACCTGTTTGTTGAATTGCTCAATCTCGACATGAAGTTCATCTTCTAATTCAGCAAGCTCTTCAATTTTGTTGGTCTCAGGATTATACACCTGAGGCTTTTCTCCTCTTTCCCATAAAATACCTTCCTCGCTCTGTTTAGTCTTGATAATATACGGAGGTTCGTGGTCTACAAGAAAACCATCAATCACAGCTTCTCGATACGAATAAGAGTGTACAGGCATTCCAAAGATTTGCGTAGTATGAAGAGCAGGTGTAGCCGTAAGACCAATAATGTGAGCATCAAAATATTCAATCACACGCTTATACTGGCTTACATAATCGTTTTGGTCACGGAATGTCAGATCGTCTTCATCCAATTCACGATCAAGATTATACCCTCTGTGAGCTTCATCGACAATGATACAATCGTATGTATCTATAGGTAAACCTCCTTCATCGGAATAAAAAAGACGTTTAATCATGCTTTGTACTGTAGCAAAATGCAAACGGGTGTTGGAATCAGGAATAGCATCTTTTAATCCCTCGATCTGATATATATTGGCAAAGGTATTTAAATCCTCTACTTTATTGTCTTTAAATCCATCATGAGCCTGAATAGCAAGCAACCTCCTATCTGTAATGAACAGAATACGGCGAAAACGATTTGATTTAACCAAACGATAGGCAAGACCAATAGCGGTTCGGGTTTTTCCTGTTCCTGTAGCCATTACCAATAATGCACGTTTATCATCTGTGTTTTTGATAATTTTATTCTCTACAGCTTTTATAGCATCAATTTGATAATAACGGAGACTTAAGCCCGATTTGTTGGTCAGATAATCAATTTCACTGCTTTTCAGTCGGTTATTTATTTCATCTAAATCACGCTTATATAGTTCAACTAAACCTTCTGGCGAATACCAGGCCTGTAAAGCTCTAGATTTGTTTAAAGAATCTCTGACATCTAAAAACCAAATACCACTTTTAGTTTTGATTTGTTCCAAATAATCTCGACCATTGGTCGAAAAAAGGAAAGGTACTTTATAGCCTTCCCAATCTCCCAACAGCTGAATATCGCTATCTGCTAAAACAGTAGACGAATATATCTTAGATTGGTGCAGATTTGTCGAAATATCTGTAGAAAACCTTTTAGCTTCTACAATCCCATAGAGGGTTGTACCAACGAATAGGGCATAATCTGCCCATATATTGCCGCACCGCCATTCCGCAATAGCTATATTGCGTCCTTTCTGAGGCATTGTTTTATTGGTCTTAAAATTCAATACGTCTGTATCACATTCCCATCCTGCTTTTCTTAGTTGTGGATCAATCAACATGATTCGAGTATCATGTTCATCCATGTCAATATTATTGGCAAGCTGAATAGATCTTTCTTTTCTTTTATTTTTTACATCTGTAGAACTATTAAGCGTTACAATCTTTTCTTTATAGTCAACAAGTTGCTTAGAAAGTTCCTGCAATTGCTTATTTAATTCTTCAACTTCTTTCTGAGTTGTATTTTGTGGTAAGGCATACTCAATATCTCCTATAGTATTATTTTCATACGTCTCATAGAACCACTTAGATAACCTAAATACTTTCTTGATTATGAATAAAGCTTCAGCTCGAGTGCTAGTTCCAATATGAGTAGCCTTATTTCCTGACTTACGAATAGTATGTAATATATCTCTAATAATTTCAGGTATATAATTATTCCGATATAAGCTATCAATCTTTTTTACCTGAGTATCCTCTGATTTTTCAAGTTCTTCAAACTCCCATATAAGCTGAACTATTTTTTCTGCTAATAACCTAGACTTTGTTAGTGAAGAACTAGCATCAATATCAATAAGCTTCTCTGATAACTCACATAGTGCATATAATTCAGGGTATGTTGATTCTAAAAAACGAAAGCTTGAGTTCATGTGTAATTCATTATTTGATATATCCTTAACAAATTTATGAAAAATAATCTATTTGAGCATAGAGTATTTAAGCAAAAAGACCAAGGTTAGATACCCTAGTCTTTTCCATGTTTTTTTACTCCACTTCCTCACTCCACAATTCCACTTCAGTTGGAGCGGTCACCAGCGAATAAATAATACTCACCCAAGTTGTGATATACGAAATAACCATCATTGTCATCATCACTATTCCTCCTCTGAGTTATCATTATTAAAGGAAAAGGAAATCATTTCGCTATTCCCGAAATTGTCGAAGAAGTAAACATTAATTACCTGCTGATCCTCTGATTAAGAGGTATAATACAATCGAAAAGTTTCTTTAGTCAGATCGTAATAATCATTCGGAAGAAAAACCGTTCCATCATCCATTTTCAATTCTCCTTTTCCATCGGGCTGAAAATACCGCAGTTGATAAGTCGTATTTTCATATCTGCCATAGCGATGAAGTTGACACCTTATTTCGGCAATCTCTCCTTTTTTGAGCCTTTTCGGGACAGGTAAGTAAGTAACCTCAAATGCATAATTTTGGCGAATATCAATATCGCTGCTACAGGCACATGCGATACATGCAATCAGTATCGTGTATATTATATAAGATGCTATTTTTCTCATAATGTTATTGTTATTTTGTTTCGTAGAAAGGCCTGTGACCTTAATTAATAACGATCTTTATTCCGATGCCCACTTGCGTATGGAATTTACTTATATCTGAGCCGAGCAATATCCGTTCACGGGCATTAACAAGCAATACGAGCCTATCTGACAGATAAGTCTCTATTTCAAAACTGACTGCTCCACCATACAGGAAATTGTCTTTACTTAAGATGGTCGCTCCATCAAATAGTAGCTCCTTTCCCCAATTGATGGTTTCATAACCTGTCATAGCCGAAGCTCCAATAGAAAAGAATACTGTTTTAGATAGATAAGATAAGAATTTGAAGTAATACCCACCTTCAGCTGTTATCTGCGAAGCAGGAATCAATATATCCTTGTAAGCATGTTTCTTTTGCAAATACTCCGCTCCGAATACCCAACGATTGCCATTCTTAGTATAACTTGACAAAGCAAGACCACCAAAGAAAGCTTGTCCATCTTCATTTCTCAATTTGAAACCATCCACACATCCACCTGTTATTTGAATCCCTTTTTGTCCGGGCAAGTAACGTTGAGCATATGCCTGTTCTATTACAAACAGGCTCAATGCGAAAACCAATGTGATAATCAATAATACTCTCATCTTATTTGACTTTTAGCTCATTAATCTCTTCCGCTCTCAACAAGTCGTTATTCTCAATCACGAAAACCTGATTTCGTCCCCCACTTTTTTCAAAAAGCTCAATGACCAATTGTTTATCATTCGGAATCGTGATTTTATCAATGGTAAATACCGTTCGTTCTGTTTGATTACCACCAACGGTAGATATAAAGTTGTAGACACGAAGCGGATAAATAATCGTTTCTTGGATAGCTGTCTGCTTGGTTATTTTCTTATCTACAATCTTCATTCTTACAAAGTCAATATCAAAAGGCACATTGGATGAATTTTTGATGGAAGTATGTAGATACAACTGGGTATTATGCGAATAAATACCTTTCAACAGGTATTGAATACCAAAACGCTTTGATCCGATATGCTTTACCAATCGTTTGTCATTTTTGTAGATCGAACGATTTATTAAGTACACCAATCGAGGCGATTCGCTTCCCAATTCCTTCAGATAAATATCCAGACTGTTGTTTGGACGATTGGTAGCTATACCATCGTGCATAAAATCTTTCATCTCAATGTTTAACTTTTCAGGTTCATCAGCAAATTTGACATTGAAGGTATAATAGCTACCTTCTTCAGTAATCACAGCCATATTCGTTTCCGCTTCGAATTGACGAACAGCAGCCTTGACACGCAATACATTTTCCGAAGTACCCGCTTTGCCAGCAATAATATTACTCGAACCTAAGTCCACATAACGAATAGATGCAGGAAAGATAATATGGACCGTTTTATCAAAAGTCACTTCCAATCCATACGGCGGTATCATTCGATCGAAGGTTATTTTCTTGGAAAGCCCTTCGTAATAGTCTCCGAATGTCGGTTTGAGAACTTGTTGCAGATCTTCCTGTATATCTTTTACCTCTTCTGTTTGTGCATTGATTGTTAGAGCTGTAAGCATCAACGCAAATGCAATTATATATTTCTTCATTTTTCTGATTTTTAATTATTTACTTTAATCTTCAAATTGGCATATTTGCACATTAGCTAATTAGCCTTCGGCATTAACATGACTCGATACCCTGATTTGAGTGTGACCTTAACCTGTCGTATCTTCTTCTGCATATAAGCCGATACACCTTGTATCGCACCTTTGCTCAAATCTGAAGTCAATTGTGCCCCTGTACTCTGCGTCATGGTAAAACTCGTGCACACACTATTTCCCATATTGGCAACAATTTCTTTGGCTGCGTTCATTTCCAATGAACCAGGGATATGAATTCCTTTTTGTCCGTCACTGTCGAAGGTTACCATCTCCACAGGAATAATTCTTCCCTGATATTCAATTGATGATATCTGTATATCCAATCGTTCACCCTGTATCTTGGCAACACCTGTTAAAATTGTATTCTCGGGAATAATCGTTGTTCCTGCCATCAGTGGCTCTGTCAAACGCAATCGTGTTGTTTGTCCGTCAATACCGTTTGGTCATCATGGATGACCGCAGCGATGGTATTCTTGGTATTTACTCCGACTTCGCCACCCATTGTATTGAAACTGCTATTGCGAGGCTGGTCATACATATAGAATAACTCTTCGTTTGATATATTCTGAGCTAATGACGAAACAGTTTGCCTTTGTATCTGTCGAATAGGGCTCACCTTTGTTTTGCCATTATTGGATGAGTTATCCTTACCATAATTGTCAATCTTGCTTTTCAGTGAATTATTCTTCTGTCCGAAAGGTTCGCCTTGATTCTGTCCATGTGCATATACTTGGAAGCCATTTCGTAAGATTTTTCCATCAATGCTAACTGTTCATCCATGGCGCTTTTAGCATCTTCTTTTTCCTGCATTTTGGCTTCCAATTCATCCAACTTCTTTTTTATCTCTTCTTTCTCAGTATCGTGTTTGGGCTTTTCATAGAAATTACCCAATGTGCGATTGATATCCTGATAAGCAGAAACCGAGTTGTTTATCGGAGCTTTTTGAGTAGTTGCTTGATTCTGTTTCGGCCCGTCTCCCAAGTCAAGACTAACTTTCTCATTCTTGGAGTTTTCCAACATATCGGCATATCCCTGAAGAGAATTCATCCGGTTCTTCTGCCGCTCTTTCATTTGCTCCTGTTCGTAGGCATCTTTTTTGTCTCCGATTATACCATCTCCCTTGGGATCGGGTATATCGGCATTGAATCCCATGCCTACCTGTTCTTTGGCTTTATCATCCTCCGATGGAGCGAATATCAGCCACATACACTTGATTGTAAATCAATCACGGGATATAACACATATTGAATCACTTTTAGAGAGATTGTCAGAACTGGTCTTATATGATATGGGTAAAGATATTTACACGAAATTATTAGATTACCTGTCTACATTCAATCCAGATATGGCTCGGGAAATTGAAGAAAGTAATAATGAAATGTTTGGAAAATATGATCATATCGTAGAAGCGGCTGAACTGTTAGCAATACAAATTCATACCGGACAAACTGACAAAGCAGGCGTAGATTATTTTTCAGGACACCTAACTACTGTAGGAGGATCAGGTTGTACATGGAAAGATAAAATTGTTGGCTATCTGCATGATGCAGCAGAAGATACCGAATACTCAGTTGAACAAGTTTCGAAAATGCTACAAGCCAAATGCAACAACGAAATTACGGAATTACACTTATCCGAGATCCGAGATGCTTTAAATCTATTGAATAGCCAGACAGCTAAAACGAGAGAGGAATATATCTCAAGAATAAAAAACAGCAGAATAGCAACAAGAGTAAAGCTAAACGACCTGACTCACAATATGGACATCTCAAGAATATCGGAACCAACGGCTAAGGATATGGAACGATTGAAAAGATATAAAAAAGAATACCGAACCATTTTAGAGTATTTAGGTCCTGTGAATTAGGAATGGAATAATTCAGATTAATATAATCTCATAAAATTACTCATCATGGAAAATACAAACGACAAGGAAGAATTAACCTTACAGAATGTTCCCAAAGCAGTTAATTATCTCATTAATGAGATTGCAGAGATGCGAGCTGTATTAACAACTATTGAAACCGGATTAGGACTTGGAGCGCACAAACACAGGCCAATTGGTATTGAAAGAGCTTGTGAGATATTAGACCAGACAGAACGAGTTATAAAAAAGATGATGCGAAACAACACGATTCCATACTATAAAGTAGAAAAGAAAATCTACTTTTTTGAAGATGAACTGATCAAATGGGTTGAGAAATCCCGTGTACCTACTTTTGATGAAAGATATGCCAATACCAGAAGAAGATATTAAAAACACTTTAGCCATGAAACTCACGAGAAAAGAACTATATGATTTGGTTTGGGAAGAGCCATTAACCGCTATATCCAAACGTCTGGAAATATCAGGAGCAGAATTAGGTAGGCGTTGTAGTGCCGCAAATATACCTCTTCCTCCTAATGGATACTGGTCTAAGCTAGCACATGGAAAAACAATAGAAAAAGTTCCTCTTACTGATGATGAAAATCAGGAAGTAGATTTAGCTCCTTACTTAACGCCACAACAGATTATTGAAAAGGAGATAAGTAAAGGTAACCTTTCTGTATTTAAAGTTCCTGAAATTCTATATGCCAAAGATCCCTTAATCATTGATACGAAGGAAAAACATCGGGAAGATATGATTCCATGGAGTCAGCGGAAAAGCCCTTACAAAAGTAAAATTAAAGAATCTTTAAATGTTTCTGTTGGAGAAAAAACGATAGACAGAGCATTATGCATATTTTCCACAGTAATCAATGCTTTACGATTTAGAGGTCATGATATAAAAATCCAAAAAAAGAATGAATATAACCCTTCAACTTATGCTGTGGTCAATGGAGAAGAAATCAAGATTGATCTGACAGAGAGAAGGCGTATGAAGTCTGATGGGACAAGTACCAGAGATACGGAATACAGTGGAGAACTTCAATTCAATATTTATGGAGAATGGAGAGATACAACCATATATAAAGATACAACACTCACTCGTTTAGAGGATAAGATAATAGAAATAATTGCTAATTTGGAATTACGTTCTAAGAATATAAAGGAAAAACGCATAGCCGATGAGGAACGCAGAATCCGACAAGCCGAAGAAGAGCGTATCCGCAAAGAAAGAGAAGCTAAAGAAAGGGAGGAATGTGAAAAGTTTGAGGCCAAGCGACAAGCAGAACTTAAGAAGTTCAGGATGATGTTCAACATGGCTGAACGGCTTCGTAAGGCTAATATGCTTCGACAATATATTGCAGACTACGAGGAATATTTAAGAACCAGCGATGCAATGAATGAAGAAGTTATAGAGAAATTAGACTGGGCTAGAAAGAAAGCAGATTGGCTAGATCCTTTTATTGATGTCGAGGATGAATATCTGAATGAGGACGATAAGGATCAAAAGGTAGAGCCAGTAAAAACAGAATCAAATGCTCGCCATTCATCATCTACTATTGAAGCGGAGAGATATAATTTCTGGACTAGACCTTATCGTTGGTTTAATAAAAAAAGATAAAACAGGAAACCAATATGCTTCCTCAACAAAATTGCATCCTAATAATGCGAATTTAATTAATAATCGCACTATTTAAGTGCAATATATTATCTTTGTAAAAAACAGATGATATGGAAAAGTTATTTGAATATTCCAATAAGCTAATAAAAAAAGCAGATGCAAGCTTTTTGCGCTATATGTACAACGAGATCAATTGGCAAAGTCGGATGATTGGCCTTATCGGACCTCGTGGTGTGGGAAAAACAACCTTAGTTTTGCAATATATTAAGCAAAATCTGAATCCTGCTGAAACACTTTATGTAACAGCAGAAGATTTCTATTTTGTAGACAATCGGATTACAGAACTGGTCGACACCTTTGTTAAGTATGGCGGAAAATATCTGTTCATAGATGAAATTCATAAATATAAAGATTGGGCAAAAGAGCTCAAACTGATTTATGATTATCACAAGGAGTTGAAAGTGGTTTTTACAGGTTCTTCTGTATTGGATATTAAAAAAGGAGCTTCCGATCTCAGCCGTAGGGCTGTTATATACAACATGCAAGGCTTGTCTTTCCGTGAATATTTACAATTATTCCATAATATATCAACAAAGGCGTATTCACTGGAAGAAATAGTACAACACAAAGTTGAAATTGCAGATTTAAAGCGTCCATTACCTTTATTTGCTGATTATCTGAAAAGGGGCTATTATCCGTTTGCTTTAGAAGAAGATTTTGAAATACGTTTGGGCCAGATTATTAATCAAACTTTGGAAAATGATATTCCGATGTATGCCGATATGAATGTGGCAACCGGAAGGAAGCTAAAACAATTGCTTGCTATCATTTCTAAAAGTGCTCCATTCAAACCCAATATGACTAAAATAGCAGAAATGCTCTCTGCCAGCCGTAATAATATTTCAGATTATTGTCTGTATATCGAGGAAGCAGGCATGATAGCCCAGCTGCGAGACAATACGGGTGGTATCCGGGGATTAGGTAAGGTTGATAAGATATATTTGGATAATACGAACCTGATATACAATCTAGCTGAGGACACTTCCAATGTCGGTAATATCAGGGAAACATTTTTCTTAAATCAAATGCGAGTAAAACATGATGTGTTTGCATCGCCTGTCGCAGATTTCCAGATTGATGATAAAACGTTTGAAGTGGGAGGGAAGAACAAAGGACAGAAGCAGATAAAAGAAGTTGAAAATGGATATGTTGTGAAAGACGACATAGAAAATGGTTTCCTGAACATTATTCCACTTTGGCAATTAGGCTTGACTTATTGAAAAAATACTTATATTTGCATATAATTCTTTATAAGACAGGGTGTTATTTGGATCGAAAAAATCTACTCAATTTCGAGTTGCCAAATCGTTACCATTGACTGTTTTGGAAAATATAAAATACTGACGGAGCATCATTTAGGCCATAAAATAGCGATCCGCTCGGAACAGAACCTTCGGGTCAGTTCAAAGGCAGAACAAAATCAAAGTCTTCTAAACTAATGGTTTAGAAGACTTTTTTTATTGCTTTATGCTAAACCTGATGACAATCGGAAGCAATAGAAAGACTACTAAAAGTCAAAATTTACTACTGAACAACTACGATTCAAAACACGATACTTTTTAGTAGTTATTTCTATAAAAAACCTCTCATTTTCTGCACCTTGTCGCAGAGTTGTCTTATATTCTTCAAAACAAAAATTTGTAATTAAAAATTGAAGATTATGAGATTGTAAAAGTTAAGACTAGATCTGACAGTCGGGCAATTTTTAAGGTTTTATATTTGGGTTTTCTAAGACATAATTTCTTGGAATAGGCATATAATTAGAGGGGAATTTTCGTTTTTCGTTGCCTGGCCTTTATGTTGAAATTCATGCACTAAGGTGTTTGTAAGGTTATACGAATCATTCAAGAACTCTGAAATTTTATTGTTTGATTTATTTGCAAATATATTTCCTCCTTGTTCGAATGGGACTGCACTCTCTTTAGATGTAGTGCTTAACCCTAATGCACCTGTTGGGTTATCCCTAACAGGTATCATTCCTTTTAGCATAAAAATTCTCTAATATACCACTCGAGGGTATCCAAAAGAATTATTTCTTTTCATAAGTAGAAAATTCTTGTGTAATCAAAGTTTTGAAACTAAACTTATTTTTTTCTTTATCTTTTACACCAATATTTATTATTAATGTTGCAGCTGGAGTTAATGTTGTAGCGTCACCTCTTTGTTCGATTTCATCCAGTTGCCCATCTAGAACCATTCTAAATATTTTGTCTGGAACTTTCGATACGACTAGAGAGTCAATATGGATTGCTTTATTCTTAATACTCTTTTGTGTTGAATACCTATTAATTATTCTGTTCTTCGACTCATAAATCGTACAATGATATCCTCCAGTTCCATCAAAAAAATATTCTAAAAAGATTATAGTGTCATTCTTCAATAGGTTATTATTCGATGACAATTTATTAAATATAAGGTTTCTAGATTCTTCAAACTCCTCTTTATTAAGAAACTTAATATTTTCAGATGTCTTTTTCAGATTTATTTCTATTTGATCTAATTGGCTAGTTTTACATTGATAAAAGAAGAATATAGTAATAGCAATGCAAATTATATTTATTATTTTCATATTCACAATCATTATTTCCTTAAACTAGGTAATAGCCCTTTAGGGATTAATATTCTTGGGGTAGACCGATAGCTTGTTCCATTAAATTTATTAACTCTAGTTCCTATATTGAGGATTCTAGAATCCTCCCATCCTCCTGAGCCTTGTCGAACATAATGTGTTCTAAGAGGTAGACCTGCATCTGCTCTCATTTGATTTTCGACATCTGTAGCATATTTTTCAGATACTTTTATTGCTTTTACATTAGGAGGTGTTAACTATATCCTTCCAGCTTGATCAGCCCCATTCTCTAATACATCTTTCCGATGAGCTAATTCATGCCCTATATCCAACCAAAATGGACTCGTTTGAATTCCATTTTCAGTTGGAGTTTCACTTCCTTGAAATGAATCTTTTAAAGTAATTTCACCTGTCGCTGAATCGGAAATATCTGCTGTATTCTCTTGACCTGAAACAATAAATATATTGTTATTATCATTTGCGAAAAAATTTAAAAGACCATTTCCTGTTACATTTTTATCCAATTGATTTAGTCCTTTTAAAACTCCTTCTAAAAAACTTCCGCTTGCGGGAGTATATGCTGTATATTCTCCTTTATTATATAGTTCCCATTGCCCATTATTATATCTGTAATAATCTGTCCCATCAGAGTATTGTATCCACATCCCTGTAGGGTCAATATATTTCATCGGATTATTCATCACATAGGCATAGGGACTAATGCTATAATACTTCTCCGCCAGCGGATCCATCGTAGTAAATCGATTATATCCCGGGTCGTAGAATCTAGCACTATAATCATACTGATTCAGCTCATGACTTCGATCCAACTCCTTACCATTGTACTTAAACTCCTGTTTACCCTGCTCGGTCGTAGTACCCTCGGCAAACGCCATGCCGAAAGGATAAAACTGGTTACTCTGAATAACACCGGCCGAAGCATTCGCCACTATTCGGTTATTACCCAAGTGATCCTTGATGTAAAAATAATAAGTATTTCCTTCAATATACCCATTATCAGTTAAGATTGTTTTTAAAGTGCCAGCTTCATAAATCTTATTACCAACATAATCAGTAGTTATAGAGGTTGTTAAGCTGGCATCAGTAGCAGTACTGCCAAGTTCCGGCTTCCCATCTAAGATGTATCTGCCTCATGGTGACAGGAGTATGTGCGTTTCTTATCATGTTGTTTTTTATCCTGATGGCTCACCGAACTCACAAAAGGTATTAGGCGGAGATTCAGGCACATGTCGACAGGTATGAAGAGCTCAGAATTGTTCTTTTTGCCAGGTGGGATGAATATCCCAAAATTGAAGCGGAGATAAAATCAATGCTTGAGGACGAATGAGTTTTTAACTTGTAGAACTACTGTTGTACTATAATACAAAACTCCCGTAAGTTATTTCTTACGGGTGTTAGAACTAAGTCAAGCGAAAAGAACACTGTCCGATAAAACACAAACGGCTGCTCATTAGTTTAAGTAGCCGTTGTTGTATAAATTATGGGTTTGTGAAAAAAAACTTATCATTGATTGATTTTATCAGTTGTATATTTCCCTCCAAATATTGATATAGCCACATCGGGTTTTCTTGGACAAATGGATAATCTTCGAGTTTCTTTTTGATTATTAATTTGTTCCCCGTTTTATAAATAAAATTATCTAAATATTTATCTTCCGGATTGCATGGAGTAGGATATACTAATATATAAAAATCCCAATCCTTATATTTTAAACACCCATAGATTTTAGGACTTTTTCTCTGGTGAAGGGAGTCCCCCTTTCCCTTAATCTCAAAAAGGTAATTATTGGGATAATCTTCAAGTATTTCAAAATACAAATCATCATCACGTTTCATAAATGTAATATAAAAATATAACTCAGAATCTTTTCTTAAAAATTTAGTTATATTGTTTAATATAGAGTCTAATTGATCATTTACCAGTAAGGCTTGTTCTAATACAATCGTATCTTGATGTTTAAATTCTACCCTCAAAACAGAATCTGGAGTGCTTACGTGAACATTGAAAGACGGTATTGATAGTTCTTTTAATATTGTTCTAATGGAATCCTGAACATCTTTCGAATCCAATGTATTATCCCTATTATATTCACATGCAACTATTTTTGTTGTTACTAGCATAATAGCTAAAATCAAGATAATTCTATATTCACTCATGGCTATTTCTTTTTACGAGGTGCTACGATTTCAATCTCAGGTAATAATCCTGGCTCTGAATATTCGTCAAAGAAAGTATATTTACCATCATTGGGTGTATAATTATGCATCTTCGCATTAGGAAATCTTGATTGGAGAGTCTTTGCTGAATTTGCATCTCCACCAGATACAATCGTGGAACCATTCGGATGGCTATGGTTGGCTTCTCTTATATTTGTACCTATTAGTCCCATTATTGAGTTCTTATCGTTCTGCGAAAAAATTCTACTTATCACATAAGATTGGCCAACATCAGTATTACCACTATGACTTGTTGCTATATAATTTACATCAACCCCATTTTGAGTTGTCTTTGTTTGCGACCACTCTACATCTGTATTTTTGGAAGCAAACTCAAACAGTGCTGTTGATTGTTTATCACCTGCCGATGTATATATATCTATTGTTGAAGTTTCAATACTTCCATCTGATCTCCGACCCTGTACTCCAGTTACAGTTTCTTTTCCACTAATGACATATTTATCTACATTTATAGAACTCTTTGTATTAATATTTCCTTTGGCATTAGTTGCATATATTGTATGATTACTTGCTTCTGTTTCTTTTACAAAATGCATATTTCCGTCTCTATCTAAGCGGTAATCATCTCTCCCATCGGGATCAATCCTATTCATTGGGTTATTAGAGCAATACACGTAAGGACTTAACCACGGTTTCTTCTCGCTCAGTGGGTCCATTGTCGTAAACCTTCCATATGCATTATCCAAGAACCTAGCCTGATAATCATACTGATTCAATCCATGGCTTTGATCCAACTCCTTACCATTATACTTATACGGCTGCTTACCCTGCTCGGTAGTAGTACCCTCCGCAAACGCCATTCCGAAAGGATAATACTGATTACTCTGGATCACACTAGCCGACGCATTCGCCACTATCCGGTTATTGCCCAAATGATCCTTGATGTAAAAATAATAAGTATTTCCTTCAATATACCCATTATCGGTTAAGATTGTTTTCAAAGTACCATCCTCATATATTTTATTACCTACATAATCGGTAGTTGGTCCTGTCATATTTCCATCTGTTCCGGTACTTCCTAAAATAGGCTGCTCTTTTAATGTAGGATCATTTATGTGTCTAACTTTGAGTTTAACCCCCGTAGCGGTATAAGTATAATAATTTTTAGCCCGAGCAGTGACATGGCTGATAACCATCTCCTGTGGCAGGTTCAAACTATTGTAGAGAATGCCTTGTATCCCTTTATTGAGGTCCTTAGTCATTGCCCCATTCTTGTTGAAAGTATATTCAGCCGTAGTAACCTTGCTGTAGTCTTTAAAATCAGCCGAAGTACCCAGATTAACATTGGGCCCTGCATCAGTAATATAGAGTAGTTGATTACCAACACTCCCAGCAGAGCCCCTTAGGTTAGGTATATGGGGGATAACAATTTTCCTATTGCATTTTCTGAAACTCTTTAGGTATTAATCTGTCTGGAGCTACTATATAAAGACTGTAAATATCTGTTCTTGGGTTTTGTATAATCAATATATCTGTATCTAATTGTTTTATGGAATAATTCAGACCATTAAGGATAAGTATATTATCATTTTTTAGTATCCATGTGTGTGAGCGTATAATATCGGTAAGATTATCATAGTCCTTATCGTTTTTCATTCTCCCCCCTAGAGTTGGTTCATAATAGTAATGCATATCATAGTATTTTCCGTCTTTATCAAAATAAGCCATATATACGGACTCATCAAATCCAGATATAGATAATGTATCGTCCAAAGAGGGAAAATCTTTTACGAAAAGCCAATATTTATACTGATTTCCAATTAATTTTTCTTCAATATCCATCGTTCGTTCGTTTTTGCAAGCTGGAAAACAAACAATTACTAAAATAATAATTATTAATTTATTCATATTATTTTTTTTCTATTATTTTTATCTGATAAGCATCTCCAGCTGATCCATAACGATGAAATTGTAACTGATAATGATTATTTTTTGAATTTGCTACATTAATTATTTTTTGTATTCGATTATCATTTAACCTTGTTTCTGTTATATTCTGAATAAGATAGTTCATCGTATTTTTTTGATATTCTTTTGTCGTTTTTGAATACGATGAATGATTCATTTGAGTTCCAATTGCATCTATTTCTCGAAGAGGAATAGGTCTATTTTCGTTTTTCGTTGTCTGGCTTTTATGTTGAGATTCATGCACTAAGGTATTTGTAAGGTTGTACGAATCATTCAAGAACTCTGAAATTTTATTATTTGATTTATTTACAAATATATTTCCTCCTTGTTCGAATGCTATTGCACTCTCTTTAGAGGTAGTGCTTAACCCTAATGTCCCTATTGGATTATCCCCAACAGGTATCATTCCCTTAGCATAAAAAGATAGTCCAATTTCTGTTCCATAATGTCCAACAACATTTGCTATAGCCTGTCTATTACCAGAAGCATTCAGATTAACCTCTGAAAGAAGTACTTCTTTACCCCCAACTTGAATTTTTATATTGCTACCTGTTTTTGTACTATGCGAATATTTTCCACTTTGAGTAAAAATATCATCTCTTCCATCAGGATCAATTCTATTTATTGGGTTATTTTTACAATATACATACGGCGACCAGTTGTAGAACTTTTCACTCAATGGATCAGGTGTTGTAAATCGACTATATCCCGGGTCGTAGAATCTAGC
>NZ_CAKUOF010000024.1 GCF_934668725.1 uncultured Dysgonomonas sp.
ATCAAATAAAGACGAATGCATCGAAGAAGGAGAGATGCCCTTCGTTTTGATCAGATTGCACAAATAAAACTCCTCATCTACAATTATAGGAGAAGTAGAAACACCATATAATGTTAAATAACTTCGAAATTTGAGAGGAGAATCCGATAATGTAAAATTTAGGACTTTTACATTTGATGGATAACCATCCTTATCTCCCATCTTTTTATTTTGATATTCTTTGTTGTTTATATCCTCAAACCCAAAGTTTGTTAAGCTAAGTGTTTGATAATTTATTCTGGAAAATGGCGGGATAAAGGTTATATTCTCAGGAAGAGATAATGTGGGATCAAAAGTCGAGTTGGAATAATTATTACTCAAAAGAAAGTCAGTATTTCCAGCTGCTGATACTGTTATAGTAGATATGCTTCCACTATAACTACTTGCAATGCCATCAATAATTACAGCAGACTTAGCCCAGTCTACATATAGAGGCTGTTTACTCCTATTCAGGACTGTGATCATAATAGGGGCATTCTCTCCTTTGAAGGAGTGGATTATATCTATACTATCCAGTTCTGTAATAAAGTATCCATCATCATCTTTCCAGGTCTTGTCACTGTAGGTATTTAGTGTAGAGTAGAAATAAGTAGAACCACATGATGTAAGTAATATTAAAATGACAAATTGGGCTAAAAGTTTCTTCATATTATTTATAATTGGTCTTCTTATATATAGATGTTTCGAAATTGGAAAAGTTGCCTATGCATATAATATCTTCTGTCAAGAATTTATTGAATGATAAAAAATATGAAGAAGAAGGAATATATTGGCAAGTAATGCAGCGAATAGAATATATATTTTCTATTTTTATGGATGTAAAACATATCTATAAATAATCAGAATATATTCTTGATACTTATCTACAAATGGAGCAACTATTACACTATGTATGGAAACACCGACTTTTTCAATCGGATTTAAAAACGACAGATGGAATACCTATTGAAATATTAGACGTAGGTTTACATAATACAGATGAAGGACCCGATTTTTTTAATGCTAAAGTAAAAGTTGGAGAAAGAGTCTGGGTCGGAAATATTGAGATACATAGGTCTTCGGACGATTGGTATAAACATCAGCATGATAAAAATAGTGTATATAATTCGGTAATACTGCATGTTGTTGAGTTTGCATCCACTACGGTTCATAATGAAGCTAAGCTACCCATACCTCAGTGTGAGATAAAGTATCCACGGCATATAAAAGATAATATAGAATTTTTATTGAATTCGGATGTATCGCTGCCTTGTTGTAATTATTTAAAAGAATTCCCTTCAATTCATTTGCAAGGATGGCTTAATGCTCTTTTATTAGAGCGCTTAGAACGTAAATCAGGAGATATTCAGATATTGTTGGATAGGTTTAATAATTCATGGTCTGATGTCTTTTATGTATTGCTGTCAAGGTCTATGGGATTTGGTCTTAATTCTGAAGCGTTTGAGCGTTTGGCATTGAGTTTGCCTCTGCACTATATATTAAAACAAGGAGATAACCCTCTACATATAGAGGCTCTGTTATTGGGACAGTCGGGTATGCTTGATGATATTAATTTATCAGATGAATATACTCAAAAACTTCAGCAAGAATATAGTTTTCTCAGGAATAAATATTCTCTTACTCCGCTAGACAAATCAATATTCAGAAAGCTGCGTATTCGCCCGACAAGCTCGCCGCATATTCGTATCGCACAATTGGCAGGCTTATTATTGCACATACAAGGGCTTTTTTCTAAGATTTTGGGATGTAAAGATTTAGGGCAGATTCATCTTCTATTTCACGTGAATGCCTCAGAGTATTGGCAAACTCACTACCAGCTAGGAGAGGAATCGCCACGTAAAAATAAATATATAGGAGATGCATCGTTAGATGTGATGATTATAAATGCAGTAGTACCTCTCGTATTCTCTTATGGAAGGAGATTAAATGATGAGCAATATGTTGACAGGGCATTAAACTTTCTGGATTCAATAAAGCCCGAATCAAATTCGATTATTAAGCAGTTTGCCTTATATGGAGTAAGAGCAAGAAATGCTTATGACACTCAAGCTCTCATTCAACTGAAACGTGAATATTGCGAAAAGA
The DNA here is from genome assembly GCF_934668725.1 of uncultured Dysgonomonas sp. GTDB lineage: Bacteria > Bacteroidota > Bacteroidia > Bacteroidales > Dysgonomonadaceae > Dysgonomonas_A. The sequence continues at coordinate 2,125 of NZ_CAKUOF010000024.1, forward strand.
GAAAATGTTTGTATTGTAGAATCGGATATAAACTGTTGTCTGAAAAATAGTGAGGAATAGTGTGTCTTAAATGGCGTAAGTAAAAAAATACTTTATAGCTCTTAATTGTCTGTCATAGGTTTACTAACCAAAGGAATAAATAGTTCTACCAAATTGATTTTTTACTGTACTTAATTATAGAAAGAAAAATGGAATATTGTGATTTGTTTAAGTATCTGAAAGATATTGAGTCTTATGATGCTAATGAGATCGAAATTGACGATAATACGGTATTGCGAAATTATAACTTTGAGTCGAAGTACCGTTTCATTCTTCCCGGAGGCTCAGGTAATAATGACGATTATGAGTATATTCCGTCGGGAATAGACCATGAGTATGAGCCCGATATTATTCAGGAAATGCTAAATAAAAAGGATGCAGAAATTCTGGAGAATATCAAGTTCCGTTATCATATAATATTACCTAAGAGTACATCAAAAGCAAAAGGCATATTACTGATGTTTCATGGTTTTAATGAAAAGCATTGGTCAAAATATCTGCCATGGGCAAAGTATATTGTAGAGAAAACAGGTAAAGCAGTAGTCTTGTTTCCCATAGCGTTTCATATGAATCGCGCTCCTGCTGCGTGGAGCGATATGCGTGAAATGTACTCGATCAGCGAACAAAGAAAACAACGCCATCCGGATGTAATAAGTTCCAGTTTGTCGAACGTTGCAATCAGTACGCGTTTGCATAATAAGCCGCAACGCTTTATATGGTCGGGTTTACAGACCTACTACGATGTAATTGATCTGGTTGAAGACATCAAGGCAAACAACCATCCTGCTATAGACGCGGAGGCTTCTATTGACGTATTTTCCTATTCAATAGGCAGCTTTTTATCAGAGATATTGATGATGACAAATAAGAATGGATATTTTTCGAAATCGAAGTTTATGTCATTTTGCGGAGGAGCAGTATTTAACAGGCTATCGCCTGTTTCGAAATTTATTTTAGATAGCGAAGCCAATGTCAGCCTTTATTCATATGTGGTTGAACATCTTGAAAGCCACATGAAGAGAGATGAAGTTTTGAGGCATTACCTGGGAGGAGTTCATCCCGAAGGAGTCAACTTCAGAAGTATGCTTAATTATAAAACCCTTACCAAATACAGGGAAAGTAAATTCCGCGAAATGAGCGATCGTATCTATGCTATTACACTAAGAGAGGATACGGTTGTTCCCGCATATGAAGTTATTAATACTTTACAAGGTATTAATCGTGATATACCCATCAAAGTAGATGTATTGGACTTTCCTTATAAATATAAGCACGAAGATCCGTTTCCGGCATTGGAAGGTATAAAGAAAGAGGTAACAGAGCAGTTTAAACGTACCTTTGATCTGGTGTGTGACTTTCTGCAATAAGAGTATCTTCTAAGATCGTAAAATAAAGCCGATTGAAACTATGCATCAATCGGCTTTACTTATACAAGAGAGCTTTTATTGAAGCAATAAACTCCTAAAGCTATTATATTCTTTACTTAATGCAATACTTTTCTTTTCACCCTTCATAAAGGTTTTTAAAGTCGCAGGTACTTCTATCTTGTTACTGAGTATAGATTCTACTGTCTCTAAGAATTTAGCAGGGTGAGCGGTCTCTAAAAAGACACCAATCTCATCCTTTTCTAAATAATCAGCTAAACCCTGATAGGCGCACGCTCCGTGAGGATCTAATAGGTAACCTGTTTTTTCGTATGTTTCTTTCACAACATTTTTAATCGTGTCGTCATCATACCATTCACCTGAAATATCTTTTTTAATCTCTAAAAGAGAGTGATTGTACAAATCCAATATACGAGCAAAGTTACTGGGATCGCCTACATCCATAGCATTAGCTATAGTTTGTACAGATGGACGAGGATTGTATTTACCGGTTTGTAAATATTCGTAAAATATATCGTTACTATTATTGGCTGCAATAAAACGTTTAATAGGCAGTCCCATTCGTTTGGCAATAAGTCCCGCAGTTAGATTCCCAAAATTCCCACTCGGAACACTTACTACTACATTTTGGGCTTTATTTATCTTTTTCAACTGTGCATAAGCATAGAAATAATAAAATGCTTGTGGTAAAAAGCGAGCGACGTTAATCGAATTAGCAGAAGTCAGATTCAATTTAACATTTAGCTCATCATCCATAAAAGCAGTCTTTACCAATGCCTGACAATCGTCGAATGTTCCATCTATTTCGAGTGCTGTAATGTTTTGTCCAAGAGTAGTAAACTGACACTCCTGTATATTACTAACCTTTCCTTTAGGATATAAAACATATACATGAATACCCTCTACACCTAAGAACCCATTTGCAACAGCACTTCCTGTATCTCCCGAAGTAGCTACCAGAACTTTAACATCGCTTTGTCCTTGCTTTTTGATAAAGTAAGCAAGTAAACGAGCCATAAAACGTGCACCTACATCCTTAAAAGCCAGTGTAGGTCCGTGGTACAACTCTAAGCTATAAATGTTGTCGTTTACATGTACCAGAGGAGTATCAAAGTTTAGTGTATCATATACAATCTGTTTTAGAGTATCAGCTTCGATATCTTCACCAAAGAATGCTTCGGCAACAGTATAAGCTATCTCTTGAAAACTAAGAGTATCTATTTTGTCAAAAAATGATTGAGGTAATTGTTTTATTTTTTCGGGCATAAACAAACCCTTATCAGAAGCTAAGCCTTTTACAACAGCTTCTTGTAATGTAGCTTCCTGTGCTTGTTTATTTGTACTGTAATATCTCATGTTGATTAAAAATGTATTTCAAGGTCTGAGACCTTATTTATTAAATAAAGTATCCATAAATTCATGACCTACCAAAACACCAAAATCTCCCTTTGCAGATTCAAACTCGTCATATACCTGTACTTTGTCTGCTTCAGCATTCGATCTGTAGATTAGGAATGGAACAGGCTTGTTGGTGTGCGTACGCAAATGACAAGGAGTAGGGTGATCGGGTAATATGGCAATAGTAATAGGCTCATCCCAATCTTTGGTTGCTTCATAGATAGTTTTTACAACACGCGAATCAAGATATTCTATTGTCTTTGTTTTTAGTTTATAATCTCCCTCATGACCCGCTTCGTCACTGGCTTCGATATGTAGATATACAAAATCATCATTTTTCAGAGCATCTATTGCAGCTTGTGCTTTTCCTTCATAATTCGTATCATATAATCCGGTTGCACCTTCTACATGAATCAGTTTCAATCCGGCATATTTTCCAATTCCCATAATCAAATCAACAGCCGATATTACCGAGCCGCTTTTTATGCCGTAAAGTTCATGCAAGGTCTGCATTTTGGGTCTGTATCCCGGCGACCAAGGCCAGATACTATTGGCAGGGTCTTTACCTTCTGCAATACGCTTTTTATTTATGGGGTGATCTTTGAGCAATTCCTGAGATTTTAAAATCAGGTTGTTCAGATATTTAGCTGTTTCTTCAGCATCAGGTGTTGTTGCTTTAATCAAGACATCTTCAAATGGAGTACCAATCACATCATGTGGGGCAGTACAATCTAAATTTTTGTTTCCTCCCTTTATTTTCAGTAGATGACGATAAGATACTCCGGGATAGAAGCTCGCAATATCATCACCCAGTTCTTTTTGAAGAAAATCAATTAATTCGGCTGCTTCTTCCGTCGAAATATGCCCTGCAGAGTGATTCTTTATTTTGCCATCTTCGATACAGATAACATTACATCTCATAGCCATTTCTCCGGGAGCAATGTCTACATCCATACTGGCTGCTTCCAAAGAACCACGCCCTTCAAAAACAAGTGGAACATTGTAGCCAAGTACCGATAAATTAGCAATTTCACTTCCGGGTTTAAATCCTGTAGGTATTGTATCTAATAGCCCGCTTTTACCTTTTGCTGCAAGCAAATCAATATATGGTTTATGTGCAGCCTGTAGCGGAGTTTTATTACCCAAAGCTTGGATTGGCTCATCGGCCATTCCGTCTCCTAAAATTATAATTGTCTTCATGCTTTAATCCTAAATTGCAATCCTTAAATATTCATCTCTGTTTCTAGTAAAGCACTAAAATATACAAAATATTTTAAAGGAGGTTGCTTTTATGTTTTATTGTCACTCTTTTTTGTGTAAAAGCTATCAATAAGAAAATATAACTACTCGTTTCGTTATTTGAAAACAGGAAGTGACACAAGGTGACAAAACTAGATTACACTTTATTTGAAATGGTATGTTTTGTTATTTTTGAGAGTTTCTGATTATCAGCATATAAGGTTAGAAAACATTACAAACATTACAAAAGTGACAGTCTTTTCCCGTCTTTTCTTTTGTCACTTTTTGAGTTGCTTTGGTCATTTTAAATTCTGTCATCATACTTTCTTTAATAGATAAAGTGTTCAATTATTTTTAATATTTATTTTACTACGCGCAATCAAAGATTGCTTGTATCCCTTTTGTCCAAATCCACAAAAGGAATCAAAAAGTCTTTGTGCTGCGTGGCTCGCCTGTCTGACCTTAGCTTACAGGCTAAACTAAACCTACAGCCTTACGGCACGTTTAGTTTTACGCCTGCTTCGCTTGTCAGCCAACGGCTACGCCACTGATGCACCGGGGCTGACGCCTGCAAATGGCTTTTGTCCGTCAGGTTTCCCGACCTTGCCGATTGCATGGGGTACCCGCAGGGCGAATGAAAGCGTTAAGAAACAAAAGGGTATTGTCGTTAAGCGTTTTTCTTTTGTTTTAGCTTTCGAGTTCTAAGCGGGTCAGGCAAAAGGCTCAGTCTTGATCTTTTGTTTCGTTTTGCATCAAGGCAAAATGAAAAACAAACCCAAAGGGTGCGTTAGAAAAATTGAACATTTATTTCCGCCTACTTATTCGTGATTTTATAGGGATAGAGGAAAATAATTTTCAGTCGAAAGAATTAAATCTTATCTTTGGTTTCAAAATAAATATAGAAAATATGGCTCTAACTATCGGAGATAAAATACCTGAGATTTTAGGTACGGATCAGGCTGGAAAAGAAGTAAAAGCGAGTGACTTTAAAGGTCAGAAATTCATTTTGTATTTCTATCCCAAAGATAATACCCCCGGATGTACAGCCGAAGCCTGTAACTTCAGAGATAATTTTTATGAATTGCGTAAGGCTGGTTACGAAATTGTAGGGGTAAGTGTAGATGACGAGAAATCGCATATCAAGTTTATTGAAAAATATGAACTTCCTTTTCCTTTGATTGCGGATAAAGACAAAGTATTAGTAGAAACATTTGGAATATGGGCAGAAAAAACTTTAGCCGGTAAGAAATATATGGGTACATTGCGTTCTACATTTTTGATCGACGAAGAAGGTGTGATCGAACAAGTGTTTACCCCTAAGGAAATTAAAGCTAAAGAGCATGCCGAACAAATATTGGATTGGTTGACAGAGCTAAAAAATAAAAACAAAAAATAACAATGGCTGACGAAAAAGAAAAAGCAAAGAAAGATGTTGCAGCACCCAATAGCGAAAAGCTAAAGGCTTTGCAGGCAGCAATGGATAAGATTGAGAAGAGCTACGGCAAAGGCTCAATCATGAAGTTGGGAGATGAAAAAATAGATGATATAGCTGTTATACCAACAGGCTCTATCGGATTGAATGCAGCGTTAGGCGTAGGAGGGTTTCCTCGTGGACGTGTTATCGAAATATATGGTCCTGAGTCATCAGGTAAAACAACATTAGCAATTCATGCCATTGCCGAAGCTCAAAAAGCAGGCGGTATAGCTGCTTTTGTAGATGCAGAACATGCTTTTGACCGTTTTTATGCCGAAAAACTGGGTGTAGATATTAGCAATCTATTGATATCTCAACCGGATAGCGGTGAACAAGCATTGGAAATAGCAGAACAACTGATCAGATCATCAGCAATTGATATTGTAGTTGTTGACTCGGTTGCAGCTCTTACTCCTAAGGCTGAGTTAGAAGGCGATATGGGTGATTCTAAAATGGGACTTCAAGCCCGTTTGATGTCACAAGCACTTCGTAAGCTAACGGCAGCGATTAATAAAACAAATACAACCTGTATATTTATCAACCAGTTGCGTGACAAAATCGGTGTAATGTTCGGTAACCCCGAAACTACCACAGGAGGTAATGCGTTGAAGTTCTATGCTTCGGTTCGCCTCGATATTCGTCGTATCGGTCAATTGAAGGATGGAGAAGAAGTTAAAGGAAGCCAAACTCGCGTGAAAGTGGTGAAAAATAAAGTAGCACCTCCTTTCCGTAAAGCCGAATTCGATATTATGTATGGTGAAGGTATTTCACGTGCAGGAGAAATTATCGACTTAGGTGCAGATTTGGGCATCATCAAGAAAAGCGGATCATGGTACAGTTATAATGAAACAAAACTGGGGCAAGGCCGTGAAGCAGCTAAAGATATGATGAGAGACAATCCCGAATTGGCAGATGAACTGGAACAATTGATTTTTGCTGCATTAAAAGCAAAATAAACTCTTATGTCAAACGGGTTTAATTGAACTCGGATATATCGACGGAGTGTAAAATGATATGTGAAAAACTACAAGTATACTATTACTTGTAGTTTTTTTATTTGATGAAATTCAGCCAAGCTATAAATGAAAAATTCTTTCAAAATTCCCCCATTAACAGGGGGATTTGAAAGAATCTATGTGATAATAGTTCAACGTTATAGTTGATGCTTACATAAAAGGACAAGTAATCCTTTTGTTTTGGGAAATCTCTGACCTAGATATTCTCCAATTCAGATGTAATGTCTTTAGTGATTTGTTGGAATTCGTCTTCCGACAGCTTTAATCTTGGATTGGACAAGTTCATATCTCCCTCTGCATTGATGGGTATTAAATGTATGTGTGCGTGAGGAACCTCCATTCCTATTACCATAAGCCCTATTCGTTTACAAGGTACTACCTTTTGTATGGCTTTAGCGATTTTTTTACTATACACAATCATTTCAGATAATACATCATCATCCAGGTCAAAAAGATAATCGGTCTCATGTTTGGGGATTACCAATACATGTCCTTTAGCCATCGGTCTGATGTCTAAAAAAGCAAAGAAATTGTCGTTTTCGGCAATCTTATAACATGGTATCTCACCCTTTATTATTTTACTGAAAATAGTCGCCATCTTAGCTCTTTTTTATTGGTTTAAATAGTTACTGATACTTAATAACAAGGTCTGAAACCTTAAATAGATATATCAATAATCTCAAAAGATACTATTCCGTTCGGAACTTTTATCTCTGCAATTTCACCCACTTTTTTGCCCATTAAACCTTGAGCAATAGGAGTATTAATAGCGATCTTATTCTCCTTAAGGTTAGCTTCACTTTCGGCAACCAACGTATAAGTCATTTGTTGATTGTTTTTGGTGTTTTTTATGGTAACCTTATTTAGAATCTGTACAGAGTCTACACCAATAGAATTTTTATCTATTAGTCTGGCATTAGCCAATAGATTCTTAAGTTGTCCGATTTTAGCTTCAAGTAAACCTTGAGCTTCTTTTGCTGCATCATATTCAGCATTTTCCGAAAGATCGCCTTTATCGCGAGCCTCTCCGATCTGTTTAGAGATTTTAGGTCTTTCCACTGTTTCCAATAAGTTGATATCTTCTTTCAACTTCTCGTAACCTTCTGCGGTCATGTAAGTAACAGCCATAGCAAAATGTTAATTAAAGATTAGTACTTTTTATAAGAGATAAAAAGAAAAAGAATCCTTGTCGTATAGACCAGAACTCCTTTTCTTTTTATGCTTGATGCAAATATATACTTAAATTTCGGACAAAACAAAATCCGATCCAATAATTATAATAATTTTTGGATTTCCGACTCTATATTTTCTCCTGGTAATAAGCGTTTTACAATTTCACCATTACGGTTAATTAATAGTAGAGAGGGTAGAGCTTGTACATTAAACTTAGAAATAAGCTCTGAGTTTAAGGACTTGTTCTCATGCACGGCAATCCAAGGGATATTGGCAGCCGAGTTTTTCCAGAAATGCACATCTGTATCGAACGATACTTGATATATTTCGAAGCCCGGCTTAAATTTATTGTATAATTTATTTAATACAATATTATGCTCCGGTGATTTCTCAGATTGATATACTGTAAAGTCTAATAGAACCACTTTCCCCTTCAGTGAAGTTAAGCTTACCGGAGTCCCGTTTACATCGGGCAACTCAATATTATAATATTTGGCAGCGTCAATCTCATTGGCATTATTTATCTCAAAAGGTTGCTTCTCACTTTGTCTGCGTACCTTAATAGCATTCAGCGTATAGTCATGCAGGTGTTTGGCACGTGGCGAATCGGGATAGATCATATCCCAAGCTGTTGCTACAGCTGCAAAGGGTTTATAGTCTGACTTATCGTAAGGATCGAAAAATAAATAGCCTTTTACTTTTTGAAATAAGGCGAAGTAAGAAGCTGGATTTTTAGGTTCTGCAAAGATAATTTTCAAAGCAGTATCTTTATATTCGGATGCAATAGTTTGTATTTGAGTGAAATATTCCTGCTCGTTAACTTCTTTATTACTGTATTTCTTTTGAAGTTCGTCCAAAGCAAGACTTGCCTTGTATTGAGCTAAAGTGATTGCCTTTAATTGAATATTCGCTTCCGAACCTTCTACATTATAATCGGTACCAAAATTTTTTGCAGAAGCATTTACCTTGATTGTTTCAGTAGAGTCGATAACCAGATTTATTACCTGCCCGTTTAAACGCAGGACATAAAATTCAGGATAAGGAGTAGATGTTCCTTTGAATTTAAACTCTCCTTTTGTACCTGGCTTTATTGAATCAAGTAGGGTTGTTTGGCTCAATTCACGTTTCTCTAAATAGAGCATGGTGCTATCTGTAGCATCGGAGATCTTGCCTTCGATAACAAATTTAGGTCCTTTGTCAGAGCACGAAACAAGGGCACATAAAACAAAAATGGTAAATAGATTTCGGAACATCTTCATAATAAATAGTATTAAATATTTATTGTTTTTTATTTGTAATGATAGATATACTTTATATCTCTGTAAAGGTGACCAAAGCAAACAGCCTGTACACTCAAAGACTATAAAAAGGCCAAAGACCTTAAATAAAATTTTGTGCAAATATATGAATAAAAAATACTAAACAATTACGATTCTTTTGTTATATAAGAGGCGAATCTATATATTTGTACCTCAATATGAAGGTAAAATATCACAACATATTAGTTTTGTTTCTGGCTGCAATTGTCTTTTTTGTTGGAGCCGGGGTTACTATTGTTGACCTTTGTTGTTCGAAATGTGTTGACAATGTAATGTCTATGCGGCTTCATCCGGACGATTGTTCGATGGCTGAAATGAAAATAGAAACACCTTCGTGCTGCTCTCTGGAAGATCATTCGATAGATCATTCTGAAGACGCTGCTTTATGCGCAAGTGGGCATACGGGTAAATGTTGCGAAGCAAAACGTGTTTCGATAGATCTTGATCGTTCGGTTTACTTGCCAAACCTGTTGCATACGATGGTTTGGACCATAGTTCCTGCTTTTATATCTAACTTCCATTTGATTTCGGATACTAACGAACCTATTATTGCAGGTGAAGCCAGAGATCCGATACCGATTCCTCCGCGAAATTATCTGAGTCTGATCAGAGTCCTTATTATTTGATTTTTATTGATGATGCAAATTCTTGTTGTGCGGGTAATCAGTTATCCTGTGCAGCTCTGTTTTTGTATTATATGCTTTTATATCCTAATTTATTAGGGTTGTATTGTAAGTCAATAAGAATAAAAAAGGTCAAAGACCATATCAAATAAATAAGAATTCAATGGAAAAGTTTAAACTTATCATACTATTATTGTTCATACCTGTTTTCACATTTGCTTCTCAAAAGTTGAAAGGGTATGTATATGCACCCGACAAAACTCCTATAATTGGAGCTCAGGTACAGTGGGAAAATGCAAAATCAGGTGTTGTTACAGACGAGAAGGGCTACTTCGAAATAGAAGGTTCTCCTCAAAAAGATCATATGCTATGTGTGTCTTATATTGGATATACGCACAGTGTAACACATATTCATAATTATAAAGACCTTCAAAATATAGTACTCAAGGAAAGTACAGAGTTGGGAGAGGTAGTGGTAACAAAATCGGTGTCGGGGCGGATAAGCTCACGTACTGATTTACTGAAAACGGAGAAATTAACAGTAAAAGAGTTGACACGTGCAGCATGTTGTAATCTGGGGGAAAGTTTCGAGACCAACCCCTCGGTAGACGTAGTCTATAGCGATGCTGTAACAGGAGCAAAGCAAATTCAACTATTAGGTATTTCCGGAAATTATGTTCAAATGATGACCGAAAATTTCCCCAATTTCAGAGGTGCAGCCAAAACCTATGGACTTGACTATATACCCGGTCCATGGATGGAAGGTGTTCAAATATCAAAAGGTGCCGCCTCGGTCAAAAATGGCTATGAGTCAATCTCCGGACAGGTAAATGTCGACTATAAGAAACCAACAACAGCAGATCCTTTAAGTCTAAACTTGTTTCTGGGAGATGTCGGGCGAGTTGAAGGGAATGCAGATGCAGCAATAGCTGTAAATGATAAATTGTCAACAGGTCTTTTCCTTCATTATTCGAATGAAAAAAGAAGCCATGATGCTAATGGTGACGGCTTTCTGGATATGCCTAAAAAACATCAGTTTAATATAATGAACAGATGGCATTATCAGACCGATAAGTTTATCTCTCAAACAGGTGTGAAGTTCTTAAATGACGAGCGTATAAGCGGGCAGGATGCTCATACAATAGGAAGTGGAGCGATGCACGATCCCTATCAAATATTTAACTATACGAACAGAGGTGAGTTTTTTACCAAAAACGGTTATGTGATAGATGCAGAGAAGAATGAAAGTGTTGCATTAATCTTGTCCGGTTCATATCACGATCAAAAATCTCGCTTCTCAAATGTGAGTCGTTATAACTTGTATGAGAGCAACGTTTATGCTTCTTTGATGTATGAAAGAGACTTTTCTCCTATGCACAAGATAAGCACGGGGTTGAGCTATAATTGGGATAATTTTGCACAATCTTATGATATTCCTCAGTTGGTTTCAGGTAAGCAGCCAGACATGGAAGCTGTAACAGGGGCTTATGCTCAATATACGTTGAATTTGAATGATAAATTGACCGTGCTTGCGGGATTAAGAGCCGATTACAGCTCTTTATATAATTGGTTTGTAACACCCCGATTACATGTTAAATATAATGTAAGCCCCAGCCTATATTTCAGAGCATCGGCCGGAAAAGGGTATCGTTCGGTTTTTGTTCTTGCCGAGAATAGTTATTTATTAGCCAGTAGCAGAACATTTAATATTGCAGACAACCTGAAACAAGAGAGTGCTTGGAATTATGGTCTTAGTGGTACATACCATATCCCTATAAATGGGGAGGAACTGACATTTTCGGCAGAATGGTTCTATACCGATTTTTCGAGACAAGTAGTAATGGATATGGATACAAATCCACATGCTGTTAGCTTCTATAATTTGGATGGCAAATCGCATGCTCATGTAGTGCAGCTGGAAGCTTCTTATCCGGTATTTCGAGGCTTTAATCTTTTGGCATCGTACCGTTGGATGAATACAAAAGTGAATTATGGAGGGAGAGAATTGCAGAAACCCTTAGTGAGCGATTACAAGGCTTTATTAACTGCTTCATACGAAACTCCATTGAGAAAGTGGCAATTCGACCTGACATCGCAGTTTAACGGTGGAGGGCGTATGCCGACTCCGGAAGCAGAAAATCCGCTATGGAGCAACAGGTTCAAATCTTTTGTTGTAATGAATGCTCAGATTACGAAATTTTTCCGAACTTGGAGCGTATATGCAGGAGGTGAGAATCTTACAAATTTTATGCAAAAGAATCCTATAATATCTCCTGAAAACCCATATAGTCCCGATTTCGATGCTACTATGGTGTGGGGCCCGACTCAAGGACGTAGGTTTTATGTGGGTTTCAGATATAATATAGGTAAGTAAATATTCACTAATGTTCTTATTATATGAAAGCAAGAATTGTATTAATTGTTATGTTGTGTTTAGCATCTTTGAGTTTTAGTTCATATGCTCAGGATAAGAAAGACAAGAATGCGGATAAGAAGGAAGTTACATTTGATGTATCTATGACATGCGACAATTGTAAGAAAAGAATCGAAAAGAATATTGCTTTCGAGAAAGGTGTCACGGATATGCAAGTAGATCTTCCGGCTAAGACTGTAATGGTTGTTTACCATGCCAACAAAACTAATCAGGAGAAACTTCAGAAAGCGATTGAAAAACTAGGCTATGAAGTGAAAGTACATGAGCCTACCGAGTAAATTAGATGTGCTTATGGATGTATAAACAAATTAGAGACGCAAATTTTGCGTCTCTAATTTGTTTAATTTGGAGGATATTCTCAATAATATCTGTTGTTACTTACTAATAAAATAAGTAATAAACATTTGGATTTTATTTCTTTTTATAAGCCTTCAATAAATCCTCCAACTGAATAAGTTCGTCCCGGTATTGGGCAGCTTCGAGGAAGTCCAGTTTTTTGGCTGCTTCGGTCATATGTTTTTTGGTCTTGGCAATTGCTGCTTTTAGATCAGTTTCCGATAAATAACCGGCTTTAGCTTCTGCGGCAATGTTTAAATGGGTGGGTTCGATATATGGCTTAGGTTCGTTTTCTGTATTCTTTCCACCCAGAGCAGACCCTCTGGCTTTTTTGATCTGTTGCGGAGTGATTCCGTTTTTCTCATTATAAGCAAGCTGAATCTCGCGGCGACGGTTTGTCTCATCAATGGTAAGCTGCATACTGTTGGTTATCTTGTCTGCATAAAAAATAACCTTTCCATTGACATTACGGGCTGCACGTCCTACTGTCTGAGTCAGAGACCTGTGAGATCGCAGAAAGCCTTCTTTGTCTGCGTCCAATATGGCTACAAGAGAGACTTCAGGTAAATCAAGCCCTTCACGAAGTAAATTTACTCCGATCAAAACATCGAACGTTCCACTACGCAGGTCATCCATTATCTGTACACGATCCAGTGTATCTACATCCGAGTGTATATAGTTACATTTTACACCGTTATTAGCTAAATACGTAGTTAACTCTTCTGCCATACGTTTGGTTAGAGTAGTCACTAAAGTGCGTTCGTCCTTATCCACACGTATTTGGATTTCTTCCATCAGATCATCAATCTGATTTAAGCTTGGGCGTATATCAATAGGAGGATCCAATAATCCTGTGGGGCGTATCAACTGCTCAACGACTACACCCTCGGATTGAATCAATTCATAATCAGCAGGAGTTGCACTGACATATATTATCTGTTTGACAAGTGACTCAAACTCTTCGAATTTTAAAGGTCGGTTGTCAATAGCAGCAGGTAGACGGAAACCATATTCCACCAGATTTTCTTTCCGGGAGTGGTCGCCTCCATACATAGCTCGTATTTGTGGAAGGGTAACATGGCTTTCATCTATTACAACCAAATAATCATCGGGAAAGAAATCCAGAAGACAGAAAGGGCGGGTTCCGGGAGGTCTGTTGTCGAAATACCGCGAATAGTTCTCTATACCGGAGCAGTGTCCTATTTCACGAATCATCTCTAAATCGTATGTAACCCTTTCATAAAGACGTTTTGCCTCCAACGGTTTTCCTATCGATTGAAAGAAATCAACTTGTTTGCCAAGGTCTATTGAGATTTCGTCTATGGCCCTGTGTATTCTTTCTTTCGTTGTAACAAATAGATTAGCAGGATAGATACGGTATTCTTCGAATTTTTCTATTCTCGATCCCGTAAGAGGGTCGATACTCTCGATACTCTCTATCTCATCATCCCAGAACATCACACGAATAATGGTTTCGGCATAAGCCAGAAATATATCTACAGTATCTCCTTTTACCCTGAAATTACCATGTGAGAATTCAACCTCGTTTCGAGAATACAAACAATCAACTAAATCTCGTAGAAACTTATCTCTAACCAATTTCTTACCTTTTTCTATAAGAATTGTATTATTGGCAAAGTCCTCAGGATTTCCCATACCATACAAACAGGATACTGACGATATTACGATGACATCTTTCCGTCCCGACAACAGAGCCGATGTGGTAGCTAATCGCAATTTTTCGATCTCATCATTAATCGATAAGTCTTTCTCTATATAGGTATTTGTCGAAGGAATATAGGCTTCGGGCTGGTAATAGTCATAATACGAAACAAAATATTCCACGGCGTTTTCGGGGAAAAAACCTTTGAATTCGCTATATAGTTGGGCAGCCAGAGTTTTATTATGGCTGAGTATCAATGTAGGCTTTTGAACCTGTTGAATAACATTGGCTATGGTAAATGTTTTTCCCGATCCTGTAACCCCTAAGAGGGTTTGATGCGGAATATCACTATTAACGCCTTCCACCAGAGCCTGTATCGCAGCAGGTTGGTCTCCCGTCGGTTTGTATGCTGAGGTAATCTTAAAATCCATGATTGTTATTTTAGAAAGATAAAATAATTGCTACACTGACTTTGGGTATCAATCGTCTTTGTTCGGTGATACTTTTTAAGTTTGTATAGTTCTTATGTCTAAAATGATAGATTACAAAGATAGTTATAAATAAAAAACAAAAGACAGTAGGCTGTCGCTTACTGTCTTTATTTATAGGATATTTTTGTCTTTTAGAAAATGAGGCTTAATAACCAGTATACAAAGCCTGCCATAAGGGCACTTACGGGGATAGTTATAATCCATGCAACCAATAAATCCTTGGTAACTCCCCATCTAACGGCTGATAGTCTTTTAACGGCACCTACCCCCATAATACTACCTGTAATAACATGAGTTGTACTTACGGGAATATGTAACATTTCGGAGATAAATAATGTGATAGAACCGGCTGTTTGCGCACAAAATCCTTCGACAGGAGTAATTTTAGTAATACGGTTACCCATGGTCTTCATAATTTTCCAGCCCCCTGACATAGTACCGATAGCAATAGCCGAGAAACACACTAATGGAATCCAGTCATGCATTTCATTCAGATCGGACATCATCATCCAATGAGGCAGATCGGGTATACCTTGATTGGCAATAAGTGCAGCAGCTATGATACCCATTACTTTCTGAGAATCATTTAGTCCATGTCCTATACTTAGTAATGCCGATGATACGAGTTGTAGACCTTTGAACCATCTGTCTGCTTTACCCGGCCTGACTTTTTTCATCGCATGAAGAGTAATTATCGTGATGATATTACCTCCGATCATACCAATTAAAGGAGCTACAACAATAAAGAGAGCTATTATTCCAACTGTATCCAAATGCACAGCTTTAATACCTCCACCTGCAATAGCAGCACCTGCAAACCCTCCGATAAGGGTATGCGAAGATGAAGACGGTATTCCCAGCCACCATGTAATAAGATTCCAGATGATTGCAGCAACCAATCCGGCTATAATAACATGTGACGGAGATGCAATATTTGATAAATCTACAGTTTTAGCAACTGTATTTGCAATACCGAATCCTCCAATGATATGTTTTGCGATAAAGTAGGCTACGAAGTTAAAAAATGCAGCCCAGATAACGGCTTGAGTAGGGGTGAGAACCTTAGTTGACACTACTGTTGCAATGGAATTGGCAGCATCGTGAAAACCGTTTATATAGTCAAAAATAATAGCAAGAACAATAATAAGAATTAATAGCGTCATCGATTTGCTTTATTTTATGAGTATTTGATGATGATAGTCTTTATTATTTTACCGACAGCTTCTTGTGTGTCAGTTGCTTTTTCAAGCTCATGTAGGATATCCTTCAACTTTATTACCTCAATCGCGTCTTTTTCGTTTTCGAAAAGGTCAATCAAGAAATGTTCGTATACATCGTCTGCCTTAGACTCTATTTCATGTAATTTATTGCAATACTCTCTAACCTTTGTCGGGTTTTTCTTCAATACATCCAGTTCATCGATTGCTTTTGTCAGATACTCTGCCGATTCGCGAACCAAGTGAGCCAGTAGCTTAGCACTTTCCGGCATTACTTTCGGACTGTAGAGCATGATTCTTTTAGCACAGCTATTAATGTGGTCAATCACATCATCGAGTCTGCTCGACAGCGTGTTTATATCTTCTCTGTCGAATGGAGTAATAAACGTGTTGTTTAACTCTTCAAAAATCTTCGCTTGGAGTTTATCTCCGCGACGTTCCTGATCTTTTACTTTTTTGTATAACTCAACTGCTTCTTCGTGGTTTTTTGCTTGTACACATCCAATGATTAAATCAGAAGCTGTTAGGATAACATCAGCCATTTGGCTGAGGAGCGGAAAGAATTTGTTTTCTTTTGGAACAAATCTGTCGAATAAGTTATTCTTCATATGTTTATTTAACCTGTAAGTCTAGATACTGGGTTTGAATATTTTGCTGCAAAGATATAGTAAAAAAACAAAAAGTTAACCTTTTTTTAACATTAAAAAGTGAACAATTTGAGCATCGTGACAATCTATTTGCTTGTTAGCTAAGCTAGACAAAGTTCCATATCTAACATTTCAAAGTAATAACTATCAATTGTATTCTATTCGTCAATGCAATAAAAAGGTCTGAGACCTTAAGAATATGTATTTAATTTTTTCTTTAAGGTATTTACGGGGTATAGTACTATGAGGAAGCCTATAAGGCTGACAGTGAAGAAAATAAAGAAGATGTCTGAAGCCAGAACAGAAACAGGATAGGCATCAACAACAAAGGTTCCCGGTGTTTGACCCAGCTTCAACAGGCCAAAATGTTCCTGCAAAAGACAAAGAGTTAATCCCAGAATAAGTCCTGTAATAGCACCCGTCATCGAGATAAGCCAGCCTTCGATAAGGAATATACGTGATATGAGTTTGGAGTTAGCCCCCATATTCTGTAATATTTTGATGTCGTCGTGCTTATCAACTATTAGCATGGATAATGAGCCTACAACATTAAATACTGCAATAATAAGAATAAAAGCAAGGATAAGGAATGTAACCCATTTCTCGATATTTACCATCCGGAATGAATCGGCCTGTTGTTCAAATCTGTTTTTTACAACAAAATTGTCTCCGAGTATATTTTGGATTTTCTTTTCAACCTTATCAACAGAAGCACCTTCTTTTAGTTTTATATCTAATGATGAAACTTCTGTGTCATATCTGAATAGCTGGCGTGCCAGGCTGAGAGACACGATCAGCATTTGCTCGTCATACTTAGCCTGATTAAGTGAAAATATTCCGGCAGGATAAGCATACGCTTGTGTGAAAGCATTAGATGGATTTGCCAGTTGTATTTTTACATCCCGTTTGGGTGAATATATTTCTAAAGGAGTAATATTGTCTGCCCGTAACCCCAGATTCATAGCCAATCCGACTCCCGCTACGCAAAAATCTACATCCCCTTCTTTTAAAGCGAATGTACCGTTAATGATAAATTTGTCGGTATCCGCCATCTTCTTGAAATTATCGGATACCCCCTTTATCAGTACCGGATCTTGTCTTTCTCCATATTTTACCAAGGCATTTTCTTCTATTGTTTCAGAAATAATATCTATTTCGGGAAGTTGTTTTACCTTTTCTATGTTGGGATCAGATGGGTCGAATACTTTACCTTTTGCAGGTGAGATTTGTAATGTAGGATCGATGACGCTGAAAGAATCTGATACGAGTTGGGTGAACCCGTTAAAAATAGATAGTGTGCACACCATTGCCAGCGTAGCAATAGCTATACCGCATACCGAAATCAAAGAAATCACATTGATGGCATTATGCGATTTCTTGGAGAATAGATACCGGCGGGCTATGTAAAAAGATAGATTCACTCTTCAGTTTCTTTCTTTCCTTCGGTGTTTAATAATTTGTCAATATTCTCCAGATAATCTAAGGAGTCATCAATATAAAATACGAGTTCAGGGATAATGCGTAGCTGTTTGCCTAAACGCTGTCCTAAATCGTAGCGAATAGCTTTTACATTTGTTTTGATGTTGGCTAATAATTCTTTTCCTTTTTCGGATGGAAAGATACTTAAGTAAGCCTTTGCTACGCTTAGGTCGGGGCTAATTCTAACACCGCTTACCGATACTAATATACCGGGCATTGCTTTTGTTTGTAGCAGAAAAATTTCACCCAATTCTTTCTGGATGAGTCTGTTTATCTTTTGTTGTCTGGTTGTTTCCATTATCTATATCTTATTTTGTTATTAACTAATCTTTATTGTTTGTTGTATTTGCCAAGGTAATAAGAAGGTCTGTTATCTTATTTTTTCCAGATAAGAGTCAGACCGTCGCGAACAGGTAGTATCACTTTCTCTACCCTTGGATCTTTGGCTAGCATATCATTAAACTCTTGTATGCCGATTGTTTGTTTATCGGTAGGATGAGGAGTTTCTAAAACTTTACCATCCCAAATCGTATTGTCTGCTATAATTAAACCTCCCGGACGAACCTTGTCGAATATCAAATCATAATATTCACAGTAATGACGTTTGTTGGCATCTATAAAGACAAGGTCAAAGATACAATCTATTGTTGGTATTATTTGTATTGCATCACCAATATGTAAGTGTATCTTGTCTTTAAGCTTCGATTTATGCAGATGTTTCATGATGAAATCTTCCAGTTCATCGTTTACCTCTATTGTATGTATTTCTGCTTCATCGGTAGCTCCTTCCGCTAAACAGAGTGTAGCATATGCAGTATAGGTGCCTATTTCCAAGATGTACTTAGGTTGGATCATACGGCAAAACATTTTAAGCAGTCTGCCTTGTAGATGTCCTGATAGCATACGCGGACGGAGCAGGTTTACATGGGCATCCCGATTGAGGTTTCTCAGTAACTCGCCTTCCTCGTCAATATGAGATAGGATATATTGTTCTATATTATCTTGCTCCATATTTCTATATGCTATTTTTACAGAGTGTAAAGTTAATTATTTCAACGTTTCTTCTCACTACAATATTTTCTCTTTCTAGTGTAAACCCTTTGTTTAAGAAAAAAGGGAGAGCCACTTTTGAAGCATCAACAGTTAATTTCTTTATTTGTAGTTTGCAAGCTTCAGTTTCAATAGTTTGATAAAGCAGCGATGCAATGCCTTTGTGTTGGTAGTCGGGGTGAACGTATAAATGATTGATATAACCGCTTGAAGGAATAAAATCAATATAGCCGGCAATTTCTTCTTCAATACGACACCAAGTCTTGTTCAACGTAAATTTTTGCTTCAGGATTGATTCCGGAGCCCATGCATCCAGCTGTATCTTTGTGTATATCTCAGTAGAAATATTATGTACAGCCAAATAGAATATTTCGGCTAGAGGAGTTAAATCTTCGGAAATGTATTCTTGAATTTGAATAAGCATATATTGAGTAATAATGAATATTGATAGTTATAAAACAAATGAGATAATAAACGATTTTGACATCGCTATTATCTCATCAGTTGCAATTATGCTATTTTGTTTTTATACAAAGCAATTATTCTACTGGAACATCATATTTGTCGCCAGCATCAAGAACTTTACCTACATTGTTGATTTCAAGGAAAGATGTACCTCCACCTTCTGTGAAACTTCCGCTTAGGTAAGCAACAGTATCTTCTTTGCTTACAAATTTAGATTCAGTAAGGTTTTGCAATGCTTTCAAGAAATATTGTTTGTGTTTGTTAGTTGTATAACCTGTATCCTCTTGGAAACGAGCATCAACACCATAACAAACCGAAAGGTAACGAGCAACTTCTTCTTTGTTACAGATTGCAAATACTGGGTTTTTGCTACGGAATGCAGCCAATGTACGTGCAGTACGTCCAGTTACGCTATCGGTAATAATTGCTTTAACGCCAAGTTGGTTTACTGATTTAACAGCTTGTTTAGCAAGGAATGAAGTATTGTCATACTCTGAATCTTTAAATGGAACAGGAATAATATTCTCTTCCAATTTAGAAATTTCAGCAGCACGAGCTACTTGAGCCATTGTGCGAACAGCTTCAACAGGATATTTACCATAAGCAGTTTCGCCACTTAACATCACAGCGTCAGTTCCATAATATACTGCGTTAGCAATATCGGCAACCTCAGCACGTGTTGGGCGTGGATTTTCGATCATAGTGTGCAACATTTGAGTAGCAACGATAACCGGTTTTTTGTATTCGATTGCTTTACGGATCAACAAACGTTGGATTCCCGGGATGTTTTCTTGAGGAACTTCGATACCCAAGTCTCCACGAGCTACCATTACACCATAAGCGTGTTCGTAAATTTCGTCGATGTTATCAACACCTTCTTGATTTTCGATTTTCGCAATGATTTTAATGTCACTGTTGTGAGCATCTAGTATTTTTTGAACGTCAAGAACGTCACCTTTATGTCTTACGAAAGAGTGTGCAATGAAGTCTGCTCCGTATTTGATAGCAATTTCAATACATTTTTTATCTTTCTCAGTAATTGAAGGTAGATTTACACTAACACCTGGGATGTTAACGCTTTTACGGCTACCGATTGTTCCGTTATTTTGAACTTCTACAAGAAGATAGTCATTTCCTTTTTCGATTACTTTAAGAGCTGTTTCACCATCATCGATAAGAAGTAAATTTCCAACAGGAACATCTTTTACGATACTTGGATATGATACAGCAATTTGTTCTGGAGTTGATTTTACATTGATGTCTCCGATAACTTTCAGTTTATCACCTGTTTTTACAACAATTTTTTCGCCAGATTCAGTTGCAGTTGTACGGATTTCAGGACCTTTAGTGTCCATCATAAGACCGATAGTCTTAGATACGGCACGCACATTGTTGATTACCTCAATGAAACCTTCTTCTGTCATGTGAGCCGAATTCATTCTAACGACATTGATCCCTTCGTTGTATAACGAGCGGATGAAATCAACATCACAACGCATGTCTGAAATTGTTGCAACAATTTTCGTTTTCTTAAACATAAAAGTAGTTTTTAATTATAATAATTATTTTGTATTTCTAATAATGTATTCTATCGCTAATCTGTAAGATTCGAAACCCAATCCGACTACTGAGCCTTTGCAGGCTGGAGCTATCATCGATTTGTGGCGAAACTCTTCACGAGCATGTATGTTAGATATATGTACCTCTATAACCGGAGTGGTTACTGCTTTAATTGCATCGTGCAAGGCAATTGAGGTGTGTGTATATGCTCCCGCATTCATCACAATACCATCATATTCAAATCCAACTTTATGTATTTTATCTATCAAGTCTCCTTCATGGTTCGATTGGTAATAATGTAACTCGCAACTGTTGGAGTATGAAGAAACCAATTCATCGAAATACGCATCAAATGTAGTATTTCCATATATAGTCGGCTCCCGCTTTCCCAATAAGTTTAAATTAGGTCCGTTTATTACCAATATCTTCATGTGTAATAGTGTTTTAGCTATTCAGGATGATTGATGAGAAATAATGGTACAAAGATAGACATTTTTTTGTTCATTTAAATACTAAAGATATATTGTTTTGTGTAAAAACACAATGTGTTAATACGAAAAAAAACGGCAGTGATATTCTCGGATGAACAATCTGCCGTTTTTTATATAAATGTGGTGTATTTAATACTTAATATGATCTTTTCTCTAAACCTTCAATATAGTTAAGGAAGGCTGTATTTACCGTGCGGTTTCCTCCCGGTGTAGGGTAGTTTCCTGAGAAATACCAGTCCCCATTGTTGTCAGGACACGCTTTGTGTAAGTTCTCGATGCTTTGGAAAACAATTTCCACTTTTGCCTCAGTACCTTCGGGAGTCAGCATTTGAGCAATTTTTTCAGAAATTTCTTCTTCAGTAAAAGGCTCGTATATTTCTTTGACATAATTAACTATTTCTTCCTTAGACTTATTGCGTTGAGCGAGCGATTTGCGATACACCTCGTCAATTACATACTGCATTCCTCTGTCTTTGAGAAGTTCTATTGCAGCTCTGAAAGCGGCGAATTCACTCATGCGTGACATATCTATGCCGTAACAATCGGGATACCTGATTTGAGGAGATGAAGACAAGACTACAATTTTTTTAGGATGAAGTCGATCCAACATCTTGATGATGCTTTGTTGAAGGGTTGTTCCCCTGACAATACTGTCATCTATTACGACGAGATTATCCTTATAAGGGCGGATCGATTCATAAGTTACATCATAAACGTGGGCAGCCAGATCGTTTCGACCTTTATCTTCCGAAATAAACGTTCTTAATTTGATATCTTTTATCGCCACTTTTTCGGTGCGGACTTTCATTGCCAGAATCCGTTTGATATCGTCATTGGTGGCGTGCTCTCCTTTCTCTCTGATTTTTTTGAACCTTACTTCCTGCATGTATTCTTCTAAACCCTGAGTCATGCCGTAAAATGCAACTTCGGCAGTGTTGGGGATAAAAGAAAATACAGTGTTACGAAGATCCGAATCAATAGATTTCAAGATGCGTGGAAGAAGAAGTTTTCCTAGTTCTTTTCGCTCTCTGTAAATATCAGCATCTGATCCTCTTGAGAAATAAATACGTTCAAAAGAACAAGGTGCGTATGATTCTTTTTTCTCTATAATCTGAGGAAACATTACGCGACCATCTTTTTTTACCACAATAGCTTGCCCGGCTTCCAATTCTTTGATGTCTGAAACATCCAGATTCATTGTTGTTTGAATAACAGGACGTTCCGAAGCGACTACGACAATCTCGTCATCCATATAATAATATGCCGGACGAATACCCCACGGATCACGGAAAACAAATGAGTCACCGCATCCTATAAGCCCACCGATTACAAATCCGCCATCCCACTTTTCGCTGGCTGTACGCAGCATAAATGGTATATCCAGATTTTCTTCGATAAGTTTATTGAGTTCTGTTCCTTTAACAGTTTTGTCTTTTCCGTATTTGTCGAACTGGAATTGTACTTCACGATCTAAATAATGTCCGAGAGATTCTAACAGAACAAAAGTATCTGCATAATCACGGGGATGTTGCCCTTCTTTAACCAAGTCGTTAAATAATTCGTCAACATTCGTCATGTTGAAATTACCTGCAATGGCAAGATTTCGAGATGCCCAATTATTACGTCTCAGGAATGGATGCACATAAGACAAACCGGATTTTCCTGTGGTACTATATCTCAGGTGACCAAGAAACAACTCACCGGCAAAAGGCAGGTTCTTTTTGGCGAAAACGGGGTCATTAAGGTTTTCGGCAGAAGCCTTTCCGAAGTGATTATGGACATTCGCGAAAATTTCGGATATAGCACTTGATCCCGTAGCTCTTTCTCTGAATATAAATTCAGTACCCGGTTCAGTATCCATTTTTACAACAGCCAATCCCGCACCTTCCTGTCCGCGGTTGTGCTGTTTTTCCATCAGCAGGTATAGCTTATTTAATCCATACCGCCATGTTCCATACTTTTCCTGATAATATTCAAGTGGTTTTAAGAGACGGATCATTGCGATCCCGCATTCGTGCTTTAACGATTCTGTCATTACAGTATTCTAAGGTGGAATTGTTCTTTTAATTATTCTAAAAAAGATACTACAAATATACTGTGAATTTTGGATGAAAAAAAGTAAGACTTATTTTTTTTAGTAGCGTTCTCAATAAATAAGTAGGATCTTGTAATTATTAAAAAAATGTAAAATGATTGTGCGGAATTCGAAAAAGAAAAATGTTTTAGACCTTTGCACTCATTATTGCTGATAGGCTTTCAATAAAAAAGTGTATGGAAGAAAGATCTAAAACTATACAATGAAAAGATATTGAATATATTAATTAATTAACTTCTATGAAAAAAATGTTTTCCCTGTTAAATGAAGGTTCAGAGAAAGTGAAAAATGGTCTGAATATTTTGTTTGATTTTTTTTGTAAAAAAAAGCAATTTATTTACATTGTTTGGCTTGTAGCTTTTGTCTGTGGTGCTATCAGAGTCTACTTAAGAGGGTCTAATAATTATTTAGTTTTTAAACATGTATTTTATCATGCTATAGATCACGTTAATTTATATATACGAGACGCAAGCTTGTATAACGATCGTAACTTGTATGGTCCTCTTTTTAGCTTGGTGATAGCTCCTTTTCTTGCTTTTCCTGATGCTATTGGTGTTATTTTATTCACAGGGGTGTTAACAACTTGCATGGCAGTTGCGATCAATTATTTACCTATTGATTGGAAGTCTAAGGTAATTATTTATTTGGTAACAGCCAATGATTTGTATATAACGACAATGGCAACCGAAACCAATGTTTTAATTATAGCTCTTATCATAGGTGCTTTTGTGGCTATTGATAAAGAGAAAGATTTTTGGGCTGCGTGTTTCATTATGTTTGGTTTTTTCATAAAAGTCTATACAATAGCTGGATTAGCATTTTTCTTCTTTTCGAAACATAAGATTAAATTCACGGGTTCACTATTCTTCTGGGCAATTGTCTTTTCTGTATTACCGATGTTGCTGACGTCTCCTGGTTTTGTAATTCAATCGTATCTTGATTGGTATGTGGCTTTAGTTGGGAAAAATCTGGAGAACGCAAATTCTTTATTGCAAGACTTGTCAGTAATGGGGATGATGCGCCGTATATCGGGTAATAGAGAATTGTCTAATTTGATAATATTGGTGCCGGCATTCATTCTTTTTGGCTTGCAGTTTGTAAAATATAAACTGTATAATAATATGACCTATCGCCTGTTGATTTTGGCTTCTGTATTGTTATCTGTTGTATTGTTCAGTTCAAGTTCCGAGTCACCTACTTATATTATAGCTATAGCAGGTGTTGCCATTTGGTTTACACAGCAAAATAGACCCTATTCTAAAATAGTCATAGGACTTTTTGTTTTTGCAATTGTCTTTTCAAGTTTCTCGACTTCCGATCTGATACCACATTTTATACGTCTGTTTTGGAAGACCTATGCTTTGAAAGCATTGCCTTGTCTCCTTGTCTGGCTTTATTTAGTATATCAAATTCTAAGTGAAAAAATAATTACAGAAAAGAAAGATAAACAAATCGGAGAAAGGTCATAATTATTCCTTCTA
Source organism: uncultured Dysgonomonas sp. (assembly GCF_934668725.1). Taxonomy (GTDB): domain Bacteria; phylum Bacteroidota; class Bacteroidia; order Bacteroidales; family Dysgonomonadaceae; genus Dysgonomonas_A. The sequence continues at coordinate 27,200 of NZ_CAKUOF010000024.1, forward strand.
CGGATTCTTCTCTATTTAAATTTTATGATTGTCTAATTTATATTCATGAGGGAGGGGTTTAAAATCCCTCCCTCATGTTTTTATTCTGATTTCTGGTCGTGAAAACTGTTCTTTATTGTAACCAATTAAAAAAACAGTAGTCTTAATATAAGAAGTGTTGTTTGCAAGCCATTATATCGTGTGAAGTTTCGTCTTTAAGCACTTTTTATGAGGTATTTGAGTAAAAAAAAGGATAAAAAGCTTGGTGAATAAAAAAAAATTAGAACTTTGTGATATTTCCTTTACAAATGATACTAATAATAAAGTGTGGCTGACTAAAAATATATAAATAGACAGAAAGTGATACAAATAAGAAATCTTAATAAAACCTACTATGGCGGCTCACCTTTGCATGTGCTCAAAGGTATAGATATGAATGTTGATAAAGGTGAATTTCTATCTATAATGGGAGCATCTGGATCCGGTAAATCTACATTATTGAATATTCTGGGTATATTGGATACTTATGATACCGGAGAGTATTATTTAGATAATATTTTAATAAAAGACCTTAGCGAATCTAAAGCTGCAGAACTACGAAACCGCAAGATTGGCTTTATCTTTCAATCTTTTAATTTGATTACCTTTAAGAATGCCTTGGAAAATGTGGCTTTACCCCTGTACTATCAAGGAGTAAGCCGCAAAAAGAGGAATATATTGGCTATGGAGTATCTTGATAAGATGGGACTTGCCAGCCATGCTACGCATTTGCCTAATGAATTATCGGGAGGGCAAAAGCAACGCGTGGCAATAGCCAGGGCTTTGATTGCCCAACCTCAGATAATTCTGGCCGATGAGCCAACAGGAGCATTGGATAGTAAAACTTCGGAAGATGTAATGCGGTTGCTTCGTGAAATTAATGAGATTGATGGTATGACTATGATTATCGTAACACACGAACAAGGCGTAGCAGATGCCACTGATAGAGTGATACATATAAAGGATGGTATTATAGGGTCGATTGAGCTAAATAATCATCAAGGTAAATAGATATTTTATGTTTGATTTTGATTCATTAAGAGAGATTGGTGCTACCATCAATAAGAATAGACTCAGGACTTTTTTGACCGGGTTTTCTATTGCTTGGGGTATCTTTATGCTTATAGTTCTGCTTGGAGCCGGTAACGGACTTAAAAATGGTATTACCTCAAACTTCTCACGCCGGGCTAAAAATGCAGTCAGTGTAGGAGGCGGATTTGTTTCTATGCCCTATAAAGGCTTACCGGTTGACCGTGAAATTAAGTTTGACAATAAAGATTACGACTTACTTCGTAATAAGATACCTGAGGTGGACTATGTGTCGGCTCAGATTGAACGTAGGGCAACGATATCGTTTAATAAAGAATATGGCTCGTGGGGAATGTTTGGAGTATATCCCGATGCAGCTTATATCAGCAATATTGATATGTCGACAGGAAAAGGCCGGTTTATCAATCAGATAGATATGGATCAGCGACGGAAGGTAATCGTTATCAATACCGAAATGGAGCAAGTTCTTTTTAAAGGAGATGAGTCATTAGGTAAATATGTTACCTCCGATGGTATTGCTTATCAGGTAATAGGCGTATATAAAGATGAAACAGGACGTACTAATGTCCCCTCTTATATTCCATTTTCTACGGCACAGAGCCTTTATGGTCAGGGCTATAAAGTAGACAGGCTCGACTTTACGGTAAAAGGTCTTACTACCATGCCTCAAAATGAAGCGTTTGTAAAAAGACTGAGAGAAAAACTCGGAACTCTTCACAACTTTGATCCTGAAGATAAATCGGCTATATGGATTTGGAATACAGCCGAAGATGCTGTCCAAACAGAATCTATATTTGGAGCCATAACCATGTTTATATGGGTTGTTGGTATTGCGTCACTAATTGCCGGAATTGTAGGCGTTGGAAATATTATGCTTATTACAGTAAAAGAGCGAACCCGGGAATTTGGTATACGTAAAGCAATCGGTGCAAATCCATACTCGATATTGAAGTTGGTTTTGTTAGAATCGATTATAATAACCACCGCCTTTGGATACATCGGGATGGTAGTGGGAGTAGGGCTTACCGAATTAATCAGCGAAGGTATGAAAATGGCGCCTTCTGCCGATGGAGGTCCCAGTGTTTTTAAAGACCCGACTGTTGATTTAGGTATTGTCTTAGCAGCCACTTTGGTATTGATTGTATCAGGTGTGTTTGCCGGATATATTCCTGCAAAAAGAGCTGTAAGCATTAGTCCTATCGAAGCTATGCGGGCAGAATAACTCCTCGGCTTATTACCGGGGGAGAGTATGTCGGGATTAGAGAGGTCAATATTAGGGGTGTCGCATAAACATCATTGAGATACTTAAAGAACAAAAGAAATAGTAAAATATGTTCGATTTAGATAAGTGGCAGGAAATATGGAATACCATCACCGCAAACAAAATGCGAAGCGTGATGACCGGATTCGGTGTCTTTTGGGGAATATTTATGTTAGTGATTCTGATAGGTGTTGGTAATGCTTTTCAGGGAGGAATGGAACAAAATATTAAAGGATTTGCCACCAATTCGGGATTCTTTTTTACGAATGTAACCAGCGAACCCTATAAAGGTTTTAGAAAAGGCCGTTGGTGGAATATGAATAATCGTGACCTTGAGATAATAAAACAAAAAGCGACGGCTCTGGAATATATTTCTCCCATGTTGTTTGGCGAAAGTTCGTCTAAAAATGTAGTGATGGGACGTAAGTCAACTTCGGCTCAAGTTATGGGGGTATATCCCGACCAGTTTAAAATACAGACACAGACTGTAATTAAAGGTCGTTTGTTTAATGATTTAGATATTAGAAACGTTGGCAAAGTAGCACTTATAGGAAAGACTGTTGCTGAAAATTTATTCGATAGTGGGCAAGACCCTATAGGAGCATATATTCGTGTAAATGGTATCTATTTTCAGGTAGTGGGTGTAATACGTCCCAACTCTAAAGCCCAAATCGGGGGAGATGCCGAAACCTCGGTATATCTTCCTTTTTCAACCATGCAGAAAGCCTTTAATCAAGGAGATGTTATTCACTTTATGGGAGCTACGGCCAAAGAAGGCATGTCTGTCTCTACACTTGAAGATCAAATCAAGACAATTCTAAAAACCAATCATAGTATTGCTCCTAATGACGAAAAAGCTGTCAGGAGTTTCAATATCGAAAAAGAGTTTAAGACTTTTGCAAATTTATTCTTGGGAATAAGAACCTTAATATGGATTGTAGGGCTTGGGTCTCTGCTTTCGGGGATTATCGGGGTAAGTAATATTATGTTGGTTACGGTGCGTGAGCGAACTCGCGAGATTGGGGTACGTCGGGCGCTGGGAGCAAAACCGGTCACTATAGTTTCACAAATTGTGAGCGAGAGTTTTATTCTTACTTTTATTGCAGGATTCGGAGGATTGTTCTTCGGAGTTATAATTCTGGAGTTAATCAGTATAGGAATGAGAGGAGGAGCCAGCGAGGACATGTTCTTTATCCCGCCTTTCATCTCTTTTGGTACAGCCCTTGTTTCGATGTCCATACTTATAGCCTCGGGGCTTTTTGCCGGATTGATGCCTGCTTTGAGAGCTTTAAGTATCAAGGCTATTGATGCAATCAGAGAAGAATAAAACTTATTTAAAGATTATTTAAAGACAATATCTGCATACTAAAAAAAGAAAAAATAAACATCAAATAATATGGAAAGTTACGCAAAGAAGAAAAGCCCTGTAAAGAAAATCTTCAGTATAATTGGAGTGGTTCTTATAGCAGTAGTAGTTGTAGGTGTTTTTGTTTTCCTATGGAACAAAAGTCAGCCCAAAGAGGTTATTTATGAAATTGTCGAAGTTGCCGAAGGAGATATTGAGAATACGACTGTTGCTACAGGAAAAGTTTCTCCCCGTGACGAAGTTCTTATTAAACCTCAGATTGCAGGTATCATAGAAACCGTATTAAAAGAAGCGGGTGACCACGTGAAGGCAGGAGAGGTAATCGCTACTATACAGGTTGTACCGGAGTCGTCATCTTTAAGTGCAGCCGAATCCCAAGTAAATATTGCTAAGATTAATCTAAATTTATCGAGTGCCGATTATAACCGCCAAAAGCAATTGTTTGAAAAAGGAGTTATTGCTAAAGAGGAGATGGATAAAGCTGAGGCTGATTATCGAAAAGCACAGGAAGACGCCGAAAATGCCAAAGATAACTTAGATATTATCCGTACAGGAGTTTCTAAAAAAACAGCAAAATACAGTAATACTCAGATTAAATCCACTATTGATGGAATGATTTTGGACATACCTATTAAAGTAGGTAACTCGGTTATTCAATCCAATAACTTTAACGAAGGAACTACTATTGCTACAGTCGCTAATATGTCCGATATGATTTTTATAGGAAAGGTCGATGAAACTGAAGTGGGTCGTATTCATGTAGGAATGCCTATCAGGTTATCAATTGGTGCAATTGATAATAAAAAATTCGATGCTGTACTCGAGTATGTTGCACCAAAAGGTGTAGAGGAGAACGGAGCTATTCTTTTTGAAATAAAAGCGGCGGCAAAAATTACAGACTCCATAGATATACGTGCCGGCTATAGTGCCAATGCTCAGATAATGGTGGCTAACGCTAAAGGAGTTTTAACCGTACCTGAAAGTACGGTCTCTTTCAGTAACGATTCAGCATTTGTGTATGTTCTTACTCAGGAAACCCCCAAACAAGTATTCGATAAGAAGTATATAACTGTTGGGTTGTCGAATGGAATAAATATAGAAGTTAAATCGGGGTTGGCCAAAGGACAAAAAATCAGAGGTAACGAAAAGGATGAAAAAGCAAATATGCCGGAACAGCCTAAATAAGGTCTATTGACTTTATGAATGACGTGTATTGTGGTGGAATTTATAAAAATGATATAACTCTATGAAAAAATATATTATAGCTGTAGGTTGTTTATTGCTGACATTGGGCGCTCAAAGTCAGTCTGCTTGGACGTTAAGACAATGTATTGATTATGCTATAGACAATAATATAGAAATTAAGCAACAGGATTTAAAAGTTAAAGGAGCAGAAGTTGATCTGAATACAAGTAAGAATGAAAGGTTACCTGATTTAACCGGATCTGCCGGGCAAAGCTTCAACTTTGGTCGTTCACCTAATGCTTCTACTGGTGTTTTTGAAGCGAAAACAGCATCTCTTACGAGTTTCTCGGTAGCAACAAATGTTCCTGTTTTTACAGGCTTTCGTATTGAAAACCAAATAAAAGCTAATGAGTTGAATATGTATGCGGCTATGGCAGGTCTGAATAAAGCAAAGGAAAATATGGAGCTGCAAATCACAGCCTATTTTTTAGATGTTTTATTTAAGAAAGAGATTCTGAAAGTCTTTAAAGAGCAAGTGTCTCTAACGCTAACTCAGGTAGAAAGGACGGTTATTTTGGTTGAAACCGGTAAGGTTGCACAATCTCAATTATATGATATAAAGGCACAATTGGCTAAAGATGAGTTGAATGTTACTACATCTGATAATGATCTTAAATTGAGTTTGTTGAATTTGGCTCAGGCTCTAAATCTTCAAACAATGGAAGGGTTTGATATTGAAGCTCCCAAATTGACCGAAACGGTAATGGTCGAAGATGTATTGTCCAGATTGGTAAAACCGGATGTTGTGTACGACAAGGCAGTACAAACAAGACCTCATGTAAAGGAAGCGGAGTTTAATGTTGAGAGTACCAAAAAGGCGTTAAAGGTTGCTCAGTCTGGGTATTGGCCGACTCTTACTTTTGGGGCATCTTATGATAATAGTTTTAGTCATGTTTATGATAGTGATATCGCTAATTCGGCTATAGCCCATCAATTGAGGGATAACTATCGGATTGCTTTGGGATTGAACTTGAGTATACCGATATTCGATAGATTTCAAACACGGAATAAAGTACGTCAGGCTCGTTTGAACATTGAGAATCAACAGTTGGCACTTGATAACGTAAAGTTGGCTTTGTTTAAAGAAATACAACAAGCTTATCAGAATGCTACGGCGGCGCAGGCGAAATTTATTTCTACCGAGAAAGCTTACGAGGCTGCTGCGGAGTCATTCAAATATGCAGAAGAGCGTTATCAGATAGGTAAAACAAGCGTTTTTGAATATAATGAATCGCAAACAAAACTAATAAGTAGCAAGTCGGAGCAGATTCAAGCGAAATATGACTTTGTATTTAGGAGTAAGATATTAGATTTCTATCAAGGAAAAGAAATTGATATGCAGTGATACTTATCAAATGATTGCAAAAATAAATAAGGCTACCATTTGGTAGCCTTATTTATTTTATAATTTAACTTGAACTGTTTTTTATCTTAATAAGGAAGATACAGCTACATTGTTTGCGAACTTAGCAAACTCTAAATCGTAAATTGCTTGTTGTCTTAGAGATGGATCTGCCTCAAATGCTGCTCCTAAATGGTGTGCAACACCTGTTGCATCATTTGTGCGGGCAGCTACTATTGCTTCAAGATAATGAGTCATTCCGTCTTTATTACTTATAGCATTAAGAGTTTGCTCTGCTTGGTTATAATTCTTGGTCAATATTTGTGCTAATGCTGCATTGTTCGATTTGGTATTTCCAAATGCTTGAATAGCTTTGTTATAGTCTCCTTTCTTTAAGTACAGCAATCCAAGAGCTTCACCAGAAGTATTAGCCTGTGAACCACTTGCGATTAATTGTTCAGCTTTGATAATATCACCGTCAGCCATTGCCAATAATCCCAAATTCATATTGGGCTCAGGAGCTTTATTGTTTATTTGTTGAGCTTTAACAAAAGCTTTCTGAGCAGCATCTATCTGTCCGTTTTCAAAGTAGAAGGCACCCAGGTTATTCCAACCTCTGTAATCAGTAGGGAATCTTTGAGTTACTACCGTATATATTCTTTCTTTAGGTGTACCTTCCAAAGTGGCAGTATATAGAAGTTCGTTAGCCGTTAAGATAGATGGATTAGTGTTGAATGCCTGAATCAATTCACTATCTGTTTTACCAACAGTTTCAACATTTGCGATCAAACGAGAACGTCTTAATTGAGGGAGTATGGTCTCCGCAAGATCTTTATAGACGACCGAAATATTTTTGATTTCACGTTCCCTGTCAGCAGGATCTTGATACATCGAAATCACACGTAATATTAGGTCTTTATCCTGAAGATTTGAGGCTTCTACCAGTTTTTTGAAACCTTCCCAGTCTTGAGCTGTATAATTGGCATATACATTTGTATTAACATTTTCTTTTTTGAATTCTTTATTCAAATATCCGGTTGTATTTTTTTCGCGTTTTTCAGCCAGTTTCGAGTTAAGCTCATAACCACCATCAGGAGATGCATAGGCTAATACCTCTACATTAACTGTTTGCTTAGGGTTATTATCAGCACTTTTTACTAAATTTTTCCAAGCTTTAAGATCACTTGAGTTCAATTGGCTGGATCTTAGTTCTGCTTGTTGTATGAGGAAAAGAATCTTAGCATCATACGCATCCTTAATTAATTTCTGAAAATCATCAGGGGCATCAGCCGGAGTATTGGTCAATGCATTTGCTAATGCAGCCGTTGTAATCAAACCTTCTGAAATTTTTACATCAGGAAGTGTTACCGGTTTATTTTTGACAAGAGTTGTAAAACGTAAATATAATGCAGGATTAGTCATCTCAGGATCGTAATCAAAATCAGACTTGATAGTGAAAGGAGCACCTTGTTTTTGCGATATAACAATACCATTTCCCGCTATATTTTCTCCTTGATAATTAACGGAAGTTCCCACTTGTTCCGAAATACCCCATTTCAATACAGGCGTGATGGTTATTTCTGCATTCTTGTTAAACCATTTTTCAGGAAATTTTCCATTTACAGTTACAGGAATTTTACTTCCTTGAACCTCCATTGGTGTTGGACTTACACTGAATAGTGATGGAGAGAGAGGTGTTAATTTGCTGCTACACGAAACCAATATGACAGCAAATAATGCAATCATAGTAGACCGAAAGAGAATTTTAACCTTGTTTTTCATGTCTTTTGTTCTTTTATTATTAATTTAGTTCATATCTATATATAACGTATTATATATAATACTTGTTTATAACAACGAAAGATACGAATAAATATATTAATCTATAATAATGGCTATAGTAAATTTTGAATACCTTAAGAATTTTTTAGATCAGAAGGTTTTACTGTATAATCGCCCCCAATTCATAGAAAATGATCCGATTTGTATACCTCACTCTTACGATGAGGATGAGGATATAGAAATAATGGGGTTTTTTGCAGCTATTTTCGCATGGGGACAACGTCCCACCATTATAAATAAATGTAAAGAGCTTTCCCTGAGGATGGATAATGCTCCTTACCAATTTATAACACAGCATAAAGATGAACATTTAAAACATTTAATCGGATTTAAGCATCGCACTTTTAATGATACTGATCTTTTATATTGTATTGATTTTTTTAAAAGACATTATGCCCGACATTCAACTCTCGAAACAGCATTTTTTCCCAGTGAAGGAATGACTGTAGAAGATGGATTAAATTATTTTCAGCATTATTTTTTCGATCATCCGGATGCTCCTTCACGTACCCGTAAGCATATACCTAACCCTTTACGCAAGTCGGCATGTAAACGTTTGAATATGTATCTGCGTTGGATGGTGAGAAGCGATGAGCAAGGAGTTGATTTTGGTCTGTGGAAAACCATTCAGCCAAAAGATCTTATTTGCCCTCTTGATTTACATGTGGAGCGTACAGCCAAAAGGATTGGACTATTATCGAGAGATAAGCCTGACTGGATTGCGGCTCAAGAACTGACTGAAAACTTAAGATTGCTCGATGCAGATGATCCTGTTAAATATGATTTTGCCTTATTCGGCATATCAATTGAAGAAAAGTGTGTAATAGATATTACTTAATATATCTGGTTTATATATTCACTTGAATATTTTGACTAATATCTTTATGAGAAAGGAGCAGAAAGGACTTCTCTTCATCGTATTCATTACATATAGATAATCGCTCATCTCGTGAAAACTCTCATAGTCTTTTTGTATAGACTTAGGGATATTCTCATCCAGAACTTGAGCTCTTTCTTTTATATGTGAGTTAGCAAGTTCTGCGTTGGTGCTTAATCCGTCCCACTCAAAGAGTACAATGTCGACATCAACAAATATGGGTTGTTCATTATTTAGCCCAATTGTTTGTAAAAAGAACTTCCAATCAGAGGTTATCTTTAGGTTTTCGTCATATAAACCATATGTTTCAAATAGATTGCGACGAATAAAGGTTGCTTGATGTTTAATTGTCCCCCAATAAAAATCGAATAAAGTAAGATATCTGTTTAAGCAGGGCACTTTTTGAGTGTAATTACCAAAATCATTAATCTGATGACCATTAATGAAAGGTGATAGATATGTTTGTGATCCAAATATATCTTGGAGTACATTGTTGTTTACAAATATGTCGCCAGAGTTAAGAAAATAACAATATTCTCCGGTCGAGCGCTTTATCCCTTTATTCATTGCATTGAATACGCCGGTATCTTTTTCACTTATCCAATAAGATATATCTGATGAGTAATGTTTTATAATATCTACGCTGTTATCTGTAGAAGCTCCATCAATAACAATGAACTCATAGTTAGTATAAGTTTGCCTAATAACGCTTTTTATGGTTCTTTCTAAACCTTCGGCATTATTTCTGTTTACAGTTATAATAGATATCTTATTCATTGTTTGCAAAATTATAAAAAAAGAGGGACATATAATGCCTCTCTTTTTATATCGTTATATCTTCTGTTGATTAAATATAGCTATCGCCATATTTTAATTTTGTATCAGCAACAAATTGCTTAATACGTTGTTCCTGATCTTTTTGGCATATAAGCAGAATATTGTCTACTTCAGCAACAATATAATTGTTTAAGCCTTGGATGACTGCTAATTTCCCATCGGGTAGGGCTACAATATTTTCAGAACTTTCATAGAATAAAGTCTCACATTTTAGGGCCGCATTTGCATCTTTATCTTTATCGGATATGTCATGTAATGATCCCCATGTGCCAAGATCTGACCATCCGAAATCGGCAGCAATAACACAAACATTGTTCGCTTTCTCCATTACTCCATAGTCGATAGAAATACTTGGACAATAAGAATATTGTTCTTGAATAAAAGCTTTCTCTTTTTCTGTTGTGTAGATATCTTTTCCTTGATTAAAAATTGCGGCAACCTCCGGTAGATTGTCATTAAATGCTTTTAGGATGGTTTGTACATTCCAAATGAATAATCCTGAATTCCAAAGAAATTCACCGCTTTCGTAAAATATTTTGGCTAAATCAAGATTGGGCTTTTCTGTGAAAACCTTTACTTTATTTATCTCCCCTACAGTGTCAGAATCAATTTGAATATATCCATACCCTGTTTCGGGTCTGTTAGGTTTAATACCTAAAGTTAGTAGGGTTTTATGATTTCTGACAAAATTTAATGCTTTGTGTATAACTGCGATAAACTCATCTTCTTTTAGAATAAGGTGGTCAGACGGAGCTACAACGATATTTGCATTTGGGTTTATCGCGTTGATGTGGTAACTAGCGTAGGCAATGCACGGGGCTGTATTTCGTCTAAGAGGCTCTAATAGGATTTGGCTAGGGGATAATTCAGGAACCTCCTGCATGGTGAGTTCTGCATAGCTCTCATTAGTTACAATAAATATATTTTCGAGAGGTAGAATTTTCTTAAAACGATCTACTGTCATTTGTAAAAGAGATCGGCCTGTTCCGAAAAAATCCAGAAATTGCTTAGGGCGATTCTCGCGGCTAAATGGCCAAAAACGGCTGCCAATTCCGCCACTCATTATCACACAGTAGCTATTTTTATTGTCCATGGTATAAAAATGGTATGAATTTATATTTATTATATATGTCTAACCTTAAGACGTAAACAAATATAATATATTTTATGCTTAGAAAAAAAAATACTTCTTTTTTCAAAAAAAAGAGGAGATGTATGGTATATTCGAAAATATATCTATCTTTGCACTCACAAAAAATGCCCAGATGGCGGAATTGGTAGACGCGCTGGTCTCAAACACCAGTGGATTCACTTCCATGCCGGTTCGATCCCGGCTCTGGGTACTTGAAAACCCTGATTATCAGCTGATAATCAGGGTTTTATTGTTTTATGGGAGACAAAATAGGGACAAAAAGTGGGATTTGATCCAATTAAGCATTATAAATAACTTGAGCTATTTCAGTCGCAATTTCATCAACGGTATACGACGATGTGTTTCTGGCAACCTTATCTGCGAGTGAAGGACTATAATCAATTACTTCTTTTTTTGTAATATTATGCCATATTGGAAGAACAATCTGTTCTCCGTTGACTGATTTTGTTATTATCCCATCTAGCTCATAATTAGTCCATCCTTTTTTTATGAAATCTTTTGATAAAACAACAATTCCAAATTTACTATTTGCCAATCCTTTGTCTATTTTTCTTCGCAAACTATCTCCTATCTTTAGTTCAAATTCATCATACCAGACTTTTAGTCCTTCATTAATTAATGCATTTGCCAAAGGTCTAACGACTTCATCTTTATCTTCTGAGGCATGGGAAATGAATACATCATATTCTTTAACAAAATCGTCTTCACCTAAATAATCATCTTTGTGGACTAACGAAGGAACTGTAGACAAAGCTGGCTCACGATAATTTGGTAAAACTCCAGGAAGAGTTCTTACGCTTGTTTTTACAGATCCTCTCAAGCCTTGCATATCTATTGTTATATGCCAACGACCCGAAGATGGGATTTCAAGTCTTATCGGAGATTTAGTCACAAGTCCTCCTCGATAGGTATGCCGTTGTCCATTTTTATATTTCTGAAAATTAGAAGAATCTAATAGTCTGACATTAGCAGCACTACCCTGCAACGTCACTTCTATAACCTGACCTCTATCTTTTTGCCCTAAATCATAATGCGTAAAATTCATTCTTTAAATGCTTTATTAGTTATATTTTTCAATTCTTTACTATAATTGTTATTACTAGATAATAATTATGCAACTTCCCATAAAGACTTTATTTCATCACAAGCTTTATATAGTTTAGAATTAAAATCTTTTTTATTCTTTGGGGTTGAACAAATTTTACTACCAAAGACATCAACACAAAGGCAGTAATCATCAACAACAATTTCATCATTACAAGCGATTGATTCTTTCAAATATAAATGAATTAAACCTGCTGCAAATGATGCTTTCTCATAATCAAAGATGTTACTTTTTGATATGTGAAATTTTACCCCTCCTATATATTTTTTACCATCTTCCTCCCAGCGAAGTATAAGATCTGGGGAGACAGTTATTGAAACATTATTAAATTCCACATCTTTTCTTTTATCTGTAGAAAACGAGCATTTCAACTTCTTGAAATTTGTTGGGAATTGGAGCTCCAAGAATAGTCTCAGTGCTTCTATTGAAGCCTTTCTGTCATTCTTTTGGAAATCTGTAGTACATTGTTTTGTCTGCAAATCAGCAATTCCAGAAAGAATATCTTGATATGTAAATCCATTTTTGACAAATCTACTCATTCTTGTTTTTGCAGTCCTATATCTAGCGACCATAAATTTGCTAGGGTTCTTTTGACTTTTAATAATAGAAGCTTTCTTTCTTGCCGATCCTGTAACAAAATCGCATAAGGGATTAATTGAAATTTTATATAGCATAAAGATTATTTTCGTTTATAATAGTTTTAATAAAGGTTTTTGTAGAGAACCTTTAAACTCTTATTTTAAGCTTACTTTGTGGCTTTACCACCTTTTTTCGCTCCATCTGAAGTGCTAGGTGTAGAACGATAGTGAGGTGGAACTTTAGTTCCATCTTCTTTCGTATGTGGATGTACATACACCTTCTTCTTTCCAGCATCTGTTTGTGCCATAGTGAAATAAGTTTTAATCGTCCGAATTATTACAAGCGGATTTACCCTGTCTGCATGGCAAAACTCTTATCAATATGGTATAACTACTGTATTAAATTGAATTATAAGAATTTTGCAAACTAACTGCTTTTCGGCGAGGCAGATGCCGAATAGGGATAAGTGAAGAAAGCTATAAATAGTTTGATTATAATCAAAAATATCTATCTTTGTGCCACAATTTTCTCAACAGGCGATCAATTCTGTAGAGTAAACCCTCCCTATTAAGAGGTTATATTAAGATGTAGTAGTTGACGCTACTGCATCTTTTACTTTATTATTATATATTATATTTATTTAAGCAAATTTCGTGCCATTTTCTGAAAAATATTTATCTATATAACCTTTTTCTATTTATCCATCATTATTCTCTGACAGACTGTCCAATATGTCTAATATTTTATATATCTCAGAATAAGGAAATGTTTTATTGTCAAGCTCTAACTCATGTCTTTCTGTCAATTTGCGAGCGTATTTTTTTGCTCTATCAATATCTCCATTTATAGATAGAATATTATATAAACTGTTTCTTCTAAAAAAATTCTTAGTCTTTTCATAACCTTTAAAATATTTGTTAAGCTCTGGTATAACTGAGCTACAGTCTAGATAAGGTTTTGTAGAATAATGCTCTAAGAAATGTAATAGAAACCAAAATTCAATACAGGGCATACTTTCAATGAATATAACACTTGTTTCAGCAAAATCTTTAATACACTCATTGTATCGTTCACGTTCTTTAGAAATGGAGTTGATTCTATCCATATCCAATAAGCAAAAAACATAATCATATTCATTAAATACGGCTTTCCGAACTAATTTCATCATATGATCAATATCTGCATGTTGAGGTAAAGATGGTTCTATTGAGAAAGAGTATCTTTTACTCCTTCTTAAAGAATCAAAATAAAACCATTCAGTTTCTCCTTCTCCAATTATAGCAATACTTATTTTTGCTCTATTCATCACTCTATCTCTTAGTTAATGAATATGTTTCCCATAAAAGGTTTTGCTCCAAGTTTACCCTGTCTGTACGCATTGTATGGAGATGTATTTTTATGTAGTCCTTTGTCAGACAGTCTTTCCAAAGAAGTCTCTCCTTCTTCATTCTTTTCAGCAAACCAGACAGTGTCTCTACGAATAAAATCTTCGTCTAAAAGATTAATATCATGGGTTGTAAATATTAATTGGGAATATTTTTCTCCATTTACCAGAAATAATTTTATAAAATATGATATAAGTTCAAAATGCAAACTAGATTCAATCTCATCAATGGGTAATATTGCTTCTTGCTTAATCAGACGATATAAAATTGTAGCCATCCCAGTATACCGAATTGTACCTCTCGATTCAGCCCCTTCAGGGAGCAAATAAAAGCCTTTACCCGTTTTGTGTGTGTAAACCAATTCAGGATTTTCTATTTTTCCTTTTTCTAAATAACTTTTCTTTATATCTTCAGGCATTGGTGAATTTTCAATCATCTTTGCTACTTCAGGAGTTATAACTAAATCATCCTTTTGTATTTCCAAGTTGCTAATATTAAAGTCAGATTCGAACAATAAGCTAAGAATAAAATTTTTCATTTCAGGCTCTTTTTCCAACGCTTTTATCGTAAAATCAGACAAATCAGAATTTGGTCTAAGGATGTCTTTCATTGTGTGAGCGAAATATTCAAATATTTCATTCAGCAAACTTGATGCAACATTTGATTTGCCAAAAGAAGCTAGTACAGTACAATTATTTAAGGTATTCCCTATGATTATTAGACGATCTTTTTTTCCTAATTTTAGATGACTTCCAAAAATAATTTCAGTCGAATCACTCTTTTCATTGTATGTTCTCACATATAACTTTGCAGGTTGCACACTTGGATAATATAACAGGTTCTCTTCATAGATTCTTTTGTCATCGAGCGATAAAGTATAAATAAATTTTATCTCTTTAATGAAAAAAGATATTGAAAAAGATGTTCTTTCATTTTTTGAGTAATCATCTAGGAGAAATGGATCTACTCCTATTTCCTTATTTTTGTCTTTTGGGGATCTAAGTATCAATTCTCTTAAAAAATTAAGAGATTCCAATAAGTTTGTTTTACCCGAAGCATTAGCGCCATAAATCACAGCTGTTTTTAACAGCCTTACTCCTTCTTTGATCTCAATACAATAATAGTCCTCATTGTTTTGATCACTAGTCGCTTCAAAACTGAGTATCTGCTCTTCCTTGAAGGATAGGAAATTTTTAACTCTAAATTCTGAAATCATTGCTCTATTTTATTAATTCGTAAATATTATACAAATATATCAAATAAAACAATAATAATCAAATTCTATTTAAAAAAAACGCTTCTTCTAATAAGAAAGCCATATCTGTTGATATGGCTTTCTTTTATATATTTTTATTTTCACATCGTCTCCCCATACTCCCCAATCTTCCCCTCACAAATTCGCTTTGTAATATCCCTCAATAATTCCACTTTCGGAACAAGTGCATCAATATCCTCCTTTGTAACAACAAAATCAGGATCGTATCTACCATTCACATAAGCTGCCTTAATAAGTTCGAATAAACGCTTTTCTTCGGGTGTATCCTGTGGAAAGACTTTTATAAACTCATTAGAATATTTCTTTACGGAGTTTAACAGTTTTGTGAGATTATGTTGTTTTGGGTTTTCGAGTGTATTCACTAGGCGAATAGCATAAATAAGATTTTCGCAAGTTTGATGTAAATTGAATGACGCTAATTTATATTTCTCTT
The DNA here is from genome assembly GCF_934668725.1 of uncultured Dysgonomonas sp. Classification (GTDB taxonomy): domain Bacteria; phylum Bacteroidota; class Bacteroidia; order Bacteroidales; family Dysgonomonadaceae; genus Dysgonomonas_A. The sequence goes on from NZ_CAKUOF010000024.1 coordinate 42,969, forward strand.
TTTCATAATAAAATTTAGCTCCTTCTAAGAAATCGTTTGCGTAATTAAACTTATCGATAAAATATTCCTGAGCTTGTTGCTTTATTTCATCAAAGCTGAGTTTTCTTCTTCGAGCAAGCTTATGTTTTCCACTATCGTATAATACAACCCCCTCTTGCTTTATTTGCGTATAAAAATACCGACCCTCATTCAGATACTTATTCAGTTTCTTCATATCCTCACTGATAAACTGAACAGGAGGTTGCCTGTCAGGGTCTTTTGCCCTGTCATAGTACAAATCTTCGACATTGCTGAGTGACCTAATTGCTCCTCCATCTGATACACCGCTTGTGACAACCAGTATATCGTAATCACTTACATAAAACTGTAGTTTGCCAAACTCATATTTTTCATCATATACCACATAGTCGTTTCGGGCATAGCTGCCGAACAAAATTATCATTTCGGTTTGTTTCAGCCGTTGCAAAACAGCCTCAACAATAAAATGTAGATCTCTCTGATTAGTTGATGGTAAATATGATATGGACTTCTTCATTTTGCGATTTAATATTAATCCTTTCTACAAAAACAGATAAAAAGGTCTGCGACCTTAAAGATATTGAAAAAAGCAAAACAAGGATTAACTTTTGTTTGTTAATTGTATCTTTGTATTCACATCCTGCTTCTTGTCGGTTTGATATACGATTCAGACTGACGACTCAACACCGCAGAGATATAAATTATTACATACTATTTATATCAGCTTGATTCTTCAATCAGGCTCTAAATGCGGATATTTATGCGAAATCAAAATACTAAATTCGATACGTTGCTCGAACATGCCTGGTCGACTCTAGGTCAATCGGAAAATGATCTGAAAGAAAAATACAAAGACTATCCTGTCTGCCTGATGGAATATATTGAAAAAGGAGTACACGATCACATTATTGAAGTACGTTTCGATAATGAAGAGGCTACAATCTCAATTTCTTTCGATAGCGAAAATAATTGTGATGCTTCTTTTTTATTTTTAGATTCAACAGAAGAGGAAGAGTTACTGATTAACCATTTAATAGATTCGGCAGATTATAGTTTCAGAAAAAGTAGTTTTCAACTTCCCTCCTGCTCTTTGAAAATAAAAGAAACGAAAACAGAAACATGTTTTTATCTTTTCAGGTAATATCAAAATAAAGGCAAAGCTCTTGACTTTGCCTTTATTTCAATTTATTCTACATTCAATTCTTGAATTTCACTATCTAAGCGTTTAATATTTTCTTCGTTCTGTTTCTTTTGCTCTTGCTTCCGAACCAGCTCTTGCAAGCGATGCTCATAATCGATCACGCTTTTACGGATATTCTTCACTACATAAGCACTATCCGGATAATAGAAGAAATTTTCCAATCGTGTAATCTCAT
>NZ_CAKUOF010000025.1 GCF_934668725.1 uncultured Dysgonomonas sp.
GCTTTATATTAATAACCGTCTCTCGGTTTCAAAGCGAGTGCAAAAGTAGTAGACTTTTTAATACAGTCCAAATCTTTAAGGATAAAAAATCGATAAAAATCGAAAATATTTTTCAAAACACTATTTATCAGAGATTTAGAGAGACAAAAAGATGGCAAGATAAATACCTTGCTATCTTTTTATGCTTATATGCTTAAAACCAGCTCTTTGGCAAATATATAAAATAATAAATTAGATATCCTATTTTTATTCGGAAAATTTCAATTATTTAACTACAAAGTATCTATTTATTAGATTTGATATGAGTAACATCCTCAGAACTTATATTTTATAAAATAAGTGATTAACAAAATCCAACCCAAAATCAGAAAAATGCCTCCAATTGGAGTTATAGGTCCTAAAAATTTCAGATTAATATTAAGATATTCCGAAAAAGCCAAAAAGTAGATTGTAAACGAAAAAAGAAATGTGCCAATTATTAAACAAAGACTCGACCATTTTTCTAATGGAGTAGTAAATGATAAGAATAAGCCTAGAACCAATAAGACTATCGCATGATACATCTGATAACGGATACCTACTTCGAAACTTGCCAGTTTATCGACCGATAGTATCTTTTTAAAAGCATGGGAACCTAAAGCTCCCAGTATAATTGTAATCAGCCCATAGAAACCGGCTATAATCAATGTGAACTGTTTCATATTCTATTGTATTTTACTTTCTTTCGTTAAGAGGAATGTAACTCTTCGTATCAGATGCATTCTTATAAGCTGGACGAATAATTCGTCTTTCCTTAAAATTTAATTCTTCTATACGGTGTGCCGTCCATCCTACAATACGAGCCATAGCGAATAATGGCGTGTATATTTCCTGAGGTAAACCAATCATATCATATACAAAGCCGGAATAAAAATCGACATTGGCGCACACCTGCTTCTTTACATTACTTCCTTTATACTCCATAAAGTTCTTTATAGCACGTTCCTCCAGAAGGTTATAGAAATTATACTCATCTTCACGCCCTTTTTCAATAGCTAAATCTCGCGCCATTTCCTTTAACAGGGTTGCACGTGGATCGGATATTGTATATATAGCATGCCCTATTCCATATATAAGTCCTGTTTTATTATAGGCCTGCTTATTAAGAATTTTTTGTAGGAAGGCATCTATCTCGGCCACATCTGTCCAATCTTTGATATTCTTTTTTATATGCTTGAGCATATCTACTACTCTCAGGTTAGCTCCCCCATGAAGAGGTCCTTTTAATGAACCGATACCGGCTGCTATAGAAGAATAGGTATCTGTTCCTGCCGAACTGGTTACACGGACTGTAAATGTGGAATTATTTCCCCCACCGTGGTCTGCATGAACCATCAGTGCAAGATCGAGTATTTTCACATCCAGTGGTGTATATTTACTTCCTTTCATCATATAGAGAAAGTTTTCCGCTAATGAAAAGTTTTCTTTCGGATGCCTTATATGGAGTGATTTTCCTTGATTATGCCTTAATGCATTATAAGCATACGCTACAATGGTAGGGAATGTGGCTATCAAATTGAGTGATTGTCTAACCAAGTTTTCTTCGGATGTATCATCTGCATTCTCATCAAAGGTATATAGCTCCAATACACATCTTGACAAAATATTCATGATATCAGATCCTTCTAAATCAAGAATATGCATCGTTATCTTCGGATTCAGATCCATTGTCTGGCTCAGTAATTGAGAAAAGCCCTTCAGTTCTTCTTTTCCGGGCAGATAGCCAGCCAGAATCAGGAATATCGTTTCCTCAAAGCCTAAACGGTTTTCATCCTGAGCTCCTTTTACAATTTCTTCGATACTGATTCCCCGATACATCAGTTTTCCGGGAATTGCTTTTAGTGTACCGTCGTCTCCCCGCTCGTACCCAACAACATCTCCGACTTTAGTCAGTCCTACAACTACTCCAGTATGGTCTTCGTTGCGGAGTCCCCTTTTCACATTATAGGTTTGAAATAATTCCGGATCTATTTGTGTTGTTGTTCGTATGGTTTCGGATATTTTCTTTATAATGTTATTCATCGGATATGTATTTTTAGAAAGTTAATTTATTGTGATCGTAAGACCTGTCTATTATACTCTTTACAAGCTATCTGTTAGAAGCTTACAGAATTTACTAGTGGTAAGGGTTGTGCCACCTTCCATAAAGCGGGCAAGATCGGCTGTTGCTTGTCCTTTGCTGTAAAGGCGTTCAAGACCATTAGTTATAAGATCGCCTGCTTCAGTCCATCCCAAATATTCAAGCATCATTACAGCTGAAAGTAATAGAGATGATGGATTCACTATATCTTTCCCTGCAATATCCGGTGCTGTACCATGAGTCGCTTCAAAAATGGCATGCCCTGTCATATAATTGATATTTGCTCCCGGAGCAATACCAATACCTCCGACCATTGCAGCCAATTGATCGGAAACATAGTCTCCGTTCAGATTAAGTGTTGCGATAACCGAATATTCGGCAGGTTTTAATAATGTATTTTGAAGAAAGGCATCTGCTATTACATCTTTTACTATGAGTTTGCCGTCTGATTTAGCCTGCTCCAATGCTTTATTGGCTTCTGCTTCTCCTTTTTCTTTCTTGATTTTCTCCCACTGCTGCCAAGTGAATACTTTATTTCCATATTCTTTTTCAGCAAGAGCATATCCCCATTGTTTGAATCCACCTTCGGTAAATTTCATAATATTACCTTTATGAACAATGGTTACTGAGGGTAATTTGTTCTCTAAAGCATATTCTATTGCTGCACGAACCAGTCGCTCTGTACCTTCAACCGAAACGGGTTTTACTCCAAAAGAAGAGGTTTCGGGGAAACGTACTTTTTTCACGCCCATTTCCGTTTGAAGAAAATTTAGGAATTTTGCGGCTTCGGGTGTTCCTTGCATCCATTCGATACCGGCATAAATATCTTCTGTATTTTCACGGAAAATAGTCATATTTACTTTTTCCGGTGTTTTAATAGGAGATACTACTCCTTTGAACCAACGAACAGGACGAAGGCATACATACAAATCTAAATCCTGACGAAGGGCAACATTCAACGAACGGATTCCCCCTCCAACGGGTGTAGTAAGAGGTCCTTTTATTCCGACAAGATATTCACGAAAAGCATTCATTGTATCTTCGGGAAGCCACGAACCGTTTTCATTAAACGATTTCTCTCCGGCAAGCACTTCTTTCCATTCTATTTTTCGTTTTCCTTGATAGGCTTTTTCTACAGCCTTATTAATTACTTGCTGTGCATTTTTCCAAATTTCGCCCCCTACTCCATCTCCTTCTATAAAAGGTATGATCGGGTTATTTGGTACACTTAGCTTACCATTATTTATAGTTATTTTTTGTGACATTATTGTTATTTATTGTTTCCAAAAATCATCGCGATGCTTATCGCTTTGCCAATTATATTCTATTCGAAAAGCTATTTTCTCTGCGGTATTCTTTCCCAAAAGAACACTCACAAAACCTAAAGTCATATCTATTCCGGCACTTACTCCTGATGATGTATAATATTTACCGTCAACTACCCATCGAGCTTGTTGAATCCAGTTCACTTTATCAGAATTACTCCTTACCCAATCAAAAGCCCGTTTATTCGATGTTGCTTTTTTATCATCAAGAAGTCCTGTTTTTGCAAGCAGAGCACTGCCTGTACAAACCGTTAATACATACCGACTCTTTACAGCAAGTTGCTTTATCTGACCTATCAAACTTATATTCTCAACTTCCTTTCGGGTTCCTAAGCCACCGGGAATAAACAATACATCGTTAATCTCAACATTATCTATCTTTTGAGTTTCAATCTTTAACCCATCTTGATTAGTTATAGTCCCTCCGTATTGAGAATAATACTGAATGGTATAATTTTCAACTTTTCCGAAGACTTCAACAGGTCCAAAAACATCTAAAGTCTCAAAATCAGGAAATAAAATTACATTTATATTCATGCTCGATTTTATTGCAGAGAAAATACAGAGATCATTCTCCTTTCATATAATTCAAAGCGCTTCCTGCCTTGAACCATTCTATTTGAAGTTGATTATAAGTATGGGCAACTTCTATAGAATCGGTTGTACCATCCTTATGGCTCAATTTTACAGTCAGATTTTTACCGGGTTTAAAATCAGTTAAACCTAAAATACTTATTTTATCTTCCTCACGAACTTTGTCATAATCTTCTTTATTAACAAAGGTTAGGGCAAGCATACCTTGTTTCTTCAGATTGGTTTCGTGAATGCGGGCAAACGATTTCACAATAATAGCCTTTACATTCAAGAAACGGGGTTCCATAGCTGCATGCTCACGGGAAGAACCTTCTCCGTAGTTTTCTTCTGCTACTACAATCGAACCTAAACCTTTTGCTTTGAAGTTTCGAGCCAATTGTGGTACTGCTTCAAATTCACCGGTTAGTGGATTTTTAACCGAGTTTGTTTTATCATTGAAAGCATTTACTGCACCAATAAGCATATTATCCGATATATTATCCAAGTGTCCACGGAAACGTAACCAAGGTCCGGCCATAGATATATGATCGGTAGTACATTTTCCTTTTGCTTTTATCAATAAGGGTTGTTCAATAATATCTTTACCATCCCACACTGCAAATGGTTGTAATATTTGAAGACGTTGCGAGTCGAGTGCTATTTTAACCTCAACGACAGTACCCTCCGATACAGGTTCGATATATCCTAAATCTTCTACTCCAAAACCTTTTTGAGGTAATTCTAATCCAACAGGCTCTTGAAGTTTTACTTGTTCTCCCTTAGCATTGGTTAAAGTATCAGTCATAGGATTGAAACTCAAATCTCCTGCAATGGTAAGGGCTGCCACCAATTCGGGTGAAGCTACGAAAGCATGTGTATTAGGGTTACCATCGTTTCTTTTCGCAAAATTTCGGTTGAATGACGTCAAAATTGAGTTTGGACGTTCCGGATTTTCAGTTTCTCGTTTCCATTGACCGATACAAGGTCCACAGGCATTTGCCATTATGGTTGCCCCTACTTCTTCGAATTCGGTCAGTATACCGTCACGTTCGGCAGTGAAGCGTACTTGTTCCGATCCCGGATTGATAATAAATTGTGCTTTAACCGATACATCTTTCGACTTTGCATCTTTTACAATAGAAGCTGCTCTCGACATATCTTCGTACGAAGAATTGGTACAAGAACCAATCAAGCCAACTTCCATGACCTGAGGATATCCTTTTTCCTTTACTACCTTTGCAAATTCCGAAATGGGGTGTGCTGCATCGGGAGTGAATGGTCCATTAATATACGGTTCTAATTCTGATAGGTTGATTTCAATTACACGATCGTAATAGTTGTAGGGATTATTTTCAACCTCGGTATCAGCTTTTAGATGTTCTTTTACCGAATTTATTAAACTAACTATTTCCTGACGATCTGTTGCAATAAGATACTCCGCTGATTTTTCGTCGTAAGGAAAAATCGAAGTTGTAGCACCCACTTCAGCTCCCATGTTGCAAATAGTTGCTTTACCTGTTGCCGAAAGTGAATATACTCCCTCTCCAAAATATTCTATAATCGCATTTGTTCCACCTTTTACGGTAAGAATACCTGCCAGCTTAAGAATTACATCTTTAGCCGAAGCCCAGCCTGATAATTTTCCGGTTAGTTTTACTCCAATAATTTTAGGCATTTTCAACTCCCAGGGCATACCTGCCATTACATCAACGGCATCGGCTCCTCCTACACCAATGGCAATCATACCTAATCCGCCGGCATTAGGTGTATGGGAATCCGTACCGATCATCATACCTCCGGGGAATGCATAATTCTCCAATACCACCTGATGTATAATTCCTGCACCGGGTTTCCAAAATCCTATTCCAAATTTATTAGAAACAGCACTCAAAAAATCATACACTTCTTTATTAGTTATTTCGGCTGTGTTTAAATCTTCTTTTGCCGATTTGTATGCTTGAATCAAGTGATCGCAATGCACGGTAGATGGTACAGCAACCCTTTTACGACCAGAGTTCATTAGTTGCAAAAGTGCCATCTGAGCAGTTGCATCTTGCATAGCTACACGATCAGGTGCAAAATTCACATAATCTTCGCCCCGCTTATAGTCTTTAATGGGTTCATCTTTTGACAAATGAGCATATAATATTTTCTCGGTAAGCGTAAAAGGTCTTTTTAATTCTTCTTTCGCCTGTAATATCCTTTGAGGTAATGACTCATATAGATTTTGAATCATTTTAATATCAAAAACCATCTTTTATATATCTTTTAGTTAATCTTCAATTCGGTTTTATAGCATTTTCAAAGATATAAATTTTAATTTAATTAGAAAAACTAAATTTATATTTATGCATCCATATTACATATTTATACATTTTTCATATATAAATAACAATTAGTTTATTTTTGAATTAATAGATCTAATTGATTGATCTTCTTTTCCAAGTCTTTATTTTCTGATTGCAATAATTCAATATCCTTACTTTGCTGAATTAGATATAAAGTTAATTCTTCTACCTTTTTCAATAATTTAGCATTCATCTCTCCCAAATCAATACCGTTTTCTTTTACCTCAACAGCAGATGGAATATCTGGTAGATGATTGTTTTCCTGAATAAAAGATTCAACAGAGTTCAAAGGCAAAAGTTCATGATCTTTTGTAAATACATAATCAGGCCAAGCAGATTGTAATGCTACTTTTACCGATTCAGCAACCATACTTCCTGCAACTGCCAAAGTATATCCTTTAGTATCAGTTGTCCCCACTCCTAATGAACTTGCACTCAAAGCTCCTTGAAGCCTTACAGGATCTAATGACGTAAACACCTGCACATCCGAAACATCTTGATCATATTTTATTTCTAGTTTTTCATACCTTGCATATCCTGTAAAAGAAAAATTATACAATGAAGAACCGTGTGCTATTTCAAGAGCTAAATATCTTTCACCCGCATAGGTCAGTGTTACTAATCTCGATGCTTCATTATAAGATATTATACTTCCCCGATTGGTATTGTAAGCACTGGATGTATGAACATCTACATTAAATTTCCGATTCCAGCCGTTAGTACCTCCTCTTTTGGCTGTAATTTTGCCAAAAACAAAATAATCATCTATCACTGATCCACTTGTATACAGTTTATGCAGTAAAAGATAATTTATACCTTGGCTATCTTCCGTTGTGCCTGCTATCGATCTGTTTACAAAATAATCTTTAGCATTTGCAGTAACTTGCAACAATGCTTTTGGAACAGTTGTTCCAATTCCCACATTTCCCGTAGATTCCAATTTATTAGTTTGAGCTGATAATCCAAAAGATAATAAACAAATAATAATGAGTAAATAGATCTTATTAAGAATAAGTTTGCCATTTCTGTGCGTCATTGTAAAGTAATTTAATAATTGATAAATTAATGATTATATAAATAGCAAACTTATATAAAAAAACATATTCAAAACTATTCTAATAAACGTTTTTTATCCAATTAAGTATTATAAAATAGATGTATACTAGGATAATAAAGAAATACTAAAATAAAAAAAGAAACAGGAACTCTCCATTCATTCTATTTATTTTAATTATATATTTAATATTATCCTGAACTATCTTAACTTTATCATTGTTATCAATATCAACATTAATGCATTTAAATTATCTATTGAGATGAAAAAAGCACTTTATCTTTTAGTGATGACTTCGCTCATCAGCTTCTTTTCAGTAAAAACAGAAGCGTGTACGCGTGTGGTATATCAAGGACCAAACAATACAATCTTAACAGCTCGTTCAATGGACTGGAAAGAAGACATCATGAGTAACATGTGGGTATTCCCTAAAGGAATGGATCGAAACGGTGAAGTCGGTCCCAATTCCTTAAAATGGAAATCAAAGTATGGCAGTGTCATTACTTCCGCATATGATATATCCAGCACCGATGGTATGAATGAAAAAGGTCTGGTTGCAAACCTTCTTTGGCTAGCTGAATCTGAATACACTGTGTGGGATCAGAAAAAGCCGGGCTTAACGATAGCTGCATGGGTACAGTATGTACTTGATAACTTTGCAACTGTAAGCGAAGCTGTTGATGCTCTTGCAAAAGAGGATTTTATAGTTATATCGGATAATATGCCCAATCAAGACAGAATGGCTACACTACACCTGTCGATATCTGATGTTACTGGAGACAATGCCATATTTGAATACATTAAAGGTAAATTGGTTATACACCACGACAGATCTTATCAGGTAATGACTAATTCTCCTATATTTGAGCAACAGCTCGCATTGAATAAATATTGGGAAAATATTGGAGGTACAACTATGTTACCCGGAACAAACCGTGCTGCTGACAGATTTGTAAGAGCGTCTTATTACATCAATGCAGTTCCTCAGGTTGATGACACAAGAATAAGTGTAGCAAGTGTTTTCAGTGTTATAAGAAATGTATCGGTTCCTTATGGTATCAGTACACCCAATGAGCCTAATATTTCATCAACAAGATGGAGAACGGTATCGGATCAAAAAAATATGGTATATTACTTTGAATCAACCCTATACCCTAATATATTTTGGGTAGATTTTAAAGATATCGATTTTTCTCAAAATGCACCGGTTTTAAAGCTAGACCTTGTTGGCGGTAAAACTTATGAAGGAAATACAGCAAAAGATTTCAAACCGGCAAAACCATTCGTTTTCCAAGGTATCTAAACTATATACACTATACATCTAAAATAAAAAAAGCGACTAATTAATTAGTCGCTTTTTTTATTACTCTTGATTTAAACTTTATGTCGTATAATCACTGCTTTCTATGAGTTAAACAGCAAAATTACAATAGTTTAAAATAATATTGAATAACCAGCAATGTGAACAATAGTTATAGTTGCTTGTTTTTATATAAAATAAACAAATCAAACTATTTCAAAACAAGTCCGAGACTAAACACTAAAAGAATATTACACAATATAAACGGGAATATACTCTTTCTCTTATGAAATCAATCTTGGCATATAAGTATACACTTATCTTGGCAGTAATCTTACACTTTACAGCTAATGGATATTCCCAAAATATCGGACTCAAGACAAATACCCTTTATTGGGCTACAGCAACACCCAATATAGGTGCAGAAATATCTGTGGGACGCAAACTAACCTTAGATCTTACAGGCGGATATAATCCTTGGGAATTGGGGAACAATAAAAAGTTTAAGCACTGGATAGCACAATCAGAACTACGTTATTGGATCTGCGAAACGTTTGAAGGACATTTTCTGGGTATCCACACACAGGGAGGTGAGTTCAATATTGGAAGGATTAATCTTCCCGGACTCGTATTTGGATCCGGTAGTGAAAATTATCGTTATCAAGGCTTTTTTGTAGGAGGAGGTATTTCATACGGATACCAATGGATACTCAGTCCCCGCTGGAATCTGGAAGCAAATATTGGGATTGGGTATAATTACATAAAATATGACAAGTTTGAACCGTGTAATTGTGGAGAACAATTAGAAAATAAATCGTCGAACTACTTTGGGCCAACCAAAATAGGTCTCAACATTATTTATTTAATAAAATAATCCGATTGAATATGCTAATATATCGACACATACTGATTTTATTGCTTATCCTTATATGTGGATACAATATTATCTATGCCAAAAAAGAGTATAGTAATGTCGGTGTTGAAGTAAAAAAAATTAGCCAAGAGGGAGACTCTTTACTAGTAAATATTGCCTTCGACCTATCTAATTTACAATTATCTTCTCGCGAACAAGTAATTCTAACTCCTGTCATTAAAAATAACAATAGAGATTTTTATCTAAAGCCATTACTGATTAATGGGAAAATCCGTCATAAATTATATTTAAGACAAAAAGCCTTTGGAACGTTAGATGAGCTGAATAAAAGGGGGGATGAAGTTACAAAAGAGGCACAACAAGGAAACCAAACTATACTATATTCAACTACTATATATTTTGAAGATTGGATGCGACAATCAGATTTATATCTGGAAGAAAGTAGCTGTCCCGGGTGTGGCAAAGCTATCAACAAACAAGAACGCTTACTCGTTCAGAGTCTGGCATTAGAGATTACAGAGCCATTCAACCTGGAAAATATTGAGCCAACAGCGACCTTTATCATACCTGAAGCTGACTCTATCAAAAAAAGGTATAAACAAGGTAGTGCCTATTTAAAATTCGATGTAGGTAAATCTGTCATAAATCCGACCATATCCAATAACGCATCTGAACTTACTATAATAAATACAACTTTAGAGGAATTAACAGGTGACAAAAATATATCAATAACAAATATATCAATAACAGGATTTGCTTCTATAGAAGGCACTCCTCTTGTAAATAAACGCCTGTCCGAACAGCGAGCCAAATCATTGCAGAGCTATATTCAACAAAAATACAATCTACCTTATTCTCTTTTTGATGTAGATTGGGTTGGTGAAGATTGGGAAGGATTGGTAAAACTTATTGAGAGTGGAGACATGCAACAAAAACAAGAGGTTTTAGCAAAAAAAAACAGTACTGAGATTTTGGATGGAAGAGAAAAGAAATTAATGCAACTAGGTGGAGGGAAACCATATTTATTTATGTTGAATACATATTTCCCTTTACTCAGAAAGGTCAATTATGTAATCAATTATACTTTACCTCAATTCAGTTTGGAAGAAAGCAAACAAATCATAAGGAAGCATCCTGATCAATTAAGCAGAAGAGAACTTTTTGTATTAGCCGATAGTTACGGTAAAGGAAGTCCCGAATTTTTCGAAATCTTAGAAATAGCTCTCAATGTATATCCCAATGATACGATTACCCGAAAAAATGCCGCCGCTTCATATATTATGCAAGGAAAATACAATAAAGCGGAAAAATTATTATCAAATACAAAACCAGTAAGAAATCAAGAAACTCTATATAATTCGATAATACAGAACAACGAGAATAATAATTTAAACAAGACCAATAATGAAAAGATTTTTTCTATTAACAAGCATTATAGCGCTATTGTGCTCTGCTTGCAGCAACAACGATGACGAGAATTCTCCGGGATCTAAAACAAAAGCATCTCTTATCGTCACTCTATCAGGATCGGGTAACACCTCTACACGTAATGTAGGTGCACCTAGTCAAGCCGAAGAGAATACAATACACTCATTCACAGTATACATATTTGCAAATAACAGATTAGAGAAGACTGAAACATCTACTACTTTATCCGGTCTATCGCTATTGGTAGAAGATTTGACTACAGGTGCTAAAAAAATAGTAGTCGTTGCTAATGCTCCGGCATCCTTTCCTGATCTTGTAGAAGGAGATCCTTACAGTAAACTTGCAGAAGTAACCAGTTATATCAATCTGGATGATCAGACTAGCAGCTTGAATAACGGTTTGGTTATGAGTGGTGAATCCGATGCAACATTACAGTCTATTACTGTGGGTACAAACTCTATAACTATTCCTATTAGCAGGATAGTAGCCAAAATCAAACTTGGAGAAATCACCATTGATCCTGCTGCGGGAGTAAACCCTGCGTTATTCACCCTTACAGGTGTAGCTATAATTAAAGCTAAATCATTGTCATCAGTAGGTATACCATCAGTTGTTACTACTACTCCGTTCTATAGTGGAATCGAAGGGATGACTGTTCATAGCCCTAATATCAGAAGTTACTTATATGAAACTATTAGCTCAACCGACTTCGACGAAAGATTTTTTTATGTTTTTGCCAACGCAAATAGTGATGAAGATAATGGAACATTACTTACTTTGGAAGGAACTTATGATGGTGAGGTTATGTACTTCCCTTTCAGGCTTCCTGCTATCACACGCAATACTCAACATACATTGGATATAACTCTTCGCCGTTTAGGAACAGGCTCTCCCGATCCTGAGGTGCCTAGCGACCCGGCAACACTTACTGTAACAATTACGCCTCAAGACTGGGTAGTTGTACCTACTCAAAGTGTAGAATGGTAATTGTTTAGAATATAAGTAGAGAGAACAGAGTCATAAAATTAGTTCTCTCTACTGTATTAAAAGTAGAAACGCTCCATAAGACAAACTAAAATGTCATACTCTAAATACACACATATTATCACTTTATATAAATACAGTATATTACTGTTAACATTACTCTTATGCCTATCATCTTGTATTAAAGATGATTTTCCAAACTGTAATACAACACTACTTCTACAGATAAAAGCTGTTGATGCCACAGGACTTGATATAACCTCAGGCGGAGAAGCCGGAGCTGCGGAAGTATATATTTTTGACAGAAATCAACGATTTATAGAACAGATATCTGTTACAAGTGAAGACATTAAGAATAAAGTTCCTCTAAAAATATTTCACAAAGGAACGAGTAACTTCACGGTTGTAGTATGGAGTAACCTGAATGGTAACCAACAAGTTGATTCTTTAACAAATGGTACCCCTATAGATCAGGCACTTGTTCAACTAAAAAGAAGTGCAGAGGGTTATGCCTTAAATCCGGATGATTTATTTCAAGGTATACTCAATATAAAAAATAATAGTAATGCCAGTTCGGATATTACGATAGAAGATACTATAACTATACAACGAAAAACAGCCCTTCTCAATATAATGGTAAAAGGTTTGGAGTTTCAAAACCCCAGTAATTATTACTTTATCATTAAAGGTGCATCCAAAGACTCTTATAATTTTAAGGGGGAATTGACTGGCGACTCTATCTCGTACAAACAAAATGGAGAGTTTAATACCTCCGGCACACAGTTTATCTCATCGCCTTTTTCACTGTATCCTCTGTCCAAAGGCGGTCGTCTGACCATCTTAGTATATAATGGAGAAAACTTAATTGCCACAGCAGAAACCAACAACAAAGATGGCAGTAATATAGTCCCCATAGTAGGAGTTACAACAAATGTACTGATAGACTTAAGATCGTCTCTAAATGTAAATATTGTAGTAACAGACTGGGAAGACATATACCATTGGTTCGAATGGTAATACATAAATATATAACTAAAACAAATTATTGAGCATCAATGATACCAATCGGTCAATATAGGTCAGGAACTGTTTCTAAGGTAAGATTCTTACTCTTAATCTCTTCCATATTGACTATACTAGTGGGCATATTGAGTTCGTGTAGCGAAGATGATACAACTATAGATACTAATCTTAGCAATGTAAAAGTTCAATTTTATACTAATAATTTATCTTTCCTCAGACAAACGTCCGCGGAAAGTGCAATAACAGAAGTACAAACTTTCGTATTTATAGACAATGGAGATGGTTATAGATACAGCTATAGTGCACCTGCAAGATCTCTAAATGCAATAGATAGTCTTACGGCTTCATTTGATATAACACTTTACACAGTAACTAATCCGGTTAAAATATACATTATCGCAAACTCTGATAATGCAATCTCAAATAATACACCACTCGTGGGTGAAACCGAAGCACAGGTAAAACAAAAAATAATACAATCATTTTCATCAACAGGCATTAGTGCCAATTTTCCCATGTGGTGCGAATATCTTCTTCCCTCAGGAATATCAAGTTCTCTCAATAATAATATTGTACAAATGAAGATATTAAGAGCCATAGCAAGGGCTGATATAAGTGTGGCTGATGTAGAAAGCTCTTTTAGTATGACCAGTGTTCAGGCATTTAGGGTTAGCAGCCAATTTCAAATTACTCCTAATGCTTACTCTAACCCGCTACTTGTTTCCGAACCAAGTATACCTTCAACCAGTACAACAACCATAAA
The DNA here is from genome assembly GCF_934668725.1 of uncultured Dysgonomonas sp. GTDB lineage: Bacteria > Bacteroidota > Bacteroidia > Bacteroidales > Dysgonomonadaceae > Dysgonomonas_A. The sequence continues at coordinate 13,792 of NZ_CAKUOF010000025.1, forward strand.
TACGAATCCTATTATTATAGCTAATAATAGATCCGAATCTCAGTTGTATTTGCCTGAATCGGCAGCTCCTTCTGTTGCCAATCAAACATCGGATGCTACTTGTATTGTTGTAGGAGGCAGATATAACAACAGCGATAATATTACTTATTACCGACTGGATTTTGCTCCAGACATTGTAGGCTATCCTTTGGGACAAATCTTGAGAAACCACCATTATACATTCAATGTTATTGATATTACAGCTGCCGGATGGCCTACTCCCGAGGAAGCTGCCCGAAATAAATCGACTAATATTCAAGTTGCTATTCAGGATTGGGAAGATCAAGAAGCCAATATAGGATTAGGAGGAAATTCTTACTTCTTTCAAATGTCGACACGTGAAATAACAATACCAAGCATTGCTACTCCTAATGCCACCGGTTACTCATTGGTTGCAACTAATGTACCAATTTATACAATACGTTGGTCGGACGCAGCAGGAAATCCTTTGGGAGAACCAGCAGATGTTCTTAATGACGGAGTAATACGAGTACTTAAATCACGCAATCTTATTGCAGTTAATGCTGTGGCAAACAATCCTTCACCAAGCACTGTTTTAAGATATGTATTAATAGAAGCCGACCGGGTTCGTATACTCCTTAAGATATATCACCTTGGAACATAATTAAGCAGAGAACAGCTAATCAATATGAAAACAAAGAGAATATCTCTACAAAATATAAACCACTATAGTCAACAATTATTTTTATTTATAATTGTCGCTTTATTATGTGGCTGTTCAGAGGATATAACCAATAAAAACAATGGAAACTCAACAGACATCTATTTACAGTTCAGCGTTATTACAACTGACGCCACACCTCCTAAAAACATATTGAAATCAGGTCAAACTGATTCAGAAAGTACAATAAATCAAGTACAAATACTAGTCTTCGAAAATGATCTTTATCAGTATCGTGTAACAGGAACAGGTATTGCAAACAGTGGTACTTATAGTGCAACCTTCAAAGCCCGTTTATTATCAAGCGACCAGCCAACAACCATATACATTATAGCTAATTCTGATACCGAATTAAATGCAAATGAGCCTCAGGTAGGAGATAATATATCTACAGTAAAAAACAGGTTAATCAAATCTATTTCAACAAATCCAATCAGCGGTAACCTGTCAATGTGGGGAAGTTATTCGTTTCCATCAGGTTTATCGGCAATAGACGACAATACAATTACCAACGTAAGAATGCTTCGTGCTGTGGCACGGGTAGATGTTATAGCCAATGCTGTTTCGTCCAATTTTCAATTGGTTAGTATACAAGCTTTCCGTGTTGCAAATAATATGCAAATTATACCTGACAACCCTACCACAACACCAAGTGTTACGGAGCCAAGTGTACCTGTAGGTACTTCCTATAATATCAATACATCAGCAATCGCAACTCTACCGGCATCGTCAGTAGCTCAATTATATCTTCCCGAATCGCCTCCTCCCACATCCGGAGATCCGGTAAATGATGCTACCTGTATTATAGTTGGAGGGTATTACAGCGGAAGTAGTACAATAACATACTACAGACTGGATCTGAATCCGGGAACATCAGGCCATCCACTTGGACAGATTTTACGTAACCATCGGTACGAATTTAATATAACTTCTGTTTTAAGTGAAGGATATTCAACCCCTCAGGATGCAGCAAACAATATATCATCTTCAATGGAAGCACGAATTGTACTATGGAGCGATTATGTTAAGCATATGGTATTCGATTTATATAATTATTTAGGAGTATCAGAATCATATATCACTTTAGCGGGAGAAGCAAACTCTTCCTACAATATTTTGGTACAAAGCAATCTGCCGAATTACAGTATGACTTGGGCAGATAGGACGGGGTTACCCGAAGGCTCGCCGTCATCGAGTTTAAGTGATGACTATTTTCTGGTAGATAAAGCCTCTGACGGATCATCCATATTAGTAACTGCAACTCAAATAAACCTTGCAGATTCGACTGACAGAGTAAGATATATTCTTCTTCAAGAAGGAGCATTGAAACTACTCATTACGGTTATTCAGAAAGCTGTAAAGTTAGGACCGGAGCCCGGACCTGGTGGTGTAATATGGGCTGAGACAAATGTTGATTTACCATATACCTTTGCTAATCAAAAAAGTATCGGTAAATTCTATCAATGGAATCGAAATACAGCATGGGCCAGTACAGGTATAGTTACCGGATGGCCTTCTACCGGTGCAACTGGGTTCTTTTGGGAAGAAGCAAACGATCCATGCCCCACAGGCTGGAGAGTTCCTACAAGAGACGAACTTCAAGCATTAATTAACTCTACAGGAGCGAGCTGGCGAATTGTATCAGAAGATTATGACTATCCAGGCGTATGGTTTGCTCCAACTCAAGAAGAAGCTAATAATGCAACTTTTGAAAATCCGGGTAACGGGTTATTCTTTCCTGCCGGAGGTCGGCGAAATGAAACCGGAACATTAATCGATGCGGGATTCAACAGCTATTATTGGGCCAGTGATGTTAACCCTCTTGGTGCAACAACCGACATAATGAGCGTTGCAAGCGGAACATATCTTATATTTCCGGTTGAAAGGACATTAGGTTGTCTAATTCGTTGTGTAAGGGATTAATATTCTAATCTCTCCATTAAATATTACCCAAAAGGTTTTGAGAAGTTGATTCTCGAAACCTTTTTTATTGTATAAGTATCACACAATAAAAGTACTGATTCATCAAGTTCTTTTAACTATTACCAAAGAAACAGCTAACAACCAAGAGAGAAATTACAGAATTCGTAACATTCTATAAGTTTTTTTGACAATGAATTAATTTTAGCCCCTATTTGATCTATTTCTCACCGTTGCATCGTCTTGATATACTCATCTTTGCTTTACCTTATCTTAATAAGTAAAATATTACAAATATCTAATTCCATTATGAAAAAAAACAATTATGAAACTTTACAGAGAAGGCATAGAGCGAAAATACTGCACCGTTTTGCCTTCATTTTTGCCCTTATGTTCATCATTCCTTTAGCTTTATTTGCTCAGGAAAAAAGCATAACGGGACTGGTAACAGATTCCAAGACCGGCGAACCCCTGATTGGCGTCTCAGTCACTATCGAAGGGACAACTACAGGCACTGTAACCGATATAGATGGAAAATTTGCTTTAAAAACACCGGCAAATTCTACTTTAAGATTAGTCTATATGGGTTATATTACACAAACCGTAAAGGTGGGTAATCAAAGTAATTTAAATATAAAATTATCCGAAGATACACAATTGCTGGACGAAGTGGTAGTCGTGGGTTTCGGAACGCAAAAAAAGGTAAACCTGACAGGAGCTGTAGGAACAGCTAATGCCAAAGACATTCAGGATCGTCCGGTAATGCTTGCAACACAGGCTCTGCAAGGGCTTGTACCGGGATTAAATATATCACAAAACAACGGTAGTTTAGAATCACGTGCAAAGATCAATATACGTGGTACAGGTACTATTGCAGACGGTTCGACAAACTCTCCTTTAATATTAATTGATGGTATGGAAGGCGATATTAATGCGCTTAATCCTCAGGACATCGAGAATATTTCGATTCTGAAAGATGCGTCTTCGTCGTCTATTTATGGATCGAGAGCTCCTTTCGGAGTTATACTTATTACCACTAAAAAAGGAACTATAGGAAAGACTTCTGTAAATTACAACAACAGTTTCCGATGGAACAAACCTCTTCTGCTTCCCCAAATGATGGATTCCTATACATTTGCAAATTATTTTAATGATGCAGCCTTAAATGGTGGGGGCACCGCCCACTTTAGCGATGCATGGCTCGCAAATATTTTAGCGTTTCAAAGAGGGGAAATAACAACATCGACGGTGCAAAACAGGAATAACAACCGATGGGAAGAAGGTTTTGACCCGAATGGAGTTAACAACACAGGTGGTAATGACAATAGAGATTATTATAAAGAAATTTTCCGCTCCCGATCTATGGGGCAAGAACATAATCTGAGCATCAGCGGCGGCAACGAAAAAGTAACCTATTATACCTCGTTCAATATTTTGGCACAGGATGGGCTTATGCGATTCAATCAGGATACTTACGACAGATATGCAGCCACAGCAAAGGTTGGATTCGACGCTGCTACTTGGGCTAGGGTTAATTATAGCAACCGGTTTATCCGCGATAAATATAATCGTCCATCAGCAATGACCGATAACCTATTCGGAGATTTAGGGCGTCAGTCGTGGCCTACCCTACCCTTATATGATCCGAATGGATTCTTAATGCAGAGAACGGCTTTAGCTTTGAGAGATGAAGGAAACGACAAAACAGAAACCGATAACCTTTACCAACAAATCCAATTTGTATTTGAACCAATTAAACATTGGAAAACTTTTGCAGAAATAAATTACTCTATAAAAAATGCAAACCGCCATTGGGATAAGCAGGTAACTTATATGCATGACGTTGAGGGTAATCCATTTGTTTGGTCGAAAAACTCCAATGTGCATGAAGATCATTTGAAAGAAAATCAAATGGGAGTTAATCTCTATACCGAATATATTTATACGCTGAACAAGAATCATAATTTCAAAGGTATGCTAGGTGTTCAGTCGGAAAAGATGAAACAAACTAAATTCGGACTGCAAAGAGATGGGATCTTAGTACCGGGAATTAACGAAATAGATGGAACCAGCGGAACGGACTACGATGGCAGGCCTGTAGTACCTTCGGTGAACGGATCAAGACAACGTTGGAGTACTTTCGGATATTTCACCCGTATCAATTATGATTATCAAGGACGATATTTAGCTGAATTTAATTTAAGAAATGACGGCTCTTCTCGTTACAGAAGCGGTAACCGTTGGGTTTGGTCTCCATCATTTTCCCTGGGATGGAACATGGCTCAAGAAAATTTCTGGAAACCATTACAGGATGTTGTGGGAACATTAAAAATAAGAGGATCATACGGTCAACTGGCTAATCAGAATACCGATAACTGGTATCCTACTTATGCTGCCATGACAGTAAAAGCTTCGGAAGGTGCATGGATGCAAAATGGAATTAAGCCTAACGTATCATGGGCACCGTTTACTCTTATTAACCAAGATCTTACATGGGAGAAGATTAGAACAACAAACATCGGTCTCGATTTTGGATTATTTAATAACAGATTAACCGGATCTTTTGATTATTTCGTCCGCGAAACTAGAGATATGTTAGGTCCTGCACCCGAAAGACCTGCCATTCTGGGTGTTGGTGTACCCAAAGCCAACAACACAGATTTAGAAGACAAAGGATTTGAACTCTTAATTTCATGGCAAGACCGGCTAAACAACGGATTAGGTTATGGTATAAGATTTACATTGGCCGATTATCAGACCAAGATCAAGAGATATCCAAATATTACAGGCAGCCTCGGAACTTATAATGCTGGACGTAAGATGGGCGAATTGTGGGGTTACGAAACAATAGGTATAGCTAAAACCCAAGCTGAAATGGATGCACATTTGGCTACTCTTTCTAAAGGTGGACAAGATGCTCTTGGCAATCAGTGGGGAGCGGGTGATATTATGTATAAAGACCTCAATGGTGATGGTAAAATCAATAACGGCAGTAATACGTTGGAAGACCACGGGGATCTTAAAGTTATTGGAAATACAACCCCTCGTTATCAGTTTGGATTCGAATTTACAGCAGACTGGAAAGGTTTCGATATGAGAGCATTCTTTCAGGGAATCTTAAAGCGTGATTTTTGGAATGGTAACTATTTCTTCTGGGGTGCTTACGGTGGAGGAGATAAACAAACAGATACAGGAGGTAGCGGTATGTGGTGGTCAACTGGATTTACACAACATCAGGACTATTTCAGAGACGAAAATACCAACTCGGTAGTAAACGGGGTGAATGATGTAAACCTCAATTCGTATTATCCAAGACCGCTCTTTAATTCGAGTAAAAATACAAAAAGACAAACCGGCTATTTACAAGACGCTTCGTATATACGCTTAAAGAATCTACAATTGGGCTATACACTACCAAGTAATATGTCAAAGAAACTTCATATTGCAAAACTCAGAGTATATGTTTCGGGCGAAAACTTATGGACAAAAACAGATATGGCAGAGATGTTCGATCCCGAAACAGTTGATGGAGGATGGGGCAATAGTGGAAATGTATACCCCTTGTCTAAAGTATTAGCATTTGGTTTGAATATTAATTTTTAATTTGATTACTCATGAAACTGTATAACTATATAACAAAGCTTTGTGCCGGTATAATTGTATCTACATTATTTTTTGCTTGTACCGAGGACCTGAACCAGACTCCCATGTCGACCATTCCACCCGAAATATTTTTCGAGTCCGAATCGCAACTCGAGTCATATGTCAATAACCTGTACGCTCCCCGTAATAAATGGAACAACGGAAACGATCAGGAATTTGATGTGCATGGCAACTGGAGCTTCGGTACATTCGGACTTGATAACAATACCGATAATATGAATAATAAAACTTCGGCTAACCACTTTATCCCCGGAGAATGGAGAGTCGATCAGACCGGAGGTGAATGGGCATTTGAATTTATCTACAAGTGTAATTACTTTTTGAAATATGCACAAGAAAAACTCGATGCAGGCAAAATAACTGGAACGAGGGCAAATATAGATCAATCTTTTGGAGAAGTTTATTTCTTCAGGGCATTTGAATATTTCAAGAAATTACAAAGGGTCGGCGATTTTCCGATTGTAACCGAACCTCTTCCCAACGAAATGAACCCACTTATTGAGGCTAGTAAAAGACAACCCCGCACAGAAGTTGCTAAATTTATTCTTGCTGACTTAGATAAAGCCATTTCTTTATTGAAAGACGACCCCGATGGTGGTAGAAAAAACCGCATATCGAAATATGCCGCCTATATGCTTAAATCGAGAGTTGCCTTATATGAAGGTACATGGATGAAGTATTTCCAAGGAACTGCATTCGTGCCGGGTGGATCGGGCTGGCCCGGTGCTTCAAAAGAGTATAACAAGAACTATACTATTGCCAATTACAGTGAGGTAATGAATAACTTTTTTCAGCAATGTATGGATGCGTCTAAGATTGTAGCTGATAGATTTCCTCTGGTAAATAACAACGGGATTCTTCAACAAACAGTATCCGACCCCGAAAACCCATACCTCAATATGTTTGCTGCTACAGATTTGAAAGGTTATTCGGAAGTTATTCTATGGAAACAATACGACAGGGGACTAGGTATCACACATAATGTGCCCATTGCTGCACAGACAGGCGGATATGTAAATGGTTTAACAAGAGGGTATGTAGACAATTTCCTTTTGGATAACGGAAAGCCTATATATGCGGATCCTGCAAGATATACAGGCGACAATTACATTGCTGATGTTAGAAAAAACAGGGATGGACGTTTATGGTTATTTTTAAAAGAACCAAAACAAAAGAACTTATTATTCAATACCGAAAATGCAGGTCGTGCCAATCCAGTTGAAGCTTACCCCAATATTACCTCATCTAATGCCGAAGTTGGCTATGGTACAGGCTATGCTATTCGCAAGGGCGGAACTTTCGATGGTGCTCAATTGACCGATAACGGTGGGTGTTATACCGGATCTATTGTATTCAGATCGGCTGAAGCTTGTTTAAATTATATTGAAGCCAATTATGAAAAAAACAGCTCTCTCGATGGAACTGCTACTCAATATTGGAAAAATCTAAGAGACCGTGCCAAAGTTAACAATGACTTCAATGCAACCATTGCAGCTACCGATATGAGTAAAGAAGCTCTTAACGATTGGGGGGCATATTCTGCCGGACAGCTTATTTCGCCTACTCTTTACAATATTCGAAGAGAACGCCGCTCTGAACTGATGGCTGAAGGACTAAGAATGGCTGATTTAAGGAGATGGAGATCGTTAGATCAATTAATTATCAAACCTTATCACCTCGAAGGCATGAAGCTCTGGGGACCTATGAAAGCTTGGTATGTGGACGACAAAGGTGTTTCAATTCTGAAATATGGAGTGGTAGATGCCAATGTGAGTGCTCCCGACCAAAGTATTTACCTAAGACCTCAGGAAATAAATCCGAACTCTTTAGTTTTAAAACAAGGTGGATGTAAGTGGGCAATGGCGCATTATCTTTATCCGATAGCCATACAGCATTTTCTTATTACGGCAAATGGCTCTGTAGACAGTTCGCCGATATATCAGAATCCGTATTGGCCTACTACTGCTAATGAAGGTGCAATTCAATAACTAAGTATATTACATAAACAAAAGAAGAGAGGCTTTACAATTGTAAAGCCTCTCTTCTTTTGTTTCAAATGTGATCCCGAAGGGAATCGAACCCCCATCATAGGAACCGGAATCCTACGTTTTATCCATTAAACTACGGGACCATTATACAATTCGTTTGCAAAAGTATAAAAATATTTAGAATTCGATTTACTATTTACAGGATTCTATCTTTTTAAACACACTAAATTAATTATTGACATCCATTATTGACATAAAAGCCTAGTTTATATTTATCCTATTATTTATATCTTTGTCAAAGTCATCAAAAATATCACACAACTATGGATGTTAAAATTGAAGAGTCTTGGAAAAAACAATTACAAAACGAGTTTGAAAAGGATTATTTTATAAATCTCACCAATTTCATAAGGAATGAGTATCAAACAAAACAAATATTTCCTCCTGCTAAATTAATCTTCAATGCTTTCGAACATACTCCTTTTGATAAAGTAAAAGTCGTAATTCTGGGGCAAGATCCATACCATAACGACGGGCAGGCACATGGGCTCTCGTTTTCGGTTAATGATGGTATACAATTTCCTCCTTCATTGATTAATATATTCAAAGAAATAAATAGCGATTTAGGTATTCCGATTCCCAAATCGGGAAATCTGACACGGTGGGCAGATCAGGGAGTTCTGCTACTCAATGCTACATTGACAGTACAAGCTCATCAGGCAGGCTCGCACCAAAACAAAGGATGGGAGAATTTTACTGATGCAGCCATTAAGAAACTGGCAGATGAGAGAGAAAATATTGTATTTCTATTATGGGGATCATATGCTCAAAAGAAAGCGGCGTTTATCGACAGTAATAAACACCTCATTTTAAAATCGGTACACCCTTCTCCCCTATCGGCACACAGAGGCTTTTTCGGGAATAAGCAGTTTAGCCAAATCAATGACTATCTAACATCGAAAGGTCTGACACCTATTCAATGGTAAAATATAAAATTCAACACAATAAAAATTTAAAATAAAACAAATATGTTCGGATTCTTCAAAAGAAAAAATAAAGATAACGGAGCAAGCAAAGAGCAGGCTGTGCGAACGGAAGTTTCATCACAGGGAAGTATAGAAGATCAATATAAAAGCCTATTGAATAATCACAGAAGCAATCTTTCTGAAATATCAATTGTTGCTCAAAAGTATATAGATAAAGATAATTATACGGATAAAAATGAATGGCTGGATGCTTTAGCTATTTGTGATATTGCTCTACAAGAGAACAAAGTCGATAATACGATCAAAGAACTTTACCGTCAGATATATACCCGTAACTGGAACAAATATGTATCGATGGAATATAACGACACTGATTATAAGTATTGGTTCAACCTGAATAAAGATATCAATGACCGTTTTATTAAAATTGGTCATACCAGAGGTTATTGCGAACAAGCCGATTTATACGGATCGGCTCGCAGGGGATACCGCAATTTAGAAAAGAAAATCGAATATCTAAAAGAAGGAGTTAAAGCCGAAGATCCTGCTTCATTAGGCGACTATGGATATGGATTATATCTAGGTTTGCCTGAATACGGCAAAGAAAATAAAGAGGAAGGCCGTAAATTGGTAGAACGCTCTATCGAATTAGGTTATGAATCAGCAGAAATACTTTTACTGTATATTGATTTTTATGATACTGATCTCGATCAAAGTATACTGCTTCAACGTATAAACGAATATATAGAGAAGACAGAATCAGAAAACCGTAAACCCTATCATCTTTTGGCTGATTTTTATCTGAGGAAAGAAAACGATTTGGATAAGGCTGTCGAAGTTATGAAAAAAGGAATAGCAGTGGGAGGTCATTACTGTGAATACCTTTTGGGGATGAATTATCTGAACGGAAGAATAGAGAATGCAGATAAAAATGAAGGAATAAGACTTCTCGAAAGTGCATACAGCTATCACACGGTATATGCAGCTAATTTCCTAGGACAGTATTATAATTTTGGAAATGATGAAAATACATCCATCGAAAAAGCTATTCTATGGCACGAAAAAGCTGCATTATATTGTTACCCTGAATCGTCATTCGAGTTAGCTTGTATTTATTTATACAACGAAAACCTAAAAGATATACAAAAAGGTTTAGCTTATCTGGATCAGGCTATTGAAGACGGAAGCCCCAGAGGTTTAGCCGAAAAAGCTTATCTGATGTTGGAAACCGAAATATTACCGACCAATATAGATGAAGCTAAACAACTTCTCGAAAAAGCTATGGACATGGGCAACGAATATGCTCCTTACCGTTTAGGCTTAGGCTACCAAAATGCAGAATTTGTTGCTGAACCAGACTATAAGAAAGCTCTAGAATTATTTGAGCTGGGAGCCGAAAGAAACCATTTGTACAGTATCGAATTAGCCGGTAACTATTATCGTGTAGGCGTTGGAGGCGACGATGAAGTATCTGCAGAAAAAGCGGTCAAATATCTTACGCGAGCCATCGAAATGGGATCTAACTATGCTCGTGTAGAGCTTGCTTTTTGCCATGAAGCAGGTTTTGGAGTAGAACAAGACTATCAAAAAGCATTCGACCTGTATCAAGAAGCCGCAGCAAATAATTACCCGTATGCCAATACCAAAATGGCGGTATATTACGAAGATGGTATATTAGGAGAAGAGAATACAGCCGAAGCATTCAATAATTATAAGATTGCAGCCGAAGCAGGTATTCCCGATGCCATGTATCACTTGGGACGTTACTATAAATATGCAGTAGGAATACCCGAAAACCCCGAAGAGGCTCTTAAACTTTTCAATCAAGCCGCCGAAGCAAATAGTGCCCCCGGGCTTACCGAATTGGCTATCTGCTACGAGCAAGAATACGGAGGTTTAGAGTTCGATGCTTCTAAAGTTCTGCATTACATGTCCAGAGCCGCCGAAATGGGATATACTTATGCCCAATACAAACTGGGATCGTATTACTATTACGGATTGGTCGAAACCGATCTGAATAAGGCTATCGAATGGTACACAAAAGCCTACGAACAAGGTTATCCTTATGCTGCACTTATGTTGGGAGAATACTACCTGTACAATATGGGAGGTGGCGAAACCGAATACGATAAAGCATTCGGATACTTTAAGTTTGCAGAAGAGCAAAACGTGATTTCTGAAGGTCTCGGCGTTTGTTATGAATATGGATTAGGTGTTGAAGAAAACGAAACCGAAGCATTCAAGTACTATACTTTAGCAGCTAATGACAATTATACGGCTGCAAAATATCGCTTAGGATTGTGCTACAGATACGGGCGTGGTACAACCGAAAACCTCACGGACGCTTATCGCTGGTTGTCCGATGCGGCTCAAAACGGCAACTACAATGCTCAGTACGAAACGGCAATGATGTTATTAAACGGCGAAGGTGTCAGCATGGATCAGCAACAGGCCATACAAATGTTGACTAAAATAGCCGAAGAAGATCACGACTATGCTCAATTCGAATTGGGTAACTGCTATTTAACCGGAAAAGGTGTAGCCGAAGACGAAGTACAGGCTATGTACTGGTATCAGAAAGCTGCCGATAACGGAAACGAGCAAGCTCAGAAACTAACCGGAAAAAGAGAACGTCGAAAAAGATAAGAGACTGCAAGCCTTTTTATTTATCTTACAAATCGATAAAATATCGTGTATAACTTAATTAACATTTCGAATACATCTAAAATTGGGTACTGTTGAAAAACAGTATCCAATTATTGTTTAAATTTGCAATGTATGATTGTAATCTTTTAAGTCTTAATGAATCTCACTTTATCTGAATGGATTACAACAAAAAATAAATAATGGAAGAAAACAACGAAAATAAATACCTCTTTCAAGTGAATTTGAAAGGGATGATCGAATTATTGTCAGAACATATTTACAGTGCTCCAAACGTATTTGTAAGAGAACTTCTTCAAAATGGTATCGATGCAAATACAGCAAGGAGATCAATTGACGAGAATCATAAAGGCATTATAAATATTTACCTGAATAAAGTAAATGATACTCCACAACTTATATTCGAAGATAACGGAATCGGCTTAACGGAAGAAGAGGTACATCAATTTCTTTCTGTTATCGGGCAAAGCTCTAAGCGTGGCGATTTTAACGAAAAAGACTTTATCGGTAAATTTGGTATCGGTATGTTATCGTGCCTAGTCGTAAGTCACGAAATTGTAGTTGAAACCCGTTCGCTATTGAAAGACAAATCGGTATGCTGGAGAGGAAAAGCCGATGGTACATATACTGTCGAAACGATTGATAACATAGAGAACGCAGGAACAAGAGTCATACTATCACCCAAAAAAGAGTGGCTTCCGTTATTCGAAAAAGAAGAGTTGAAAAAGAATATTCTTCAGTTCGGAAATGCGTTACCTATTACCATTAACTTCATCAGCGACGAAGGCACAGAGGTACTGGTTGACAAAGATCCTGTATGGCTCAACAAAGAAAGCTCAAAAGAAGAGCTGATGGAATATGGTCGGAAAACATTCAACATCAACTTTCTGGATGCTTTTTATCTGCACTCAGAAAAAGGAGAGATCGATGGTGTTGCTTACATTATGCCCTACAAAGTTCAGTTTTCGGGTGCAAAACAACATAAGATATACCTTAAGAGAATGTACCTGTGCGAACAAGCTAACAACCTGTTACCCGAATGGACATCTTTCGTGAAATGTATAATCAATACAAATGACCTTCGCCCGACTGCATCACGAGAATCTCTGATGGATGACGATGTTATGAAAGAGGCTAAAAAAGAACTTAGCAACTGTTTCAAAGACTATTTGAAAGTATTGATGCTGAGTGATATCAAAAAGCTTAGTGAGATTATCAATATACATCATATATTTATCAAAGCACTAGCGGTTGAAGATCGTGAACTGCTGAAAATGTTTATAGACTACATCCCTTTCGAAACCAATAAGGGTCACATGACATTTTTGTCTATTAAAACATATAATGATACTGTTTATTATACTCCTTCGTTAGACGATTTTCGTCAAATCCGCCGTATTGCCGGATCGCAGGGTAAAACTGTTATTAATGCGGCTTATTCATTTGAGGTGGATTTGATTCAAAAGATAAAGATTGCTTTTCCGGACATCCGTCTCGAAAAAATCACACCGCAAGATATCCTCGATACGCTTTCGGATGTGGTTGTGTCGGATGACGAGCGCTATCAGCAATTTGAAACAAGAGCAAACGAACTGCTCAAAGGTCAGTATTGCAAAGCTCAATTGAAACAATTTGACCCGATTGACACGCCTGCCATATATGTAGCCAATGATGAAGCTATAAGCAATAAGAATATCCAAAATCTATCTAATTCGGGCAATCCGTTTGCTGCCACATTACACAATTTCATCAAGAAAGAGGACAATATGCCTACCCTGTGTTTCAACAAGGACAACGAGATTGTACAGAATCTGATTGCCATTGAAGATGAAACTCTCTTCAATTCGGTAGTGCATATTATGTATGTACAAGCATTAATGCTGGGTGGATATCCTGTAAATAAAAAAGAAATGACTGTATTTAACGATGCTCTATACCAATTATTGATAATGGGCATGAGTAATTTTATTGGTAAATTCGATTTGTAAACGTATGAAAAAAAAGTTACAACCTGATAAACTAAAATAAAACCTGATCTTATGACTAGTACCAATCGTTTAACCTGTATTCTGATACTCTTTCTGAGCCTTTTCTCTTTTGCGGGAAATGCTCAGACTATGAATAACCCTATTCAGATAATCCCTCAACCCAATAGTATAGAATTGGGCAAAGGGGAATTTAAATGGAATAAGAAAACTAAAATTATTATTACTAACGATAACGAGGAATTAAAAGTAACTGCCGATTATCTGGCTGATGTTCTTGCCAATATCACTAAATCTCCCGTTAAAGTAACAAAAGGAAAACCGAAAACCAAGAATGCACTTATCCTTCATTTAGGTAAGGGTCAAGGAGAGGAATCTTATGAATTGAATATAGATAAAAACCGTATTATCATTGAAGCTCTTAAACCTGCCGGAATATTCTACGGAATACAAAGTTTACTTCAGATGATTCCTGTAGAAGGAGGTAAATTTTCTCTTCAATCGGTTCAGATTAAAGATAACCCTCGATTCTCGTACCGGGGAATGCATCTGGATGTATCACGGCATTTTTATACAAAAGAAGAGGTCAAAAAATTTATTGATCTAATCGCCATGTATAAGTTTAACCGCTTTCACTGGCATCTGACTGATGCGGCAGGATGGCGTTTAGAAATAAAACAATATCCTCTTTTGACACAAAAAACCGCATTCAGAACCGAGGCCAACTACAATGACTTTTGGGGTGGCGAAAGAAAGTATGCCGATGAAGGTGCAGATAATGCTCATGGCGGATACTATACTCAGGACGATGCCAGAGAGATAGTGGCTTATGCGGCTTCTAAATATATTACGGTAATACCGGAAATAGAAATGCCGGGACATTCGGAAGAGGTATTCGTAGCCTATCCGAATCTTTCATGCTCGGGTAAACCTTATGTTGACAGTGATTTCTGTGCGGGGAACGATGATTCTTTTACCTTCCTGAATAATGTACTCGATGAAGTTATAGATATATTCCCGTCTCAGTATATCCATATCGGAGGTGATGAGGCTGGAAAAAAGTCATGGAAAAAATGTCCTAAATGTCAACAACGCATTGTGGATGAAAACCTGAAAGATGTAGATGAATTGCAAAGCTATTTTATCAAACGCATATCGAAACATCTTACATCGAGAAACAGAAATCTCATCGGATGGGACGAAATTATTGATGGCGGTCTGGCTTCTGATGCCACCGTAATGGTATGGAGAGGCAAAGAAAAGGGAGAAGTTGCCGCACGTCATGGCAACCATGTAATAATGACTCCGGGCAGCCACTGCTATTTCGACAGCTATCAGGCTGATCCGACTACCGAACCCAAGACCATCGGGGGGTATCTGCCTTTGCAAAAGGTATATTCTTTTGAAGTGATTCCTGCCAATGACTCTCTCTGCCCGTTTTATCTGGGTGGTCAGGGAAATATCTGGACAGAATATATGACCGATTTTAAACGTGTTGAATATATGGCATTTCCACGGGCTATTGCCTTGGCTGAAACTTTATGGTCGAGCAAAGAAAGTAGAAACTGGAGTGACTTTAAAGCACGTATGGCAAATCAGTATCCCAGATTAGAGTTGTTGGATGTGAATTATCACAGACCTTCGTTTGAGATAGAGATGACAGAAAAAGTAGATACTGCAAATAAATTTGTGGAAGTGAAATTCGAGTCCGAATTAAATAATCCTGTCATTCGATATACACTCGATGGAACAGAGCCGACCAATGAGTCAGCTATTTACAAAAGCCCTTTTACTATTGATCGGATAGCCCATATCAACGCTGCTGTTTTTGTAGATGACCAAATTCAGAAACCTATTTTAAAAAGAAAATCGGGATATCATCGGGCAGTGGGTAAAAAAGTGACCTATAATATCAAATGGCAATCGTATCCCGCAGGAGGAGAAACAGCTCTTACGGATGGTTACAGTGGTAGTTTGACCTATGGTGATGGACGTTGGCAAGGTTTCACATCGAATATGGATGTAGTTATAGACATGGGCAGTATAGTACAGCTAAACTCGCTAAGTGCCAACTTTATGCAACTTACAGGCCCCGGAGTATATATTCCCAAATACGTGGAAGTTTCTCTTTCGAATGACGGTGTAAATTTTGAGAAAGCTTTTAGAGTAGAAAGCACTGTTCCTAAAGAATATGACCGCTTAATCTTCCAAGATTTTGCAGGAGGACTAGAGAATAAGCAGGCACGTTATATCAAAGTCTTTGCTAAAAACAACGGTGGCTTTTTATTCGTTGACGAATTGGTTGTTAATTAAAATCTCAAAATAAATTACTCAACAGGCTTTTCTTTTTATCTATCTATTAAAGGCATAAGGAGTTATGCTAAAAGTGACAGGATAGGAAAAAGGAAGGCCTCAAAAAGTGTCACTTTTGTAACCTTTGTAACCTTTTTAGATATACATATCTAATAATCAAACAATTGTCAAACACTCAAAAGTTACACAAAGTAGTCACCTTTGTAACCTTAGTGATTACCTTTTGTTACCAATGTTACCTTTCGTAGAATTGGATAGACCAAATCCTTAATACCATGAACATGAAAAATAAAATATTCTTATTTCTATTATTCTTTATACCTTTTACTATTTCGGCACAACTGTCAATAGTAAAAGATGGTAAATCGCAAATACGGATTATTGTTGATAAAAAAGACAGTACCGATATGAAAGCAGCCAACCTGATACAAGATTTTGTAAAAAGAATATCGGGTGCAGAAATAGCTATACTGGGAAGTGATTCGAAAATAAAAAAGGGGGATATCCTTATCGGAGATTTTCAGCTACCGATCAAAAACCTCGATCCATCGCAGATAAGAGAAGATGGTTTCCTCCTTTCGACACAAGACGGATATGTACGTATTGTCGGCGAAAAAGGAAACGGTACAATCTATGGAGCTGTCACATTATTGGAGGATTATTTAGGTGTTCGGTATTATGCCGAAAATCTGCCTAAGTATACTCCTTCTAAAAATATGGTACTGCCCGACACAATCCATAAGATTGACAACCCCTCTTTTCGTTACCGTCAAACCCAAGCATATAGTATAAAAGACCCGATCTATAAATTATGGCATCGTTTGGAAGAACCTAAAGAAGTCTTTGCAGGTAATCTTTGGGTACATACTTTCAATAGTATCCTTCCCGCTGCCAAATATGGTAAATCGAACCCCGAATATTACGCTTTTATCAATGGCGAACGCCGTCCCGGAACTGCCAGTCAATGGTGTCTGACTAATCCCGATGTATTGGAAAAAGTGGCGATTCAGATAGATTCCATTTTCAAGGCTAATCCCGATAAGAAAATTATTTCCGTAAGTCAAAACGATAGCCAGAATCATTGTCAATGCGATAACTGCAAAGCAATAGACGAAAGAGAAGGCAGTCCTTCGGGAACTTTGGTTTACTTCTTGAATAAGTTAGCGGAACGTTTCCCCGATAAAGAATTTTCGACACTGGCTTACCTGTATTCGGTTGCTCCACCCAAGTATATCAAGCCGTTGCCCAATGTAAATATTATGCTTTGCGATATCGATTGCTACCGGGAGGTTACTTTACCCGAAAATACATCGGGACAAACATTTGTGAGAGACATGGAGGGATGGTCTAAAATCTCGGATAATATATTTGTATGGGATTACGGTATCAACTTCGACAACTATGTTTCGCCGTTTCCTAATTTCCATATCCTGCAACCCAATATGCAACTCTTCAAGAAGAATAATGCAACCATGCACTTTTCTCAAATAGGAGGTGTAAAAGGAACCGACTTTTCGGAATTACGTTCGTATTTGGTTGCTAAACTTTTGTGGAATACGGAGGCTGATACAGAGGCTATCATCAAATCTTTTCTAAACGATTATTACGGTGAGGCTGCTGCTCCGTATCTATATCAGTATTTGAAATTACGTGAGGGTGCATTGATAGGTAGTAACAAACCTCTTTGGATATATGATACTCCCATCACTCACAAAAACGGGATGCTGAATGCACCCATGATGAAAAGGTATAAACAGCTTTTCGATGATGCCGAAAAGGCTGTTGCCAATAACCCTGAATATTTGAATCGAGTAAAAGAGGCTCGCTTACCTCTCCGGTATGCAGAATTGGAGATAGCACGTACAGCTCCTATCGATAATGTAGACGAACTTAAAAGCAAACTGAACGCATTCAGAAATACAGCTAAGGAGTTGAATGTGATATACCTCAACGAACGTAATAATACAATCGAAGATTATTGCACTTTGTACGAACAACGCAACTTACCAAGAGAACGAAAGAGTCTGGCACACAATGCGAAAATAACATACATAACTCCCCCATCCTCTCCTTACGATAAGATTGGAGATACTGCCTTGACCGATGGCTTGTATGGCGGTGCCACTTTCAACGAAAGCTGGGTAGGATGGATCGATAAAGATGCCGAATTTGTAATTGACCTTGGACAAGTAAAAGAGATAGAAACCGTTGAGTTCGATTTTCTACATCAACTAGGTGCATGGATCTTGTTGCCTAAAAGCGTTACATGCAAGACCTCGATTGATAACGAGAATTTTGTATTGATGGGACACAAAGATATTCCAGAAGATCGCGACACGGAAGTGAAGTATGTAAATATCCCTATTCAATCGGATCAGAAGATACAGGCTCGCTATATCAAAGTAAAGATAGAATCAATCGGACTTTGCCCGCCATGGCATTATGGTGTTGGTTTTCCTGCATGGTTCTTCTTAGATGAAGTATCTGTATATTAAACTATCAAAATCGGGATACTTAGCTAATAGGTATTCCGATTTTGATTTAAGGGGATAGCAGAAACAATATACAATTGATCATTTTCAGTAGTCTTTTTCGCAACACGAACAGTCGCACTACAAAAGTTAATTGATATGTTTGTAATTAAATTTTTAGATCTATTTATGATCCATCCAAGTATAAAAACGATTGATAGTTATATTTTTAAACGAGTATTTTTCTAACGCACCCTATTGGGTTTGTTTTTCATTTTGCCTTGATGCAAAACGAAACAAAAGATCAAGACTGTGCCTTTTGTCCGACCCGCTACG
>NZ_CAKUOF010000026.1 GCF_934668725.1 uncultured Dysgonomonas sp.
AAAAAATAGTATATTTGCCCCTAAAATATACACTATAAGCTAGATATAATGTCGAGGATTAGCTGTTTTGTTATCTTGATTGGTATTATTACAATGTTTGGCAGCTGTGCCGAAAAGAAACTGCAAACCCGTGATTTTGAAGAAATAAAACAATCGGGTGAATTAACCATTATTACCTTAAGTAGTTCTACGTCCTATTTTATCTACAAAGATGAGCCGATGGGTTATGACTATGATCTGGCAAAAGATTTTTGCGATCATTACGGTCTGAAATTAAATGTAAAAGTAGCGGAGAATTCTACCCGCCTGCTTGAAATGCTCGAAAATGGAGAGGGAGACCTCATAACCAGCCCTATCTCTGTTCAGAATGAGTTGAAAGATTCTATTTTATATTGCGGACTAGAGCAAGTATCACATCAGGTATTAGTCCAAAGGACCAATAAAAAAGACTCGATGGTTACCGATGTTACTCAACTGATCGGAAAAGAAGTTTATATTAAACATAATACAAAATACCACAAGCGTTTACTCAATTTAGATGCCGAACTGGGAAACGGTATCATCATCAAAGATGTGGAGAAAGATACGGTTACAGTAGAAGACCTTATCGAAATGGTCGCTCAAAAAAGAATCGATTATACTGTGGCGGATGAATATATTGCAAAACTCAACAAAACCTATTATCGCAATATAGATGTATCCCTACCTCTTAGTTTCGAACAGCGTTCTTCGTGGGCAGTTCGTAAAGACACGCCCGAACTGGCAAAAGCATTAGATGAGTGGTTTGCAGATAATAGTAAGACCCGCGAATATAAATCGATCCTGAAAAAATACTTTGAGTTAAGTAAACAACCCGATTTTGACGCCAATGTTTTGGTAAACTTACCGAAAGGAAGTGTTTCTCTTTATGATGCCCTTTTCAAAAAATATGCCGCTGTTTCCGGCTACGACTGGCATCTATTGGCATCGGTTGCTTATCAGGAATCACGTTTCAAACCCGAAGTTGCATCGTGGGCGGGTGCAGTAGGATTAATGGGATTGATGCCACGTACCGCTCAAGTCTTCGGGGTATCGGGTGATGAACTTAAAAATCCCGAACTCAGCATAAAGGTAGGAGCCGAATTGATAAGTAAGTTGGATGATATGTTTGCAAAAGTTCCCGATTCCGAACAACGCCTTAAGTTTATATTGGCGGCTTATAATGGAGGAAATGGACATGTTACCGATGCTCAGGCATTGGCTCGAAAATACAATGATAATCCGTATGTTTGGGATGGGCATGTCGAAAAATACATTGAATTGAAAAGTAAACCCGAATATTATAATGATTCTGTCTGCAAAAACGGTTACCTTAGAGGGTCGGAAGTGGTAAAGTATGTAAAACAGGTTACAGCTAATCGCGAGAGATTTAAATCTATTGAAACTAAGTAAGGTCATGCAGACCTGTTTTTGTAGTATTCAGGGATGAAACTTATTTGTCCCGATAATTTGTGTATCATGAAAATTTATTTGTCGATCTTTTTATTAAGTATTTCATTAGGAACTATTTTTGCTCAAAAACCTATTGAAAAAGGTCTGAACTCAATCACCGAAAGAGATGCGAAAGCCTCTGTCGGCTTTTTGGCAAGCGATGCCCTTCAAGGGCGTGGAGCAGGAGCTTTAGGAGGAGAAATAGCATCCGAATATCTGGCTTCATACCTAACCTCTTTAGGAATTCAACCTTTAGGAGATACTTACTTTCAGCCTTTTGAAGCATATAGCGAAGACTTTAAACAAAAGAAAAGATATCAGGTAAATCCCGATTCGATAGCTAAATATAAACAAGGAGTACACAGGGTGCTGAATCTTAGAAATGTACTGGGAATGATTCCCGGTATCAATACCAACGAATATGTAATAGTGGGTGCCCACTTCGATCATTTAGGGATGGATCCTAATTTAGTGGGCGATCAGATATACAATGGTGCCGATGATAACGCTTCGGGAGTATCGGCAGTGATGCAGATAGCAAAAGCTTTTGTTGAAAGCGGTGTTCAGCCTCAACGAAATGTGATTTTTGCATTCTGGGATGGAGAAGAAGAAGGATTGTTAGGCTCGCGATACTTTGTCCAGAACTGTTCCTTTATCAATCAGGTAAAAGGATATCTAAATTTCGACATGATAGGTCGTAATACAGACGAAGCCAATCCTTCTCATGTAGTTTATTTTTATACGGAAGCCAATCCTGCTTTCGGGCAATGGCTCAAAGATGACATTCAAAAATACGATCTGCAATTGAGTCCCAAGTATCATCCCTGGGATAATCCGGTTGGTGGAAGCGATAACGGTTCGTTTGCCAAAGCCGGCGTTCCTATTATCTGGTATCATACCGATGGGCATCCCGATTATCATAAACCTAGCGATGAGGCTTCGAAAATAAACTGGAAAAAGTTAGTTGAGATAACCAAAGCCTCTTATTTGAATGCGTGGAATCTTGCAAACGAAAAAACATATTAAAGCCACAAGGTAAGTTCGCAGAACTATTTATTGCTTTGGCAAGTTAAAAGCAATAGATAGTTATGATTTTAAAATGTGTTATTAAATAGTTGCTTTCACTTAGTAGTACAATGGAATTCAGAAAAAAGGTAGAAGTGCCGAAATCGGAATTAAGAATTACCCATCAAACCAAGATGGTTTTGTTCGGGTCTTGTTTTGCCGAAAATATAGGAAAACAACTTCTCGAAAATAAATTTCCCGTCAATGTAAATCCCTTTGGAGTTCTTTACAATCCGGCTTCCATATCTCAGGCAATAAAATTGTTACAGGAAAATAAGGTTTTTACAGAGGAAGATATCTTTCTCAATCAAGGAGTTTTCCGTACCTATTTTCATCATAGCCTGTTTTCGAGTGCCGATAAAGATAAATTCCTGCAAACGATAAATGAAAAAAGAGACAAAGCATCTGCCGATTTAAGAGAAGCCGAAGTACTTCTTATCACTTTCGGGACAGCTTATGTATTTAACCTCAAAGAAACCGGTGAGGTCGTTGGCAATTGTCATAAACAGCCTTCCCATATTTTCAATCGAAATAAACTTTCTGTATCGGAAATTGTTTTTTCTTGGACTGAACTTATAGAAGAGTCTTTAAGGATTAATCCCGATCTGAAAATCTTATTTACAGTAAGTCCTATCCGTCATTGGAAAGACGGAGCTCACAACAATCAATTGAGCAAAGCCACATTGCTTTTGGCTATAGATGAGCTGGTAAATAAATTCCCGAATTTATACTACTTTCCTTCCTACGAAATTGTGTTGGACGAATTGAGGGATTATCGGTTTTACAGCGAAGATATGATTCATCCCAATGATATAGCTATACGATATATTGGGGAAATTTTCAGTGATGCTTATTTTGACGAAGAAACTAAAATACTTTGTAATCAATGGCAGAATATAGCTCGGGCAATTGCTCATCGTCCTTTTAATGAGGATACTGACGAGCATAAACAATTTTTAAAACAAACTTTGTTAAAGCTCCAATCTATCCGAAATAAATATCCTTACTTTGATTGCGAAAACGAACTTATATTGTTGGAAAGTAAGCTCTCTTGAGCCGGCGAAAATAAGGTAAGATAGTTTTGGTTATATATCGAGTGATAATATGCTTTGATTAAGCAGCATTAAAGAAATAAAAGGGGCTTAACCCCACAACTAAAATAGAAATGGCGTACTCTATCTCTGAAATAGCGAAGGTTTTAAAAGTAAAAGATATTCATAATCCGGACTTGTCTATCGCACATTTGCTTACTGATAGCCGTGAAGTGTTTAATCCGGAACAGACATTGTTCTTTGCACTGAAAACTCCCAATAACGACGGGCATAAATTTGTAGACGAACTTTACATTCTGGGAGTGCGTAACTTTGTTGTGCAGACCATACTTCCTGAATGGAAGAATCTGAAAGGTATTAATCTCTTACATGTAAAAGACTCTTTGCAGGCTTTGCAGAAAGTAGCTACTTTTCATCGCGAACATTTCAAAATACCCGTAATAGCCATAACAGGCAGTAACGGTAAGACCATTGTTAAGGAGTGGATTTATCAGATGCTGGGCTCTGAGAAGAATATCACCCGTTCGCCCCGAAGCTACAACTCTCAATTGGGCGTGCCCTTGTCGGTTTGGCAATTGAATGAAAACTCAGAACTGGGACTTTTCGAAGCAGGTATTTCTATGCCTAATGAAATGACCCGCCTTCAAAAAATAATACAGCCTACTATCGGAGTATTTACCAATATTGGAGATGCACATCAGGAAAATTTTAAAAATCTGAAGCAAAAATGCCTCGAAAAATTAGAGTTATTTGTCAATTGTGATGTTATAATTTGTGAAGAAGGTAACAAGCTCTTAGATGAATGTCTCGAGGCTACCTGTCTCTCTCAAAAAAGCTTTACCTGGTCTTATAACAATCGGTCGACCAGTCCTTTGCTTATTCTCAAAGTAGAGAAGCTCGAAACAAAATCGCTTATTACCTATTCTTTCCTTGGCTTACCTTTTACAGTAGATTTGCCATTTACGGACGATGCTTCCATCGAAAACGTAACCAGCAGCATAGCGGTAGCTTTGTATCTGACAACACCGATAGAAACAATACAAGAGAAAGTAAAAGAGCTCGAACCCGTTGCCATGCGTCTGGATGTGCGAAGAGGAAAAAACAACAATATAATTGTAAACGATACATACAATTCGGACATTAATTCGTTGAAGATTGCCTTGTCTTTTTTAGGACAGCAATCGGCAGAAGATTCACCAAAACGCACGCTTATACTTTCTGATATATTACAATCCGGATTTTCGGATGAAGCACTCTATAAATCGGTATCCGATTTGGCCGATTCAGCTAATATTGGACGTATAATCGGTATCGGTCATCATATATCCGATCAGCAGAAATTATTTGCCAATATTCCGCATATATTCTTCGATTCAACAGAAGATTTTATCAATTCCGGAATCTGGAACGAGTTTCATGAAGAAACAATTCTTTTGAAGGGCTCACGGAATTTTGAATTTGAACGAATAACCGAACTTATCGAACAAAAGAACCACGAAACAGTACTGGATATAAATTTAGACGCCATAGTTCATAACTATAAGTTCTATCGCTCGCGTATGAACCCCGAAACTAAAATCATCTGTATGGTTAAAGCAGATGCTTATGGATCGGGTTCGGAAGAAGTTGCCAAAATACTCCAGTATCATAAATGTGATTATTTTGCCGTTGCCATTGCCGAAGAAGGAGTAATTCTTAGAAAAGCCGGAATTAAGACCCCTATAATTGTACTTAACCCCGAAGTGGCAGGCTTTAATCAGTTATTTGAATCGTATTTAGAACCCGAAGTCTATAATTTCAGGATTCTCGATGCCTTTATAAAAGAAGCACAACGCAGAGGAATTTCAGATTTTCCTATTCATATAAAAATGGATACAGGTATGCATCGTCTGGGCTTTACCGAAGAAGATCTGCCTCTATTGATTGATCGTTTAAATTCTCAGCAAGCTTTGAAAGTAAAATCTACTTTTTCGCATTTGGCAGCAAGCGAAAGCTGGGCATTTGACGATTTTACTACAGAGCAAATTGCTCTTTTCAAGAAATTAGCTTCCATCCTGCAAGATGGTCTCGATTATCCTATCTGGCGTCATATTCTTAATTCGGCAGGAATAGAGCGTTTTCCCGAGGAGCAAATGGATATGGTGCGTTTAGGTATTAGCCTTTATGGAGTAAGTGCCAGTGGACAAGATGGCTTGCGTAATGTTTGTACTTTAAAAACAACCATCCTGCAAATAAAGCACCTCAAAAAAGGCGAAACCGTAGGCTACGGTAGGAGAGGGCAGCTTGATCATGATGCCTCGATTGCTACTATCCGTATCGGGTATGCAGATGGGTTGAGCCGTCAGTTTGGAAATCGGGTAGGACATGTTCTAGTGAAAGGTAATCTTGTGCCGATCATAGGGAATATCTGTATGGACTTGTCTATGATAGAAATTACAGGACTTGATATTAAAGAGGGAGATGAAGTAGTTATTTTTGGCGATCAGCTATCGGTCATCGACCAAGCAAAGAAGATAAATACAATCCCTTATGAAATATTGACATCTGTTTCCGCTAGAGTTCGAAAGATATATTTCAGAGAATAATAATCTTATATCTGAACTTTTATACTAATCTGGGTAGTCTTTAGGCTACCCATTTTTTGTTGGTTAGAAATCAATTGGTTTCCTTTTTAACTCAATTTAAATGTTACGAATCAAAAGACGTATTTAAGTGTTGTGTATATAGTCTAAACAATGTATTTTTGCTGCAATTTATTGTCTAGACAACTAAATGGGATTCTAGTTCTATTTATTATTAGGGTAAGCATTTCTTTAAAAGTTAATTATAATTAGAAATAGTACCGTAATAAATGTTTACTTTACGTTATCTATTTAAAATGTACACAACACATGAGTAAAAGAAATTTTCTATGGATTTTATTTTGCTTTGGCGCCTTAAGCAGCACTATATCAGCACAAAGAATTCTAAGCCTTGAGGATGCCCGAAATCTGGCAATCCAGAATAATAAGCATTTGAAAATGGCTACCGAAGAAGAAAAGGTGGCTTATTACGAGAAAAAGGAAGCATTTTTAAAATATTTTCCCAAATTCTCAGGAACAGGATTTTATATTCGTAATGAAAAAAATCTTAATGTAATAGGCTCTTCAGCCATACCAAGCTCTATAACATTGCCTGATTTATCGGGCTTGGGGGTTCCGATTCCTCCCGGAACACAGATCCCTATTCCTTCGGAGTTGTCTGATAAGATACGGTCGCTAGGTGAAATTGATATAAAAAATATCTGGGTAGGTTCTGTGTCAATGACCCAACCGTTATTTATGGGCGGGCGTATTGTGGCTTACAACGACATAATGAAGAATGCCCAGGAATTGGCAAAATCGAAAAAAGATACAGAACTGCAAGACGTTATTGCAGAACTGGATGCTTCTTACTGGCAGATTGTTTCTTTAGCATACAAGAAAGAACTAGCCGAATCATACCTGAAACTGTTGCAGAAGATGCATTCTGATATAAGTATTATGGAATCGGAAGGTGTTGCTACTAAAGCAGATGTACTCTCTGTAAAGGTGAAAGAGAATGAGGCGGATATGACCTTGACTAAAGTTGAAAACGGGTTAAGTTTGGCTCGTATGCTTTTCAATCAGTTATGCGGACTCGAAATAGAAGATAAAGTATCATTAGTTGATGAAAAGAGAGAAATATTGATTGCGAAAGAGGCTCCGGTGAACCCTTCTATTGAAGAGGCTCTAATAAACAGACCCGAAATAAGGAGTCTCGAACTGGCAACTAAAATATATAAGGGCAAAGAGAAAATAGAAAGGGCGGAGTTTTTGCCCGAAGTGGGATTAGTAGCCGCCTATTTATGGACTAACCCCAATGGATTTGATGGTCTACAAAATAAGTTTGGAGGAATGTGGAATGTAGGAGTAAAACTTAGCGTGCCTCTTAACTTTATGACCAGCTCTGCCAAATTAAGTGCAGCTAAAGCACAGACCCGTATTCAGGAATATCAATTAGAAGAAGCAAAGGAAAAAATAGAATTGCAAATCAACCAATCCGCTTTTAAATTAAATGAAGCTCATAAACGATATGTTTCTTCGGAGCAAAATATGGAAAAAGCAAACGAAAACCTGAGGTATGCTAATGTCGGCTTCGAAGAAGGGGTTATACCCGCTTCTGATGTTTTGTCAGCGCAAACAGCATGGTTATCTGCACATTCGGAAATGATAGATTCGCAGATTGATGTGAAATTATGTAATGTCTATCTGAATAAAGCACTAGGACGTAATTTAAACGATATAAAATAACAAAGCAGGTCTGTTTACCTTAAACAAGATAGAATATGAGTAGAGAAGATAATAAATCAGGATCAAAACTAATTCCGATTCTCGGTTTTGCAGCAGTTATAGTTGCAGTTGCGATATATGGATTCTTTTTTCTGAATCAGGAAGATAATACATTACAAGGAGAGGCGGAGGTTACCGAAGTACGCATATCGAGCAAAGTGCCCGGACGTATCGAAAAATTCTTTGTAGAAGAAGGGGATTCTGTCTGGAGAGGCGATACCCTTGCCATACTGAGTGCACCCGATGTCTATGCTAAACTGTCGCAGGCTACGGCTGCCGAACAAGGTGCTGCCGCTCAAAGTAATAAAGCTCAGAAAGGAGTAAGAACCGAGCAGATTAATAGTGCCTACGAAATGTGGCAAAAAGCAAAAGTCGGAGTAGATATAGCTCAAAAATCTTTTACTCGTGTTCAGAATTTGTATGACAAAGGCGTATCTACAGCCCAGAAAAGAGATGAGGCTGAAGCAAATTATAAAGCAGCGGTAGCTACAGAAAAAGCGGCTAAATCGCAATATGATATGGCTAAAAACGGAGCCGAGCGTGAAGATAAAGAAGCAGCGTTAGCTATGCTGAATAAAGCCAAAGGAGCAGTTGCCGAAGTGGGTTCTTATATAAACGAAACATATCTTATTTCGCCTGTAGACGGGCGTATATCCGAACGATTCCCCAATGTGGGAGAACTAGTTGGTACCGGAGCACCTATTATGAATATTATGGATCTTTCGGATAAATGGGGTACTTTTAATGTAAGAGAAGATCGGTTGGAAAATTTTAAAGTGGGAAAAACCATTACTGCTTTCGTTCCTGCTCTCAACAAGAATGTGGAGTTGAAAGTGTATTATATGAAAGACCTAGGTTCGTATGCTGCATGGAAGGCTACTAAAACCACAGGGGGATATGACCGTAAAACATTTGAAGTAAGAGCTCGTTTTGAAGAAAACCAGCCTGATATCTTACCCGGAATGTCTCTGGTCGTAAAAGAATAGTAGGGGGATAACACCTCCTGCAACATAACTTGTAACTAAATAAACGATGGTTTCAGAAAAAGGTATGCGGGCAGTTTTTATAAGGGAATGGAAACGTATATTATCGTCCAAAATTTGTATTTGGGGGATGATTATAGCCCCATTACTTACTTTTGGCTTGCTTATGTATATGATGCATGATGGTTTGCCGACTAAGATTCCTATTGCAGTGGTTGATTTGGATAATTCGGGCACTTCAAGATCGTTGGTTCGTCAGTTGGATGCTTTTGCAAAAACGGATATTAAATTTAAAAGCCTTTCTTTTAAAGAAGCCCGTACTGAAATGCAACGCGGGCAGGTATATGGAATATTTACTATTCCACGTGATTTTGCAAAAGATGCTGTTTCGGGTAATCGGCCTAAAATTGTCTTTTATACTAACAATGCCTTTCTTATATCGGGCTCATTACTGTTTCAGGATATGAAGACAATCAGTGTACTGGCTTCTGCATCGGTTGGGCTGAGGATGGGTGAGGCGAAAGGTTATACTCAGGGACAATTGATGCCTATATTGCAGCCGATAACCATAGAGGCTCATCCTATAGGGAATCCGGGTCTGAATTATTCTGTATATTTAAATAACGTACTTACTCCCGGAATCTTGTTTTTGATTCTGGCAATGTTTACAATCTCCAGTTTTGGCTCTGAGGTAAAAATGGGTACAGGACGCCAGTTCCTGGATTTGGCAGGGGGCTCTATTGTGAAGGCTATTTTCGGGAAAATTTTACCTTATACTATTCTGTTTTTTGTTTTGTCTCTATTCTTTATGTCCGTATTATATGGATACAATAAATTTCCTTTACATTCGGGGTTCTTTCCGATGTGTTTCGCTTATTTGTGCCTGATACTATCTGCACAAGGATTTGGATTGATGCTGTTGGGGGTTTTTGGAAACTACCGTCTGTCTTTGAGTGCAGCCAGTTTGTTGGGGATGATTTCGTTTTCAATAACAGGATTCTCCTTCCCGTCGATAGCTATGAGTCCTGTTCTTTACGGGCTTAGTTTTTTATTTCCACTCAGGCATTTTTTTCTAATTTATGTAGATCAGGCACTCAACGGCATAGCCTGGCAATATTCGGCTTACCATTATGCAGCCTTGCTTGGGTTTTTCCTTCTTGGATTAATTTGTATGGGGCGGATTAGAAACTTTATGTACGAAAATGTATACGAAGAATGAAAAAATTATTGCTTGATATATATTATGTGTGGCTCAACGAGTTAAAGGTGGTCTTTCGCGATCCTGCGGTAGTTTTGCTGTTCCTTATCGTTCCGCTTGCATATCCTGTGTTATATGCTTTTTTATATAATAATGAGGCGGTTCATGAAGTAAAGGCTATTGTTGTTGATGAGTCTAATACGTCTCTGTCCCGTGAATTTATCCGAAAAGTAGATGGTGCAGCCGATGTAAATGTGGTGGCGCATGTTGCCAATATGGAAGAAGCTCGCGAAGCTATCAGGCGTAAAGAAGCCTACGGTATTATTTATATCCCCAAAATGTTTAGTACCAATCTCAATAGAGCAGAACAAACTTCTGTATTGATCTATTCGGATATGAGTAGTATGCTTTTTTACAAAGCGATGTTACTAACCTGTATGGAAGTATCTTTGGAGATGGGGGCAAACATCAGGGTCGATGATATGGGGCATGGCACACAGGAGCAGGATGCTTCTACTATGCAGGCTGTCGACTATGAGTGGGTGTCTTTCTACAATGTTTCTAATGGTTTTGCGAGCTTCCTTGTTCCTGCCATTCTTATATTGGTTATTCAGCAGACCCTTCTGTTGGGTGTGGGGACTATTGTGGGTACACATAATGACAAGAAGCGTTTTACGGTTGCCTCACATACGGGCGATGGGCGCGATGTCCATCCCTTGAAACTGACTATCGGCAAAGCATTCTGTTATAGTACACTTTATATCATTACGTCAGCATGGGTGCTGAGGGTGGTGCCGTATTTGTTCCATCTGCCTCAGATAGGCGATCCCTTAACGGTCGCTGTATTTCTCTTTCCTTTTATTCTGGCTGCAACCTTCTTTGCAATGACTCTTTCATACTTCTGTTCTCAACGCGAATTTGTAATGCTGTTGGTTGTATTTACCAGTGTACCTTTTCTGTTTATGTCGGGTATTTCATGGCCTTGGGTATCTATACCCCCAATGCTGAAAGCTGTTGCCTATATATTGCCGTCAACACCCGGTATACATGGTTTTGTAAGTATCAATACTATGGGTGCTTCCTTAACGGATGTTTGGTTCGAATATGTGGTACTGTGGGTACAAGTAGTATTTTATTGCGTAGTTGCAACTGCAATGTACTATTGGTGGATAGATAATTATGACCCTAAATATAAAGGAAAACACCCTTCGATAAGTAAATTTTCAGGTGATATTCAGAATTAGTTTTCTGTTTATGCTACGCAGGCTGTAAGTATTATTTGATTTAAAACATTGATTAGTCAATAGTTTTTGTATTTTTGCAGAAAGTATATTGATTATGGATAGTCTGTATTCACTGGGATTTTTATTAAACAGAGCTTCGTTCTCGTTGGCTAAAATGTTGAGAGCTGAACTGAAGCGTAATAACTTGGAATTGCCTCATTCACAATTTATCGTATTGCGATGTTTATACTATAAAGATGGATTGAACCAACAGGAGATAGCAACTCTGCTTTGCAAGGATGCCGCCGCAATAAAGCGTACTGTTGATAATCTCGAAGACAGAGGCTTGGTCTCGCGTGTGCATGTTTCACAGAGAGAAAATTCGATACGTATCACAGAGCAAGGCAAAGAGTTGATGCCTTTGGCTCTTAAATGTGGAGATTTAGCTCTCGATAAAGTGCTGAAAGATATAGAGGCAGACGATTATGAACTACTCAAACAATTACTGCATCGTATTTATTTGAATACTGAACAAACTTGATATTTTTTTACTGTAAATATTGACTAATCAATTATTGAAATCAGGATATGAAAAAATTAGGATCAAAAGGGCTTAAAATTTTAAAAACACTTCACCTCATATTTGCTATGGTGTGGACTGCCGGCGCAATTGCCATGGTATTGATAACTTTTTTGATAAAAGCGCATTCGGGGGATGAATTGCATGTAAAATACAGTATACTGCTTCTGATTGATAACTGGCTTATAATTACAGGAGCAATGACCAGTCTGGTTATTGGTATTGTATATGGAGTGTTTACTAATTGGGGTTTCTTTAAGCAGCGATGGATTGTAGTTAAGTGGATAATTACCGTAGCACAAATATTATTCGGAACATTTGCTTATCATCCATGGCTTACCCGGAATCAGGAAATTATAGGCGAATTAAAAGAACAGGCTGTGTACCATGCTGAATTTATGGCTAATAACCGATGTATGGAAATCAGCGGTTTTTTTCAATCGGGCTTATTGTTGTTTATGATTGTAATTTCTGTTTTCAAACCATGGAAGGCTAAAAAGCGTTAGACTTGATTTATTCTATATATAAATAAAGAGCTCACATTTTGTGAGCTCTTTATTAGTTTTAATATATTTATAATGAGACGTATATATTTTAATGTTTGAACCAGTTGTCGGGAATATCCTGTATACTGCCTCCGTTTATGCTGTATTGAAGTTTAAGGGTATAACCACCTCCGGCTTCAAGAAAATCGAGTTGGAAAGGATGCAGACCTTTTTCGAGAGCTATTTGTCCGCTTTTCATTACTGCAGAGTGTTGTCCGTCGTTATCTACCACAGTTTCTCCTGCAATATATAACACACCACCATCATCACAGTTAAAGAAGAAGCTGTAAGTTCCGGTCTCAGGAACATCAATATATCCGCTGAATTTTAAACCGAACGAATTGCTTTCCTTAGGAGCTTTGATATTGTTGACAACAAAGGTTTCGTCGGGAGTACCTTGTATTTCCGATGTCTTCTTGTAGTACTTGTCGAAAAAATCGCAACGAAGCCCTTGTGATAGGTTCTCTATACTTACTGCTTTTTTTAAAGTAGAAGGCTTGAAATTTAGAGTATAT
The DNA here is from genome assembly GCF_934668725.1 of uncultured Dysgonomonas sp. Taxonomy (GTDB): domain Bacteria; phylum Bacteroidota; class Bacteroidia; order Bacteroidales; family Dysgonomonadaceae; genus Dysgonomonas_A. Next base: position 12,981 of record NZ_CAKUOF010000026.1, read on the forward strand.
ATCTCTCCTCTTACACCACTTGAGCTGAATAGAGCCATCTTAAGCGTTGTTGGTTGAGATATTGCAAGCGGTTGCAACAACTTGGCTGAATTGACAGTAGGAATGCTTCCATCGAGCGTATAATGGATAATCATGTCGGGAAGTGGGCTTTGTACGAAAAAGTCTGTTGAACCGATAAATACATTCTCCTGTGCAAAACCCTCAATGTCGGGCAGTCTGTAATTTACACCCATGGCATCCAGTCTGGGATATTGTTTTAATAGGCGTTGAGAAAAATCATCGAATCTGCTTGTGTTGTCTGTCCATACACGTTCTGCCAGAGCAATCATACGGGGGTACATTTGAAACTCGGCTTGTTGTTCCGTAGGTATCATTTCCGTCCACAAATTGGCTTGTGCCCCTTTTATAAGGTGTGCCTTATCAGCAGGTACATTGCTTGGGATAACTTCCATATGATATACGTTGTTCACACTGATATTATTATTTACATAATCAAAGTACAGAGGATTGGTCGGTGTCATAATAACTTCGCTGTTTCCCATAACAGCTTTTTTAGGAGCATCTTTTTCCCAGCCTCTCCAATACATAACTGTAACACTGGGGTTTGTTCCTCCTTCAAGAATTTCATCCCAAGCAATTATTTTTTTGCCGTGAGCCTCTACAAACTCTTGCATTTCGTGTACAAAATGGCTTTGCAGTTTATTTACATCCTCAATGTTATTGGCTTTCATAAACTCTTTACACAGTTCGGAATTTTTCCAAGATGTTTTGTCAACCTCATCTGCTCCTATATGTATATATTTTGACGGAAATAGATCTATAACTTCCTGTAATACATCTTTCGTAAAAATGTAAGCTTCTTCTTTGCAGGCACAAACCGGTGTGGAAAAAAGTTCTCCCCATTCTGATTTTTCACCCTCAATAAGATACGGATATGCGTTTATAGCCGCCATCATATGACCGGGAACATCTATTTCGGGAATAATCTCTATGTGTTTCGATTGTGCATAAGCTATAAGATCTTTCATTTCTTCCTGAGTATAGAATCCTCCATAAACGGTTTTACCATCTTTCTCATGAATAAAACGAGGGTCTATTTTGAAGTTTGGATTTTCTTCCGCTTTTTTCATACAAGCAGAATCTTGATTGTTGAAAGTACGCCAAGCCCCTTCATTGGTAAGTTTGGGGTATTTTTTTATCTCAAGACGCCATCCCTGGTCGTCAGTTAAATGTAAATGGAGTTTATTGAATTTATAAAGAGATAATCTGTCGATATGTTTCTTCAGGTAGTCAAGTGTGAAAAAATGGCGAGATACATCCAGATGCATTCCTCTCCAATCAAAAGCAGGGCTATCCTCTATCCGAAGGCTTGGGATCGAAGCAGATGCGGGTACATTATAACTTGTAGATTCAATATTCGCAGGCAATAATTGTCTGAGAGTTTGTAATGCGTTGAATGCTCCATGTCCGTCGCTTGCTACAATCTCGATCTTCTCGGGATTGACATTCAGAATATAGGCTTCTGCTTTTTCCGGTTGAGAACTATATCTTATTTCAATCACATTTTTAGAACCGCTTTTAACAATAGGAATATTTTTGCCAATAGCCGATTTGAGAAGTTCTTGTAAATAAGTAGCTTCGTTGCTGAATTTATTCATATCAGCAACAACGATTTTGGTTTTCTCGTTGATAACAAAACTGCCACTTTCTATTTTAACATTCGAAGGGTAGGGAATGAGAGATAATTCTTGAGCTTGCGAATTTCCTGTAAAAAGAATTAACCCGCTCAGAAAGAATAATAACACGTACAAATTTTTCATGATTGGTAAATAGGTTTATAGTATAAGCATGTAAATATACGATTTTTGCCTAAAAGGCAGGCCAGGCTATACTACTCTTTTGCTTTTTGTAGTTAGTGTTATTTTGACAAATAATCAATATATTTGAAGTTCGAATAGTCTAATGTTATACTATATAAAATATTAATATCGATGAAGAAAACATTCGCAACAGCATTTGTTATGGCGTCGGCCGTTTTAAACCTGATGGCTCAAAATTCGGCAATAGAAAAACGGGTGGATGACCTGCTTAAACAAATGACACTAGAAGAAAAAGTCGGACAATTGAATCAGTATACCGGAGACTGGTCTGCTGCTACAGGTCCTATTACTAAAGATGGTGACAAACAAAATCAAATTCGTATGGGGCAGATAGGCTCTATGTTGAATGTAAAAGGAGTGGAGCATACACGCCAATGTCAGGAAATGGCAATGCAGTCGAGATTAAAAATTCCATTACTTTTCGGACAAGATGTGATACATGGTTATAAAACAACCTTTCCTATTCCATTAGCAGAGGCTGCCAGTTGGGATCTTGAAGCAATTGAGCTGGGGTCACGTATCGCAGCCGTGGAAGCTGCCGCAAGTGGGATACACTGGACTTTTGCTCCTATGGTAGATATCAGTCGTGATCCTCGTTGGGGCCGTGTAATGGAAGGTGCAGGAGAAGACCCATATTTAGGTTCTTTGATTGCCAAAGCCAGAGTAAAAGGCTTTCAAGGTAAAAGGTTGGGAGATACAAATAGTGTAATGGCTTGTGCCAAACATTTTGCAGCCTATGGTGCTGCTGTTGGCGGACGCGATTATAACTCGGTGGATATGAGTGACCGTATGCTTTGGGAAGTATACCTTCCTCCATTTAAAGCGGCTTTAGATGCGGGAGCTGCTACCTTTATGAATTCATTTAATGATCTGAATGGTGTTCCGGCAACAGGTAATGCATATCTGTTGCGAGATATACTGAAGGGTAAATGGGGTTTTACAGGCTTTGTTGTATCGGATTGGGGATCGGTTGGAGAAATGATACCTCATGGTTTTGTGAAAGATGGAAAAGATGCAGCTTTAGTCGCTCTTACTGCCGGAAGTGATATGGATATGGAAAGCAGATGTTACAAAAATAACTTAGCTGATTTAGTTAAGAATAATAAAGTGGATATTGCTTTGGTTGATGATGCGGTAAGACGTATTTTATACAAGAAATTTGAATTGGGATTATTCGAAGATCCTTATAAATATAGTGATCTTAAAAGAGAAAAAAGGGAATTGAACAATCCCGAGCATACTAAAGCTGCCAGAGAAATAGGGGCTAAAAGTATTGTGTTGTTGAAAAATGAAAACAATGTTTTGCCTCTGTCTAAAGAAACCAAAACAATTGCTTTTATAGGACCTTTAGTAAAAGAATACAGACAAAATCTGGGTTTCTGGTCTGTGGAGCTGGACGATGTAGACTACGATAAATTTATAGTATCTCAATGGGATGGACTTCAAAATAAAGTGGGTAAGACCTCGAAATTGCTTTATGCTAAAGGCTGCGAAATAGAAGGTGACGACAAAAGCGGATTTGCAGAAGCTGTCTCAATAGCTAACCAAGCCGATGTAGTAATACTAAGTATCGGTGAAAGACGTGATATGAGTGGTGAGGCAAAAAGTCGTAGCGATATTAGCCTTCCCGGAGTTCAGGAGGAATTGGTGAAAGCTATTCAGGCAACCGGAAAACCTGTAGTCGTGTTGATAAATGCAGGTCGTCCGTTGGTGTTTAATTGGACTGCCGATAATGTTCCCGCTATTCTTTATACATGGTGGTTAGGATCAGAGGCAGGTAACTCTATTGCAGATGTATTGTTTGGGGATGTCAATCCTTCGGCTAAATTACCTATGACTTTCCCTCGATCAGTGGGTCAAATTCCAATTTATTATAGTTATTTCAATACTGGTAGACCTGCGAAAAATGAAAATGACCTGAATTATGTGTCGGCGTATATAGATTTGCCTAATTCACCTAAATTTCCTTTCGGTTATGGGTTGAGTTATACAACATTCGGTTATTCCGATTTGAAACTATCTAAAAAACAAATCAAAAAAGGTGAAACTATTGAAGTTACTGCCCGCATAACCAATACCGGAAAGTATGCAGGTGAAGAAGTAGTACAATTGTATTTACGTGACAGAGTAGGTTCGGTTGTTAGACCAATGAAAGAATTAAAAGGCTTCGAAAAGATAAAATTAAATGCAGGAGAGAGTAAAACAGTGACTTTCGTTATTGATAACGAAAAGCTATCTTTCTATAATCAAAAGCTGGAATTTGATTCTGAACCAGGTGAATTTGATATTATGATTGGTTCTTCGGCTGAAGACATCAGATTAAAGTCCGAATTTGAACTGCTTTAATCAGCAGGATATGCCAAAAAGAAAAAGTCTGAAGATTTCTTCAGACTTTTTCTTTTTGTTGTCAAATGATTTTATGATTGTTTTTTCATCTTATTCTTTACCTCTTTGTGTTTGTTGACTATTCTTTTTAAGGAATTCAATTGTTCATAAGTAAAATCTCTTTTAGGTATAATATGAGCAATATATTTAGTCTGCCATATTAATACCCATGTTTTTGTTTCAGAGACTTTATATATTTTATTCCATGTAAAAGTGGAATCAAAAGTTAGTCCTTTAGAGTGTATAGTTTCATCATTGATGCTATATGTAATAGTCTCGTGTATCCTAGTGTTATAATAGTTTTTCTTAAGTTTGAAATAAGAAAAAACTGGAATAAGCATTATTACTACTCCCAATGTAAAACTCATATAGTTAAAAGAAGTTCCTTCTCGATATGTAATGATTGGAAGAACAAACCAAAGAATGCCAAGGAAGGCTATGAATTTTAGATAAGCGGTTCTATATAATAAATAATAGTTTGCTTTTAAATAATCGTTTAGGGTTAATTGCGTTGTTATATTTATCTCATTCATTGTGTTTTCTTTATTGTTTGTTAGAGTTATGGATTTGCATTTTTTTATCTATTTAAGGCTATAGATTTAAAATAAAAAGAGAAGATTTACAATTTGTAAATCTTCTCTTTTTGCTCTCCCTCTTGGACTTGAACCAAGGACCCTCTGATTAACAGTCAGATGCTCTAACCAACTGAGCTAAGGAAGAGTATAAACTCTTAGATAAATACGAATAAAAAAAGCTCTCCCTCTTGGACTTGAACCAAGGACCCTCTGATTAACAGTCAGATGCTCTAACCAACTGAGCTAAGGAAGAATGTTTTTTAGTGCTTTTCCCTAAAAGCGTAGCAAAAGTAGGGCTTATTTCCGAATTATGCAATATCTTTGCATGAAAATTTAATAAAAATGAAAGTATTGGGAATGGGAAACGCCCTGGTGGACGTTTTAGCATTGATAGACAACGATATTCTATTAGAAGAATTAGGACTTCCAAAAGGAAGTATGCAGTTAATTGATGAGGCAAAAAAAGAATCTTTGCATCTTGCAATGGCTGACAGAGAAAAATTTGTAGCTTCCGGAGGTTCTGCCTCTAATACAATAAATGGTCTTGCCCGGCTGGATATTGCAACCGGTTTTATCGGACGTGTAGGTAAAGATTTCTACGGAACTTATTATAAACATGATCTTGATAAATGTAAAGTTACCTCACATCTAATCATAACAGACGATGAGGCTTCGGGTATTGCCACTACATTTGTTTCGAAAGACGGGCAACGTACATTCGGAACTTTCTTAGGTGCAGCGGCAGGCTTAACAGCTGAAGATTTGAAAGAATCGGATTTTGTAGGATATGACTATTTCTACATTGAAGGGTATTTAGTTCAAAATCTGGATTTGATTCGCAAAGCTATAACATTGGCTAAAAAAGCAGGATTGAAGGTTGTCTTGGATATGGCAAGCTATAACGTAGTAGAAGCTAGCCGTGATTTTCTGCTTGAGATTATTCCTGATTATATAGACATTGTTTTTGCAAACGAAGAAGAAGCTAAAGCTTTATTCGATTTGGATGCAGAACAGTCACTAGATCTTCTTGCAAACGATGTGGAGATTGCTATTGTAAAAGTAGGAGAGAAAGGTTCATGGATAAAGAGAGGCAACGAAAAAATATTTGTACCTGCTTTGAAAGTAAACTGCATTGATACTACCGGGGCCGGTGATTTGTATGCTGCCGGATTTCTATATGGCTTGATTAAAAATCAATCTTTGGAGAAAAGTGGCGAAATGGGTACATTACTTGCCGGAAACGTGATACAGGTAGTAGGTCCTAAAATGGATGATGCCAAATGGGATGAACTTATTATTGAATTAGCGAAATAAATTTTTAAGCGAAATATAGTAAAAGGAGGAAGGAATTTCTCCTTTTTTTGTGTCAGTAATTAAGCAAGAGTATAAAGCAAAGTGAGTTGTTATGATGATGTCTGATTTTCTGTAATATATACATCCTTAAAATAATGTAAGTCTGCTTTTAAATAATAAAGGTAGATTCTTATTTGTATTTTAGATATATTTGTTTTTTTTAATTCATAAATCTGAAGCGGAAACGTGAAAAATCAACTGGGTTTATTACATATGCTTACTTTTTAATTTTAGAACCCCTATTAATATAATCTAACAACGAGCAATTAAATTCGCTAAAGAAATGTTCTAATGAATATATCAAAAACATGTTGAGAAGACTCTGTTTTAGATTGCAGGTGTAAATGGATATTGAAGTTCTAGCGTTGTAGTTGTATGTGATAGTGTTGATGTTTTCTGTTAAAAGTGGAATTCACTCAATACTACACTAAAGGTATTGTAAAGTCAGAATTAAGAGATATAAGAAAAATAAAATCTATTGTCATATATAAATTGGGTCAAAATGATAAAAGCTTCTATGTTAGATAAGGATTCGATAGTTAATGTTTTATTTAGGTCATTTGAGCATGACTCATTCCTGAAGATGATGTTAAAAAGCAATAATCCGGGAAAAATCAAAATATTGTTCAACTATATTGTTGAAGAAGCTTTTAGAATTGGTGAGATTTACTTCAATGAAGATAAGTCTGGTGTTGTATTATTAACATCAAGCGAAAAAGAACAAATGTCTGTTAATTTGATTATTCGTTTTATTAAGACCGCATATAGGCTAGGAATTAGAAGTGTCTATCAAATATTAAGGGTTAATAATACTCTACATAGTTTCTACCCTAAAAGTATATCTTATTATCATTTGGCTTTTATAGGAGTTTTACCCGAAAAACAGGGACAAGGTATTGGAAGTCAACTTTTGTCTTTTGTCATAGCTAAAGCAGAAAAAAGGAATCTCCCAATATACCTAGAAACAGCAAAGATGTCGAATGTTGAAATATATACGAGAAGAGGTTTTGAAGTCTATGATTCAGTAACTTTAAAAACAGAAATAATGTTTTTTATGAGAAAATTATGCTGATCAGATTTTCCGTAAAAGCAATTGTAAATGTTTGTATCTCTTTTGCTCCTTTGGTAAGGACTAATTCGGCGGCTTTGGCAACTACTTCTACGTGAGCTGAAGGTGAATCAAAACCTATTTTCGGTCTGTGTGGATGTAACGAAGCACTTTTCTTGTAACTCCTGATTCTATTAATAATAAGTATTATATGTTTCAGCAGATTTGTATGTATAAAGCAAAAAAAGGTTGTCATCACGACAACCAATCTTCATTGTTAACCTTAAATCTAATACCATGAAAAACACAGTACAAATATAATGACGTTTATGTTATAAAACATACTTGTAGATCATTATTTTATCGAGATTAATGTTATTTAACGATTTTCGATGTTTGGAAGCTCTTTTTGAGGCTTTATTCCTAGTTCCTTTAACATTTCTGCTTGCCTTATTAAGTTTCCATTACCATCCTTGAGTTGTATAAAAGCTTTATCGTAGCTTTTTTGTGTACGGTCTATATTCTTTCCTATTTCTTGAAGGGTCTCTACAAATCCTGTGAATTTATCATATAAAATAGCACCACGTTTTGCTATTTCCTGAGCATTACGGCTTTGTGCTTCTCTTTTCCAAAGATCGGCCACTACTTTAAGCGATGCGATGAGATTGGTAGGACTGATTAGTAAGATACGCTTTCGGTAGGCATAATCCCAAAGTCCCGGATCTAATTGCATAGCCAATATATAAGCCGGCTCATTGGGAATGAACATCATGACAAAATCCAAAGATTCGATATAATCCTGATACGCCTTACCGCTAAGTTCATCAATATGTTTCTTAATAGAGGTGATGTGCTCTTTTTCGGCAATAATTCTCATTTCATCCATATCAGCCTCTACATATCTGATATAGCCATTGAGAGAAACTTTGGAGTCGATTACAATTTTTCGTCCACCCGGATACAGAATAACAATATCGGGTTGAAGAGCTTTGTTTTCGCTGTTCACTATCTTTTGCCCGTTTTCGTCCGTGAGCATATCCTGCGAGAAATACTCCTCCCCCTTCTTTAAACCCGATTTTTCGAGTATAGACTCTAATATCATTTCACCCCAGTTGCCTTGTATCTTATTATTTCCTTTGAGAGCCTTAGTCAGATTATTGGCATCTTCGCTGATCTGATGATTGAGTGCTACCAATTCACGGATACGCTCTTCAAGAGAGAAACGTTGTTTGGACTCTTTGTCATACGTTTCTTCCACTTTTGTTTTGAATTCAGATAGTTTTTCGCCTAAAGGCTTTAATATCGATTCCATATTCAACCTGTTTATATCTGTGAAACGGCTCGATTTCTCCTCAAGTATCTTATTTGCTAATATCTGAAAATCTTTATTCAATTGTTCCCTTGTATTTACAAGTTCCGATTGTTGATGCTTTAGCTGTTCTTCTTTGGCCTGAAGGTTGGCTCTCAGGTTTGCCGATTCGTGCACCGCTTCCAGTTGCTTGGTCTGTAAGTTGGCTACTTCCGAGTTGAGGTGTTGATTTAGACTCTTTAACTCCTTTATCTCTTGTTTTCCGGTAGAATATACCCACCAGATAATAAAAATAGAAAAAACTACAATTATTGTGATATAAATAAACTCCATGGCACTTTTTTTGTTCTAATCTATATGTTGGAAATTATAAACAAAGGTAATAAGTATAAAGGAGTAACCGTTTAATAGAACAGTATTTAATTATAAGGGTGCTTACTGAGTTAATAAATTGTTTGGAGGTATTAAACATGTTTTATTGTGATTACTTTTGTTTAAAATTAGCTTTTAATGAAGATATATTATAGTAATTATTTTCCGCCCAGAGGTTTTGCAGCAATCAATCTGTTTGGTATCATAATCGGACGGAAAGAATATGGAAGTTTGTCAAAGTATGAACTGAATCACGAAAAAATACATTCCAGACAAATAATAGAAATGTTATGGGTCTTTTTTTATTTAATTTATCTTTTGGAATGGCTTTTTCGATTGGTTCAGTATCGTAATAGAGTTACGGCATATTATAATATATCGTTTGAGAGAGAAGCATATTGTAATGACAAGAATCTTAGTTATCTCAAAAATAGAAGGTGGTATGCATTTTTGAATTATATGTATAAAAAGAAAGGTAGGTAAACAATGCTAAATTCAAACAAACGTGTGAATAATATTTTAAAATATGCAATAGCACTAGCCTGCTTTATGACGATTCAGGTTTCGTGTGCACAGAAAAATGAAAATTTAAAACAAGACAATATGAGTTATAATAAATTGACCCCTGAGGAAGAGAGGGTGATTATCCATAAAGGAACCGAGTACCCTTATACAGGTGAATATGTAAATAATAAACAGCTCGGAACATACGTCTGTAAAAGATGCGATGCCCCGTTGTATAAATCTGCTGATAAATTCGATTCACATTGCGGTTGGCCATCTTTCGACGATGAAATTCCGGGAGCTGTAAAACGAGTGCCTGATTCCGATGGTATGCGTACCGAGATAATTTGTAATAATTGCGGTGCACATCTTGGACATGTTTTTCTTGGCGAAGGATTTACACCGAAGGAGACCCGTCATTGTGTAAATTCTATTTCTCTTAAGTTTATTCCTGATGTAAATAAAAATATCCGTAAGGCGTATTTTGCTTCGGGATGTTTCTGGGGAACTGAATATTATTTTATGAAAGCCAAAGGAGTAAAGCAGACCAATGTCGGTTTTATGGGAGGGCATGTAGATCATCCGACTTATGAGCAGGTTTGCACAGGAAAAACAGGACATCTCGAACTGACAGAGGTTGAATATGACAGTAAGCAAACCACTTATGATGAATTGGTGAAACTATTTTTTGAAACTCACGATTTCACTCAAACCAACGGACAGGGGCCTGACATTGGTTCTCAGTATCTCTCTTGTATATTTTATAGCAATGACGAAGAAAAGAAGATTGCTCAGAAATATATTGCAATACTCGAAAGCAAAGGCTTCAAAGTGGCTACAATGTTGAAACCTGTATCGACCTTCTGGAAGGCAGAAGATTATCATCAACAGTATTACGAACACAAAGGAACAACTCCCTATTGTCATTCTTATAAAAAAATATTTTAATAATTGTTTGATTAATAGTTGTTTGATGTTTTTGTTTGGTGTAAGTGTTTTTATATTACAACAATCCCATTATTTTTGTGATTCATTATAATGCTAATAGAACAATAAAAGCATGTAACGAAATGTTTGGGAGTTAATAAATCTTACGCCTTTATAACTGCCAAAGTATTAAGAAGCGATTAAACGGTAAAACTAAAAATAAAGATTATGTTGAAAACTATTTTATCTGTATCCGGTAAACCGGGATTATTTAGACTCGTGTCAAATGCTAAGAATATGGTTATTGTTGAGTCATTAACAGATAAAAGAAGACTTCCTATCTATGCAAGAGATAAGGTTGTTTCTTTGGGAGATATTGCCATGTATACCGATGAGGGAGAAGTTCCTTTGAGCGAGGTATTGACCAAAATTCAAGAGAAAGAGAATGGAGCACAAGCTTCTGTCGCTACCAACTCTAAACCTGATATATTAAAGAAATATTTTGCAGAGATACTTCCTACTTATGACAGAGACAGAGTTTATGATACCGATATCAAAAAATTGATCAGTTGGTATAACCTATTGTCTGCAGCAGGAATCACTTTTGTAAGTGAAGAAGTTGTGTCAGCTCCCGAGGTTAAAGAAGAAGCTTCGGTTGCAGAAGTTGCTACTAAAGAAGAAACTCCTCAAGAAGAGAAACCAAAACGTAAGCCAAGAGCAAAAAAAGAGGATAAATAAGGTTGCAAACCTTATTTATCTTAAGATTGATATAATGAGAAGTCGCTGTCTAGCTTTAGATGGCGACTCTTTTTATGTACAATGGTTAGGAATTTTGTATAAAGACACTGCACACGGATGTCTTTTTTTCTTAACTTTAGCTTATCATTTAACTGACTAACATTATCTATTATGAAAGCTAACACAGAAGAAACCTTGCTTGTCAAAAGGATACGGCTACTTATAATCTTTTTTATTTTTGCACTTATAGTTTCCGGTATAACCGCTTTTCCTTTGGAAACCGAAATGAGAATAGCTTGTGATATATTAGGAATATCACAGACTGCCTCTGTAGAAAATTATACGGGACTGCATTATTGGATTGCGAAAGTAAACAACGCTTTGGTGAATACTAATCGCGATTACCCTTTCCTTGCCTATGGTTACGATTGGCTGGCATTTGCTCACATTGTTATTGCTGTCGCATTCATAGGGCTTTATAGGAAGCCCGTTCAGAATATCTGGATTGTCTATTTCGCAATGATTGCGTGTGTGGGTATTATTCCATTAGCTTTGATTTGTGGCGAAATCAGGCAGATTCCCATTTATTGGCGATTGATAGATTGTTCTTTTGGCGTATTTGGCATTATTCCTCTGTATATTCTCCACATTTATATAAAGAGACTGGAGGCTTTAATGGGGTATGATGAAAGGAAGTATTAGCAGATAATAAATCTTCTAATTTAATCTTTTCGATATCTAAAATACCTGAGCGATTATGCTTTCGGCCTATGTAAAAATATTTATTACTTTTATAATTGACTTATTTAATAACCATGAACTATGCAAATTAAAAATGCTTTTTTTGTAATCGCTTTGACTGTAGGATTTTGCTTTAGTGCATGCTCCGATGATGAGCAGAATGAAACCTTTAAAGATGCTAAACTTAAACTTATATCATCTAAATCTGAGATCGTTCCCTTTGAAGATATAAAAGTGAGTATTGATGTCGATTTGGAATTACTCTATAATAGCTATGATAGTATAACATGGAGTGCTAATGGTGCTGCCAGTGATTATGGGTTTTTCGGGAATCAATGGTCGCAAATAGATGATGAAAGAGATTTGAGAATTACTGATTATAGATTTGGGAAATATAAAGTCTATGCTTTGGGGTATAAAGATGGAATTGTAATCAGTAAAGATTCTATTGAATATCAAGTAAACAAACCTAACGGTGATTTCTTTAGTATAAGATGGGGGCAAAGTACAAAAAATCAATATCTATCTTATGTGACAGGTATTACACCAAATGAATACCGACCTACGTATGAGGGTTGGACTGAAATTGGCGGCGTTCGTCTTGATCTATATTATTTTGTTGAAAATACAAATGTGGAGTATGCAACTCTCAGGTTTATGCCATGGATTGCGAGTAGCAATTTGAGAACTAGTAAAAGTGCAGCTATACCTGATGTCAATGATTTTGATTGGCATGATCGTACGGATGAAGGTGATATGGCAAGATATGATATGGAATATACATTTCATCATAACTATTTAGTGGAGTTATATGGAGCTCCAAAATTAGTTTATAGTGGTGATGATGTTACGCAAACGACCTTGAAAGAGGAATATGATACTCGATTCTCTTATAAGCTCGAAAGCTATTACTATCCTGTTGAAATATGGGATACGCCGGGCAGTAGTATTTGTTTGGTTAGGGCAAATAATTGGATGGGAGGAGTAAATCAGGCTGGAATTAGTCTAGTTGTGGCACAACCCCGAAAATGATTGAATACTGGATGAGAGAATCTTTATGTCTATTTTGGTATTAAAAGAACAGATCGTATGTAAGTTTTATTAAAAGTAATGTGAGAACCATTATTAACATCGGGCGAATAACTTTTTGCCCGTTTTTTATGGCTACACCGCTACCTAAATAATGACCTGCAATGGCACACAAGGCAGCAGGTATTCCTATTGCAAGAAGAATTTTACCCTCGATGGCAAATACAATTAATGAGGCTATATTGGAGGTTAAATTGACTAGCTTCGCATTCCCCATACTTGTTAAAAGATCTAACCCCAAGACCGAAGTATAAGCTAATATGAGAAATGTACCAGTTCCCGGTCCGAAAAAACCGTCATACCCGCCTATAACAAACCCTATAAGGGATGACAGGATAATCACTTTGGTTTTTGAATAATTTCGAGGCTTAATGTGGGATAAATTTTTTTTCTTGAAAACAAGAACCGCAATAATCGGTATGCCGGCAACAAGGATGTATTGTAGAACTTTAGCATCGAGGCAAACCGCTATTTTTGATCCGATAGCCGATCCGATAAACGCAAAAATGATGGAAGGTATGGCACTCGTCAGATTGTAGCTTTTATTCTTCACAAAGCGCATAGTACTGAAAAATGTACCTATACAACTACTAAATTTATTAGTGCCCAATGCTAAATGGGGCGATAAGCCTGCAATATTGTAGGTTGGAAGTGAGACAAGTCCGCCACCGCCGGCAATACTGTCAATAAAACCACTAATAAATATCAGGGGGCAGATTATAAGCAGCTGTTCTAAATATTCCACTATACCAGTCTTTTATCTGTGTTTTAGAATTGACCAGATTAATATTTATATCACTTACTTTTTTCTATTTTCTTTATTATATCCTTAAGTCCGTCTAGTGTATCAGCTTTGTAGAAAGTGTTTTTATACTCTATAAGTGCAGTAAGCTCGCTTCTGGAAGTATCGGAAGTAAATAGTTCCCAAAATTCAACATTTAAAGCATTAGCTATCTTTTCCAGCGTTTCAATCGTAGGATTACCATTGATATTTCGAGTGAGAGTATTTGGGGTAATATGAAGATTAATAGCTAACTGCTCCATTGTTATTCCCTTTTCCTTGCAGATTTCTTTTACTCTTAGATCCATTATTGATAAATATTTTAGGAGCGTTAAAGTTATAACTTTAATTGTTGAAATGAAATTATAGTCATGACTTTATATTTGTAATTTATTTTTAATATATTGATTATTAGTTATTTGGTTTTGAATTTCATTCTTTATATTTGTCTTTGAATTATAGCTGAATTTATCATTATAATATAAAATTTAAAGAACACTATGGAAACAAAAGAATTCGATTTTAATAACTCTCACCGAAACTTTGTAAATAATACGCAGCAGTACCATCAGCGACAGGCAATTTATATTGATAAAGATGATTTCTGTAATGAGGTCGAAAATCGGGTTGCTGTTTTAGGACAGTTGAGCGATTTGCTTTCTTATATTTCGGATAAATCGTATTGCCTGATAAATGCATTTTCAAATTCCTTGAAAAATGCTCCAAGGGGTTCTTTGTTAATAGATAAGGAGGTCGAATTGTTTATCGATGTTATCTCATCTCTTCTGAATTTGATGAGCAACAGGGAGGATATTCGTAAATGGTGTTATGAACTTCTTGTAGAGCAGAAGCATCTTAAAGATCTTCACAAATAGCAACCGAATAAAAGAGTGTGGCAAAAGTTACAGGGGATTTTTTCGTATTTTAGCAGAAAATAAGGTTTCATAAACTAAAAAATACAACAATGAAAAGAATTTTGATTTGTTCAATACTATCTCTTATGGCAATTACTCTGTTTGGACAATCAGAAGTAGTTATTCCGTCTTTCGATGATACGTATAGTGAATACGTAAAGAAGCTCGAATCGGGCAATACAGATATCGATTATCAGGATTTCAGATTTAGCTTTATGAAGAGTAAGCAGTTTAAGATAGCATCCCGGAAATTAAAAGATATCAGCCAATTGAAAAATGCGATGTATGAACAAATGGATCAGCTGAATTATGATGGGATAATCTCATTGGCAAAGCAGATATTAAGTATCGACTATACCAATATGATGGCGCATAAAATATTAAGTCAGACTTATGATATGATGGAAGATGCTGATAATTCACAAAAATACGATGCTATTGGTATGGGGTTATTGAAATCTATTATTCAGAATGGAGATGGCAAGTCGTGCGAAACGGCATGGCCTGTGATTCAAGTTTCAGAAGAATATTTTATTTTGGAAATGCTTGGTGTAGAGGTTAAACAGCAAAGTATTATAAGCGGTAAGGGGTTATGTGACAGGATGGATGTGACCGATGAAGGTGTACCTGCAACTTACTATTTTGATATAAGTAAAATTTTTGAGAACCGCGACAAATTGAGTAATTAATAGAGTCAGTTGGGAAATCGCAAAAAAACTCTATCTGATTGATCTATAAATAATAAAATATTACAGGAGTATTGCGCTTCTTACTATGCAGTAAAAAAGATAAGGCAGCGATTCTGGCACATGTCGACAGGTATTAAGAGCTCAGAATTGTTCTTTTTGCCAGATGTGATGAATATCCCAAAATTGAAGCGGAGATAAAATCAATGCTTGAGGACGAATGAGCTATTTAACTACCTAATACAGATGATAATTTTTCTTTAAAACGATATTTCATAAAAATACCCCCTAAAAGTTAGATACAACTTTAGGGGGTATTTCATTGAGAACTAAGGCTATTTATTTAACTAAGGCTAAGATAAACACAGAGGTAAGAATAAATTACTTCTTATTGTTCCTTAAATATAAATAAGCCTTATCTGCAAATTTATAACCTAAGTATAAGCCCAATAATAGAATAAGTATATAGTTATATACAACTGATTTTCTAAAAAGTGCACCAAAGGAATAAATAATAAAGTATATATAGAAGCTGTATGAGACAATGTAATTTGAATAAAAATATAAATACCAAATTTTTCTTTTCATTTTTTTCTCCTCCTTTTTTCTAAATACTCTAATATCCCACTTATAACCCCAATTATAAGTAATATTAATAAAACATACCTAATATAGATTATATAGGGAACATCTTTTAACTCCCGCTCAAAAAGCATTGAGCAACCAGCCAGAATTATAATAGGGATCATTAGTCTATCTAAGATCTTAATAATAGATTTCATCTTAATAAAGTTTTATTTCTTCAACCAATCTATAAATTTCTCTAACCTGCTTTGCTCACGAGGTGGATCTTGAGGTTGTTGATTTACCTTTTTTGAAGCAGTTTCTAAATGAGCGTCATGAGCATCATTACTTGGATTTGGATTTGTCAATTGTTGAACAACTCCAGCTCCAGCAGCAACTCTAAGAACAATTTTAGCCAGAGTTCCTTGTGGTGATCGTTTTGGGTCAGATCCACCACCATTATCGAATGACGGGCTAGGCATATTATCTTGTATTCCTTTAGCGACAGCCGCTTGAGCAGCATCCAAACCTTCTTTTGCCACTCTATCATTTTTTCGTTGATTGGTATAACCTGGATTAGAAGATGCTTCTAATACTCCAATATCCATCAAAAACTTAGTTCCTGCAATTATGGTAGCACCCTGTATAAGATTTGCAGCTTCAGAGACAGTATTCTTTATTGTACGTCCTTGTTCTGCCAACTGATTAGTAGTGGATTGATTGGTTGGAACCGCCACTGGGGCCATCGGGATAGGAATAGCTCCTCCAGGTACAGGTAAAACTCCCTGCTTCCCATCTTTATCCACAAACTTCATCGGATTGTTATAACAATATACATATGGCGACCAGTTGTAGAACTTTTCACTCAATGGATCAGGTGTTGTAAATCGACTATATCCCGGGTCGTAGAATCTAGC
>NZ_CAKUOF010000027.1 GCF_934668725.1 uncultured Dysgonomonas sp.
CTAACATAACTTTTCCCTACTATAAAGGTATTCATAATCTTCTCCTTGATTGTTTGTATGTAATATAAAACAGCAAAGACTTAAAAAAATAATTTTTAAGTCTTTGCTGTTTTAAAGTACTCGGAGCGGGTACGATACCCGTCAATCAAGAGAAACTAAGAATAGATAATGTCTCAGTATGTCAGTGTTTTATATGTTTTAGTACGTTTTTGTTTTCCTTTATTTTGATCTTATTTTGCTATTTAGTACACCTTTAGTACACCCTGAGTGAAAATAACTATTATCTTTGTGTATCAAATGAATACAAAGTAAATAAACAGGGGTAATTATGGCTAAATTAACATCTAAAATCAAAGAAAACCCAAAACTTCATATGAAAAAGCTGTCAGACGGTCGAGAAAGTCTATATCTTGAATACTATTTAGGTCGTCAAGAATGGATAGACGAAGAAACGGGACAAGCCAAAGTGAAGCATGAGAGAAGAAAAGAATTTTTAAATTTATATCTTATCTCTAAGCCACGCACCCCGATAGAAAAAAGTTCTAATGGGGAAATTTTGGAGCTAGCCAATAAAATACGATTCGAAAAAGAACAACAATTCAAAGAGGATAGAGACGGCTATAGGCTAAAAAGTAAGAAGAAAATTAATGTTTTTGACTTTATGCAAGCTTATTATGACAGCTATACAAAAGGAGATAAACGCATGATTAAGGCAGCGGTTAAACGTTTCCGTGATTTTATAGCCTTAGAATATCCATTATACAAAAACATAGTTACGCCCGACCAACTGAATAAAGATATGATGGAAAAATTTGTTGAATACCTCCAGAGTATAAGCAAGGGGGAGGGGGCTTTGACACACTACAAGCGATTTAAGAAGATTATAAAATATGGTGTTGAACATGATGTTATTCGCAAAAATCCTTGTTTAGGGGTTGTTTGTAAATCAGATGAAAACGCACTAACAAAAGATGTGTTGAGTCTTGAGGAAATGGAACAACTAATAAATACAAAATATGATAAGCAAAACCCAAACGTAAGACGGGCTTTTATATTTTGCCTCTATACCGGCATACGCTTTTGTGATGTTAAAGATTTAATGTATAGCGATGTCGATTACTCCAATAGATCAATTACTTTCAATCAAAAAAAAACACAAGGTCATAGCTCTAAAAGCTGGGTCACTATTCCTCTAAATGATGGGTTGCTTGCACTGATCGGGGAACAGTCGGAAGATAAAGATGGTAATTTGGTTAATGGTCGAATATTTGCCCTACCTAGTCAATCCATGTGTTTGCGTTCTATAAAACATTGGGTTAAACTCTCAGGTATTAATAAGCATATTTCGTGGCATTGTGCTAGACATTCTTTTGCTGTTAATATCTTAAACAATGGAGCAAACATTAAAACAGTTGCTAGTTTGCTTGGTCATAGTGGATTACAGCACACTGAAAAATATACAAGGGCGGTCGATAGTCTTAAACAAGCAGCAATAGATAGTCTACCCGAACTTAAAATATAAGCTTTATTACTCCTATCTTTTCTGTCATTTCTTTTACTTGTGTATATTGTTCTTTTTACGTATATTTATAGTATAGGGTTGGGGTAAAAACGACCTGACATATAATAGAGGCATATAGCCCGATGTTCCAATAATATGGAGTGTCGGGCTATTTTTATTAACAAAAAATATAGAATATGGATAAAGATGTACTAGAATTAAGGGATCAACTAAACAGAATTGAAACGGCTATTATAAATCAAAAAGACGTATTGACTTTTGATGAAGCTGTACAGTTTACGGGAATGAGGAAGAGTTATATGTATAAATTAACATCGGATCATAAGATACCACATTATAAGCCATCGGGGAAGATGGTATATTTTAACCGAAATGAGTTACAAACATGGCTACTGCAAAATCGAGTAAGCACACAAGATGAGTTAGAGAGTAAAGCACAAGCTTATTGTATTAAATAATTACAAACCAACATGACACAAACGACAAAGGGAGCTTTCGCCCCCAATCCAAACCAAACACAAGATAGTTATACTAAATGGCAAAAACAAACGGTCTTATCATATTTTAAAGACCATACCACAACAATGTATAAATGTGAGAAAGACACCAAAGTATCACGCCCTAACATTTGCCGTTACATTGCAGAACTGGAATTGAGAGGAGTCATTAAACGGCTGCCTAAATCTATTTGCCCCGTATCGGGAAAACCCGCACATTATTTTCATGCAGAATAATATCTAATACAAAAATATGAGTCAGATATACTTAAAAGACGTTGAATCTTACGGCGTTATTGAAGCAAATAAAGACCGTGAGAAGCTAGAAGAACTTAATATCAGATCGCCGAATGTATCTACCATGTATAAACTAAAGATTGACAGACAAACGATGTTCTACTTTCGAGATGCAGGACAAAGGGCAATCTTTATAGACAAATATTATAGCAGAAGAACAAGAAAATACAACTTCGAAAAGCAAGGAAAAATAGAGGATGAATATTTACTAAATAACTAACATAAACACAATACAACTAACTAAATGAAACAAGAAAAACTAATATTTAATAGAGAAAAGCTACAACGGCAATATGTTGACAAAGATGTGAGAACCAATTATCTAGAGCTAATCGCATACATTCAAGAATGGATTAACAAAGACTTTAAAGAAGCATTACAGGTAGAAGGTCTACATTTTGATCTCGCACTAGCTCAACGGCTATCAGTAAGCTACGAAGCTATCAAGGATGAAATAAACCATTATAGAAAGAAATATCTATCATCACTGGGATTTGTCCCCAAATCAGAAGAAAATCGTATTCATGAAAAATACAACGAAGTCATAGAAAATTTAACGAAGCCGTGTAAAACATTCTGGGATTATACGAGAACACACAAGTTCCCATTAGTAGCAAACAAACAAGGATATATCATGTTTGATGCTGATAAGGTAAATGAATATGTTGCCTCAATAGGCATTAAGAGTTATTCAGATACAGATATAGAATACATGGACTTGCTCCAAGATGCAGCCGAAATACTCGTTAAGATAAGGAATATTGAAATAGAGAACGATTACAACCCATTTGTACTAAACATGTTAACGAATCATATCTCAATTGGATTTATACCAAGTGAAGCATTTGCAGGAAGATCAATAAAAAAATATAACCCAACTAAAACACAAGGCAATGAGTAAGAAAATGAGTTTCGAGGACTATCACAAGCGGACATCAGATATTAAGTTTGAGATCAGCTATTTAGAAACAAGCGAGATGAAAGATAATGAAGTGATACGTTTAAAGGTCAACGACTTACAAAGAGAATTAAAGCAGATAGAAAGAAACTATCGCTATCAGAATATAGTGTAGCCGACATAGGTCAACCCCCTGCATGATTGTAGGGGTGGGGGTACACCCCTTTTTCTAAACGCCTATTTCCGCGTATCATTAGAAATAAAGATTTTTCCCAAAATACAAACTTAACAAAAATGGCAGACAGACAACAACTAATCACTAAGCTAACAGATTTAGAGAAGTTCGCTTTGATCGGTTATATTCATACCTCCGATACAAAGATGGCTTATATTGCATCAAGAGGTAAGAAATTAACGGCAAATGCCGAATCGCTAGTAGTACAGGCTAGTCGATGGATAACCAAGCCCGAATGCAAGGCGTTTATAGAAATCGAGCAGCAAAGGTTAAACATTGTTCATTCATCAACTGAGGCTGAGAATAGGAGTAAACAGGATATAACCCGAGAATTAAATGTACTTGCAACGCAGACGGGCGACCCTAAATTAAAAGCAGAATTATTAATGAGGCTTGCTGATTTAGAGGGCATGAAGAAGCAGGAAACGACACAGGAAGAAGAAAAGATAAAATACTACCTTCCTTTAAAATGCAGTCAATGTAAGCTTTATATTGCAGCTAAAGACAAACTAAACATCAATAAAAAGTAATCAGACATGGACAAAATAATAGTTGAAACAGGGGCATCATTAAATATTTACGATGCAACTATACAAGATGAACCGGTAGTTGTTTTTCATATAACAGGGTTTAATTTCCAATTAAATCAAATGGTATCCGCTAGTTACTCCTGCAGCTACGAAGATGCCCGTAGTATCGGACAGAAATTAATATCTTATTCCGAACAAAAACAAACCTCTGATAAATGACAGCCGAAGAACTTTTCAGGAATAAAAGAGAAGATGCGTCTAATATAGATGCAGAAATTTTAAGACTAAAACAGGTCTCAAATAATTTAAGGTCAACAGGGACAGATAATTCTTTAACAGAAAATCGGTTACGCTATCTTGAAAATATCCGCTTAACCCTTCCTGACAATAAAGGAGCTAATTATGTTGTCACACATGGCGGTACTATTATCGCTAATCAGGCTATAATAAGAGGTGCAGTTTATGCCAATGAAGGAGTTTTTAGTGGTGCAGTCTATGCCAATGAAGGCTTTTTTAATGGTGATATACATAGTGATAATGCTTATATCAGGGGTGAAGTGCATGCTACCTCTGGTAGCTTTACCGGCACTATATCGAGCAATGCAAATGACAATCGAATAGTAATAGATCCGAACGAGCGATCACTAAAGATGCTTAACGCTAAGGATCAAGTTCTTTCACTTCAAGACTTTTTTATAAACGGCAACTATTCAGGAGGGCGATTAAGGATTAACCTTATTAATCAAGAAACAAATACTATACATTGTTATGCAGAGGTTGACGGGGGTAAGATTGCTATTTATCGAGATGGTGTTGTTTTTGCTCGTTTCGATGCTTATCAACAAAAAATCTGGATAGATGCCGATTTATTGCCCCAAAGCAGGGATGCAGCTTTTTCGAAAGAAATGTATATGGATGGTGAAGCGGTGAAAGTTAAGAGAGGGGAATAATTTTCTTTTGAATGTCTAGTCTGTGAAAGGGTGTTAGTTGTTGAGGCTAGCACCCTTTTTTTAATAGGGGTAATTCCCATCTTTAAATTCGTTCTCTTATAATAAAGCATTTATAAATTCATCATTCAGACCTGCTCGGAACAATATTCCGAGCCTCCTTTATGCCTTTTTTGAAAGAAAGTCCCGTTTATGTCAGATTCCATGATCTTTTGAGACGTAAAATCAACCCACAGACTAAAGGTTAGACGGCCTATTTTGGTAGCTCAATTTTTAGCCACCAATTGTATGACTGTTAAATAAATAAAGGTTGTGATCCTAACATAGTCACACTATTTCTTTTTGGTTCTATTCTTTTTAATATCACCTTCGAGTTTTTTAGCATCATCTATCAATGCCTTTAGACTATTTTCTTTCTCAATAGCTTTTTGCTGCTCCTTATATTGAGCATATTCCCCTTCAACTTTTTTAACTGCTAAATCGTGGCTAATTCTGCCGGCATCCATCAATACAGCCTTATCATTTATGGTTAGTATATCATGAAGTTTTTTTATCCAATCTTTCATGTACATTGGCTTTTGTGCTAAAGCTTGTGATTCCGCAAAAGCAAGGTATTGTTCTACTAATAATTTTAATGCTGCTAATTCATTTTCGTTTAAATAATTTTTAGCTATTGCGATATCAGCTTTTTTTATTTTCTGTAAACCTGTTGCAGTAATGCCCATCATTGGCAGTTTTGCGTTAGATCTATAATATATTATTTCGGCTGCTGTTTGTTGGCTTATAGCCCATAAAAACTTATTTTGTATCTTTTTGAAAAAATCCTGTGTTTCTTTAGAATTAGGATCATAATCAATGCTTGTTGCGTAAATATCCTTAATCTGTTGATAAAAAACCTTTTCAGATATTCGAATTTCTCTAATACGGTCAAGTAATTCTTTAAAATAGTTCATTGAACTACCTGTTTTAAACCGCTCATCATTAAGGGTAAATCCTTTAATAATATATTCCTTCAAACGTTGAGTTGCCCATATGCGAAATTGAGTGCCTTGAGTCGAATTAACCCTATAACCTACTGATATTATTACATCTAAGTTATAATAGTCTACATCATAAACCTTTCCATCACTTGCAGTTGTTGCATTTTTTGCAACAACTGCATTGCTGTCCAGTTCTCCATCTTTAAATATTTTGCTTATATGTCTTGAAATTACAGACTTATCTCTATTAAACAAGCGTGCCATTTGATCCTGAGTGAGCCAAACAGTCTCATCTTGCATCAATACATCAATCTTGATTGTACCGTCTTCGTTTTTATAAAGTACTATTTCGCCTCTACTATCTTCCATATTCAATTATCTAAATTATTAATACAAAGTAACGTAAATTCTTTATAAACAGTATTATTTTACTTCCTTTTTCTTCACCTCCAGCTCAGCACCGCAATTCGGACATTTGATTATATTGTCATTGGGTGTATCTTTCTCAAACAGTTCTGATATATGAACGTTCAGGGCTGATGCGATACGTTGGAGGGTGTCGGCTGAAGTACTCGCCCCGTTTACAATTCGGCTTAAACTCTCACGTTGTACATTTATTTTTTCTGCTAATTCCGAAATATTCAAATTTCGATCTTTCAATAATTCTTTTATTCTGTAATTCATAGGTGTGATATTTAATATTACAGCAAATATAGTAATATAATCCAAGTAATCACGAAATTTTGGTAATAGTGACAAAAATAATCACTTTTTGTTTGTTTTTGTGATTTTAATAATTACATTTGCATCAGAAGTGTAATAAAATATATCACATGAATACCAAATACAGCAAATCCAAAATAATGAAACTTGCTCACCACCTGAGAAAGTATGAAGGTTATACAATGTCACAGGCTCTAACATTAGCATGGAGCAGAGCAAGGCGAAACGAGTTTTATTTGATTATTGAGGTACGGAAACCCAAAGGAACAACCACGCCAATGTATATGAGTGCTGAATCAGTAAGCACATATTATAGTAGTGGTGCATATTCTGGAGATTAACTAATTTAATTATAAAAGTTATGAATATTGAAAATAAGAAATTATCTGAATTGACAGTAGGCGAATTTATGGAGCTTACGGAGGCTATAATATACAAGGCAATTGTAACATATGAAGAAAATAAGCAAAAACCTGATATGATTAGTTCTAATGAAGCGTATAAACTTGTTGGTAGGGCTAGAGTAGAAGAACTGATAAAGAGAGGGTTAATTGTAAGAATATCAAGGGGGAATGGTAGAAATGCAACTAAAAAAATATCCAGATCCAAGTTATTATCATTGAATAACCACTACCTATAAATGACCCACAGACTAACACTCTGTAGGTCGAAAATAAATTAATAAACATTTTAAAAATATTTGATTATGAAAACGAACGCAGATTTAAGAGGTATTTTAGTGAGAAGTACGAAAGAGATAGATGATACTTTTGCCGGTATAAGAGAGATTATTGACAAATCAACGATATTTCATAGTATGGGAGCAAACGAGCTGATCGGACAACTTAACGCAATCTTTGTCAATCATAAAACTTATATAGAGAAAGATAATAGTTTGAGCGATACGGACAAAGCATCATTGATAGAAGAAGCAACGTTTCTAACCTTAGATACCGTTAATTGTATCAGTGCATTAAGAGAAATATTTGAAGAGTACGAAAAATATAAAATCAGAACAAAAATAAAAACATGAAAGACCCAATATTGAAATCAAAATTGAATTGTCTGACAGACGATCAAAAAATTGTAATCATGGATAGCGAAATGGCTGTTATAGACCCTCTCGAAGCATTGTATCAGATAAACAAGATTGTTTACAATGTAGTAACGAGCGATGATGCGGAAAAAGACCCGACAATAAAATTTCTCATTGACCTATCCGATATATTTCGGGGTGTATTAGAAATGAGTTTGGAAAATCAAAATATAACAACCAAATGACCAACCCACGAGTAATAGAATCGACTGCCGAATACGATATTATTCAGGCAGATTATAACAACACAGTTCAGACATTCAGAAGATGGCATTCAGGCTTAATAGAAGTCAAATTTAATCACGACTGGGCAGTTGCTAGCGGATATACCAGTATAGCCGATATGCTCCAAAAACAGCCTCAAATACGCTATCAAATAAATATGTATTGCGGTGGTACTGTGCCGGAATGGATAGCCATTATAGATGGTGAGTTCGTGATAAAAACAAATATACAAGCAAATTAAACCGTTCCAACCAAGCGATAATATTAGTGTATTTAGTAACCAGTTAAAAACTAACAAAATGGAAATTGAATTATCAAGAAAAAAGAAAGAAGCGTTTGAATACGCAAAAGTGGCATGTATGGACTTTGAAACAAAGAAGGGTGTTGAAAATGCTAACAATATGATAGATTACACGGCGAAAGAAATATCACATTTTTATTTTACGCCCGACCAATTGGAGCATTTTATTGACTACTGTTTCAATCTATCCAATTATTATTAATTGGACTTCCTAACTTTTTTTCGGACAATTTTAAGTTAAAGATTATTCACTTTAAAATGTTCAAATAAAGATACTAGTTCCACGTTTAATAATGTTATTAAATGAGACATATTTAACCGTCTTTATCTGTGATGGATCAAGACGGTTTATCTAAAAAAATGAGTATATTTAATATAAACCAATAACAATAAAACAGCATGATTACAGAAAAGAAAAAAAACATCAATATCCAGAAAGATATAGATATAGCTTTAGAAATGTGTGAGGATTGGAAACCGCAAAAATATTGGGGCTCAAAAGACATCAATATGATATGGTTTACAGAGGAGCAGTTAAGAAAGTTTATCCGGGCAATCAAGGAAGAAGCATAAGACAGGTTTATCTAATTTCTGATTGTTATTTTCAACCGTCTTTATCTGTGATAGATTAAGGCGGATTTTTGTATAAAAATTCATCCGCATTGTATGAATATTCAAAACGCTTAATCTGAGCTGTCTGCGGAGTGATTTTTCGGGATTTATCTGCGAGGTTGGGTAGATGTTCATTTTTATTTTTTTTTACAGCCTTAAATCGCCTTAAAATAAGCCAATCGAAATTTTAATCGGTCACCAGATATATTTTTCTTAGTAGTTAACCTTACAGCCTTACGGAGTATGATGGTGTATCGGTTTAGTTAGGTTATTCTTTCATGTGGGTTCAACGACTAACCTTTAAGGTTATTTACTTTACTTTTATTTACTTTACTTTTATTTGTGTACTAAATTCGGAAACAATCCCTATTCTTTCAGTATTTAAGTCCATTTCTTCCAAATAAATAACATCAACAAAATATATAATCTTTAGATTATTCTTTATCTATTCCTTATCATTATCATTATCTTTATCGGCTTTTTTGGGTTCGAGTGGGTTATTTGGGATATTAAAAACCCATTGGGTTATAACCAAAAAGCCAATCATCTCTGACTGGCTTAGTATAGTTTATGTTAGTTAGTTATTTTATTCTGAGAAAGCGGTATCAATGATGTAATCTCTAATCCAATCTATATCTTTCCCAGACAAGTCAACACCATCTATTGCCGAGACGCTTTTATCAATAATATCAAACAATATATCTGGCGACATGAAGTGTATTGCAGCGTGTTCAAGGTCTTGCTCTCTTGCGTGGTTATCTATACCTTTTATCTTGTATAGGTGAATATCTGCATCAATAAATTTCTCTATTTCTAAAACCTTATTGTAATTCGGCTTCACATAATACTCATGCGAATCGCAAGGTATTATTACAACCTTATCTCCTTTTTTGAATTTTTGCTCCATTTTTTACTTTTTAAATTGAATTGTATCTGATAATTCGTGTTCGTAGTAGTCGTAATCGTTATCTCTAATTGAAAATGTAACCCGATACATCCATCTATTATACATCAATGAATACGTCCCTTAATCCAATTACTAAATTATTGTTTGCTTGCAAAAATTGTTGAGCAATATACTAGTAAAGTAAACCCGTCTCGGTTCATGATGTACATAACTCTCGGTTTACCTTGTTCGTCATCATAAGTTGTTGATATAAACAGCAAATCCATTTTTGGATTGGCTATTATAAGGTCTTTAATTGTCCGCAAGACGTGAGAATGTTGTTTTCCAAACTTCTCAGCAACCAGCAGGCTATTTGTTAAGGCTGCTCCATTTTGATTAAATACTAAATTGTAAGGATGAGAAATAAGGCGTTTTCTTCATGTGTAGATACAACAAACCCTTCCCCATCATAAGTATTAGAATAAGCTAAATACTCAGAGTAAAAGGTAGAAAAAATTAAGGAAAAGAGAGAGAAAAGCTTCAAAAACCCTATTTCACAAAATTTTTCAGAGTTCAACACTCACAGTCCCCATACTGCCATTACCTTTTAAAACTTGCTTTCGCCTCATGATGTCGCCTGTTGTTGGTTTGTCGAACAGAGCAGGACGGTTCAGTAATGATGTTGCCACTCGGTTTACCGTCAATTCAAGTAACGGTTCGTTCTGATTGTCTCCCCAGAACTGCTATAAGAAGGTGTCTTACACAGAACTGATTAAACGCAAAAAGCCCGACTCGGATTGCTCCAAATCGGGCTAGTATGCCTCTGTATTCTATGTTATATAAATATCTGTAAAATTTTTTACATTGACAAATAATTAACTATAATTAACTATTGAGTGTTCGTTTGTAGTATCTATTCTACCTCATTCATTATTGTAATTCGTTATTTTTAGGTTTGACATCGTGAATGATAGAAAATATCGGAGCAGAAAACTCATCATTGAAATTTTTATCATTAAGGTAAGTTCTAGCTTTTTTGCAGTATTTTTTATCAGACAAAGAATCATAATAGTTTTGAATATTATCTAAAGCCTTTTTTTGTTCTGATTTATTTAATTGCTTCCATTTTTTTAAAGCAGCATCTTTGTCTGATTTTTTTAGTTTTGTGATTTTATGATATTCGTCAAAAAAGTTCTCAAAGGATATTATTATTATCATTATTATCATTATTATCATTATTGTTTGGGTTCGCTTGCGTTTCATCATCGTTTCGCTTGCGTTTCATCATCGTTTCGCTTGCGTTTCATCATCGTTTCTAATATCCTGATAACTGCCATATTTACATATAGTTATCCGTGTCGTTTTTGACAGACTCTCGATAGTTATCATCTGATCGTTTTCGAGTAGGCTAAAAAAACGTTTTGCTTCCGTTTTGCTTTTTTTCCGTTGTGGTATTTTTTGTTATTAGCCTCTAACTAAGGCTTGATTAGCGTAAAGATTGTAAGTGCTTGATATGAAGAACTGAGCTGAATTTTCAGCCGAGTCAATAAAGCTCTTTATGGAGTCGATAACATGCTTGTGTTCGTTGGTCAAAATGTCAACGGTGGGAAATTTGCAGAAATAATGAAAAAAGAACATCTTGATATATCGAGATACATAGAAAATCTAAAAAAAGATGTCCTCAAATTTGAGGAGATGTTCTTAGTTATTGCCGTAAGTTGCTGATATAAAATGACTACGCAAAATTGCGTTGTCCTCCATCAGGTTTTAGGCTCTCTTTTGATATTTTAAATGTATTCGCCTCGAAAGTTACTAAAAAGTTTATTCTATTGATTTTTGGATTGTACCGGTTTAAAGAACTATAATATGGTTGTTGTTGCAACCAGTTTGAGCGTTGTAAATGTGCTTATTATTTTATCAACTCGGATATCGGGGCGAATATCACTTTTATGTCAATTTGTACACCTTTAGTACACCCCGTAGAAAACAAAAACCCTGATAATCAGATGACTAACAGGGATAAATTGTACTCGGAGCGGGACTTGAACCCGCACAACCTAATGGTCACAAGATTTTAAGTCTTGCGTGTCTACCATTCCACCATCCGAGCAGCCTATGAGCGAAAGACGGGATTCGAACCCGCGACCCCGACCTTGGCAAGGTCGTGCTCTACCAACTGAGCTACTTTCGCAAAATATAGATCCACTTTTGTTTGCCGTTGCAAACTACTTTGGTAAATGCGAGTGCAAATGTAGAATCTTTTTTTGATTTGACAAACAAATTACGCATTTTTTAGCTGTAGATACCAATTTATTATTTCCATTATCAGAGGAGGCAGGTTTTACTGTGTTATTTGTCAAAGTAATAAATAAAATAAAAAAATTAATTTCGTATTCTAAAAAAATTACCGTCTTTCATTACTCTATATGAACGTAGGCGTTCTTTAGAAGGACCCGATGTGACTCTGCCCGTTCCGTCTGCTATTTGATAAATTGATTTACATTTTGGGCATTGTGCTTGTAATTGATTTTTTAAAACTTCTATCTCGTTTATCAGGGGGGATTCGTGGGGACAGCAAAGGTCATATGCATATATCCAGGATGCTTCGTCATTACTTATTGCTAAAACTCCGGCATATCCGGCGTATTTGACAGTGCCTGTATTGTTATAATATTTCTTGTAATAATAAGAATTAAGGAACTGATGTTCCAGTGTAATATTGATATCTATCAATACCTGCCTTGTAGGGATAGTGCTATCTCTGTTTTCCTCCTTAGCGCAAGCGGATAATAAAAAAAAGGCAACAATAATAAATATGTATTGGATAGTTTTGGTCATTTTTTTAAAATATTGTCTATTAATTGTAATTCCTCTGATGTAAAATCTGGATTATTTAGTGCTGCAATGTTATCTTTTAGTTGTTTTACCGAACTTGTTCCTAATATGACTGAAGTTACATAAGGATTGTGTAAGACCCATGCTAAAGCCATCTCGGCAAGAGTTTGCTTGCGGTCTTGAGCCAAAGAGTTTAAAAATTTTGATTTTTCTACGGCCTCAGCAGTGACCTGATCTTGTTGAAGAAAACCGCTTGCTTTGGCTGCACGTGAATCCGTTGGAATTCCATTGAGATATTTATTGGTAAGCAGCCCTTGGGCAAGAGGTGAGAATGCAATAAAACCACAACCTTCATTATGTACGAGTTCAAACATTTCTTCTTCCGGATTGCGCACAAACATATTGTAACGATCCTGATAGATGAGACAGGGAACTTTATTCTCATTAAGTATGTTGAATGCCTTTTTTGCCATTTCGTACGGATATTTTGATAATCCGATGTATAAGGCTTTACCTTGTCGTACAATGTCTACCAATGCCATCATGGTTTCTTCTACAGGAGTTTCGTTATCATAGCGATGACTGTAAAAAATGTCGAAGTATTCTAATCCTGTTCTTTTTAGGCTCTGATTGATACTAGCCATAATATACTTACGAGACCCCCCATCTCCATAAGGACCTTCCCACATGAGATGCCCTGCTTTGGACGAAATAATCATCTCATCGCGGTGTGCAGTCAGGTCATTCTTTAATACTTTTCCGAAGGTTTCCTCTGCACTTCCGGGAGGAGGTCCGTAATTATTAGCTAAGTCGAAGTGAGTAATGCCTTGATCGAAAGCATATAATAACATTTCGCGAGAATTACCGTAATCATCAATCGCCCCGAAGTTATGCCACAAACCTAAAGAAAGGATAGGAAGCTTTAATCCACTGTTTCCACAAAACTTATACTCCATACGTTTTAGTTTTAAGTGATGACAAATGTAAAAAATCTAAATAAGAAGGCTACAGCGAAGATATTTAAAATAGATTAATACCGTTAATTTAGCAAGACTTAATATCTTTGTATTCAATAAAATTAAGATTATAAGGTTTGTTATTTGTCTTTCTTATGTTATTCTAAAAAAAGAATACTCACAAACAAACTTTCCATTATTAAGATAAATATGTCATTAGAATTATTTACGATTGTATTATTTCTGGGAGCTATTGCAGCCGGTTTCCTCGGTTCGCTTACAGGATTAGGTGGTGGTGTAGTAGTAATCCCTTTGCTTACACTGGGTTTTGGAGTTGATATGCGTTATGCCATTGGTGCTGCATTAGTTACGTCAATAGCCAGTTCGTCGGGAGCGGCGGCGGCATATATCAAAGAAGGTATTACTAATGTTCGGATTGGTATGTTTCTCGAAATAGCAACCACTACGGGAGCTGTTCTGGGGGCTGTGATTGCTATTTGGCTCGATAAAAAATATATTGCGCTGATTTTTGGTTGTGTACTTATATTCTCAGCTATCCGGACAATAACAAAAAAAGAAGAGAAGATCGACCCTCTCGCTCCAAGCGATAAGTTAGCCGAGAAGCTTAAATTGAACGGCTCTTATCCGACTAAAGAGGGTGTAGTAAACTATAAAGTACAAAATGTAGCTGCGGGTTATTCATTAATGACATTGGCAGGTGTTTTGTCGGGATTGCTGGGGATTGGTTCTGGAGCCCTAAAGGTATTGGCTATGGATACTGCCATGAAAATACCATTTAAAGTCTCTACAACCACAAGTAACTTCATGGTGGGGGTAACTGCTGCTGCCAGCGCTGTTATTTACTTACAAAGAGGTTATATTGATCCGGGATTGGCAATGCCTATTGTGGTAGGTGTTTTGTTGGGAGCCTTTTTCGGTTCTAAGCTATTGCCTAAGATAAATGTTAAGAAACTGAGAATGATATTTAGTATTGTAATTTTCTTCTTAGCAATATCAATGATGTATAACGGTTTAACCGGTAAGTTATAAAAAGCATGAAACATATATTTTCAAGAGAGTTTTGGGGCGAACGTGATGTCGAACAATACATCGGCAAACTATTACGCTATGGAGTGATGCTATCGTGTACAATTACATTGTTTGGTGGAGTTATATATTTATTCCAACATAAAGGAGTCATGGTTGACTACAGCCCTGTTCCTACGGGAATGGCTTTCGGAGTAGAGGATTATTTACGCGAACTGAACACTATATTTCCGCGTATGCTCGATTTTGATGGAGCTGCCATTATTCAATTTGGTGTTCTTGTGCTTATTGCAACACCCATTATTCGGGTTGCTTTCTCGGCATTCTCTTTTTTGATCGAGAAAGATTATTTGTATGTTGTTATAACGTTGATCGTTTTAGCAATTATATTGGCCAATATGCTTTTAGGACTTCATTAAGCTGTCGATGAGTATTGTGCTGTCTATTATTTAGTGAGATTGAAGTTTTCATTTTCTTCTAATATCTTATTATAGAGCCAGTATGGAATATTTAAAAGCGAATTTGTTTATAATACCAGAATTAAAATATTAATATAATGAAAAAAATATTAGTTGTATTTGCGGTTATTAGTACTTTTTTAATGCTGTCATGTCGAAATACAAGTGCGACGCAAGAAAGTGTCGAGAATGTTCCTTATGAAACTGTTCAAGGTTACTTCGTAAAGAATGATGCAAATTTGTCTACATTAAAAAATGGAAAGATTATAACAGAGGCAGAGTTTTCTGCAATTTTTGGACCTGCGGCTGTTATGGGAGCTAACGATATGCCTACATCTGTCGATTTTTCGAAACAATATATCATTTCGGTGGTTGGAAATGAAACCGATTCTGCTGTAACTATTGTACCCGTAAGCTTGGAGAAGAAAGGTACTCATTTAACTTTTACGTATGAGTATAAGGTTGGAGAAAAGCAATCTTATACAATACGCCCCGCTCTCATTATCGCTGTTGATTCTCAATATGTGGGAGATTTAGAATTGAAAAAATTACCATAACAAACCGGATGGTAGCGGTTTTAATAAGAAATGGCTTATTCACTAATGAATAAGCCATTTCTTATTATGTAAACAAAATTGTATTCGAAAAAATTATTCTACATACAATACCAATCCTTTCAAATATTCACCTTCAGGATGATAAATGTTGATAGGGTGATCGGCAGGTTGAGTCAACTGATGTAATATCTTTACACTTCTGCCTGTCTGAGCAGCAGCACTGAATACTGCCAGTCTGAATGCGTCTTTAGATATCACCTGGGAACATGAGAAGGTAAATAAAATACCTCCCGAAGCTATTTTCTCAAAAGCTGTTGCATTTAGTCTCTTGTAGCCTTGCAGTGCATTCTTTATTGCACCTCTATGTTTAGCAAAAGCAGGTGGATCTAAAACAATAAGATCATAATCCCCTTTATTGATTTTTGCTAAATATTTGAATGCATCTTCAGCGTATGCCGAATGTCTGCTGTCATTAGGGAAGTTTAGTTCAACATTGTTTTGTGTCAGCATAATGGCTTTGGCTGAACTGTCTACCGAATGTACCAGTTTTGCATTACCGCGCATGGCATAAAAAGAAAAACCTCCGGTGTAGCAAAACATATTCAGTACAGATTTTCCTTTCGAATATTTTTCGATTAATGCCCTATTGTCTCTTTGGTCAACAAAGAAGCCGGTTTTCTGCCCTTTGACCCAATCGGGTTGAAATTTCAAACCATTTTCGATGGCTATATCTTCTACATCTTTTCCTCCAAAAAGATAACCGTTCTCGGCACCTAAATCTGCTTTGTATGGTAAAGTTGTTTCCGATTTGTAATATACATTCTTAAGAGTACTTCCTAATACCTCAACTAAAGCATTGCTGATTTCTATTCTGGATTCATGCATTCCCACAGAGTGTGATTGCATGACAGCTGTATTGCCGTATATGTCTATAATTAATCCGGGAAGGTTATCTCCTTCGCCATGAACCAACCTGTATGCATTGTTGGTTTCGGAAACTACTCCTATGGATTTACGAAGATCGAATGCTGTGTTGAGTTTTTCTTTCCAGAATGCTGTATCTATATTCCTTTCTTCGAAGCTAAGTACACGAACTTCTATACTGCCGATCTGGTAATGCCCTACGGCTATAAGATCGTTATTGGCAGTATATACATTTACAACTTCACCTTCGGTCAGGTTGGAATCTTTTTGTGCAACTGCTCCCGAAAAAATCCAGGGATGAAAACGGCGAAGCGATTCTTCTTTCTTCGGTTTTAGTGTAATTTTTTTATAGTTCATATGTTTATTTTTCTTCTGATAAAGATGGATTGAGACGTATTAATTTATTATAGATCTTCAGACATGCCCACGCATCAAGTGAGGCATATTTTTGTTGTGCCTCGGTTAATACATCAGCTTCCCAATTTGAAAGTCGTTGGCTTTTTGATATTTTTTCTCCGAAAAGTATGGCATAGATGCGTTGCAGTCCATTGTCTTCTATGCCGAACTTTTTCACAAAGGCTTGGAGTTCTATAAAATTTTTAGGTTCCAATTGCATACGCTTTCTTATCGCTGAAAAATCATCTTTAAGAGAAAGCCCGATTTTTTTTATATCGGGATTTACCAGAATATGAATAAGACATTCGGGTATATCAATAAAGTTCAGTCTGAACAAGAAACAAGTATCTTCTGTCGAGAGTTGCATCAACGCAATTGTTCTGACAAGTCCTTTTTTGAAAGATGGACGTGTTTCTGTATCAAAACCGATAATGCGGTGTTGTTCCAAAAAGGAAGTTGCTTTTTGGGCATCCTTTTCTGTTTGTACCACAATTATCCTTCCCGGAAATGTTGCTGGTGGCAAAGTCGCTATTTCTTCTTTTGATATTGTGCTTACCACTCTTCTTGAATATTATCGGAATCCAAATCATTGTCATCCATATTTTCTTCACTTACTGAATATCTTAACGAATGAAGTGCCCGAAGAACGTTTACTAATTTTTGTCCCCAGTAAAGCTTAAAGTTTTCGAAGCAAGTATATAAGCCTTCACTCATATTGTCTTCGATGCCCTGCTCATATATCGATATGAAGTTTTTAATATCTTGGTATATATCTGCAAGGTCTTCAGATATACTTGCTGATATAGGAGTATCGCTATATTTCATATCTTCAACAAAAACTTCCAGGTAGGTATCATTCTTTTTATATGCTGTATATAACTTAGAAACTATATAGTTGTAGTCATCTTCAGAGACAGTCACTTCAGGGTATATTTCGTCTTCTATCTCTAACTCGGGCAATAATGATGCCTTTAAATAAAGTAAAGGTAACAACTTAGTCAGTTTATCGGTATACTCTTTACTTGTTATGCTCTCAGGATTTTCTAAGAATGTGCAATATTGTAAAGCAACTGTTACAAATTCAATTACATTTTTTGAAAATACGATATTACTTGCCGGCTCTTTTTTCATTATGAATGCTTTTGGATATTATCCCTATTTGTAATTGATTTAATTATAACTACAAATGTTTGTTATGCTATTAAACTACGACTTTATATGTTATCAACTACTTAGTCTTATTTCGATATTACAAATTTAGGAAATATTATTGAAACATAGTTCCTGTATAATATATCTTGTATAAACGCTCATAATATTGACTTGGTGTTTGTAATCTGATAACTAAGTACTACATTTGTAATGAATTTTAAAGTCACAGACTTATTTTATTACCAGTTCACGAATGATCACTACCAATAATAGTTAAGAGATGTAGCAAAAATGTTTACTTTAAAGGTAAGAGACTCTAATTTTGCCTCTGAAGAACGAAACTCTATGGCTTTACCTTCGATAGGAGATAACTAACAATAAAAAGATTTTAAATATATTTGATGAAAACAATTGCATTTCTACTCACCGTTTTTTTATCACTTAGCAGTGTGGCTTTTGCGCAGAAAGCCGAAATCTATCAAAACAAAGACAAATTTGGCATAAAACAAGGCGATAAAACTTTAGTTAAAGCCCAGTATGAAGCTATGGAGTCTTTGGAAGAAGGATTTTTTGCTTTTAAGAAAAAAGGAAAATGCGGGGTTATAACAAAAAGCGGAACTGTTATTATTCCGGATGCGTACGATGGCGTGAAATCTTTTGGTAATGGTTTATTTTTGGTGAAAGACGGAAAAGCTTGGGGATTAGTAGATCGAACCAATAAACTGGTATTGCCTATTAATTATACCAGCTTCAAATTTGTAAATGATCATCTTTGTGAAGTTAAGACTCAGGGTAAATTTGGTCTTATAAATAAATACGGTGATGTTGTTATTCCTGCTCAATATGAAGGGGTAGCACCTTTTAACGACTCTTTCTTCCTGATTGAAAAGGGAGGTAAATCGGGGCTTATCGATAGTAATGGTAAGGTGGTTGTTGAGGCTCAGTATGATGGTTTTGATAAAATAGCAGATAAGGACCTTTATAATGTCAGATTAGGTAGTAAAATAGGTTTGATGACTGCCGAAGGGCAAGTTCTTCTAGATCCTGTATATGATAATATAGAAGATGATGCTTGTATTGGAATGAAGTTGACCGAGAATGGTAAAATCGGATTTTATACTAAAACCCGTCGTCTTGTTGCTCCCGTATATTCGAGAGTTTTATTTTATCAACCCGAATTAGGACTGGTTGTCGTAGAAGAAGCAGGTAAGTATGGTGTGGTAACATCTCGTGGTACAGTTACTCCTTCAGCTTATGAGAATATAAGCCGTTTCTCTCCAAGAGGTATTGCCTTTGTGGAGAAATCGGGTAAATTGATGGCTATAAATTCCGAAGGTCGTGAAATGATTCTTCAGGAAATTATGGGTGCAGGTAATCAGCCTCCCCAGTAATCTCATATAGAAGATAACAAAAAGGTCATCTCGAGAGAGATGACCTTTTTGTATTTTTTATAATCAAGGAAGTTATGATCGACTTATACTTTCTTTGATCTTTTTCAGTAAATCTTCAGAGACAGGATATTCAAATTTTCGGGCAAACAGTGCATCTGATTTTTGTATATTACTGTAGTCATTACAGTCTAAATTGGCGGGAAAATTTCCATTTCTTTCCTCCCAGATGATAAACCTCATATTGTTGTTTATGATGTTCTCTTTCATCGAAGAATTAAGGAGAATGGTTTGGAAGAAAATCTCCTCGGAGCAAAACGAGTACTTAAATCTTTTGAAGAAACGAGGGTGGTCGTTCATGTATTGAAAAACATATTCTAAAGATTCTCTTCTTAAAGACCAATAGGTTGATCCTCCATATAATGGGGGAAAGTCTTTACTAAAGCTCCTTTTGAATCCGATTTTTTTCTGAAGTTTAGAAAATCCCTTGATTAACCTTTCGTTTAATCCTGTTCTGCCATCTATCAGGTCATATATATTGTATCTAGATAAACGATCCATTCCGTTCTCTGGCCATGCAGGGTAGGGAAGAGGGAAGTATTCCATAAAATCCGTGTTGGAGTTTTTTTCCATAAAATCATATAGTCTATCTTTTGAAGCAATCGGAAAATCATGACCGGTAATTAAATGAAAATGCTTGTTGGCTGAGTCTCCTAAAGCCCTTTTTGCTAATTCTAATATGGCTCTTAAATGATTTATACCTCCCCAATTGATTTTGTATTTTTGGGATATGTATTGTACACTTTTTTTTGAAGTGAGCTTTTGTATATCATTTTTAGATATTGAGCTTTTTCGATCTATGTGAATATAGATATTGAATCTGTTATCGAAAAAATTGACTAAATCTTCGAGGTGATGATAATTCTTGTATGCTGTAATTAAAATAGCTTGCATTGTTTTATACAGGGTTTGAGAACAAATGTAAATAAAAACTTTTAGGTTGACTAGAGGTAACTCAGTGTCTTTATTTCTCGAGCTGAAAGTCTATTCCATAATATAAAGATATGTATGGCAAGGCATATGGAGTATCTCCCAGCCCAAATCTGGTTCTTGCTTGATACTCTTTAAATACGATAACTTTAGTTTTATCATCATTCTTCTCTTTATCTATTACAGCTATTCTTTCTTTCCAGATATTATTTATTGCAGTGACATCTTTATAGGCATCGTAATAACTAGCTGAGAAGCTCACTATGCAAAATAACAGAAAACAGTATTTCATCTGTTTTATAATAGGCGATGGGTTGCTCGTTATCTTGTTATAAAGTATTCCGAAAGCTATAATGTTAAAGGTGATAGTGCCAAACCAAGCTCGTGCCGGAAACCCCGGTGATGCAATCATTATGTAGATTGATATAAATAAGCCGATAAAGTAGATCAGAATGTAGGAGAGTGTTGCTTTCCTGCTATTCGAACTGATTTTTATGTATGCTGTCATTAATAGAGCAATAGCCAAATTAAGCAGTCCCAAATAATTTATGAACCGTTGGCTGTAAGTCAAAAATCTATATATAATAAGAAATGGGCTTATGGATGTGCCTTCGGCTCTGGCAAAATTTCCGGGAGCAGCTATCATTACTATATATCCTATAATTGCCCCGACGAGACCTGTGTACATCCATAGGGAAATTACTTCTTTGTTAAATTTGTGGTAGATAATAAAGCAAATTATCATAGCTAACATAGCAGCGGCAGTATTCTCGTTGGTCCATCCGGCTATAACTCCTCCTATAAACATGCATATGGAGATTACTATGCTTTTGATAAGATGAGACTTTTTGTTTTTGTATAAACGATAAGGCAGCAAGAATAGTAGAATAATAAGTGTTCCCCATAAATAATTGGAGCTTCCTGTGATCCATAGGATGGTTTCTGCAAATACCGGTTGTAAAAACCATATTAAAGAAAATGATATTATGAGAATGCTTATGTTATTTTTTAAAGTTCCTGTGATGTGATAGTGCATAGCTAGGATAAAGCCTATAAATCCCACAGAGTTTATGATGTCGATCACAAGCGCCTTGTCGGTTAAAAGTAATGACTGGGTAATAAAGTGCACAACACTGCGACCTCCCCACTTGTAATAATGTAGATATTGGGAATAAAACACGTCATTGATGGATGTTAGAGGATGTTTGGTTTGGTATATGAAAGAATAGACAAAGTCATCCCCAATTAAAGGTGTTTTAATGTTGAGAAATAAAATGGTACTAAATAGTATTAATATAATAAATATAAACAGAGAATTGTATATATATCTATTTTGAGTGATTAAACTCTCAAAAAGAATGGCTTTGAATCCAAGCTTATTTAGTTTATTTTTTGTATTCAAAGTCTTTTTTTTGAAAAGAAAAGATGTTTTATTTAACATTTTGTTTCGTATTCTTTTTAAGAGTTTTATTTATATACAAATATAAAAAATTATATATTCTTTCGATAAAAAAGTGCTTTTTTGTATAGCTAATGTGTTGTTAAAAAACTCTTTTATGCTGAAAAAAAGAGGTTTAATGTTTTTCTCTAAAAAAAAACTCTTATATTTGCACATTATTACGAATTAACATTAATCAATGTTTCAGATATGAACAAAAAGGTTTTCTTCACTACATTTTTATTTATTGCCAGCCTTTTTTCATTAACAGCTCAAGAAGAGTCGAGCCGTACTCTTATTGTTGATGAGGTAGAATATGGTCAACCGAATCAGACCTATAATACATATAAGACTACTTGGAAAAAGAATCGCTTTAAAGATAACTGGATTATCTCTCTTGGAGGTGGTGCTCAGACTATAGCAGGTATAGATGATAGTAAAGGTCCTAAAAAGGATCGTATAACATTCGCACCTCAATTCTCGATTGCGAAATATTTTTCGCCAATCTGGGGATTAAGATTGAATTTTACCGGAGGTTCTTTGCACGGTTTTAATGATGGTAATTTTGGTACGTATGTTAAATGGAATCATGGTACCAAAAATTATATGGGGCAAAGTGTTGTAGGTACTCCAGGATATCCTCAGACAGGACCCTCTGCTGCTATGTTTACTTGGGATCCAGCATGGAATTATATGTTTGATTTAACTAAACCAGAAGTTTATGCAAAGAATATAGGTGTTGAATATCAGGATGGAGGTCCTGCTGCTTATTATTGGAGACCTGGTAGAGAAGAGGGTAAGCTTTATATGCAGCATTTTAAATATTTCCAAGTCAATATTGATTTCATGTTTGACTTAATAAATTTGATTGGAAATTATAACTCAAAACGCTTCTTTGAAATTACACCTTTTGGGGGTATTGGATTCTATAATACTTTTGCTAATATGGGAAGCGATAACATTATGACTGTAGGTGCTCATGGTGGTATTATAACCAAGTTCAGACTAAGTGATAGATTAGGTTTAAATGCTGAATTTTCTGGCTCTGTTGTTCCAGACTCTTTTGATGGACAGGTAGGTGATACTAAATCTATGGATGGTATTGCTCAGGCTACTTTATCTGTTGCTTATAAATTTGGTAGAACAGACTGGGAAGTTGCAGAACCTATGGATTATGAATTGGTAAATCGTCTAAATGATGAAATAAATACATTAAGAGAACGTAATGCTAAACTGGCTGCGAAAGAGTGTCCTACTTGTCCTCCTCCACCCCCAGTTGTAAAACCTGAACCTACTTCGGATATCAAGTTCTTGCCTGATCCTGTATTCTTTAGACTTGACAAGTCGGTGATAGATCCATCAGAATGGGTTAGAATTGATAAGGCTGCTACTTACTTGACAGAGCATCCTGATGTGAATGTTGTTGTTACTGGATATGCAGATAAGAAAACAGGTAATCCTCAATATAATATGAAACTTTCGGAGCGTCGTGCCAAGACTGTAGCTCAAGCATTGATCGAACAATATGGCATCAATCCTCTAAGAGTATCTATTAACTGGTCGGGAGATAAGATCCAACCATTTAAAATAAATGAATGGAACCGTGTTGTAATATTTGTTATTGAATAAGTAAAGAATAAATATCATAAAATATAAAGCGTCTCTTAGTGAAAACTAAGGGACGTTTTTTTATATTTGTCTTTCTTCTAAGTGTTTAATCGGAAATCTAATAATTAATATAATATGAAAATAATTAATTGGGGTATTATAGGTTGTGGTGATGTTTGTGAAAAGAAAAGCGGACCTTCTTTTTACAAGATAGAATATTCGAATCTAGAGGCTGTTATGAGACGAGATCAGGATAAGGTAAAGGATTATGCCATGCGACACAAGGTTGATAAATATTATACAGATGCTGATCTGTTGATTGCTGATCCCCAAGTGAATGCTGTGTATATTGCCACACCGCCTAATACCCATATGAAGTATGCTATCAAAGCCATGCAGGCCGGGAAACCCGTGTATGTGGAGAAGCCTATGGGGATGAATTCTGCCGAGTGTGAAGAAATGATCCGAGTTTCAGAAGTTACTAATCAGAAGCTGTTTGTTGCTTTTTACCGTAGAGCATTGCCTTACTTCTTAAAAGTGAAAGAATTGCTGGAGAGTGGAGTTATAGGTAACGTTTTAACTGTTGAGGTAAAGCAATACCGCTCTCCAAGGGTTTCAGATTTAACTTCTTCCGATCATACATGGCGGGTAAATAAAGATATAGCGGGTGAAGGTTATTTTTACGATCTGGCACCTCATACCTTAGACATTTTAGATTTTTTGTTGGGAGAGATTACCGATGCTAAAGGTTTCTCTGCGAACCTGGGTCAATTTTATGAAGTGAAGGATACCATTTCAGCCATTCTTAAATTTAAGTCAGGTGTTATCGGTAGTGGACGTTGGTGCTTTGTTACTTCGGCTCAAACGGATGTAGATTCTATTATTATTACCGGAACTAAGGGAGAGATAAGATTCAGTACATTTGCCTTCTCTCCTATCTTATTACTGTCGGATACAGCTTCTGAGAGCTTTGATATACCCTCACCTGAACATATTCAGCAGCCATTGATTCAAACAATAGTAGATGAATTAAGGGGCGTCGGAGAATGTCCCTCGACAGGTGTTAGCGGTGCTAGAACCTCGCGTGTGATGGATCTGATTCTCAATGCTTAATAAGATAAACTATCACCTTAAAGTCAAATATCGTTTAAGGTGATAGTTTTATATTTGATTTTAGTTATTGAAGGTAAGTGCTTGCCCTCTTACTTCGTTTACCTGTCCGTTTTCAAAAGCAACTTGTCCGTTAAGGAATGTTTTCTCAATAGATGTCGATACCGTCTCGTTTTCGAGTGGAGACCATTTGCACTTATATAGAATATTCTCTTGTGTAATAGTATAATCCTTGTTGGGATTTACAAGAACCAGATCGGCAAAATAGCCTTCACGGATGTAGCCACGCTTGTTTATTCTGAATAAAGTTGCCGGAGCATGGCACATTTTATTGACTACTTCTTCTTTTGATATTTTTCCTTGTTTAGACATCTCAAGCATCATTTGCAATGAATGCTGCACTAGTGGACCTCCGGATGCGGCTTGAAGGCATCCACCTGTTTTCTCCTCCAATAAATGTGGAGCATGGTCTGTCGCTATAACATCCAGTTTGCCTTTGAGAAGCCCCTGTAGAAGAGCATCTCTGTCTTCTTTTGTTTTTACTGCCGGATTCCATTTGATACGATTTCCGTATTTCTCATAATCTTCATCGGAGAACCAAAGGTGATGTACACAAACCTCTCCCGTTATTTTTTTCTCTGTCAGCGGTTTCACATCAAACAGACTAATTTCTCTTTCTGTTGACAGGTGTAATATGTGAAGTCTTGCACCATACTTATCAGCAAGCTCTACCGCTTTGGCTGACGATTGATAACAGGCTTCCGCACTTCTTATCAGTGGATGATATTTAACGGGAATATCGTCACCTAGCAGATCTTTATAATAAGCGATATTTTTTTGTATGATTTCTTCCTCTTCGCAGTGAGTAGTTATGATCATATCAATCTCTGCAAATATAGCCTCCAGTGCTTTGCGTTTATCAACCAGCATATTTCCGGTAGATGAGCCCATAAATATTTTTACACCGCAAGTATTCTTTTTGTCGATTTTACGAAGTTCAGCCAGATTGTCATTAGTAGCTCCCAGATAGAAAGAATAGTTGGCATACGATTTTTGTGATGCTACTTCAAATTTGTCATTCAGAGCTTCAATAGATGTTGTTTGTGGCTTAGTATTAGGCATTTCCATGTATGAAGTCACTCCCCCTGCAATGGCTGCCTTACTTTCGGAGGCAATATCGCCCTTATGAGTCAGTCCCGGATCTCTAAAGTGTACCTGATCGTCTATTACGCCCGGTGTTAACCATAATCCTTCAGCATCGATAATGGTTGCCCTGTTAATGATTTCAGTCGGAACACTATTCTCTTTGTAAATAGCCTTAATGATTTCTCTCTCTATAAGAACAGAACCTTTAATCGATTCACCCTCATTTATTATAGTTGCATTGTGAATAAGGTACATGTTTTTTATTTTTCGGGTTATTTATTTCTTGTTTTACACTCTTATACAAAGATAACGGTTTTGCTGATATGTATTGTAGAATAATAAAACAGGCTTGTTATTAAAGTAATAGCAAGTATTAATAAGCCTGAGGTTTTAAACTTGTAACCCAAGTGCACAAAAAGTACTACAATCGAAACAATTTTTATACAAAAAAGTGACATTTTATACTTTTTTTGTTTATTTATTAACTTTCATAATATCAGTACTTAATGTCGAAAAAGGTTACAAAAGTGACAAAAGTTA
This sequence comes from uncultured Dysgonomonas sp., assembly GCF_934668725.1. Taxonomy (GTDB): domain Bacteria; phylum Bacteroidota; class Bacteroidia; order Bacteroidales; family Dysgonomonadaceae; genus Dysgonomonas_A. Next base: position 26,295 of record NZ_CAKUOF010000027.1, read on the forward strand.
CACTCGTTTTATTTTTCTCCTTTTTTTCATTGTTCTGTTTCTTTTAATAGATAAATTTATGGTAAGTTTAATTGTAAAACCGATCGGTCAGTTTTCTGAGGGATGAAATGGTTTTTATTCAAGATTTTTCAGTTCAATAAAATATTACTTATATTTGTCATATCATAAACGAAAAAATACTCCGATGAAAATATCTAAGTAAAATCGATGGTTATATACCATCATGTAAATTCCGAGCCTATCGGAACATTTTGGTCAATAGAATTATCCATTTTGTCAGTGCTATATCTGCAAATGCACCGGCATAAACTTAGAATACATGTAATTAAAAAAACGTCCTTAATGTCGTGCTTTAAAGCTGTAACTATCAATTGTAGTTATACTTATATCGACAGTTTAATTTTTTAAGCAACACACTCGTGATTGTTTATCCATCTATGCTTTATTCTAACGATTTGCCAAGTATGCAGCTTTTGTTCATGTCTGCTTGCCGGAACGTTACTTTGTTAGTTATGCAAATTAGTAGTTGATTTGTTTAATGTTCTATTAAATTATTCTTCTACGCGTAATCGAAGATTGCTTGTATTCCTTTTGCCCTAAGCCGCAAAAGGAATCAAAAAGTCTTTGTGCTGCGTGGCTCGCCTGTCTGACTTTAGCTTGCAGTCTAAACTAAACTTACTGCCTATCGGCACGTTTAGTTTTACGCCTGCTTCGCTTGTCATCCAACGGCTGTGCCACTGATGCACCGGGGCTGACGCATGCAAAGGGCTTTTATCCGTCAGGCTTCCCGACCTTGCCGGTTGCACGGGGTACCCGCAGGGCGAATGAAAGCGTTAAGAAACAAAAGGATATCAATAGTAAATGTTTTCTTTTGTTTTAGCTTTCGAGACCTTAGCGGGTCGGACAAAGAGGCTCAGTCTTGATCTTTTGTTTCGTTTTGCATCAAGGCAAAATGAAAAACAAACCCGATAGGGTGCGTTAGAAATAATAGAACATATAAACCCCAA
>NZ_CAKUOF010000028.1 GCF_934668725.1 uncultured Dysgonomonas sp.
CCTTGCAATTCGGTCAGGTAACTGTATTTGAATTCTTGGGTAGGTTCTATCATTGTACCTTCGCCAAAATCGTTCCATGTGATGAGTTGAAGATAATCGACCTTTTTATCTTTTGCCATTGCTAACAGATTTTTGAATGTTGCTCCATTCGCATAATCTATATCAGCCAGTACGCTTTCGCCCCAACCTCCTTCTTTGTAGAAATCATTAAATCCGGGATATGCTCCACCCATCAATACATCTTTTCCGGCATATTTAGTTTCCATAGGAGTTGCATCTACCCAAATATATTCGCCTTCTGCATTTTTGATATCACCTTCGTTAGCTGTACCTGCCGAGTGTGCATATAAGGTCAGAAAAGTAGGTTTTGTTTTTAATACCGAAAATATCGAACTCCAATCGGCAGGCTTTTTTATTTCCTGAGGTCCGAATACCATCAATAAGGGTTTGTTATTGATCTTGATATAATTCTCTTTACTGAAAAAAGTACTCTCAAGATATTTCATATCGGCTTTGGCTTGAGTTATTTTCTCGGCATCCTGTAATCCCTCTTTAAGAGACTGATCTTCGTATACGATCGCAAAATTTAACCCGACTTTATCAAGTACTTTTACAATAGCTTCGGTATTGTTTTTTATAGACGGATAATCATATAAATTGCGAGTGCCGTTCCAATCGATCAATATACCGTCTACTCCCGAATATTTCATCAATAGAAGATGATATTCAATTACATTTTCGTCTCCCGAAGCATAAGGTCCGATAAGCGGATAATAGTGCGATGCTATCTCACGTTTGCCGTTAGCATCCGTGTTATCGGGATTTTTATTTGCCATAGTCCAATGTTGTCCCCATGTACCATTATTGGAAGCTTCGCTTTCAAACCAAGGCATATAATGTACATACAGTTTCATCGGATTGGTCTTGGTTACGCTGACAGGACTAAATTCCTCTACCGGTTTTTCCTTTATGATAGGTAAATCATCCCTTCCGCAATTGCTGAATATAAATAGCGGGATGAGGCAAAGTGTTATAAATGGTGTTTTTTTCATATTCTCTATTATCTGAGTGAAAGTAGAGGCGCAGCAATTCACTACGCCTTTACCCATTGTTTAATTATAATCAGGATTTTGTTTCAGATTAGGATTCAAATCCAATACAGTTTGAGGAATTGGATATACGCCTCTGTATCGAGGAGTTGCCCCTTTTTCCCACCAAGGTTGGAAGAATGTTCCGAAACGGATATTGGTTGTACGTCGAAGACCTTCGAAGACAAACTCATGTTTCCATTCAGTATCCAGACTTTCAAGAGTAAGAGTCGTAAGGCTTGGAAGCCCTGCCCGGTTACGTATTTCATTTACATAGATGAGAGCATTGGCTGTAAATCCTAATCGGAAGTTTGCTTCAGCTTTCATCATCAGTATTTCCGCATAACGGATCAATACCCAGTCATTGTCACGCTCCCACTGATCGTCGGCTTGTACCTGATATTTAAAGAGGCGCGCTCCTTCATTCTGTAGAGCATTGGTATATTTGGTGAATTCTTCGGTATAAATCAGAGGATTACCGTTGTCCATCATAATAGTAGCTCCCGTCGCAAGGTTCTTTTGTTCGCCTATCAGCAGAGAACCACGTCTTACATCATTCTCGTCAAATGACGAGTATAAACCCGGCTGAGCGCTTATACCGTTACCGCACCAAGGATATGTTCCCGTTGTAGAGAATGCAAACCGTTGATTGTAATGGAAAGTCATTGAAGCCAGATAATTACCTACTGTCCCCACTTTATGATCGTAAGGAATAGCGAAAATAATCTCACGTGATGTTTCGTTCTTTGTTTTGAAATTTGCGAAATAGTCTGATTCAAGAATATAGCCTGTCACCTTTTCGCTTGCATTGATACAATCCTGCCAGCGTGGTGTACCTGTATATACTTCCGCATTAAGATACAGGCGTGCTAAAAGGCTGTTGGCTACATTCTGAGTGAAAGCACCGTAACGGATAGCCGAAGGCAGTTTATCCAGAATATCTTTCAATTCATCTTCTACAAATTTGAATACATCGGCACGTGGTGATTTAGCAGGTAATTCCGATTCCTCGAAGCTGGTTACAATAGGCACACTACCAAACTGATCTAATAATTGATAGTAATAATAAGCACGTATGCCTCTCAGTTCGGCTTTTACAATAGCCTTATCATCGTCCGTCAGGTTCGATTTATCTACCTGATAAATAATCGAGTTCACGTTGGCTATACCTTGATAACAGTATTTCCAGGCGCTAAGTATCATTATGTTACTTGCATTCCAAGTATGATACTGTATTTGCTGATAGCGTCCGCCATCATACCAGTCAGTTCCACGGGTGGGGATAGTTGCTTCGTCCGAAGCACATTCTGACAAGAAAAATACGTATTCGCAAGTCGGATAACAGATAGTCCCCCCTTTGTCAGAGTCATTGAACCCTCTCAATGTGGCATAAGCTCCACCTACAATAGTCTGTACTTCGGCTGCCGTTTTGCCGTAATCATCAGTTGTAACTTTGTCGTACAGCTTTTCATCAAGATCGGTACACGATGTAGAGAAAAAGGCTGTCAATACTAATATGGATAATATTTTTGTTTTCATGATTTATCTTTTTCAAAAGTTAGAGGTCTCAGACCTTAAAAAGCTACGTTTAAACCAAAAGAGAAAGTGCGTGGGCGAGGGTAGAAGTTGAAACGGTCGATACCAGGAGATCCTAATCCGCTTGTGTTCACTTCGGGATCTACACCACTATAACCTGTTATTGCAAACAGGTTTTCGCCTGTTGCATACACTCTAACTTTATTAAGTCCCAGTTTCTTGAAATATTTTATAGTATAACCCACAGTCAGTGTTTGCAAACGGAGGAAAGAACCGTCTTCAACCCAATAATCGGAAAATACAGGATCGGATTTAATACCACTGGTTAAAAATTTATCAGGTACATTCTGAGCCGGTAAACGGGTAGGGTCATACATACTCATGTAAGTTGCATTAAGTACTTTCTGACCGAACATCCCATAAGTGGCAACACTCATATCGAAATCTTTATAAGTTGCACTCATCGCAAAACCAAGATTTACTTTTGGTTGGGCACTTCCCAGATATTCATCTATAGGTTTTCCGTCGGCATCTGTATTCAGAACATATTTTCCTTCCTCATCCAATCCAAGACATCTCGGACCATAGAAAGCACCTGCGGGAAGCCCTTCTTTTATTATTTGCGAGTATACTCCCGACAAACCTCTAAGTCCGTGTAGTGAACCTGACTTCAACCCTGACTCTTGAAAGACATCATTAGATAATTTATCAATGTTTTGTTTATTATACGATATATTGAAGTTAGCATCCCAATTGAAATCTTTGCTACTGATGATATTACCGTTCAACGAAAGCTCAACTCCCTTGTTCGAAAGAGTTCCTACGTTTGCCAGCATAGTACCTACTAAATTAGGTGGCTGAGGTACAGGGTATGTCCATAGAAGGTCATTGGTTTGTTTGTAATATAGTTCAACTGTAGCATTCAGCCTTTTGAATAAGCCAAGATCGATACCAATATTGTATTGAGTGGTAGATTCCCATTTCAGATTAGGGTTTACATTCTGAACAGGAGCATATGATTTTTTCCATGTTCCGGTAATCGGGTCATAATATGAAGCTCCGTCAGCACCTAAAAGAGATAGCGATTTGTATTCGCCGATACCGTCCTGATTACCTGTCACGCCATATCCTAGGCGTAGTTTAAAGTTATCGAGCCAGCCTGTTGCCCCTTGCATAAATGCTTCATCCGATATTCTCCAGGCCAATGACATGGATGGGAATAGTCCCCATTTATGGTTCTTACCGAAACGTGACGATCCGTCGTTACGCAAAGTAGCGGTTGCCATGTATCTGCCCATATAGTTATAATTGGCACGTCCGTAAAACGATACTAAGCTCGATTCGCCTTTGTAAGAATATACGTCTCCTGCACGATAGTCTCCTCCGGCTGCCAGATTATTGTAAAGAAACTCATCTGTATCAAAACCTCTTCGGGTAGCCCCGAATCCTTCGTACATATTATTCAGGTATGAATACCCTGCCAGAAAATTCAGGTCGTGATTAGTATTGATATGGGTATCGTAATTCACAAAAGTTTCCAGTTGCATGGTTCTATAGTCAGATAGAGTTCTTTCTCCACGACCTTTTTCAGCCTGACCTTCCATCATTGCATAAGTAGGCAGGTAAAATCGGCGTTGAGCCGAATTGTATTCATAAGATCCGTTAGCAGTCGCTTTTAATCCTTTCATCAATTCAATCTCGATTTTTCCGTATCCCAGAAAGCGGTAACGTGAATCATCAGCAAAACGATTGTTATTTAATTCAACAGGATTTTCGGTATTCGTTCCGCCGATAGAAGTATAGTTTCCGTTTTGATCTTTTACGGGAACAGTCGGATTCAGGTTGGCGGCACGTTCGAAAATACGTGTGTCGATAGGATTCCATTTATCAACACTACCTGTCATACCCATTTCGAGTTTAAGGTGCTTGTCGAAACCATATTGATGGGCTGCAAGGCTTCCTGATAAACGTTCGAGACCGCTGTTGTCGATTACGCCCTCACTATCGAGGTATAGCATGGAGGCACTGAATCCGCTATTTTTATTTATATTGGTAAAGAACAGGTTATGCGACTGGGAAATAGCTGTGCGCTGAAGTTCTTTTTGCCAATCGGTATTAGCGCCATAATCTATTGCACTCGTTACGTTGTTATCTCTTACATATCCTCTCCATTGGTTTGCCGACAGAAGATCCATGTTTTTGGCAACATTTCCGACAGCCACAAAGCCGTTGTATTCGATACTGTGCTTTTCTACTCCGCTTGCAGCACGTGAGGTTGTTACAATAATAACGCCATTGGCTCCGCGTGAACCGTATATGGCTGCTGCCGAAGCATCTTTAAGCACATCTATAGATAAGATTTCGGAAGGCTGAACAGTATTCATATCCACTCCGGGTATACCATCTATAACAACCAGAGGAGCATTGCCTGCCGAAAGCGATGTCCCCCCCCTTAATCTCATAGTAGCACCTACGGCTGGGTCACCCGAGCCTTGAGACACCGATAGTCCGGCAACTTTGCCTTGTAACAGTTGTTCGGCTGAGGTAATCACCCCTTGTCTGAGATCATTTTGACTAACAGAAGCGATGGCTCCCGTTAAGTCCGATTTTCGCATGGTTCCGTACCCGATGCTTACTACTACTGCTTCCTGTAGGGCAACAGCATCTTCGGCCAATACTATGGTCATATTTTTTTGAGCAGGTAATTTTTGGTTGGTAAATCCGATGTATGATACATCCAGTGTACTACCTGCAGGACACGATAGAGTAAAGTGTCCGTCCAGATCGCTCACTGTACCGAGCGAAGTGCCTGCTACCTTAATGCTTACACCTGTCAACGGTTCTTTATTGGTATCGGTAACTGTTCCTGTAACTGAAATGTCTTGTGCAAATGCTTTCTGTGACATTATAAATAGTGCTAGCAGGAATAGAAATGGGCTGAAGTGAAGTTTATATTTTTTATAATAAAGTTTCATGATATTCGGTTTTTATGAGGTTACATACCTTTTCGATATTTTGCAGTAACATAATTAAGCTTGGTAAAATGTTGATTATCGTATTTCATGATTACAACTAACTATTGTTATTATACCTGCCATTAGTTGAGGTCTGATAATGGAACAAGCGGAATATCTGTTTTAATGATTTCGGCTCCATTCTTATCTTTTACAAGCAGGTTGATTTTATCAATAGAAGGTTCGGTGCTTAATGATTGAAAAAGATTTATATAAGCTCTCATCTCGTCTTTGTTTCCTGTAAATTCGCCTGTTATAGTTTTAGTCCCGGCTGTTATGGTATAAATCAGTCCTTGACTATTTTTTTCGTTGTTTTTTCTGATGAGGGTAAGAATGTCGAATTGAGAGAATTTCTGAGGAAAGAACGAAAATATAGGATCAAGTGGAATAGGTACTCCCGGAGCTAATATTACAAAGTTTTTACCGCCTTCGTTTGTTCCTACTTTTGCCCAATCTTTAGTCGGGAATAAGAATTCGATATTCTCCATTACAAAATCTTCACCTACCCCATAGTATTCACGTGGGATAAAGTCAATCTTATAGATATTATTACCGATAGGTGTAAGTTTAGTCTTTTTTACAAGATCGGGGTTTCCCATATTGGCTTCAACAATGGCTCCTGCAGCAAAGTTATTGAGACCACTGTGGAAGAATATCTCCTCACCTGCCAGTCCGCTTTGAGTTCCGCCAACCCATAGTTTTTCGGCATTTACGAGTATTGATAATGGTTCATCCAGATAAAATTTTTGAGGAAAAATTTGTACAGCTTCGCCCGATTCCTTGAATGTTTTTATGTCGCCCACCGACCAGGGAGCTTGGATAACATCACTTTGTTTTTCGTTGCCTTTGCCTTTCAACCGCATCCAAAAACCGGCAGAGGCTTCGATATCGGCAACCGTTTTATTGAAATATTTAGTAGGGATAAGCGTTTTTTTCCAAGTCATACCGCTTACATATTCGAGTTTGGCAAAATCCGATGAGTTATCAAAATTTCCGGCATCGGGTTCGGAGGGTGACCATGCCCAGAGGTATAAGTCCTGCTTTTCGGTGAATCCGGTTCCTGTCATATCAAAATACCAGGTTACCTCCTGATTCAAGGCATATATTACGGGATATGTCCATACTTTTGCAGGAGTTCCCACATCTTCTGTTGCGAAGCCGTTTCGGGGAATGAGTATAGCTACAAAAGCCAATAATGTTATGGTTATGTATTTCATGGTTTTCTTGATTAATAAATGAATTAATTGGAAGTTTTTAATAATACAACCCTAAGCCCATGAGTTATTGTAGGGCAGGTGACAACGTATATACATAAGAGACAAAAGTTACCCCCTTAGCTTTACGCGAAAATTTAAGTTCCAAAACCTTATTGGTACCGGGTATGGCTGTTATGCTTAACCGTGCAACCTGAGTTGTTTTGGCAGCATCCGAATATAGATTTATAATACTGGCCGATCCGTTGGTATTTTGAAAAGGATATTCCAAAGACCAGTATCCTTCGGTAGGGAAAAATTTGGGAGCAGTACCTCCGATCAGATAGTTTGTCGGTTCGTTATTGGTATCAACATTCAGATTAATGGTAAAGGTCGAAAATCCAAACTGATCCGTTAAGGTCATTTCGGGAGGAGTCTGAGCATTGGCTTTAGCTACCTCATCAATTTGTTTGAGAGAGGTTACAGCCCAATTGCCGTTGATTTTTTCATAAATTGTAATAGGAGCTACAAATGAGCCATCGTCGGTATCGTTGCACGACACAAAGGGAAGCACGGCAACCATTAGAAAAAAGACATAGATGCACTTTAATGTTCTCATGGAGTTAAAGTTTTTTATTAATAGATTCTAAGAATATGGTTAACAAGGCACATGCCCTTCAATGAGAGGTATGTCCTGATGCAAATGTAATTTCTATTACAACAAAGTGTCCTGAACTAATCGAATATATAAGCGTTTTTGTAAAGTTTGAGTATCCTTTTTGTTGATTGTTAGATGTTTGTATGTTTTGTGAGTGCGTAAAAATATAACCGAAATATCAGATAAGAATAGTTGTTTTTAGCTTTTCTTATGGTATTCGGCGTTGTGTAAATGTTAAAAAAGGAGGCTTGAAGTTACTCCTTAATTTGTCTGTACAGTTTTTATCTCCATTATTTTTTGTTCGAAAAGCTCATTGGCTATAATGGATTTATTTTTCACTTTGGTTTTATAAGTATTAATCGTATTTACCGAGTAATTGAGAAACTTGGCAATACGTTCACTTTCGTGTATACCCAGACGAATGAGGGCGAAAATACGTATCTCGGGGGTCAGTCCTTTAGATATATCAATATCGAGTATATCATCGGGTAAGAACAACTTTTTATACTCTTCTACAAAGTCAGGGAACAGTTTGAGGAAAGTCTGATCGAACGATGAATACATATTCTCCCGTTCTTTCCGAAGATCAGATTCTTTCAGGAAAGAGCGTATGTCTTCGTATTGACGGGCAACTATCTTGCGGTTTACTATTTTATATATGTATTCTATGCGATCAATATATTCAGAATCTCCATAAATAGACTGGGTAATATATTCATCTTTTATTTTATTTGCTTCCAGTAATTTAGAATTGGTGGATAGAAGCTTTTTGTTTTGTTCTTGTATAGTATACCGTGCCAGTCTTAATTTCTTTACCTGTTTGTATATAACGATGGTAGTCCCCAGCAGCAATACAAAAAGTACCGATATAATGAGAACCGAACCTATCAGTATATTTCGTTGTTTTTCGACCATTTCGAACCGTTCTTTTTCGATGATCGGAAGTATAGAACTGATCGATATTTTTCGGTGGCGTGCATTATACAGGTTTGCATCTTCCATTGCCAAACGGACATATTTATTGGCTTTATGGACATCACCCGTTTCATATAGCAGATTGGCAAGGTTGCGAAGGGCAACAGTTTCCTTGGTGGCTGATATAATATCGCCTATGGAAGCCTCTATCATATAATGTATGGCTTTTTGCTTATCGCCCAATTCCTCATATATAAAACCTAAGCTGGATGCTGCAATGGCATAGGTATGATCATCAACGCCTTTGGATGCCTCAGCTAATGGGAGAAACATATCTATTGCTCCATTAAAGTCACGAAGCTGCATTAATTTCAAACCCTTTATAGACCATAATTCGGGTGAATTCTGAGGAGTATATACAATTGCCGAATCGCAGTATCTGTTACCCTCCGATATATATTGGCTTTTAAAAGGTTCGACATTATTATAATCTGCCATATCAAAATACAGTCTGGCAAGGAGCGTATAATAGTTTTTCTTTACATTCTCACATGCATTATTTATATCTACCGAATTCATGATGTCGGATGCTTCTTTGAAAAGACCCGATGAAAGATAACAAAAAGCAATATGTTCTTTTGCATCCACAATTTTACAGGAGTCTTTCAGAAGGTAGGCAATATTGAGGCACTTATGAGCATATACATAGGCGGAATCATATTTATAGGATTTGTATTCATTAAAAAGAGAATTGTAATACTCCAGTTTTTCGGTATTATCCGATAGCTTTGATAATTCTTTTTTGAGAGAATTTATCCTGTCTTCCTTTTGCTGTATGTATAAGTCTCTTTTCTCGATAAGTTTATCCAACTCATCAGTTGATAAGCTTACCTGAGGTGATGCATACAATAAGGTGTATGACAATATAAAGCAAAAGACAAGAGCCAGCTTCTTCATGTTGATTGATCTAGGTATTAATGATTACGCATCATTAGCATAACACAAATATACTATTTTTTAATAAGATTAAAATTGACTGATGGCATGTCTGCAATTTAAAATAATTCTACATTTTAAATGGGAGTCACAGATAGCCAGATGTACGATTATAAGACATTCTTGTTTGTTTTAGAGACATTCTTATTATTCAATTTTATCATCTTGGATAAATCGACCCTATCGTGTTTAAATATATTGTAGATTTGGGTTTTCTTTACCTTAGACAGATCTTATAGTTCGGAGAACCTGATACCTTAAATAAAACAGATAGATGAAGCATTTACTATTCTCAAAAAAAACATTCCTGATTTTATTCTCTTTATTGGTCTATAACTTTTCGGGCACAATAAGTTTATTTGCACAAAATATAGAAGTGAAATCCCCCAACGGAGAAATTAAACTTACAGTCAGTATTAAAGACAAAATCTATTATTCGGTGGATTACAATACCGAAGTGCTGCTTAATGATTGTTATCTCCAATTAGTTTTGGATAATGAGGTTCTGGGAAATGATCCGAAATTAACAGGACAAAAGCGGAGTGTAATTAATGAAAATATTAATCCAGTTGTACCCCTCAAGTATTCGGCAGTAAATAATCATTGCAATGTACTGCTGCTCAATTTTAAAGGAGACTATTCGGTCGAATTCAGAGCCTTTAATGATGGAGTTGCCTATCGTTTTATTACTAACCGCAAGAAAGAATCGATTGTAAAAGGAGAGGATTTTGTAATCAATTTTCCTTCCGAATATTTAGCTCATTTGCAACAGCAAGGCGGATTTAAAACGGCCTATGAGGAAAAATATACACATGTTCCGACAACCCAATTTGTTTCAGAAGAAAAGAATCTGGCTGTTTTGCCCGTTCTGCTGGATACAAAAAAACAATATAAAATACTGATCTCAGAATCAGATCTGAGCGACTATCCCTGTATGTTTCTTAAAGGAACAAGTAATAATGGTATGCAGTCAACCTTTCCGAAAGTACCTCTTGAGTTTGGCGAAGATGGAGATCGCAGTTTAAAGATCGTTAAGGAAGCGGACTATATTGCCAAAACATCAGGGAAACGCACTTACCCTTGGAGGTACTTTGTAATCACCAAAGATGATAGGCAATTGCCGGAAAATACAATGACCTTGAGGCTTGCACCTAAAAATCAACTGCAAAATACAGCATGGATCAAACCCGGACAGGCCAGTTGGGAATGGTGGAACGATGCTTCTCCTTACGGACCCGATGTGAATTTTGTTGCCGGCTATAATCTGGATACCTATAAATACTATATTGATTTTGCGTCCAAATACGGCATACCTTATATTATAATGGACGAAGGTTGGGCAATGAGTACACAAGATCCTTACACTCCTAACCCGAAGGTAGATGTACACGAGATTATTCGTTACGGAAAAGAAAAGAACGTGGGTGTAATACTTTGGCTGACATGGTTAGTTGTAGAAAATAACTTTGATGTGTTTAAAACTGTCAAAGATTGGGGTGTAAAAGGTCTCAAAATTGACTTTATGGATAGAAGCGATCAATGGATGGTAAATTACTACGAACGTGTAGCGAAAGAAGCGGCTAAAAATGAACTGCTTGTCGATTTTCACGGATCGTTCAAACCCGCCGGATTAGAATATGCTTATCCTAATGTGATATCTTATGAAGGAGTACGGGGTATGGAACAAATGGGCGGATGTTATCCTGACAACAGTATTTATCTCCCTTTTATGCGTAATGCAGTTGGTCCAATGGATTATACACCCGGAGCAATGATCAGTATGCAACCCGAAGTGTATAGTGCCGAGCGTCCTAATGCAGCAAGTATAGGTACACGTGCCTACCAGATGGCATTGTTTGTAGTTTTCGAAAGCGGATTGCAAATGCTGGCAGATAATCCGACTCTCTATTATCGGAATGAAGACTGTACAAGTTTTATAACCCAAGTTCCAACCACATGGGATGAAACAAAAGTACTCGAAGCCAAGGTGGGTGAATACGTTATTGTAGCCAAACGCAAAGGTGATAAATGGTTTGTCGGTGGCATAACCAATAATAACGAGAAAGAAAGATCGTTTGAAGTAAGTCTTGATTTTTTGAATGCAGGCAAGTCATACCAAATGACATCTTTCGAAGACGGTATTAATGCAGGTCGTCAGGCAATGGACTATAGAAAGAACGAGTATACAATAACTAAAGACGAAAAGATAAAACTAAAAATGGTTAGAAACGGAGGCTGGGCTGCCGTTATCGAATAATAATCCCCCAATACATTTATCATTGAAGTATAGATATGTGACAAAATAGTACAAAAGAAGTCCCTTTAATTGTATTGTTTTATACTTTGTGTATATAATTGTAACTTTATTGAACCAATGCAATTTGTGACATTTATGTGAAAAATTCATATAGAGTTCAATTAAATTTTATTTGAATCATAAACCTTTTTATCTTCGTATCGAGGTTCTGAAATCAGTTGCTGTTATTGTAGCTTGGAATGAGAATGTCGTTAACCGATGTATAATAGTAATAGTTCAAGACGAAATTTCTGAAATGGTAAAATTTCCCTTGTTTTGGATGAAAAACAGTAAAGAACCTTTAAATAATAATAACCATGTTAAAGCAAATAATTAAGTACCTACTACTAAGTTCTCTGGTATTTGTTTCGGTGTCATGTAAGAAAGAAGCAGCGAAATCGGCTAACCTAAACTTAGAAAGAGCACAGGTTACCCTCGATTCATTATATGCCCATTATTTGGCAGACAGCACCAATCTTCTTAGAGAAACATATCCGTTTAACGACAAATATTCGGCAACATATCTGGCATCCGAAGAACAGGCAAATATACCGAATGCTTACTCGTACCTCTGGCCTTTCTCAGGAACATTTTCGGCTGTAAATGTATTGTTGGAAACGTCGAAGGATAAAAAATATAAAGATCTGCTGGACTCAAAAGTCTTGCCCGCTCTCGAAAAATATTTCGATACAACAAGAACACCCTATGCTTATTCTTCCTATATAAGCGATGCACCTCAGTCCGATCGTTTTTATGACGATAATGTTTGGCTGGGTATTGATTTTACTGACGTATACATGTTGACCAAAGAAGAAGCCTATTTAAATAAGGCAAAACTTATCTGGGACTTTGTTATAAGTGGTTGTGATGATAAACTGGGTGGTGGAATCTATTGGTGCGAACAGAAAAAAGAATCGAAGAATACCTGTTCAAATGCACCCGGAGCAGTTTTTGCTCTTAAGCTCTTTAAAGCAACGAATGACAGTACCTACTTCTCACACGGAAAGGACTTATATAAATGGACAAAAGAAAATTTGCAGGATTCGACCGATTATCTGTATTTTGATAATATTGCACTAAACGGTAATATCGGTAAAGCTAAATATGCTTACAACAGCGGGCAAATGATTCAAGCGGCAGCATTATTGTATAATTTGACTAATGATAAACAATATTTGACTGATGCTCAGAATATAGCACAATCGGCTTATAATTATTTCTTTGAAGATTTTAAAGATGAAAAAGGGGAGCAGTTTAAATTACTGAAAAAAGGAGATGTCTGGTTTTCGGCAGTAATGCTCAGAGGTTTCATCGAATTGTATGAGATAGATAAAAATCCTTTGTATCTTGATGCTTTCAAAAAGAGCCTCGATTATTCATGGGCACATGCTCGCGATGATAAAGGATTGTTCGACAAAGATTTAAGCGGAAAGACTAAAGACGAGTCGAAGTGGCTGCTGACGCAAGCCGCCATGGTTGAGATGTATGCGCGTCTGGCCGCAATAAATTGATCCGGACAATCGGATCGGCATACTACCATCTGAATGACAAAAATAATTTGAATACTATAATATAAATAATCACAACATGGTTGTAAAGAAAAATCTAACGAAGAAAGTATTAGGACTATGTGTTTTATCTGCCATATCGGTAGGTACGATACATGCTTCCGATTATGTATTGAAGCCCGAAACGGCAATTGCAAGTGATAATACCCAAGTGTATGTAACTAACCGTCCTAATCCGTCGGACAGGTTATTTGAATCATCAGCCGTTGAAAGTGAAATCGCCCGTATTAATAAGCTCTTAAAAAACAGGCGTTTGGCATGGATGTTCGAAAACTGTTTTCCTAATACTTTAGATACTACCGTTCATTACAGAGTGCAGGATGGAAAGGACGATACCTTTGTATACACAGGAGATATTCATGCGATGTGGCTTCGCGATTCGGGAGCTCAGGTATTCCCTTACGTACAGTTAGCTAACAAAGATCCTAAACTGAAAAAAATGTTGGCAGGTGTAATTCACCGTCAAACAAAAAGTATACTGATAGACCCTTATGCAAATGCTTTTAACGATGGCGCGGTTCCCGATGGACATTGGATGAGTGATATGACGGATATGAAACCCGAACTTCACGAACGTAAATGGGAAATCGATTCGCTTTGTTATCCTATCCGTTTAGCTTATTACTATTGGAAAGTAACAGGCGATACAAGTGTATTTGACGCCGATTGGGTAAAAGCAATAGAACTTGTGTTGCAAACATTTAAAGAACAACAACGAAAAGATGGTGTTGGTCCTTATAAATTTATGAGGGTAACGGAACGTCAATTGGATACTATGTCGAACGACGGATTGGGTAACCCTGTAAAACCGGTGGGTCTGATTGCTTCGGCTTTCCGTCCTTCCGATGATGCTACAACTTTTCAGTTCTTGATACCTTCTAATTTCTTTGCAGTAACATCGTTGCGCGAAGCAGCCGAAATACTTCAGACAGTAAAGAAAAACACCACGTTAGCCAACGAGTGTACAGCTTTGGCAAATGAAGTGGAAGCAGCTCTGGAAAAATATGCCATTTACAACCATCCAACCTATGGCGAAATATATGCATTTGAAGTAGATGGTTTTGGTAACCAATTGTTGATGGATGATGCCAATGTTCCCAGTTTGTTGGCTTTGGCGTATCTGGATGCAGATAAAATAAATGACCCTATTTATCAGAATACAAGAAAGTTTGTATGGAGCGAAGATAATCCTTATTTCTTTAAAGGTACAGCAGGCGAAGGTATTGGCGGACCTCACATAGGTTATGATATGATATGGCCTATGAGTATAATGATGAAAGCATTTACCAGTCAGGATGATGCCGAGATTAAAGCATGCATACAAATGCTTATGGCTACAGATGCAGGAACCGGATTTATGCACGAATCGTTTCATAAAGATGATCCGACCAACTTTACCAGAGCTTGGTTTGCATGGCAAAACACTTTGTTTGGAGAACTTATCCTTAAACTCGTAAATGAGGGTAAGATAGATATGTTGAACAGCCTGTAAATAATTAGTTATAAATACTAAAGAAGCATCTTCTCAACATTGAGAAGATGCTTCTTTAGTATTCGGTTAAAAGGTTTAATATGTTGTGTTCTCCAAAGTAACAAATAGTTCTGCACACTTAATACTGCCAATAGTCTGTTTTATTCAGGTATTTTTTTTCAAGATCTTCAAAATCATACAAATTACCTGCTATATGGAGCATATCAACGACAAACAATTTTTTCTCACCTTCTTTGTCGGCTATAAGGAATAAGCCAGATATCATTTGAGCATTTAGTAATGTTCGCTCTACAACTATATTATTCTCGCTGTCGATAAAAAGTTTGAGAGCATTTTCCGAATAGCTGACGTAATTTCCATCAATAAATATTTGTTTTGGAAATATAATTCTATAATTATCATTTCCGTCCATTATGCGAATCATGTCTGTGGTGGTGCTTTGATCAACCAGAGCCATTGGCTTACTTAGCTTAATGGGTTTTATTAAATCATAAGTACCATCATTGTTATCATCGCTGCTTTGGCATCCTGTAAGAGATATTGATAATACCATCATTAAAATAAATTTCATCATAACTTATATAGGTTTTATATTTGTGTAAAGACGTTTGTAACTATTAAAATTTATAGTACCCAGCTTGTCATGTATTGGTTGATAACTGAAATACCAGCCATCTGATTTTCCGGCCCATCCCCAATTACAGTGAAGAAGATTTCCTTGCATTCTATATCTGTTTAAGGAGTGTTTTAAATGATCATCTCCACCTACTATAACCGCTGATTGATATTTCCATCTTTCTTGAACTAAAACAGCATCTATAACCCAAATGTGTCCCCCTTTATCGCTTTGTGCGGAAAATAGAACAGGTCTGTTGTTATTTTTAATTTCATCACGTATTAATGTTGCACTTTTTCCATTGTCTAAAAAGGTGTAATTGGAGGTGTAGCCCAAGCTGCTTAATCCAATTTGATCATTTAGTACAGGAGTGCTTCCTGAGTTTTTTATTGGATCAAATTTGGTACTTGCGGCTTTTGCTATATCATATAATAAACGAGAAACTTCCTGTGAAGCTTGATAATTTGTAGAAAGGATTTTATCTGAAGCGGTAATTAAATCCCAATTATATTTGGTCGGTTTTTTGTGAAATGCCATTACTTGACCAACAGCGACCGGATAACAGCCTATCTGAACCCTTTCATTCGGATTTGCTGTCGTAAAAACAGGTACAAGATTATTATAAGGCTTACCTTGATCCCATTTTGTAGGAACATACGCACTTATTATTTCCATCTTATCTATAGGATCATAAAATATCCAACTATAAGGTTTTGTATAATTTTCAATCTCCCATTCAGTTAGCCAGCGAACAAATTCTTCACCAGAGACTTGTAAACTGAAAATATTATCCCAACCTGGTTGCCAATATTCAGAATAGGTACTTGCTTGTTCCGATATCGCCGTAGATAAGTAGGCCAGTTCTCTAAATTGCAAGGCTAATGCCTTATTGTAAATGGTATCTGAAATAGATCCATATGGAGCATAAGCTACAACCTGGTCTATTGTTTGATCAAGAGCTACCACTGCATAACCAAGCGTATTGTCCGGATTCTCCAAAGTTAGTTCATAAATAGGCAGTTCATTTTGGGCAGTAGAGTTTTTTAGAGTAGAACTGTTATTTGTGTATCCATAAACAGATGAGGTCGTTTTTTTTACAGATTTAATTACGGGAGAAGTAATGGTTGACCTTGTTTGTAAATCTTCACCCATCTTATTAATAAATTGAGTGAAAGTTTGGATTGCTTTGTATTCGGCACTTATTTCAGGGTTAGTAGAAATACAGTTATCTCCAGTTTCATCCTCCATCTCATTTTTGCTGCATGATATACAGAATATCATTAATACAGGTAGTACTTGTAAAAGAAGTTTGATTGTTTTCTTCATAATTTAATTTGAATTAGAGTTTATGTTATTTGAGTTTTTGGTCTGATAGGTATCGATTGGTTATTTGTGATCTTATGTTTTTGGGATACTTTAAGTATGTAATTGTAGCTTTTTCTGTTCTGTAATTTGCTGATAAACAGTTTTTTTTGGTATGCTATTGGGGACTTAGTTTATTTGTCGTATTAAGAATATGTTTTTTTGTTAAACTTGTGCTGTTATATAATATATAACGGATTAAGCCAGCCTAACGCACGATCAATATGTATTTTATGATCTATTTTAAATTAAATTCTTCGACAAAAAACAGTGCCAGCAAATTAAAAGCATTAACTTTTATTTTGCTGGCACTGTCTGCTTCGATGAGCAATACGTATAAGGTTTTAATTGGCTTTTCGTGCCCTCTCTTCGGCTTCGCGGGCTCTTTGTTCCGCCCTTCTGGCTCTCTCTTCTGCTCTTTTCGCTCTTTCTTCAGCCCTTAGCTGTGCCTCTTCGGCTCTTTGTTGTCTATCGTTAGCTCTCTCTTCGGCTCTCTTTTGAGTTTCCTCTGCTCTTTTCTGTGCTTCAATAGCAATTCTTTGAGCTTGCTCATTTCTTTTCTGAGCTTCTTTTATTCTCATATTCAACTCAGCTTCACTAAGCCTGTTAGATGTACTTGTGTTTATAGTCGTATTAATGTGCACGCCATTCTTACTCTGATTGGCAATATTTTTGATATCCTGAACGGTAAAATTACCTAAAAACCTTATAATACTTGCGTCACTGCCATCTTCTGTTACCATAAGCATCTCCGACCCTGTATTCGATTTATTCTTTCTCACATAAAACGCCGTTCTTGAATCACTGTCTTTTAGAAGCATAAGCGTCTCATAATTACCACTCTTTAGTAAGTCTTCGGATACATAGATTAAACGTCTTGATGCCGATGCCTCTTCTGCCGAATATATTTCTAGAGATTCCAGTTTTCCTGCAATATTTCCGATATCGACTCCCGGCATGTCCATCTTAGGCATCATACCCAGCATGGTTTTGGAAATATATACAACCTCAATACCTTTTGTATTGGATAGCTGTTTAAATATATCATTATTCTGTGGAGTCTCAGTTGTTGTATATGAATAGGAAAGACTTTCCCCACTTTCGGAAGACTTACCGGAAGTATAGGCATATACATACTTATTGGCACTGTTACTGTCGCTTACCTCAATACTTATTCCGGGACGAGCGCTGCTCACTGTTATATTACTTAAGTCTAAATCTTTTAAGCTTGATAAATTTTCAAACTCGCTTAGATTTATAATACTATATATATTATCCGGATTAACATTTATGTCAGTTGTCATATCTTCCTGATTAATATACATATTACTCATATCTGCCGACAATGTCGCCAATTCATTTGATACATCGGCCTGCAAACTTTCCAGATCTATTTTTATTTCCGACTGTGCTTTGCTGAGTGATATCGACGAAATTGTAATTGTTAGTAATACTATTAGCTTTTTCATAACTGTACGTCTTTATCTATAATGTCGTTTACTTTTTCCACTTGTTGAATACCTTTATTTAGTTTTCCTGATACCAAAAGTAAAGTTTTCTGGGTTTCAATGTATGCCTTTTCCGGATCGGAAAAAGTATCCACTAGCATTTGATTCTTAATTTTGTTATTTTCAAAGTAGGCAAAAATACCGGCAGACAACATGATAAGAATACTGGCAGCAATGCTTATAGCCCATCTCCATGTTTTGTTCATTTGTTTGATAGGTAAAGCAATACGTTGTGCTTGTGTATTTTTTTCGTTCTTTGCGAGATTGTCAATCAGTGTATTTAGCTTTTCCTCTAAATGCATAGGGGCATTATCTTCCTGTGGCGAATATAATTGCAGGAATATTCGTTTTTCGGGAATCATATCTTCGGGAATATTTCCTTCAGAAAAGAACTCGTAAAGCATTCTTTCTTCTTCCCGAGAGGTCTCACCTTCGTAAAACGAATGAAGTAACTTATTTATATCTTTAATATCCATAGTTGTAACTATTAAATAGTTCTCTGATTTTTTTTCTGGCTCTTGACATCAGTACTCTTACATTAACACTGGTTAAGCCCATAATTTCTTCTATTTCCTCGTTCGAATAATCATCAAAGTGCCTTAATTTTATAATCTTCCGCTGTTGTTCAGGCAAAAGATCTATGATAGTTTCTATATGCTTAATTTCATCAATGGTTTCAATCTCATCCGATAATACCTGCTGGTCAGAAATAACAGTATCTTCTGTTGACTGAAACAAATGTTTCTTTTTTGTCCTTAAAAAATCGAGACATAAATTACGCAACAAAATTACACAATATGCTTCACTATTCTCAATCCGTATCAGTTCATCCCGTTTATTCCATAATTTAATATAAGCCTCCTGTACAACATCTTCGGCGTCGCAAGCATCTTCAAGAAGCCTGTATGCAACCCTGTACAGCTTTTGATGATAAGGAATATATTTTTCTTTGAATGTTATAGCATCCATTTAGTATGGAATATTTTACTACCGTATGTTATACTAATAAATGTCACTTTATATTAAAGACGTAACAAGAGAATAAAATGTTACACCCCTCAAATATAAAATTTAATAATAATCTTTTTATCTTTGTGTGCATAAAAGAATTAATCAAAAACTTCTCTATGCTCGAAAAGATTATTATCCTCGATTTTGGTTCACAAACCACCCAGTTAATTGGTCGCCGAGTTCGCGAACTGAATACATATTGCGAAATAGTTCCTTATAACAAGTTTCCCAAAGATGATACTACCGTAAAAGGAGTGATATTATCAGGCAGCCCTTTCTCTGTGAATGATAAAGACGCATTTAAAGCCGATTTGTCAGAAATCAGAAAAAAATATCCGGTATTGGGTATTTGTTACGGAGCACAATTTTTGGCACACACCTCGGAAGGAAAAGTCGAAAAAGGCGATTCGCGTGAATATGGAAGAGCACATTTAGTATCTATGGAGCAAGATCCATTGTTTGATGGTATCGCGAAAGGATCACAAGTTTGGATGTCTCATGGAGATACGATAACAGTATTGCCTTCTAATTTTGATATAATCGCAAGTACCGAAGATGTAAAAGCTGCTGCGTATAAAATACAAGGAGAGCAAACTTGGGGAGTACAATTCCATCCCGAAGTATTTCATACAGTAGATGGAACTAAGCTGTTAAATAATTTCCTGAATATCTGTGGTTGTAAAAAAGATTGGACACCCGCTTCCTTTATAGAATCGACGGTTGCCGAATTGAAAGCTCAATT
The DNA here is from genome assembly GCF_934668725.1 of uncultured Dysgonomonas sp. GTDB lineage: Bacteria > Bacteroidota > Bacteroidia > Bacteroidales > Dysgonomonadaceae > Dysgonomonas_A. Next base: position 19,996 of record NZ_CAKUOF010000028.1, read on the forward strand.
GGGTAATGACAAAGTTATACTTGCTCTTTCGGGAGGAGTAGATTCGTCTGTAACGGCTGTATTATTGAATAAGGCAATCGGTAAAAACCTAACTTGTGTGTTTGTAGACCATGGCTTGTTGCGTAAAAACGAATTCGAGAGAGTTCAGAAAGACTATGAGCATCTGGGATTAAATGTAATAGGAGTTAATGTCAAAGATAAATTCTACAAAGCATTGGCTGGAGTTTCCGATCCGGAAGAAAAAAGAAAAATTATAGGAAAAGGTTTTATTGATGTCTTTGATGAAGAGGCTCATAAACTGAAAGATATAAAGTGGTTAGGGCAAGGTACCATCTATCCTGATATTATTGAATCTTTGTCGATCACAGGTACTGTAATAAAATCACACCATAATGTAGGGGGGCTTCCCGAAAAAATGAATCTTAAATTAGTAGAGCCATTACGCCTGCTATTCAAAGATGAAGTACGTAGGGTGGGGTTGGAGCTTGGTATGATGGAACATCTTATCAAACGTCATCCATTTCCGGGTCCCGGACTAGGTATACGTGTATTGGGAGATATTACGGCCGAAAAAGTCGAAATACTTCAAAATGCAGATGATATATATATGAAGATGTTGAACGAATATCATCTCTATGATAAAGTATGGCAAGCAGGAGCAATTCTTCTACCTGTAAAATCAGTAGGGGTAATGGGCGATGAACGTACCTATGAGTTTACGATTGCACTGCGTGCTGTAACATCAACGGATGCGATGACTGCAGACTGGGCACATCTTCCATACGAGTTCCTTGCAAAAGTTTCAAATGAGATTATCAATAAAGTGAAAGGTGTGAATCGTGTAGTATATGATATATCATCTAAACCACCTGCAACTATAGAGTGGGAGTAAATGAGCGTTATTATAATGATTGAATATAAAAAAGAGAAGCCGATTTTATAATCGGCTTCTCTTTTTTATTCAGATCTAGCGATAAATTCATTGAAGACAAAATAAATTTCTCTCATATTTGTTGATTTTTTATCTGTTTTTCTCAAAATAAATAAGGGTTGAAATAACTACAAACTCTTATCAATAGTAGGATCTCATACATTTTGAAAATTTTCCTCAAAAATAATTTATGTTATAAAACACTGTTTGTATAGCAGTTAAGGATATCACGTAAAAAACTTTCAAAAAAAGTCTA
>NZ_CAKUOF010000029.1 GCF_934668725.1 uncultured Dysgonomonas sp.
TTTCGTTTTGCATCAAGGCAAAATGAAAAACAAACCCGATAGGGTGCGTTAGAAATAATAGAACATATAAACCCCAACTACTGATTAATATTAATCATTTTATATTGAATGTTTATGAGTATTACAATTAATAACCTTTCATATATGCATACAGATAAAGAGACTTTATTTCAGCATATTAGTTTTAGTATTTCGACAGGAGATAAAATCGCGTTAATAGGTAATAATGGTTCGGGAAAGTCAACCTTATTACGAATAGTTGCCGGAGAACTTCAATCTTCGGATGGCGAACTTGTATGCTCTTCGAAACCTTATTATATTCCGCAACACTTCGGCCAATACGATACTCAGACAATATCGCAAGCTCTCGGAGTAGAGTCAAAACTGGCAGCCTTAAACGCTATTCTGGCCGGAGATGTTTCCATTAATAATATGGAATGCTTAAATGATGATTGGGATATTGAGAGCCGGATAGCTAATGCCCTCCAATATTGGGGATTGGAGGATTTGGAATTGTTCCGTACAATGGATACGCTGAGTGGAGGAGAAAAGACGAAAATCTTCTTATCGGCAATAGCCATTCATGCACCTGAAATAATTCTTTTGGATGAGCCATCCAATCATTTGGATCAGGAAAGTCGAAACTTGCTTTATCAGTTTATCAAGAAGAGTAAGGCAACCTTATTGGTTGTAAGTCACGACAGGACTTTGCTTAATTTACTCGAGCCGACCGTAGAGCTAAAAAATGATGCAGTTGAGATTTATGGCGGCAATTATGATTTCTACGAAAAGCAAAAAGAAGAGAAATTAAATGCCTTACAGGCTCAACTAAATGAAAGAGAGAAGACTTTGAAGCAAATGAAGCAAAAGGCGAGGGACATGGCAGAGCAAAAACAAAAGAACGATGTCAGAGGAAAAAAGCAGAAGCAAAAAGCCGGTATACCCCGTATTGCAATGGGTACACTCAAAGACAAGGCTGAACAAAGCGGTGCTAAACAAAAAAGTATTCAGAATGAAAAACTCAATGAAGTTTCGGTGAATATCAGACAGATAAGAGAAGATATTCGGCAAGAGGAAGTTTTAAAAATAGACCTTGATAAATCGGACTTGCATAACGGAAAGCTTCTTGTCGAGGCTAAGGGTATTAACTTCACGTATTCAGAGCAGCCATTGTGGGCAACCCCTTTGACTTTTAGTTTTCGTAGTGGTGACAGGCTTAGAATTATGGGAAGTAACGGAAGCGGAAAAACAACCCTCATAAAAATAATAACGGGAAAACTGTCTCCTTCGTCAGGAACTATGTTTATTGGAGACTTTAAATACGCATATATCGATCAGGAGTATTCGATTATAGATAACACATTGTCGGTGTTTGAGCAAGTTGACCGATTTAATGACCGCCACCTGCCGGAGCATGAATTGAAGATGCTTTTGCACCGGTATCAATTTTCGAAGGATGTTTGGGATAGAGCGTGTTCTCATCTTAGCGGAGGCGAAAAAATAAAACTTATACTTTGTTGTTTGACAATCAACAATAATATGCCCGACATACTTATCTTAGATGAACCGACTAATAATCTGGATATACAGAGTCAGAAGATATTAATTTCTGCTATAAAGAATTTTGGCGGCTCAATTATTGTTATTTCGCATGACGGGAGTTTTGTGGATGAGATTGATGCAGATAAAACTATCTGTATCGATTAGTAAAATATTGCTTTTTTACTCAGATGAAACATTGTACCTTTGTTAGGTTTTAAGTTGATATGGCTATAGTTGTAGCTGTTAATATAGTGTATACTGACAGATTCGCATAGCCAGAGTAGCAATATGTAAAAAAGAAGATGGCAATGAAAAGTTTTAAAGGGGTTATTTATGCACTTATTTCATCGGGTACTTTTGGTTTGATCCCATTGTTCTCGATTCCTTTAATGACCGATTCCAATATGGGATTGCCTTCGATTTTATTTTATCGTTTTTTGTTTTCTACTTTACTGATGGGAGCTATCTGTTTATTTAAAAAAGAAAGTTTCCGGATATCAAAAAAGAGTGTGGTGACGATTAGCTGGCTGGGGGTGCTTTATGCAGCAACAGCTATGTGCCTGATTTATTCATACAAATATATCGCCAGTGGATTGGCTACGACGATTCACTTTCTCTATCCAATCGCAGTCAGTTTTTTGATGGTTGCCTTTTTTAAAGAACGTAAATCCATAGTACTGTTTTTAGCAGCCGTTTTGTCACTGATTGGGGTAGCTTTGTTATGCTGGAGTGGCGAAGGAGGTGTTAATCTGGTAGGTATTGCAATAGCATCTCTTACAGTTATAACTTACTCGGTATATATTGTGGGAATTAATCAATCATCGGTTCATAAAATGAATGCTGAGATTCTAACATTTTATATACTTCTGTCGGGTGCTGTCTTATTCTTTATATTTGCTGCCACTTCTGATGGAGGAGTTGAGCTGATACCCGATGCAACAGCTCTTTGGCGATTGTCGTTGCTGGCATTTTTGCCCACTGTAATTTCAGATTTGACTTTGATTCTGGCTATAAAATATGCAGGCTCTACCATTACCTCTATTTTAGGTTCGATGGAACCGCTTGTTGCTGTGTTGATCGGTGTGCTGTATTTCTCAGAGTACTTTAATCTAAATAGTGCATTCGGAATTCTTTTGATATTGGTTTCCGTAAGTTTGGTTATTATTTTTGGTAAGCAGAAAAAAGACAGTATATCAGGAAATAATCATTAGTCTTGTTTTTCGACATCGAAATTTTACTCCCTTTTGGTCGGTAATTGGTTGTTTTCCTGAGATTAGAGGTTGTTATTAAATAAATATAATTATTTTTGACGGCGAAACGTTAGATGATAAATCTAATTTAACATTTGTGTATATAATGGCTACCGCTGTTTTTACCAAGAAAAACATCATTAACTATTACTTAAGGAAGAAATTTTGGAAATGGAAGAAGAAACAGGAAAATCAGAACTTTTTATTAAGCCCAATCAGTCGGAAAGGAAGAAAGAGGCACCGTCGGCAGCTTTTGTCGGAGCAGCATGGTTTGCTTTGCTGGTGGGTGTAATTGCTTACCTTGTAGGTTTATGGAATGCCGAAATGCAATTAAACGAAAAGGGATATTATTTTACCATATTATTGTTTGGTCTATTCTCGGCAGTAACACTTCAAAAAAGTGTAAGAGATAAACTCGAAGGTATTCCGGTAACCAATATCTTTTTTGCGATTAGTTGGTTTGGGGCTATAGTTTCGGTTTTACTACTTGTTATTGGATTATGGAACGCAGAGTTGGCTTTAAGCGAAAAAGGCTTTTATGGTATGTCATATACCTTAAGTTTATTTGCAGCCATATCTGTTCAGAAAAATATCAGAGACACAGCTGAATCGGAAAGATGAAAAAACTGAAAATATTTTTAGCCGTACTGACAGTATTGTTGATTATCGTTTGTGGCGGAGCAATATATATGTTCGGAGTATCTTTGGACAGAAAAGTAACACCAACGGACGAAGAAGACGCTTATGCTTTTCTTTATGATCACGATCCTAGTCTGAAAGTATGGATAGACAGCCTACGTCAGGAATCAGCTCTGAGGGATACGTTTATCGTTGCCGATGACGGCAGTAAACTCCATGCGTTATATGTCCGTTCAGCTACAGATTCCCCTAATACGGCGCTTATTATCCATGGATATACCGATAATTCGATTCGTATGCTGATGATTGGTCATCTGTATAATAAGGAAATGAACTATAATATCCTGCTTCCCGATTTGAGGGCACATGGGAAAAGCGATGGGGAATATATTCAGATGGGTTGGAAAGATCGTTTGGATATATTGAAATGGATAGATGTTTCTAAAGGCATATACGGAGATACTACCAATATGGTTATTCACGGTATATCGATGGGAGCAGCCACCACGATGATGACATCGGGAGAAGATTTGCCCGAAAATATCAAATGCTTTGTTGAAGATTGTGGATATACCAGTGTTTGGGACGAATTTAAGCACAAGCTTAAAGATGAATATGGATTACCAGCATTTCCTATATTGCCTGTAACCTCTTTATATACCCAAATGAAGGTCGACTGGAATTTTAAAGAAGCATCATCCTTAGAGCAAATCAAAAAAAGTAAGTTACCCATGTTTTTTATTCATGGAGATAAAGATACTTATGTGCCGACATGGATGGTCAATAAGCTTTATGAAGCCAAGCCTGGAGAGAAAGAATTGTGGATTGTACCCGGTGTAGAACACGCAAATGCTTACTGGGATTATACGGATGAGTACGTGGCAAAAACAAACCAATTTGTAAGTAAATACATCAATTAAGGTCACAGACTTTTTTATAATATAGTAAAGGCGGGTTATAAACTCGCCTTTCGTCATTTTTAGTATCTTTGTAAAATATGAGCTAAAATTAGAGTCATGGAAAATAGAATAACAAAACTTTTTAATATAAAATACCCGATAATATCGGGGGGTATGGTTTGGTGTAGTGGCTGGAGATTGGCTTCGGCAGTAAGTAATGCCGGAGGACTTGGTCTTATTGGTGCAGGATCTATGTATCCCGAAGTACTCAGAGAGCATATACAAAAATGCAAAGCTGCAACCAATAACACGTTTGGGGTGAATGTGCCTCTACTGTATCCGAATATTGAAGAGATAATAAATATTATAATCGAAGAAGGAGTAAAAGTAGTATTTACTTCTGCAGGAAACCCCAAGACATGGACTAAGAAATTACAGGAGCATGGTATTAAAGTAGCCCATGTAGTATCGAGTTCTAAGTTTGCAGTGAAATGTCAGGAAGCTGGCGTTGACGCAGTTGTTGCCGAAGGTTTCGAGGCCGGAGGGCATAACGGAAGAGAAGAAACCACAACTTTGACTTTGATTCCTCAAGTTCGTAAAAGTATCGATATACCGTTAATTGCTGCCGGAGGTATTGCAACAGGTAACACCATGTTGGCTGCTTTGGCTTTAGGAGCCGAAGGGGTGCAAATAGGAACCCGTTTTGCATTGACTCAGGAAAGTTCTGCTTCTGCTGAATTTAAAAATCTGTGTGTAAGTCTTAATGAGGGAGATACATTGTTGTCCCTTAAGAAAGTAGGGCCAACACGTCTGATAAAGAACGAATTTTACAAACAAGTGCAAGAAGCCGAGGACAGAGGTGCTTCACCTGAAGAGATCAAGACTCTTTTGGGTAAAGGACGTGCTAAGAAAGGAATATTTGAAGGTGATTTAATAGAGGGTGAGCTCGAAATAGGGCAAATAGCTTCGCTGATTAAAGATTTACCTTTAGCCGGAGATGTTGTGAAATCAATTATTGCAGAATTCAATGCAGGTGTAAAAGCACTGTCGGGAATTTCTTTCTAAGAGCTGAGATCTTTCGAATCTATTCTGTTACTTAATTACTTGTAACTACTTAAAATGCAGTACGATCTTTTTGCACCCATACCAAAATATAAATTAATAAGCCTTTCGAGTGGTAGCAGTGGTAATTGCTACTACTTGGGAACTTCTCAGTATGGTATCCTTATCGATGCCGGTATTGGGATGCGTACTATAAAAAAATACTTGCGTGAATACGGTATCGCTATGGAAACCATCATTGCAGTATTGGTTACGCACGATCATGCCGATCACATAAAATCAATCGGAGGTTTCGGCGGTAAATTGAATATTCCTGTGTATGCTACAGAAACCGTTCATGCAGGCATCGAGAGAAGTCGCTTTGTTGAAGAAAAATTTACGGGAGCTAAGCGAATCGTTGAAAAAGAAAAAACATTTGAGATAAAAGAATTTCAGATAACAGCTTTCGATGTTCCGCACGATACGATTGAAAACGTAGGATATCAAATCAAGATTGCAGATAAAACCATTGTTTTAGTTACTGACGTAGGTCGTATCACCGAAACAGTCTCAAGATATGCTCGGTCTGCAAATCACCTGATTATTGAAGCCAATTACGATGAAGAGATGCTCAGTTGCGGACGTTATCCTGCTTATCTCAAGCAGCGTATTACTTCGGGAATGGGACATTTGAGTAATCGCCTTACAGGAGAGTTGCTAACTTCCATCTATCACGATAAGATGGACGAGATATGGCTCTGTCATCTCAGTCAAGACAATAATCACCCCGATCTTGCTTACAAAACAGTAGAGTGTGCTTTAAATTTACAAGGGATAAAGGTGGGTAAAGATGTCAATCTTAAAACTCTTAGTCGTGGAAAACCCTCAGGATTAATTGAGTTTTAATGTCACAGACCTTTTTTTATTTTGGTAAGAGTAACAAATCTAGATTGTTGCAACTATAAAATATACCAAATAAATTTTATCCATTACTTAAATAGTAAACCTATAAAATGAATCAGTAATTACTCTATAGTTGTAATTACTGATTTTTTATTATATTTGTGAAACATAAAAGCCTCTTTTTGAAAGATATGTCAATGCAATTAACAAATATATTTGTTTGTAAAAATCTAAATTTTAACTATTTAGATTTGTTTGCTTGCGTTGAAATATTAGAGAGAGAGAGAGAGAGAGAGAGAGAGAGAGCTAAATAATGCCTCTTCGCATGTATTAATTCCCATTTTATTCTTTTATTTTCCAGGCGGCAAATTTTGTCTGTCTGCTTCATTGTGTGTTATCGACTCGTATATCTTCTGCACCAGAGCGTTTCTTGAAAAATATTATTTAAGTTGTCTCCCAACAGTTTACTATTCAAATGATTTATTTTTTTTGTTGTCGTTTAAAATCTGTATAGTCAGACTGTTAAAGGCACAACTTTCACGGGTAGAGTCATGTAGTGATTACATGTCTCTGCCTTTTTTGTCATACAACCAACTAACTGATATATCTAAATTATAAAACAAATGAGAAAGAATTTATTGTTATTATTCGGATTGTTTTTTATTGCTTTTACGTATGGACAGGTAGGAATTAATACCGAAAGTCCTTTAGGACTATTACATATCGATGCCGGAGTTGCCGGGGTTACATCCGATGATGTGATAATATTGAACGATGGTAAAGTCGGGATAGGTACAACTACGCCTTCTAATAAACTTTCGATCGTAAATACAGGGGGCGACACGGGGTTGCATTTACCCAATGGAGCAGCATCCGGCAGGGTCTTAACGTCCGATACTCAGGGGAATGGAGTTTGGGTATCTGGTGCGGTTCAATATCAAACATCAGTCTATGGGGTTGGAAACCAATTGCTGGTAAATGGTGCGGTTTTCCCGAATTTTGTAAAACTAACTAGTTTGAGAGGCGTTCTTTTTGATCGCGCAAAAGATATATATGGGGCAGCTTATGGATGGGATGTAAACAATCAGCAATATGTTGCACCGGTATCAGGAGTCTATAGAATAGCCTATGGCGTATATTTTCAGACTAGGGGAAATATTGGAGAAAACTTTCGAGCCTATATATTTCGTAATGGGACTCAATTTCTAAATAGCGGGCTGGTTTCCGTTACAGATGCAGGATATGATATTGCCAGTTACGTTATGGGGCTTACCAATTTAGCTAAAGGAGATGTAATAGATTTGAGGGTCTCGTGTCAGCCTTCGGGAACATTGGCTTATTGGGCAGGCGTAGGGCACACTTTTTTAATCATAGAGTCACTGTAATTTGTCATACTTATCAGTATAAGATAGTAAAAAGGCAAACCTCTCCACCGGTTTGGTTTGCCTTATTATTTATTCCAGCATCAAATTAAGAACAGGGTGATTTTCTTCGAAAAGAGAAGAATATTCTTCCGTTAATTCATTGGTGTGAAACCCGAAAAGCAAGCGAGTCAACATATTTATATCCACTTCAATATCCGGATTTGATTGGCAGTGTTTTACATGTCCATCGCTAATTTGATAAATCTGATTGTCTACTTTTATTGTGAAATTTTTATCTGTATTTTTTTGTGCGTATAATTCAAGCATAAATAGAGGATCTATAACACAAGACATACCTCTTAAATTGAATTTGGGAGGTTGTTTGTCCAAGATATATTCTTTGACAATTGTCTCAAGATCATACTCAGATTTTAAAACGCAGAAATCTCTTTGCTGATATTCTTTATCGAATGCTTTATATATTTCCTCAGAATTGCCTGTATGTTTATCTAAGAAGCTTTTAAAACCTATATCTGTGGAGCTTTCTTCGAATGCCGTTTCGAATCCGTATTTTTCGTAATACCCGAAAAGCCAGTCTTCGGCAGGAACTAAAATTGAAAGAGGTATATTCCTTTCTTTCATAACAGCAAAAGACTCCTTGATTAATTGTCCCATATACCCTTTACCCCTGTATTCGGGTAAAGTGCATAATCCTGCCAGATAATAAAAAGGTATTACTTCACCATAAAAGCGAATAGAATAGGGTAGCATTTGCAAAGAAGCCACAGCCTTATTGTCGATCCAATATATAAGTGTGTTTTCGTCCCTGTATTGTCGGGAGAAATACAGATTCATATATTCATCGGTGTCTTCGAAGCAGGTTTTCCACATCGAACGAACTTCAGCGGCTGTGTTTTTATTTGCAAATTCAATCATATTCTATTTAAGTTGTTTACTGCATTATTTTCCTCAGCAAGGAACCAATACTCCTTCCTCTAATAAAATATCGGGCTGATACGAAAGCTTAGCTTTTCTCAATGGCTCCAATCCCATATCTTCCTCACGATTAATGTATTTGAATTTAGAAGCTTCGTGTTCTATAAATTGTTGATTAATTATGGTGTAAGCTCCGTTAATTTCACCGAAAGCCTTTTCAACATGCACTACAAAAGTATCTTCCGTTAACTTTTCGCCTATTGTAAAGGCTATGATTTTTCCGTTGACACGGATAGCTCCTCCTGTCAATTGCAGCTCGTCGAAATGCTCTAACATCAATCGGGTTGCAATATAATCATATTGGAGCGATCTGTCTTTATCTTCTTTTATATTTTCCCATTCATCAAGCATATCGGAACATTCGCCCAGATCTTTTTTGCTTGTTATGGGGAAGTACTGCCAATCGGGATTATCAATCTTAAATCGGTTGATATGGTTGCGTTTGCTTTGAAGCTTTTTACCTGAAAGAGAAATCAATTTTGATGATAGATAGATATATTCGTCGTTGTTGCGTTCGTGTATATATTTGAACTGATTGGGCATTTTTCTATTGATCATTTCCCACATTTCGGCGGTGATGCCCTTCATCTGAAAAGGTCTATTCGAAGCTTTCGCATCTGCCTGTAATATTTGTATAGATTCATTAACAGGCATCGGGCCAATAGGCATCATATAATATGTCTCACCATCTATTTCCTGAAATTTAAGAAATAAAGTTTTGTGTTGAATGTCGTATTGGGTTTTAAATTTTGAATTCCAAGCAAACATATTCGTAAAACTGAAATCGCATGCACGGAAAGTATTGCCATCCAGACAAGCATCTATTTTAGGCTTATCGGATAGTTCTATAGTTTTAAAATGAATCATAACTGTCTAATTAAACTAGTGTTAAATGTTTATTACTATCCTTTTTATCAAAGTATAGTTGAGTAATATAGCCGATCTGAATAGTAAAAAAGGTCTGAGACCTTAGACTATCAAACAATTGATATTCTTGTTCTGTTCATACCTCTACAAAAAGCACGCCGAAAATTTCATCGGACGAAATAACCTTTCAATCTGACAATTTTTAAGTATATTTGATTCAATAATTAAGGTGGTAAACCTTACATTTTACGTTAGATTATATGAAAACAAATAATGACTGGAAAGACAGGTTGAATGTAGTTTATTCGACCAATCCCGATTATAAATATGATTCGGAAGACGAAGAAGAAGTGGCTACTTTACCTAAAGAAAAGCAACTTCTCAGAATAGAACTCGATAAGAGAAACCGCAAAGGTAAATCGGTAACACTGATTACTAATTTTGTAGGATCGGATGACGATTTGCAGGACTTGGCAAAATCACTTAAAACCCGTTGTGGGGTGGGAGGTTCTGCCCGTGACGGAGAAATTCTTCTTCAAGGCGATTTCAGAACCAAAGTGTTAGAGTTGTTACAAAAAGACGGATATGCTAAGGCACGAATCATCTGATAGTGCAAAACTGACTGTTTACAAAGCTTCTGCCGGATCGGGTAAAACACACCGACTGACGGAGGAGTACCTCTTGTTGCTTTTTTCTTCCCCTTTTTCCTACAAACATATTCTGGCCGTAACCTTTACCAATAAGGCTACCGAGGAAATGAAAAGCCGTATTATCGAAGAACTGGCAAAACTGGCATCGGATAAACCTTCCGATTATGTAAAGACGCTGACCAAAGAATACCGCAAACCCGAAGAGTGGGTGAGGGCTCAGGCTCGAAAGATATTGATTAGTATACTTCACGACTATTCGTCTTTTTCGATCAGTACTATCGACAGGTTCTTTCAACAAACCATGCGAGCTTTTACGCGTGAAATAGGTTTGGGGGGAGGGTATAATGTCGAACTCGATACAGGTAAAGTTCTGGGCGAAGCCATCGACTCGATGCTTTACGATCTGGAACGAGCCGAAAACGAGCAGTTACTCGATTGGCTGATACGTTTCTCCGAAGAAAAGATAGAAAGTGGCGAAACGTGGAATATCAGAAATGATATCCAATCACTATCCACCGAAATTTTCAAAGAGACCTACAAAGCTTTCAGCGATCAGATACAAGCAGATATTGCCGATAAAGCCTTATTGGACGATTATAAAAAAACGCTGATAATCTATATTCAGCAATACGAAAAAAGGTCGAAAGAAATTGCTGAGAAGGCACTTAATATAATGGTAAGGTTCGACCTTCGCCCTGACGATTTTAAAGGAGGAGCACGATCTACTTTCTTTAGCTTTCAGAAGTGGGCAACAGGCGAAATAAAAGAACCTACCGATACTTTTCGAAAACTACCCGACGATGTATCGGGTTGGTATACAAAAACTACTCCAGCCGATGTGAAATCTAAAATAGAAGATGCATTTGGCAATGGCTTGAATGATTGTGTAAATGATATTATTGCTCACTATGATAACTCGATAACCTATCAGACAGCTTATGAGGTAAACCGTTACTTTTTCACATTGGGAATATTGGGCGATGTCGATAAAAAAGTAAGGGAATATGCAGCAGAGAATAACGTGATGCTTATTTCGGATACTACCGAATTACTCAATAAGATTATCGAAGGAACCGACACCCCGTTTGTATATGAAAAGGTCGGAACCCGAGTAGATCACTATATGATAGATGAGTTTCAGGACACATCCAATATGCAGTGGAAAAACTTCTTGCCTTTGGTGAGAGACAGTCTTTCTGCCGGAAACAAGAATCTTATTGTAGGAGATGTAAAACAAAGTATCTATCGTTGGCGTAATTCCGATTGGAAACTATTGGATGAACAGCTCGATATAGATTTTAAAACCAATGGTGTTATCCATAAATCGCTCGATACTAACTGGAGAAGCGGCGAAAACGTTATCAATTTTAATAATGCTGTTTTCGAAATAGGTTCGAAATTACTGCAAAACCTGTTCAATGAAACTTTGGCAGATATAGCGTATGACGAGGCTTTAGCTCCTTTGTATACACGTATCGAAAACGCTTATAAAGATTCTTATCAATACCTTCCCGACAAAAAGAAAGGTAATCCGTCGGGACATGTGAAGGTTCATTTTGTAGATACCGAAGAAAATAGTAACTGGCAGGCTTATGTACTGGATCAGTTGCCACATACGATCGAAGAACTTCAAGATAAAGGATATTCACTAAGAGACATTGCAATACTGGTTCGTACCAAAAAAGAAGGAGCGGAGGTGGCAAACCGGCTTTTGGAGTATAAAAATTTACAGAAGCACTCGAAATACAGATATGACATTATTTCGGATGAGGCTCTATTCATAAAGAACTCTAAGAGTATAAAGTTAGTTGTTTCGTTATTGAAGTATTTGCGTAACCCATCCGATTTCACATTGAGGACATTGGCTATCTACGAATATTTCAAGTTTAAAGATCAGCTTACTCCTGAAGAAACAATATGCACGCACCTTTCTAACTCCGATGATTTTCCCGAAGAAGTTTCCATCGAATTGAGCAGGATAAAAGAACTTCCCCTCTATGAAATGACCGAAGAAATTTTCGATCTTTTCAAAGAAGCCATGGAAAGTAACGAGAATATCTATATACAAGCGTTTATGGATATGGTGCTCGATTTTTCGGTGAAGCATTCGTCCGATCTTGATTCCTTCCTTCAATGGTGGGACGAGAGCGGACAGGCCAAAACCATATTTACTCCCGATGGGCAGGATGCTATACGAATTATGACTATCCATAAATCGAAAGGATTGGGTTTCGAAGTTGTACTTCTTCCATTCGGACATTGGGATATAGACCATAAGATGCCTACTATCCTTTGGTGTCAGCCCCGATTCGAGCCATTCAACCGCTTGCAGCTTGTCCCCGTAAAATATTCTCAGAAGCTGAAGAATACCATCTTTGCCTATGAGTATTTTGATGAAAAACTGCACGCTTTTATCGATAACTTCAATGTGCTTTATGTAGCCCTTACCCGTGCTAAGAACGATTTGATTATATTCTCGCCCAAGCCTAAAGAAAAGCAGAAGGGGATTAATTCGATCTCGTCTCTTTTGTGGGCTTGTATTCACGGTGAAGCAAAACCACAAGAGGGTAAAACCTTTGTTTCGCTGCAAGAATCAATGGATCGACAGTCCGGTTGTTTCGAATTGGGCGAGAGCAAAGGCGATTCCTTTTCACAAAGAGGATCCGATACTTTATCGGACAATGAAGTCAGTATCGGAGCATTAGCCAGTATATCTTTTGACGACAGGCTGAAATTACGCTTAAACAACAAGTACTTCTTTTCCGAAAACGGGCAACGTGAGTATGGTACTCTTATGCACGAGATTGTAAGTAAAGTAACATCGTTGGCAGACTTAGATAAAGTGGTAGAAACCTATCAATTATCGGGTGAAATAACCGAAGAGGAGAGAACCAAAATAACTCTGCTTTTGAATGACTATTTGTCTAATCCGCAAATCGAACCTTGGTACACCGAAGAATATAAGGTGTTGAATGAGGTCGAAATATTACAACCCAATGGTACATTTATCCGTCCCGACAGGGTCATGATGCGGGCGGGCGAAGTAATAGTTATAGACTATAAGTTCGGCGAAAAAGAAGAAAAAAAATACCTCAAACAAGTGAAAAACTATATGACCCAGATCAAAAAAATGGGTTATAATAACGTCAAAGGATTCGTTTGCTATATTACGTTGGGATTGGTGATTGAAGTAGAATAGTATAATTGTCCCCTATTGATGTATCAGTTTAATTTATTGCTAGGTTTTATCTTTTGGTAAGAAGGCTGACTATTGAAGACTTTCAATTTTTAACTGAAAAGAGGCTTAACCAAAATAAATAAGTATTTCTGCTATTGTTTCGAAATGTTTTTGTTAATGAAATGTTATATATATTATCAATTTGTATAAAATAAAGCTATAAATGTTTTCAGGATAACACAAATAGGTTAACTTTGCCAATTGTTTAATAAAAAGGAAACACTTAGCTATCTTTATATGAGTTATTTAATAAAACCGGATCAATATCATGCTTTGCTCGATTTGCAACAAACAGAGTTGGGCATAAAACAAATAAAAGATTTCTTTCAACAAAATCTTGCATCCGAACTTAGACTTAGAAGAGTTACCGCTCCCTTATTCGTATTAAAGGGAATGGGAATCAACGATGATTTGAACGGAGTAGAGCGTGCAGTTACTTTTCCTATCAAAGATATGGGAGATGAGTATGCCGAGATTGTACATTCATTAGCAAAATGGAAACGATTGACTCTTGCCGATTATGGTATCAATGACGGATATGGAATATATACCGACATGAATGCTATCCGTGCAGATGAAGAATTAGGTAATTTACACTCTCTATATGTAGATCAGTGGGATTGGGAAATGGCGATATGCCCTCATAACCGTACTATCGACTTCCTGAAAGGAATCGTAAGACGTATTTATGCAGCATTGGTTCGCACCGAATTTTTGGTTTATGAAATGTTTCCTCAGATAAAGCCGATTCTTTCGAATGAAATTAAGTTTATCCATTCCGAAGAACTGTTGCAGCTATATCCTGATCTTACCACTAAAGAAAGAGAAGATAAAGTTGCAAAAGAATACGGTGCTGTTTTTATCATAGGCATTGGCGGTGTATTAAGTAACGGAGAGCCACACGACGGGCGTGCTCCCGATTATGACGATTGGACAACTGTAGGTGAAGACGGATATAAGGGATTAAACGGAGACCTTATTGTTTGGAATCCGGTATTGGGACGTGCTATGGAATTATCGTCCATGGGTATTCGTGTGAACAAAGAAGTTCTTTTGGAGCAATTAAAAATAAAAGGGCAAGAGTCTAAAAAAGACTTATATTTCCACAAACGTTTGATCGAAGGTTCATTACCTTTATCAATAGGAGGAGGTATCGGGCAGTCGCGTCTTTGTATGTTCTTCCTTCGTAAAGGACATATTGGTGAGATACAAGCAGGTATCTGGCCCGCCGATATGCGTGCTGAAGCACAAAAAATGGGTATGCCATTGATATAATAGAATTGATAGCAGTCAATATAAAATAATAACCTCCCATTGTGAAAACCAGTGGGAGGTTATTTTATTCTTCGATAATTATTTATTCCCGTTTAAACAAAGATATTATCCAGAGTAGAAGTAGTGCACCTACTGTCGACATGACCAGATTTCCAATAATACCGTTTGCACTAATGCCCAGAAGAATGAAAAGCCATCCTCCCAATACACCCCCGATGATACCTACAATAAGATTGACAAATAAGCCGAATCCTTTTCCTTTAAATATTTTTCCGGCAGCAAATCCGGCTATAATTCCAATGATGATTGACCAGATAAATCCCATATTATAAATTTATTAAATGGTGTATTTCATATATAAACAAATATTAAAGTGATATTGTTTGAATAATAAATGCTGCGTATTTTTTGTACCTTTGTGCCTCCAAAAAGGCATTAGGCTTTTTAATAGATTGAAACTATAGCGGCAGTTTGCCGTTATACAGTCAAGCAGATCATTAAACACTGTCATTTACACAATACATGTCAGAAGAAAAAAATATACTCATAAAAGGAGCAAGAGTCAATAACCTCAAAAATATTGATGTCGAAATTCCCCGCAATAAATTTGTTGTTATCACAGGATTATCGGGATCTGGTAAATCCTCTTTAGCTTTCGACACTTTATATGCCGAAGGACAGAGGCGTTACGTGGAAAGTTTATCATCCTATGCCCGTCAATTTTTGGGCAGGATGAACAAGCCCGAGTGCGATTATATCAAAGGAATTCCGCCTGCTATAGCTATCGAGCAAAAAGTAAGCTCACGTAATCCACGTTCGACTGTCGGAACATCTACCGAGATATACGAATACCTCCGTTTGTTGTTTGCCCGTATAGGAAAAACCATATCGCCTATTTCCGGAGAAATTGTGAAGAAGCACCAGGTAAAAGATATTACCGATAAGATGCTTACTTATCCTGAAGGTACCCGCTTGGTTGTTCTTTCAAAAATTATCTTACGTGAAAACCGTACTCTGGCAGAACAATTGGATATTCTTCAAAAAGAGGGATTTTCCCGAGTAGAATCTAAAGGAGAGTTTATTCGGATAGATGAATTGCTTAAATCAAAAGAAGTTCTCGATCCCTCTCAGGTTTTACTGGTGATAGACCGTCTGTCTACATCGGCGGATAAGGCAACATTAAACCGATTCTCGGAATCGGTCGAAACAGCCTTTTTTGAAGGTGAAGGAGAATGTATTATCCGATATTATACGGAATCGGGAATAGAAAGTTACGATTACTCGAAACGCTTCGAAGCAGATGGTATCCAGTTCGAAGAGCCAACCGATATGATGTTCAGTTTCAACAGTCCTGTAGGAGCATGTCCTCATTGCGAAGGCTTCGGATTGGTACTTGGGATTGACGAAGACCTCGTTATTCCTAATAAAGGACTATCGGTATATGACGATGCTGTTTTCTGCTGGAAAGGCGAAAAGATGAGCGAGTGGAAAAACGAATTTATACATTCAACGGCGAGCCGTGATTTTCCCATTCATCGCCCTTATTTTAAACTGACCGAAAAAGAGAAAGATTTACTTTGGCATGGAGCACCCGGTGTAATGGGTATCGATGCATTCTTTAAGATGCTCGAAGAGAATCAGTATAAGATACAATATCGGGTTATGCTTGCCCGTTATCGGGGAAAAACGACTTGTCCGACCTGTAAAGGTTCTCGATTGAAGCCTCAGGCTATATATGTGAAAATCGGAGGACGTTCTATTGCCGATTTAGTTCTTATGCCCGTGTCTGAATTAAAAATATTTTTCGATCAATTGGAACTGGACGAAACAGATGCAGCAGTAGGAAAACGTTTACTTACCGAAATTCGTAATCGTATACAATTCCTTCTGAATGTAGGTTTAGGATATTTGACACTTAACCGTCTGTCTAACTCCTTGTCGGGAGGAGAAAGTCAACGTATCAATTTGGCAACCTCTCTGGGAAGTAGTTTAGTAGGGTCGTTGTATATATTGGATGAACCCAGTATCGGATTACACTCCAGAGATACCGATTTGTTGATAAAAGTTTTGCGCGATTTGCAGGAATTGGGAAATACGGTTGTAGTAGTAGAACATGATGAAGAAATAATCCGTGCAGCCGATTATATTATAGATATCGGTCCTCAGGCAGGGCGATTAGGTGGAGAGCTTGTTTATCAAGGCTCATTAGCTAATCTGGATAAAAATAGCAACAGTCATACGGTACGTTATCTCAATGGAGAAGAAACTATAGCTGTACCTGCTAAAACACGTAAATGGAATAATTATATTGAGATAAAGGGTGCAAGACAAAACAACCTGCAAAACATAGATGTAAAGTTCCCTCTGAATGTGATGACTGTAGTAACGGGAGTCAGCGGATCGGGAAAATCTTCACTGGTTTGTGATGTATTCTACAATGCACTTCAAAAACATTATAAGGGATCGAGTGATCGTATCGTTCAGTTTAACGAGCTGGTAGGTGATCTGAAGATGATTAAGAATATCGAAATGGTTGACCAGAACCCTATTGGTCGTTCGTCACGATCCAATCCGGTTACTTATATCAAAGCATACGATGAGATAAGAAAACTATTTGCCGATCAGCAATTGTCGAAACAAATGAGCTTTACACCTGCTTTCTTCTCATTTAATGTCGAAGGAGGCAGATGCGAAGAGTGTAAAGGAGATGGTAAAACTACCATCGAGATGCAATTTATGGCAGATATTACACTCGAGTGTGAAGCATGTAAAGGAAAACGCTTTAAATCTGAAATACTCGAAGTTGAATACCGTGGCTCCAGCATCTACGATGTATTGGAGATGACCGTAGATCAAGCCATAGAATTCTTTGAAGAAGGTAAAGGTAGTGCCGAGAAAAAAATCGTAAAACGTCTTAAAACGCTTCAGGAAGTAGGATTGGGATACATAAAGATGGGGCAGGCTTCCTCTACACTTTCGGGTGGAGAAAACCAACGGGTAAAACTGGCTTCGTATCTGGGTGAAGAGAAAACCGAGCCGACTCTGTTTATTTTCGATGAGCCTACAACAGGGCTTCACTTTCACGACGTAAAAACTTTATTGAAAGCATT
>NZ_CAKUOF010000030.1 GCF_934668725.1 uncultured Dysgonomonas sp.
ATACATGCCTTCTGCGGAATAGCCACATCAGGTATAACAGCCGGAGAATGGTTTGTGGGCTTCGAAGGTGCACGTGAAGCAATTGCTGCCGTACAAAATATAGGACGCGTAGCCAATGTAAGTGTCGTACTCTTTATTATAGCACGATTGGTACTGGCCATCGGTGAGGCAGGAAACTTTCCTGCAGCTATCAAGGCTACAGCAGAATACTTCCCCAAGAAAGACAGGGCTTATGCAACCAGTATATTCAATGCAGGTGCAACCGTAGGAGCACTCGCAGCACCCGTTACCATTCCTGTTATTGCCAAATTCTGGGGATGGGAAATGTCATTCATTATTATAGGAGCACTCGGTTTTATCTGGATGGGATTCTGGGTATTCATATATGACAAACCCGAAAAAAGCAAGAAAGTAAATACTTCCGAGTTAGCTTATATTCAACAAGATCAGGAATCAACAGATCCGATAGAAGAAAAAGTAGAACAGGCACAGGAAAACAAAAAGATAACTTTCAAAGAAGCTTTCAGATATAAACAAACTTGGGCATTTGCTTTCGGAAAGTTTATGACAGACGGAGTTTGGTGGTTCTTTCTATTCTGGGCACCCGCTTACCTAAGCTCGGTATACGGAATCAAATCATCGGATACAGTAGGACAATTAGCTATTTTTGTACTCTATGCGATCACACTTCTATCTATTATTGGAGGATGGCTACCCAGCTACTTTGTAGATAAAAAAGGAATGAATCCATATGCAGGAAGGATGAAAGCCATGTTGATCTTTGCTTTCTTCCCCCTATTGGCTCTACTGGCTCAACCGTTGGGATATATATCTTATTGGGTACCTGTTATTATCATTGGTATTGCAGGGGCAGCTCACCAAGCATGGTCGGCCAATATTTTCTCAACCATCGGCGACATGTTCCCCAAGAAAGCCATCGCAACTATAACCGGTATCGGTGGTATGGCAGGAGGAGTCGGTTCTTTTCTGATCAATAAAGGATCAGGCACATTATTCGATTATACTCAAAAGCATTGGAGTACGATAAACGGACAACCTTTACTCGAAAAGTTCCCCGAATTTAAATCAGCAGAGGCTACAGCCGAACTCCTCAAACAAAACAATGTGAGCGGTATCGAGGAATTCCTCAAAATGCTAGCTCAATCGGGAGATACTGTAGTCAACGGAATAAGTTCCGGATACATGATCATATTTTCGATATGTGCCGTATCATACCTGATCGGATGGACTGTAATGAAAGTACTTGTTCCTAAATATAAACCAATTACTGATTTGTAAAATAAAAATAGTTACGGGCTACAAGACTTGTAACTCATAACTCTGATAAAATTACTACACATGAAAAAGTTAAATAAAACAACCGTAGATAAAAAAGAACTTCCTGTAAAAATACTTCAATTCGGCGAAGGTAACTTCCTTAGAGCTTTCGTGGATTGGATGATCCACAAAGCCAACGAAGCAGGAGTAATGAATCATGGTATTGTTGCCGTACAACCGATTGCCGGTGGAGAATTTGTTGCTAATATTTTCAAAGAGCAGAATTCCATGTACCATGTATATCTGGAAGGAATCAAAGATAAAAAACCTGTCAAAGAAGTCACTTTGGTAAAAAGTATAAATGAGGTAATAAATCCATATTCTCAATATGCAGAATACGAAAAATTATTCTTGAGTGATGGTTTAGAAATGATTATTTCGAATACTACCGAAGCAGGTATTCGTTATGAAGAAGGTGATGATCTGAATGCAACACCTCCTAAATCGTTCCCTGCTAAGATGACTGCTTTATTACATAAACGTTACAAGAAATTTAACGGTGATCCCAATAAAGGTCTACTAATAATTTGTTGCGAACTGATCGAAGATAACGGATCGACACTTCGTGAATATGTATTGAAACACGCACAACATAACAAGCTGGAAGAAGGTTTCATCAATTGGATAAATACAGCCTGTCACTTCTATGATACATTGGTAGACCGTATTGTTCCCGGATTCCCTAAAGAAAATATCGACGAGATAAAAGCGGAACTAGGTTTCGATGACAATCTGGTTGTAAAAGGCGAATATTTCCATGTATGGGCTATCGGTGGCGATTCTGTTATCAAAGAAAAGCTTCCATTAGACAAAGCCGGTTTAAATGTTCTTTTCATGGAGGATATAAAAGATTTCCGTGCTAAAAAAGTTCGTATTCTGAACGGTTCACATACCGCTATGGTTCCCGTTGCTTTGCAATTGGGATGCCAAACGGTTATGGATGCTTTCAATACACCTGAGGTTGAAAAATACATCAATCAGATGGTCGCAACTGAAGTACTTCCTGCCATTAATGAAGATCCTGAAGAATTGAAAGCTTTTGCTGCTAAAATCTTGGAGCGTTTCTATAATCCTTATCTGAAACATTATCTGAAAGATATTTCGTTGAACTCCATTTCTAAATGGGAGACTCGTGATTATCCTACGGTATATGACAACTACAAGAAATTAGGAAAATCGCCTAGATTAACTACTTTCTCGTTTGCAGCCCTCTTACTTCTTTATAGTGGAAAATCAGAAGTAAGTTTCACTCCTAACGATACAGCTGAGTTTATCGAATTCATCAAATCGACTTATAAAGAGTACGATATTAACGGATGGGTAGCAGGTATCTTAGCCAACAAAACAATGTGGAAAGAAGATTTCACAGAGATACCTGAATTTGGTGAAGAAGTAGCCGAAGACGTGAAACTAATTCTTAATAAAGGAATGCTTAAAGCATTAAGAGAAATTATCTCATAATAATTATTGATTGAATTATATATACTTCAAACATAGAAGGGTAATCAGGTGAAGTATTATCCTTCTATGTTTTATCAACTGAAAAACAAGCTTTAAAGATGAACAACGATTGCTTATACTGTACTAAAAATCAGACTCAAAAAGATTTGATGATCGAAATATGTGAACTTAGTGTTTCAACCGTATTTCTATTCAAAGAACAAACACATAAGGGACGATGTATTGTAGCGTATAAGAATCATGCTACAGAACTATATGAACTGGAGGGACAAGAACTTCTTTCGTTTATGGAAGATGTTAATCTGGTTGCCCGAACTTTAAAAGAGCTATTTAATCCTGCGAAAATAAATTACGGGGCATATTCTGATAAATTGCCTCATTTACATATACACCTCGTTCCTAAATATATAGATGGAACAGACTATGGTTCTATATTTGCAATGAATCCACAGAAGGTATATCTATCTGATGCAGAATATACTGAAACGATCAACTTAATAAAAGCCAGATTAAAATCATGAATAAATATTTAAAAATAAATCTAAACGATAATGTTTGTGTTGCTATAGAAAACCTTAATGAGGGTGATGTGCTATCTGTTGATGGGGTTAATATCACGATCAAGAATCCGATAGAAACAGGGCATAAATTTGCCATAAACGATATAAATACAAACGAAAATATCGTAAAATACGGTTATCCTATCGGACATGCAATTGTAGACATTAAAACAGGAGAGCATGTGCACACTCACAATGTAAAAACCAATCTACACGATAATCTGCAATATGCCTATGTACCTGTACATCCGAAATTGAATATTCCTAAAAGTGACCTGACCATAAATGGCTACTTGCGTTACAATGGAGAAATGGGTATCCGTAACGAATTATGGATTGTACCTACCGTGGGCTGTGTAAACGGTCAAGCACAAGCAATTATAGAACGTGTAAAGAAGGAACTGGATGTTTCTCATATCGATGATATACGTGTCTATACACATAACTATGGCTGCTCTCAACTAGGAGACGATCATACCAACACTCAAAAAGCATTGGCAGCTTTGGCTAAACATCCCAATGCGGGTGGTGTATTAGTACTAAGCTTGGGATGTGAGAACAATCAACAATCGGATTTTAAAATTGCCATGGGCGAGTGGGATCACGAACGTGTACGATTTCTGATCTCTCAACAAGTACAGGATGAAATTGCGACCGGTTTCGAAATGATGAGCGAACTGGTTGAAAGAATGAGAAAAGACAAACGCGAGAAACTTCCATTATCAAAACTAAAAGTTGGTTTAAAATGTGGCGGTAGTGATGGTTTTTCTGGTATTACAGCCAATCCTCTGGTGGGACAATTATCTGACTGGTTGATTGCTCAGGGAGGTACAAGTATTCTGACCGAAGTTCCCGAAATGTTTGGTGCTGAAACAATTTTAATGAACAGAGCCGAAAACGAAAAAGTATTTAATGATACTGTTTTACTGGTAAATAATTTCAAGAACTATTTCCGTAAATTCGATCAGGAAATATACGAGAACCCATCTCCGGGAAACAAAGCAGGCGGTATAACTACTCTTGAAGATAAATCGTTAGGTTGCACTCAAAAAGGAGGAAATTCGGAGGTTGTAGATGTTTTAGACTATGCTCAACCTGTAACTAAACATGGTTTAAATTTACTAAATGCTCCGGGTAATGATCTAGTTGCAGCATCGGCATTAGCGATGTCAGGTTGTCAAATCGTTTTATTTACAACAGGTAGAGGAACTCCATTCGGTTCTTTTGTTCCGACTATGAAGATTTCGACCAACTCGAAGTTATACAACTTCAAAACAAACTGGATAGACTTTAATGCAGGAACTTTGCTCGAAGGTAAAAGCATGGAAACTGTACTTAAAGAGTTTATCGATTTCATTATCCAAACATGTGACGGAAAACACCTGAAACATGAAGAAACAGGATTCAAAGAAATAGCAATTTTCAAAACGGGAGTTACTTTATAAATCTCTGGACTCTCTTATTTATATTGGATTAAAAGTAAAAAGCATCTGCAAATAATTTGCAGATGCTTTCTTGTTTTAATCTAAACCTTATTTTCTATTATAACTGTCAATTACAATAGAAGATGGTAAAATTGTGCAAATCTTGATTAAATTATTCCTTGTCAATCTTTTTCAATGCATTTTTTGCACTTCTCTTGTAATAAGAATTTGGATGACTAAGAAAGGGGATTATCTTCTCTCTTGATTTTTCTGATTTTAACTTACCTAAAGTATACAAGGTATGACCTGTGATATCATTATCATCCAATAATGGTATTAAAGTATTTTCAATATCTTTCTTTCTTGTTTTTATTTTTGCCAATGCCATAACAAACATCTGCCTTGAACTTCCATTATCTTTATTCTTTACGATATCCAGTATAGAATCTACATCTTCAGGTTGAATTATTATATCAAAAGCATTTCCTATTGCCCAACAATACAATGAATATTTCTGTTTATCTGTCCGAACATATTCTTCTAATAAGGGTTTATTTACTATCCCTTTAGCTTCTTTTGTTGATAAAGATCTGACAATAGCCTCTTTCCACCATATTTGATCCACAGTATGCGATAAAAACTCAATTAAAATAGGTATTGCTTCCAGATAGCTTTCCTTTGTCTGAATAAAATCATTTATGCTATCTATCAGAATACCGGACTCTAACAACTTCTCTTTTAGCAAAAGGTCTTCTTTAAATACATTTTCCATAACAGTGTTTTATTTGGGTATGTCTATTGCATAACATTATTATTAGATGTTTGTCTGTTATTACTACACCCAATTAATACAAAGAAAAATAATATGCACAGATATTTCATAGTTCTCTAATTAAGTCATTGTTCTAAGATTAGAGGAAAATATATACTTTTTTCCATATATACTTTTTTTATTTTGTAACACTTGGCAAAACAAAGAAAAATGTGCTACCCATACCCTGAGCCGTTTCAACATCAATAGTACCACCTTGTGTTTCAATAAATTCTTTGCTGATTGCCAAACCTAATCCTGTACCCGATTTAGAACTTCCGGGGACTTGAAAATATCGTTCGAATATTTTCTTCTTGTACCGACCATCAATACCTTTTCCCGTATCTCTTACCGAAAATAAAACTCCGTTAGGATGCTTTTTGAGTGAAATAATTACCTCGCTCTTTTCTATTGAATATCGAATTGCATTCGTTAGAAAATTAGTCATCACCCATGCTGTTTTCTCGGCATCGGCATGAACAAAAGGTATATCCTCTTCAATATCCGGTTTAAGGATAACATGCTTTAAATCTGCCTGAATCTTAGTTGTATCAATCGC
The DNA here is from genome assembly GCF_934668725.1 of uncultured Dysgonomonas sp. Taxonomy (GTDB): domain Bacteria; phylum Bacteroidota; class Bacteroidia; order Bacteroidales; family Dysgonomonadaceae; genus Dysgonomonas_A. The sequence goes on from NZ_CAKUOF010000030.1 coordinate 6,154, forward strand.
ATATTGTAAGATTATCCGTGGATCGGTAGCCTGTATATTCAATTGAATATTTCCCGTTTCAACCTGAGACATATTCAGTAATTCGCCTGTGATCTTAAGCAATCTCGAACTGTCATCCTTTATACTTTCAACCAATTGCTTTTGCTCGTCATTCAGCTTGCCTGTTTCGAGGTGTTCTAACAATTGGGTACTCATTTTTATAGACGAGATAGGAGTTTTCAACTCATGAGAGATAGTAGCTATAAAATTGGTTTTAGCAGAATCCAACTCTTTGAAAGGAGTTATGTTTTTCAGTAAGATTACATAGCCTATCAGTTCGCACCTCTCCTCCCCTGTTGGTGTAACTTCAATATTGATTATCTCTTTCTCGAAATACGATTCTTTATTATCCGAATAGATTTTTAATGGTACTTTTTTATCCGTTTCTGTCGAAGGTTTTATAATGTCTACAATAAGGGTACGTATTAAATCATTACTTACCGCAATATCAACAACTGATTTATTTAGAATTTCAGCCCGTGTAAGACCTGTAATTTTCAATGCCTCATCGTTTACAAATAAGATAATTTTGTTTTCATCAAGTCCAATAACAGGATCGTGCATATTATTTATCAACGTTTCTACCCGTTTCTTTTCTTTCAGTATTTTTTCTAATCGGCTGCTCGAATATTCTTCGAGTTTTTCAGCCATCGTGTTAAAGGATTTAGCTAAATCACCGTATTCGTTATGACTTTCGAAATGTACCCGCTGGCTGTAATTCTGGTTGGCAATCTGCCTGATACTTTCGGTCAACTCCTGTATAGGCTTAGCTATACTGTTGGGCAACTTTATTAATAATCCGAAAGCAATCAGAAAACATAAGACACCCGTTAAAGCAATCCATACAATAGCTGTTTCAGCCGTATGATTAGCTATTTTACTTTTCAGTTCAATAGCACTCATGTTCAACTCCATTAACTTGGCAATATCTGTACGAATATAGCCTTGTATTGTATCATTAGCCAGATCAGCTTTCAGCCTTTCGAAATTCCCGGCAATATCCAAAGTTACATTACTCTCATCCTTTTCTGTCATATTTTGTAACTGTTTCTCCAGGTTACTATCAAACTTAGAGACCGCCTTCGGGTTATCTTTCATCTCATCCAAAGCCAATAACATATTACGCGAGTATTCCATCGTATTATAATTGGCAATCAGTATATTATTGGTATCCCTTTTCAACTCATTGATATACCACATACTCACTCCAACTAAAAGGATAATGAGACAAAAAAGGAGTCCGACTCCGAACGTCAATTTCGTTTTTATTTTCATGATAAGATTATTAAATCAATTTCTTCCGCTTTCAGCGTTTTCAACAATTCATTCATGGGTCGGGTATTTAATAGCATCCGGAACCAATGAAAATGAGGCATACCGATACAAACAGTTGAAATATTCATTTTTATGGCCTGTTCCACAATTGCCTTGGGAATACTTCGATGTTTCACTTGTATAACCTGTCCACCCAATTCGACAGCTAATTTAAAACTATTAATCAACTTTCGCTGGCTATCCAATGCTATTTTATCGAGGCTCTCCTGAGGTCGCTGCACATACAAAACATACCACTCTCCGTTATAATAGCCTGCCTGACGTGCTGTTTTGCGGATTATATTATTTGCTTTCTTCCCGTTACTGCCAATACATGCCATGAAAGTCATATGCTTACAAGGTGCAGTATTGGTAGTTTCACTATCTGCCTTTCTTACAACGTGGCTGGCTACTTCTTTTAGTGCTAGTTCTCTTAATCTCAGAATGTGTTCACTCTTGAAAAAATTATCTAAGGCTGAACGTATTTTATCGGTAGGATATATTTTACCTTCTTTTAAACGGGAGATTAAGTCCTCAGCCGTAAGATCGATATTCACCACCTCATCTGCCATAGTGATTATCCGATCGGGAATACGTTCGGCAACCTCAATGCCTGTAATTTTTTTGACCTCTTCGTTCAAACTCTCGATATGCTGAACATTTACGGCACTGATCACATTGATTCCTGCTTCGAGAATCTCCAATACATCTTGCCAGCGTTTTTCATTTTTACTCCCTTCGATATTGGTATGAGCCAATTCGTCAATAATTACAATATCGGGATGAAGATTTAATATGGCTTGGACATCCAGTTCTTCGAGTTCTTTTCCTTTATAGAAAATTTTCCGACGGGCAATTATGGGTAGCCCTGTCAACTGAGCGGCTGTTTCTTTTCTACCATGTGTTTCAATATAGCCAATCTTAATATCTATTCCACTCTCTTGCAGAATATGAGCCTCCTGAAGCATGCGATAGGTTTTGCCTACACCGGCTATCATCCCGATGTAGACTTTAAATTTTCCTTGTTTCGATTTCTTTATCAGATTCAGGAAATGCTGAACATTGTTTTCTCTTTCATCCATAGGTCATCTACTTATCTAAATGAATCAAGAGCTATATTTAATTTCAATACATTAATTTTTTCTGTTCCAAATAACCCAAGCAATGGTTTTTCGGTTTGCTCATCAATCAGTTTTTGTATATCTGATTCTGACAGTCCGCGTATTTCTGCAATACGTTTTACCTGAATCAGGGCTGCCTGTATAGAAATATGTGGATCAAGTCCGCTACCACTTGCAGTTATTAAATCAACAGGTATTTCGTTCTTTTGAATACTTGGATTATGTAGCATAAGAGTATCAATCCGGGCTTTTACCGTTTCCAGATATTCACTATTTGAAGGAGCTTTATTACTTCCTCCCGATCCTGCTGCATTGTAATTTACAGCAGAAAGACGCGACTGAAAATACTTATCACTTGTAAATGATTGCCCGATATTACTATAATATGTATTTCCCGAATACTCTATAATTTCGCCTCTTCCATTATTAGGAGCAAATTGTGCAATACCCCATACGCAAATAGTATAAACGACTGCGAAAAGTATGATTGTAGCTACCGTTAATCTGATAGCCGATATAATATTTCTTTTCATTTTATTTTTTATACTTGAAAATTAGACTTAGAAAAATAACGAAACTAGCATATCTATCAGCTTTATTCCGATAAAGGGAACTATAATACCCCCTAATCCATATATAAACAAATTTCGTCGCAATAAAGCCGATGCACCAATAGGTTTATAAGATACACCTTTCAATGCTAAGGGAATAAGTATCGGTATAATAATCGCATTAAATATTACTGCCGACAAAATAGCACTCTCCGGACTATGCAACCTCATAATATTTAAGCCTTGCAATGCTGGAATGGCGGTAATGAACAATGCTGGAATAATGGCAAAATATTTAGCCACATCGTTTGCAATACTAAAAGTGGTGAGTGTACCTCTGGTCATCAATAATTGTTTACCAATTTCTACTACCTCTATCAGTTTCGTTGGGTCATTGTCTAGATCAACCATATTTCCGGCCTCTTTAGCGGCCTCTGTACCACTATTCATAGCAACGCCTACATCTGCCTGAGCTAAGGCTGGGGCATCATTCGTACCATCACCCATCATAGCCACCAAACGTCCTTCGGCTTGCTCTTTTTTAATGTAGTTCATTTTATCTTCGGGCTTTGCTTCGGCTATAAAATCGTCTACACCTGCTTTCTCGGCAATGTATTTTGCGGTTAACGGATTATCTCCTGTAACCATTACGGTTTTTATTCCCATTTTTCGAAGACGTTCGAAACGTTCTTGTATTGCCGGTTTAATAATATCCTGCAACTCGATTACACCCAGTACTTTTTCATTTACAGACACAACCAAAGGCGTTCCTCCATTGCCTGATATCTGTTTCACTATTTTGTCTATATCCTCGGGATATTCGTTTCCTGCTTTTTCTACTAAAGCACGTATAGAATCCGATGCTCCTTTACGAATACGTGTATCGGCTATATCGACTCCCGAGCATCTTGTTTCTGCCGTAAATTTCACAAACTTAAAATCAGGTGCACACCTATCGTAATCAGATAAACGGACATTAGCCAACTCGATTATCGATCGCCCTTCGGGAGTTTCGTCAGCTATGGAACTCAATACCAAAGCATTCTTAAACTCATCCTCATCTACACCGTATGCCGGATAAAAGGCAGTGGCTTTCCGATTTCCTATAGTAATCGTTCCTGTTTTATCTAACAAGAGTACATCTATATCTCCTGCTGTTTCTACAGCTTTTCCACTTTTGGTTATTACATTCGCTCTCAAAGCCCTGTCCATTCCGGCAATACCTATAGCAGATAATAAACCACCGATAGTTGTCGGAATAAGACATACGAATAATGAAATAAATGCCGCTATCGAAATAGGGGTATTTGCATAATCGGCAAATGGTTTTAATGTGATACATACAATAATAAAGACAAGTGTAAAACCTGCCAATAATATGGTCAATGCTATTTCATTGGGTGTTTTTTGTCGGCTTGCACCTTCTACCAAAGCAATCATTTTATCGAGAAAGCTTTCGCCGGGTTGAGTGGTCACCATCACTTTTATTTTATCGGACAGTACTTTTGTACCTCCTGTAACACTACTTTTATCGCCTCCTGATTCTCGAATAACGGGGGCAGATTCTCCTGTAATAGCACTTTCGTCAATGGTTGCCAACCCTTCTATTATTTCGCCGTCGGCAGGTATTATATCTCCTGCTTCGCAAAAAAACACCTGCCCTTTGTTTAATGATGATGATTGCACTATTGTCCACCCTCCCCGGTTATCTAATAACTTGGCAGGAGTTTCTTCTCTTGTTTTACGAAGATTATCCGCCTGAGATTTTCCTCGTGCTTCGGCAATAGCCTCTGCAAAATTGGCAAATAAAAGGGTCAATAAAAGAATAATAAAAACTACGATGTTATATGTCAAACTATCATGTGATGTACTTCCAAACAAGTTAGATAGACAAACAAATAACATAATAACCGTTCCGATCCAGACGGTAAACATGACCGGATTGCGGAAAAGCTTTTTAGGATTGAGTTTTATAAAGGAATGTTTCAAAGCTTCTTTTAATAAAGCCTTTTGAAACAGCGATGTATTATTTGATTTCATTTCTTATGGGTATAATTAGTATAGTGAAAAGTATTCGGCAATGGGTCCTAATGTCAAAGCCGGAAAAAAAGCAAGGGCAGAGATAATAGCTATGACAGCAAATACCATCAATCCGAAAGTGGATGTATCGGTTTTTAATGTTCCTACGCTTTCGGGTATGTATTTCTTTTCAGCCAACAACCCTGCAATAGCTATAGGTCCGATAATGGGAAGGAAGCGAGATAATAGTAAGACTACACCTGTACTAATATTCCACCAGAGATTATTATCTCCCAGACCTTCGAAACCACTTCCATTATTGGCTGCCGAAGAAGTATATTCATATAGCATCTCAGTAAAGCCATGAAAAGACTGATCGCCCAATGTGGATGCTGTAAACTGAGGAAATGCAGTAGCTAAAGCGGTGGCAGTAAGAATCAGGAATGGATGCAGCAAAGCTACCATCATAGCAATTTTCATTTCGCGAGCCTCAATCTTTTTTCCTAGAAACTCAGGGGTACGCCCTACCATCAGGCCACTGATAAATACTGCCAAAATAATGAATATAAAGAAATTCAATAAACCGACTCCGCATCCTCCATAAAAGGCATTAACCATCATTGCTAATAATTGATTCATTCCCGACAGAGGCATCATACTGTCGTGCATCGCATTGACCGATCCTGTGGAAATAACTGTAGTTACAATACTCCAAAATCCGGAGGAAGCTGCACCGAAACGCACTTCTTTGCCTTCCATAGCTCCTAACGAATTATCTACCCCCAAAGAAGCTATTGCAGGATTACCGCTTTGCTCTAGGAAAATATTGGGGATAACCAGCAATAGAAAACCAACAGTCATTACTCCAAAAATCATCCATGATAGTTTTTTACGTCCGATGAAATACCCAAACGCAAATATCATAGATAAGGGTATAAGCATTTGTGCAATCATTTCAACCATAAAAGTCAGATAATTGGGGTTTTCAAACGGATGTGCCGAATTGGCTCCAAAAAATCCCCCTCCATTAGTTCCCACATGCTTAACAGCAATAAAGGCAGCGGCAGGCCCTCTCGAAACCTCTACTACATGCCCATCTTCTAAAGTAGTCATGGTATCTTTCCCCTCAAAAGTCATAGGAGTTCCATTAAATACTAATAATAAAGCTACTACAAGAGAAACAGGTAGTAATATTCTGACACACGATTTCACTAAAAAATTATAGAAATTACCCAACTTATCGGTACTTTTTTCCCTGAATGCTTTAAATAGTATTGCCGCTGCAGCCATTCCTGTTCCTGCACTTACAAACTGCAAAAACATAAGCCATATTTGACTAAAATAGCTTACTCCTGTTTCTCCCGAGTAATGCTGTAAATCGCAATTTACAAGAAAGGATATAGATGTATTAAAAGCCAAATCTGCCGGCATGTTGGGGTTTCCGTCCAGATTTAGCGGTAACCACTGCTGGGTCATTAATAAACCCATACTAATCAAAAACCAAATAAAATTAATGGTCAACAGAGATGCTAAATGCTGTTTCCAAGTCATCTCTTTTAAAGGGTTTATTCCACCCACTTTGAAAATAATTCTTTCTATAGGATTGAAAACCGGGTCAAGCCACGTTTTACTTCCATCATAGACTCTTGCTATATACTTACCAAAAGGAATTGCTAAAGCTACAGCAATTAAAAATGTTATTATTATGCCTAATATTTCAGTATTCATTGATGTTCTTTTTAGGTCATAGACCTTTGTATTTACTACTATAGATTGATTACTTTAAAACTTCTCAGGGTGTAACAACACATACAACATGTACCCTAAAACTACGATTGCAATAACGAACAAGTATAACATAACTTTAAAAATTTATTGAACTTCTATTTATAATTACACTACAATGTATGCCAATCTTGTACCAATAAACAGAGAATTGTATCAAGCTATTGAATAATTGCTTCTTACATATTTTTCTCAAAATGAGTGTATAAAAAAAGCCTATCAAAATGATAGGCTTCTTCTCAAAATGAGAATTAGGAGATTGTATTTATAACTTATACTCTTCTACTTTTCGGTACAAGGTAGCAATACTTATTTCTAATAATCGGGCAGCTTCGGCTTTATTCCCTTTTGTATAATTCAATACTTTTCTGATATGGGACTTCTCGATATTCGTCATAGATAAAGACGAAGTTGCACTATCTATAATATTCGATTGTTGCAATTCGAATGGTAAACAATCAACTGTCAATTCTTCGGTATCAGCAAGAATAACACTACGCTCTATAATGTTCCTCAACTCGCGGATGTTACCTTTCCATGTATTATGTTCCAACACCTTTATATATTCACTTGATAATGCCGTTATCCGTTTATTCATCTTTACGGCAAAAACCTGAGCAAACTCATTTGCAAATAGCTTAATATCCTCTACCCTATCTCTGAGTGATGGTAATACTATCTGAAAAACCGACAAACGATAATATAAGTCGCTACGAAAGAGCCCATTCTCTATCTCTTTTTCTAATTCTCTGTTGGTAGCAGCTATTACCCTGACATCCACTTTCGTGGGTTTAGTCTCTCCGATCTTTATAAACTCTTTTGTTTCAAGGACTCTTAATATTTTAGCCTGTAAGTCTATGGGCATTTCGCCAATTTCATCTAAAAAGATAGTTCCCTGATTTGCCTCTTCAAACAACCCTTTCTTATCTTTTAATGCTCCTGTAAATGCACCTGCTTTATGTCCGAACAGTTCGCTCTCTAATAAATCTTTACTGAAAGCTGAACAGTTTATTGCTACAAACGGTTTATTTTTACGAGTTCCGCCATAATGAATGGCTTGTGCAAAGACTTCTTTTCCTGTACCTGTTTCACCCGTTAGAAGAACAGTAGTATCGGTAGTTGCGACTTTACGGCTAATATCAATGGCAGCTTGTATAATTCTTGATGTACCTATAATATTATCGAATGAGTACTTCTGCTCTACTTTTTGTTCAAGCTGAGTGACCCGTTTTGACAATTCGGTTTTCTCTAAAGCCCGATATAGAAGGGGGATAATACGGTTATTATCATCTCCCTTGGTTATATAATCGAATGCTCCGTTTTTTATGGCTTGTACTCCATCGGGAATATTACCATATGCCGTCAAAAGAATTACTTCGGTCAGCGGTTGTATCTTTTTTATTTGCTGAATAAGTTCCACCCCATTGGCATCGGGTAACTTCACATCACAAATGATCGCATCGAAATCTTGCTGCTCCATCTTTTTTAAAGCGGTTGTTGCATCTTCTGCCTGAAAAACCTGAAACTTCTCCAGCTCTATGATTCGAGCCATAAGTTTACGAAGTTTTTCTTCATCATCTATCAATAGTATTTTTTTCACTATATAAAGAGTAATTGATTTGGGTGTAAAAATACATCTTTTTCCGTTTGAAGAACTATTTATTATTTATGTCAGTCAGTAGTTGGGATTATATGTTCTATTTTGTTTTAGCTTTCGAGTCCGTAGCGGGTCGGGCAAAA
>NZ_CAKUOF010000031.1 GCF_934668725.1 uncultured Dysgonomonas sp.
AAAAGAAAAACCGTATAAATCATTGATTTATACGGAATTGAACTCTTTTTAATTGTTGAAAAGTGGAGCTGGAGGGAGTATTTATCCAGCTATATTTCAGTTCGTTATTATGGTAGGTCACCTAGTAAAAAATGTGATAATCTAACTGATTTACACTGTTTTGAACCATAACGAAAATTCCATATCCGTAGTAGTGCAAATATATACAAAATAATTCTAAAATAGGATATTATTAAATTCTAAATATATACCTGAAATATAAAGTCAATCTTCAATTCCTTCAGTATGTTCCTCAAATGATGAATAATTTCGTCGCTTTTTAGCTAGATTATTCTTGCCAAAAATAGTTTTATCTATTCTATCTTTTAAGTATAGCACAAGAGTTTCAAAATGGTTTATATGGATATAGTTAATCCCTGAAGCATGATATTTATTCATTATATGTTTGTTAAAACTAGCCCAACTAAACTTTTCATCAGTCTTATCGAGTTCAAACTGTTTCCAATCCCCGTATCGTTTTATAAGATAGTTAATATAATTTTTCTTCAGTAAATCCTTACCTAATGCGTTATCAGGTAATTCAGGCTTACTTTTGGTTTTAGGTTTTGAAATAAACTGAGGAAAATATTTTTTTAATAATATATCATTTTCTTCTATATATCTACAAAGAGTATCCCATCCCCAATAATATACTGAGAAAGACAGATTTTGCTCCTCTTGTAGCTTTGCCAAATATTCTTGAATTTTAGCATCATCCCTAAAAGTTGATGCTAAAATGAATCTTTTAAAAGAAAAATCCAAGTCTTTAACATTCTCAAGGTCTGTATTAATATCTTGTATTAATGCTTTACGAATTGAATCAACTCTTTGTTTAGTATCTTTCAATTTACATTGGATAACTGTTTGATTCTTTACAGATAAAATATCTATTCCTTTTTGTTTTTGACCTTTAACCCCAAACACCTGAAAATCAAAGTTGAGATATGTATCAGTATTTTCTAAAAAGTTAAATATATCACAAACAAAGTATTCAAACAATTTCTCATCTTTAAGGGGTGGTAACTGAAATTTACTCATGATGTCTCTCTAGTTATATTATTAATCTTATTCTTATTTAAGCCATGAAAGACATTTCTTCTTTCATATTTATATTCTTACCCCTTAATCCAAATTTATCATATTTATAACGAATAAATCTGGAATACCTATCTTCATGAGTTGAAATGAAAAGTTGTTGATCAGAAAAATTATATTTCAAAAGTTCCACCAGAGAGTGTAAATTAATTTCATCTAGTGTTTGTAATGGATCATCAATAAGTACAGTTCCTAATTTAGAATGATTAAAGACTTTGTTGAGAACTAACATTAAAGAAATTACTGTAGCGGAAAGCTGTCCTGAACTTAGCGTATATGTTACTTCTTGATCACGATGAGCGGGTCTAATATATATTTGAGAATCGCTTCTAGTAATTTCAAAATCAATAATCAAGCCTGAGCCTAAACTATGATTTTGAAGTATTTTTCCTGTGTAAATATAAAATGGGATACTAATATTATCAATAATACTTTTTGTGTATTTTTTTATTTCGGAATCTAATACCCCTTTTATTTTATCAACTTTATTTTTAAAAATGTCTATTTTATCTAGCTGTTTTGAATAATCTAAAATACTATTATTTATTGAGTTGTAATATTGCCATTGAATATATTGTTTTTTATTTTCAATAAGCTCATGAGATAGGTTCTTCAAGCTATTTATATCATCATTAAAATATCTATTAAAATCTGATAGGATGATATCTGTATTAATTTCAATTTGGATATCAGGTTTCTGTTCGTCTATTATTAATATTAGTTTTTCTTTAATTGTATTTTCTTCTATTTCTAAAGTTTTATGATCAATATCTGATAGTAGTTTTTGCCTAATATCATCATTAAATAAAGAGAGAAAAATGTCTATATTCTTTTTTAAATCATCATATGATTGAGATAAAATTTTGAATCTCTCAGAAGAAATTAATAGGGAAATATTATTATTTATTTCCTCATTTTCTTGAGTCAATAATCTCTTAAGAGGATTTAGATAATCAGTATTTAATTGAGCTTTTTGTTCTTCAAAAAGGCTATCATTCTTTTTATAATCACTAAATATTTTATGTTCAGTTTCTTCTATCTTTTTAGATAAAGCTTCAAAATTTAGCCAATCATAACCACATGTAGGACATTCACTGTCTTTAATATTAATATCTCTCAAATGATGGTTGCTAAACTCAATGAGCTCTTCCCTTTTTTCCTTAAGATCTGACAATATTCTATTTTGAATAGATAAATTCTTTTGAGATGCGATTAGACTGGTTATTGCTATCTTATATGAATTCAATTCAAAACTAATCATAGCTTTTCTAGATAAGAATTCAATAATTTCATCGCTAAATAAATTATTATAATTTTTAGAATCAATATGTTGAATTATAGTATTATTACTTTGAAGGATTTTTAAACATTCATTTCTTTTAATGTGTTGTTCTCTCAATATATCAATATTATCAATACTCCAATAATTTTTAATAAAGTTTGTTAGAAAAGTATCGTTATATCTAAATATGTTTATTTTTTTCAACAAGATTAAATCAGCAATAATATTTTTATGATTAAAAAGATTTTCAATTTTTTTAACATCATTCAAATTAGAATTAAGAATATCAATATTTGTATTTTTTATGATTACATTATCCCATAAAAATTCATTTGTTTCTTTAATTAATTTATTATATTCAATATTAGATAAATGATTCTCTAATAATTCCTTATTCGACTCTTTAATGCTATTTATAGAATTTGTATAGTGTATAATCCTATTTTGAAGTTTTTCAGAAAATGCTACAATCTTATCAAGTAATCTCCTTTCTTCATCTCCACCTAAAAGGGACACTAAAGCCTTATATCTATTTTTGGGATCCTCTTTTAAAAAATATGTATTTTCATCTTGTTCAACATAATTAAGTACATTAAATAAATTATGAAGATTATTATAATCTAATATACCTTCTAAGTCTTTTTCTGTGGACTCTTTATCATTAATATATAGTTTAGATTCGTCAAAAATTGTACTTATATTATTTTTTCTGGATTTCTTATTCTCAGCAGGAGGAAATATTCTCCTTATATTAAGCCTTTCATTATCAGATGTGATAAGTGCTGATATTTCAATAGGTTCATTCTCTTTATAGTGAATTGGACTATTTTCATACGTATATCTCCTATCAAGGTTAACATTATTTATTTTTCTTGGCTTTTGTGTAAATAATATTTCTAAAGCTTCAAAACATGTTGTTTTACCATAACCATTCGGACCATCAAAAACAATGAGATTGTTTTCTTGAAAATCAAAGATGAAATCAGATAAACACTTATAGTTTTTGATCTGTAATTGTGATAGTTTATATTTCATCATCTCCGTTGTGTATAAGTTTGTGTTCTAACAAGAAATCTTCAATATTCGAGTATTTATCAAAATCCATTTCATTAATTATAGATAAAATATTAGCCTCTTTTTCTGAAAGTTTATTAATCAGTGCTTCAGATATATTACCTAATTTATGTTCTTCTTTTTCAGACAAATAATTTAGAAATGGAATTTTTATAAATAAAGTTATTAATAGTTTATACCAGCTTTGTTCTTTATCCTTTAAAGAATTACTATTATCTATTGAAACTCTATTTAATTCTTCAACAATAGGTGATTGTTCTGATATTTTTTCTTTTAAAATAATCAAGTCATTTTCATTATAAGGCAATATGTACTTTTTAGCATTAATATTATTCTCTTGAACCTTATTTAATTCATTAATAATATTTTCTTCATGTTGATCTAGCCTTAATACTAATATAAATGATAAATTATGGTCTATGTATCTTTCTTTAAAGGGTAATAATCCGTCTTTTTCTTTTAATTGTACAATAATTGAATTAAGAATATATTCTAAGTCTTTTATTTCTCCATTATTCAGATCGATTAATTGCTCATAAGTACAAAAAAAGAAAATGAAAAAATCTTCTTTAGAATTATAATATGCAAAATCAATATTCTCTTCTAAAGAAATAACATTTAAATCATTCCCTATTATAATCTTATTAATTAATGTTTTCATCATTTATTTCAGTTATAGCATTGTCAATTTTCCTAAATCCAAAAACTCTTTCTTCTAAATTAGAATCTATATCTAAAATTTCAATTAGTCGATTTTTAATTTCTTCTTTTTCCTTGTTCAGATTACTAGTTATGAAATAGTCAATATCCTGCGTAACAGGCTGCTTATATATCTCTTCACAGTGTTTTTGAAAATTTCTATTTTCTATCGGGTCTTCTTCATCAAATTGATTATTATGTACTAATAATTGGTAACGCAACATATTATTAGCTTCCTTTTTTACATACTGTAATCTTTTATAAATAGGATTGGTTTTTATTTTTTTAATCGCTTTCAAAATAACCTGCTTCACAACTTCTGCATCAATATAACTTCCAAAAGACAATCTTAAATTATCTTTATTTAACTTCTTATGAGGAGTAAGATAAGATTCTAATAAATTCTTCATTTCGGAAGTATCAAGACAATTTAATTCTACTAGACAATCATTTATCTTATTATAAATTGTATTTTGATTTTCATCATTCAAATCATATTGTCCTAGATCTTCACTTAATGAGTGAAAAAAAATCTTAGATATTTCGTGCCAACATATTTTTTCTGTAAATGCATTAGGAGAATTTACTAACCAATCTTTAATTGTTTTAAATGATATTGACTTTGTTTTTTTAGTTCTATGTCTGTCATATATCATTTTTGTGATCTCAGAACAACAATGGCATCTTTTAACATCAATATCGCTATCTTGTAAGTCTGGGAATAGAGCTCTAATAGCATTATTTAATTTGGTCGTTATATTATCAATTTTATATTGTCCATGAATTATTTTAAAATAACTTTTATCTATATCGCTATACCTCTTATGATATGTTGAGAATGTTTCATCAATATCATCTATTGATTCTGATGTTATTAATGTTGCTTTAATCGGATTTTCTCTTGGCTCTAAAGAGTATGATTTTATTATTTTTCTACCATCTTGAGGGTCCGAAATCTCTGTTATTGTATAATAATATCTATCTATTAATTCTTCAACAACATCTTTATAAGCATTTAATTTATTAGAGCCATTACTCAGATATGCTTTCACTTGAAAAACTTCAAAATCATTAGTAATCAAAGAGAAATCTTCGTCTTCTTCTAATTTTAAACAATAACGATCAGGGATATCTTCATCCTCAAGTTCATTTATAGTTTCGAGAGTTTTGCATAATGCAACTTCTCCTTGAAATATATAACCTGACCAACTGGGAGTTGCATCTCTATTCATCACTCTATTTTTTATAAATTAAAAGTATATTATAATATTTATAGATAATTGTTCTAATTTTTCATTCACTCCATCTCCCCATACTCCCCAATCTTCTCCTCACAAATCCTCTTTGTAATATCCCTCAGCAATTCCACTTTCGGCACAAGAGCATCAATATCCTCTTTAGTAACTACGAAATCAGGGTCATATCGTCCATTAACATAAGCCGCTTTGATAAGCTCAAAAAGCCGTTTTTCTTCAGCTGTATCAAGCGGAAAGACTTTGATAAACTCGTTCGAGTATTTCTTTACAGAGTTTAATAATTTAGTAAGATTATGCTGTTTGGGATTTTCAAGGGTATTGACAAGACGAATAGCGTAGATAAGATTTTCGCATGTTTGATGAAGCAAGAAAGAAGCCATTTTATAGTCTTTCTTATTATATGAATATTGTGCTAAATCAAGGAAGCTTATTGCAGTCTTAAATTTATCATCAAAATACTCCTGCGCCTGTTGCTTTATCTCATCAAAACTGAGTTTTCTTCTTCGGGCAAGTTTATGTTTTCCACTATCGTATAATACAACACCTTCTTGTTTTATCTGTGTATAAAAATACCGACCTTCATTTAGATACTTATTCAGCTTCTTCATATCTTCGCTTATAAACTGAACAGGTGGTTGTCTATCCGGGTCTTTTGCCCTGTCATAATACAAATCTTCTATATTACCGAGTGCCCTTCCAGCAATACCATCCGATAAACCACTTGTCACTATCAATATATCGTAATCGCTTACATAAAACTGTAATTTACCGAACTCATATTTTTCATCATACACCACATAGTCATTTCGGGCATAACTGCCGAAGAGGATTATCATTTCGGTTTGTTTTAGCCTTTGTAAAACAGACTCAACAATAAAATGTAAATCTCTCTGGTTGGTTGATGGTAAATATGATATTGACTTTTTCATACAGATATATTCGTTTAATGCAAATTTAGCTATAAAAATAACAAAAGGGTCTGTGACCCTAAAGATATTGAAAAAAGGAAAACAAGGGTTATCTTTTTGTTTGTTAATTGTATATTTGTATTTACATCCTGCTTCTTGTCGGTTTGACATAAAATTCAGACTGACGACCCAACACCGCAGAGATATAAATTATTATAGATTATTTATATCGGCTTGATTCTCTAATCAGGCTTTAAATGCGGATATTCATGCAAAAACAAGACAACAATTATGAAGTACTAATCGGGTATGCAAGGTCTATGCTCGGTTATTCGTTTGAGGAACTTAAAAAAAATTGCATTAATTACCCTATTTCCATAACAGTATATGTCGATAAAAAGACAAATACTTTTGAGAAAATTATCGAAGTGCGTTTTGATAATCATGAAGCTACTATTTCTTGTTCTTTCAACGAAGCGGATAAATGTGATACAACCTATCTTTTTCTCGATTCTCAGAGTAGTGAAAACAGTCTAATAAGATATTTGTCAAAATCATTCGGCTTTGATTATAGGGAAAATCACTGGTTGCTAGATAACTGCTATTTGAAAATAAAACAGTCAAAGGATTTTTTCTGCTTTTATATTTTCGCTGATAGATAACCGAATCAAGGCAAAGCCAAAAACTTTGCCTTGATTTAAAGTATTTACCATTTGGCTACTTAGTCAGTTTCTCCAGTTTTTTATCAATCTCCTTGTTAACCTCCTCATTCTGTTTGTTTACAGACTGATTATAAACTTTCTGACTAATTAACGATTCAAACTCAAGTACATTTCTTTTGATACTATCCCTATATTGAGGTCTTTCGGCATAGGATTTATTCAGATATACAATATCATCATAAGAAACCTTACCTTTCATTTGTACATACCTGTATTTAATATCAGTGTGTTCCAGCCTTTTATTTTCCTGAAACTGATTATAGTTGAAATACAATGAACCACCGATACCTAAGAATAGCATAATAATGGTAATAAATGTTTTACTTGATTTAAAATCAATCGAATATCTGTTTTCAATGATAGTCGGTTGTTTTACAAGCTCTTTCAGTTCCGCTATTTTTTGATTCAGAAATTCAGCAGATGCTTTATTAGCTTTTTCCTGTAATTCGGTTGTAACACTAATTACAATATTCAGAAAATTTTTCAGTTCCTCTTCGTCTATTGCTTTTTTAGCATATTCAATAGTCTCGGATATTTTATTCAACAGATCAGCAGTTAGTGCAGATTCAGGATTGGGTTGATTGCTCAACTTTCGGTTGATTTCCTCTACTGTTTGGGAAATAGCATCTATACCTAACTGTATATCCATATTTATATTATCATCTTTCATATCATTACCTCCTTATACCTTTTGATTTGTTATTAATATGCTGGTTATTCGATTGACTCTTAGATTCAGCTTGTTCTTGTTCTCGTTCTTGCTTTTGTTTTTGAGCTTTTTCCCGTAAGAGTTTATCCAGTTTGGAGTAACTGAAACTACGGTCTATATCCGAGCCTTTGAAAGTGATTTTATCTATCGTAAAAGATATTCCCTGCACCTCATTGGTCTGTCCTTTGTATTTATAGGAAATGCTTATACCTTTTTCTTTCAACAGCTTTTCAAGGTCAGTCCAATTAGTAGATTGGGATAAAGCATCCTTTACAGCATTGTAAACCTGATATTTGGTTTTATCCTTTCCTTTAAGTTTCTGCTGTTTTACGTTATCCTTTCCTTTACCATAGGTCAGACTATACTTATTTTTCAGTTTCTTACAAACTGCTTCATTTCTATAGCGATCGTTTTTATCACTGATAACTTTTCCGTTATTGTCGATACGGTTATAAACCAGATGAACATGAGGATTATCATTATCGAAGTGTCGGACTACAATATATTGAGTATCTTTTATTCCCATATTCTCCATATATTCTTTGGCTAAAGTTACCATTGCTCCATCAGTAAGCCTTTCTTTATCATCGGGCAGATAGCTTAATGATATATGCCCGACAGGATGCTTTATCTTGGGTTTCATCAGCCGTTGGGTATGGAAGCTCTGTATAATACTTTTTACATCACTTAGTAACACACCATCGGCAGTCAATAGTTTTGCATCTTGCTTATTCATTACATAATTGACGCATCCTTTAAATGCTGCTCTTTTCATAACTTTTCCAATCATTAGAGAGTTGATTAATAATACTTACTATTATAACCCGAAGATTAATCACATCAGAAGCGACATTTTTGAATCCTTCCCTGTTGGCTGTACGAGCCAATTGATTCAGGTTGTTTGCTTCTCCCGAGAGTTTACGAAGTATATCCGCATCGGATTTACTTATACGCTGTACAACTTTTCCAGTTAGTAAAACTGAACGGACAAATTTACTAAGGCTTACACCTGCATCTTTTGCCCTTTTCTTTAAAGCCATATGTTCAATACCCGAAATTCGGGCACTAATAACTTTCTCTTTTAGCTTCTTTTTAGCCGTATTTTTAGTTGAGATTTTCATCATAATATGAACTAAATTTTAATTAATTCTCCTCTTAAAACTGCGACCAACGGGAGCGGTTTTCCCCTCCGCCAAAGGCGGAGCAAGGTAGGAAATGTATACATTTCCATAACCTTGCCACACGCTTTCGATAAGGGATTCACTTCCGTTTGGAATTGCAGAATATTCAAATACCAATACACAAAACTGAGGACTTTAGCTGGGATGATTTACCGACTAAACCACCCAAACCAAACACCAACAACTCATCGGTCGGGGATCGCCCTCGCGGCAAGGGGGGAGACCACTCCTCCCGACGAGCGAAACAGTGGCTATCTTCTCTGCTTTTTACTATCCAACATTTTATTCACATCTTCCAGTGAATAGAATATTGTACCGCCAATAAGTGTAAAAGGTATTTCTTTATTATTACGCATGGTTTGTAGTTTTCCATGCGAAACTCCGAGCAATTCCTTAATATCGGAAGAGCGTAACCATTTCTTTGGAGAGATAGAAGGTAAGGCTTTCTTTATCTCTTCAAACTCTTTTAAAACCTTTGCTTCAAATTCCTTGAAGTCTTCATACGTTAAAATCTGTGACATATTCAATTATTTTAAATGAAACATGCCACGAAAAAATAAAAATGTGTTTGAAAAAATTGTTGACCAGAATAAACTACTTTAGTCTACACTGTAAATCAGGATAATAAATATGGCTTAATTTTTATCGAAATCTATATTATTGAGTTTATTCAATAAATCACTGTATGCGGATTTAGCTAAGAAAGGGTCATTTTTGAATCGGCTATAGCTCTTATAGAATGAAGTTGTATTTGTCTCTTTACCAGAGATGGTTATCTGTGAAGATATGCGTCTGATGAAATCTTTTTCTGCGATTGATAACTTTAAATTATCAGACAGAATCAGAGCTGCAATCAAAGCCGTTAATTCGCTTTGTGTTATTTCGGACAGATCTGCAATTGCGGTTGTTGTAATCTGTATTTCAGAAGAAAAAGCTTCTTCTAAAATTTCAGGGAGTTTTCCCTGAGCCTCTGATTTATTCATCCATTGCAAATAAGTTAAGCAGTTGTCTTTATCATATATAAAATCCCTGCTAATTACCCAATAAGGTAAAAATACGATTGTGGATAGGCATGAGATTGTGAATAATAACCAACCCTCTAACAGAAAGCAAATAGCAGCCACAATAATAGCTACTATTATAAGGGGTAGTGATATCGTGCGAAGGTTTATTAGTTTGGAGTATCTTAATATCCGCTTTTTAGTTCTTTCTTTTTCACCAGTCCAAATATGGGTAAAGTATTTTTCATCTTTACTTTTAGAATCATCTTTGATTCGTTGATAGAAAATTTTCTGTTTTCCACTGAAGGAACTGTCAAAAGCACCTAAGTAATCAAAAAAGATATCCCATTGATATTTGAAATTTGTTTTCATAGTCTATCTAGCTAATAATAAGTGGCTACAACAAGCTAATTTACGATAATTCTCGTTATAATTATGGTATCCAATCAATAATTCTATTATCGGGTTGCTCTTGTTTCCATTTTATAAAATCGTCATAATCTGTTATTCCATATCCGATTACTGCTTGATAATATTCTATACCCATAATCTTAAAAGAGTCTGGTGTCAAATATTTCAATTTTAAAATGGCATCCTTTGTTTGAGGTGTTAACACAGCCATTATCCGTTCGGCTACATTTTCAAAATAACCGTCGTAATGTGAACCTCTGAGTATATGGATCATATCTATTTGCCATGTTTCACCATCAGTCTCCTGATACCATGCATGCCATTCTATACATTTTTCGTCTGTATCTATCAGGTTGGTATAATCTATTTCTTTAATACAGGGATTAAGTGCCAGTTTCGCGATAGCTTTAAAGCTGTTAGTGATATCTAATGAATCGGTATAGATATGAAAATCAATATCCCTGTGCTTCATGAGTAACCCCATTTTGGTAGAACCTACACGGTTAATTGTAGCTCCGACTGATTCCCATATATTTACTATATTCAGATTCTCTACTATCTTTTCTGCTTTTGCCTGATTTCTTTCTGCTATCTCTAAATAGTTTTCCATTTTTGACTAATTTTTTAATTCGAGATAACCTGTCAATTCATTGATACCATATAAAGGTAAGTTTGTTAACCATGTTTCTTCTCTGAAATCTGACATCGAAGTCCGTATAGCTATTTTGGATTTATTCTTTTCGACAAAAGCCCGTAAGCTTTTTGCTTGAAGGTTTTCGGCTGCTTTTACTTCTATCGGGACAACCTCATTTTTGTACTGTATAAGTAAATCTATCTCTCCATCTGATTTTTCCGACGACCAATAGAAAATTGAGATTTCCGCATCTGTAACCAATTGTTGCAAAACATACTGTTCGGTTAAAGCTCCTTTAAACTCGGTAAAAATCAGATTACCATCAAGCAAGGTTTTCACATCAAGGTTTGCCATCGCTCCCAGCAAACCTATATCAAGCAGATACAGTTTAAAAGCTCCCATATCTTCATAGGCTTTCAATGGTAAGGCTGGTTTAGATACTCTATTGATTTTATGGATTAAACCACAATCCATTAACCAAGCTAAAGCTAATTCAAATTCTTTCGCTCTTGCTCCTTGTTTTATCAATCCGTAGATGAATTTTCGGTTTTCTTTTGATAATTGTGCAGGAACAGAATTCCAGACCATACGAATTCGTGGAACGACATCTGTAGGGGCATGTTTTGAGAAATCCTGTTCGTATGAATTAAGTATTTGCTGCTGAACTTGACGTACTTCGCTAAAATCCTGATTAATTGCATAACTTGAAACAACTTCGGGCATACCTCCCACATAGTAATATTGCTTTAGTAGCTCTATATACTTTGTTTTAAAGGTGTTTATCATTACCCACTGTTGAGTCTGGATCAGATTATTCAAATCGTGCTCTCCTAATGCTTCTAAAAATTCAGTAAAACTTAGAGGATATAAATCTAAAAATTCAACTTTACCTACTGGAAAAGATGTATTTTCATGTAATGCAATTCCTAGCAAAGAACCTGCTGCTACAAGATGATATTCGGGAGCATTTTCTCTAAAATATTTCAACGAGGTTAAAGCTCTCTCTGCTTCTTGAATTTCATCAAATATAATCAGCGTTTTGTTTGGCTCTGGTTTTATTCCTGTTGCGATCTGGATAGCCAATAGAATACGTGGTATATCGAAATCGTTTAAGAACAATGTTTTTAGCTGCTGATTGTCTTCAAAATTTATATAGGCGAAATTCTCATATTCGGTTTTGGCAAATTCTTTCATCAGCCAAGTTTTGCCAACTTGACGAGCACCTCTTATAATAAGAGGTTTTCGTGTCTTTTTTTGTTTCCATTTCTGCAAGAAACTTAATGCTGTTCTTCTCATAAATTTGGTTATTTCTTCTCTGTTTACACTTTTACCCTATGACTTTATGAACAAATATACACTTTTACCCTATGACTTTATGCAAAGCAAGACACTTTTATATCCCAAAGTTGTTTTTTATGAGTTTTACTTCTGCCATTTATTATTTGAAATAAGGCTATATGTGTATTGTTGTATGTTAGGCTTTTTTCTTTCTATTCTTGAAAGCAACCATTTCTTTAGCTATTTTCTCTTCAGTGACTTTTGCATATATCTGGGTTGTTCTAATCTGATTATGCCCTAGCATTTTACTCACAGACTCTATTGACATACCATAGCTTAGGGCTAGGGTGGCGAACGAATGGCGCCCAACATGAAATGTAAGATTCTTCGTAATCTCTGCTAGATCAGCAATTTCCTTCAAGTATGCGTTGACTTTCTGATTAGATGGTACTGGAATTATATAACCTGTCTTCTTAAAATACTCTTTTGTCTGGTATTTAGTTATAATCTCTTCTGAAATAGGCATTAATGGGACTTTAGATAATATATTTGTTTTGCCTCTGTTAATAAATATCCAATTTTGTCCATCAACTCCCTTTACTATATTTTCTTTCCGAAGTTGTTTAATATCTATATAAGCCAAACCTGAATAACAAGCCAGAATGAACGCATCCCGAATAATAGCTAATCGCTCTATCGAAATTTCTTTTTCATGAATTTTCAATACTTCTTCTTCGGTTAGATAACCTCTTTCAACTGGCTCAATTTTACAAGTAAATTTCCTGAATGGGTCTTTATCCAACCAATCATTTTTTACTGCAAGATTGACTATAGCTTTCAGGTTCTTAAGGTACTTCATACTCGTATTATGATTGCATTTTCTTGTGCGTTTAAAATATATCTCAAAGTCGGATATGAAATCATAACTCAATTCTGTGATAAGAATATCATCTTTCTTATACTTCTTCTTAAGAAAGGCTTCTATATGCCTCTTTGTGGTTTGGTAACGTGTGAGTGTTGCATCTGCATAACCATTGTCAACCAAATTAGAAATGTTTTGAATATATTTATCGCATAACCATAAAAGAGACTTGTCTGTAGTTTTGCGACCTCGCATCATATCGGCTATTTTCTGCGGAGTAATATTTTCAGACCTATCAATCAAGTAGTGATAGCATTCTCTCGCTTTGCTGCTGTAAGCATCTAATATGTTATTCACGCTCTTAGCAATAGGGGTATTTCCAATAGGTCTTCCGTTCAACCATTTCTTTTCTTCGATCCATTCTTTTGTAGAAAATTCGATACGCTTACCATCTACTGTAATTCTCATATAGATAGGTAATTTACTTTCTTTGTCAGCTTTTTGTTTTTTGATAATAAAGCTTGTTCCAAATGTTTTTAGAGTTTCCATTATGCAAATCCGTTTAAATTAATACTTATAAATCCATTCTGATATATTTTGATAATTTTCTAATTATCAACTAATTAAATCTAAGTATTATATCTAAAAAACAAGAATTGAACTGTCAATTTATCAAGGTGTTAGCTTTTTTATCAGAATGAATTTTTAAGTGTTTTGAACTGCTTTATTATAGGATAGGTAAAACACATCAAAAAAGGTCACCTATCTGATATAAAACAGTCTGTTTTTCACTAAAAGCCAAACATTGTTAAACTTTTGTTTTATAGACTATTAAATACCTCCTAGGTGACCTTTTTTAATTTTTTCTCAGGTCACCTTAAAGGTCACCTGAAATATGGATTTAAACGGATTATTATGGATTGCTTAAAAAAGAAAAATCCGTATAAATCAGATGTTTATACGGATTTGGATTCTTTTGAATTCTGAAAAGTGGAGCTGGAGGGATTCGAACCCTCGTCCAAACAAGGAATTAATTTGCTTTCTACATGCTTATCTTTGCT
>NZ_CAKUOF010000032.1 GCF_934668725.1 uncultured Dysgonomonas sp.
TTTTAAATAGCTATTGCTAGATAAAAATGGACAGAATTTAATTAAGCTTTTGTCGTTTTAATTTCGTAATATACTGAATATAACCTAAAACATTAGAAGTTAAATCTATGAAATATTTCTCTTAATGTTGCCGAATTTATAAATAAACTAATTATAGATGATTAGTGTTGTTCGCATAAATACATTTATTGTGTATGCTTACCAAAGCTATAAAAAAAGTTTTTGGATTTTTCCCCAGAGTTTTGAGGTGCAAATGTAGATTTTTTTTTCGATATTTTTTTATTGAAAAATATTTTTTTTACTGTTTTTTTGTCTAAACTGCCATCTTTCAAACTTGCAATAGAATGTTCTAAACCAGATTGCTAGTCATTCATTATTATATTAAAACAAACGATAATACTCTAGGTGTAGTTTAAAATATTATTTCTATATTTGCCCAGTTAACAATTTTGTTAAACAGAAAAGTTGATAATGGAAAAGACAGATATAACTACAGAGCAAACAATTCTCGAAGCAGCAGAGCTAGAGTTCTTGGATAAAGGATTTGCCGGAGCAAAGACTACTGCAATTGCCAAGCGTGCCGGGGTGAATCATGCCATGATTCATTATTATTTCAGGACAAAGGAAAACTTATTTACAATGGTTTTTCAGCAAAAGATACGTATTCTGGCAGAATCATTTTCGCAATCATTTAATGAGGAACTATCTTTTTTCGACCAATTAAAATTAGCTATAGGTACTCATTTCGATTTTATTGCAGCCAATCCACGTTTGCTATTCTTTGTTTATGGGGAAATAATCACGAATGACAGGCGAAAGAAAATGCTTGTACAAAGTGTATTTCCTAAACTGAAAGGCATAGTGAAAAGATTGAAGGATGGAATAGATGCTGAAGTGGAAAATGGAACTATTCGTTTTATTCGTCCTACCGAACTGTTAATGAATATAATTGCACTGAATGCGATTACCTTTTTAGCGATGCCTTTGTTGCAGATTATAAAAAGGAATAATAATGAAGTAGAAAAGCTTTTGAAACAGAGGAGAGAAAACAATATTCAATTTATTATAAATGGATTGAAAATCTGATTTTTTTATAACCAAACTAACAATTTTGTTAAACAGAAGTGTTCGAAAATAGAATGTATATATGAAGAGACTATTACTTGTTTTGTGCATTATGCTAAGTGGCTATTCGGTTGCATATAGTCAATTGACTATAGAGCTGTGCCACGAAAAAGCAAAGAAGAATTATCCTTTGATTAAGAGGTATGGTCTGATAGAGAAAACCAAAGACTATAACCTGTCTAATGCAGGTAAAGGTTATTTGCCTCAGTTCTCGATGTCGGCTAAAGCCACTTACCAATCGGATGTTCCGCATTTACCCATATCTGTGCCGGGAGTTAATATAAGACCATTGAGTCAAGACCAGTACGGAGTTACATTGGATGTTAATCAAACGATCTGGGATGGGGGAGTTATCAGTTCTAAAAAGGAAATGGCAAAAACAGCTTCTGAAGTAGCTTTAAAACAGCTAGAAGTAAATCTGTATTCGATAAATGATAGGGTTAATCAACTGTACTTCGGCATTCTTTTGCTTGATGGAAAGATTAAACAGAACCAATTGTTTCGAGAGGAGCTTGAACGGAACTTTAATCTCATATCGAGTTATATTCATAATGGAGTTGCCAATCAGTCGGATTTGGATGCCATAAAAGTAGAGCAATTGAAATCAATACAAATTCAGACACAGTTGATTTCAAACAGGAGAGCATATATAGATATGCTGGCCACATTAATTGGTGAACCAATTGACGAGAATGTGACCATGGAGAAACCGAATACAAGTACCCAGTTGATAACGGGACAAATCGAACGTCCTGAATTACATTTATTCGAGGCACAACAAACTGATCTCGAAACACAAAAGAAATTAATAAAGACCGGATATATGCCAAAACTGGGTGTGCTTGCAACAGGTGGATATGGTAGACCCGGTTTGAATATGCTGGAAGATAAGTTTGCTGCCTACTATATAGGAGGGGTTCGTCTGTCGTGGAATTTCGGCGGATTATATACCGAGAAAAATGACCGCAGAATTATAGAGGCCAGCCAAAGTTCGCTTGCTGCCGAAAAAGAAACATTTCTGTTCAATACCAATCTGCAAGTAACACAAGAGCAGAGCGAAATTAAGAAAAACAGAGATCTGTTGAAATATGATGATGAAATAATAACCCTCCGCAATAATGTAAAAAAAGCAGCGGAAGTAAAAGTAGCAAATGGAATGCTCACCGTAACAGATCTTATGCGGGAAATAAATGCAGAGGATTTAGCAAAACAAGATAAAATCCAGCACGAGGTAGAGCTTTTACTATCCATTTATAATTTGAAGTATACAACAAATAATTGAACGGTTAAGACTGAAATATATGAGAACTATAAAAACAACATTCCTTTTAGCCATTACATTTTTATTCGTAGCCTGTGGTAGCAAAAACGGAGATTATGATGCTTCGGGAATATTCGAGACGACAGAAGTGATTGTTTCTGCGGAAGCTAACGGCAAAATATTAGAACTGAATTTGGAAGAAGGTCAGATGGTAAATCCCGATGTACCTTTGGGATATATTGACACTACGCAGCTTTACCTCAAAAAGATGCAACTGTTGGCTAGTAATCAGGCGGTGAAAAGTAAACAAACCGATGTCCCCCGACAAATTGCAGCGATACAACAACAAATCATAACTCAGAAAAAAGAACGGACACGTTTCGAAAATCTGATAAAATCGAATGCAGCCAATCAAAAGCAGTTGGACGATATCAATGCACAGATTCTTTATCTCGAAAAACAATTGGCAGCACAGACCGAAGTATTGATGAATTCCAACAGGGGAGTATCAGAAGAAAGCTTTTCTATGCAGATACAGGTTGCACAGTTGGAAGATCAGATAGCAAAATCGGTAATTAAGAGTCCTATAAAAGGAACTATACTGTCTAAATATGCGGAACAAGGAGAATTGGCTGTACAAAGCAAAGCCTTATTCAAAGTGGGTGATATCGAAAATATGATTCTCCGTACTTATATTACAGCAAGCCAGTTAACACAATTGAAGGTCGGGCAGGCGGTGAAGGTGTTTTCGGATTTGGGCGAAGCAGATCGAAAAGAATACACGGGTACGGTGGAGTGGGTATCCGACAAAGCCGAATTTACGCCTAAAACAATACAAACACGTGACGAACGTGCCAATCTGGTGTATGCTGTAAAAATAGCCGTTAAGAACGACGGATATATCAAAAGAGGAATGTACGGAGAAATAAAGCTGATAAATCAATGATTGCAGTCTCAGTAAAAAATATAAATAAGAAATACGGCGATACTCAAGCCCTGAATAACATCAGCTTTGAAGTTGAGCAGGGCGAAATATATGGAATAATCGGTCCCGATGGAGCCGGTAAAACATCCTTGTTTCGTATCCTTACCACACTTTTATTGGCTGAAAGTGGAACAGCCATGGTTGATGGCTTGGATATTGTTAAAGATTACAAGCAAATCCGTAACAGGATAGGATATATGCCCGGAAAATTTTCCCTCTATCAGGATTTAACAGTGGAAGAGAATCTCGAATTCTTTGCAACTGTTTTTAATACCACAATAAAAGAGAATTATGATCTGATTAAAGATATTTATGTTCAAATAGAGCCATTTAAAGATCGTCGGGCGGGAAAACTGTCAGGGGGGATGAAGCAAAAGTTGGCACTTAGTTGTGCTTTAATTCATAAACCGACCGTTCTGTTTCTGGATGAGCCGACAACCGGTGTCGATCCTGTTTCGCGAAAAGAGTTCTGGGAGATGCTCCGTAAATTGAAAGAGCAAAATATAACGATTTTAGTCTCCACACCGTATATGGATGAAGCTATGTTGTGTGATCGTATTGCTTTGATTCAAGAAGGATCTTTTCTTCAGGTCGATACACCACACAATATCATAGAAAGATTTCCCGAAAAGCTTTGGGCAGTAAAAAGCAATGAGATGTTTAGATTACTCCATGATCTGAGACAGTATGATGGTACCAAAACCTGTTTTACTTTTGGAGAAATGCATCATATTACAGTGAAAGACGACCTGAAAATGGTAGATCTTGAAAAGTATTTAAACGAAAAAGGACATCAGGAAATAAAAATAGATGTGATTAAACCCAATATCGAAGATTGTTATATGCAATTAGCACAAAATGATGAATGAATCTGTAATACATACTGAAAACCTGACTAAGAAATTCGGCACGTTCACGGCTGTCGATAATATATCGTTCAGTGTTGATAAAGGTGAGATTTTCGGTTTTTTAGGAGCTAATGGTGCCGGAAAAACTACAGCTATGCGTATGTTGTGCGGATTGAGCCATCCGACATCGGGCAAAGGCTTTGTAGCAGGATATAACATTGAGAAAGAATCTGAAAAAGTGAAGAAAAGTATCGGTTATATGAGTCAGAAGTTCTCTTTATACGAAGACCTAAAGGTCTGGGAAAATATCCGCCTGTTTGGAGGAATCTATGGGATGAAAGAAAAACTTATAGCCTCAAAAACAGATGTAATATTAGATGAGTTGGGCTTTCTGGCGGAGCGTAACACGCTCGTTCGAGAATTACCTCTGGGTTGGAAGCAGAAACTGGCTTTCTCTGTGTCCATATTTCATGAACCGAAGGTTGTATTTTTGGATGAACCCACAGGAGGTGTTGACCCCGTAACCCGTAGGCAATTCTGGGAGCTTATTTACGCGGCGACCGACAGAGGAATTACAGCCTTTGTTACTACTCATTATATGGATGAGGCCGAATATTGTAACCGAGTCTCGATTATGGTGGATGGTAAAATTGAGGCTTTGGATACCCCTAAGAATCTGAAGTTACAATTTGCTGCAGATAGTATGGACGAAGTATTTCGCCAATTAGCCAGAAAAGCAACACGACAAGCAGACTGAAAATGAAACAATTTCTATCCTTTGTAAAAAAAGAATTTTATCATATATTTCGTGATACACGAACCATGATGATTATATTGGGTATTCCCATTATACAGATGCTCCTGTTTGGTTTTGCCATAACTACTGAGGTGCGTAATGTACAGGTGGCAGTATTTGATCCCTCGAAAGATATTTCAACTGAGCGTATAATCAATCGGTTGGATGCCAGCAAGTATTTTCATGTTGTAAAGATGCTGAATAATCCGGATGAAATTAATTCGATCTTTAAAAAAGATCATAATATTAATCTGGTTATTGTATTCGATGAAAATTTCAATCAAAACCTCCTGCATACAGGTGAAGCGTCAGTTCAGTTGATTGCCGATGCTACAGACCCCAATCAGGCTACAACTCTTACGGGATACGCTGGTAACATCATAAGCTCTTATCAACAAGAACTTTTAGAAGGGGCTAAAATTCCGATTCAAATAAAACCTGAGGTCAAGATGCTTTATAATCCACAGATTAAAAGTGCATACAACTTTGTTCCCGGAGTAATGGGGCTGATCTTTATGCTGATCTGTGCTATGATGACTTCTATCTCTATTGTTCGTGAAAAAGAAACCGGGACTATGGAAATATTATTGGCTTCGCCTGTAAAACCCATCTATATCATTGTGGCGAAAGCAATACCCTACTTTGTAATCTCCATGGTAAATCTTACCACAATACTTTTGTTATCTGTTTATATTTTGAAAGTGCCGGTAACGGGGAATTTTTATTCACTGATCGGAATTTCTTTACTCTTTATAATGGTGGCATTATCGTTGGGTATACTCATTTCAACTATTGCTCAGACGCAAGTTGCTGCTATGCTGGTATCGGGTATGGGGATGATACTTCCTGTTATGATTCTGTCGGGGATGATATTTCCTATCGAAAGTATGCCTGTCATTCTGCAATGGGTCTCGGATATCATTCCGGCAAAATGGTATATATCGGCGGTAAGAAAATTAATGATTCAGGGATTGGGTATTACTTCTGTATATAAAGAGTTGTTTGTTTTGTTGGGTATGTTTGCCTTTTTAATAACTGTTAGTCTCAAGAAATTTAAAACACGGCTCGATTAAGGTCGCAGACCTCTTTTGCTGCCTTGTCAAGTAAAATATGGATGATTTATTATTGATAACTGATTAATTTACTCATGATAAAATTTCTATTAGAAAAAGAGTTTAAGCAGATTCTCAGGAATTCATTTCTACCCAGAATGATTATTGCCATGCCTCTTATGATGATGCTTGTATTTCCATGGGCTGCGAATCAGGAAATAAAAAATTTGCGGTTAAGTGTTGTGGACAACGATCATAGTGTTTATTCTGAACGTCTGATACAGAAAGTAACAGCTTCAGGATATTTTAATCTGACAAATGTATCGGCGTCCAATCAAGAAGCTTTACAAAGTTTAGAGTCCGATAAGGCTGATATAATTTTAGAGCTTCAGCCCAATTTCGAGAAACATTTGATTAAAGAAGGAGTAGCTAACGTTATGATTTCGGCTAATGCCGTAAATGGTATGAAAGGAGGTTTAGGCACTGCCTACCTTTCTGCTATATTGCAGGATTATGCTACCGAGATAAGAGATGAGTGGAAGCAATCGCCCCTGATGGCTACATTGCCTGTAATAAATATTGTACCTCAAAATCGATTTAATCCTCATCTCGATTATAAAGTCTTTATGGTTCCTGCAATAATGGTTACGCTTTTGACTATGTTATGCGGCTTTTTGCCTGCATTGAACATTGTAGGTGAAAAAGAAATAGGAACTATCGAGCAGATGAATGTTACACCTGTTAATAAATTGACGTTTATTTTGGCAAAACTTATTCCTTACTGGACTGTTGGGCTTTTGGCTTTGACCCTTTGTATAACCCTCGCTGCTACGGTATACGGTTTGATTCCGGCGGGGCGTTTAACTACACTTTACCTATTTGCGAGCTTATATATTCTGGTGGTTTCTGGTTTTGGATTAGTTGTTTCTAACTATTCCAATACGATGCAGCAGGCTATGTTTGTCATGTTTTTTTTCATCATGATTTTTATTCTGATGAGTGGTCTCTTCACTCCGATTTCAAGTATGCCTAAATGGGCAGAGACCATTACTATATTTAACCCATTGAAGTACTTTATACAAGTGATGAGGATGGTGTATCTTAAAGGAAGTGGTATTACAGACCTTTCTACGCAGATGATGGCTTTGTGTTGCTTCGCTGTCTTTTTTAATGGTTGGGCTGTATTGAGCTATAGAAAGAGCAGTTGAAATAGATATAATATAAAAAAAGCGACTAATTTATTAGTCGCTTTTTATTCTTTTAGTAATATATAAATTACTGTAATTGCTTATCAATTTTTTCTACTAAAGCCGATTTTTGTGCTGCTCCAACTTGTTTATCAACTATTTCTCCATTTTTGAAGAATAGAATTGTAGGAATGTTACGGATACCAAATTTAGAAGTAATCTCGTCATTGTTATCAACATCTACTTTTCCTACTATAACTTTGTCTGCATAGTCAACTGCCAATTCTTCTACGATTGGACCTACCATGCGACATGGACCACACCATTCTGCCCAAAAATCAACCACGACCAATTTGTCTGATTTTAAAACTTCTTCGAAAGTTGCATCTGTAATTTCAAGTGCCATACTACTAATGTTTATTATGTTTCTTTTAATTTTATAACAAATATAACCAAAGTCTCGGAGATACGGAAAATCAATTTATCTTGAATAAGATGTTTTCGTTTTCCTCCAGATAGTCTATCAATTCCTTGCGGATATTAATCTTTAAACCTCTGGCAAAAAGTTCAACTTTCATATTCCGTTCACCATCGACAATCTCAAAATATAACAATGAATTACCCACATTGTTTTTGGTTAGAGTCGAAAGCTCTTCTACCATTTGAGCATTCATTTCATGGATGGGTAATGTAATTGTTATTTTCTCAATTACGTTATCTTTTACATCGGGTAAAAGTTGTATAGATACAATTTTTAGTTCTAATTGGTTCTCATTGAACCTCCTTCCTTGAACACGGGCTTTTACATACACATAAAGTCCTAAGCGTCCATATTTACTAAAGTTAATATAATCGTCACCGAAAAGTGGTATTTCTCCACTTCCTGTAAAGTCTTCGATTTTGATAATCATATACGGTTTACCATTCTTGGTAATACCTTCTCTGGCTCCGCATACAAGACCGCCGAAAGTTATCTCTTTGTTTCTTAAGGCTTCTTTATCTTCAATGTCTGCCATTCCGACATTGCAACCATACTTAAGTGCAATGGCGTATTCGTCAAGAGGATGGGCAGATAAGTAAATACCGATTAACTCCCGTTCTTTATTTAAGCGTTCGAGGTCAGACCATTTATCAGCCTTGGGTATTTCCGGATGAGTAGGCAAAACAATATCGTCTCCTCCGAAAAGAGAGTTGGTAGCCTGAGCCTTATCAATCTGATACATGTTTCCGTAACGAACCAGCTGGTCTATAAAAGTCTCACCTTTGCTGTTTGTTTCAAAGAACTGTTCGCGGGTAATTTCAGGGAAATTATCGAATGCTCCGGCAAGAGCGAGCGACTCTATATTTTTTTTGTTACAAGACGATAGGTTTACACGTTCGACCAGATCGAATATGTTTTTGTATGGTCCGTTTTGACTACGCTCCTTGATTATATCATTAACGGCTCCGCCTCCTACGCCTTTGATGGCTGCAAGCCCGAAACGTATATCCCCTGCCTTATTTACCGAAAATTTAAGATAAGACTCGTTTATGTCCGGACCCAGTACATTCATTCCCATGTACTTGCATTCGTCCATAAACTTGGTGATTTCCGTGATATTTGATAAGTTTCGAGATAGAACAGCTGCCATGTACTCCGAAGGGTAGTTGGCCTTGAGCCATGCTGTTTGATAAGCTATCCACGAATAGCAGGTCGCATGCGATTTATTGAAAGCGTATGATGCAAACTTTTCCCAGTCGGCCCATATTTTATTCAACGTTTTTTCGGCATGCCCGTTCTTCTTTCCACCAGCCAAGAACTTTTCCTTTAGGGCATTCATCTTGTCGATGAGCTTTTTACCCATCGCTTTACGTAACTCATCGGATTGACCACGGGTAAAGTCTGCCAATAGACGCGAAAGAAGCATGACTTGCTCCTGATACACGGTGATTCCATAAGTATCATTTAGATACCTTTCCATGATTGGAATATCGTAGGCAATTTCTTCTCGCCCATGTTTACGGGCAACGAACGACGGGATATAATCCATCGGTCCGGGACGATACAAGGCATTCATGGCAATCAAGTCTTCGAACTTACTGGGTTGAAGTTCTTTCAGGTATTTTTGCATACCGGCCGACTCAAACTGGAATGTACCTGTCGTTTTTCCCTGACTATATAATTCGTATGTTTTAGGATCTTCAAGAGAAATCGTACTGATATCGACATCTTCTCCTGTAGTTTGTTTTATATTTTCGAGGGCTTCTTTTATGATAGAGAGGGTCTTTAAACCCAAGAAGTCCATCTTGATTAGTCCTGTTTCTTCAATAACAGATCCTTCATATTGAGTTACGAGCATTGTTTCGCCCGTTTCTTTATCTTCGGCAGTACTGACGGGCACTGTATCTGAAATAGCTTTCTGACCAATGATAACACCACAGGCATGAACTCCGGTATTGCGCACATTACCTTCGAGCATTTGTGCGTATTTGAGTGTATCGCGAGTGATAATGTCACGGCTGTTTGATGCTTCTTTTAGTTCGGGAACGTATTCTATGGCATCCCTTAGAGTTACTTTCTTTTTATCGGGTATTCTATCGGGAACTAGTTTGGCTAATCGGTTCGACTCTGTTAGTGGCAATTTCTGTACACGGGCAACGTCTTTAATTGCCGATTTGGTTGCCATTGTACCATATGTAATAATATGGGCAACCCTTTCCTGTCCGTATTTTTCTGTTACCCAACGTAGAACTTCTCCACGTCCGTCGTCATCAAAGTCAATATCTATATCGGGCATTGATATACGGTCGGGGTTGAGGAAACGCTCAAACAGAAGGTCATATTTGATAGGGTCGATATCTGTAATTCCGAGGCAATAGGCTACGGCTGAACCTGCTGCCGATCCGCGTCCGGGACCCACCGCTACCCCCATATTGCGAGCTGCTGCAATAAAGTCTTGTACAATAAGGAAGTATCCCGGGAATCCCATGGTCTTCATAACGTCTAATTCAAATTCGAGACGTTCGCGGGTTTCATCATTCATGTCCTCTCCATAGCGTTTCACAGCACCTATCATTGTCAGGTGTTTCAGGTAATCGGCTTCGAGTTTTATACGAATTACTTTATCATATCCGCCTAAACGGTGATATTCTTTTTCTCCAAACTCGCTAATAAGGTCTGTTTCAGAGAATTTTTCTTTATAGTTTTCTTCAGTTCCAAACGAAGGGTCTATATCAAAGAATGGCATTAAAGCATCTGAATCTATTGAGTAATATTCAACTTTTTCGGCAACTTCCAATGTATTGGATAGTACATGAGGAATGTCCTTGAACAGTTCATTCATCTCGGCAGTAGTTTTTAACCACTCCTGCTTTGTATACCTCATTCGTTTGGGGTCGTCAAGATCTTTACCTGTACTAAGGCAGATAAGACGGTCGTGAGCATCAGAATCTTCTTCTCCGATAAAGTGGACATCATTAGTTGCAATAACTTTTACATTATGCTTTTCTGCCAGTTTTAATAATTCCTGATTAACACGTTCCTGAAGGGGATATACTTCGAGGTTAGCATCGGGACGACTTGTTTTATGCCGTTGAAGTTCAAGGTAAAAATCGTCTCCGAAAAGATTCTTGAACCATTGTATGGCTTCGTCTACTTCTTCGGGAGTTCCGCGGGTGATTTTTTTTGGGATTTCTCCCCCTAAACAGGCTGATGATACAATGAGTCCTTCGTGGTATTGCTCTAATAACTCCTTGTCGATACGCGGGCGCATGTAAAACCCCTCAGTCCAGCTTTGCGATACCATCTTGATGAGGTTCTTATAGCCTTGAAGGTTTTTGGCAAGCACTATCAAATGCCAGCCACTCATATCTTGCTTTCCGTCTTTTAGCTTACGATTTCGATGCGCGACATAGCATTCGCAACCTAAAATAGGTTTAAATAAATGCGATTCTTCTTCCTGAAGCTTTTTATTTAATTCATCCAGCAGTGGGCTTCCTTCTTTAGCTTCGGATATTGCCGCTTTGATTTTTTTTATCTCGGCAAATACAGGTGCATTTTTTTTCTTAACATAGTTATAAAACTCTTTGATTCCGAACATAGATCCGTGATCGGTCAAGGCTAAAGCCTTCATACCATCTCCTTTGGCTTTATCAACGAGCCGTTGAATACTAGCCTGTCCGTCGAGCAATGAGTATTGTGAATGTACATGCAGATGTATAAAGGGTTCCATATATATTTAAGAATTAAAGGTTGCAAACCTTTTTAGTGCTTTGTTGGGTGAATACATTGAAAATAACTCCTGTTCAATCACCCGATATGGATAAGCATATGGGTGTTTGATTCTATAAAGGTATCCTTTTTATCGAAAAAAATGCCCCTATATTTTATTGATTTTATCGATGCTTTTTTAACTCGAAAAGAATCAATGCTATATCTCAAATATTTAACTAAGAGTTGTTTTTTTGTGAGTTTCTTAGTTTTTGAAGAAGATTGGCTACGTTTATTTTATCCTGTTTTATATGCTTTACCAGAGTCTCAAGATCTTTAAATTTTTCGTCAGGACGCATAAATTTGACAAATTCAACGGACAATGTTTTACCGTATAAGTTTTGATCGAAATCCAGTATATTTACTTCCAGGCTTATATTGTCTCCATTGTGAAGTGTAGGTCTTTTACCTATATAAAGCATTCCCTCGTATTGGTCGTCATCAATAAGCACATATACGGCATATACGCCAAAGGCAGGAACGACTTTAAAATCTTCCCAAATTTTAATATTGGCAGTAGGGAAACCTATTGTGCGACCTACCTGAAAGCCTTCAACAATTTGACCTGATATTGTATATGTATATCCGAGCAGCTGATTTGCTTTGGCAATATCTCCTTCGCCCAATAATCGTCGTATACGAGATGAACTAACATGTGTACCACTGTCTAGTTCTTGGGCTTGTATTACTTCAATACCTACTTCTTTGCCATATTTTTGATATTCTTCAAAACCATCCTCCCTGTTATGTCCAAAGCGGTGGTCGTAACCTATAAGCAGGGTTTGTACATTAAGTTTTTCTTTGAGTACTTGTTGGATGAATTCTCGAGCACTTAAAGTCGACATTTCCCGGGTGAAATCGAGTGTTATGCAGTAATCAATGCCTGTTGTTGCCAGGTGTTTTACTTTTTCCTGATATCCGCAAAGCAATGCGGGTTGATAATCGCTGCATAAGACTTTTCGTGGATGTACGGGGAAAGTTATAACGGCCGAAGGCAGATTTTGCCTTTTGGCTATCGCTTTTAGCTGCTCTATGAGGTACCGATGACCGGTGTGCACACCGTCAAAGAAACCTATAGTAGCTACCAAAGGTTGATGTTGGGTGTTGTTATGTTCGGAATCTATTAAGTTCATTGAACTGTAGAAGGTCTCAGACCTTTTTTTATTGCTTTGGCGTAAGGATAGACTTATTATTCATCAATTTAGATGAGTATAGACAAACCTTATAAGCCGAAAGTATATTGTTTAATACTTATTTTGGAGTATAACCTGATTGAATAGTTTCTTGTTATATTTATTCAAAGACTTTTCTGAGGTCTTCTTCTTGATCTACCAGGTATGTTTTAAAGCCGAATGTTTCGGCAACGTCCAGGTTCGATTGTCCGTCATCTAAAAATAAAGTTTCTTCGGGGTTGATCTTTGCTTCTTTGATAACTATTTCGAATGTTTCTTTTGCAGGCTTTGTATGTCCCATTTTGAAAGACCAGAACATTTGATCGAAGAATGCCGAAATGGGTTCGCCCGAAGGTGAAAAATCTTTAGTATCAGCCCACCCCATAATCACCGGATTGGTGTTGCTAAGCAAATATACATTGTATTTTTTGCGAAGTTCTTTAAGCAGATCGAATTTATATTCGGGAATTCCGGTCAGAAATGCCAACCATCCTGAATCTATATCTTTGTCAGGGATATTCTTTCCTGCTAGTTTTCTTAGTTCGTTATAAAACTCCTCTTTACTGATTGTTCCTTCTTCGAGTTGAAGGAAAATGCCTTCTTGGCGAAATTCGCCCAAAAAGTCTTCGATGTTATCAACTCCTATTTCTTTGAAACGCTTTACAGCATTATCTTTATTGATACTAACAATTACACCTCCAAAATCGAAGAGTAAATTCTTTATTCCTGTTAAATCAGCCATATTAAACGTTTTATATTTAAGGCTATTAATGTCTGTAAGATATTGTGTAATTTTTACTGACAATAAATAAGCCTGTTATCTTTTCTTTTATCATGCGAAGTTAATCATTTTAAAAATTATTAGTGATGAATTTATTTATAACTATTTAAAATATCAAATCTACCGGAGTTTTTATCGATTTTAGTAAGTATGCATAATAGGTTATCAATAATTGAAATTTTTTATGGACTGTAGTGGGCAGTGTATTGCATATGCACTGTGTTAATAATCGTATTCGTCGGGAATATATCCGCAATTGGAAATGTTTGAATAAATTCTTCAATTTTCCTAACGCACCCTCTGAGTTTGTTTTTCATTTTGCCTTGATGAAAAACGAAACAAAAGATCAAG
>NZ_CAKUOF010000033.1 GCF_934668725.1 uncultured Dysgonomonas sp.
TTCAACATCTGCTCCAAGATATTTACTTTCTCTTGTTCAGCTTTTAGCATACGTTCATATAACTCAATAATTTTATCTAATGGGTTGAATGAGCATTGGTAATTGACTGCATTTAATGTTGATGTATCGTTACTCGTAAAACTATTGGATATAATATTGAGTGCAGCATCTTCGCTGAAATTCTTGATAGCTTCTACCGAAACATTGAGAGCCTTTGCAATATTGTTTAGAAGATCGTCTTCCAATATATCTTTTTGCTCAATCTTTGAGATGGTTTGCTGCGATATTTGTAATTTATCGGCTAAATCTTCTTGTTTTACCCCAAGTATTTCGCGCAAACGTTTCACGCTGTATCCGTCATTTCTCTTTTTTGTTTCGAAAGCTGTATTCATGTTCTATATCTTAGCGGTTTTTAAAATCATTTATTTTTCAAATATACAAAAATAACCGAAATCACGGAGCGTATTTTACTCCCCTTATTTGGTATTTTACAACACACCATATTATTTTACGCATCGGTACACTTCTATTTTTGTTTCAGAATTATCATAACACAATAATATATGTTGGAAAAAATCTTACAGAAGCTTTACAGTTCACAAGAGTCTCCCGAAGTTTTGATGCTTCGGCAAAAAGTAGAAATTATTGCTGCAAAATTAGAATATCTGACAAGTATAGAACCTCAAACCGATGAGGATTACCTTAATCTTCCGCTGATTGTAGATTACGTTAAACAGGCTATCGATCTCAATGTCGAAATTGTAGCAATATATACACTCGATGTTTGGGAATAAGGTCGCAGGATTGGAGGATATTTATACATTACCCCTCCATTTGTTGAATTAAAACGGCAATGCGGTCGTCTATTTCCTTTTCGATTCGTTTAGCCTCATTTCTGAAATCTTCGTCGCTTAACGATTCTACATTATTGATCAACTCTTCGGCTTGCATCCTCAGGTCGATAATTTCTCGGTCGTTATTTATGGTTTGTAAATCTTTTCGGGTCACAATTTGCTGTTTAATGGAACAATATCTGCAAATATAAAGCTATTTTTCAATGTAAGAATACTTAATGATCTACTTCGTGTTGCTGGTAGATGTCAGGTTTAAATGAATATTCGTATTTTTGGAATGGATAACACTATATATTACTGAAAACTAAATCGAAATGTATGATATCTTTACCAAAAGAGCAGTATTCTAAATTGTTGGAACCCATAAAAAGCATAACCAATAACAATCTTTTTGCCAGAGCAGTAGTCGAAAGGGTAGTGGAGGGCGAGATATTTGTGGATAATGTAGAAAATCCGAAATCGTTTTACTTACTTCATCCTTATGGGATGTCTTTGCTGTTTGGCGACTCGAAGAATGAAGAATTCAACCTTGCCTTTAAGAAATATGTGTTGAATGAAAACCGAAGCCGAAAGAAGGTTGAATGGATGCAGGTATTTCCTGCTGATTGGGATGCCGTTTTACAAGACCTGTTAATTGAAAATATTTCAGCCGATGGGGTTGAACTGAATGTAAGAGTCAACTTTAAATTCAACAAAGAGAAATTCCAGAATGGTAAACCTTCCGGTAACAGTGCTGATAATACTAATATAGAAATTCTCAGAACAGACAGAAGTGCATTTGAGAGAATGACAGGGGCAGTTGTTCCGCTTAATTTTTGGAATGATGCCGACGATTTTATAAATAAAGGAGTTGCATTTAGTCTCTATTATGATGGTAAACTGGCTTCGACAGCCTTTTCGGCTTATCTTCATGATGATAAGCTGGAGTTGGGTATAGAAACATACGAAGAATTTAAAGGAAAGGGCTTAGCCTATAAAGCATGCTCGGCTCTTATCGAATATTGTATCGAAAATGGTTTTGAACCTGTTTGGGCATGTAAAAAAGATAATGTTGGCTCGTATCAATTGGCTCAAAAGCTAGGGTTCGAAAATGTAAAAGAAATATCATATTATCGTTTGGGGTTGAACTAAAAACATGAGGTTTTTTTATTGGTGGGCTTAATTTCTAGATATTATCGAATAGAGTTTTTTATTAAAGCATTCAAGTAAATTGTCCATAATAACAGAAACAGCTTTAGTGATATATTTGAGGTTGATGTGGCAATATGTTAATATTCAAATCATTCAGACCGATGGCTATTATTTATCTAAATTTCCAAATGAAAAAGGGGGCTATAACTATTCAGCTCTAATGTTTTATGCAAATGGATTGGTCGCATATCCAATAAGAGATATCTTTCATTCCGAAAATGACGTAATAAGGCATTTTGTTGATGTTAAAAGTTCAAAAGCAAACGAATTTAATGCAGACTGGGGGGGATGGGGGCTTTACAAAGTTTCGAATGATACTATTAGTATGCAAACAACTTTATGGTATGATAAGATAACTAGAATGGGAATAAGTTCTCCAAGTTTCTTAATTCGAAATAAGAGCGAGATCGTTTTAGTTAACGGTTGGGATAAGAAGCTAGGAAGTATTTTTCGATTTGTAGCTTATAAAGCTCGTGTAGATTCATCCAATTGGCTTCTAAAGAGAAAGTGGTTTTGGACAAAAGAAGCGTGGGATAATAGAAATAAAATAAACTCAGTATAGAGTTATAGATGAGAATTTATAAATCAGCATGTGAGGGTTCTCCATTTTAGCAAAAATTTTAACAGGTACTCTTATGTGCTGAATAATCCTTTAAAGTTTACTGATTCAAATTGCGAATTTTAGCTATAGTGTTTTTATAGGAAACTCCACAACCCATAAAAACCAAGATTAATCTGATACAACAATCCGATAAAATACTATGCAAACAAATACTCCCATAACGATAGTATAGAGATTTTTAGGGATCATTATCTAAAATTTTGATTCTATTACTGCTCAATTACATTATATTTACAAAACCATTATTCTCTAAAATTAATATACTATGACAAATAAGCAAGCCACACTATTCCCTATAATAGGATGTATAATTTGGATTCTCACCAGGTTATGGTCTATGGTCATTACATTTTCTCATAGTTTGGATTTCTTCGATCTTCAATATATGATTTTCGAAATTTTATATCTGATGATTCCAATTTGCTTTATTATATTTTTCATTACGCTATACAAAAGTCTGAAATAGCCCCCAAAATACTATATACTGACCACTTACAATACACAATATGAAACAACACTATCTATCCAAAGCCATAGTTTTGTTACTATGCAGTTTTCTGATAACAGCCTGTAATAATGAGGATGAGCCAACTATAAAACCATCGGTAAGATCAATAGAAATGGAAGGAGAAGGTGGCGAAACCGACATTTCGCTAAATACCGAAGACATCAAAATTGCCCATGTTATAAATAAGGATGGCAATATTGATATATTTGGTGAAGTCTACACTGCCGATGGAAAAATCTCAAAAAATACAAAACTCGAATTAACCGGACTGGGAAAAGTGGAAAGTATATGGAAAGATAAAGGCTTTTGTATTGTCCGCAATACTGCATCCCAGTTAAAAGTAATAGTAGAAGAGAATAACACAGGTCAAGATTTCAGTTTTGCCATAATTTTACAGTCAGGTAATGAGATTACTGAAATTACTATATTGCAAAAAAAATCACAAGGATATACTTTCGACAACATAGAATACTCCATACAAAAAGACGATTCGGACTCTATATATACCACCAAAGGGAGCAGATCATATACCTTTGACATAAGCAGTCCTATGGAAATATCAACTTATCCGTTCTTAAACCTAAATAAGCAATCGTTTTTTGAAAGTAACGATAAAAGTGCTTTCACATGGTATGATACAAACAGAGTCGAAGTTAAAGTACCATCAGGCATTTATAAGAATGAAATTTACTATAACGGAGACAAAAGCCGGTACAGCTATGGTACTGATACAAGACCAAGCCAACTTGAAGAAATTGAAACAAAAATCAGTATACCAAACGGCAAATCTCATTTCTATTTTGAAATTCAATACCGTAAAAGAAAGGTATCTTATCTTCTGACACTTATCAACAATCGCACTAAGAACAAGAAGAACATAGAAGGTAAGTGGGTAGAAATTGTACCAACAGGAAGCTATAAAATTATTGAAGAAAAAACGGATTGATGTCAATCTGGCAACACTATATATAACTAATCGTATATGAGTATAAAAAATATAATATCGATATTTTTAGTGATATTAATCTCCATCTCTTTGTATTCTTGTGCTGTAGTGAATTCCCTTTTAGGCTATGATGAATGTAATTACCCTAACTGTTCGGAACAATGTGCTCGTAACTGCAATTACTGTATTACCCATTGCACCAGTTATATCGTCCCGGATGATTTAGAGAAAAAAGCTGATAAGTCTATTAATGAGCAAATGAAACGCTACAGATCGGATCAAAAACATGATTGGAAAAAAGTAAAGTAAATATGGTTTAGGTCACACAAGTATTCAATTTTATTGAGTATACAAACAAAGAGTGGAGAATCCATAGATTCTCCACTCTTAAACTATCTAACATATAAGTGTAAAAAGGTAATATCTACTTTTTAGATTCAGACCTTATACTCGGATTTACCGGAATATAACAAGGTGTACTATTTACTGTTATCGGATTACCATTAACTGTCCCGCATCTGTCGGTAACCACTACACGGTAATAATTAGCACCCGATTGAATCTTTACAGGAGGCGTATAATTTGCGGCTGTAGCTCCGGATATATCTGTCCAGCCGGTCGAACCATCCAAACTTGTTTGCCATTGATAAGTATAAGTACCACTACCACCGGTTATTGCACCACTCAATGCACTTGCAGAAGTACGTACGCATACTGCCTGAGCAGTAACCGCACCGGCTGTCAATGGAGGGTATACGGTAACATATGCACTGTCTTTTACAGCTTCTCCACAAAATTCGGGCATAACCGAAACCTTATACCATCCGGTCATATCTGCCGTAGCATTTGGGATAGTAGGGTTTTGAGCCGTAGAAGTATAACCATTTGGACCTGTCCACGTATAAGCCGTAGTACCCAATGTTGTACACTTCAATACAATTGTTTCGCCTGTACAAACACTACTAGGATCGGCATTTACAATACGGGCAGTCTTCAATCTGGCTAACGTTACCTTTTGGCTAAATTCATTACCACAATTATCTTTAACACGCACTGTATACGTTTTTCCGGCCTCTCCATAATTAAAAATCGCTCTATCTGAAGACACCAAGTCTGTCGCAACCAATTTTGTCGTATTAGTCTCATCCCATAACTGATACGTATAAGGAGCTACTCCATTGGTTCCTTTTACAATAATAATTCCTGTCACATCGTCCACACATGTATAAGCACTTGTACCTGTATTATCCAATGCCAATGGAGGAGCTGTGTAAACTATTGTTTTTGTATTGATAACACACCCCGTAGCACTGTTTGTATTTAAAATACCTAAAGTGTAAGTTCCGGGGGCAGATAGAGTAAATGATCCTCCGGGACCAATTACTGTTTTATCATAACCGGCAGGACCGTTAGTCAACCTGTAATAAGTTGTTGTATTGTTACCCTGATAAGTCATTGATCCTGAAGGAAAAATTTTCGTACCTTCACAAGTATTCTGCGTAGTATATGCCAGATTCTTTCCGCTATATACTCCCGGTAGATTTACAACTGTCGTTATCGGCAAAGCACCGGGACAAGTACTATTAACGGTCAAAGTATAAGTTCCCGCAGGCAAAGTAGTCGACGGAAAATAATAGTAATACGACTGAGAAGTAGCTGTATATGTTTGTGTCGTATATCCCGCAGGACCGGTTACAGTCATAGTAGTACCTGCCGGGAAATAAATTGAACCAGCTGAGTAAACATATAATTGTCCATAATCTTCAATACAAGTATTAGCGGAACTAATTGACATTGAATAAGCAGTAGGCTGATTGGCATTCCTTATAGGTATCGTATACGTATACGAACGCAAAGGATCAGTTCCCACATATACTGCATC
Source organism: uncultured Dysgonomonas sp. (assembly GCF_934668725.1). Taxonomy (GTDB): domain Bacteria; phylum Bacteroidota; class Bacteroidia; order Bacteroidales; family Dysgonomonadaceae; genus Dysgonomonas_A. Next base: position 6,004 of record NZ_CAKUOF010000033.1, read on the forward strand.
GAAGCGATAGGATTTACCATACTCCAACGCAGTAATTGCAGACGTAGAGCTAGAGGTAAGCCTATTCGTATATATAACAGTACCTGTAGCAACCTCTGTGATAGTCACATCAATAGGATAACACGGTTCATAAGAACTATATGTCAAATTATAAGTAGTACTACATGGTACATCCGAGTAAGACAAAGACATGTTTGATCTGCTTACGTTTGGCGCTAGGGGTGACAGAGCTTTTCCGGCGGCATCAGTTATCGCGACATTATAGCCAACACCATATTGAAGAGCAATTGAACTATAAGATGAAGCGGAGGCAGCCGGCAAAGAACCTGTGTATATAACAGTACCTGCACCCGGATTCGTTGTTTGGGTTATAACAACAGAAAGAGGATAACACAAATTACCATCGTAATCGGTCCAAGGTCTATAATTAAACAAATAATCATCACACCTACGGGTATAGCTTGTAGTTGCGTATGGCTGTCTTAAATTTGTCAACGAAGTAATATAAGAATTGGGGCATCCTTTTATCCGTAGATATACTATCATAGAATTGGATGCATAAAAATCAGAGAGACTATATGGAGATAAGTCTAAGACATAAGGGCTGGCACTACCCGGTTTCCATGAATACCAATTAGTTGGCATTGCAGCACCTGCTTTAGTGATACCTATTTCATACATTCCATCCGTATAATAACGATAAAAATCCGGATCACTGTTAGATACTGTTCCAGGTTGCACTTTTACAGAACTACAATCTCCATCGACAAGTGTCGGATAGAAGGAAGTATTAGTAATAGCAATAGGAGGAAATCCTGTAATCTGCCCCAAAGTAAAAGTAGCTACAGAGGTGTAACAACCATCTTGAATTTGTACAGAATAATTACCAGCAGGATAATCCTGAGTAGGGAACGTATAAAGAGTTCCCGACTTAGTAGGTACCACCTCACCAAGCGTTACACCGGCAGGTGCAGAAGTGATGTTAAAAGTAAATGTTCCACTTCCATCAGTCACGTTCAATGCAATAATACCGGTATTACAAGTACTGTATGATTTACGCGAAGAACCTGCATTGAAAGAGGCAGAAGGTACTTTATAGTTACCACCTACAACTACATTGGCAACTGTTTTTACAACGTTATAATTTTCATCGACCTTACAAAATGCACGCACAGTAACCGTATAGCTACCTGCGGGAATATTGGTCAGAACATTATTTTCCTGCGGATTGATAACTGCGGCACCTGCAGAAGTAGTCAGTCCGTATTGTATATTAGTAAGATTGGTTAGATCACCATTAAGAGTTACGGTTATTGTTCCGTTTGCCTGACAAGTGGAGGGAGTGGAGGTTGTACTTACCGTAAATGTTGAAGAACAGGTCTGAGCTGTTATGCTGCCTATTGAAAATATAAGGAGCAACAGACAAGTTATCCTTAAATATAATTGTTTCATTGTTATTTCTGTTTAATCATAGTAAGAACTAATTTTCCTTCTAACGTGTAAGGATAACGTGAATCTCCATACACATACATTACGGAAATTGTCAACACACCACCCTTAAGTGACATTGTATAAGGCTCTAATTGTCCGGAAAAAACACGACCTACGGTAGGTTCTTTCTTTTCATCCTTGAAAGGGACTTGTGCCTTAAGCGCCAGCAATTTAACGCCATCGTCTTTCACGGCATAATCCTTTTCATCAAGTAATGTGCAATATAACAATGAACCGTTATTAATAATTGCTCGTCTGAAAACATTCTGATAAAATATATCTTCGGGAGTCACTAATCCGGGATCTGTAATCACTCGCGTATTCACCTCTGCTTTAGAATTATAGTTATAAAGGGTAAATGTTGCTTTTTCGAATAGATACGTTTCATTACCACTTATGTCTTTCGAAGTTTGTGAATACATAGAAGTGGTATACAAACACAGCATCAGTATATATAGTATTTTCATAATTTTATTATCTTATTTTACTTACTATTTTACTTTGAATACAATGTTCATAAATGTTTTTTCGGAAAGTGTAAATACAGCGGGAAGTTTATATGTTAGCACACCTGCATCGGTCAATGCTAGATTTTGATAAACCGTGTTGTCATAGTAGGTAATAAAATATTCCAAAGAGTTACTTGCCGAAACAGGTAATGCTGTTGCTCCCGGACTTTTAGAAGTATTGGTGGAGTTGTTTAATTTGAACTGGTTAGAATATGCCTGATACAGATCTATAGTAAACGTCTGTGTAGCGGCATTGTAGGCAGGATCTGATGTACTGGTAGGTAATACAATAGATGGCATGTAGAAAAATCTCAAAGCTGGATCAGGAGCTACAGCCTGCCAAAGAGTACCGTCAAAATAGTAATAACCAGTGGCTATAACATTTCGGGTTTTCGCTGTAGCTGTACCGGTCATACTCGATACATAAACAATAGTTCCCGTTTGATCAGATGTGTATTTGGCATCTTTAGCTGCCAACTGAGCGAGAGTAAGACGGGGAGCAGTTAAACCTTCTGCTGTAGTAGCATCTACAGCCCCAGCCTGAATATCCAAAGTCACCTTAGGGGTGGTTGAATTAACCCCAATCTGTGCATGAGCAAAACCAACGCTAGATATACCTAGCATTAATAGAATAATCCTCTTCATTTGTTGTCGTTGTTATTGTCGTTAGTTAAAAATATATCCCAATAAAGTCACAAAAGTAACTAAATAAAACAAAAAGACATAAATAAGAGTCATTTTTTTCCTCTTTTATATGTTAATTCAAAAGATAAACAGAATATTACTCATTTCACCAAAACTATATAGAATATTTCGTCAGAAATAATTCTGTTATTTTCTAAAACAAATCAATCAGGGTGAAGTCCTAAATTGGACTTCACCCTGATTGATTTGTTTTTATTATGTCATGATGCAAAAAGCATCCGTAAATTAAAGCCTAGCCAGCCTAACGCCCGCCCCTAGAACGTATATTGGGATTGACGGGAATATAACAAGGCTTGAAGTTCACAGCCATATTATTACTGGTAACTGTTCCAC
>NZ_CAKUOF010000034.1 GCF_934668725.1 uncultured Dysgonomonas sp.
AAATACTAAGATCTTATATAGTGAAATCCTGCGGGTTATTTTTTTGATACTCTCGTGAAAGAATTGCCAATATAGTTCCTGTTAAAATAATACTTACAACCGTAGCCCAGATTGTATTGCCTACCCCAAAGTTTTCGAGCTTCTCGTACATAGGTGTATTGTGAAAGAAGTGAAAAGTTAAGACAGCTATTGTATTGTTTATGGCATGTACAATTACTGCAATCCATAAATTACCCGACCAAAGAAAAATATACCCAAGCAAAGCCCCCAGAAGCAAACGAGGAACAAACCCGTAAAACTGGAGATGAATAAAGCTAAATATGAAGGCGGTAATCCAAACAGCAAGATGTCTGTTTTTGCAAATTTTCCGGATGGTTTGCTGCATAGATCCTCTAAAGAAAAATTCTTCTGTGACACCCGCAGTAATGGCAATAACAAACAAGTTTATTAATAAGATAAGAACCGAATTGGTAGTAAGCATTTTTTCGATTAATGTTTGAGCTTGCTCTTCCATCATCTTCATCATTTTCTCTATCCCCGCCAGAGACTCAGGTAAGGTAATCATGCTGTTGTAATGTCCTGTGAAAGCGATAAAAGGCTGAACTGCAAAAATAAGCAGAATTGAAAGAAGCAAAAATTTAACATCAATAGGTTTATTGATTTTAAGAAATCGCGGAGCCGATTTGTGGAATAAATGAGCACATAACAAAGAAGGGATCAGGAAAATTAAAACAACCTGAACTACTTGCATGACTTTCATAAAGTCTAATGACTCAAACGATCCGGTAGCTCCACCTATTACAACCGTAAGAACAGCGGCTATCATCAAGCCGACAAAACTAAAAAGACAAAGGAAGAAGAGTTGTGACCAACTACTCATTCTTATAAATATTTCTTTATTCATTTTTCAAAATTAATACCTGTTTACTATTTAGGTCTGTATAAAAGTTTGGTAGTTATATCAGTTTTTCTTTTAGAAATCAATTGCTCTGAAAATACTTACGCCTGTACATTTTGTCGATTTCAGGCAATAATCATACAGCGACTGAGGTTCTATAATGACCTTCATTGCTTTACTTGAAGCATGTATAAAAGTCAATGTTCCTTGGTCGTGATAGGCGATAGCAATATGCGTATAATCTAAGCCTTCGATACTGGTTGCAAAAGCTATTATATCACCATTGTTTATTTTACTACTCACTATATTGATGTCTTTCTTTTTTAAAACATAATACTCAGCTCTATTGTTTATCTGCTGTTCAATACCTCCTATTTTCTGTTGTAGTTTCAGGTTGTTACGCAGTGGTTTGTAAGCATCAGTATGAGTAGACATAAAGTGGATTGTTTTAGTATCTTTTATCCCCCCTAACGAAAAAGTTTTATCTTCCAGTATTCCCCTCTTTGAGTTATTGTATATCCAATCCGTTACATAATGAAGTCGCGAAGTGTAATCTTCTATTTCTCCATCCCTGTATCGGATCGATTTCAACTGGTTGCAAAAGTTTGAAAATGAATAATTCCCTGTTTTAAGTGTTCTGCTTAGTGCAATACAGTTTTCGACAAAGGTGGTGCAATCGAATTGATGCAGATTGACAACTAATTGTTCCTCTTGATTATTGTCGAGAGTTGAGGCTACATAAGGAGTATCCCTAAAGAACAGAGCCGTTTTTACAATCAATTCACCAATCGGTAAAGTTGCCTCCGCTTTTAATTGACTGATATATTTCTCATATATAAGTGAATCCTGTTCTGTATACACCACCGCAGCACGGGTATTGAGTACCATTGTAAGAAGTAAAAACAAGGCGAATACTTTTTTCATAAAGAAATAATGTCATAAAAGGTCTACGACCTTAGCTTAAACCGTCAATTAAACCGTCAACAATATCAATATGATTTGCTTGCGGCACCTTGGGCAACCCCGGCATACGCATTATAGTGCCTGCTATGGCTACAATAAACTCGGCACCGTTATTTATTACCATATCATTTATAGTTAAACTAAAACCTTTGGCTACTCCATAAGCCTTCGGGTCTTCCGAAAACGAATACTGTGTCTTGGCAATACACACAGGGTATTTTTCGATATCCGTACCTTTAATCAGTTGTAGTATTTTGAGAGCCTTACCACTGAACTCAACCGAGTCTGCACCATATATTTTCTCAGCTATCTTCTCTACCTTTTGTTGTATAGAATCGTTGTCTTGGTATGTAAATGTAAGTGCTTTCGAAGGATTGTTTTCAATTGTTTCGACTACCAGATTCGCTAACTCCATAGCACCCTCACCGCCTTCCGAGAAAGCATTGTTGATGGCAAATCCTATATTTTTGCTCTTACAGAAGTCTGTGATAATATCCAGCTCAGCCTGAGTGTCCTGAGCGTATTTATTGAAGGCGACAATTACCGTCTGACCGAATGATTGCATATTCGAGATATGCTTCTCTATATTAGCCAATCCGTTTCTCAAGCCTTCGATATTTTCTTTCTTAATATCTTCAATGGCAACACCGCCGTGCATTTTTAACCCTTGGGCAGTCGCTACTATAACTGTTAATTTAGGAGTTAATCCCGCTTTCCGGCACTTTATGTTGAAGAACTTTTCAGCACCCAGATCAGCACCAAATCCCGCTTCCGTAACTACATAATCGGCATGGCTCATCGCAACCTTAGTAGCAATAATAGAATTGCATCCGTGAGCAATATTGGCAAAAGGACCACCATGTACTATCGCCGCATTGTGTTCGGTAGTCTGTACCAGATTCGGGTTGATGGCATCTTTAAGCAATACAACTATTGATCCGGCAATACCGAGGTCTTTTACGGTAAAAGGAGTATTGTCATAGTTATAGCCCAAGATGATTTTTTCGATACGCCTTCTCAGATCGTCAATATCTTTCGATAAGCAGAGGATCGCCATAATTTCGGATGCAGGAGTAATGTCGAATCCCGATTCAGTGGGAATTCCGTTTGCAGAACCATGTAATCCCGAAACTATATATCGTAAACTTCTGTCGTTAATATCCAGAACCCTTTTCCATAAAATTTCTTTCAATCCTTTTCCTGATGCCCGGTTTTGATACAAATAATTGTCAAGCAAAGCCGATATCATATTGTGAGCCGAGGTAATCGCGTGAAAATCTCCCGTAAAGTGCAGGTTAATATCCTCCATAGGGAGAACCTGTGCATAACCTCCGCCTGCAGCTCCGCCTTTCATGCCGAAGCAAGGTCCTAAAGAAGGTTCACGCAAAGCTACAACCGCTTTTTGTCCTATTTTGTTTAAGCCTAAAGTAAGACCTATCGAAACCGTTGTTTTACCGATTCCTGCCTTAGTCGGTGTTATGGCAGTTACTAATATTAAGTTACTTTGGTTTACTTTGTCATTGTCGATAAGCGATGCCGGCACTTTGGCCATGTACTTCCCATAATTATGGATGTGTTCATCAGCTATATTTATCTGTTGAGCTATTTTACTGATAGGCTCAAGTTTGATACTTCTGGCAATTTCAATATCTGTTTTCATAAAATAAAATTCAGTAGCTTTATCATGGTTTCTACAAAGATAAGTAAACTTTTAGGATGTTTTATTGTTATTGAATTGCTGTTTAAGCTCACATGCATTTTTATTGTTTTGAAGTAAAAGGGAACTTGCCTGTTTGCCAATATAGGACAGATATATAGGTATATTCCGACAGATTAGGATGGAGCGAAAAAAAATTGCGATACTTAATCGTGAACTAAACAGTAAAATGTGTATTTTTGATACTTTTTCGAAATATGAAGCCACTACAAATACTTTCACTTCTTTTATTTTTTCTGTGCGGACTAGTTTCAGCACCATTAACAGCTCAAAATCCCGATACAGAAGTTCGTGCAGCCTGGCTGACAACTAACTGGAATCTCGACTGGCCTTCGCCCTCTTTATCGCCCGAAAATCAGCAAAAGCAATTGAGCAAGATTTTGGATCAGTTACAGGAGGCAAATTTTAACACCATCCTTTTTCAGGTGCGTATTCGTGGAGATGTCTTTTTTCAATCTAAAATAGAACCTTGGAGCCCTTATATTTCCAAAGATAAAACCATTGGAGCTATTACAGCATATGATCCGTTGTCCTATGCTATACAGGAATGTCATCGCAGGGGACTCGAGTGTCATGCGTGGATTGTGACTTTTCCGCTCGGTTCAAAAAAACAAGTTAAAGAGCAAGGACGCTCATCAGTTGTATCACGATACCCCCAACTTTGTAAATTATATAAAGACGAATGGTATCTTGATCCGGGAAACCCTGAAGCGAGAAAACATATATTGAAAGTTGTCGATGAAATTGTTACCAATTATGATGTCGATGGCATTCACTTCGACTATATCCGTTATCCGGAGGCAGCCGGAAAGTTTCCCGATAGCGATACATTTTCCAAGTATGGTCGTGGAAAATCATTACAAGAGTGGAGACGCGAAAATATAAATGCCTTAGTATCGGACATATACGATCAGACCAAAGAGACAAAGCCTTGGGTGCAGGTTAGTTGCAGCCCGATAGGCAGATACAAAGACCTCGATCCGATGAAAGGTACATGGACAGCCTATTCAAGCGTACATCAGGATGCCGGTAAATGGATGATGGACGGGAAGATGGATGCAGTATACCCGATGATGTATTACAATGAGTCTAAATTTGGAACCTATGTAGATGAGTGGGTCAAAACAAGTAACGGACGCTTTGTAGTTCCCGGTCTTGGAATATATCGGTTGATGTCTACAGAAGGTAACTGGCCATTAAAAGATATAACTCAACAGGTTGACTTTATCCGTACCAGCCAAGCTGCCGGAGCAGCCTATTACAGGGTAGGCAATGTGTTGAGCAATACAAAAGGTTTGAAAGATGCTTTGACGCATTATTATACTTATCCGGCAAAATTACCTTCAATGAAATGGCTGGATGATACAGCCCCTCTTTCACCTCTGAATATGCAGGTGTATCGTGCTGCCGATGGTACAACCACCTTAGAATGGGAATCGTCTAATCCTTCGGAAGGTCAGGTGTATACCGTTTATGAATCATCGACTGAGGATTTTGATATCAGGAATGTAAAAAGCATAGTAGCCACAGGAATAAGAGGTAATAAAATACAACTTCAGACCCCCGATATAGAGGAAGGAATTTATTATTCGGTAACAGCTTCCGACCGTTTTCATAACGAGAGTGTACCTTGTTTTCCTGTTTATTATGTACTTTCCCGCAGTTTGGAAAAATAACGATATCCTTATTGAAAAACAGAAATGTTAAAATAAGAATTGATCCGATGCTGAAAACTTGTATCTTTGAAATGTAAGCCAAAAGCTATTTTGGTAACTTCTGTTCTGTTATATGATGTGACATCATACAGGTTTGTATTGAGAGATAAAATACGATTGAACATGGAAAATATTATAAGTAATATGAAATCTTTATATCCTATTTCCGATGAAACCATACGGGAATTGGAAACCTGCGTCACTTTGTGTCATTTTCCTAAAAGGCATCAGTTGATAAAGAAAGATATATATTGTAAATATGCCTATTTTCTCGAAAAGGGAATGACACGCTCTTTCTGGTTGGTCGATGGTGAAGAGATAACAACTTCATTTTCCTGTGAAGGAGGTATTGTATTCAGTATGGATGAGCTGTATTATAAAAAAGTGAGTGAAGAGTTTGTCGAAACACTCGAAGACGTGGAGGTTTACAGTATATTGCTGACCGATCTGACCCGCCTTTTCGAAACGAACCTTGAATTGAGCAATTGGGGGCGAATCATTCATCAGAATGAATACAGACGCTTGCATCGCAGTCACAAAGAACGTTTGACTTTACCAGCCAAAGAACGGTACGAAGAATTCAAAAAGCAGTTTCCTTATGTGGAGCAGCGAACCAATTTAAGATATATTGCCTCCTATTTAGGGATTACCCTTTCTACACTCAGCCGGCTCCGAGCCAATGAATAATTTCAGGCTTGGATATCAATTTTGATTTAGGACAAACTTTTACAGAAAAATACGTTGTATTTTTGCCGCATTAAGTTCGCATAACTATTTATTGCTTTGGAAAGCAAAACAGCGATAGGTTGTTATGTCTTTAAAGTTATTTATTCCTCAAAAACTAAATTTAATGCTGAAAACTCAAATCTCCGATGCTGCATTTGCAGACACCAAGCCACATTACGAGATACTCGATGGATTACGCGGAGTGGCGGCCATCATGGTATTATTCTTCCATATATTCGAAGCTTTTGCGACCAGTCACTTAGATCAAAGAATTAATCACGGTTATTTAGCAGTCGACTTTTTCTTTATACTGTCAGGATTCGTTGTCGGTTACGCTTACGACGACCGTTGGGGTACAATGAAACCCAAAAATTTCATCAAACGCCGGATTATACGTCTTCACCCGATGGTTGTAATGGGAGCTATCATAGGAGCCATCATGTTCTATACTCAAGGCTGCTCTGTATGGGATGTATCGGTAGTACCTGTTGTGGGTTTGCTAATTGCTACATTGTTGAATATGTTTTTAATTCCGGCTACTACAGGAACCGAAATAAGAGGTGTAGGGGAGATGTTCCCATTGAATGGACCCAGTTGGTCTTTGTTTTTTGAGTATATTGGCAATATTCTCTATGTGTTGTTTATTCGTAAACTCTCAACTAAAGCTCTTGCAGTGTTGGTTTTTGTTGCCGGATGTGGTTTGGCTTCATTTGCTGTATGGGGGCCATTGGGTGATATATGTGTAGGGTTTTCACTGACAGGAGAAGAATTTACCGGAGGCTCTTTTCGTTTGTTATTCTCATTTTCTGCCGGATTACTTCTGTCTCGTATCTTCAAGCCTGCTAATATAAAGGGAGCTTTTTGGATATGCAGTTTATTTATCGTTGCCTTATTGGCTGTACCCCGAATAGGTGGAGCCGAACATTTATGGATGAACGGTATATATGATACACTATGCTGTGTTGTGTTTTTTCCTATTTTGGTTTATCTGGGGGCTTCCGGAAAAAGTACCGATAAATATACTACTCGTGTATGCAAGTTCTTAGGAGATATTTCTTATCCGCTGTATATGGTGCATTACCCCTTTATTTATCTCTATTTCGCATGGGTAAAGAATAATGACCTCACATTTGAACAATCATTGCCCGGTGCAGCAGGGGTTGTTGCAGGAAGTATTATTGTAGCCTATATCTGTTTGAAGTTTTACGATATACCGGTACGAAGATATTTGACAAACCGCTTTTTAAAGCCCAAAAACAATTTGTAAATAAAGTCTCAGATGTTTTATTGCTTTGGCTGTAGGGGTGAACCTGTGTGTTCACGTATTTCGGACAGACACATAGGTCTGCACCTACCAATAAAGATATATCATTAAATATTTAACGCTACTTAAATAATACAAAAGGCTGATTTCGCAAGAAATCAGCCTTTTATTATATATCGTGATTGTTTTTTAGAAATTCTTGAATCCCATTATTTCACGTACCTCCCGTAATGTCTTACGGGCACTTTCACGGGCTTTCTCAGTACCTTCGGTTACGACTTTGTGCAAGTATGCCTCATCGTCCTGAATTTGAAGAATACGGTCACGAATAGGCGATGTTACCGCAATAATATCTTCAGCCAGTTGCTTTTTAAGATCGCCGTAACGTATTTCGCACGAATTCCATTTATCTTCGAAATGTTTCACTACCTCTTCGGTTGAAACTACACGCAGAATAGTAAACAGGTTTTCGATGCAATCGGGTTTTGGAGAATTGGGACTTTGAGGTCCTTCGTCTGTTAATGCCCTTTTTACTTTCTTCTCTATGACTTTAGGCTCATCAAAAAGATAAATACAGTTACCTTCCGATTTTCCCATTTTTCCGCTACCGTCCAGTCCCGGTATTTTAATCAATTCGCTGCCGAAGTTGTAGGCAATCGGTTCTTTAAAATACTCAACACCATAAAAATTATTGAAGCGGCGAGCAAATTTGCGGGTCATTTCGAGGTGTTGCTCCTGGTCTTTTCCTACAGGTACCTTGTCGGCATTGTGCATCAATATATCGGCAGCCATAAGAGTAGGGTAGGTAAGTAAACCGGCATTCACATTTTCGGGCTGCTTACGAGCCTTTTCTTTGAAAGATACGGTCTTAGCCAATTCGCCCATATATGCATGCATATTCAGCAATAGATACAGTTCGCATACTTCGGGTACATCACTCTGTACGTATATAGTCGATATATCGGGGTCGATACCCGCAGCCAGATATTCGGTTAGCACATTCTTTACATTTCCATGTAATATTTTCGGATCCGGATGAGTTGTAAGAGAATGATAATCTGCAATAAAGAAGAAACATTTATTTTCTTCCTGCATTTTTATAAAGTTTTTCAGGGCTCCATAGTAATTGCCTAAGTGCAGATTACCGGTCGAGCGAATACCGCTCACTACTGTTTCCATACTATATCATTTTGTTTCTATATACAAAGTTAGCGATTTTTTCAGGAGTTAAGCACTTTTTAAGTT
>NZ_CAKUOF010000035.1 GCF_934668725.1 uncultured Dysgonomonas sp.
TCCCTCCAGCTCCACTTTTCAACAATTAAAAAGAGTTCAATTCCGTATAAATCAATGATTTATACGGTTTTTCTTTTAGGTGTACAATCTAAAATAATCCGTTTAAATTCATATTTCAGGTGTACTATTCGGTGTACATTTTCATTTAGAAAAAATGACACCGAATACGCCTATATTTATTTAGCTGTCAAACAATTATGAATTTTTAAGTTTCATAACGAATGGATTACTTTTGACTGATTTAGTGCTGATATTTGATGTACACCTCCAAATTTCAATATTCTTTAGTACAATTCAATCTTATTCCTTCCATCTCCTTTTTGCTGATATGTGGCTTATAAATATCAGATTTATTGATTGCTAAATACAAGTTTGTAGATTTAATAAAGTCAAGTCTTTGATTTTTATTGAAATAAATCACAATAAACTATTTAGTATTAATTTAAACTGATTTACACATGAAAACAATGAGTGTAGCCTTTTTTACAAGAAAAGAACGTATTAACGAAGGCAATGAAGTTCCTATTTTTATGAGAATTACTATTGATGGAAAACGTGCTGAGTTTTCTATTAAAGAAAAGATAGAAGAAGAAAAATGGCTAAACGGAAGAGCTGTTGGGGCTTCTAACAAAAGTAAAAATTTGAATGATTTATTAGATTCTTATACAGCAAAGGCTAAGGAATATTACCGCTATTTGTATGATAGAAATGAATCTGTTACTGCTCTAAAAGTTTCGGATTTAATGAAAGGTAAAAATACAAGCGATAAGACTTTGCTGTGGCTTTGTGATAAATACATATCGAAAATATCAAATTTAATAGATAACGGATACGCTGATGCAACCCTTACACGCTATCAAACAACAAAAAGGCATATAGAAGCTTTTTTAAAGAAGAAATATAAGAAAAGTGATATTCTTATTACTGACCTGAATTATGAGTTTATCTCCGAATTTGAGACCTATTTTAAGCGGACTCGTGATTGTAATCACAATACCTCAATGAAGTATCTCAAGAATTTAAAGGCTATTGTTAATCTAGCTTTAAAGAATGATTGGTTGGATAAAGATCCTTTCAGAAACTTTGCCTGTAAAGTACAACCAGTAGAAAGAGACTTCTTGACAGAAGAGGAAATTCTCAAAATAAAAAGTAAGAAGATATCAATTGAGCGGCTAGATATAGTCAGGGATGCTTTTGTCTTAGCTTGCTATACGGGATTATCTTATATTGATATCAAAGGATTGACCAAAGGGCATATTATTAAAGGCGTGGATGGAGAGCAATGGATATATGCAAATCGAGAGAAGACAAATGTAATGTCAAAGATTCCTATTTTGCCTGAAGCTGAAAAGATTATTATAAAATATAGCTCAGGTCAGTATTATAAAGATACAGGATGTGTTATCCCTGTTCCATCGAATCAGAAAGTAAATGCTTATTTGAAGGAAATTGCAGATATGGCAAAAATTAATAAGAATTTAACTTTTCACCTTGCAAGACATTACCAAAACCACTATATCTTATCAGTCAATCAGTTACAGGTGTTTGTTTTTCGATAGGTAACGGATAAGAAACCAGCTCGGTTATTTGATATGCTTAGCTACTACACTACATTAAAGAGCGACTTACTCCGTGCAAAGGTACAAAATGTTTTATAAATAAATTATTTGACCCTATATTCTTCTCAATTTTTAATTTGGTAATTCTTAACCTGATAAAATATCAACTTAACTGATTATTTTTAGATTGGAGAGGAACTGTATTCTTCAGTCAAATCTACAACCGACCAACCACTATCATCGCTATTGAAATATGACAATTGTTCATCAGAAAGTGAAGGTAATGAGATCAACTAAAATAAGCCTATTTGTCTGAATAAAAATAGATTTAAGTGTTTTGTTTTTCTCATTGTTTTCTCATAATTCACACATTAAGCGTTAAATAAATTTTTCTCTATAAAAATTCAAATACAATATCTTTTCTTTATTAGTTAAATTCGAAAGTAGTCTTGATTGCTTTAATTTTAAATACACAATATATAAAATCAAATTATAATGAAAACTAAATTTTTACTGATGACCGTAAGTTGTATTGCTCTATTATCACTTACTTCTTGTGAAAAAGATGAAATGGGAGACGGTGGACTTGGAGGGGGAGGTAAAGAAGATGCCAATACAATCTCAAAATCCCTTACAAAACCGACTCTGAATGATAATCAGACTACTCTTGTTTCTGATCCCCTCTTAAAGGTTGATGAATGACTTGATAGATAGCTACTTTATTCTCACACTTCAAACTTTACTAAATGAAAATATTTCTTAAATACTTATTCTGCTTATTGACAGGTGTTTTATTATTCTCTTGCCAAAAAGATAACCCACAAGGGAAATTATTGACACAAGCTCAGGATAAGTTAGTAAATAATAAACCTGAGATTGCTCTTAATGTGCTTGCCTCCATCCAAGACCCGAAGAAGATGAACAACGAAAGTTATATGCAGTACATAGTGATTTCTGTAGGGGCAAAATATGAAACTAAAGCAGATATTACTAAAGACGCTTTAATTTTTGAAGCTCAGCGATATTTCAATAAAAAAGAAGATTTAAAATATACAGTTCTTTCAAATTATTATACAGCCCAATTATACGATGAAAGAGGAAACTTTCCAAAAGCACTAGAATCCTATATGCTTACTGTGAGTGCCGCTGATAAATCAAATAACGATTTATTGGCAGGGAAAAGTTATAATAATATAGGATATATATATTATAAACAAGATCTTTTCGATAGTGCCATTAGTAATTTTAAAAAAGCTTTACTATATTATGCTAAAGTAGAAAATTCAGATGCAAGATTCTTAAAGACACTTACTAATATAGGGCGTGCATATGAAGTTTCAAATAAATTAGATAGTGCTTATTTTTATTTTGACAAATGCCTATCATTAGCAAAAGAAACTCAAAACGAGGAGTATCAGTTTTATTCTTTAAAAAACTTAGGTGTAACTTGTAACGATGAGGGAGAGTATGATAAAGCGATTGCCTATTTTCAATTAGCATTATCTATGAATATCTCGGAAGAAGTAGATCAATTAGAGACCCCTAAAATCCATCTTTACTTACTTAATATCTACAATAAGAAAGGCAATCTTAAATTAGCTAAACAGTATTCAGAATTGGTAACTGCCAGCCTTGACAAAGTAGCATCCAAGTCTACAACTGTTATAGAGATGTATGCTGCCTTAGGTGACTATTATCAGCTCACAGGTGGCTATAAACAAGCTTTAGAATATCGAAATTTAGAAATTGCTACTCAAGGACAGATCGAGCAGCAAAAAGATGCTCCTGCTTTATTGGAGGCAGACAAGAACTTCCATCTGGTACAAAAAGACAGAGAAATACTAGAACTCAGATCCGATGTTTTTTTCTTTCTTATAATAGGAGCAATTGTTTTTGGTATTCTACTTACATTTGCCCTGTTTGTTTGGCGAAACCATAAAAAGAATCAAGCAGAAATAAAATTTTATGATGAGAAATATGATGAGTTAAGAGAAGTACTATATGCCCATATCGATAAATACCCGAAAATAGAAGCTGAAATAAAGTCCATGCTAGAGGACGACTAACTAATTTCAGATTAAAAATATAACACATTATGTTTGACATAAAAGCTACCAGAAGATCGAAAATTTTTACGGATTGGACTTTCTATAGCTGAAGCAGGGCGGTTATGAATTGGCCGATTGCGAATATTCCTTTGAACAAGGTATTGACAATGTGGGAAAAGCATCTACAGAAGTATTCGGAGAAACAATTTTTTTGACGAAGATATTCCTCAAAATTTGTATCTCAAAGAGGTAAATTGTTTTAAAATCTAATTTTGTCACTTCTTATTGTAATTTTCTCATTTTGAGTTGTAAATTATCATCTTCGTTTGTGATTGACAATTCCAAAGGAGTTTTAGGTTCAGGCTCTACAGTTTGAGCGTTTTTATCTATCGGTCTGGGTTTAACAGTAAATAGAACACGATTTTTTAAGATTGTAAAATCATCATAGTTAACACTGATATTACCCATTCTGGGAAAAGCCCTGAGAACCTCTCTGGCTTGGGTTATTGTATTGAAATTGGTAGCCAGGGTTGTCCTGTATTCCCCCGTTTGCATGTATCTTCTTTCTTCTTCCAGTAATAGGTACCCTCTGGCTTCCAGAATCTCAAATACCTGCTTGGATAACTCTTTCTTTTTTTGCTGATAGTTTCTCATCCTGTTTAATTAAATCTTGGGATATGTTTAGAGATCGTATACGGCGGGCACTTATTCTTAGTGATTTAATTCGCAGCTCCATTCTCTAAGCCGTAAAACACACATTAGTCAGTCTGTTAAAAAGTACCTGCATCTATACAAAAAGATGTCAAGTACTGTTTTTAAGATGTAAGTAAGTCGAACAAAAATACCATTTTTATCTATACCCAAAGCAGAATAAAAAATCCTTTCGAATTTCCACTCTCCTTTTATTAAGATCAGGTTATAATTTAATGACTATCAGGAAGTATATTTCATTATTATCCCACTTTTAAAACACATATTTCTTTTTTATTTCTAATAGTTTTAATAAATTTAGTTAAATAAAAAATAAGTCATTTTATTATCATTAATAAAAATATCTTTGTTAACTTATATTAATTGAATAATGATTCCACAGTGCTAAAATAGAGATAATCAAGAATAGTTTTAAGTTGGTCTACTTCTGATCGAATTAACAAATAACTAACTAACAATAAGTACATTTATATGAAATTAATCATTAGTATTATTCTAATGCTATTTGTCCATGCCTCGGTATTTGGACAAATTACTCTCCGCTACAATGGCATTCGCCCGGGAGATGAAATTATCAAACAACAAGTTGACTACAAAGAGCCGGGAAGAGAAGGTGAAAACGTGATCTGGGATTTTAGTAAACTAAAGTCTATCAATGATGGGTATAGGCTGGTTTACAAGAAGCCTTATTTGTTAAATGATTCTACCTATAAAATGGGCAAGGACCTTTTTAAAGTAAAAGAGGTAGACCCTTCTAGTTTAGTTCTGGCAATTGAACACAATACCATGTACTATTTCAAACAAAGTGATAACAAGCTTGAAATACTGGGTCATGAGAACCCGACTACCTTGTTGCATTATACAACACCGATGGTTGCATCGGTTTATCCGACAGATTACGGGCAATCATACACTTCGCAGTATAAATCACAAGGCTTATACTCTAAACGTATTCCTTTTGAATCCCAAGGAAGCCTAAACATAACAGCAGATGCCTTCGGTATGATTATCCTGCCTTCAGGAGATACCATAGAGCATATTATACGCACAAAAACCGTTCAGATTATACATGAAGTCGTAAAATCCAAGAAACCACAAAACTTCAATATTGTATCGGAAACTTATAAATGGTATGCCAAAGGATACCGCTATCCTGTTTTTGAATCAATTAAAACCTACCATCAGGAAGATTCCCTTCAAGCCAAAGCTTTTAAGACGTCTTTCTTTTTCCCTCCTCAAGAACATTTGTATCTGGATGATGATAAAGAGAACTTAGCCGTTCTGGATAGTTTATGGAATTTAAAGCATCC
>NZ_CAKUOF010000036.1 GCF_934668725.1 uncultured Dysgonomonas sp.
TTGGTATCATAGTTCCAGCCGGTCAGCCCATAGGAACCGTCTCCTTTGGCTCCGATATTGATTAAGACTGTACTTTCTTTGCCTTTGGTATATGGGTCGGCTGTAATTTCGGGTTCGGGTTCTTTTTCACAAGGCAGTAATGCCGGTGGTGCGGGATAGTTAGTCGGAGCTAGTTTAGATTTAATTTCTATAGCTTCGGCTTGTATTTCCGACCATTTCTTCAATACTTTCAGATGTTCTCTGTTGGCATAACGAAGGGCAATTCCTCTTTCCAAACCTTTAGCCAATTCGGGTAATGATGAAGCTTGATTGTAGGGTAACATCAGGATTTGGTCGCTTGCTGCATCGATGTACATTTTGTAACCGAGTTCCTGATCGGTAAGTGGTCTTCGGTGGCGTGCCTGGGTAAAGTGGTAGCTATAGGGGTTACTGATAATACCTCCCTGCCCGGACAGGTCTCTGTCGGATAGGGTTTCTATTCCAGCCCAAGTGGCTGTTTGCAGGCTGGCTACTTGCCCGAAACCGTAGATGACTCCTCCTTGGTTGGATTCTCTCATACCCAGTGGGGTAAGTGTCAATCCGGAAATATTCCTGCGGTTAAACATGTTTTGTGTCCAACCAAATTTGTTGTCACAGGCGGATGCAAAGAGGAAGTCTTTGATGTCTTCGTATACGTTTCCGGATGTGCGTGGTGCTTGTCCGTATAGTTGCCAGATGTCTTCTTTGGTAGGTAGTCCCCAGGTATGGTCGAAAGTACCATCACTGTTGGGTACTCCCCAGTAGATATTGCGGTACATCATGGCTACATCGTAAAGTGTTACCCAGGTTCCGAATACTTGCTCAAATTCTTCGAGGGGTATTTTCTGTCCGTTCAGGTATTCATTGGCATATTTATCTACATCGGCTTGGGTAAGGTTTACCCAGTTCATATTGATACTGCCATAGGTCCCGTATTTGAGTCTTAGATTTTCTGTAGTCCATATATATTCACCGGCTTCTATGGTTTTATAGGTTTTGGTGATGACATTATTCAGTTCTACTTTTTGGGTGTCGTAGTTCCAGCCGGTCAGTCCGTAGGAGCCGTCTCCTTTGGCGCCGATATTGATTAAAACGGAACTGGCCTTGCCTTTTTTATAGGGGTCGGGGGTGAGGGTTGGTTCGGGGTTGGGGTCAATGGGTTCTTCCGGATCTTCAGGTTCAGGATTTACGGGTGTAGGAGTATAATCAGGGTTATAAGCAGGCAATTCGTATTGATATCTGTTGATCAGATTATCACGTCCGTTTTCTGCCAAATATACTGATTTTAACCTGTTCTCAAAATCGTAATCATATTTGGTAACCGTTCCTTTAGGGTCGGTAGCTGTCTTCATTCCTATCAATGGGTAGTAGGTATAGGTGGTAACTAATGCATAAGGAAGCTTTTCTCTCAAATCATTTACCAGGCTCATATTGGGTTGTTTTTCTGCGGATAAATCTTCAGGGCTAGTACTACCTAACGCTGATTTTACCTGGTCATAAGTAGCATTTTGGATTTTTGCTATTACATATTGACCGCTATAGCCCCACAGATAGACGACCGGAGCCTGCTCCAAAGCTGTAAACTGTACCAGTTTACCCTCGGAATTATATTTATCGTATTTTATGGTACGGTTATCCGCATCATCTGAACCTAATACGATCTCACCTGATGATCTTTCATATTTTATGCCGGGTACGACCAAATTCTTTGTCAGGTTTTGTGCCTGATCCTTGTAATTGATCTGGGTTTCCTTGTATTTTACATGGCTGTTAACAACCTGGTCTGTGCCTACTTTGGTTTTACTGCTTACCGGCTCAAAGATTATATTGTCCTTGACCAGCTGCTCTAGCAGTGGGGTTTGCTCTACATTACTAAGGTCGGTAGGGTAAAGTATTTCTGTTGTGATATCCGTAGCTGATTGGGATGAATTTTCGGTGATCTTCTTGGGCTGGAAACGGTCATTGTATTCATAAACGGTTTCCTTGGTTACCTCTACTCCATCTACATACTCAGTGTCTTGTCTGGACAACAGGGATATGTCTTCCGAAATGATCTTATAGACCTGAAGGGCATGCATAAAGCTGGAGGGTTGTTCCATGTAATCAACCCCTTCGTAATTTGCTTTTTGGTATTGCAGAAGCCCCGTTGCTATGGCTTTTGGATGCGAAATATTCTGTGTATCATAGTAAGTGTAATCATATTTATAATCTGATTTTTTTATCAGCTTATTGACTTTATCATAATATTCTTCCTTGCTTACTTTACCATTAATATCCTGATAGGATACCAGAGGAACTTTGGCATATTCGTCGCCACGAAGTGTAGTGGCTGCAAGATCTCTGAATATATAACTGATAATGAAATTCCCTCCACGGCTTACATAACCGTACCGGTTGGGTTTATTGATAAATTCACTGACTATTTTCCCTGAGTTATTCTCTTCTTGCTTATTATCAATAAAGAGTTCTTCCACCCTGGAATAACCAATAGGAGTGGAAAAGGGTGATCTTAATGAACTCTCATATGATAATTCTCTTACCAGCTTATCTTCAAAAATATCAAGATTACCACTTTCGTATATTTTAATTTGATGTGTTATGTGATTTCTAACATTGACAAAAGCTAATTCATCCAATAAGATACCCGAAGAAACCGGCTCTTGTTTCTCATTTTTACTATCCAGAATATATTTATATTGCTTTTTTGTTAAAAGTGTGTTTTCTCTATCATGGTTTTCTATAGATTTAATCCTTACTCCACCTGCTTGGATAGCAGTAACCGACACATTTGTAAGGGCAGGTACAGAGGCTTCCACCTTTACACAACATCTGTATATCTTCATATAATCCTTTTCCCCGGGTCGGCTTCCTTCATTTTCTGCAAATAAATTGGAAATATGCCTTAATCCGATAGCTTCAATCCGGTATTTTCCTTTACCCAGATTTGCATAACGATTTATTTTATTCCAATTGTTATATTGCTCGTCCGGTTTCAAAGCTTGGCTGTCATAGACTTGACCTGTCGTGAAATTACCTGTTAAAACAGTTATGCCTGTATCGACATTGACAATGCGATAAGAGGTTGTATTTTTATCTTTTTCTTCTATTGAAAATTTTATATTGCTATAGCTATAATCGTATCCGGCGGGAATATCATACATTCCGCCCATTGCAAATGTAATATTCAGAGTTACTTTAGCTCCTGCTTCATTATTGATCTCAAAAACATCTGACCACACTCCGGTAGAATCAATAGCTTCGATCGAAGCTAATTTTTCTTGGTTAATCAGATTGTAATCAGCAAATTTTTGAATATTATCCTTGTCAATTTTTATAGTGTTAGGTTCGTATATTAATTCAGTGTAGCCTCCTGTGGGGTAAGTAACTGTACTAAGCAATCCATTTCTAACCGCACTGGGATCACTGCTTCTGTCTCCTCCTTGAATATATGTGCCATTGGGGTCAGTACCGATTCCGCACCAATTATTAATATCACGGTAAGTAGGAAAATAGAAGCCTTGTGCAGAAACCTTAGAGCTCTGAAATCCCCAAAAATCACTTACTAATGTCGTTTTGTCGGGCAATTTATTGGGATTGATATAATCAAATTTGCGGTAAAGAAACCCGTTGAAATCAATCTGGTCAAGTTTCAAACGGACTTTATTTGATAAATAATTGTCTTTAACTTCTGTTATTTTATCGTTATTAAAATAGGAATAGGCCATATTATAAGTATGGGTAACTTCTCCTAATGAATTCTTGATAATTATACTATCCAGTTTTTGGGGATTTATTTTGTTTTCTACTCCGATATTGCTGCCAATATTCGTAGTGTGGATAGATCCGACTCCGTCTCTTTGAATATCGAACCGGTCGGAACCTTTAAATTCAACGGATACATTATCCGATACTATGGACTCAAGATAATATACTCCATACCCCGTCAGATAGGGTACAGGCTGGGGATTAGGGATATTGAAAGCTCCTATCTGACCGCACAGCATTTCGCGTTTGGATTGGGAATACTGTTCGGCACTTTGTATGACAGATGGCTGACTGTAATTAAAGGTCAATATTTTTTCCCGAGGTGAAATTATTTTACTGAGTTTCCAACCGGTAATTATTTTGTTGGGAAATATCTGGCTTACATAGAATCCGTTTGTGCTTTGAGGAGCTACTACAGATGTTTCCTTGACTGAAAAGATAAACCTGTAACCCTTATCATTGGTTACTTTGAATGTTTGGTCTTCTTCAATGTATTCTACTTTGTAGCGTTTATCATTGTTAATCATTTTAACACCGATTACTCCATTATTCAAAGCTTTCTGAGTCAAAGTAAAAGATACACTCTGACCAAAAATATTTAGCGTAAAAATATCAGGTTCGGTATCCCAGCCTGAAGTTGATATATCGGGCGAATAATAATACCTTATCCTTTCATATAGGTCAGATGTTTGTGAGTTAAGGGGAGCTACCGGAAGGTAAACATCCGGAATACCTCCGTATTCGGGTAATTTCAGGTCTGTATATACAAATCCGGTTTGACCTCTTACGTAATCTGTCTTTGATATATCACACAAACCGTTTATACTGCGTACTATTACCGGCTCCGATGAAAGGTTCCATCCTAGTCCCACCCACGTTGCTTCTTGTCTTGTCCTAATGGCGGATGTATTATAGGTTAAATTAATAGGAACTTCCAGGCCGTCAAAGTTCAGGGTATAAAGTGGAACGTTAATATTAGCGGTACCCCGATATAAATCCATAGGGACATCTCCGTAACGTACCAGGCTGGCTGTCTGTGGATTAGCTTCTGTTAATTCAGGGATCGTCTTGGATAATTGTAAATACTGAGCCGAAAGAGGACTTACGGTTATATACAGTAATATAATTAAGAGTATGTATGTTATTTTTCTCATATATCGTGTGTTTTACTTTTTAATAATTTTCTCCGACACCGCTTGATTATTAGCTTCAATTCGGAGAATATAAGTCCCCTTAGCAAGTGTACTGAAATCCATATACTCGGTATGTAAACCCTTCTCTTTTTTTCCTACAGTTATATTTTTAAGCTGCTTTCCATCCATAGAGTACAAACTAACATTCACAGAAGTCGAATTCTCCAGATAGTACTCAATAGTTAATTGCGATTCTACCGGATTTGGATAGAAATTATACGAAAAGTTTCCGGCTGTTTCTGTTTCGGATGATCTGGTTTCTTGCTGAAGGGGATGCTTTAAATTCCATAAACTATCCAGAACGGCTAAGTTCTCTTTATCATCATCCAGATACAAATGTTCTTGAGG
>NZ_CAKUOF010000037.1 GCF_934668725.1 uncultured Dysgonomonas sp.
CGTGTAACTTTTGTCACTTTTGTCACCTTTTTGCAAGTAATTATCTACTTATAAACAACTTACAAAAATAAACAACGTAACCTTTTTGTCATCTCTTATTCGTATTTTAATGTCGACTAACTGTTAATTAACACAAACAGTCATAGTGTTTCCTTTATCATTTAATTTATTCTTATTATTTTAGTATATCAATTAACCTAAATACCTGATATTCCATGACAAATTTCAAGAGGATTAGTTTAGTAATTATTCCAGCATCAGTACTCAGCCCATATAGTTATAGTCAAAAGAAACAGAATGATATACCTCAATCTCGTCCTAATATTATCCATATAATGACCGACGATCATTCTTTCCAAACTATCAGTGCATACGGGCATCCTATCTCTAAGTTAGCTCCTACTCCTAATTTAGACCGATTGGCTAATGAGGGAATGTTATTTCAACAAGCCTTTGTAGAAAATTCATTATCTACTCCCAGCCGGGCATGCCTTATGACAGGTTTATACAGCCATCAAAACGGACAACGCCAATTAGGAGCAGGTATAGATACAACCAAAACTTTCTTCTCGGAATTACTTACCCAAGCCGGATATCAAACGGGGGTTGTAGGCAAATGGCATATGCAATGCGAGCCAAAGGGGTTCAATTATTATTGTGTATTGAACGATCAGGGAGATTATTATAATCCGAGCTTCAAGACCAGAGACTCTCATGGTAAATATGTGCGTGAGGAAGGTTATGCAACCAATCTTATTACAACTCACTCGATAGAGTTTCTCGAAAACAGGGATAAGAACAAACCTTTTGCTTTACTGGTACATCATAAAGCTCCGCACAGAAACTGGATGCCAGAGGCGAAATATTACGACTTGTACGAAGATATAGAATTCCCCAAACCCGAAACTTTCTATGATGATTACGAAAGCCGTTGTTCTGCTGCCCGTACTCAAGATATGACCATAGACAAGACCATGACATTTATTTATGATCTTAAGCTAAACGAATTGAAAGATACGGCTCCCTATAATACTGAATGGAGCGACGGAGGTTTGCAACAAGCGATGGATCAAATGACTCCTGCACAGCGCGAGGCTTGGGAGAATGCTTATCATCCTAAGAATATGGAATTTATCAACAGTAATCTATCTGGGGATGAACTGCTCAACTGGAAGTTTCAGCGTTATATGAAGGATTATCTTCGCTGTATAAAATCAATTGATGATGAAGTCGGGCGTTTGATTGATTATCTGGAAAAAGAAGGTTTAATGGATAATACTATTATAGTATATACTTCCGATCAGGGTTTTTATATGGGAGAACATGGGTGGTTCGATAAACGTTTCATGTACGAAGAATCGTTCCGAACACCGCTTATCATACGCTACCCCAAAGCGATAAAAGCCGGAACGAAAACCGATGCTTTAGTTCAAAATATAGACTTTGCTCCTACTTACTTATCATTAGCAGGAATAGAAAAGCCGAGTGAGATGAGTGGTGTTTCTCTTGAAGGTCTTTTTAATGGAAAGACTCCTAAAGGTTGGAGAAAAGATTTATATTATCATTATTATGATTATCCTGCGATTCACAATGTACGTCGCCACGATGGGGTAAGGACAGACAGATATAAGCTGATTCACTTCTACGGTAAAGGAGAAATCGGTAATGATGAAGATATTAATTGTAACGAATTATTCGATATTAAAAATGATCCTACTGAATTACATAATTTGTATGGAAAAAAGGGATACGAAAAAATAACCGAAGAGCTACAAATCACACTTGATAACTATAGGAAGAAACTTAATGTAGATGAATTCTAAGAGAGGCTGCAAACCTTTTTATGTCATTCTACTGAAATAATATCACGATCTAAAAACTTGGCTATATGTCACCAAAAACATATGCTCCTTTTGCAAAGCCTTTGTATGTAATGCTCAAACCAATAGGAGCTATTTGTAATTTAGGATGCACCTATTGTTATTATCTGGAGAAGAAAGAACTTTATCCGGATAAAGGCAATAAAACAATAATGAGCGATGATCTACTGGAAAAATTCGTTTCCCAATATATCGAGGCACAAACCATGCAACCTATACTGTTTACATGGCATGGTGGCGAACCTTTGATGCGTGACATTTCATTCTATAAGAAAGCATTGGAGTTGCAGCGTAAATATGCCAGAGGCAAACAGATAACAAATACTCTGCAAACCAATGGAACCTTGTTAAACGATAAGTGGTGTGAGTTTTTTAAAGAAAACAACTTTCTTATCGGTATATCTATTGATGGGACTAAAGCTTTTCATGATAAATACAGAACGACAAAGGATATGCGCCCTACTTTCGATCATGTTCTGCGGGGTATTAATCTCCTAAAGAAACATCAGGTAGAATACAATATAATGGGAGTTGTAAATGATTTTAATGTTGATTATCCTCTTGAGTTCTATCAGTTTTTTAAAGATATCGATTCTCATTATATCCAATTCTCTCCGGCTGTAGAAAGAGACAGCAAAGGGAATGTTACTGAATGGAGTGTTACACCTGAAAAATGGGGTGATTTTCTCATTGCGATTTTCAACGAATGGGTAAAGAAAGATGTCGGAACCTACTTCGTTCAATACTTCGATTCTGCCCTAGCCAATTGGGTTGGGCTAAATCCCGGAATTTGTATCTTTGCTAAGAATTGCGGGCATGCAGGAGTTATGGAATTTAATGGTGATGTGTACTCATGCGATCATTTCGTATACCCTCAATATAGGTTAGGCAACATAAAAGACAAGACTTTGACCGAAATGATGTATTCGAAGCAACAGACAGATTTTGGATTGGCAAAGTCGGCATCATTGTCATCAAAATGCAAACAATGTGAATACCTATTTGCTTGTCGTGGGGAATGTCCTAAAAACCGGATATCAAAAACCCAGTCAGGTGAAGAAATAAATTATCTATGTAATGGGTATTACAAGTTCTTTAAACATATAGCTCCCTACATGGACTTCATGAAAAAAGAATTGGAAGCACAACGTCCTCCCAGTAATATCATGAAGGATTTTAAATAATTGTTATAATGAGATTTTTATGTACACTTTTGTTACTTTTATCTTATACTGCAATATTTGCACAAGAATACCCTG
Source organism: uncultured Dysgonomonas sp. (assembly GCF_934668725.1). GTDB lineage: Bacteria > Bacteroidota > Bacteroidia > Bacteroidales > Dysgonomonadaceae > Dysgonomonas_A. The sequence continues at coordinate 3,140 of NZ_CAKUOF010000037.1, forward strand.
ATGGAGTAAAAAAGTTAATCAATGCTTATCCTGATTTTGAGATAAAATACAATGGCAAATACATTACCTTAAAAGATGGACAACAATTTGTATATGATGACAAAATAATAAAATCGGGGGAAGAACTTTTGAATAAGCCATCTATCTCTGATATGCTTAAACCAAACTATCCACAAAGATACAAAGGCTATATACCTCCTAAAAACAGTGATCCGGGAAGAGTTAGAAATGAAGCATTTATGAAAGCCATGTATGGTAAAGATTCTAAAGAGGTACAAAGTAATTTAGCAACAATAACATGGTGTCCCAACTTAGTAGGCAGCAGAATAAGGATTACTAAGGTCAATAATGTTCATCTACAACTACAAAAAGTCTCCGCAGAGTTGGATAAGCATCCCGAATTACAAAAGTATTTACAGGGAGCTACGACTTTCAATTGGCGAATTATAAAAGGGACAAACAGGTTAAGTACACATAGTTTTGGTACATCTATAGATCTTAATGTAAAGTATTCAAATTACTGGCAATGGGATTGCAGATGCACAGATGAAAGTCATGATTTAAAGTATAAGAATCAAATACCTCAATTAATTGTAGATATTTTCGAAAAATATGGGTTTATTTGGGGTGGTAAGTGGTACCATTATGACACCATGCATTTTGAATACAGACCTGAATTATTAAATCCAGGTCTGTTATAGTTTCCATTCTTATTTTGACATAACTGTATTATAAACTACTTTCCTTAGAGTTCCATCTGCATCATCACAACTGTATTCCCAATACATGGCACCAAGCATCCCTTTCTTGAGAAGGTATTCACATTTTAGCTTTAGTGATCGTGCATCATCGTAAGAGTAAACAAAATCTCCTTCGGCATCAACTAAATAAGGTACTTGTCCTAAAGAATCCCATTTTTCTGTGTACCCTTTAAGTGAAGGTATATCCTTATAGTCAACAAAGTCATTAATGCCTTTAATACCGTGCCCATAGAATGGCAATCCTAAAGTCAATTTATTTAAAGGCATTCCTGCCGTAACATGAGCATCAACCGATTCTTCAACAGAAAGACGTTTTGTATGTTCTGATCGTGATAAAGGTGCATTATGATAAGGAGGACGACCCATATCATAGGTCATTATATTAACGAAATCTATGTATTTATCAATTGCTTTAAAGTCATAATATTGAGCAGAATAAGCACTGGCCAAAGTCAACAACTTATCTTCACCTATAACCTCACGGATTTCTTTCATCAAGGAAGTAAAATTCTCTGTATCATTTGGTGATGAAGAAATATCGGCAGCACTACTTGTTGGGTATTCCCAATCAAGATCGACTCCATCTAAATTAAATTGATCAATTACTCTTTTGCAATCATTCACAAAGGATCTACGAAGAAGTGTATCGGCTGCCATTTCACTGAATCGTCCACTTCCCCATCCTCCAATAGAAAGTAAGACCTTTAGGTTAGGATGCTCTTTCTTAAGAGCTGAAATTGCTTTTAAACGATCTTCATTCTGTATAACAATACTATTAAAAGAGTCTGATACATGGCCAAAAGCATAATTAATGTGAGTCACTAGGTTAGGATCCGGCATAATATCACTCGAAGCAGTGACATAGGCCAAAACTATAGGAGTTTCGCCTAATCGAGTGATAGCTTGTGATGAATCATTCTTTTCTGCAGTAGACCTATTGCTACAAGAAAAGAAAGGAAATAAAATAACAACAAATAAAATAAGTAGATTTTTCATAGTTAGGAATTTCTATATAATTTGTAATATTTGTAACTAAAGTAAGAAAATAAATGCAAAAAGTCTAATTACAAGAACATTATCAAGATTCTGTATTGTTTCTATTGTTGTTAGCTATTGTTAGTTTGTTGAGTGTATATCTATAATAAAACAGCCTCAGAGT
>NZ_CAKUOF010000038.1 GCF_934668725.1 uncultured Dysgonomonas sp.
GGCTCTTTGTAGTCAACTTGTTGTTTGATAATTTCATCTCCCGGGCGAATGCCATTGTAGCGGAGAGTAATTTGTCCTAAAACTAATGCAGTGTTAAATAGTATCAGGAGGATACAGGTAATTCTTCTCATATAAATAGTTTGTTATTTATGTAATTATTGAAAACAACATGGATTAGTTTAAAACTCTATACCATTTCGTTTTTTGAAAGACAGATATTAATTCGATAATAAAATAAGTCTTTATTATTATTTGATAATTTTCCAACTACTTGTTTCACCATTGATTTTTATATGCAGAATATATATACCTGCCGGTTCATTGCTAATATCAAGGTTAATTTGTTTTTGGGTGCCTGTTCGCTTGGAGACTGTTTGTCCTCTTAAATTCACAATAATCATATTTTCAGATATAACACCAGTCGTTTCTAGGATTTCAATTATAATCTGCTTTTTAGTTATATCAGGAGTAATTGTTATTTTATGATTTGCAATTTCATCAGAGAATGATTGGATGGTAGTATTACTGCTTTGGGTCAATACTATTTCTTTTCTGATTTTATTCCCAGAGGCATCAGTGATAGACTCAATAATATCTGCAGTATCTTCACATTCTTCTTCCGGATCAGACCCTATAATTAATATCCTAAGAAAATCTTCCCACTGAGCAGTTGTACCGTATCGGGAGAGAGAGGTCTCGGGTACTAACAGCTTGCATATTTTTGTATTTACACCTGTAAAGACAGTTGTACCTAACAAAGGAGGGCTTGGGCTATAACTGGTAATTGCATTCAGGTTGACACAATCTGAGAAAGTGCTGCTTCCTATGTATTTTAGAGAATCGGGTAACAAGAGTTTAGTAATATTGCTTTTTTGAAATGCCGTATTTCCTATAGTGCTAAGTTTGGAAATAACAGATAGGTCTAGTCTAGTATTTTCTGTTAATTTCATATTACAAAAAGCATTTATACTAATCTCTTCAAGGTTTGAACATCCCAGAAAGTCGACACTGCCAATTGTACTATTCTCAAAAGCACTTTCTGCTATAGTTTTCAATGAATTTTTGTGTAAAGCCATGACTACTTCTCGCGGTAAAATTATTTTTCCACTAAAGTTGGCAAAACTGGATCCACTTTGTGTGCCGCTTATGTAACAGCGAAGCTTACTACTGTTGGAGAAATCCAGAACATTAGCCTTTGTCAAGCTTGTGCTATTAAAAGCATTGGGGTTTATTTGCTCAAGATGTATGCATTTAGTAAAATTCATACAGGGAATCGTTACATTTTGAAATGCATTATTACCAATACTTTTTAAAGAAGCCGGAAGAACAATTCCTTGTCCGATTGTAGCTCCTTGGAATGCACTTGACCCGATGGCTTCGAGAGTCGGTTGTTTTTTAGTATTAGTCTGCGATTGTAACGGGAGAATACACCATAGCAGGCATAATACAATAATGATATATTTTGAATTCATATGGTTTGCTTATTTTTAATTTCCATTATTTTGTTTTTATAAAGAAAAGTTTCTTCGGAGATTAAAAACAAGACACTCCAGATTGGCTTGGATCCATTTGTTCAAAACTTACATTTGGAATTGTGCTATTGTAGAAGGCTTTTGTATCGATAGTTTTTAAACTGTTTGGAAAGACAATACCTTTTGTGAATACAGAGTTTGCAAAAGCTGATTCGCCTATTGTCTCCAATACCGGAGAGAAGGTAATGCTACCTTTAAAACCATAAAATGAATATGAAGGGATAGTTATCATATTAGAAGGTAAGATTACATGTTGGCTGCAGTCAGTGAAAGTTACTGGTCTCGTTCCTATGTTAAGTTGTATAAACCTGCTTAATGATATATTTTTCGAGAAATCAAGAATTCCTGTAGTCGTTTTTAATCCTTCAAAACAACTGTATCCAATTTCCTCCAGAACAGTACATTTTGTAAACTCGATATTAGGCACAGACATCTTAGCAAAAGACCTATTACCAATCACTTTCACCCCTGGAGATAGTATTAAAGCCTCTGTTAATACGGCTTCAACAAAAGCTCCATCGCCGATTTTTTCTAAAGTTAAAGGAAAGTCAATAGTTCCTTTAAAATATTTAAACGTATTAGCTGGTAGCGTTACTAAATTGTTAGGTAAAATAACATGCTGATTACAGTAACTAAAGGTTCCCGTACCATTATTTAAATTTAAATAGAGAAACCTGCTTAATGAAGTATTTTTCGAAAAATCAAGTACTCCTGTAGTTGATTTTAATCCGGCAAAGCAATTGTATCCAATTTCCTCCAGGCCAATACATTTCGTGAAATCCAAATTAGACACAGCCATATTGTAGAAAGAACTATTGCCAATAACCTTCACTCCTGAAGGTAGTACCAAAGCATCTGTTAACACAGCCTCCGAGAAAGCTCCATCGCCGATTTTTTCTAAAGTTAAAGGAAAGTCAATAGTTCCTTTAAAATATTTAAACATATTAGCTGGTAGTGTTATTAAATTGTTAGGTAAAATAACATGCTGATTACAGTAACTAAAGGTTCCTGTACCATTATTTAAGTTTAAAAAGGGGAATCGGGTTAATAAAGTATTTTTCGAGAAATCAAGTACTCCTGTAGTTGTTTTTAGTCCGGCGAAGCAACTGTATCCAATTTCTTCTAATCCAAGACAATTAGCAAAATTCAGATCAGAAACTGACATTCCCTCAAAAGCATTATTACCTAAAATTTTCAAACTGGCAGGAAGAATTATCTTGGTCATCACTTTACCCTGAAAAACTCCACCGGGAAAAGTTCCGTTGGTAATATTGACTGTAGACATATCAATACTCTTAAGTAAAGTCATTTGTTTAATCGTAGTAAAATCTGCACTGTTTATGGTTCCTGTTAAAACCAAATCTGTAATTTTTGTTTTATCTGCTCCTAACTGACTCTCTAATGTACCGGGAGTATTTACTGTGATATTTTTACTTAATTGTCCGTAAGTCGGAATTACCCATATTATTACACTGAATAATAAGGCTAGAATTTTTTTTGTCATAATAAATTATAGTTTTTGTATATTATTTTTTAGTTTTTGCTATTACAGAAAAGTATAAGTAAATTGGATACTCTCAATTAAAACTGAGAAATCTTACTATTTTCTAAATTACAGGGTAGCCCAGATAGGATAAATGGGATTATAATGAACACTTCAACCTTTGTAGCGTTTTTTTAATTTTATTGTCATATATTTAGACTTTTCCCTTCAGAAAAAGTTTGCTAATTAGTGTTATGGATAAAAGTGGAAATAGATGTCTTAGTCTTTTTGCCGTAACATTATTATTTTCTTGGCAAAGATAAACTTTAATTATAAAATTATTGTTTATTTTTTTTTATTTAATAAAATTCACACAAGAAGATTGTTGTCTTTCTATGTCATATAGATAAAATACTCTTTAAAATATCACTTATGAAAAAGAATCAGGAAGACTTCCTAGGTAAAGGAGTTTATTTATCTGGATTGTATCTATATATATATAGCTTATCTAATAAAAGTTGGATAGTCTGATAAAGCTAATAATTCTTTATCTCCGGCACTATCCCCATATGCATAAAGTACATATTCAGACTTATCAGGAAATTCAGCTAAAAGACGATTTATCTTCTCTTGTCCATAACAGTTTGCAGTACTAAAAGTTCCCACTATTAAATCGTCAATAGTATCAATTTCTGTAGCTAAGACTTTTTCAATACCCATCGCTTTTGCCCAAGGTTTTATCCAATTCGATATAGAAGCGCTGATTATAACAACTGTATGGTTTTGACTTTGATGCCATTTTATTTTATTTATAATCTCAGGCCTTGCTATTTCCTGTATTCTTCTAATATAATCCTCGCTCACTTTATTGAATACTTCAATGCTTCTATTCTTAAAAAAACAGGCAAATAGTTTTTGTTTAGCAACATCATTAGTTGTAAAACCTAACTTATATAGCATCAATATAGGAAATAGGATGATAAGCCCTTTAAACAGTTTTTTACCTCCCACATAGAATTTAATAAAATCAAATAAAGTATCTTTTTTA
>NZ_CAKUOF010000039.1 GCF_934668725.1 uncultured Dysgonomonas sp.
CTTAATAAAGGGACGTATATATTGCGTATCGATGCTCTGAGTAAAGTAACTAGCGACAAGTTTATTAAAAGGTAAAACCGAATACAATGAAATTGAAAACATTATACATCGTTGTCTTATTCTTATTTATACTAGTGAATATTCAGGCACAGACAAACAATACTGAAATGCCCAAGTTCATACCACCATCACCCACTGTAGCCGGAATGGAAAAATATGGAGACTATCCTATTGGTTATAGCACTGGAACAGTAAATATATCGGCTGATCTGTACAGCTTTCCTTTGGGTAAGGGATTAACCCTTGATGTCGGACTTTCTTACCATTCTTCGGGTATTAAAGTGGAAGAGACAAGCGGGCGTGTTGGTTTAGGATGGAGTTTGATGGCGGGAGGGTATATATCCCGGCAGGTGAAAGGGGTAAAAGATGAAGGACCCGGTGGCTTTTATAATTTTATCCAAAAGCATAAGGGCTATAAGTTTCCTAATCTAGCCTTTGATTATGCCGCAAATACAGCAGACTCCATCGCAAAGGGCTGGCTGGATTCATCCCCGGATATTTTTTCGTTAAACATATTGGGACGTAGCTACAAATTCTTTTTGGGTAATGACGGGGAGTTTCATACTATTCCTTATTCTAATGTCAAGTTCAACGCTCATCCCTTGACAAATCGTGATGGCAGCGGAGGTTGGGAGATAACTGACGAGTCGGGTAACCGCTATATTTTTGAAAATTACGAACAGGTTACTTCACCGATTTTAAGCGGGAATGTTGTTGTTTCTTGGTGGCTAAACAGCATCATATCCCCCGAAGGAAATGTGCTGGCTTCTTTTGAATATAATTTTTCCGCACCGAATTATCATAATGTGACAAGACATAGTATGGCGTATCTAGTTTCATCAGAAGGATGGGCAACTCAGTTTCCCTCAAGGGACGGAACGGAGACATCTTTTAGCTCAAATCCGAATCCATACGAAGCCTGCGACTTGAAACAAATCAATATACCGGGTAAAGGCTCCATCGTCATAGATGCAAGTACAGCCCGCTCAGACCAATCATGGAAGTTAATCAGCGAAATAAGGTATCTTGATAATAATAAAGTTTTGACAAATAAATACAGTTTTACCTATGAGCAGCGTTTAGGTGAACCGTATTTAACTAAAATATTGAAAACAGGCTCGGATGGAACGACAATCAAATACCGGACATTCGATTATTATCCGGGGTTATCAGGCTATAACTCTTACGCTCAGGATTTCTGGGGATATTACAATGGGAAAACATCCAATAGAAGTCTTTACCCTTATGTAGACTCCTTCTTCGATAAAAATTTCACGAGGGCAGATCGCTATCCAACAAAAGATGCTATTGCCGGAACGATTAAAGAGATTATTTATCCAAGCGGAGGGAAGACGTTGTTTGAATTTGAAAACAACAAAATAGACGGTACGATATCAGAAGTTATCCGTGAGCTTAAAGTGAATACGATTAATCATACTCAATCGGATTACGGGGAAGTAAGCAGTCCGAGTTTTATAACCATTACGCAGAATGTCAACATGGAAATTGATATGTCTATCCATCCGGTAGGGTTATATTCTGTCGATGTCCGCTTGGTCAATGTTAATACAGGCCAATTGTTTTTGCAGTTTAACGATGCTAGCGTTACCAGGGGTGATTTTGTCAATATGGGTACAAATCCAGATGGAACAAGAAGGTTTGTATGTAAGTACACCAATACTCCTCTTGCGGAAGGGACTTATAAATGGATTACCAAAATAATTAGTAATGATGACCGTCCCAATAAACCAAAACCTTATCCGATTAAAACATACAATAATTATTATACGGTGGCATCGAAAAATGAAACCCATGAAAACATAGTTGGGGGGCTGAGGATTGCCCAAATCTCTAATTACGACAGGGACGGGGGGCTTATAGGCAAAACCCGGTACAGCTATTTAAATAAAGCCGGTATATGTTCAGGGTTTGGATCTCCACGCCCGAGGTTTCTACAAAGTTATGTCATAACAGAAGATCTAAGCAATGATGCTTTTCCTAAGTATCGTGACAATAAATTCCTGGAAGTTGGAGAAACTGATCTAACTAATTATACAGGCAGCCCAGTTCAATATACCTTTGTGACTGAAGAAAAGATCGGTTACGGTCAGGGGACTATCAAAACAGAATATGAATATCAGAGAAGGGATTTTATAAGAAATCCAATGCTACCAATCGGTGATTATAACTATACCCCGTATTCTCTGAATGATTACGAAGAAGGGCTTCTCCTGTATAAAACAGATTATGAATTCAAGGATAACACATATGTACCCGTTAGGAAAGAAACCAATACATACACCGTAAAAAACACAGGTACAGATATACCTTCATTTACGGCTATTTCATTGGAGAAGTACATGAGGCAATTCTACTTTCAGGTCAATATTACCAGAGGTACCTTTGACAAATATATACTCGGTATGTACGATATCAAATCCGCCAAGGTCTACCTTTCATCCCAAAAAGTGGAAGAAACGACCCCTATAGGAATGGTAACCACTATCAGTAATTATAATTACAATAACCCCGTTTACCAGCAACCGACCAGTACTATTCAGTACAGTAGTAATGGTGTTGTAAACGAAACTATCAACAAATACAGCTATGATTACAACACAGACATAAGCAATGACATGACAGCTAAAAATATGATAAGCAAACCTTTTAAAATAGATACTAAAGTAAATAATGTGGCAACCAGCTCAGCGGAATTTACTTACGGCTATTTTAATGCCACACCTATCATCGAATTGCAGAATATCAAAGAAAGTACTCTTACAAGTATTCCCCGAATTTTGCAGTATAATAAATACGACAGTTACGGTAATCCCCTCTATGTTAGCAAAGACGACATTACTCAAGTTGTTTATCTATGGTCATACAACGGGCAATACCCTATAGCTGAGATTAATATTATGAGTTATACTTATACAGAAATAGAAAATATCGTAAAATCCGTCTTTTCAGTAACAAACATTGATGCCCTTTCAAAACAGGCAACTCCCACTGAAGCAAAGCTCAAAGACGGAAGTTTACAAAATGCATTACCCAATGCCTTGGTTACAACCTACACCTACAAGCCTCTATCTGGAGTATCAAGTATAACCGATCCCCGTGGAGTGACTACTTACTATGACTATGATGCCTTTGGGCGCTTAAAAGAAACCTACATCATAGAAAATGGAGTCAAGAAAGTAATACAAGTAAACGAATACCATTACCAAAACCAATAAACAGTTATGAAACAATATATAATTCTAATAATCATTTTTATGCCTTTCTTGATTAAGGCACAGACTCTAAATACAGTACCTGTAAATAACTGGAATAACATGAGACTATCCGGATTCTATGAGAGTATTACATCCCAAACACCCAATCTACCCAATAAAACTATAGACTATTACTGGGGTATTAATATTGCACATACAAGCAATATTAATACAGGGGACAAACCCTACCATTGGGGAGGACAAATGCTTTTCGAAATAAACCGGTCGAACCAACCGCCAGTCATGTACATTCGCAGTACCAATCAATTAGGTGACGGAATCTGGGCAAAAGTATTACATAATAAAGGGAACCAATCTATAGAAGGAGATTTAAATGTAACGCAGAATATTAATGCAGGAGGAAATATAAAATTATCAAATGGAGAAATTACATACGTTTACGGGGATAATTTTGATTATGATCAAAAAAAGATGGGTTATTATTCAATGAAATGGATTAATGACTCATGGAATCCGGGGGGGCCTACATTGTGGCAAAGTGGGTTTGGAGGAATTAAATTATTTACGGTAAATAAACCCAGATTAGTTATTAATGCCACAGGAGATATCGGTATCGGTACTGAAAATCCTCAAGCAAAACTGGATGTTGCCGGAACAATATTAGCCCGAGAAGTAAAAGTTGAGATCACAGCTGGTGCGGACCATGTCTTTCATGA
>NZ_CAKUOF010000040.1 GCF_934668725.1 uncultured Dysgonomonas sp.
TTGAGTCTTGATAAAGGATCATAATCAAAAGTATATTCTCTGTCTTTTGTATCGGTGTCTTGTTTCCATATCATTTTATGGATATTATCGCTATAAATATACTCTGAGACTTTCTTAAAATAGAGTAAAAACCTCTCAAAAATTGAGAGGTTTTTTATTATTTAATATATAGGATGTTTTACTCCCCAACTATTAAGAATAGAATCTGCCTTAAATTTGGATACATAACCCCGATTTCCCTCTTCCAGGTTTCCTCCATAATAATAAGTCCAGCCTATGGAAAATTCTTCATAAGGTATGAAATAGTATGTATAACTAATAAATTCTTGAGAGAGAGATTTTGCATCTTCTGGATGAAAAAAAACAGAATTCACATATATATATCCGATTCACTAATTAAACTGTCTCCTAATAAAAAGGTTATTTTAGATTTATAAGAACCTTTTATAGGAACGCTTAATATATCTATCGTAGGATCTATCCATATATATCTTCCCGATTCTGTTTGAGGAAAGCAAATCCAATCAGACTTTAATGTTGCCAGACCTATTGCTTTTCTTTCTTTATTAAACCCAACTCCATACTTTTTCATATTGGAACATTTGTCTTCGTTTCTACAAAAACAAAACAGAAAAAAATTATTATTAATTTACCTCTTCTTCTTGGCAAATGGTGACCTCTCATGTATTCCTCTTTTTTCATAGGGTGTATATAATAAATTTTTATTATTCGTTGTACTTATTTGAAATTTACCGATAAAACTATTAAGATTTGAACTAGCCCGCTTTGCATTAAAGATATAATCTTTGTAATGTACTATGTCTAGGCTTGTATTGCGAGAACTGCCCATCAAGTCCTTGCTAAATCCAGGATGTGATTCTGAACGAGGACTTCCCCATCCTCCCATATCTATATCATCATATCTGTCGGCAAGCCCTAATAAATGCCCGGTTTCATGCATAACAACTTGATTATCGTCTCCTTTATATAAGATACCTGTATTACCACTAAGAGATAATTCTTTTCCATCTGAAAATTGTCTAGCACTTCCATTGATATGAGCCCGACCTTCCCCATCTGTTAAATTAAGTAAATTTTCTCCATTCTTTAAATCTTTAGAAGTAATGTCAGCCTGATATTCATAGCTAACATCAAAAGAAACACTTATTCCGTCTACATTCTTCGATTTATAAGTATCTTTTGCGAGACTATTCAATTCTTCTGCCCTTTCAGAAGATGCATTAACTCCGGTAATATAGACTTTTGTTTGTATATTCACTCCTATAATCTCTCCATCTTTATTTCTAGTTATACTCATAGTCCAATCTTTCCCATCAGGATCAATATATTTCATTGGATTATTTCCTACATATACATATGGTGACCAGCTGTAATAATTCTCACTATGTGGATCTGGTGTCGGCAAATGTGGTACCACCGGATCATATTGTCTGGCTGCATAATCATACCAGTTTAGTCCATGCATCTGATCAAATTCTTTTCCGTTATACTTGTAAGCTTGCTTTTCCTGACCTGTTCCATCGGCATATTGTAAACCGAACGGATAATACTCGGTGGATTGTACAACATTGCCTTTTGTATCTGCTACTATACGGTTGTTTCCTAAATGATCATGCACATAAAAGTAGTATTTTTTATCTTGGGTATCATAATAACCGCTACCTAATAGTATCTTACTTAAAACACCGTCTTCATAGATTTTGTTTGATATGTAATCGATAGTCCTGACTTTGGTCAGTTCATCTTCATTTAGGGTAGCTCCCCGTAGTGAGGTTTGTTGGCGTTCTATGGCTCCCAGATAGGCTACCTTGAGCTTACTTCCTGTGGCGGTATAAATATACTTATTTCTGGCTTGGGTCGAGGTATTATTAAATTCTATCTCCAGGGGTTGATTCATCAGGTTATAGCTGACTGTCATACCTTTGTTGTGATCTTCTGTCATGGCTCCGTTATCATTATAAGCATATATATATATATATATATATATCCACTTTGAATATTGTAAGAGATGAATTGAGGATAGGAAGCATCCAGAATAGTAGCTCCAAACTGAGTTTATTATGATAAATATATAGAGTATCATAACAAGGGCTCCCATTAAGTTATATAATAAAAGTATCTTATTATAATATACAATACTTAGAAAATGAAAAGTGATCGGAATTTCTTCCGACCACTTGTGGCTAAATAACCTTCATCAATTTTTGTATTCTGAAATCATAGAGATGGTTTTCAGATATTTAATTTTCATCCACTAATCTGAGACATAACCCCAAAAGCAGCTACTGTCGTCAATCTTACTCTATTTTCCAATAAACATATTCAGTACAAAGTACTTTTCAAAAGTCTATTCTAAAGTAATCATTGAGACATCAATATTATTTTGGTTTATCGTGGTTTTATTCGCAAAGGTAAAGTTATTAAAACAGGTACGGTTTCACCATTACATTTTCCGGGATGCCATAAGGGCATTAATTTGACTATGTTTAATAATTCTTTTTCAGATTTACTTAATTCTAATTGAGATTTATCCATGATTCTTTCGCCAACCAAACGTCCATCTGTATCTATCACAAATTGGAGTTGAAATGTGAATTGAGATTCTCCTGTTGGATATTTAAAATTATTAAAAATATACTCTAATTCTCCGTTTTTTTCATTTGAAAAGAATGGCATATCAGGAACTATAAGATAAACTTCTTTATGAATAATAGTGTCATAAATACTATAACATGGATTAGTTATAGTACTAACTACAATATTCTCTTCTTTTTTTTCATCCTTTATATTACATGCTTGAAAAGCAAATATAAATAAAGATAGATATAATATCATTGTTTCTTTTTTACTTAACTGGCTGTCCAGGTGTATTATGCCAGTAATCAAGATAGTATTCATAAGCTGTTTTTTCATTTTCTTCTCTAGATTTATTTGAATCCCATTTGGGCATTATACCATATCCTTGCTTTTGTTGTTTAATCGCATTCAAAATAAACATTATCTGACCTGTAGTTAATCTACTTTGCTTGCCTGACTTTAGATCATTAAAACTAGTTCCATTAATTTTTATTCCCCCATAACTCATAACATTATAAAGAATTTTTTTATCTGTGCTCCTAGTTGTGGAGTAATTACCTCCTCCATTATATACTAATTCAGTATCTTTTGTTTGGGTCCATTCGAAAGGATGATCCAATCGTAATGTATGAAATAATTCATGAACAGCGTCTACAGCAACATCTTGTGGATTTCTAAAAGTACCATCTTCATTTTTTACATTCAATGCTACATTTTCATAAGAAGTTTGACCTAATATTACTGAAGATTCAGAATTCCCATATAAAGTAATACTTGGAACTACTTGTGTAGTACTACTTCCTCCTTTAAAACTAATTGTTCCAGACAATACTCCTCCAGATGAAGATTTCATTGTTTCATAAAATTGTGCTGCAATTGCACTCTGATATGTATTTGCAAGAGTCTGTGATATTCCACTGCTAGTATTAAAGTTAACATTTACAGTAATAGCAGCATTGATCATTCCATTAATTTTAACTCCCCACTGTTTGCCATTTACATCTATAAGTTTCATCGGGTTATTTCCTACATATACATAGGGCGACCAAGAGTAATAGTTCTCACTATGTGGGTCTATTGTTGTAAACCCCCAATCATCCTTCATTCTAGCCGAGTAATCATACCAGTTTAAGCCTGCCCTGTCATCCAACTCTTTGTT
>NZ_CAKUOF010000041.1 GCF_934668725.1 uncultured Dysgonomonas sp.
TGGTTTTGATAGTGGTACTCGTTTACTTGGATAATTTTCTTGACTCCGTTTTCTATGATGTAGGTTTCTTTTAAGCGACCAAAGGCATCATAGTCATAGTAAGTAGTCACTCCACGAGGATCGGTAGCAGTCAACATTCCTACTAAGGGTTTATGGGTATAGGTTGTGACTAAGGCATTGGGCAATGCATTCTGTAGGCTTCCGTCTTTGAGCTTCGCTTCAGTGGGGGTTGTCTGTTTTGAAAGGGCATCAATGCTTGTTACTGAAAATACGGATTTTACGATATTTTCTATTTCTGTATAAGTATAACTCATAATATTAATCTCAGCTATAGGGTATTGCCCGTTGTATGACCACAAATAAACTATTTTTGTTGCATCGTCTTTAGTGATATATAAAGGATTACCGTAACTGTCATAATTAAGGTAAGTTATACGAACTTCCAGAGACTGATCTTTTGCTGTATTTGTTTTTACATTAGATATTCTGGGAATAGAGCCAAACAAACTATAATCATTAACGATATGCTTAAGTTTTTCATTATTCTCTTTTTTAATTTCAAGAATATCTGAAACTTTATTAAAACTTTTCAGTTTAGTATTTATATCCGAAGATATATCTACTGGGTATAAATAAGTAATTTTTTGTTTGTGACCATTACTATTATAACTTTCTAGACTCTTTATTTCTTTATTTATCTGATTATATTCATAGTCTGTAACTGTTTCAGTAATACTACTTCCATTTATTTCTTGTTCAACTTTCTTTGTTAGCCGATTCCATTGTGGATTAATAGCTGGATATAGATAAGCAGATAAAGAGGGTGTCTGGGAATTTAACTTGCAAAAAGCATCTATGTTAGTTACCGGATTATCAAGTGTACCTCCGCTAGGAATTACGATTCCCCATAAGATCGCTTCGTCAATAGTTTCATAATTATAATTGACTTGTTTGATAATGGAATAAATATTATTTTCTTTTTTAGCGTGTTTTTCTTCCAGTAATGTTCCATTTTGAATATAACTAAACGTTAAAGAGGAAGAGCCTGTTGGGGCGTAATCAAAAGGTAATAAAAAATTTGTGTTAACATTCTCGTATCCATTGCCTCTGAAAGAATAGTCTAAGTGTTTATCTGGCATAACTTTATATTTATAAACACTACGTCCGTTATTATCCGAACCATTTCCTTGATAAACAGTAACAATTCCATACCCCACAGGTGTCTTATGACTTCTTAATCCCGAAGAAGAAATAAAAACATTTCTGGTATTTTCTGTAAAATCAATATTCCAATATCTGGGGTAATTTGTAGTTAGTACCGAATTATTTATATCATATGAATATGTTTTTGTACCTACAATTTGATTATTACTTGTTGATGTAATTTTACTTATTCTTAAGCCTCCGGCATATGATACAGGATTATTAGTTATATATGATTCAGGGCCTGTCATCCAAGTGAGCTCAAGATAAAAACTGTTTAGGTATGACCTTAAATCTCCGGAAACTTCCAGTTCATAATTTCCCGGAGCCATTATAATATTAGGTATAGTAAGAGTTATTTCGTTTTTAGTCCGATCGTTGTTAGAATTATTATTAAACGTATAAAAATATTTATTGTCATTAGAACTGTGAACAACTTGTCCTGTAGTGGTATTTGTTACTTTTACAATAAATTGTACGCCTAAAGGTAACTCATCTCTACTAACAGTATTAAATATAATACGTTGTGCTAATGATGCTGTTACAGTTCCATTTATAGTGCAGTCTGCCTGAGAAATCGAAAAATACTGCTTACTATATGGACCATATGCAGGACCTCGATTACCGGGAGTCGCAATAATACTGACATCTTTTTTAGTAAATAGGTAGTTTACTCTCAGAGGATCTCCGTCAAATATTGCGGTATTATATTGATTCGATTCAAAGTCAAAATTAGTTTTACCTCCTGTTGGATAAGTTATTTCGTTCAGTATAAAGGCCTGGCTATAGTTTGGATCTACCTCTCTGTCTGCAGGATAATATGAAAGTCCTCCTTCAATACTTTCAATGGAGCGTAATGGATTTTTAAACTGTTGATTGGGTATTAAATGAGAATTTGGTTTTCCATTATAATACCCCCAATGATCTCTACTTGTCGATAATTTTGTAGGTAATGACTTCTCATTGTATTTAAACTGATAAGTTTCTTTTTTATCTCCTCCTACAAAATCAACCCCAGTCAATTTTAGTCTGAATTTATTCCAATCATCTGAAATTGCTTTGTAAAACGGATGGTTACCCCAATCTCCAATGATTTCTTTTATTCTTCCTATAGTTATAACCTCATTCCCTGAAGTATTTGCTTGGAAATAGTCATAATTAAAACCTACCTGTTTTATAATCTCATTGTTCTGGGAATTTTTCACAGTTAGACTTTGTAACCTAGGTTCATAAGGTTGGTCTTTACGATCATATCGATAATCAAAAGAGATAACTCCATTAGGAAATGTGATATTTGTCAAAGTAACAATGTCATAAAAACTTGCATAATTATAAGGCTGTGAAGTCTGCAGAGAGGGTATATTTGAGCCTTTTGCTCCATATTGCTGACTGATTCCTGATAAGGAGAAAGAATATATTTTTTGAACATCATATCGAAAGTTTATTCTATTTCCGTTAATCGTTCTTATTTCTGATAGATACCAAGTTGATATTTGTGTTGGTTGGGGTTGAGAAATATTTTGTGCCTGATGGTATTCCCTTTGATTAAATATATAGGCAGTACCATCGGGAGTGGTTATTTCCCAGTTTAAACCATCTTTGTCCGTTCCTGTTTTTGAGGTTATTACTAAATTATCTGAGGATTGTTTGTAGACTAGACCATCATGTGTTAGAGAGAATGAACCCGAGTATCCATTAAAGCTATAGTTAAATATATCTGGTGCTAAATCGTGCTTCTTTGGTCCAAATATCATCTCAAGTAATGAACCTGATGGGCCTGTAAAGTTCCATGAACAACCATGTATAACTGGATATTTTACTTGTCCTTCATGCATCTTATAATCCCATAGTTGACTATTTAAGTAAGGATAACGGCGGTAATCTCCAAAATCATCCCCACCGTTTATTGTTCTACTTATAAGCCCACCTGTATTTAATACCCAACCTAATCCTGTTCTACTGGCATCTTCATCTACTTTTATGCCGGAAGCATTGTATGACAAGGATATCGGTAAGGTGATATCTTGTAACTGAATTTGGTAAATGGGTATACTTATATCCGGTATACCTGTAAAATTAGAAACAGGGAAGTCTCCGTATTTTAAAAATGTTTGAGCATTGGGAGATGGAGGAATCACATCGGGCATTTTAGCATCGGTTGTTTGTGCAAAGAAAGCTCTTGTGATAAATAATAGTGTTGCAGCAATCAGTATTTTTCTCATATTGTTTTTTTGTCTTTTACCTTTTAATAAACTTGTCGCTAGTTACTTTACTCAGAGCATCGATACGC
>NZ_CAKUOF010000042.1 GCF_934668725.1 uncultured Dysgonomonas sp.
TCTTTTTCCCCCCTCAAGAACATTTGTATCTGGATGATGATAAAGAGAACTTAGCCGTTCTGGATAGTTTATGGAATATAAAGCATCCCCTTCAGACAGAAACCAGATCATCTGATACAGAGATAGCCGGAAACTTCTCGTATAATTTCTACCCCAATCCGGTAGAATCACAATTAACTATTGAGTACTATCTGGAGAATGCGACTTCTGTTACAATCAGTATGTATAGTCTTGATGGCAAATTGCTTAAGAATATAGATCTGGGACGAAAAGACAAAGGTATGTACTCGGAGTTTATCGATTGCAGTACACTGTCTAAAGGCACTTATGTCTTAACTATTAAAACGAACACCAATACACTATCTGATAAAATAATAAAACGATGAAGAAAATATATGTATTATTTCTGCTTTTATTGACTTCTTTAGTAGGGATGGCTCAATCTGACTATTTACCTAAAGTCATTCCTCCATCACCGACTTCAGATGCATTCAGGCAGTATGGAGGATATACCCCATCGCTATCATCAGGTAAGATAAACATACCTATTCCTTTGTATAATCTGCAGGTTAAAGAGTTGAATATTCCCTTTACACTATCCTATAGCACATCAGGGATTAATATACAGGATCAGCCTTATCCGGCAGGCTATGGATGGGTATTTTCTCCCGGCTTACGTGTATCCCGCACTATATTGGGACGCAGTGATGATCAATTTCCAGTCCGTTCTTTAACGGGAAACGAAGATGTAAATACTCAAAAAGCAGCTATCGTAGGAGTCAATGAGTTCAGTCATCATTTTCTTCAGGCTTCCGATTTATATGATATACAAAATGATATTTTTACCGTTCACCTGCCTAACGGAAGTTATACATTTATGATTGAACGCAGTGGGGAAACTTACGAAGCCGTTTCGGTCGGAAACCTATTAAAGATTGAATTTTATATGAATAAAGCAGTTCAACATGCCGGGCATCCAAGTAGTATAAATGGTCTGAAAATAACTGATGAAAATGGGATTATCTACAAATTCGGGATGTATGAAGATGAGAATATTATCAATAAATATGTTGAACTGTCTCTATCCGAAAATAGTATAACAACTTGGGCACTGCGTCAAATTATTCTTCCCGGAGGAGATAATATAAACTTCACATGGAAAGAAGTCCGACCTGTAAGCTATCAGATTGAAGTATCCAATTCTATACATATAACAGACAAAAAAGAAGTTCTATGCGGATCGGAGCCGGGATATACAGCTACAGACGTAGGAGGACTTGTCCAATTTATACCCTACACAAAAGTGCTGGTTTTAGACAAAATAGAATTTCCACTGGGATCTGTCGATTTTGCTTATAAGGCCGATCATGATCCGTTTATTACCAATTTTTTAGTGAAAAACAAACTGGGTAATACGATCAAATCAATAAATTTCAAATACGGTGATAATTATCAGGATGCTCCGTTACTCAAAGAATTGGCAATGGATGGCTTGGAGTATGGTCCGAAGTATCGTTTTAAATATAACGAGCTGCGTTATGATAAAAATACAAGAGCTTTGGACTTTTGGGGATTCTATAACGGAAAGGAAAGCAACCCGACTCTAATCCCTGAAATGAGTATTCGTATATATAACACAACTGAGAATTTTGTTGATAGCTATGGGAAAGGAGACAGGTCAACTGACCCCTCCTATATGCAAGCTTATATGCTGACCTCTATAGAATATCCAACAGGAGGATATTCCGAATTTGAATACGAACCTCATAAATTTGCAGACCAGCATCCACTTTCAACAGATGCATTCAATCCGGCTAAATACATTCCACCCTTAAATACCGGAGCCGGGCTTAGAGTTAGTAAAATAACAGATTACCCCTCTTTGGGAGGTATCCCTGTCATCAAGAAATACAAATATGGTATCACTGAAAATGGATTGGGGAATATCCTATATTCACCGACCCTGGACACATTCGTGGATGAATATGTAGCATTAAGCCCTATGCCATGTGAAGGAGGTATTACAAGCCCTCCATTTGGACTACGTTACGCAAGAGAGCTAAATATAAATGCCCTATCCAATTATAAAAAATACATTATTTTTGATCGCCCTGTCTGGTATAATATGGTAACAGAGTATACAGACGATGGCAAAGTTGAATATTATTTTGAAAATAATACAGACTATATCGGACAGATTCCTCCTGTTGATTTGTTTAGAAGCACATTTATATCTTATAATGCCTCTCTTTTTGACGATGGACCCCGATTAAAAAAGAAAATAGCCTATAAGAAAGACAACTTGAACTACCAACCTTTAGAAGAGACTATAACCGAATATAAAAAGTTTGGTTTCAAGTTCATATCAAACGATTTTTTACTCCGTCAGATTATACCCGGTGATAGCTCTGACCCCGACTTTTCTTTCCGGGAACCAGGCCGATTTCCATCCAATCCTTATTTACGGGTACCTTATGAGATAAGTGTTACCTGTCATAAACCCGAATCCAGACAAATAACTTTATATTCAGACGGAGACCCCTTAATTAGTAAGGAGGATTATATATATAATCCTTATATGCAGGTCTCAAAACAAATAAAATATTTGAATAACAGCAAAGAATTAGACACTGATTTTAAATATCCGTACGACAACCAAGGCTCGGTTTATCAGAGTATGGTAGATCAAAACATACTAGCTCCTGTTATAGAGAAAACAACGACCTATAATGATCTAAAATCAGAGCATGTTAAAACCAGCTATTTTTCAGACGCAATAAAGACGAACGGACTTATATTACCTGAGAAAATCCAAACCTCATTAGCAACTGACGAAACCTTGCGTACTGATATCGTATTTGACCGGTACGATAAACAGGGAAATATTCTTCAATATACAACTTTGAGCGGAAGTAAGGTTTCCTATCTCTGGGGTTATAATGGTCAATATCCTATTGCTGAGATTAAAAATGCGACCTATGAACAGGTGAAATCAGCTTTAGGTGTTAATCCTGAAAGCCTGTCATCGGCTCCTGAACCTGTTATGGACGCAGTCAACGGGCTACGGGAAGAGCTACCTCAGGCACAAGTCACGACCTATACTTATTCTCCGTTGACAGGTATGAAAACAGCTACCGATCCACGGGGACAGGTTACCAAATACGATTATGACTGGGAAGGAAGGCTTTACAGCATATATTTAGAGGAAGACGGGCGCGATAAAATCATAAAAAGATATCATTATGAAATGCCGGGCTACCTACATCTTAAGGACCCAGG
>NZ_CAKUOF010000043.1 GCF_934668725.1 uncultured Dysgonomonas sp.
ATCAAATAAAGACGAATGCATCGAAGAAGGAGAGATGCCCTTCGTTTTGATCAGATTGCACAAATAAAACTCCTCATTTACAATTATAGGAGAAGTAGAAACACCATGATTATACAAAAAGAGCAGGATAAAATATATCCTGCTCTTTTTGTATCTGTTGATTTTTATTTAATAAATCCTAAACCAACATCTATGGTTACGTCTTTTTGTTCTGATAACTCATTTAGCCATTCAGGTAAAAAGTTATATTCTGCGGGAATTATACCTAGATTACTTGCTACAGAAGCAACCTTTGCCAGATAATCTTTTTTTACATAAAATTTAGCATAGTTGCTATCTATTTCTACATTTAATGGAATCGAGTAATATTGATCAGAACTAACTAGTATATTCTGAAGAGTCGTGATATCTATATTTTTTCCGATTATTGAGCTAAGTAATGGAAGAAGTTCGGAAGCAACCTTTTTTTCTATCCCTATATATACCATTTTGTTATCAGCGCTAGTGTAATAATGGAGGTCTACAAATTGAGATATATTAGTTTCAGTTGTGGCCACTTTTGTTTTGAAAGAGATATTAACTTTACCGTCTTCTGAAAATTTGGCATTAACGGATTCTATTTTATTTGCTAGACCTTGACCACTAATGCCATTTTGAGCTAATAATCCTTCAATTATGGCTTTCATGGGCTCACCTTCTTTGCCGAAGTCCAAATTGACTATCATATCGGCAAGCTGAGCTCCATTCGCATCCTTAGTAATCTTTAGATTCCATGTCCCTACAATGGGCGATACTTTGTCATCATCACTATTACTACAGGATATTAATCCTCCTAAAATAAAGCTTAATGAGATTAACGCTACAAATAATTTTTTTAATTCCATATTAGTATAATTTTATTAAGTTGTAGATCTGTATGAATGAAACAACATCCAATTTATATTGTTCAAATTCAGGAAATAAAAGCTTATCTTGCTATGTGTATTTAAGGTCTGTCCGAAGACAATTAGATCCAAATCTCACTTCTATATTTCCATATTTGTTTTGTTACACTTTTTATTTATGTTAAATATACGAAATACAGCTCTATTATACGTATGTATTTTATTTTTTAACTTTCCTATAACTGTGGATGATATTAGCTATTATTTTAATGATAGAATTCCTGAAAGAGTAAATATAATAGAAACTAATGTGCCTTAGATTAATTAAATCTTTGGATGAAAGAATCCTAATATTGCCAATTAGAGAACTTCTTGAGATGCTTTCATCACGAAGCTCTATTATCTATGACCAAGCGTATTTTAATGATACGACTAAGATCCTAAATTTTTTCGATAGAAGCGAATTATGAATTTACACCTTCTTGCTTTGTAAATCGTTGATATCCTCTAATACTCCTGAATCCTGCTTTAATAATCAATGATTCGTGATCATAGCTTGATAATTTAGGGTCATTTTGCATAAGTTTTAACTCTCTTAAACGACAGCAATTGATATATCTGCTGAAACTCATGGAGTAAGTTTTATTGATATATCCAGAAAGATAACTGCGGTTGGTGCATAGCTCACGCATAAGGTCTGTAATCCGTAGTTCAGGGTTTAAGTATGGTTTTTTTTCACGCATAAACTGTTCGAAACTTTCTTTGTCTATTTTGCTTAGGTGTATATTTACGCTTTCAGCATTGCTTCCCACCGGATACATTATCACATAATTCTCAGTAAACATATTATATGCTAACACAACCAATTGGAATTGCAGAATACAATTTGTAATAATGGAAAATGTAGATACTAAAGCAGATTCATTTCTTAAAAACAAATGCAAAAGTGTAGATGGTATTAATGCAATTGTACAAATTATAACAGTATAGAGCCATTTGAGTGAAGAACGGTCTTCGTCTGCGGAATAATTTATTATAATCTTTTTATATCTTATAATTTTTTGTAAGCTGTATACCGAATAAAATATCGCATATATAGCCCATACACCAAGTTTAAAAGAAGAAACGGCCAGAAACCAACTATTACTGTATATAATTGTTGTATCTGTTTTCAATAAAAAATAATACGACCATAGATATTGGATTAAAGTTACAATAGCAGGCGTGAGGTAATGGATAAACGAAAACGGTTTTGGTTTTCCGATAGCCGTTACTAAGTGAATGATATGGAAAATAATGACCATACAATATAAAATGGACAGCATAGAGAACAGGTTGGTAATTATGTACACTGACCTTAAGTATACGAACGAAAATGCGGTAAAACTAACACAGATGATTGCAATATAGTATACCATCAATAATCTTAAAAGCATAGTGCGAGTATAGCTGTCTCTCTGTTTATATCTCATGATAATAAGTAGTAGACAGAATAATGCAGTAATAAACGGACCACTAAAATTTATTATCGAAATAATTTCTCTTGTTTCCATCATTTTTTCTTATTCTTTGTAACCATTTCTTCTTCTATTAATTTAGCTCTCATATAGCTACGATAGCTTCCAAAACCTGCAAGTTTAAGTAGGTCTTGAATGCTTTTCCCTTTACCTGATGGCAATGCCATTAACACTTCAAGTTTCTGTAACCTACAGCGGTTTACATATCGGCTGAAGTTCACCCCATATTCTTTGTTAACAAACCTTGATATATAAGTACGGTTTACTTCGAAAGGCTCTATTAGGTCAGTGATTCGAAAGTATGGATTAAGGTATGGTTTATATTCTTTGAAGTATAACTCAAATTGTTTTTTTGTCAAGTTGTTACCGGCTGTGCTTTCTTTATTATTTAACTTCTGCTGATATCGCACATATTGTTTGCGAGGAGTGATGGTTTTAGTTGATACCGATAAATCTGTATTCTGATTGGGTA
>NZ_CAKUOF010000044.1 GCF_934668725.1 uncultured Dysgonomonas sp.
GGGGTGGATGTTGTACTCACCGTAAAATTGGAGGAACAGTCCTGGGCTGCTATATTACCGATCGAGAATATAAACAGACATATATAGAATATCTTAAAATAGAGCTCTTTCATTTCTATTTCTGTTTAGTTAAGGTAATTGTCAACTTACCCTCTAAAGGGAAATTATACTTGGAATCTCCATATGGATAAATGAAGGTAAAAGTTAATATGTTGTCGCGAAACGAAGTCGAGTAAGGAGCTAATTGTTTTTGTCTATGTTCAGACATGTCTTTTTTCGTTTTTTCTTCTTTGGCAGGGAGCAATATTATACCATCTTCTACTGTATATTCTGATTGGTCAGGTAGAATGCAAAATGATAATATGCCATTGTTTATAGTAGCCTGTGAAAATATATTTTCAAGAAATAAATTCGTTGTATCTATTGAAGCCGGATTCGTAATAACAAGCCTGTCTACTTCCGACTTTGAATTAGAATTGGAAATTGTAAATACTGCTTTTTCGAACAGATATGTTCCATCTGTGCTGTTTGTTTTTGCTGACTGTGAATATGTAACTAAGCTACATAAACACAGTATTAGCGTATAGAGTATTTTCATAAAATTTATTTTACTTTGAATACAATATTCATAAATGTTTTTTCCGAAAGAGTAAGTTCCGTAGGCAATTTATATGTTAATACTCCAGCATTGCTTACTGCTACACTTTGAAAAACACTATTGTCATAGTAAGTTATAAAGTATTCGAGAGCATTACTGGCTGTTATAGGTAGTGCACTTGCCCCCGGGCTTTTATAGGAGGTTCCGGAATTGACTAGTCCGAACTGGTCTGAGTATGCTTTATATAAGTCTATTGTAAATGTTTGTGTTCCTGCATTATATGCTGGGTCGGATGTGTCTGTTGGTAATATAATCGATGGCATGTAAAAGAATCTTAAATTTTCGTCCGGACCAATTGGTTGCCAGATAGTTCCATCAAAATAATAATATCCAACCGTAGTAACTTTTCTTGTTTTTGTTGTAGTGGTACCGGTTGTGTTTGTTACATAAACAATTGTACCTGTTTGGTCAGCAACATACCTAGAATCTTTAGATACCAGCTGGCTGAGTGTAAGTCGAGGCGCAGTGAGACCTTCTGCCGTAGTGGCAT
Source organism: uncultured Dysgonomonas sp. (assembly GCF_934668725.1). Taxonomy (GTDB): domain Bacteria; phylum Bacteroidota; class Bacteroidia; order Bacteroidales; family Dysgonomonadaceae; genus Dysgonomonas_A. The sequence continues at coordinate 1,149 of NZ_CAKUOF010000044.1, forward strand.
CTGTAGCGATAGCTTGTACATCTAAACTAACTTTAGGGTCTGTTGTGTTAACACCTACTTGTGCTTGCAGAAAGCCTATGCTATAGATACCTAGCATAAATAAAAAAATCCTTTTCATTGTCATTATTTATTGTCGTTGTTGTTTTTAATATCTGTATACTAAGGAACAAAAATACATAAATAAAGAAATAAAAGCATATAAATAAAGAAAAAAAGCATCAAGAGATCTTTTTTATTCGTCTAGAAAAGAAAAAGATAGTGTTTTTTTGCCTGCTAAATATTGCGTTGTAGATAGCTTTGCAGCTTTGTTTGTGGCCTAAGGGGAAATGATTTTATTTAACTATGATTTGTATTTAGAGAGGAAAAAAATATTTTTTTGTAGATAAATATTTGTTCTCTTAAGTCTTATTCTTCGATTTTATTTAACAGTTGAGGATCGTCATAATTTATGTCTGGATTAATTGAAGAATAATTATGATGTATTATGAATGATATTTATACTATCAATAATAGTGGGGATATATACAAATTTATTTTGCCTCTTCTTTTAATGAGAAAATCCCCAAACATTTCTGTCTGAGGATTCCAGATTTTGTGGAGAATATCGGACTCGAACCGATCACCTTTAGACTGCCAGTCTAACG
>NZ_CAKUOF010000045.1 GCF_934668725.1 uncultured Dysgonomonas sp.
TTTTGTTCCAGTTCCAGATTTTTCTTTTCTTGTTGAATAACATAGAGAGTTAATTCTTCGATCTTTTGAAGAAGCTTTATTTGAAATTCGTTCACATTAAGTCCTTCGGCTTGCATTTGCTTTTCTGATGGGACTTCCGGAAGATGTTTATTTTCTTGAATAAACTGTTCTACATCTGATAATGGTTTTAAATTATATTCGCTATTAAATACATGATCGGCTCCAGCGGTAATTTCAATGGTTACTTCTCTGGCTTTAATTGGTCCTGCCACATCTATTCCTCCGGTATGTATCATAGAGAAAAGTTTTTTCTCTCCATACATAATATCTAAATAAGCTATACTGGGTGTATCTCGTGAAGTAAAATACCAGGGTCCTCCGGTATGACGATAAGGAGTGATTGATATTCTATTGACAATCCCTCCATTGCTTGGGTGTATTTGTTTTCCAACGTTTAGGAGGTTACTAATAGACCCTGTTCCTTCTACGTCAAGTTTGCTGGTCGGATTAGTTGTTCCTATACCGACATAACCACCCGGTGTGATGCGCATACGTTCAGCCAAATCTGTGGTTCCGGGATTTAATCCAGAAACGTTGGTATAAAAAGTTAATGCCGTATTTTGGACATAGGCTTTATCTTGCGAATGTATATTATATCTTATTGCCGAAATACGTGCCCCAATCTGGTCAGGAGACATGTCTCGGTATCCGCTAAAATCAATATTATATTGGCCGGTAATACTGCCTACAGGAACTGCTATATTGCCTCCATCACCTGTTTTGCCTATGCGAAGGGTCCCTCCGGAACCAACGGTTAAATGCAGATTTCCATTTATGGTTTGATTTTGACCCTGTGAGGTTATAAAGACTAATAAAACAAAGAATAGTGTTGTAAAATTTTTCATTATAGTTTATTTGTATTTATTTTTAAACAAAAATAAACATATTTTTAAATTTTACAATTTGATAAGACAATTTAGATATGTGCTGGACACTGCATAGAATGGAGACAATTACTTAATTTATTAATAACAAGAGTTGTAAATAACCTTAACTGTTGTTTTCTTTTTAAGAGTACCGACAGCCCTAGCTTCCCTTTAAGGAGTTATATTTATGAATATTTGATAGCTTAGGGGATTGGAGGTGAATCGTATAAGGCAGATGGTGCTTCTTTAACGACAATGATTTTTGATCAAATCATCTAATTCATGATTGAAGATGGTAGCTGTTGAGATAAAAATATCATTTCTTGGAAGACAGATTTCTCTTGTTTGTGTAAATGTGTCAGCTTCAAGTGCGGCTTACGGATCAACAGATGTATCTGTTATCCATCTGGAATGTTTTTCTGTAGTTTTTTTTGTGTATGTTGCTGATTACTATTGTGATATATGTTATGGTTGACTTTCTTTCTCTACTTTGGTTGAGACCCATTATACTAAGTCTATTCTTTACTGGCTATACTGTCCATTAAAGAAGATCTATCTGATGCTGTGATTTCATTAATATAAATAATCATTATTTAAAGTTCTCCTCTAAATTCGTTTATGCAGTTCTATGGTTGCAAATTATGGATGTGATTGTAGGTCATAGGGCTAAATTATAAGGAATGTATCTTGCTAGTAAATCTTCCTAACATAACTTTTCCCTACTATAAAGGTATTCATAATCTTCTCCTTGATTGTTTGTATGTAATATAAAACAGCAAA